>CANKJK010000010.1 GCA_947482665.1 Acidobacteriota bacterium
CCGGATTGCGCAGGAGGAAGGCATCTTTGCCGGCAATTCAGCCGGCTCGGCGATGGCGGGTCTGCTGCAGTTGAAGGACCGTTTCACGGCCAGCGATGTGGTGGTGGTGATCTTTCACGACCACGGCACGCGCTACCTCGGCAAGATGTTCAATGACGAGTGGATGCGCGCGAAGGGCTATGTCGACAAGTCAGGCCTGACCGCACGGGATCTGGTGGCCTCGGCCATGGCGGGCGAGTTACGGTCGCTCGAGGCCACGGCCACGGTGGAACAGGTGGCGCACCTGATGGCCGCGCACGACTTCTCGCAGGTCTCGATCACGAAGGATGGCCGCGTCGTGGGCTCGCTGAACGAGACGCGGCTCTTTCAGGAGCTTGTGCGTGATCCGGCAGTGAAGGCCAGTCCGGTGGACGCGATCATGCAGCCGGCGTTCCCGTTCGTGGACATCTCCACGCCGGTCGACTCGCTCTCGACGATGATCACGCCTGACAATCCCGCCGTGCTCGTCCGTGACTTCAAGAGCGACAAGACGTTCATCATCACGCGGTCGGACGTGATTCGCGTGTTGTGCTGATCGCCCCGGCCGCTAACGCCGTCCGATCGCGATGACTTCGCCGTCGCTCCTGAGGAAGAGGCGCCCGCCCGCGATGGCGGGTGAGGCGCCGAAGCGCCCCCTGAGTTTGTTCGTCGCCAGCAGCTTCAGCGAGCGCCCCGCCTCAAGCACGAGTGTCGTGCCCGTCTCATCCGCGAAGTAGATCTTGCCGTCGCCCGCGACGGGCGACCCCATGTAGACGCCCGGGATCCGCTCCTGCCACACCCGCACGCCGGTGGCCGCATCGATGGCGCTCACGATCCCCTGATCCGTGGCCATGTAGAGCAAGCCTTGGTAGTACACGAGTGAGGGCACGTAGGGACCAGAGGTCGCCTGCCTCCAGACCACGTGCGTGGCGGCGATGTCGCCGCGGCCGCCCGCGCGGAGGGCCATGAAGGGGCTGCTGCGATAGCCGCGGTTCAGGTACACCAGGCCGTCCCTGGCCGGAATGGGCGCTGGCACCGGGAACGTGTTGGCCTCGGCGTAGAACCACAACCGCTCGCCGGTGGCGGGATTGTGGCCGGCGACGCCTTCGCTGGAGTTCACGACGAGTTCGGGACCGGCCGGCGTCTGCACGATGACGGGGGTGGAATACGATGTCACCCCTTTGGTGCCGTCAACCTTCCACCGCGTGGCGCCGGTGGCGGTATCGACAGCCATCAGATACGCCGAGGTGCCGTGATAGGCGAGCAGATAGAGGGACGTCCCGTAGACGGTCGGTGAGGAACCGGGCCCCCAGATGATGGAGACCGGAGCGACGTCCTTCGCCAGGTTGCGCGACCAGACCTGCGTGCCCGAGAAGTCCACGGCGACGAGTTGGCCCGTGCCGTACCAGGCGTAGACGCGCTGACCGTCGGTGGTCGGACTCGGGGACGCGAGATTGTGCTTCTCGTGAATCTCGGGGAAGGGCCCTTCGCCGACCAGCGTGTGCTCCCAGAGCCGCCGGCCCGAGGACCGGTCGAGCGCGGTGAGCACAAAGCGCACGGTGTCGTCGGCCGTGGGGCGTTCACCCTGCTTGCGGCCGCCGAGCGTGCGTTCGCCGCTGTCGTCCAGGGCGTCGCCCGTAATGAGCGTCGGGTGTTTGCCGCTCCGCTCCGCGACATTGCCAACTTGCGAGGTGACGAACACGCGGTCGCCCCAGACGATGGGCGTCGACACGCCGAGACCGGTGAGCGTCGCGCGCCACGCGATGTTCTCGGTGTCGCTCCAGGTGACCGGCAGGTTCGTGTCCGTTGACACGCCCGCGTCTCCGGGGCCGCGCCACGCGGGCCAGTTCTCTGCCGAGAGCGCCGCGGTCGTGACAAGGGCAGCAGCGGCGAGAGTCAGGACATGTCTCATGCCGTGTAATCTAGCGCGTCGTTGACCCGCACGCGAGGGTTCGCGTGCGGGCCCGCGACGACCCGGCGAATGGTCCGGCAGGCCTGTGGCATCATCGCGGGATGGACCTCGGACTCAGCGACCACGTCGCCATCATCACAGGCTCGACCCGCGGACTCGGTCTGGCCAGCGCCAAGGCGCTCGCCGCGGAAGGGTGCCGGGTTGTGCTTTCGGGCCGGACGCCGGAGACGCTGGAGCAGGCGGCGCGCGACGTGCGGGCGGTGGCCGGCGGAGCCGACCGCGTGTTGCCGATTCAGGCGGACGTGACGGTGCCGGCCGACATTGAGCGGCTCGTGACAGCGGCCGTCGAGACCTTCGGCCGCATCGACATCCTGGTGAACAACGTCGGCGGAGGCAGCGGCGGCGGCATCGAGACGGGCGATGCCGATTGGCAGGCGGCGGTGGACCTGACGCTCTTTCCCGCGGTGCGGATGTCGCGCGCGGTCGTGCCACACATGCGTGCGGCCGGGCGTGGCGTCATCATGCTGATCGCCTCGATCTTCGGGCGCGAGGCCGGTGGCCGTATGACCTACAACGCCGTGAAGGCCGCCGAGATCAGCCTCGGCAAGACGATGGCCCAGCAGCTCGCGCCTGACGGGATTCGCGTGCTGAGCGTCTCTCCGGGCTCCATCCTCTTTCCGGGCGGGTCGTGGTGGAAGCGCCAGCAGGCGGATCCAGCCGCCATTGCGCAGTTCGTGAAGCAGGAGCTGCCCTTTGGCCGCTTCGGCACGGACCGCGAAGTGGGGGACGTCGTGGCGTTTCTGGCCTCGCCGCGCGCCAGCTGGGTCAGCGGCACGTCGGTGGTTGTTGACGGCTGCCAGAGCCGCGCGTTCTAGCGACCGGACTCCAGCGAGGCCGGCCTGGCTCGGCCATTCGAGGTGGCGATCACGCGGCGGGGTTCTGGTATCGTCTCGCCATGTCCAGATCCCTTGCCTCTGTTGTTGGACTCGCGGTGCTCGCGATCGCCTGTTCGAAACCCGTTCCCGCCGAGAAGCCGGTGCCGACGGCGCAGACGCCGCCGCCAGCGCCCATGGTGATTGAGATTTCGGGGCCGCACCTGCTCGTCACCAATGAAGCCTCGGGCGATCTCACGGTGATGGACCTGGCGACGAAGCAGGTCACCGCCACCATTCCCCTCGGCAAGCGCCCGCGTGGCATCGTCGTCAGCCCAGATGGGAAGACGGCCTACGTCGCGCTCAGCGGGTCGCCCGCGGCGGGCCCTGGCGTGGACGAGAAGACACTGCCGCCACCTGATCGGGCGGCCGACGGCATCGGTGTCGTGGACCTCAAGACGGGCACACTCCTGCGCGTCCTGCCCTCGGGCCCTGACCCGGAGCGGCTCGCCGTGACGCCGGATGGCAAGTCGATCCTCGTGACGAATGAGGATGCCGCGCAGACGAGCATCGTTGATGTCGAGAAGGGAGCCGTCGTGGCGACGGTGAAGGTCGGTGGTGAGCCCGAAGGCGTGGATCTGCGTCCCGACGGGAAGGTGGCGTACATCACCTCGGAGGAGGATGGCGAGGTGTTTGTCATCGACGTGGCGACGCACGCGGTCGTCGCAAAGTTCGCCGTCGGTCCACGGCCTCGCTCCACGGCGTTTGCGCCGAACGGCCGTGAAGCCTACGTGACCTCGGAGAACGGCGGCACGGTGGCCGTCGTGGACGCGAAGGCGCACAAGGTGCGCGCCACGATCAAGCTGACCGGTGAGATGGCGCGGCCGATGGGCGCTGCGGCTTCACCCGACGGGAAGTTCATCTATGTGACGACGGGCCGCGGCAAGAACCTGGTGGCCATCGACACGAAGACGCACACCGTGGCGTGGCAGGTGGAGGTCGGTGGCCGGCCCTGGGGCGTGGCGGTCTCTCCCGACGGCACCACGGTGTACACGGCGAATGGTCCGACCAACGAGATCGCGATCGTGGATGTGGCCACGAAGAGCGTGGTGGCGCGGGTGAAGGCCGGTGACAAGCCCTGGGGCGCGGCCGTCGTGAATTGACGCGCAGGCGCGTGCACCTTTTGCCTTTTGTTTGCTAGGATGGCCGTCTATGACGGCCATCGCGGTACGCCGGTCGGATCCGGCTCATGACCTTGCGCTGCAAGGGGCGCTGGAGCGCCTCACAGGCGGCGCCGTCGAGCGGCCGGATACTCCGGACGGCTGGGTCACGGCCGTTCGCCGTCTGCCGGCCCGGGATGCCGCCTATGGCGCATTCCCGGATGCGATCGACCCGCGGCTGCGCGCCGCCCTCGAGGCGCGTGGCATCGAGCGTCCGTACACGCATCAGGCCGAGGCGATGGAACATGCCCTGGCCGGCCGGCATGTGGTCATCACCACGCCCACGGCCTCCGGGAAGACCCTCTGCTACAACGCGCCCGTCCTCAGTCGCATCCTGACGGACCCGTCCTCGCGCGCGCTCTATCTGTTCCCGACCAAGGCGCTCGCACAGGACCAGCTCGCGGAGCTGCACGCGCTCAGCGATGTGCTGTCGACGCCGGGTGATCTGGAGATCGGCGTCTTTACCTACGATGGCGATACGCCGCAGGATGCACGGCGTGCGATCCGTGGCCGCGCGCACATCGTGCTGAGCAATCCCGATATGGTGCACGCCGGGATCCTGCCGCACCACCCGCGCTGGGCGAAGCTCTTCGAGAATCTGCGGTACGTCGTCATCGATGAACTCCACGCCTATCGCGGCGTGTTCGGGAGTCACCTGGGCAACGTCCTGCGGCGCCTGCGGCGGGTGTGCCGGCACTACGGCTCCTCACCGACCTTCATCTGTTCGTCAGCCACCATCGCCAATCCCCGTGAGTTGGCGCAGGCGTTGGTCGAGGAGCCGTTCGAGCTGGTGGAGACCAGCGGGGCGCCGGCTGGTGAGAAGGTGTTCCTGTTCGTCAATCCGCCGGTCGTGAACCAGCAGCTCGGGATTCGCCGATCGTATCTCTCGGAGACCCGGCGCGTCGCGGGAGAGTTCCTGAAGCGGGATCTCCAGGCGATCGTGTTTGCGCAGAGCCGGCTCGCCACGGAAATTCTGACGACCTACCTGAAGGACGACTTCGGCAGCGTGCCGGGCGCGGCCGAGCGCATCCGCGGGTACCGGGGTGGCTACCTCCCGCAGCGCCGCCGCGAGATCGAGAAGGGGCTGCGCGAGGGACAGGTGCGCGCCGTGGTCTCCACGAGTGCGCTCGAATTGGGGATCGACATCGGTGCGCTGGACGTCGCCGTGATGGCCGGTTATCCGGGAACGATTGCCGCCACGTGGCAGCGGGCCGGCCGCGCCGGCCGGCGGACGACCAGGTCCGCCGCCGTCCTCGTGGCGAGCAGCGCACCGCTCGATCAGTTCGTTGTGCGGAACCCGTCCTACTTCTTCGATGCGTCGCCGGAGCATGCGCTCGTCAATCCCGACAATCTCCAGATCCTGCTGGATCACGTGAAGTGCGCGGCCTTCGAACTCCCGTTCAGCGGACAGGAATCCTTCGGGTCCCACCCCGTCAACGAAGTGCTGGCCGTGCTCGCGGAGCACGGATTCGTTCACCGGATTGACGAGGAGGACGGCACGGCCACCTGGCAGTGGACCAGCGAGAGCTATCCGGCAGATGCCGTCAGCCTGCGGTCGATCTCGTCGGACAACTTCGTGATCGTGGATACGACGCGCGGCGCCGATGTGATCGGCGAGACCAGCTTTACGAGCGGTCCGGAGACGCTGCACGAGAAGGCCATCTATCTGCTCGAAGCGCAGCTCTATCAGGTGGAACGGCTGGATTTCGAGGGCCGGAAGGCCTACGTGCGGCAGATCGACTGCGATTACTACACCGATGCGATTACCTACACGAAGGTGACGGTGCTGGACGCCTGTGCGCCCAATCGTGGCGAGGTCCACGTGACCTCGCGGGTCGTCGGCTTCAAGAAGATCAAGTTCTACACGAACGAGAACATCGGCTCGGGCGAACTCGACCTCCCCGAACAGGAGATGCACACCACCGCGTGGTGGTTGACGGTGCCGGAGCAGGTGATGGAGGGGTTGCCCTTCGCTCCCGACGACCGCCGTGACGGCATCGTCGGGCTCTCATTTGCGCTGCGGCAGGTCGCGCAGTTGCTGCTGATGTGCGACCGGCAGGATATCGGCGTCTCGATTGACAGTGGGGCCGAGGACGACGGCGAGCCGCGCATCTTCATCTACGACAATTACCCCGGGGGGATTGGGTTCAGCGAGCCGTTGGCCGTCAAGCACGGGGAGTTGCTGGCGCATGCACAGGCGCTCATCGCGGGATGTCCCTGCGCGCAGGGCTGCCCCGGCTGTGTCGGTCCGCTCGGCGACATTGGCCCACTGGCCAAGGCCGTGGCGCTGCGCATGCTGCAGGCGCTGCGTCAGGACCCGGCCGCGATCGAGGCGGCGCCGGCGGCGGACGAGGTGCCCTTCTGAGCGGACTGGCCGATCGGCTGCGCGGACTGATGCCGCGAGTGCCCCCTGCCGGGAGCGGCGTGGCGCCGGAACTCCGAGAAGGGGAGGGTGCTGAGCCGGGCGCGGGGAGTGCCAGGGCGACCAATGCCGCAGAGGCACTGGGTGGCGAGTGGGCCGGGGAGGGCAGCCGGCGCTACCTTGTGGTGGAGCGCCGATACGGAGCCTCCCATCTCCATGGGCACGTGAGCGTCGGCGACCTCCTGCCGACCGCCGGCGGGGCGTGGCCGGGCTTCGGCTTCTTGCCGGGTGCGGCCGCGCAGCCTGAGGGGCCGCCGCTCCTGTTTCTCGACCTTGAGACAACGGGGCTGGCCGGGGGCGCAGGCACGTATGCGTTTCTGGTCGGGTGTGCCTGGTTCGCTGACGATGCGTTCGTCATCCGTCAGTTCCTGCTGAGTGCATTCACGGCGGAGGCCGTACTGCTCTCGGCTGTCGAGCGTCTCGCGTCGGGCTTCGGCGCCCTCGTGACCTATAACGGCAAGTCGTTTGATGTGCCGCTGCTGGAAAATCGACTTGCGCTGCATCGGATGCCCGGTCGACTCCCGGACTTGCCGCACGTGGATCTGCTGCACCCGGCGCGTCGCCTGTGGAGCGACCTCTCGGGCGAGGGCGGCGGCTGCCGCCTCATGACGCTCGAGGAAGCCCATTGCGGCTACGTGCGCGTGGGTGATGTGCCGGGATTCGAGATTCCCGCGCGCTATTTCGACTTCGTCCGCAGTGCCGACGCAGAGCCCCTGGCTGCGGTACTCGAACACAACCGCCTTGACCTGCTGACACTGGCCGCGATGACGGCGCGGGTCTCGGCCATGCTCGCCTCGGCGGCCGATGGCGCCACTCCGCGGGAGCAACTCGGCGTGGGCCGTCTGCTCGAGGCTGCGGGCCGGGTGACGGAGGCCACGGCGTGTTTCACCCTGGCGGCTGCGGGTGCTGTCGCCCCGAGTCCCGTACGTCGGGAGGCACTGCGGCGCCTGGCGATGGGGTTGCGCAGGGAGCGGAAGTATGCGGGCGCGGCCGAGGCCTGGCAGGCGCTACTGGAGAGTCCGGGATGTTCGACGGCCTATGCGAGGGAAGCCGCCGAGGCCCTGGCCATTCACCACGAACACCGGCGGCGAGATCCCGCCAGGGCCCGTGAGTTCGCGGCAGCTTCACTGCGCCACGGCCAGAGTGAGCGAACGGCCACGGCGCTGCGGTACAGACTCGCGCGCCTGGACCGCAAGCTGGGGTCAGGCGCCGGCGGAACGCTCGATTTGTAGGGGAACGATGGGCAGGGCCGCCCACAGGGGCGGCCCCGTCACAGGTGGGCTAGGCCGTCGCGGTGGCCTTCTTGGCCTTGGCGGCCTTGGCCGCCGTCTTACGCTGCTCGACGGTCTGGACGCCGAACTTCTTCGTGAACCGCTCAACGCGGCCTTCGGTGTCCAGCAGCTTCTGCCGGCCCGTGTAGAACGGGTGGCACGCCGCGCAGATTTCCTGGTGAAGTTCCGGCTTGGTCGAGCGGGTCTTGAACGTGTTCCCGCAGGCGCACCGCACGGTCACTTCCTGGTAATTCGGATGGATCCCTTCCTTCACAGCCAGCTCCTTCGTGCCTGAGGCAAAAAGAGATTATAGCACTCCAGGGGGCACGCCCCATCCGAAAGGGCCTGCCGCGCCGTCGCCTCTGCCTGGCGAGACCGTTTCCGGCCAAGGATCGTCGCTGTGTGACCTCCACGCGGCAGCTTGGCCAGGCGCGCGGCGCGACCCGGCGCCAGCCTGAGCCTCTGGAGGGTTCGGCTGGGCACTAGGACTTGCCGCTGGCCATCGACGCCAGGAATTCGCCGTTGCTCTTGGACTTGCCCATCTTTGAGAGCAGCAGCTCCATGGCCTCGGTCGGAGAGAGCGGAGTCAGCACCTTCCGGAGGACCCAGACACGGTTGAGATCCTCCTTGCTGAGGAGCAGTTCCTCCTTGCGCGTGCCGCTCTTCTGGATGTCGATGGCAGGGAACACGCGCCGGTCCGCCAACTTGCGGTCCAGATGAATCTCCATGTTGCCGGTGCCCTTGAACTCCTCGAAGATGACTTCGTCCATCCGTGACCCGGTGTCGATGAGGGCCGTGGCGACGATGGTCAACGATCCGCCCTCTTCGATATTGCGAGCCGCGCCGAAGAAGCGCTTCGGGCGCTGCAGCGCGTTGCTGTCCACACCGCCGGAGAGCACCTTGCCGGAGGCCGGCACGATCGTGTTGTAGGCGCGCGCCAGTCGCGTAATCGAGTCGAGCAGGATGACGACGTCCTTCTTGTGCTCGACCAGGCGCTTGGCCTTCTCGATGACCATTTCCGCCACCTGCACGTGCCGCTGGGCCGGTTCGTCGAAGGTCGACGATACGACTTCGCCGCGGACAGACCGCTGCATGTCGGTGACTTCTTCCGGGCGCTCGTCGATGAGCAGGACGATGAGGTACACCTCGGGGTGGTTCTTCGTGATGCTGTTGGCGATGCTCTGGAGCAGCATCGTCTTACCCGTGCGGGGCGGAGCGACGATGAGGCCGCGCTGGCCCTTGCCGAGCGGCGAGAGCAGGTCCATGACCCGGCCGGAGAGGTTGTCGGTCTCCGTTTCGAGGTTCACGCGCTGCTGGGGATAGAGCGGCGTGAGGTTCTCGAAGAAGATCTTCTCCTTCGTCTTTTCCGGCGGTTCGAAGTTGATCGCTTCAACCTTGATCAGCGCGAAGTAGCGCTCGCCGTCCTTGGGCGGGCGGATGACGCCGGACACCGTGTCACCGGTGTGCAGGTCGAACTTGCGGATCTGGGAAGGTGAAACGTAGATGTCGTCTGGGCCCGGCAGATAGTTGTAGTCCGGCGCGCGCAGGAAGCCGAAGCCGTCTGGCAGGGTTTCGAGGACGCCCTCCGAGAAGATGTTGCCGCTCTTCTCGGCGCGCACGCGGAGAATCTCGAAGATCAGTTCCTGCTTGCGCATCCCGGTGGCGCCGGCGATGTCCAGGTCCTTGGCAATCTTGGTCAGCGCCGTGATGCTCATTTCCTTGAGCGCTGACAGGGAGATGGTCTGTGCCTGGGCCGGCTGGGCCTGACTCTGCGGGGCCTGCCCCTGGGGGGCTGTCTGGCTTTGCGGGGCCGGGGCGGGAGAAGGGGTGGCCGGGGCGGGGGCGGTGGCTACGCCACCGTTGGTTTTGGGAGTCGGGCGATCAGCGTCCACAGTGCGTCCAGTCCTTCGCCACGCACCGCAGAGACGAGCGGTACGGGCGTGCGAAATGCGGTTTCCAGTTGACGGGCGTGTTTCACGCGCTCGCTGCGCGTGAGCTTGTCTACCTTGGTTCCCACCACGCCCAGTGGGAGGTTGAGTTCCTGCAGCCACGCCCATGTGGCTGCATCCGATTCAAGTCCGGGATGGCGGGCATCCACCAGGAGCACCACGCCACGGTCGCCAGGTCTGGCAAAGAACGCTTCGATCAGCTCCGAGAAATCCTCGGAGGCCGCCCTCCGCCGCTCGGCTGGGGCTGCCAGTTCAGACTGGGTCCGTACCTTGGCCGCGCGCGCATACCCGTAGCCAGGCAGATCGACCAGGAAGAACGGGGGATTGCGACCCTGCTGAATCTTATAGAAATTGGCCAGCCTCGTCTTGCCAGGCTCGGCACTGGTCCTGGCAACGGACCGCCGTGCAAGGGCGTTGATGAGGGTGGACTTCCCGACGTTTGACCGGCCGACCAGCGCCACCTCCGGCAGTGATTCCCTGGGGAACTGCCCGGCTGCGGCCGCGCTGGTGACGAACTCAACGACGCGTTGTGACACAGTCCGGGTGACCGGTTTCCTGTCCGACGGGCGTTTCGAACTTAGTGCGTAATGGCGTCGCCCGACTCCTGCACGCCCGGCACCACGGCCGGCACCACGGCCGGCAATTCACCGGCGAGTGCGATCTTCAGGACTTCATCCATCGTGCCGACGAGGTGGAACGAGAGTGCGTCCAGCACGTTCTTCGGGATGTCGGCCAGATCCTTTTCGTTGTCACGGGGCATGATGATGTTGGTCACCCCGGCGCGATGGGCGGCCAGGACCTTCTCCTTGATCCCCCCGATCGGCAGCACCTTACCACGAAGCGTGATTTCCCCGGTCATGGCCACGTCGCGGCGTGTCGGGACCTTCGTGAGCGCGGAGACGAGCGTTGTCGCCATCGTGATGCCGGCCGACGGGCCGTCCTTCGGGATCGCGCCCTCCGGCACATGGATGTGGATGTCCAGCTTTGAGTGGAAGTCCTCGGCCAGTCCGAGGTCCGCCGCGCGTGACCGGACGTAGCTGAGCGCGGCCTGCGCCGACTCCTGCATCACGTCGCCGAGCTTGCCGGTGAGCGTGAGCTTGCCCTTGCCGTTCATGAGCGTGCACTCGGTGGTGAGCAGTTCGCCGCCGACTTCGGTCCAGGCCAGGCCCGTCGCGATGCCGATTTCGTTCTGTTCTTCGGCCATGCTGGGCCGGAACCGGGGCACGCCGAGGTAATCCGTCACCTTCTCGGCGGTCAGGTGCTCCGAGAAGCCCTTACCGTCGACCACGACCTTGCGCGCCACCTTGCGGCACACGGACGAAATCTCGCGCTCGAGGCTGCGCACGCCCGCCTCGCGGGTGTAGCGCTGAATCAGCGTCGAGACCGCGTCATCGGCGAAGGTCAGGTTCGCGCTCGTCAGACCCGCGTTCTCGACGGCCTTGGGCGCCAGGAAACGCTTGGCGATTTCGACCTTCTCCTGCTCGGTATAGCCGGCCAGCTGGAGGACTTCCATGCGGTCCCGGAGCGCCTGCGGAATGGTGTGCAGGACGTTGGCCGTGCAGATGAACATGACGTTGGAGAGGTCGTACTCCACATCAAGGTAGTGATCGAGGAACGAGTTGTTCTGCTCCGGATCGAGGACCTCAAGGAGCGCGGACGACGGATCGCCCCGGAAGTCCATCGACATCTTGTCGATTTCATCGAGCAGGAAAACCGGATTCTGCGTGCCGGCCTTCTTCATCATCTGGATGATTTGTCCGGGGAACGCGCCGATGTAGGTCCGGCGGTGGCCACGGATCTCGGCTTCGTCGCGCACGCCGCCGAGTGACAGGCGGACGAACTTGCGGTTCATGGCGCGCGCAATCGACTTGGCGAGCGAGGTCTTGCCGACGCCTGGAGGCCCGGAGAGGGTCAGAATCGTGGCCTTCGGCTTCTTGACGAGCGAGCGGACGGCGAGGAACTCAAGGATGCGGTCCTTGATCTTCTCAAGGCCGTAGTGGTCCTCGTTCAGCACGGACTCCGCGTGCTTGAGGTCGCGGTTCTCGCGCGACTTCTTGTGCCATGGCACCGCGATGAGCCAGTCGAGATAGTTGCGGGAGACGGTGGCCTCCGCCGACATCGGGGGCATGGCCTCGAGTCGCTTCAGTTCCTGGACCGCCTTCTCCTCGACGTCCTTCGGCATCCGGGCCGACTCGATCTTCTTCTTGAGGTCGTCGACTTCGTTGCCCTTCTCGTCCTTGCGGCCCAGTTCCTTCTGGATCGCCTTCATCTTCTCGTTGAGGTAATACTCCTTCTGGGCCTTCTCCATCTGCTTCTTGACGCGAGACTGGATGCGGCGGTCCACCTGGAGCTTGTCGACTTCAACTTCGAGGATGCCGGCAATGCGGCCGAGCCGCTCTGCGGGGGAAATGATCTCAAGCAGGTTCTGCTTTTCGTCCACGCCGACCAGCAGATGCGCGGCGATCGTGTCCGCGAGCTTGCCGGGATCGTCCACGCGTACCGCGGCGATCATGGCGTCGTAGTGCAGATTGTTCGACAGCTTCACGTACTGTTCGAAGAGGGACACCACCCGACTCATGGTCGCGTCGATGTCCGCCGGCGTGTCCTTCTGGCGCGGGAGCACCTTCACGACCACGCGGTAGAACCCCTTGTCTTCCTTCCACTCCACGGCGCGGGCGCGATCAATGCCTTCGACCAGTACCTTGATGTTGCCGTCAGGCAGCTTCAGGTTCTGGACCACGTTGGCCACGCAACCCATGGTGAAGACGTCGTCCGGGTGCGGGTCGTCCACGGACGCATCGTGCTGGGCGGCCAGGAAGATCCGCTTGTCCTTGAGCAGGGCGTGCTCGAGGGCGCGGGTGGATGACGGCCGTCCGATCACGAACGGCATCATCATGTGCGGGAAGACGACGACGTCCCGGAGCGGGACGATGGGCAGCGTTTCGTAGACTTCGGACATTGGGGACCTTATCCGGCTTTCTCCACCAGCGTGAAGGACTTGTCCTTGGCCTCGACCACCTCGCGCGTGACCACAATCTCGCGGAGCTTCTTCTGGCCGGGCACTGAATACATCAAGTCCAGCATCAGGTCTTCGATGATCATCCGCAAGCCCCTGGCGCCGATTTTTCGTGTCAAGGCTGACTCGGCGATGGCTTCGAGCGCGTCGTCTGTGAACCGGAGCTTCACGTTCTCGTATTCGAAGAGCTTCTGGTACTGCTTGGTGATGGCATTGCGCGGCTGCGTCAGGATCTGGATGAGCGCGGGCTTGTCCAGTTCGTGCAGCGTGCCCATCACGGGGAGGCGCCCGACGAACTCCGGGATGAGCCCGTAGCGGATCAGATCCTCCGGCTCGATCGACTCAAGCGTTGTGCCCACGTCCTTCTTCTGCACGGACCGGATGTCGGCCTTGAAGCCCAGGGTCTTCTTGCCGGCCCGGCGCTCGATCACCTTGTCCAGGCCGACGAACGCGCCGCCGCAGATGAACAGGATGTTGCTGGTGTCGATCTGGAAGAACTCCTGATGCGGATGCTTCCGGCCACCCTGAGGAGGCACGTTGGCGACGGTACCCTCGAGAATCTTGAGGAGGGCCTGCTGGACGCCTTCCCCCGATACATCACGCGTGATGGATGGGTTTTCGTCCTTGCGGCAGATCTTGTCGACTTCGTCAATGTAGATGATGCCCTGCTGGCACTTCTCGATGTCGCCGCCGGCTGCCTGGAGCAGTTTGAGGATGATGTTCTCGACATCCTCACCGACGTACCCGGCCTCTGTCAGAGTCGTGGCGTCGACGATCGTGAAGGGGACCGAGAGCAGGCGCGCGAGCGTCTGCGCCAGGAGCGTCTTGCCGGTGCCCGTCGGTCCGATGAGCATGATGTTCGACTTGCTCAGCTCGACGTCGTTACGGCCCTTCGGCTGCTTCTGGATCTCAAGCCGCTTGTAGTGGTTATAGACCGCGACTGCGAGTTTCTTCTTGGTCCGGTCCTGGCCGATGACGTACTCGTCCAGGAACTTCTTGATTTCGGGGGGCGAGGGCAGCGACGAACGGGTGCCTCGCGTGTCGAAGCGGCTGTCGTCCGCAATGATGTCGTTGCAGACTTCGACGCATTCGTCGCAGATAAAGACCGTCGGTCCGGCAATCAGTTTCCGGACGTCGTTCTGGTCCTTGTTGCAGAAGGAACACCGAAGGGTTTCAGTCTCGCCGCTTTTTTTGACCATGTTTGACACAAGTTCACCAGCGCGGGTGCGCAGCCTCCGTTAAGGAGTTCCGGGGCCGTCGGATTGGATGGCGGTACGTCTGGCACTGGCCCAGCGGACCAGCGGAGGCGTCTCACAACCCGGATGGTGCACCTGGGCCAGGAACGGAATCTCTGCGACAGGAATCGACAGATCGCCTCGGTTGCTTGATGCTACACCCGTTTCCGGATGACATCGTCAATTATGCCGTATTCCTTCCCCTGGTCGGCCGACATGATGTAGTCCCGCTCCGTATCCTCCTGGATACGCTTGGCGGGCTGTCCCGTGTTGGCTACCAGGATCTCGTTGAGACGCTCGCGCATGCGCAGGATTTCGCGCGCAGCGATGTCGATGTCAGTCGCCTGCCCCTGGAGACCCGACATGAGCGGCTGATGGATCACGATTCGGGAGTTGGGGAGCGAGAAGCGCTTGCCCTTGGCTCCCGCCGACAGCAGCACGGCGGCCATGGATGCGGCCTGGCCCAGACAGATGGTCTGGACGTCCGGCTTGATGAACTGCATCGTGTCGTAGATCGCCATGCCAGCGGTGATCGACCCGCCCGGGCTGTTGATGTACAGCATGATGTCCTTGTCCGGGTCCTCGGCTTCAAGGAACAGCAACTGGGCAATGACCAGATTGGCGATCGAGTCGTCAATCGGCGTGCCGATGAAGATGATGCTGTCCTTCAGGAGGCGGGAGAAGATGTCGTAGGCGCGTTCGCCCCGGTTGGTCTGTTCGACCACCATGGGCACGAGCTGGGCGTGGGCGTTCATGGGTTTTGATCCGGGCGGTGCGGGCCGGGGCTTATCCCCGGGCCGATCCTAATATCGACATCCAGCCCCCGCGGCAGTAGTCGGGGGTGCCACGGCCGTCAGGCCGTGGCGATTCGGGCCTGTCCAAGGGCGTGCTCCAGGGCCCGCTCCCGGCGGATGCCGGTGATGAGGCGGGGGATCCCCCCCTCTTTTTCGAGCTGGGCGCGGACGGCTTCGGGCGTACGCTGAAGCGCTTCGGCCATCCGGGTGATTTCCGTCGACACCGCGTCGGCATCCACTGAAATCTGGTCTCGGCGGGCCAGCTGGTCCAGGGCGATCGCGCTGCCGACCGCGTCCTGCGCCGGCTGGCGCTGCGAGTTGCGGAACTCGGTCCAGTCCATCCCGGCCTTCATCGGGTCGATACCCTGGTCCATCAGGCGCCGGGCAAATTCCTCCAGGCGGCGGTCCATTTCCCGCTCGACCAGGGAGGTTGGCAGTTCAAACGGGATGCGCTGGGCCAGCTGCGTCAGCAACGCGCTGCGGACGGCGCGCTGCGCCGAAGTGGCCGCTTCCTGCGACAAGTCGGCCAGGATTCTGGTGCGCAGGGCGTCGAGCGATTCGAAATCGCCCACGTCCTTGGCAAATTCATCATCCACCTCGGGCAGCACGCGCTGCCGGACTTCCTTGACCAGCACCGTGTAGGCCACATCCGTATTGGCGAGCTGCGGAACCGGGTAGTCCTCGGCGAAATGAATCGTAAAGGTCTTCTGTTCGCCGGCGGACAGCCCGACGAGGTTTGCGTCGAATCCCGGGGGATTGCCTGCCCCGCCGATGACGAGCGTCACACCCTCGTGCTTGTCCGATTCCCCTGTGGCTTCCTTGCGCTCGATGTCCGCGACGAGCGTGTCGCCGTCGACGGCCGGGCGGCCTTCCACCGGTTCAAAGCGCGCGGCCCGCTCACGGAGTTGCTGCAGCGCGGTTTCAACAGCATCCGGCGCCACGTCGGACGCGGGCTGCTGAATGAGGATTGAGGTGACGTCCCCGACCTCGAATTCGGGGACGGTCTCGAAGGTCGCCGTGAACGCGAGCGGTTTCCCTTCATCGATGGAGAAGTCATTCACGTTCGGAGAATCGACCGGCTCCACGCCGCGCTCCTGCAGGGCCTCGTCGACGGCCCGCGGCACGAGTTCGCGGGCGACGTCCTGGAGAATCTGTTCCTTGAAGCGCTGCCGGGCCACCGTTGCCGGGACCTTGCCCGGGCGGAAGCCCGGGACACGGGCGCTCTTCGCGTAGGAACGCGTGACGCGAGTGATGCTGGCCGTCACGACATCGGCGGGAATCTCGATGGAGAGCTGCTTCCGGGTTTCGGATACGTCAACGAGGGTATGAGTCATGGATCGCGCGGTGCCCGTTATCGGCTGGCGGGCGGAGCCGGTTCTGGCTGCCCTTGATCTGGGGACGTTGGGCGGACGCCCACTCTGTGCAGCGTAACACAGTCGTCGGTGCCCCCAGCCCCGGTGATAGCATGCCTCGCCGTGGCCGGCCTGTTTGGACTCTTTGTGCGGACGCCTCGCTCGCCGGAATGGTTGGAGGCCAGTCTGGAACGGCTTGGGCAAGCGATGGTGAGCCGGGCGCATCACCGGCGCCACACGGAGCTGTTTGCCCAGGGCGCGATTGGGATCATCGGGCCGGGTGTGCTCCGCGGCTGCTTGGAATCCCACCGCGCCGAGAACGGCAGCGTCATGGTGGCCGAGGGGGAGGTCTACCGGGCGGGTGCCTGGCGTGCCGACGCGGCTGGGGAAGGACATCCCTGGGCCCTTGTTCATGACCTCTGGATCCGTGGCGGTGGCGACGCCCTTTCGCGCGTCGACGGTCTGTACTCCCTCGCTCGGTACGACGACTCGCCTGGTGACCCCGCGCTGGTTCTACTAAGCGACCGGTATGGGTCGCGCCGCCTATTCATTCATGACGATGGCGAGGTCTTCGCGTTCGCGGCGGACTTCCAGGCACTCGTCGCCTGGGTCGGCGATGCCGTGAGCATCGATCGGGCGTTTGTCGAAGAGACCGTGTGTCTCGGGGCGCCGCTACGCGGGGCCACGTGGGTGACCCAGATTCAGCTGTTCCCGCCGGCAACGGAGATGCGTGTCAGCCTGGGCGCAACGCGGGAGGGCCGCTATTGGGATTGGACGAGCCTGCCCGCTCCTGGCTCGAACCGGCAGCGCGATCTGGTTGCCGAGACCTACGAGCGCTGGCGGGAGGTGCTCGACCTCCGTCTGACCGGTGGCCGACTGGGCCAGCAGTTGAGCGGCGGGCTGGACAGTCGACTCATCCTGGCCGAGGTCGCTCGGCGCCGCAGTGGCTGGGCGTCCGTGACGTATGGCGAGCCAGCCGCCGACGAAGTCCGGTTCGCGAAACGTGCGGCCCGGGCGGTGGGCAGCACGTGGACGCTTCTGGAGTTGCCGGGCCCTGACTGGCTCGACCATCGCGTGGCGGCGTCTCTGGAGAACGGCGGCTTTGTCGATTTGATCAATGCCCATCATGCCGGCCGCCTCGAGACGATGCGCGGTCTCTTTGATGTCGAGATGAGCGGGTTCACAGGTGACGTGACGCTGGGCGATACCTACTGGGGGCTGAACGATCAGGGTGTGATGGACCGTTTGCCATACTGGTCATCGCCTGTCAGCCTGCCTCCGGAAGAAGCCTTTGCGCGTATCTCCGCTGACATTGGCGGACGGTCGACCTGGGGCTTCATGATGGATACGAAACTCCGCCGGGCGATCAACTGGTGGCCGCACATGTGCGTCAACGACCTGGAGGTCCGGAAGCCGTTCCTCGACTATGGCTTTCTCGAATTCTGCGCCGGACTGCCGCTGGAACTGCGCCGGTCGAGCCGGATGCATGTCGAGATCCTCCGGCGGTTCTTTCCGGCGTTGGCACGTGTCCCGATACAACGGACCGGTGTCCGGCCTGGCGCACCTCGCCTCGCATATCTGGCTATGGCCGGCGTCCGCCGGCTCCATCGAGGCGCTCGGGCAGCCGGTATCCCGTTACGACCGTGGGTACGTGGCGCATTCGACCTGAGCACATGGCTGCAGGCACCGGGTATCGAACAGCGCTTTCGCGATGTGCTGGTGCGACCCGACGCCCGCGTCGCCGGCTATTTCGATCGTGCGTCTGTGGCCGCTGTGCTCGACCAGACCTTTGGCATTCCGCAGGTGGCACACGAGATTGCCTTTCATTTGTATCGAGTCGAACAGGTTCTGGCAGAGATCCCGGTGTGGGCCCGGGCTGGGCGGGATTGACACGGGCTGGCAGCGCCCGTGTCCGGGTGGTGGTGCGAAAGGAGGGACTCGAACCCCCATACCCTCTCGGGTACCAGATCCTAAGTCTGGCGCGTCTGCCAGTTCCGCCACTTTCGCTCGCTGGAGAGGGCCAGCGTACCACAGCGGTAGCGCCGGAACCGCGTGCTAGCATCCCCGCTCGATGACTCACGAACGAGCGGCGGCGTTGGTCACAGGGGGGGCGGGTTTCATGGGTGCCCACGTCGTGCGGGCGCTCGGTGACTCCGGTATCGGGGGCGTTGTCGTCCTGGATGATCTGTCTGGGGGCTTTCGGAGCAATCTACCGGATGATGTGACGTTCGTGGAAGGCAGCGTCTGCGACCACGTGCTGTTGTCACGGGTGTTTGAGAGGCACCGGCCGCGATTCGTCTACCACCTGGCTGCCTACGCGGCAGAGGGGCTCTCCCACTTCATTCGCCGCTTCAACTACACGAACAACGTCGTGGGCAGCGTGAACGTCATCAACGAATGCGTGACGCATGACGTGGAATGTCTGGTGTTCACCAGTTCTATCGCTGTCTACGGCGCGGCGTCTCCTCCGATGCATGAAGACATGCCCCCGCGGCCGGAAGACCCGTACGGTGTCGCGAAGTTTGCCGTGGAGCTCGACTTGGCGGCAGCCCGACGCCTGTTCGGGTTGCGCACGGTCGTGTTCAGACCCCACAACGTCTACGGGGAATACCAGAACCTCGGCGATCCCTACCGGAACGTCGTGGGCATCTTTATGAACCAGATCATGTCGGGCCGCCCGATGAGTGTCTTCGGTGATGGTCGGCAAAAGCGGGCCTTCAGCTATATCGGGGATATTGCGCCTGCCGTGGTTCGCAGTGCCTGGACGCCCGATGCGCACGGGAGGATCTTCAATATTGGCGCGGACCGCGAGTACGCCGTGGCGGCGCTGGCGGAGGCGGTTGCCGAAGCGATGAGGGTGCCTGGCCAAGATGGCGGCCTGGGCCCACGCGGTCGGACCGAGAGCCGGCACCACCTTCGGCGAGATTGAGAATGCCAGGGGGTTGGCGCCGTCGTGGGCCGCGCTTGCGGTGGGAACCTCGCGCTAGGCTCGTTGGCGCACCGGGCGGATGGTCGCCGGCCTGGGCGAGTGGACAGCTCTCAGACTGAGACCGCGGCTGACGACGAGCACTTCGTCCACCGGGCCCCGGGCCAGGGCATTGACGTTAATGGAACGGCGTGCCGGGACGCGCCTGAGCATCAGTCCGGCCTCCCGGCCTTCCGGCCCACTGAAGAGTTCAAGAACCAGCGGCGCCGAGGAGTTCGACACGACGACGGCCGCGCCGCGCCGGCTTGCCGCGAGGATGGCCTGCTGCAGTCGTCGCTGGTCCGACTCTCCGAAACCGCCAGCGGTGTACTGGGCAAAACGGGCGGTCGGCGAGAGCGGGACATACGGAGGGTCGCAGTAGACGAAGTCGCCCTCGCCAGCCTGACCCAGCGCGGTGTCGAATGTGGTCGCGGTCAACGTGACGTCCGGTCGCCGCAGGACTGCCGACGCGGCCGAGATGCGCGCGGGATCGCAGATCTGAGGGTTCGCATAGCGGCCTTCTGGCACGTTGAATCCGCCGCGGCTGTTGACGCGGTACAACCCGTTGAACCCGGTACGGTTCAGGTAGAGCAGCATGGCTGCCATGGCGGGTGCGTCCGTGGCCGCCCCTCGTGCGCGTGCCGGATTGAATCGACGGTCGCGCACGTCATAGTAAAAGCCGGGCTGGCTCGCGTGGGCCGTCGCGAGCGTTTCGAGCTCCTGGATGACGGCGTCGGGCTGGTCCCGAACCGCCTGATAGAGTCCGATCAGGTCGCGATTGCAGTCACTCAGATTCGCGGGCCGGCCGTCGAGATGTCCCAGGCTTGCCAGGTCAAAGAAGACCGCTCCGCTGCCGAGAAACGGCTCGATGTATCGCGAGAAAGAGGACGGGTAGTATTCCCGGATATGGGGAAGCAGCTGTCGTTTGCCCCCGGCCCACTTGAGGAGGGGCCGGCAATCTGCAGTCGAGGAGGAGGACGTCACCGCCCTACTTATCGGTTCTGCGGTTCCCGCCGATACAGGGGGGTGTGCCTGCCGGTCCTTCCCGGGGAGGGCGCTTGAGCCCCGTGCCAGAAACTAGTAATCTGAATAGTGACGTCACTGTGAGTCAAAGGGCGAAGCTGTCCGTTAAAGTTCTATTGATTGTCTCGGTATTCTTTGCCGGTGTCGTCATTTCCGGATGCACCGGCGATGGAAAAATGACACCCGTCTATGACCCGATGACACGTGACCTCATTCGCCTCGACTACGACGTAAACGGGGATGGGCGCATTGACGTCCGGACCTTCATGGAACATGGCACGCCCGTCCGGCTGGAAGGGGATCAGGACGGGGATGGCCGGCTGGACCGGTGGGAGTACTACGGACCGGACGGCCAACTCGTCAAGTTGGGGACGTCGAGCCATCGGGACGGGATCGAAGATACGTGGCTGTATCAGTCAGGTACGTCCCGCCGCATCGAGATCTCGGCGGCCCGCGATGGGGTCGTGGACCGAACGGAGTTCTACGAGGGCGTTCAGCTGGTCCGGGTAGAGACTGACGCCAATCACGATGGCAAGGTGGACCATTGGGAAGACTATGACCAGGGAAACTTGCGGATGCTGCGGATGGACGATGAGCAGCATCCGGGCAGGCCGGTAAGGCGGCTGACCTATCGAGATGAGGGTGAGCCACTTCTTGAGGTCGACCTTGATGGCGACGGCGTCTTCCAATCGGTGGGCCGCTGAAATGTTCATGCGCATACCGTGGGTGGGGCTGGTCGCGCTGGTGCTCGCGTGGCCGACACCGGTGCTCGCGCAATTGGGACGTCAGTTGGAGTCGGGCGGGGTGTCGTGGACACCGGCCGTCGCGCTTCGTGATGTCGGAACGGACAGCAACGTCTTCGGAGAGCCCGGAGATGGGCGTTCGGATCGGGTGATGACGTTCACACCGAGTGTTCAGGCGAAAGGGACGACCCGCCGCCTGAGTCTACAGGGCGATGGTCTGCTGGATTTTGTGTACTACGAGCGGTTTGTCCAGGAGCGAGGGATCCAGCGCCGAGGCAATGGGCGCGTGGAGTTCGAATTCGGCCGAATCTCCCCGTTTGTCACTGGTGGCTACGCGAACGCCCGAGAGCGCCAACCTGACGTCGATCTGCGGGTTCGCCACCGTGACAGGACCGTGGGCGCGGGCGTGTCCACGGCCATTTCCGGCAACGGGACCATCGAGGTTGCGTTGAGCAATATGAAGACACGGTTCGCGGGTGGGACGCAGTACCAGGGCGTCGACCTGGCGACGGCCTTGGACCGGACGACCCGGAATCTGAACCTTGGGCTCAGATACCGCTTGACCGCCCTGACGAATCTCGGACTCGACGCGTCGATTGTTCGTGACAACTATGTGTACGACCCCAACAAGAAGACGGAAGACCGTCGGATTTTCGGCTCAGTTATTTTTGCGCCTGACGCCGTGCTCAAGGGGCGGGTCCTGTTCGGCTATCACGCTGTGCGTGTGAAGTTTCCGTTTGGTGTGCCGTACAAGGGTGTTCTCGCAGATGTGAACGTGGGCTATACCTTCAAGGAATCCAGCCGGTTCAACCTGCGCTATCTCCGTGATACGAACGTTTCGTTCGATTCCCCGTATAACGTGCAGCGCCAGTACGGAATTGATCTGGTCCAGGACCTGCTCGGCCCGCTGAAGGCCACAGCAGGAGCGTCGCGCCAGGTGACGCAGCATGCGCTGTCTCCTCTCGTGAATCAGAAGGCCCGATTGGAGCACTATGATTCCTATGCGGTCGGATTGGCATTTCTCTGGTCCACCTCGATTAAGAGCACGTTGGCCTACGACGTTCAGGAAAAGAGATCATCGTTCCCGGGTGAAAACACCCGCCGGAAGCGGCTGCTGGCCTCTTTCTCGATCGTGCTGTGAAGGGTTGATTCCTATGTTGACGCGTGCTTGTTCCCTCGTCGTCGTACTCCTGGCCTTCCTGGCGCCGTCGGTCCGGGCTGCGCAGGTCAAACCGGACAGCCGGGATTACATCATCGGCCCCCAGGATGTGCTCCGCATCACGGTCTTCGAGGAGCCGCAGCTCACCGGAGCATTCCGGGTGGACAACGACGGGTCCTTCACCTACCCGTTCATAGGTCTGGTTCCGGCGTCCGGGCAGACCCTGCGTGCGATCGAAGCCCTGCTTGCCACGCGGCTGGCCCAAGGTTGGGTGAAGCGGCCTCAGGTGTCCGTCGAAGTCGAACAGTTCCGGGCGCGCAACATCTTCATCGTGGGCGAGGTGAAGGCGCCGGGGAAGTTTCCTTTGTCCGGCGCGCAGACGACCTTGCTCGAGGCACTGGCCCAGGCAGGCTATGTCTCGCCGAATGCGGGCACGGAGCTGCTCGTGCTGAAGCCCGGTTCCCGTGCGGCGGTCGACACCGCACTGACGCCGGAGGCGGCCACCGACACGGTGCGTATATCGCTCGCGGAGTTGCAGGAAGGTCGTCCATCCGCAAACATCCTGGTCAAGGAAGGTGACACGATCTTCGTGCCCCGCGCTGAGAAGTTCTACGTGTCGGGGTACGTGCGATCTCCAGGCGCCTACATCTATGAGCGGGGGATGACCCTCCTCCAGGCGCTCACTCTGGCCGGTGGAGTCTCGGACAAGGGATCATTGCGGGGCATCAAGGCCCAGCGGATGGTGAAGGGTCAGAAGAAGGAGATCAGTCTCAAGCCGACGGATCCGATTCTGCCGGGCGACACGATTCTTGTCCGCCAGCGGATGTTGTGACCTCCCCTCAGGTCACTCGTGGTGAGCAGGCCGTGACCGCTCGTGTCACCACGATCGTGCAGGCAGGTCGGAGGCCACTGCCGGCCCTGCTGCGGGAATTCTGGGCGTATCGCGAACTGCTCTATTTCCTGGTCTGGCGCGATGCCAAAGTCCGCTATAAGCAGACCGTCCTGGGCGCAGCGTGGGCGGTGCTACAGCCCTTCATGACCATGGTGGTGTTCTCGGTGGTCTTCGGACGCCTGGTGGGCGTTCCCTCCGACGGGCGTCCGTACGCGCTCTTTTCATTTGCAGCCCTGGTGCCCTGGACGTACTTCGCGCAGAGCCTCAGCAACGCCGCTGCCTCGCTCGTCGGGAACAGGGTGATTGCCCGCGTGTATTTCCCGCGGCTGCTCGTCCCCGCTGCCTCTGTCCTGACGCCCCTGATCGACCTCGGCATCGCGCTGGTGATGATGTTCCTGATCCAGATGGGCTGGTACCACCAGTGGCCCTCCCCTCAGGTGATCCTGCTGCCTCTGTTCATCCTCCTTGCCTGCGTGACGGCATTTGCCGCGGGTATCTGGTTTGCCGCGCTGAACGTGAAGTACCGGGATGTCCGTTTCGTGCTGCCATTCACGCTGCAGTTCTGGATGTTCGCGACACCCATCGCGTATCCCGCGTCGCTGGTGCCTGAGCGTTGGCGCCCACTGTACGGCCTCAATCCGATGGCTTCCGTCGTTGAGGGCTTTCGGTGGGCCGTGCTGGCGACGCCTCCGCCGGGTCTGATGCTCGTCGTGTCCTGCGTGAGTGTGAGCGTCGCACTCTGGTCTGGCCTGCACTATTTTCGCCGCGTCGAAGGAACGCTCGTCGATGTCCTCTGATCTGGCTCTCAAGGTCGAGGGACTCGGGAAGCTCTACCAGATTGGTCAGGCTGCGCAGCAGGCTGGCACGCTACGGGAACGGCTGACGATGGCGGCTGGGAGCCTTGGGCGGCGGTTGACAGGTCGAGAGGGGGCGGAAGGCCCGACGACGCCGCTGTGGGCGATCAGGGACGTCTCGTTCGATGTCGAGCGTGGGGAAGTGGTCGGTGTGGTTGGCGGCAATGGCGCCGGGAAGTCCACGTTGCTCCGTGTGCTGTCCCGGATCACGGAGCCAACGGAAGGCCGGGCGATCATCGCAGGCCGGGTCGGCGCGCTCCTTGAGGTCAGCACGGGGTTTCATCAGGAACTGACTGGGCGCGAGAACATCTTCCTGAGTGGAGCCATCCTCGGGATGTCGAAGGCCGAGATTGTCCGGAAGTTCGATCAGATCGTCGAGTTTTCCGGCGTGGACCGTTTCATCGATACGCCGGTGCGTTTCTATTCAAGCGGTATGCACGTGCGTCTGGCCTTTGCCGTCGCCGCGCATTTGGAGCCGGAAATCCTGTTCGTCGATGAAGTGCTTGCGGTCGGTGATGCCCAGTTCCAGAAGAAGTGCCTCGGCAAGATGGGAGAGGTGTCGCGAGAAGGCCGCACGATACTCTTTGTCAGCCATAACCTTGAGGCGGTTCAGAGGATGTGTTCACGCGGCCTCCTCTTCGAGCAGGGGCGGCTGGTCGCCACGGGTCCGATTGCCGACATCATCGCTCGCTACCGTGCTGCCCAGAGCGATGACGAGTCGCTGGGACGATTTCGTTCGGCATCGCGACAGGGGCTGGGTTATGCGCGAGTAGAGGATGTGAAGCTGCTGGTGGATGGCCGACCGGCCGGGCAGGTACCCTGCGACGCCGACCTGGTGTTCGAGTGCCACGTGACGATGACACCTGGACACGGAGGGACGCTCAGCGGCCAGACGCTCGAAGTCACCGTGTGTGGCGACGATGGCGTGCCGCTGTGCAGCGTGATGACTGCAGACGACGGTGGAGTCGAATTGCCTGCTGCGCAGTCCTGCGTCGTGCGTGTCCGGCTGGCCGGGCCCACGTTCGTGCCTGGGCGCTACCGATTGAACACGTTCCTGGGAATTCCCAATCTCATCCACGCCGATGAGGTGTTCGATGCCCTTGAGTTCGAGGTGCTGCCGCCGATGCACCCCTGGCGAGCGACAGGTTTGAGTCGCGCACGTGGAATCGTTTGCCGTGTGGGTGAGTGGACGCTCATGGATGCCGATACCCCGGTCCTGACGGCGTAGCCAGCCGAAGTCCATGAGGATTCTCCATCTCTGCGGCTGGTATCTGCCGATGTCCGTGGGGGGGACAGAGCTGTACGTGGCGGCGCTCGTGCGGCGCCAGCGCGGCGCGGGCCATGAGGTGCGCGTGGCCGCGCCTGATGCAGGAGCCATCGCACGGAGGATCTACGAACACGAGGGGGTCCAGGTACTCCGATACCCGATCGCGGGTTCGCCCACGCGGGCCGAGGCGCGCCACGTCGTGCCGGTGCGGGGTGCCGAAGTCCTACACGCGTGGATCCGTGACTGGAAGCCGGATGTCGTGCACGTGCATACCTTCGTCACCGGAGTCGGCCCCTGGGAGATCAGGGCCAGCGCAGCCGCCGGCGCCCGCGTCGTCTGCACGACGCACTCGGGTGCGCTCGGCTTCCTCTGCGCGAGGGGCACCATGCTCCAGTGGGGCACGAGTCTGTGTGATGGCGTCGCCACTCCACGTAAGTGTGGGGCCTGCATGCTGGCCATGCGTGGCGTCCCGCGGCCACTGGCCGAGTGTCTCGCATGGGTGCCGCTCCCTCTGTCGTCGTGGCTCGGTCGTCTGCCAGGTCCGATAGGCACAGGCCTTGGCATGCCCGCCTTCATCCGCGACAATCTTCGGCTGCAGCATCAGGTCCTGTCGGAACTGGATGCCTTCGTCGTGCTGACCGAAGCCGGGCAGCAGAGGGTCGTTCGTCAGGCGCAGCCCGGAGCACCCATACGACTGAACCGTCTGGGCGTCAACGAAAGGCCGCGTCCATTCACGGCGCGACGGCGGGCGGCTGGACGGGCGCTGACGGTCGCGTATGTCGGCCGGCTGGATCCGATCAAGGGTGTCTTCGATCTCGCGCGGGCGATCAGGGCGCTCGGGCCGCGTTCGCCGCTGCGCTTTGAGTTCCGAGCGCCAGTGAACTCCAGCCAGCAGATGCGGATGGCCGATCGGCTAAAGAAGCTGGTGGGCCCGGATGCCCATGTGCGTTTCGGTAGCCCGTTGTCACCCTCGGCCGTTCCAGAGTTTCTGGCGTCGGTCGACCTGCTGTGCTGCCCGTCCATCACATTCGAGGGGGGGCCGACCGTCGCGCTTGAGGCCCTTGCCGCCGGCACGCCGGTGCTGGGCACGCGCATCGGGGGCCTCTCTGAGATCATCGAGGACGACGTGAATGGCCGGCTCGTGGAACCCGGGGACTGGCGTGCGCTTGCCGCCGTCCTCAGAGCCGTGGGTTCAGACCTCGCGCTTGTCGAGCGCTGGCGCGCCGGAATCGGACCGGTGCGGACCATGGATGACGTGGCTGCGGACTACGCGGCGCTGTACGAGAATGTGGCTGGGCAGCCAGGATGAGTCTGTTCCGGGCGCTGCGGAATTACGCCTACTCTCGGGCCGGCATTTACAGACGGCGCCTGAACGCGAAGCCCTTCCCCGGAGTGGCGGTGCTCGCCTATCACGGCGTGCGGGACGACGACCTCCCGTGTGACGCCCTGCGTGGCGGCCACATGCACGTCAGCGCGTCTCGTCTCGCCGAGCACTGTGGGGTTCTGAAGGCGTTGTGCACACCCATCAGCGGCGAACAGTTTCTCGAGGCGGCCGTGGATGGGCGTCCCCTGCCGCCCAGGCCCGTCCTCGTGACGTTCGACGACGGCTACGCGAACTGTCTGAGCCAGGCGCTGCCAGTGCTTGAGCGCTTTGAAGTCCCAGCGGTGCTCTTCGCGTGCCCGGACCCCATTGCGCGCGGTGTCCGCTTCTGGTTTGACGCGGTAGCCGAGCGGCATGGCGACGCAGCCGTGGCCAAGGCGAAAAGTCTGCCCTACGACGAGTGGCGAATGTGCGTGCAGCGGGACGAAATGTCCGCAGATTCGGGTGATCCGCATCGGCCGTTGACCGTGCCCGAGCTGTTGCGCGTGGCCGCTTCCGGGCTGGTCGAGGTGGGTGGGCATACGCTGACCCATCCGATCCTGGCCAATGCGACACCGGCAGACCAGCAGCGCGAGATCGCGGGGTGTGCGCAAGCGCTCACCGCATGGCTTGGAAAGGCTCCACGTCTGTTCGCGTACCCGAATGGCCGTCCCCGCGTGGACTACACGGAAGAGACCGTCGCCACAGCGCGGGAGTGCTATCTGGACGCCTTTGCGATGGGTGATCGGTTCACTGACCCCTCGACACTCCGCGGGGAGCAGCGTCGGTTTCTCGTCCTCGACTCCGTATCCGGTGCGGAGTTGACGCACCGATTGGCTGGAGCGTGGTCGCGGGCGCCACTCGTGTGAGGGGACAGGCGCGCTCGGTGTCGTCACCACTGCGTGTGTGCCTGACTGTTGATCCGATGTTCCCGGTACCGCCCAGGTTGTACGGCGGCATCGAGCGGGCGGTGGACCTGCTGGTCCGTGGGCTCGTCCGCCGCGGGCATCACGTGCAGCTCTTCGCGCATCCGGACAGTCGAACGGATGGTGTGCTGCACGGGTACGGCGCACCGCCGCATCGTTCGTGGGCGCAGCGAGTCCGTGAACTCGCCCAGGTTGGGTGGGGTGTCTCGGCGCTGGCGAATGATGTTGACCTGGTCCACAGCTTCGGCCGGCTTGCCGCGCTGGCGCCCGTGCTGCCGCGTCGACTTCCCAAGATACAGAGTTATCAGCGAGCGATTCCGTGGGTGGGCGTACGGCGCGCGGTGCGGTTCGCTCGTGGGACGCTGACACTGACGGGCTGCTCGGAGAGTCTGTACCTGCCGGGGCTGCGGGCCGGCACAGGGGCGGGGCGGTGGCGCACGATCTTCAATCCCGTGGATCCTGACCTCTACGACCCGGTGCTGGCGGTGGCGGATGATGCCCCGCTCGTATTCCTCGGGCGTGTGGAGCAGATCAAGGGCCCTCACGACGCGATCGAGATCGCGCGCCGCGCCGGACGGCGCCTGATGATCGCCGGCCCCGCGGCCTCGTCTGGCCCGGACGCCGAGTTCTTTGAACGGTTCGTGGCGCCCCACGTGGATGGCGACCGCGTCGTGTTCATGGGTCCTGTCGATGACGCACAGAAGAATCGCCTCCTCGGCGGTGCCGCGGCGCTGTTGATGCCCATCCACTGGGAAGAGCCCTTTGGCATTGTGATGGCCGAGGCGCTGGCGTGCGGTACTCCGGTGATCGCCTACCGGCGAGGCAGTGTGCCTGAGGTCGTGCGAGATGGCGTCAACGGCTTCATTTGTCGTGATGCGGCAGAGGCGGCCGCTGCCGTTGGGCGCACTGGAGAGCTGGACCGAGCGGCGGTCCGAGCCGATTGCGAGGCTCGCTTCGGCGTGGACGTGATCGTTGACCAGTACGTCACGCTCTATCGGGCAGTCGTCTCTGGTGCGGCGTGATGCGTCGGGTCCTGCTGATCTCGCCGCACTTCCCACCGGATTCGAGCGCCGCCTCCCATCGCGTTCGATTGTTGGCGCCGCATCTGCCTGAGTGGGGCTGGGCGCCGACCGTCCTGACCGTGGTGCCGGAGGCCTACGAGGGTGAACTGGACCCCGACCTGCTGGCCCTGGTCCCACCGGATCTCCTGGTGCTGCGGACAGGGGCATGGCCCGCGTCGACCACGCGACGGTTCGGCATTGGTGACCTGGGTCTGCGAGCCATGACGGCACTGAGCCGCGAGGCGCATCGCCAGCTGTCGACCGGCCGCTTCGACCTGGTGTTTGTGACGACCTACCCGGTGTATCCGGCGCTCCTGGGTCCGGGTCTTCGGCGCCGGTACCGTGTGCCCTTTGTTCTCGATCTTCAGGACCCGTGGGTCGGCGCGTGGGGACGCGATGTGGGCGGAGGCCCCGGTGGGCGGCCAGACTGGCGAAGCCGGGTCTCGCGGCTCGCCGCCCGATGGATGGAGCGGCGCGTGGTGCGCGCCGCCGATGGGCTGACGGCGGTCTCCGAGCGCACGTATGTCGACGTCCTGACGCGCGTGCCTGATGCGGCCCCAGTGGTGTGCGCCGAGTTGCCTCTCGGTTTCGAGGTGGCGGACCTCGACTTCCTCATCCGACACCCGCGCGCGGTTCGGTTGTTCGACCCGTCGGATGGGAATACCCATCTGGTCTGCGTTGGAACCGTGTTGCCGACTGGATTGGACGTGGTGCGCGCACTGCTTGCAGGTGTGGCGCGTTTACGCAGCGGCCGACCAGAGGTGGCGAACCGTCTCAGATTGCACTTCGTGGGATCCAGTAATCAGCGCCTGCCGGGGCAGCGTCCTCGCGTCACGCCGCTCGCCGAGCAGTTCGGGGTTGGTGACCTTGTTCACGAGGTGCCAGAACGGGTGGACTATCTGGAGGCGTTGAACCTGCAGTTGCAGGCCGGAGGCCTCCTGCTGCTCGGTAGCAGGGAGCCGCACTACACGCCGAGCAAGGCGTACCCGGCCTATCTCTCGGGTCGGCCGATTCTGGGCCTCTATCATCGCGAGAGTTCCGTCGTGTCTTTTCTGCGCAACTGTCCAAGCGCAGACCTCATCACGTTCCCGGACCAGGTGGATCCCGACGCTCTGGCCGCGCCTGTTGCCGCCGCACTGGAGACATTGGCCCGGAGAGCGGTGTCCCCGGGTCCAGGGCTACGCATGGTGGATGCCGGAGCGGAGTGGTCGTCGAGGGCGATCGCGCGCCGTCTGGCGCAGGTGTTCACCACTGTAAGTGGGGCCTTTGGGTCAGGAGGCCGCGAATGACGGATCTCACCTCAACTCGTCCCCTGCGAGTCACGGTCGTGATGACGCACCCCATTCAGTATTTCTCGCCATGGTTCCGCTGGATAACGGAGTGCGCACCAGAACTGGCCTTGACGGTGTTGTACGCCGCTGTGCCGAACGCCGAGCAACAGGGGCGTGGGTACGGTACGGCCTTCCAGTGGGACGTGCCTGTGCTGGATGGGTATCGCTATGAAGTCTGCGAGAGACCGGAAGGGAAGGCCTTTACCGACGACGCATTCTGGGGCGTTGACGTGCCTGGCGTGGGAGAGATGATTGCGCGGACCAGGCCCGACGTCGCGCTGGTGGCCGGTTGGCATTCAGCGTTCCAGGTCCGCGCGCTCCTGGCGTGTCGCCGGCGCCGGATCCCCACCATCTATCGCGGTGACTCGACTCTGGCCATGGCGCCGCGCGGTTGGAGACGCGGTGTGTGGTCGGTCCGGACCTGGTTGCTCCTCCGTTTGTTCAGGGGCTGGTTGTCGGTTGGCACCCAAGCCCACGAGTACCTTCGGCACTTCGGCATACCTGAGGAGAAGATGGCCTCGTCGCCGCACTCGGTGGACCACGCCTGGTTTGCGGAGCGGGCCGCGGTGGGCAGGAAGGCGGGGGCCGGGCTCGCCTGGCGGCATGCCCATGGGATCCCTGTGGATGACTTCGTGGTGCTGTTTGTGGGGCGGTTGCTCGAGAAGAAGCGGCCGCTTGATGCCGTGCGTGCCGTAGCCCGCCTCAGCGTGCCGGCGACGCTGGTGCTCGCCGGCGCCGGACCCGCACGTGACGAGGCGGTGCAGGAAGGCAAGACCCTCGGCGTGCGCATCGTGGCGCCAGGATTCGTGAACCAACAGGAGCTCGCCGTCCTCTATGGCGGAGCCGATGTCCTCCTCTTACCGAGCATGCGGGAGACGTGGGGCCTGGTGGTGAATGAGGCGCTGGCGTCAGGCCTCCCGTGTGTCGTCTCCGAGTCCGTGGCGGCGGGAATCGATCTTATTCAGGATGGCGTGAACGGATGGCGTGTGCCGGTCGGTGACGTTGGCGCCATCGCCCGCGCGCTCTCGAGTATTCAAGTCGGACGTGCCGGCGGGCGGTTCGGCGTGGCGGATTGCGAGGCCACCGTGCTGCATCGTGGATTCGGCGAGGCGACGGCCGGTCTCGTGTCGATGTGCCGGATGCTCTCGAAGGCAGAAACCCGGAGCATGCAATCCGTTGTATCGTGAAAGAAGGGCACGTCCCCCATGCTTGCCAAGCTGATCATCGTCATCGCGACTGGATTCTTTCTCGGCGGTGTGCTGCACGCAGCCGCGCTTGTCGTCCTTCTGTTGATCTGGACGCAGGTGCCCGCGCACGACGGCCCGCCTGTGCTGAAGCTCGCGTTGACCGCCCAGTGGGCACAGGCGACTATCGGGCTCTTCTACAGCCGTGTGACCGGTGAGCGGTTTCCAGTGATGGATGCCCGCGCCTACGAATTCACAGTGCTGATCAGCCTTGGGTGCGTGCTCGCGCTGGCTCTCGGGCTCACCATGGGCATCCGGTGGGCGATGACCAAGGTGCCGGAAGTGGAGGACCGTCCCGAGGAGCTGGTGACGTTCAATACGGTGCTCGTCGTGTACGTTGCGAGCATCTTCATCACCTCGGTGCTCACCGAGCTGTCGTTTGTCATGCCGGCTATCCGGCAGGTCCTGGCCGTGCTGGTGATGGGGCGCCTGGCAGTGGTGGCCCTGGTGATGCGCCGGCTGATGACGCCACGGCCCCAGTGGGTCCGGGTGGCGGGACTGATAGCCGTTGAGGTGCTGCTCGGCTTCACCGGCTACTTCTCCGGATTCAAGGAGCCATTGTTCCTATTCGCGTTGTTCCTTCTGGAGACGTTTGACACCCGGGAGGTGAAGCATTGGATCGCCATCGTGTTGGCTGCCGTGTTGTTGGGCGGTACCCTGGTGATGTGGATGGGTGTGCGCACGGAATATCGGCGTGATTTTGATGACCAGCTCTACGCCGAGTCTCGAGTAGCGCGTCTCCAGCGCATGAACGCGCTGTTTACCGACTGGACCGATTCGCGAAATACGGCGGGAGGCACCGGCGGCTATGACCTCATTGATCGCGTATGGGCCATCTACTATCCGGCACTGGCGATTGATCGTGTCCCGCGCATTCTGCCTCATACCAACGGGGCCATTATGGGCGCGGCGTTGCTGCATTCGGTGACGCCGCGGTTCCTGTTTCCGGACAAGGCGGCACTGCTCAACGACAGTGACCTGGTGCGAAAGTACTCCGGCGTGTGGGTGGCCGGCACCGAGGAGGGTACCTCCATCGCGTTTGGCTATGTCGCGGAGAGCTATCTGGATTTCGGTGCGCCCCTGCTCTTCCTGCCCGTGCTTGTGTTTGGCGCTGTGCTGGGAGTGGTGTTTGTCTACCTGCTGCGCGGTATCCGGCATCGAGAACTCGCGATCGCGCTGGTGGTCTGCGTCTACTGGTACAACCTGTATCTTTTCGAGAAGGCCTGGGCGAAGTTGATCGGAACGGGCGTGGCCATGTTGATCTACCTCGGGGGCATCGCGTTTCTGGTTGATCGCTATGTGCTGACGGAAAAGGGCAGACGGGCAGCCAGTCTGCCAGGTCTCCCGGCTTACCCGGACCGTTGACGGTGCGGGTCGTTCATGTCAGCGCCTACTATGCCCCGGCGTTTGCGTTCGGTGGCCCGCCGCGGAGCATCCACGGCCTGTGCAAGGCGCTCCAGAACGCCGGCATCGACATTGACGTGCTCACCACGGATGCCGATGGTGCAGGGCGGCTCTCGCCTGCCGATGCAGCGTGCCGTGTCTACGAGGGTGTGCCGGTCCGCTACTACCAACGGTCCTGGCCGACACGCATTATCGGGTCACGGGCACTGACGGCCGAGGCTCTTTCGGTATTTCGGCATGCCGATGTTGTGCATATTCATGGGCTCTGGAACCGGGTCGTGTGGGCGGCGGCCACGCGCGCGCGCCGAGCGGGTGTGCCGTATGTCCTGTCTCCCAGGGGGATGCTCGACGCCGGGTCCCTCCGCCACCATCTCTGGCGGAAGCGGGTGGCCTATCCGCTCGCTGACCGCGGCGTTGTCCAGCATGCGGCGGTGATTCATGCGACGTCCGCTGCGGAGGCGAGTGGCATTCGAGCGTGGAGACCATCGGCCAGGATCGAGGTGATTCCCAACGGCATCGACCCGGAGGTGGGCGGTGCCACGGTGAGCCGGTCGGACCTCGGAGTGCAGCAGGACGGCCCGCTTGTCGTGAGTGTGGGCCGCATTCATCCCGTGAAGCGTCTCGATCTGCTCATCGACGCGTTTCAGCGCGTTGTGGAGATGCACCCCAGGGCGCACCTGGTGATTGCCGGTCCAGATGAGCATGGGCTCCGGAGCACCCTTGAATCGCGGGCCGGGCAGGTGGCCTCCGCCATCACCTGGCTCGGAGCTGTGGACGCGGTCAGGCGCGATGGGCTCTTGCGGCACGCATCGGCGTTTGTCATGTGTTCGGATTCGGAGAGCTTCGGCCTTGCTGCACTGGAAGCCCTGCGGGCGGAGGTGCCCGTCGTCGTGACCGACACCTGTGGATGGGACGCCATCGCCCTCGAGGGTGCCGGATATGTTGTCGCACAGACTGCGGCAGCCATCAGTGACGGTCTGGTCGAGGTGCTGCGCGACCCGGTGCAGGCCCGCCAGATGGGTGCCAGGGGGCGGGCGTATGCGCTGCGGGCATTCGCGTGGCCGTCGGTGGCCGGCCGCTTCGACGCCCTGTATCGATCGCTGCTGACTGCCGTGGACGTCCGGTGATGGCGGAGGCGGCCGACAGGTTCATTCTCCTGACAACGGGAATCCGAGGCGCGGACGGCCTCTCCACGCTGTCCCGTCAGTATCTCCACGCGTTGGCAGCGCTGGCTCGCCAGCGGGGTGCCGCGCTGGAGGTCTGGTCGTTGGGTGATGCAGGTTCGGACGCGGAGATGCCCAGTGATGTGCGAGTGCGGGCAGCGTCCGGTAGTCACTGGAGGTTCGTGTGGTTGGCCCTGCGGGCAGGGCGCGTGTCGCGTGGGAGCCTCGTCGTGGTCCTGCACGCGCATCTGCTCCCCGTGGCGTTGCCGCTGATGGCGCGAGGGGTTCGTGTCGTCGCAGTGCTGATCGGTGTCGAGGTGTGGGGCACCCTCCGGCCCCTGGTGCGACTGGGGTTGCGCGGGGCCTGGCGCGTGCTGTCGATATCAGGGGCCACCAGAGACCGGTTCAAGTCCGCACATCCGGAGTTCGGCAATCTGCCGGTCACGGTGTGTGAACCTTCCGTTCCGCCGGAGAGTCCCGCCGGCGCAGAGGGCAGCGGACTGGTCGTGGCGGGCGGCTACGCCCTCATCGTTGGGCGGATGTCTGCGGGAGAGCGGTACAAGGGCCATGACGTCCTGCTTGACGTCTGGCCGCGTGTTCGCGCGGCCGTGCCGACAGCCGAGCTCCTGGTGGTGGGCACGGGTGATGATGCGGAGCGCCTTCGTGGCAAGGCTGGTGACGGGGTTCGCTTTGCCGGTGGGCTGTTGGCCTCACAATTGGCGGCCGCCTATCGCGACGCGGCGTTCTTCGCCATGCCCAGCTCCGGCGAGGGATTTGGATTGGTCTACCTGGAAGCGATGCGTGCCGGCAAGGCGTGTCTGGCAGCCCCGGGTGCGGCCGAGGAGATTCTGCGGGACGGCGTGAGCGGGGTCATCGTGGATCCGAGTGACCGGGACGGGCTGGTCGACGCGCTCGTACGGCTCTTTCGCGACCGTGCGTGGCGCGAACGGCTCGGGGGTGCTGGACGGCGAATCGTGGAGGAACGGTTCACTGAGGCCCACATGATCAAACGTCTCCAGGTGGGGCTTGGACTGACCGCAGAAGGGTAATGGCCATGGTGGTGCTGGGAATCAACGCGTTTCATGGAGACGTGGCAGCGACCGTACTGGTGGACGGTCAACTGGTCGCGGCTGTCGAGGAGGAGCGATTCAACCGTGTGAAGCACACGGCGGGATTTCCCGATCAGGCGATCCATGCGTGTCTGACCATGGCGAGGCTGACGCCTCGCGACGTGGATGTCTTCGCGGTGTCCCGGCGGCCGAGGGCCCACCTGTGGCGCAAGGCGCTGTTCGCGCTTCGCTACCGTCCCGATGCGCGCCTGCTGACAGACCGCGCCAGGAATCTGGCGGCGGTCGATGGCCTGCACGCGCGCCTGGCGGCGGTCGTGGGCCTTCCCGCGAGTCATGTCAAGCGCCGGCTCCGGTATGTGGAGCATCATCCCTCGCACCTGGCGAGCGCCTTCTTTGTCAGCCCGTTCGAACAGGCGGCAGTCTGCGCGATCGATGGCTTCGGAGACTTTGTCAGTACCAGTTTTGCGGAGGGACAGGGAGCTCGGTTGCGCCTGGACCGGCAGACCTACTTTCCCCATTCGCTCGGCCTGTTCTATCTGGCGGTCACGCAGTTCCTGGGCTTCCCCCACTATGGAGATGAGTTCAAGGTGATGGGGCTGGCTCCGTACGGCGAGCGCTCGATGACCGACGCCCTGGGCGAACTCGTGCAGGTAGACCGCGACGGCGGGGTGCACCTCGACCTGCGCTACTTCCAGCACTGGAAAACCGGGGGTGAGATGACCTGGGCTGGCGGTGCCCCGCAGATCGGACAGGTCTTTCACGATCGGCTCACGGAACTGCTCGGGCCGGCCCGGCGGCCTGATGAACCGCTGACGGCTCGGCACGAAGCCCTGGCGGCATCTCTCCAGGCGGTCTATGAGAGCAGAGCATTTGACGTGCTGCGGGCGTTGCACCGACGCATCCCCTCTGACCGGCTCTGCCTGGCCGGCGGTTGCGCCATGAACAGCGTGGCAAACGGCAAGATCCGGGAGCAGACGCCCTTCCGCGAGGTCTTCGTGCAGCCGGCGGCCGGCGACAACGGCACGGCGCTGGGTGCGGCGCTCTCCGCATGGCACGCGGGTGGAGGTGAGCGCCGGTGTGTCATGACGCACAGCTACTGGGGTCCGGCGTTTGAGGACGCGGCCATCGAGGCTGCGCTCTCCGCGCGGCGTGACGAACTGGCACGCAGGGCGACGTGCGACCGGTTGGACGATGAAGAGGCGCTCTGCCGGTGGGGAGCGACGGCCATCGTGGATGGCCTGGTGCTGGGCTGGTTCCAGGGGCGGATGGAATGGGGGTCGAGGGCCCTCGGCAATCGCAGCATCCTGGCCGACCCGCGCCGCGCGGATATGCGGGACATCATCAACAGCCGGATCAAGTTCCGCGAGAAGTTCCGGCCGTTTGCGCCATCCATTGTCGAAGAGGCGCTGGATGAGTATTTCGTCGGCGCCGTGGCCGATCCGTTCATGGTGCAGGTGTACCCGGTCCGGCCGGAGAAGCGGGCCATCATCCCGGCCGTGACGCACGTCGACGGGTCGGGCCGACTGCAGACGGTCTCACGCCACTCCAATCCGAGGTACTGGCGGCTCATTTCAACAGTGGGTCAGATGACGGGTGTGCCGATTGTGCTCAACACGTCTTTTAATGAGAACGAGCCGATCGTGCATAGGCCCGAGGAGGCGCTGGACTGCTTCCTGCGCACAGACATGGATGCCCTGGCCATGGGGCCGTTCGTGCTCAGGAAGCGATGAGGATTGCGATCTTCAACCGGTCGTATTGGCCCGATGTGACAGCGACGGGCCAACTGCTGACGGAGCTGGCTGAGGACCTTGTCGCCAGGCACGGCCATTCGGTGACCATTGTGACGGGGTTCCCAGGGGAGGGGCCTCTCGGGGTGCCAACTCGAGAAGTCCGGAACGGCGTCACGATCATCCGGGCGGCGGGGACCACGTTCCGGAAGATCCGGTTTCTCGGACGGGCTTCAAACTATGTGACTTACTTCCTCTCCGCGTGCCTGGCCGGACTTCGCCTGCCCAGGATGGACACCGTCATCGTGATGACCGACCCGCCGATTATTGGTCTGGCCGGAGTGATGAGTGCCTGGCGGCATCGCGCGCGTGTCGTCTTCTATTGTTGTGACGTGTTTCCGGAAGTGGCGGTACTGCTGGAGGACTTCCGAAGCGACGTCGTCAATTGGGCACTGGACAGGATCAATCGCTACCTCCTCCGCCGGGCCGATCTGGTCATTGCGCTGGGGGATACCATGCGTCAGCGCCTGGTCACCAAGGGCGCTCCCCCTGAGCGCACCGTCGTCGTGCACACCTGGGCGGACTGCGAGGCCTTTGACCCGGAGTCCACGTCGTTGGTGTTCAGACTCCAGCACGACCTCGGCGGTCGATTCGTCGTCATGCACGCAGGCAACATCGGTCTCTCGCAGAATCTGGACATCGTGCTCGAGACAGCCGAACGTGTCAGGCACGATCCGCGAGTCGTCTTCGTATTGATTGGTGACGGCGCCCGCAGGGCGTCGCTTGAGACGCGTGCGCGTGAACGCGGCTTGGCCAATGTCCGGTTTCTGCCGTTCCAGCCGAAGGAGCGGATCCGTGAATCCTACGCCGCAGCCGACATGTTCCTGGTGTCGCTGAAGCCTGGGCTGGCTGGCTACATCGTCCCAAGCAAGCTCTACAGCATTCTCGCGGCCGGTCGGCCCTACGTGGCGGCGGTCGAGGAGGAGTGCGAGGTGGCACCGCTGACGCGCGCCCACCGGTGTGGCGAAGTGGTGGCGCCAGGCGATGCGGAGGCGTTTGCCGCGCATATACGCCACTTCATCGAGAGGCCGGAGGAACTCCGCGCGATGGGCGTGCGCGCCCGTCAGGCGGGTCTCCAGTTTGACCGTCCACGGATGACGGCCGTATTCAACCGCGTGCTTGGGGCGGTGCCGGCTGACGCCTCGGCGCGTCTGGACGCATGAAGCGCGCCTTCGATATGACGCTCGCGGGGATTGGCCTCGTGTGCTCGTGGCCAATCTGGCTTCTGATCGCGCTGGCGATCAGGATGGAAGATGGCGGCCCGGTCTTCTTCAGACAATCACGGTATGGACGGGGCGGACGGCCGTTCGATGCGCTGAAGTTTCGATCCATGGTCCCCGCTGCGTCAGCGATGCCCGCCGTGGCTGCCCAGGTGCGGGACCCCAGGGTCACGCGTGTCGGGCACCTGCTGCGACGCACCGCCCTCGACGAACTTCCCCAGTTGTGGAACATCTTCGTCGGCGACATGAGCTTCGTCGGACCGCGTGCGCTGGCCGTTGCCGAAGTTGAGATTGGCGGCGATGGCCGTGAAATTCCGCAGACGGCATTGGCCGGTTTCGCCGAGCGGCACCGCGTGAGGCCCGGGTTGACAGGGATCGCCCAGATCTATGCCAGCCGGGATCTGTCCCGTGTGAAGAAGTACCGTCTGGACCGGCTCTACGTTCGGCGGCAGAGTTTCTGGCTTGACATGCGGCTCGTGGCGGTCTCGTTCTGGGTCACGGCTCTCGGGCGATGGGAGCGACGTGGGCGGAAGGTGTGAGAGTGTCAGAGAATAGTGTCGTGCGTCATCACGACACCCTTGTGATTGGGGGAGGACCGGGAGGGCTCTTCGCCGCCGCCAGACTCGCAGAACGTGGCTATGACGTTCTGCTGGTCGAGGAGCATGGCGAGATCGGTCGCCCGGTGCACTGCACGGGCATCCTCGCGCGCGAGGCCTTCGGCGAGTTCGGGCTGGGCACTGGCTCGGTACTCAACCCCTTGTCCCAGGTGCGGTTCAATTCACCGTCAGGACTTCAGGTGGACTACGACCCCACCGGCGTCGATGCGGTCGTGGTCGATCGTGCGGTGTTTGACGAGGAGATCGCCCTCAGGGCCACGGCCGCTGGCGCCCGGTTGCTGGCCAGCCAGCGCGTCACGCGCCTCGAAGTAACAGCCTCCGGCGTGACGGTGACGATGGCGGGAGGGGAGTCACATTCAGCCAGGACGGTCGTACTGGCGTGCGGCGCCAACTATGCGTTCCAGCGGCAACTGGGCCTTGGGATGCCTTCCGTCTACCTCGCCTCCGCTCAGCTTGAACTGCCGGCCGAGTGCTCCGGTCAGGTTGATGTGTTCTTTGGATCGCAGACGGCGCCAGCTGGCTTTGCGTGGGCGGTGCCCGTCAGCCGCGGTGAGCAGTGGCACGTGCGCGTGGGGTTGATGTGCGACGGCGATGCCGGATTCTATTTCGCGAGGCTCCTCGAGCGGGTTCGTGAAGCCTTCGGTCTTCGCGATATCGAGTCGGTCAGCCCGCGGCGGCGCCTATTGCCGCTCGGCACAATTCGGCGCACCTACACCGACCGTGTCGTCGCAGTCGGCGATGCTGCGGGACTGGTGAAGCCCACCACAGGAGGCGGGATCTACTACAGCCTGCTGAGCGCCGAACTCGCCGCTGAGTCGCTCCACGCCGGCTTGTCCGAGGGTGACGTGAGTGCTGCCGCGCTGAGCCGCTACGAAGTTGCGTGGCGGGAGCGGCTGAATGCTGAGTTCAGAAGTCAGCTGGCTCTGCGGATGCTGGCGCAGCGGTTGAGCGACAGCGAAGTGGACGGCCTGTTCAACCTTGCCCAGACAGACGGCATCATGCCGCTGGTCTATCGGACGGCCCAGTTCAACCGGCACCGCGACCTCATCGCGGCGCTATTCAAGCACCCCGAAGCGCGGAAGCTCCTGTTCCGGCGCCTGTTGTCCTAGCAGGCGCGAGGCGGCAAAGGCCCGCTCAGTATGACCGAGGGTAGGCGACGTGCGTCTTACCCCGGTCAGGCGCAGGAGGGCGCGGCTGCTCATGGACGGCAACGGCGGCCAGGAGTGCGGCGAGTACCGCATTCGCGGGCATGCGAAGCGCCGAATCCCACAAACACTGCGTGGCCACGCCCGCAAGGCCCGCGACCGCAGCAGAGCGCAGCCAGAACATCGCAGAGTGGTCTTCCCGAAGCCGTCGCGCGCAGGTCAACGCCCATGCGCCCAACGAGAGGAGGAGTGGCAGCGCGAGGAGCACGCCTCCCTCCGCGAGAAGCTGCAGGTACTCATTCTGAGCCTCGTTGAAGAGGACGTAGCGATGGTCACGCTGGTAGAGCAGCATGGCGCTTGAGAATGTGCCGCCACCGGTTCCTGTCAGCCAGAAGTCATGAATGAGGGGCAGCGTGTCCTTCCAGACGGTCGTTCGCGGGATGCCCTGCCCCACCATCAGTCGGCTGGCGATGAGGTTCATATTGGCCCATATGCCAACCACGCCGACGAGGATCAGGAAGGCGCCTGCATAACCAAGTGAACGCCGCCGACCGACGCGTCGTGCCGAGAGGGCAAACCAGGTTCCGGCGAAGACGGCCACTGCGATCATCCCCCCACGCGAGCCAGAGGCAATGACGGTGAGCCACAGCAGCCCTGTGGCCCCGCCCAGCCAGAGTGCCGTGCTGTCGTCCAGCCATCGAACCAACGAAGGTCTGTGTGCGCCGACCCCTGTGGCCTGGCGATGCGCCACGTGAGTACCGAGCGCGCCTGCCGCGAGCGCACTGGCCATGACGAGCCACATGGCGAAGTGATTCCGGTTGACGAATGGCCCCATTGGTTTGGCGGTTGCCTCAAGGGGGGACCAGATCCAGAGCAGCGACTGTGGCGCCGTCGCTCGTTGCGCCAGGCCCGTGAGTGCCACGATGAGGCCTCCGACCGATAGCAGCTTTGCCACAGTGCGGGAACCTCCAACGCGCAGGAGGCCCCGGGCCGTCCAATACACCAGGACGACCGTTGCTGCCGAACTAAGGGTGTCGCGTGTGAACACCTCGCGGAGGCTGAGAGTGATGGTGCCGGATGGCACCAGGACCAGCAGGCCGGTCAGGGCTCTGGCGTGCGGGGAAATGGCGTCAACCAGTCCTGCGGGCAGCGGCGCGACCTGCACGGCAAGTCCGAGCAGGAAGAGGAGGAGACCCGCATCCTGCACGCGCCAGCCTCGGGTGGCCACTGGCGGCGATGCGATGAGAAACGCGGCGGCGGCCGCGAGGAGCAGCGGCAGGACAGATGAGGGGTAGGCTCCCGCGAGCGCAGCCACGGTCGCCAGCGGCACGCCGGCGGTCAGGATGACGCGGGATGTGCCGTTCACGCCCTAGCTAGCGGCCGGGGTCTCGGCGTAGTAGCTCTGGAACTGCTGACCGTAGTAGCGGGCGTAGTAGTAGCGGTTCCGCTCAAAGTCCACCCGATTGAGCACGGCGCTGACCGACCTGGGCCGGCTCGCCTGCAGCGTATCAATAGCCCGTTCAGCCAGCCGCCACCGGGTCATTTCCGCACCGAGTACGAACGTCACTCCGGACACGATGGGCGCCAGGATGACGGCATCCGTCACAGCCAGAATCGGCGGTGTGTCGATGATGACCCAGTCAAAGGGGCCGACACCCAGTTGCTGTACGAATGTACGCATCGCATCTGACCCAAGCAGTTCAGACGGATTTGGAGGCGTGGCGCCCGCGGTGATGATCAGCAGATTGGAGTCGGGCGACCGTTGCACGACTTCGCGCATCTTGGCCTGGCCTGTCAGCAACTCAGAGAGGCCCTTGTCGTTCTGGACCCGCAGGGCCTTATGAAGGCTGGGACGGCGCATGTCCGCGTCGATCAGGAGCACGCGGGCGCCGCCGATTGCCAACGCCAGCGCGACATTGACGGCTGTCGTCGTCTTGCCCTCCAGCGGTTGCGCGCTGGTGAACACCTGCACCCGCGTGCCACGCTCAGAGCTGCTCATGATGAGCGCCGTGCGCAGGGCCCGGAAGGCCTCTCCGAAATCATGAGGGACAGGTCCGGTCAGGAGGGGATGACGGTCGCCCCGCACGCGTGGCACCAGGCCGAGGAAGTGCAGCTTCAGGCGCCAGGTGATGTCCTCCGGAGTCTTGATGGTGTCGTCCAGGTAGTCGATGGCGAAGGCCGCGACGATGCCAAGTCCCAGTCCGAAGATGATGGCCATCATCCAGCCACGCCGGATATCGGGCGTGAACGGACCACCAGGAACCTGTGAGCGATCCAGCACCCGCACGTTGTTCGCACGGCTGTTGTTGATGACGTTGAATTCCTTGGCCCGCTGGAGCAGCGAATCGTAGACCGTGCGATTGCTCTCGGCTTGTCGCTGCAGGACCGAGTAGTCAATGCTCTTTCGGTTGAGGTCGAGTGCGGCTGTCTTCTGCGCTTCCAGGTCTTGATTGAGAGACCGCTCCTCGGCCAGTGCCGCTTCGTAGTCGTTCTTCACCGACTCTGAGGTCTTGTCGACTTCCTGATCGATCTGGCGTTGGCTATCCAGGATCTGGCTGGCTATGCGCTGGATCTCCGGGTGCTTGTCGCCGTAACGCTCGCTGAGGCGCGTCCGCTCTCGCTCAAGCTCCGATAGGCGGGACTTGAGGTTCTGCACCAAGGGGTTCTGGACGATGGCCGTGAGGGTTTCGCGATCCTTCGCGGCGCTGACCTGACGGTAGAGGGCCTCACGCTGGACTCGCTGGGTGCGCGCGCGGGTGACCGCGTCGTTCAGCTGATTGAGCCGTGAGACGACGATGTTCTGTTTGTCGTCCAGAGAGACGGCGTTCTTGTCCTCGCGGTACTCGGCGAGTTTTTGTTCGCTCTCCTGAACGACCTTGGCTTGACGTTCAACCTCGGACTCAAGGAACTGGAGCGTCTTGTCAGTGTTCTGGAGTCGGAACTCCAGATTCTGTGCAACGTACTCCTCCGCGAGGACATTGGCGGCTTTGGCCGCGAACTCGGGGTCAGCCGACGTGAACGCGAGATCCACGAGGCGGCTTCCGCGGACAGGGGTGACCGCGATTCTGGGTAGCAGCGCGTCAATAAGCCGATCCATCGGGATATCGCCCCTGGCCGGAGGTGGTGGCGGCGTCTTCCGTGAGATCGATGAGCGCAGACGGGCTGAGAGGCCTTCGCTTAACTTCGTCAGCCGGGTCGCCGGGGCACCGGTGCCATTGAACTCCGGCACGTATTGCAGATTGAGCCGTCGGGCCGCGCGCCCTGCCAGGTCGCGGCCGGCCAGAATCTTGTACTGCGTCTGGTAATAGGCCTCGGGATCCGTATAGGCGATGTACGGCTCCTTGATGTTTGTTTCCGCCGTGTGCTCTTCTTCGATGTGGATCCGGGCTTCCGCTCGATAGAGCGGAACCGTCGTATAGGTCTGGTACATCATGCCCGCGACGACGAGCACGAAGACGACGAGCACGATCTTGTAGTACTTCACGACGACCGCGAAGCGGTCGAACAGATGGACCTGCCTCACCCCGCCCAGGGCCGCAGGCGCGACGTGCGGCGGTGGGGCAGTGACGCCGCTTCGTGCGGCCGGCGTTGAAGTGGGATCGACCATGTGCCTTAGCGACCGGGGGATGTGCTGGTGCTGAGTTCGTTCACGCGGGGCACGTCCTGCGTGCCGGCCGCCCGAAGGACGTCCGAAGACGAAGACGTCGTCGTCGACCCGAAGGTCGTGGTGATGTTGTCGGTCCCTGCCACATACAACGTGGCTTGCGCCTGAGAAACGCGGACATTGCCGGAGGCGTTGGTCTGGCCAGAGGGCACGGCTGGCGCCGCGGAGGCCACGCGCCCATTCTTGTCGATGAGTTCGATGATGTACTTTCCAGGAGGAAGGCCCTTGAACACGAATCGGCCGCTCTCATCCGCGCGCACGCGTCCTTCGACCGCTCCGGTCTCCTGATTTCGAAGCACCAGATTCGCGTACGGGACGGGCTCATTCAAGGTCGTCCGCGCTCGGCCGACTACCTCAAGACCCTCGGCTTGGTCCTCGACGTTCTTCTTGGCCAACTCGGTCTCACCACCAGTGGCAGCAATGCCTTCCTTGGAGCCCGTACGATCTAGTGAGTCGTTGGGTCCACGACTATCGCTGATCTCAAAGCTGCGGCGGTCTGCATCGCCATAATTGAAGCGCTGATTCAAGGAAGCCGCCTGCGTGCGGACCTCAAAGGGGTTCGCGCGCCAGACAGTCGCCTGTTCCTTAATGGGTTTGAATTTCGGCCAGCTGGCGAGTGCGATGAGCACCAGCACGCAGATGACTTGAATGCGGAAATTCTTCTCACGCATCTAGGACTCCCGATCGACGAACAAGACAAACTGTCTTTCGCCGTAAACCTCTGCCGCGTCCGGACACCGGACTAACAGCAAGACAATCATCCCATAGGACTCTAGTCGACACAACGGTATAAATGAGTCATGTCGGGCCATTTTCATTGTGCGGCTCTTTGCTATTCCAGCAAGTCTTGAGCCGCCCCATGCCACTCACGCACCGTCCAGCCTCTTATATCGGTTGGAATCAGGTTCCCCGTATATATGCCATGTAAGTGACTGAAAATAAGCAAGTTGTGTGTGTGTCCTAAGAAGTGTCGCGCACGGGACGCACGGCAACGGCTACCGTCTCGACCTCTGCCGTATACGGAAACATGTCCACTGGCTGCAATTTCGTAACAGAGAAGCCTCCGCGCTCGATGACACGGAGATCTCGCGCCAGACTCATCGGATCGCAGGAAACATACACAATGACTTCTGGGCGCAGGTGGAGAATCTGGGTGAGCGCGCTTTCGGAGGCACCAGCTCTGGGTGGGTCGAGCACCACCGCGCGGGCAGATGCCGGGCTGACGCGCCGGAGTCCCGCTTCCACGGGGGCCGCCACAAAGAGGCAGCGGGCTGCCGGGATTCGATTTGCCTGACGGCTGGCGACGGCGTCCTGAATGGCGGTCTCGTTCGCCTCGATGCCCAGGACCTGGTTTCCGCGCTGAGCCAGCGGAAGGGCAAAGAGGCCTCCGCCGCAGTAGAGGTCGAGCACCGATGCCTCAGGCGGAATGTGACGCAGCACCTGCTGCACGAGAATGGCGGCTGCCGACCCGCTTGTCTGGAAGAACGCCCCCGGGGAGACAAGGTAGGTGACGTCTCCGATCCGCTCCTCCAGCCGGTCGGCGCCTGCCACGACCTTCGTCTGCGCACCCAGAATCATCGAGCCTCGGCCCGAGTGCACACTGGCGCTGACCGATACGACATCCGGGGCCGCGACGAGCGTCCGGCGTGTCAGTGCACGGAGTTGCCGCGACGGCTGGCCATCGGAGACCAGTGTGACCATGACCTTGCCGGTTGATTGACTGACTCGGGCAAGGAGCCCCCGCAATCCGAGCGTTGGGCCTGCAGCCGCTGCCGCTTCGCCAAAGCGGAAGGCGACCTCGTTGGCCTCGGGCGCCTGTACGGGACATTCCACGACGGGAAGAACGTGGCGAGAACCGCGAGCGAAGTGCCCCATGAACACGCGGCGTCCGCGAGGATCTGCTGAGAAAGCGAAGTGGGCTTTCTGCCGAAATCCCCACGGTGCGCTGGGAGTCGGGGCAAGTGTCGGTAACGTGTCAGGGGGGCGGCGTAGCGTCCTCGCCGCGGCGTCGTGCACCAGCGCCTGCTTGAGCTGAAGCTGCCGCGGATACGCGATGTGCTGCCAGGCGCAGCCCCCGCAGGTCGGGTGGGCGTCGCCACCAAAATGGCGGCACCGCCCCGCGACCCGATCCGGAGAGGGTTCCAGCACCTCAAGCAGCCGTGCCTGTGCCTCGTTCTCGTGGATGGGGCCGACGCGCACGACCACGCGCTCGCCGGGAATGGTGAACGGGATGGACACCCGCACCCTCCCCATCATGGCTTCGCCGTCGCCATCCGGCCGGACGGCGACGACACGGAGTTCGACGGCGTCCGGCGTGCGGTGCGCAGGCATGGACCCGGGCGAGCGTGGGGTGGTCAGCGGACGCCGAGCAGTTCCACGTCGAAGACCAGCGTCGCATTCGGCGGGATGACACCGCCGGCGCCACGCGGGCCGTAGCCGAGCTGGGAGGGAATCGTGAGCGTCCGGGTTCCCCCGATGCGCATGCCAACAACGCCGTCATCCCAGCCTTGAATGACTTCACCCGCGCCGAGTCGAAACGAAAAAGGCTCGTTGCGGTCGCGCGAGCTATCGAACTTCCGGCCGTGATGATCCGGGGCGGCCTCGTCGAACAGCCAGCCCGTGTAGTGGACGGTCACGGTCTGCCCTGCGGCGGCCTCCGCTCCGGTTCCCTGTTGAGTATCGACACGCTTCAGTTCGCCCATAGCCTGACCTCCGCAGCCTGCCGCCACCGCACAGGCGATGGCCAGACCGAACACCCAGTGATTCCTACTCGCCGATCGCACGACGGACGGCCTCGTCATGGATCACGATCGCCATGCTCTGCTTGGCCTTGTTCATGTAGGCCGTGAAGAACTGGCCACGCTTCTCGTTCTCAAGCTCGCGCCGGAATGCGGCCTTGGCGCCGCCAAACTCCTCCGCCGACACATCATGCCGCTCCGCGACCCGGATCACCACGGCGCCGAGCGAGGTCTTCAGCGCATCACTGATGCCACTGGCCTGAAGGGCGAAGATAGCTTTTTCGACATCGGGCACCACGCCGACTTCCGGAATCGCCGTGCCGCGGGCGAGCAATTCCGTGTCCTTGATCGTTGCGCCTTCCGCCTTGGCTGCAGCCGCAAAATCTTTGGCCGACTTCAGCTTGGCGGCGAGTTCACCCGCGCGCTTCATCGCGAGGCCGGTGGCGCGTTCTGCCACGAGGTCGTCCTTGACGCGCGCCTTGACCTCATCGAGCGTCGGGAGCCGCGGTTCAACCTTGCCTGTCACGGTGAAGATGACCGGACCGCGGGGCGTGCCGACCACGGCGCTGATCTCGCCATCCTTCAACCGGAAGGCTTCCTGCACGGCCTGCGGAGCCGGGCCGATGCCGGGGATCGGCTCGTCCTTCGCGAAGGGCTGTGAGTCGGTCACGGTCAGACCGGCCTCCTTGGCCGCCTTGTCGAGGTCGGCCGCTGTCTTGATCTTGGCGGCGAGGCCCTTGGCCTGTTCAGTCACGGCCTGCTGCGCGTGCTCAAACTTCAGCTGCTCGGTGAGTTCGGCGCGCACGTCTGCGAGTGTCCGGGTCGCCGCCGGCTTCTTGTCGGTGAGCTTGATGATGTGGAAGCCGTAGGGGGTCTTGACCAGATCGCTGATCTGGCCGGCCTGCATCTCAAACGCCACGGCTTCGAATTCCGGGACCATCCGGCCATGGCCGAAGTAGTCCAGATCGCCGCCGGTCGCCTTGTTGGCGTCGTCCTCCGAATACTGTTTGGCCAGAGCCGCGAAGTCGCCGCCGGACTTGACCTGCTTGAGGACCTGTTCGGCCTGCTGCCGGACCGTTGCCTCGTTCTTGCCCTCGGTCTTAAACAGAATGTGGCTGGCCCGGATCTGTTCGGGTGTCGAGTATTGCTGGAGATTGTCGTTGTAGAGCTTCAGGATGTCCGCTTCCGGAACCGTTACCCGCGCCCGAGCCTGTGCGAAGTCCACCATCAGATAGCGGATCTTCCGCCGTTCCCCGATGCGATAGTCCTCTTTCTTGGCGTCGAACCGCGCGGAGATGTCCGCATCGGCGACCGTGACCTTGTCTCTGAAGGACTGCGAGGAGACGGAGACCACCTGAAGCTTCACCTTCTCGTTGCGCCGGCGATATTCGTGTTCGATATCGGTATCCGGTGCGGTGATCCAGCCGGCCACCGCGGCACGCAGGCGGTCCGCCATCATCCCGTTGCGGAGTTCCGACTCGTAGTCGGACGGTGTGAGCGGCGGCCGCTGGGCGCGGAGGACCTGCGCGTACCGGCTCTGGCCCACGAAGACGCCGTTTTCCTGGAAGGCGGGAATGGCCAGAATCTGATGGGCGACTTCCTCGTCACTCACCTTGATGCCCTGCCGCTCCGCTTCCGCCACGGCGGCGCGTTCATCGATCATTCCCTGGAGGATCTGTCGGTCCACGCCAAGTTGGCGGAGCATCTTCTCGTTCAGGGAGTCGCCATAGGCGCCCTGGTAGGCCTGCAGCTGAATCTGATAGCGCCTCCGGAACTGCGCGGCGGTCACGTCGTGACCCTCAACGCTGGCGACGACCTCCGTGGAATTGGCTGGCGCGGCCGACGTCTGGTTGCGGAGAAAATCCGGGATGTAGAACAGGACAAACGTCAGCACGACGAGCGCGAGGCTCCACTTGAGCCAGTTCTTGTGCTGCCGCATCCGGTCGAGCATGGTCATGGGTCGAATCCTTCCGATTCCGGGCCGCGAGACGCGCCCGGTCAAACCGTCTCCTCGAAGACGAGGAGAACGGGTGATCGTACGCTAGCCTCCTCGCCGTCGCAACCCAGGGCCCGAATCGGCCCCAGAACGGCTCGGGGCGTCCAGCACCGTGTGCTATAGTCGAGCCGCCGGTCTACCGGCACCCCTGTTCCCTCCTGACAACCGGCGGACCGGCCGGACATCCTGCCGGCACGGGCCTTCCATGACGGCGGCAAGGGCTGCCGGTTCGATCCCGATCGACCGAAACGTAGTGCAGCACGACCAGCTGCCCAGGCGGCCCCGGCAGGCGGGATGTTGGCTCTGGTGCTGCAGGTCCTGTGTTTTCAAGGAGATACGGAATTGGCGCTTGGCTCTCTCTTCGCCCTGTTCTCAAGCGATCTGGCCATTGACCTGGGCACCGCCAACACGTGCGTCTACGCACGCGGCAAAGGGATCGTGGTCAATGAACCGTCGATCGTGGCCATCAACAAGCTGAACGGCCGCGTGGAGGCGGTGGGCAAGGATGCGAAGGAGATGCTGGGGCGGACCCCAGGCAACATCGTCGCCATCAAGCCGATGAAGGATGGCGTCATCGCCGACTTCGAGGTGACCGAGAAGATGCTCACCTACTTCATCAAGAAGGCGCACAACCGGAACGTCTGGGTGCGGCCCCGGATCGTCATCGGCGTGCCCTCCGAGATCACCCAGGTCGAGAAGCGGGCCGTGAAGGACAGCGCGTATCGCGCCAAGGCCAGCGAAGTGCACCTGGTGGAGGAGGCGATGGCCGCGGCCATCGGAGCCGGGATGCCCATCACGGAACCCTCCGGCAACATGATCGTCGACATCGGCGGCGGCACCACGGACATCGCGGTGATCTCGCTGGCTGGGATCGTCTACAGCAAGGCCGTTCGCGTGGCCGGCAATGAGATGGACGAGGCGATCATTCAGTACATCAAGAAGACGTACAACCTGCTCATCGGAGAGCGCACGGCAGAACAGATCAAGATGGAAATCGGCTCTGCCTACCCGCTCGATGAACCGATGACCATGGAGATCAAGGGACGTCACCTGATCGAAGGTGTGCCGAAGACCATCACGATCAGTGATGAGGAGATCCGGGAAGCCCTGACTGAAACCGTCAATGTCATCGTGGACGCCGTGCGCGTGGCGCTCGAGCGGACGCCGCCCGAGCTCTCGGCCGACATCGTCGACCGCGGAATCGTGCTGACCGGCGGTGGGGCGCTGCTCAAGAACCTCGACAAGCGTCTCCGGGAAGAGACAGGGCTGCCGCTCGCGATGGCGGAAGACCCGCTCTCGTCCGTGGTGCTTGGCGCGGGGAAGATGCTGTCGGATTTCAATCTGCTCCGGAAGATCTCCATCGACTAGGTCGGCGTGGCGATTCTGGACCTGCGCCGGCGAAACGGGTTCCTGTTCGGTGCCCTGACGCTGGTGCACGTGCTCCTCATTTCCGCGCAGGTCACGACGCGGTCCGGTCTGCCGTTGGTCGCCCAGGTGGCGTTTGGCCTGTTCGCCGACGTCCAACGCGTGGCGTCAGCGGCCACCCGAGGTGTCGGTGGCGCGTGGAGCCGGTATGTGGACCTCCGCCAGGTGCGCACCGAGAACCTGCGTCTCAGAAGTGAACTCGGCGATCTCCGGGTGCAGTTGCAGCAGCAACAGGCGCTGGCCTCGCGCGCCTCAGAACTCCAGTCCGTGCTTCAGTTGCGTGACGCGACGACGTTGCCGACTGCGGCTGCCACCATCATCGGCGGCAGTTCCAGCCCGGAATTCAGGACCGTGACCATCGACCGCGGCCGGTTGGACCAGGTGGGACCCGACATGCCCGTCATCGCGCCGGCGGGAGTGGTCGGCCGCGTCATCCGGACCGCTGCGCGCGCCTCCAAAGTCCAGTTGCTCATCGACCGCAACGCGGCTGCAGGCGTGCTCATCGAGCGCTCGCGAGCGCAGGGCGTGGCCGTCGGGCTGGGCGGAGACCGCCTCCGAATGGATTTCGTGGCCGGTTCGGCGGATGTCAGCGCCGGTGATCGGGTGCTCACATCGGGGATCGACGGCATTTATCCCAAGGGACTCGTCGTAGGCCAGGTGGAGTCCGTGGCCCGGGAAGGCGGCACGCTGGGCGCCATCCAGATCCGGCCGGCGGTGGACTTCAGCCGTCTGGAAGATGTGCTGGTTGTGACAGGCGGTCTGGCTCCATCCGAGAGCGGAGAGGCCCCGTGAAGCCCGCTGTGGCGCTGTTCGCGGTGGCGGTCTCGCTCGTGCTCCAGACGACACTCGGCCGCCTCACCGTGGGGGGGACGGTGGCCGTGGACCTCACCCTCGTCGTCGTGACCTATCTGGCGCTGATCTGGGGGCCAACCGCGGGGATCCTGACGGGGGCTGCGGCGGGTCTGCTCCAGGACACGCTCGCCAGCGGCGTGGTCGGGGTGGGCGGGCTCGCCAAGTCGCTGGTCGGGTATCTTGCAGGGGTGGTGGCGCAGCAGTTCATCTTGACGGCGCCGGTGCCGCGGCTGGTGATCTTCATGGGAGCGACGGCGGTTCATGCCGCCGTGTTCATGGGGCTCTACATGCTGCTCGGGCTGCGTACGTTCTCCTCGCCCCTGGGATCCGTGTCTGTGCAGGCGGTCGGCAACGGCCTCGTCGGGCTGACGCTCTTTCTGGTCGCTGAGCACGTGCCAGCCATGCTGGACCGCCGGCGGTCGCAGCGACATAGCCGGCGTCGCCCGGCGCGGTAAGGGCGAATCATGTCTGTGCCTGGCGACACCAAGCAGCGCGTTGCGGCCAAGCTGACGGCCATTCAAATCGGCGTGGCGCTCCTGTTTGGCGTGCTTGCCGTCGGCTTCTGGTATCTCCAGGTGGTCCAGCACGCCCGCTTCGAGGAACTGGCCGAGAACAACCACCAGCGGCGTCTGGCGCTGCGCGCACCCCGAGGCGTGCTCTACGACCGCAATGGCCGGGTCCTGGTGGAAAACCGCGAGTCATTCTCCATTTCGATCGTCCGGGAGCACAGCCGCGATCTGGAACGCACCATCGCGCTGCTCGCCCGTGTGCTCGGGCTCGAGGCGGCCCACGTGCGGGAACTGGTGGATCGCCACCGCCGTGAGCCGGCCTACCAGCCGATCGTGGTGGTCGATGATGCGTCGCTGGCGCAGGTGGCCGCGGTGACGGCCAGGCGGCTCGACTTTGAATTGCCGGACGTCGTGGTCGAGCGCGTACCTGCGCGCCGATATCCCACCGAATCACTGGCGGCGCATCTGTTCGGCTATGTGGGAGAGGCCACCGACGTGCTGGCAGGGCTGGCCAGTGGCGCCATCGTGGGGCAGTCCGGCGTCGAGAAGGCGTACAACCGCGATCTCATGGGGACCGACGGCGCGAAGCTGGTGGTCGTCAACAGCGTGGGACGGGAGATGCGGACGTTGGACGAAGTGCCTCCGGTCGGCGGCAAGCGTCTGCAGCTGACGATCGACTTCGACGTGCAGAAGGCCGTCGAGGACGCGTTCAAGGCGAGTGGCTTCAATGGCGCCGCCGTGTTCCTTGAACCCTCCTCCGGTGAGGTGCTGGCGTTTGCGAGCGTGCCAGGCTACGACCCGAACGCGTTCGCCTCGGGCATCAATCGCGCGACCTGGTCGGCGCTGAATGGCGATCAAATGAAGCCGCTCCAGAACAGGGCCATTCAGGGGCGGTACTCCCCGGGATCCACGTTCAAGATGGCGGTGGCCCTCGCCGCCCTCGAGGAAGGCGTCGTCACACCAGAGCAGACGGTTCACTGCTCGGGCGGCGCCAACTTCTACGGCCGGGTGTTCAAGTGCTGGAAGAAGGGCGGTCACGGCTCCGTCGACCTGCGCCACGCCATCGAGGATTCCTGCGACGTCTACTTCTACACGGTCGGGAACATGCTCGGTGTGGACCGCATCAACAAGTGGGCGACACTCCTCGGCCTCGGGGTGCGAAGTGGAATCGACCTGCCGAACGAGGTGCAGGGCCTGGTGCCGTCCACTGAGTGGAAGCGCGAGAAGCTCAAGGAGAAGTGGTACGCCGGCGAGACCATCTCCGTCTCGATTGGCCAGGGGCAGGTCTCGGTGACGCCCATCTCCCTGGCTGTGTATATGGCTACGTTGGCCAACGGCGGTACGCGGGTCACGCCTCATGTCGTGCGGGCCGTGGACGACGGCACGGGGTGGCGGCCCCTGCCTGCGCCTGCCCCGCAGTCCGTGGCGACGCTGAATCCTGAAAAGCTGCAGGCGATCCGGGATGGCCTCTGGATGGTGGTCAACGGGGGCGGGACCGGGAAGCGGGCCCGGATTGAAGGGAAGGATGTGGCCGGCAAGACCGGCACGGCCCAGGTCATCTCCAACGAGGGCCGTCTGGCCGCGAGGAGCACGCGCGACCTGCACGATCACGGCTGGTTTTCCTTCTTCGCTCCGAGAGACAATCCACAGATTGCGGGAGTGGTCTTTCTGGAGCATGGGTATCACAGCGCCAACGCCGCGTCGGTTGCGCATCACGCGCTGGACACCTTCTTCGCGAAGAAGGATGGCCGGCCGCTGCCACCCCCGCCGACCCGTGAGGATTTGAGGTTGGATCTGTCCGACCCGATGGACCGTCGCGTGCCCGCTGCGGCCCCCGTGGCAGGTCAGCAGGCGGGGCGCGTGCCTCCGGCCGTGGCGGTCTCAGCCCGGGCTGACTGACAGATGTTTGAACGACGCCTGTACCGACACATCGACTGGGCCATGGTGGTGGCGCTGGTCGCGCTGTGCCTGATCGGGCTGGCGATGATCTATAGCGCGAGTGGCGGACCCACGCGCGTGTACACCACGCAAATCTACGGGATTGTTCTGGGGCTGGTCGCCTTTACGCTGTGTCTCAGCGTGGACTACCGGTCGCTCGCCGACAAGTCGCACTGGGTCTACTTCGGCGTGGTCGTGCTGCTGGCCTATGTGCTGCTGTTTGGCGCGGTGCGCGGCGGGTCGAGGCGGTGGATCGATCTGCGCCTCTTTAATCTGCAGCCGTCCGAGTTCGCCAAAGCGGCGCTGGCGTTGATGCTCGCGAAGCACTTCGGTGAGGGCCGCCAGGGCCCCGCAGCGCGCACGGACCTGCTGATTGGCGGGGCGATCACGTTGGTGCCCCTGCTCATCATCGCCCGGCAACCCGATCTGGGCACGGCGGTCACGCTCGTGCCGGTGTTCTTCGCGGTGGCGTACCTGGCGGGCATGCCTCTGCGCATCTTCGGCATCCTGGCCATGGTGGGCGTGCTCCTGGCCCCCGTCGCCTGGAAATTTGCACTGCGGGACTATCAGAAAGAACGCATTTCGACGTTCCTCGATCCATCGCAGGACGCCAAGGGGGCCGGATATCAGCAGATCCAGGCCCGTATTACCGTGGGGTCCGGGGGGTTGTGGGGCAAGGGGTTTACGAAGGGCACGCAGGGGCAACTGCGGTTCCTGCCCGTGGCACACAATGACTTCATCTTCTCGGTGCTGGCCGAGGAGCACGGGTTTGCGGGCGTCCTGGTGGCGCTGGGGTTGTATCTGTTTGTGATCGTCCGAGGGATTGAGGCGGCTCGGCTGGCGAAGGACCGGCTGGGCGCCTACCTGGTGCTGGGGGTGCTTGCCGCCTTCACCTTCCAGGTGGTCTATAACGTCACGATGTCGGCCGGCCTTGCGCCGGTGAAGGGTTTGACGCTGCCGCTGATGAGCTACGGCGGGTCCTCCATGATTGCCACGATGGCGGGATTCGGCCTGATTCTCAACGTGCGGATGCGCCGGTTTACCAACTAGCCGCCCGGAATCCGGGCGCACTTGATGACGGTGTGGCGTGATGACGCCGGCACCGCCTCTGCCTTCCTGCCACGCGCGGCCCGTGCCGGTGCGTGGCGGGCGTCCCCGATGCGGGATGCCGGGCGAGGCGGCCGGGCGGACGGCGCGCCACCCGCTGGAGCAGCGGGCAATGAACAAGGAGATGATCGTCTCCTCTACGCCTCACGAAACGCGGGTCGCCATTCTTGAGGACGACCACGTCGCCGAAATCTTTATCGAGCGGGAACGGCACCGCGGCGTCGTCGGCAATCTCTACAAGGGCCGCGTATCGAAGGTCCTTCCAGGGATGCAGTGTGCCTTCGTGGATCTGGGGCTGGAGCGCGATGGCTTCCTCTACGTCTCGGACGTGGTGGACGCCGCCGAGCAGTTCGCCGGGTTCGAGACCGACGACGATGACGCGCACGCCCAGCCCGCGGCCGGCGGCCGGGCCCAGGGCGGCCGGGGTCCGCGGCGCGACAAACAGAGCGCGCCCGAGGTCAAGATCGAAGACCTCGTCAAGGAAGGCCAGGACATCATCGTGCAGGTGGCGAAGGAGCCCATTGGCACGAAGGGCGCCCGGTTGACCTCGCACGCGACCATGCCAGGGCGGTTCCTGGTGTTCATGCCGACGGTGAATCACGTCGGCGTGTCCCGCAAGATCGACAGCCGCGAGGAGCGCACTCGGCTACGCGGTATCGTCCGCGAGTTCCGCGAACAGCATGGCTTCCAGGGCGGCGTCATCATCCGGACGGCGGCCGGCGGCCGCTCGAAGGAGGACATCGTCGCGGACCTCAGCTATTTCCACAAGACGTGGACGGAGATTCGAGAGAAGTCCGACTCCTCCCGTGCGCCGGCCGTGGTGTATCGCGAGCAGAGCCTGGTGGCCAAGCTCCTGCGGGATCTGTTGACGGAGGACTTCACCGCGATTCGCATCGACGACCCGGCCGAGCACCGCCGTATCGTGGAACTCGTGGAGCGGATCATGCCGGCCCTGGCCTCACGCGTGAAGCTCTATGAGAAGGAGTTTCCGATCTTCGAGGAATACGGCGTCCAGGCCGAGATCGACAAGGCGCTCCGCAGCAAGGTCTGGTTAAAGTCCGGCGGCTCGATTGTCATCAACCAGACGGAAGCGCTGGTGGCCATCGACGTCAACACGGGCCGCTACGTCGGCAAGAAGACCGCCGGCCGCCTCGAGGACACGATTCTCAAGACCAATCTGGAAGCCGCGAAGGAGATCGTGCGGCAGATCCGGCTGCGCGACCTCGGCGGCATCGTCGTCTGTGACTTCATCGACATGGACGAAAAGAAGAATCGTCAGAAAGTCTTCCAGATCGTCGAGCAGGAGCTGCGGCGGGATCGGTCGCCGTCCAAGGCCCTGCAGGTGTCGGACTTCGGCCTCGTCATCATCACGCGCAAGCGCGTGAAGCAGAGCCTCGAGCGCGTCCTCACGGATCCGTGCCCGTATTGCGCCGGTGCGGCCGTGATCAAGTCCAGCACCACCATCTGCTACGACATCCTCACCGAGGTCCGGAAGATTGGCGGCGACCTGGAGGGGCAGAGCCTGGTGCTCCGGGTCAATCCGGATATCGCGCGGGCGCTCAAGGACGAAGAGCGGGTCGTGATGAAGGAGATCCGTCAGGCGGTCGGGCGCGACGTGACCGTGCGGCCTGATGCCTTCCTGCATCACGAGCAGTTCGACGTGATGGCCATCGGGTAGGCCGCGTGAGTATTGGCGTCCTCGACTCCGGCGTCGGGGGACTCTCGGTCCTCCGCGAGGTCAGGCGGACGCTGCCCGGTGAACATGTCGTCTATGTCGCCGACTCGGCGCATGCGCCGTACGGGGACCGGGACGCGGCGTTCATCGACGCTCGCGTGAGTGCCATCGCGGATCTTCTGGTCGCTCACGGGGCCAAGGCCATCGTCGTCGCCTGCAACACCGCCACAGGGGTGGCCGTTGACGGCCTTCGTCAGCGGCTGCACCTGCCGGTCGTCGCGATCGAGCCGGCCGTCAAGCCTGCCGCGCAGATGACGAAGACCGGCCGCATTGGTGTGCTGGCGACCAGCCGCACCCTCGCGAGCGACCGGTTTCGCGGTCTGGTGACCACGCACGCCGCCGGCGTCGACGTGCTGGAGCAGGCGTGCCCGGGACTTGTCGAGCGCGTTGAGGCGGGGGACTTCTCGAGTCCTGAGACCAGGGCGCTGGTCGAGGGCTACGTGGGTCCCCTCCGCGACGCCGGCGTCGATGTCATCGTGCTCGGTTGCACGCACTTTCCCTTTCTTGCCCCACTCATCACCGAAGTCGCCGGCCCTGGCGTGGCGATTATCGACCCCTCTGCCGCCGTAGCCCGTGAGCTTGCGCGGCGTCTGGACTCAGCAGGGCTCGCGAGCCCGCGAGCCCACGGTGGGGATGAGACCTTTCTGACGACGGGCGACCCGGCCCTGGTGGCCCCAGTGGTTTCGCACGTGTGGGGTTCGCCGGTTCAGGTATCCACCGCCCGCGTCTAGCCGAACGAAGCGGGTCTCGGGGGCGTCATGTGCGGTGGCGTCCCGGAGCCCCATCTCCGCCCCTATTTCGCTTTGTGTTTGGTTGTGGCTTGGCAGATAGTTGGCCCTGCTCGTGTAGAGCCTTGTGGGCTGGAGGGTGACAGATGAAGAAGTGGCATATTGCCGCCGCACTGCTGAGCGCCATGTTCGCGCTCGTGCCGTCGGTGGTGTTTGGACAGAGCACGACCAGTGGCACGATCGCCGGCGTCGTGAAAGACACTACGGGCGCTGTGTTGCCCGGCGTGACGGTGGAAGCCGCCAGCCCCGCCCTCATTGAAAAGGTCCGGTCCGTGGTGACGGACGAATCAGGGAACTACAAGATCACCAACCTGCGTCCCGGCGTCTACACGGTCACATTCACGCTGACCGGGTTCAACGCCTTCAAGCGCGAGGGTCTCGAGCTGAGCGCCGGCTTCACGGCGAACGTGAGCCCGGCCATGGCGGTTGGGTCCATGGAGGAGACCGTGACGGTCACCGGCGCGACCCCGATCGTCGACGTCCAGAACGTCCGCAGCCAGAACGTCATCAGCGCCAAGCTGATGAGCGAGGTGCCGACCTCCCGCAACTTCATGGGCATGGTGGCCCTGACGCTCGGCGCGACCGGAGGCGGCGGCTTCAGCGGTCCCAACGGACAGCGCGACGTCGGCGGCAACAACGGCGAGGGCACGAGCGCACCCGCGATTCACGGCAGCCGCGCGGATGGCGTGTTTAACATCGAAGGCATGAAGGCACAGTCGCTCTCGGGCGACGGCACGAGCCGCCGCTTTCATAGAAACGAGCTCGCCATCGAGGAGACCGTCCTCGAGACGGGCGGCCAGTCGGCCGAAACGGAAACGGGCGGCGTGTCGGCGAACGTCATCCTGCGCGAGGGCGGCAACTCGTTCCGGGGCCTCGTCGACGGGGACTACACGGGCCGCAAGCTCCAGGGCAGCAACCTGTCCGATGCGCTTCGAGCTCGGGGCCTGACCTCACAGAACCACACGAAGTTCGTCTACTCCTACGGCGGCTCGTTCGGCGGTCCGATCAAGAAGGACAAGGTCTGGTTCAACACGTCCTTCCGGGCGTGGGGCAACCAGGAGGAACTGGCCGGCATCTACTACAACAAGGCGGAGCTGCAGGGCACGCGATTCTTCCAGGCCGACACCACCCGCCCCGGGTTCGCCGAGGCGTGGGTGAAGGACTCCACCTCGCGCGTGGCCTGGCAGGCGACCAGGAACCAGAAGGTGTCCGGCATCTTCACCTTCCAGCGGTCGTGCGGCTGCAACAACGGCCTGAGCGCCACGCGCGCCCCGGAGACCACGGTCGACTTCCAGATCGGACCTGGCCTGCTGGACCAGGTGAACTGGAAGTACACGCGTACGAACAAGCTGCTGTTTGAGGCGGGCTTTGCCTCGCGGCACGGCGGCGTCAACAACCTGCGCCAGCCGGAAACGACCCGGACCGCCATCAGCTACGTCGAGCTGGCGACGGGTCTCACCTACAACAACAGCTTCATCCAGCCGAGCACGGGCGGCATCGGGTACCTCGGCCGCAGTGACCAGTACAACACGGCCGGCGCGGTGAGCTACGTGACCGGGTCCCACGCGCTGAAGGTGGGCTGGCAGACGATGATGGGCAAGAACCCGTCGGCGGCCGACGGCAACGACCCGCCGGTCCAGTACACGCTGCGGAACGGCGTGCCGCAGTCCGTCACCCTTATGGCGACGCCGGTGCAGTTCTTCACGCACGTGGGGCTGCTCTCCGGCCTCTTCGCGCAGGACCAGTGGACGCTGAGCCGCCTCACGCTGAACCTGGGCGTGCGCTTCGACCACCTGCGGTCGTTCAACCCGGCCACCACGCGGGCCGCTGGCGTCTTCCTCGGAGAGCTGAAGTTCAACAAGGTCGACAACGTCCCGAACTGGAACGACATTGACCCGCGCGTCGGCGCGGCGTACGACCTGTTCGGCAACGGCAAGACGGCCATCAAGGCGTCCATGGGCCGCTACGTCATCTCGGAGGCCACCGCCATCTCGAACAACCTGAACCCCTCGGCCCGCATGGCCATCACCGCCACGAGGACCTGGAGCGACGCGAACGGCGACTTCGTTCCGGACTGCGTCCTCACCAACAACGCCGCCAACGGGGAGTGCGGTCCGCAGTCGGCGAGCACCTTTGGCACCCCGGTCTTCACCTTCGGATACAGCCCGGACTTCCTCGAAGGCAGGGGCGTGCGGCCCTACGACTGGCAGTCGTCCGTGAGCGTGCAGCAGGAACTGGGGAAGGGCATGGGCCTGTCGGCCGGCTATTTCCGGACCTCCTACGGCAACATCACGGTGACGGACAACCTGGCACTGACCTCGGCCGACTTCGACCCGTTCTGCATCACGGCGCCGACCGACAGCCGTCTCGGCAGCATCAGCGGCACGCAGGTCTGCGGCCTCTACGACATCAAGCCGTCCAAGTTCGGCCAGGTCAACAACCAGGTGCGCGCCGACAAGGACCGCACCGAGGTGTTCAACGGCGTCGACATCGGGTTCAGGTCCCGCTTCGGGAACGGCGGCCTCCTCAACGTCGGCGGCAGCCTCGGCAAGACGCACAACAACAACTGCAGCGTCATCGACAGCCCGAGCCTGCCCAATGCCGGGCTCGGCAGCGCCACGCTGGACAAGTTCTGCGAGTTCGACAACCGCCAGGACCAGTTCAAGCTCAATGTGAGCTATCCGATCGTGTGGGGTATCCAGGTGGCCGGCATCTACCAGAACATTCCGGGCACCAACCAGACGGCGACGATGGTCGTCCCCAACGCGTCGATTGCGCCGTCGCTGGGCCGCAACCTGGGTGCCTGCGGTAGTGCGGCCACCTGCGCCGGCACGCTGAGCGTGGCGCTGCTGGCGCCGGCCGACCTGCGCGAAAAGCGGGCCAGCCAGGCGGATGTCCGGTTCAGCAAGACGGTGAAGCTCAACGCCACCGCCAAAGTGCGCGTCGGGTTCGACATCTACAACCTGCTGAACTCGAACGACGTCATCGCCATCAACACCACCTACGCCGCGCCGCCCTCGACGACGTGGCTGCGGCCCTCGAATGTCCTGGCCGCGCGTCTCTACAAGTTCAACGCGCGGTTCGATTTCTAGTTCGCCTCTCTTGTTCGACCCCGTGGTGGTCCTGGCCACCACGGGGGTTCTCAAACGGGCGCTGTCAGGGCCCGTGGCCGGCGCGCCAGGGCCTCCCGTGGAGCGCCATCTTCCGGTGACGCCATGACCGAACGCTGCTCCCGTCATTCCTCTGTGTCGCGCCTCTCTCGGGTGGCCCTGCTGCTGTGTGCGGGCCTGGCCGCCGTGGCGCAGTCCTCCCGCCTGACACCAGCCGTCGCGGCCGCCGCGCCGAAGCGCGTGCTGCTCATCACGCACAACACGTTCTACAACCACAGCAATCTCGAGGCGATCGAGGCGGTGCTCCCGGAGTGGGGCAAGGCCGCGGGCTTTCAGGTGACGTCGCTCGAGGGCTACAAGCAAACGGTGGCGTGTACGGTGCAGAAGCCGTGCCCCCCGACGGTTGTCGACCTGTCCATGATCACGAAGAAGTACCTCTCCCAGTTCGATGCGATCGTGGCGAGCACCAACGGGGAATTGCCGTTCACGGATGAGGGGAAGCAGGCCCTCGTCGACTTCGTGCGCAAGGACGGCAAGGGCATCGTGTTCCTCCATCAGTCGATGGTGACGCTCTTCACCTTCAAACCCTGGGGCGAGCTGCTCGGGGCCTATGGGCCGTCCTACCTCTTTGACGGTACGAACACTGCCAAGCGGCCGGCCGTGATGAAGGTCGAGGACCGGCAGCACCCGGCGACGCGGAACCTGCCGGAGCACTGGACGCTCGACGACGAGTTCTATCAGTTCACGAAGACGGTGGGCGTGCCAGGGCCGACGAAGATCCCGGCCCCGTTGGCGTTCGACCGCAAGAACGTGCACGTGCTGGTCAGCTTTGACTCCGAGCGGACGGACTTCACTGGCGCTCCGGCCGGGTGGGAGAAGGGCGGCGACTATCCCCAGGTGTGGTACCAGACGCCCGGCAAGGGGCGCACGTTCTACACCGCCATCGGGCACCGCGAGGACCTGTGGCGGGCCGATCAGACCTACCGTGCGTTCGTGACCGGCGCCATCCGATGGGTCCTTCGCATCGAGAAGTAAGACAGAGCGACACGCGCCTGGAGAGTGAAGCGATGACGTCACGAATGAGGGCAAGGGTCCTGCGACGCACGAGCGCCGCCTCGGGCGCGGTGGTGCTGGCCGCCGTGCTGCTGCATGGGCAGGGCCGGCCCGCGTCGCGCGCGGGGACGGTGGATTGGCCCCTGCATAACCTGGACACGCACAACAGCCGGTACGCCACGCTCGACGAGATCAACGCTGGCAACGCCGGGAAGCTGGCGGTGAAGTGGACCTTCGAGACGGCGAAGACCGATGGTCTGGGCGCGACGACGCCTGTCGTGATGAACGGTGTCATGTACTTCAATGCCGGGTCCAAGCTCTTTGCGGTGGATGCCGAGACCGGCAAGTCACGATGGACCTACGAAGCTCCGGTGACCTTTGCCGGTGGGCGGCGCGGGCCAGCCTCTGGCGACGGCGTCATCTATGCCGTGGGACAGCGTTACCTCTACGCGGTGGACGCGACGTCGGGCAAGGCGCTGGAGTCGTTTGGCGACAAGGGCGTGATGAGCGTCGGCAATAAGGCCCTCGAGTTCAAATACCCGGGCAAGTACAAGGCCGACCTCGACCCGGTGTCGATCGGCTACTCCATCGTCTCGGCGCCGACGTTCGCAAACGGCGTCGTCTACCTCGGCCTCGCCAGCGCGGAGATGATGATCCGTGGCGGTCTTGTCGTGGCAATGGACGCGAAGACCGGCGCGATCAAGTGGGTCTTCAACACGATTCCCCAGGGACCTCAGGATGATGGCTGGGACATCGTGAAGGACACCTGGGGCGGGGGCGCGATGGTGGGCGGCGGGATCTGGACGCAGCCGGCCGTTGACGTCGAGAGCGGTCTCGTCTTCGTCAACGTCTCGAATCCCACGCCGGCCTATGACGGCTCGGTCCGAAAAGGACAGAACCTCTTCACGGACTCCGTCGTGGCACTGAAGCTCGATTCGGGCAAGCTGGCCTGGTACTTCCAGACGGTGCACCACGACATCTGGGACTGGGAAACCGTGACCGGTCCGATCCTGTTCGAGACGACCGTGCGGGGCGAGCGCGTCAAGGCGCTCGCGACCTTCGGCAAAGCCTGCTACGGCTACATGCTGAACCGGGTGACCGGCGCACCGCTCAATCCAATCGTGGAGTCGCCGGTGCCGCAACTGACGGACGTGCCGGGAGAGCAACCCTGGCCGACGCAGCCGATTCCCTACACGGCGCGTGGCGTGCCGCAGACGCCGTTCTGCATGACCTATCCGATCGTGACCGACCCCGAGCTGGCGAAACGCGTCCGGCCATCGTTCCACCCGTACCTGATGAAGGAGTACATCATCACGGCGCCCAGCAATCAGGGCGGCGGCAACTGGGGCTCACCCTCCTTCAGCCCGCGCACCGGCCTGGTCTATGTGACCGGGCACAACGAAGCGCACTCCCTCAAGCCGCAGCCCGTGGGCGACTCGATGGCGAAGAACCCCGGGCCTGACAACATCCGGCACCCCGATGTCGCAGGTCCGCGTGGGCCGACAGGTGTGACGCCCAGCACCGGAATGGGTGCCTACAATCCGGGGACCGGCGAGCTCGTCTGGTACAAGGAGCTCCCGGGCACGACCAACTCCGGCAACATGGTCACCGCGGGCGACCTCGTGTTTCAGGCCATTGGCGACTTCTTCGCGCTGGATGCCCGCACGGGCCGGGAAGTCTTCCGGTATCCGAGCACAGCCAGGCTCGGGTCCAGCCCGATGACCTATCAGGTCAAGGGGAAGCAATTCGTGGCCGTGTCGTCCGGCAATGCGGTGCTGGCGTTTGGCCTGCGTTAGCGAACGGTATTCAGAGAGGGTGTGGTCATGAGATACGTCGCGGTTGTCGTTGGGTTGTTGCTGGTCGGAACGGTCATCGGGCGCGGCCAGGAGCCGGCGCCGAAGTCGGTCCACCTCAATCCCGTGGTCGAGAAGTGGGCGCAGGGCAACGCCGTGCTCGGCATCAGCACCGAGGACTTTTCCCTGGCCAACGCCCAGGGCATCGCCCGGTCCGGTGCCGACTTCGTGCGGATGGAAATGGAGCATTCGCCGCTCAGCTTCGAGACGGTCCGCCTGTTCCTCATCGGGATGAACGACAAGGCCGCCTATCTGCGGAAGGGCAACGCGCAGCTGCCCATCGCGCCGTTCCTGCGGATTCCCGCCTACGGACGCGAGTCGCCGGACTGGATCGTGAAACAGGCGCTGGACCTTGGGATGCTCGGGATCAAGTTCCCCACGATCAATACCAAGGAAGAGGCCACACGCGCGGTGCGCAGCATGCGGTACCCCGCCAAGCCCGGTTCGCCGATCCGGGAACCGCTGGGCATGCGCGGTGCGGGCGCGGGCAACGCCCAGTGGTTCCTGGGTGTGTCGGGCGCGGAGTATGAGAAGCGGGCCGATGTGTGGCCGCTCAACCCGGACGGCGATCTGATCTCGATCATCATGATTGAGTCGGCCGAGGGCCTGAAGAACGTGGACGAGATTGCCTCGGTGCCAGGTGTGAGCATGCTGTTCGTGGGTTCGGCGGGTGACCTGCCGAAGTCGCTCGGCGTCTCGCCGGATTCGCCGGAGATCGAGCAGGCGATGCAGCGGGTGCTCCAGTCCTGCAAGGCACACAAGGTCGTCTGCGGCGGACTCGCCAGCGCGAGCGACGTCGAGAAGCGGCTCAAGGAAGGGTGGCGGTATCTCGACCTCGGGCGTGCCGGCGCGGGCCTCACGCCGGCCGCCGACGCAGCCCTCAAGGCGGGCCGGGCCGCGACGCGATAGGCCCAATTGACGCCCCTCGGGGGTGGCCGGCTCCAGAGCCGAGCACCCTCGGGGGATAATGCGGTCTTCATGGAATACGACCGCTTTGCCGAGATCTACGGCGTGTGGACCGACACCGCCGTCAGCGCGCAGGCGAATCTCGGCTTTTATCGCGACGCCTATACATCAGCGTCTGGCGTCGTGGCCGAGCTTGGCATCGGCGATGGCCGGATTGCCATCGAGGCGGCCCGCCTGGGCAGGAACATCGTGGGCGTCGACCTGTCGCCCGTCATGTTGGAGCGGTGCCGTGAACGGGCCAGGGAGGCCGGCGTGCTGGAGCGGCTGACGCTCCTGCAGGGAGATTTTCGCGGGTTCACGCTGCCCGAGCCGGCGGCCCTGATCTCGCTGCCGTACCACAGCCTCGGGCACCTCACCACGCTCGACGCGAAGCGGGAGGCCGTGCGCCACGTGTTCTCCCAGCTCGCCCCTGGCGGCCGTTTCATCTTCGACGACTTCCAGATGACCCCGACCAGGCTGGAGAGCTTCCGGCAGGTGCAGCTGCGTGCCTCGTTCCCCGCGCCGGACGGCACCGAGCGGCTGCTGTGGGTCACCTCGCTGGTCGACGCTGGAGCGCAGACGATGCGTGTGGTTACCTGGGAAGACGCATTGGACGGGAACGGCGTGCTGCAAGAGCGGCGCTACCGGCCTCTCAGTCTCAGCTGGCTGACGCCGGTCCAGGCGCAGGCGCTCCTGGAGGACGCCGGGTTCACCATTGAAGCCTGTTATGGCGACTTCTCCCGTGCTCCGTTCGGAGAGGACGCGCCGGAGCAGGTATGGGTGGCTCGCAAGGGGACGATCTCGTGACGGGCACGACCGGCGTGCGCGATCTCCGGGTGGACTGCATTGTCGGGATCTATCCGCACGAGCGGGTCCAGACGCAGCCGGTCCTGCTCGATATCGAGATCGACTATGACTTCGAGCCGGCGTCCCGCTCGGACGCGATTGATGACGTCGTGGACTACGACATGGTTGTCTCGTCATTGACGGAGCTGATTCAGGCGCGGAAGTTCCAGCTGATCGAGGCCATGGCGGAAGCTGCGGCCGCGCTCCTGCTCGCGCGTGTGCCGGCAGCCTCGCGCGTGCGGCTGGAAATCCGGAAGCCGGCGGCCGTGCCGCGGGCGCAGCATTCGTTTGTGCGTGTGGAGCGCACCCGCTCGTGACCAGGCCGGCCGGCATGGGCGTGGCCCCATTGGCCGCCGCGGGCCGCCGCCCGGTTGCCGTGGTGACCGGTGGCGCGAGGCGACTCGGCCGGCATCTGTGCCTGTCACTCGGGGCTCGCGGCTACGACGTCGTGTGTCTCTATCGCGCGTCGGGGGAAGATGCTCTGGCGCTGGTCAGCGAACTGTCCGCGGGTGGCGCCGGTGCCCGGGCGCTCCAGGTGGACGTGAGCAGTCGCGCGTCCGTCGCCGCCGTGTTCGCCGACATCGGTCGGCACGAAGGTCGCGTGGACCTGCTGGTGAACAACGTCGGCAACTACAACCCGCAGGACGTGACCGCGCTTGATCCGGACGTCTGGGATGCGACGATCGGCGCGAATCTGTCCGGTGCCTATTACTGCTGCTACCACGCCCTCTCCCTCATGCCGGATGGCGGGCAGATCGTCAGCATCGGCATGGCGGGCCTCGAAGGCATCCGCGCCAACCGACGGGGCGCCGACTACTACGTGAGCAAGACCGGCCTGCTCGTGCTGACCCGCGCGCTGGCCGCCGGCTACGCCGACCGCCAGATTCGCGTGAACATGATTTCCCCTGGTCAACTGGAGAACTCCATCGACCTCCCGTCACCGGATCAAATGGGCGACACGGTACCCCTGGCACGGGCCGGTACCCTTGAGGATGTGGCGCAGGCGCTCCACTACCTGCTCGACGCGAGCTACGTCACCGGCGCAAATATCGACGTGGCAGGGGGCTACCGCCTCTAGTGCCCCTGTTCTGCTGACATGCCGGAGGCCTCGAGCGTCATTCCCCTCTGGGATCGGACAGCCGAGTGGCGTCGTCGGCTGGAGATGATCCAGCAGGCGCGCGTCTTCCTCTATCTCTCCACGTTCTACATCGAGTGGGATGCGTACGCCCGCGAGCTCCTCGATGCCCTGGATGCCGCCGTGCGGCGCGGGGTCGCAGTGTCCCTGCTTGTCGATGGGTTTGGCCAGCAACTGGGCGGCGTGCTCATGACCGCGACGGACCGGCAGGCGTTGATGGCGCGGCTCGACGGTCTCCGCTCCGCCGGCGCCACGGTGACGTTCTATCGCCCGGGCCGCACGGTCCAGCGGTGGCTGGGCGGCGGTCAGCACGTGAAGATTCAGGCGGCCGACACGGGCGAGGCCATCTTCGGCAGCAGCAACATCACCAAGACGTCCTTCGAAGGCTGGAACGAGTTCTCCGTTGCGGTCCGCGGCCCGATCGTCCGCGCGCTCCTCGAGAGCTGGCCCGCTCTGGGTGGAACCGTGGCTCCCGCTCACCTGAACCTGCTGGACCGCGTGACGACCGCGGATGGTGCTTCGGCCGGTCAGCCACCGCCAGGCACGGCGTGCGCGCTGGACTACTGGTGCTGCAATCCGAACCTGCACCAGGGACCGCTCGGTCCGCTCGGCTGGCGTGGCTCGAATGAGGTAACCGATCGCATGGTCGAGATGCTCGATGCCGCCCGGTCGTCCGTCCAGATCACCGCCTTCTACTTCAAGCCGGTGCCCGCGTTGATGGCGGCCGTGGTCCGGGCCGCCAGACGCGGTGTGGCCGTGGAGGTGTTCCACTCCCACCGAGAGGCGCTGCCGGCCACCGATCTGGCCTGGATAGCTGCGGCCGTGAATTACCCAGCCCTGCTCGACGCCGGCGTCACCATCCACGAGAACCGGCGTGGCGAGCACTCCAAGATCGTCATCGTGGACGACGACTGGGCGGCCTTTGGCAGCTACAACTTCGAGGACGCCGCGCACGACCGGTTGGCCGAAGCGATGCTGGCCACACGGGACGTGGGGGTCGTTGAAGCTATCCGGGGGATTGTCCTGTCCCTCCGAGGGGACGCGGATACGGTCCAGGTCTCGCCAGATTGGGCTCGGCGGCTCCCGGTGCGTCTGCGTGGGAAGATGGCGGTCATGGGCCGGTTCAAACGGTGGATGTAATGCGCTTCAAGGAGATCGAGCACAAGTTCGTGGTGGCCGAGGCCTTCGATCTCGACGCCTTCCGCGCGGTGGTCACCCGTCTGTCCCCGGGTGTGCGGCGGACCTTTGCGCTGCGTGTACTGGACCGGTACTTCCTGACGGCCCATGGCCGGGAGCAGCGCTATGTCATCCGGCACCGCTACGACGAGGAACTGCACCACCTCACGGTGAAGGCGCTGGAGTCGGACCCCGAAGTGCGTGACGAGATCAATCTGGATCTCGGCCAGCACGCCGGGGATCAGGCAGCCACCGTGGATGCCTTCGTCGCGCGGCTTGGCGCGGTGTGGCAGGGCGATGTCGTCAAGGACATCGAGGTGTGGGAATTCGCCGACTGCGAGGTCGTGCACTATCGGGCCAGCGGCGGCGGCCGCGTGGTGCACTGCGTGGAATTCGAGGCGAAGCACGTCGCCAGCGTGGAGGAAGCGGTGGCGATTCTGGCCCGCTATGAGCGGGCCACTGGTTTCGGTGACGCGACCCGGACGATGGCGTCGCTCGTCGACCTGCTGTTTCCAGGCGCACTGGCCTGAGGCGGAGCCCGTCCGCGGCTACCAGGCCAGCATGCCGCCGTCGACGGGCAGCACCTGGCCGGTGATGTAGCGTGAGGCCTCGGAGGCCAGGAAGACCACCACGTTGCCGATTTCGCCAGCCCGGCCGATCCGCCCCATCGGCGTGAGCCGTGCGATCTGTGCGCGGTTCTTCTCGACAACCTTCTGGGACATGCGCGTATTGAAGAAGCCAGGTGCGATAGCGTTGACCCGGATGCCGTGCCGCGCCCACTTGACGGCCAGATCGTGGGTCAGCGCGATGACGGCACCCTTGCTCGCGGAGTAGCCCACGGCATCCAGCACGTCAGGCGAGGTGCCGACCATGCCTGCGACAGAGGCGATGTTGATGATGGCACCGCCGTCGTGCTGCCGCTGCATCTCGCGCATGGCGGCTTGCGCCGTGAGGAATGTCCCGGTGGCGTTGGTCGCCATCACCTCATTCCACTTCTCGATGGGCAGTTCCTCGGCGGGGGACGCCCAGGAGATCCCCGCGTTATTCACGAGGATATCCAGCGCGCCCAGGTTGTCCGCGGCGTCGCGCACCGCCCGGGCCGCCTGCGCCTCGTCCGAGACATCACACTTGAAGGTCCGGCAGAGGTGGCCACGGCGCCGCAGTTCTTCCGCCGCCGAGGAGAGCCAGGAGAGGCGTCGGCCCGTGATGGCGACCGATGCACCGGCCTCGGCGAGGGCAATCGCGGCCTCAAGGCCCAGGCCGCGTGAGCCGCCGGTGACCAGGGCCGTCTTGTTCGTCAGATCAAACAGTGCAGGGATGTCGGGCGTGATCACAGCTGCCGTATCATAGCGGGCCGTAGCGGGAAGACGAAGCGACGGGGACACCGATATGACCGACTCAATCAATCAACTGCTCCACCGCTATGAGGATGGCACGCTCGATCGTCGTGGCTTCCTTCAGGCCGTCACCGCCGTCGCCGTGACAGCCGGCGCCACACCCGCAGCGGCCGCCGCGCCGGTGGAGGCCCGCGCGTTCCACCACGTCGAGGTGAAGTCGCTGGACTTCAAGAAGACCGGCGAGTTCTATCAATCGCTGCTTGGCGCGAAGGTGGAGTTCCGGAAGGACCGCGCGGTCGTGGCACTGCCCGATGGCACCCATCTCAGCGTGGGCAGCGCGCCGACGCAGGCATCGATCGATCACTACGCGTTCAGCGTGCCAGGGTTTGATGCCAGGAATCCGGCCTCCGTCGTGGAGAAACTGGCTGGGCTCGGCGTGACATCCAGTGTGCGCGGCGCCTCGATCTTTGTCGTGGATCCGGACGGTCGGCAGTTCCAGGTCGTCGCGCCGGACTTCCAGCCGTAGATCGGCGTCAACGCTCCAGCGTGAGGAGCTCCGTCGAGGGATTCTCTCCTGAGACGTGTATCGCGAGCACGGCGCCGGCGGGCAGGTCCACCGGCTGCGTCAGCCAGTAGCGCCGGCCCCATCCCGCGGTGGCCGAGCGCAGGTCGAGCAGGGGCACCTTGTCGCCAGAGGGCAGAGTCGCCTCCACGTGGACGGCCGCGAGCGGCTCGGTGAGGACGGGACGGACGGCGAGGATCCGCGTCGCCACCTTCAGCGTCAGCGAGTCGTCGAACGCCAGTGTCGTCAGGGCCGAACCGGACGCGGGCGCGGCGTAGAGTCCAATGCGCGTCCGGTCAGTTCTCGCGACCTGGGTGTCCTGCCAGTTCTTTTTGTACCGCACGGCAACCTGGAGCGTGGCGCCGGCCGGTACCTTGAAGGCCGCGCCTGAAGGCGCAGGCATCATCACGTCACCGGGAAGCCACGCCGCGAGGACGGGGCCACCCGCGACGGCGACCGTCACGGCCCGCACCATCGACCGTTCGGACGGGAGCAGGTCCACGCCACGCACCCACAGGTCTTTCTGAAGGCCGGTCGGGAGCGTAAAGGCCTTGATCTCCTCAGTGGCCCCGGCCGCCACGGTCACCTCGGGCAGGTCAAACACGCGGTCCGGCGGGCCGGCGCTCCACACCAACGGCGGTGCAGATGAGACAGGCGCCTTCGACGCGTCACCTTCGGGCGTGCCGCCAATCGCCCAGGTCACCAGCACGTCGAGGTCGCGCGCGGGCAAGGCGTGACCACCCAGGACGGCCGGACCAGTCGGATCGGCGAACCACGGCGGCATGGCGGCGGTGGTCAGTTGCTCGCGGATGGCCTCGGCCCAGGGCGCGGCCTCCTTGTAGGAGAGCAGTGACATGGGTGCGGGGCCTCCAGGAAAGTGGCAGGCGCCGCAGCGGTCGCGCACGATGGGGAAGACGTGCTCCGCGTAGGTGTACTTCGACGTCACCGACTTGTGCGCGTCCACGGATGGCCAGGTGAGCGCGATCACGCACACAACCGCGGCCGCCACCATGGCCCGACGCACGTCCGGCTGTGGGTCAGGGCGCGGCATAGGCTGCAGTGAGCACCCCGATGGCGACGGAGAACTCTTCAAAGGCGCGGGTGACACTGAGTTGGTCGCTGACGTCGCCGAAGGCGTCGATGCGCCAGGCCGCCATCACCACACGCCTGACCGCATCGCTGACGCGGGCGCGGGAAGAAACCGGCAGTTCGTCGCGGTGCTCTTCCAGCTTCAGGGCGATGTCCTTGGCGAGCAGTGCCGGCAGGTAGATGCCGCCGAGCTGTCCGCGTCCGAGGAGGTCCGAGACCTCCTGGTGCCGCGAGCGGAGCAGGGCCACCAGTTCCGGGGTCGAGGCTGGCAGCCGTTCTGCGGCGGCTTGAAAGTCGGAGGGGTCAGGTGGCGGTACGGCAGTCTGGCCTGCACCGAGCAGCTGCGGCAACGGAGCGGTCGGCTTCCGGGTGGCCGGTGCGGCCTTCCGCGAGCGTCCGGCGGGAGACAGCGAGACCTGTTCGAAGGTGTTGTCGAAGCGTTCCGCGGGGCGTGTGGCCTCGAAGGCGACTGTCAGCACGATCCGGGCAGACATTGGCTGCCGGCCGAGGCGCGCCACGAGTGACCGTCCGTCGGATGCGGGTGTCAGCCGCGTCACCGCCGGATCCGGCGTTGTGCCAGTGGCGAGGCCGGTCAGCGTCTGGCCAGCGAGCCCGAGGCTCGAGGCCAGAACCATGATGACCGCGGCCAGCACGGAGCGCATGTCTGCATCCTACCCGCGGCACGCCGGGATTGCAGCCGGGCCGCCTCGCCGGTTCGGGCCAGAGGGCGTCCGCTCAAGGGCGACGACTCTCCGAGCCTTCTGGTAGCGTTGGCCGTCGGTTCGTGGTGAGACCGCAGGAGGCAGCCGGTGGTGCAGAGGTCGCGGATGATGCGGGTGATGCGGATGGTGGCTGGCAGCGAGGCACGAGACGAGGCGCGCCGCCCGTGTGGGTGCCCCGAGACGGAGTAGCGTGAGCCATGCTGTTGCGTCTGTTCGAGGCCGTGCAGGCGATGCCCGCGAGCCTCGCCATCCGGGAATCGCGCTACCTCTATCCCGTCATCGAGAGCGTGCACGTGCTCAGCCTGTGCCTCTTCCTCGGCCTGGTCACGATGATGGACTTGCGGCTCGTGAGTGCGACGATGCGGTCTGCGCCCGTGACCGAGGTGCAGCAGCGTCTCTTTCCGTGGCAGATGCTGGGCCTGGCCGTGATGGCCGTGAGCGGCGTCCTGCTGGTCTTCACCGAACCGCTCCGGTTCTACGGCAACATCTTCTTCTGGATGAAGATGACACTGCTGGTCCTGGCCGGCCTGAACATGGTGGTCTTCCACACCGGCGTCTATCAGCGCGTGGCCGACTGGGACGCGCATCCGGTGCCGCCGACGTCAGCGCGGATCGCGGGTGGGTTGTCCTTGGTCTTGTTTGCAGGCGTGGTCATCTGCGGTCGCCTGATCGCCTACAACTGGTACAAGTAAGCCGCCATGGAACTGTTGCCTGTCATCGAATGGCTCGAGCATACGGGGGCCGGCACGGCCATCCGTGATTCCACATGGCTGTTTCCCTGTATCGAGGCCGGCCATCTGCTGGCCCTGGCACTGATGGGCGGGTCGGTACTGCTCGTCGATCTCCGCATGCTGGGCCTCGGGGTGACGCGGCTGCCCGTCGCGCAGGTGTGCCGTGATGCCCGGCCGTGGTTGATCGGGAGCTTCGTCGTCCTCGTCGTCACCGGGGTACTGCTCTTCTTGTCCGAGGCGACCAAGTGCTATCTCAACCCGGCGTTCTGGATCAAGATGGCCTTCCTGATTGCGGGTACGGTCTTCACGTTTGCTGTCCGCCAGCGCGTCGCCCTGGCGGGCGGGGCCGAGGTCGATCCAGCCATGGCCAGGCGAGTGGCGGTCATCTCTGTGGTCCTGTGGAGCGGCGTCGGCATCGCTGGCCGTGCGATCGCCTTCTACTGAGCGGATGGAGGGGGCGAGCATGCTGAAGAGGTACCCGGTCATGAGATCGTGGCCAACTGGCAGGACGTTGCCCTGTACGTTCCAGCACCAGATCGGGATCGCGGCTCTGCTGCTGGTCTGCGCCTCCAGCGCAGTCGCGGGGCAGAGAAGTGCTGCGCGGGCCAGTACGCCATCCGGGCAGGCGAGGCCGACGCCGCGGACGGCGACGTTTCCACGGTCCACAGCCGCCACGGTCAATCAGCTGATGCGGGGGCTGTTCTTCCCGGCCTCCAACGTCGTCTTTGCCGCGCAGCTCGACGACCCGGCATCGATTCCTCGCGATGTGCGAAGTTCCGTGTCGACCGACCTGTTGAAGAGCGTGTTTGGCGGGTGGGAGGCGGTGGAGAACAGCGCCCTCGCGATCGCCGAGGGGGTGCCGCTGTTGCTCATCGAGGGACGCGCGTGCTCGAACGGCCGCCCCTCGCCAGCTGGGGAGGCGGAGTGGCAGCGGTATGCCGAGGCGACGCGCACCGCGGCGCTCCTCTCGGCAAAGGCCGCCCATGCCCAGGATCAGGATTTGATTGTGGACGCGACGGGGCAGCTCTCCGAGTCGTGCAGCGCCTGTCATCGGGCGTATCGCAGCGAAGGCGGTCTGCCCCCAGACCCGATGCGGCGCTGCGCCCCGCGCTCGTCCGGCCAGGGTCGCCCGCGCTAGAACGAGATCTGGAGCGAGGCCCGGGCCGAGCGCGGTATGGCGGCGTGAAAGTGGATGTCCGCGACCGGTGCCGGCTCATCCTTCAGCTGCGATTCGAAGAAGTAATCGATGTCCGATGCCCGCTGGTTGAGCAGGTTGAATCCGCTGACGAAGAGGCGCAGCCGCTCGGAGAACTTGTAGCCGGCCTCTCCATTGACCAGCGTGGTGGCTCGTGACCGGATGCTGTTGTCCTCACGCAGGGGGCGCGGGCCGAAGTGGCGCAGGCGCAGGCTGCCGAAGCCGCCAGCGGCGCGGCCGGCCGGTGGCATGATGGCGAGCCCGGCCGAGAGGACGCGGTTCAGCGCACCGGGGATCGACGAGGCATCGGTGGAGACGCCGATGTACCGGGCGCGCGAAAACGAGAGGTCGCCATCCAGCGTGATCCAGGCATTGGGGTAGACATAGCTGGTGAACTCCACCCCGGTGCGCCGGCTGGCAGGACCGGCTTCGGTGCTGCCCGAGTCCCCCACATAGACCAATTCCGAGTCGAAGCCGAGATACCAGAGCGTGGCGGTGAGTTGCGCCCGCTTCAACGCCACGGTTCGTATGCCGGCTTCGGCGCCTCGGGCCTGGGCAAACGCAGGTGCCGGCGTGGCGGCTTCGCCGGTGAACGGGTCGGCCCGCAGCATGATGCCGAGGGCGGAATTGGAGTGATAGCCCGTTCCGGCGTTGGCGTACAGCTCCGTCCCCTTCCACGGGCCGAAGGCCGCCGACACCTTGGGGTTGACGATGGCGGAGGCTGCCGTGCCCGAGTTCAGCGGGTTGTTGCTGTCGACGGCCCAGCGATAGACGTTGCCACGCACGCCCACCGTGGTGCGCACGGTCCGGCTCCACTCGACTTCCGTCTCGCCAAAGATGCCAACGTTGGTCTGATTCGCCTCGTCCGCGCGAATCGTCTCGCGCCGCACCGTGGCGGTCGTCAGGTACAGACCGAGTGGCCCCCCGACGGCGTCGTGGCGGAGGTCGACACCGACGAGGCTCTCGGTCGGACGGCCCCAGACGCGCTGCTGATGCCGCTGGGTGAGCTTGCCGCCAGCCGTCCATCGCTGCTCGAATTGCTCGAACTGGTCCCCATGCTCCCGGTCGCGCATGAAGTAGGTGAAGTTGTGAAACAGCTGGACCCCGTAGTGCTGCACGTAGGCGGTGGCGCGGGTCGAGTCGTTGGTCGACGAGTGCTGCCAGTCGGCCACGCCGGCATAGCGGAAGGTCTCGCCGCCGTCGGTTTCCTCGATGAAGCCGAAACGGCTGATGAGCCCGGCATCCACGGCGCGTTGCGGGATCTGGTCGGTGGAGTGCCAATGATTCGAGTAGCCCAGGAACGTCACGGACAGGCCCGTGCGGGCATCGCCCTGGCTATAGCGCAGCAGCGTATTGAACTTGTCCTTGTTGTTCGGGCTGACCCAGGGTCCGTTGTCGCGCTCCCACTCGAAGGCGCCGAGCAGGTGGCCCCGGCCCACTGCCGGTGAGGCCGCGGCGAGCACGCGGCCGTATCCGAAGGAGCCACCCGTGGTGCTCAGCATCGGGCGGTCGAGGATATTGAAGTAGTTGATATTGGCCGAGCCCGCTGACGAGAAGTCGCCATTCTCCGCGTAGTACGGCCCCTTGCGGAACTGTACGCCACTGACCAGTTCGGGAATGAGGAAGTTCGCATCCGCGTAGCCCTGAGCATGGGCGTGCGTCGGCATGTTGACTGGAATGCCGGCAATGGTCTGCCCGAAGTCGAAGCCATGATCCAGGTTGAAGCCGCGCAGGTAGTACTGGTTGGCTTTGCCCTCACCGCTGTGCTGACTGATGACGAGGCCCGGCACGGTTTCAAGAATCTCCGCCGCGCGGTTCGCCGGCCGCACGGCAAGTTGGGCCGCCGTGATCGCGCCCTCGCTGCCCGCCGTGGCGACGCCGACCAGGTTCTCGGCCGGCCGGTCGATCTCCGCGAGATTCCGGAACGTGCGCGGCGCGGTGATCACGATGTCGGCGCTCGCCGCGACCAGCAGGACGGCGTCCGCCGTGACCCCTGGCGCCTTGACCATCAGCGACCGCCTGACGGTGCCGAAGTTAATCAGGCGGAAGGACACCTCCGCCTGGCCGTCCGGGACATCACTGAACTGATAGTGCCCATTGGCATCGGACACCTCCTCGCGCGGGGCGCCCCCGCCGCGCGAGTCGAGCGTCACACTCACGCCAGGGAGCACGGCGCCTGTCTGGTCCAGGACGCGCCCGGAGACCGTCAGACCCCGCGTCTGGGCGATGAGCGGGCGCTGGGCCAACCCGGGCAGCAGGCAGGACAGCACCAACCACGCAAGAAGGGAACGAGCGGACATCGTGCGCTGATTTAACACGCCGTGGCGGCTCTCGCGCCAGCGGCCCGTGGACGGCCGCGCCAGCGTACGCTCTCGAACCTGCGGACGCGCGTCAGGGTGACTTCGAGGCCTTCGGCCCGGAGCCGATCCCGTTTGAGTTGGAGGAAGCGGCCGAAGCCGCCCAGTGCGCCTCCGGCGGCGATGACCCGGTGGCAGGGAACTCCGGGGTCCCGGCACTCGCGCATCACGGTGCCGACCGCGCGGCACGCGAGTGGCGATCCGGCCAGCGCGGCGATGTCGCCGTAGGTGGCGACGCGCCCGGCTGGAATGCGCCGAACCGCGGACAGCACCTGCGAGGTGAACGTGCTGGCGCGGGCGGTGCTCACCAGCGCCCGGCCAGCAGCCTCACACGGACGCTGATGCCCCCGAGGTTCGTGTCCTTCAGGGACGAAGCGATGCCGCTGCCGGCGAGTCCGTTGGTCACCTGGCTCCACTCCACTTCTCCGCCCACGCCGAAGATCCGCCAGAGCCGCAGGTCGGCGCCACCGAGCAGGTGATAGCCTCCGGTGGCCCGTTCCGCCACTTCGTCGGCGCTTGAAAACGCCGCGCGCTCGGAGGCCCGATACCACCCGAACCCTCCACCGATATACGGCGTGGCCCGCGCGCCCCGCCTGGCGCCACGCAGCCCTCCGGTGATCTGTATCGGGATGACGGTCAGCGTGTCGGCCACGCCGAGCCGATAGGTCTGTCCGCCGAAGAGGAACGCGCGCTCTCCGGTCATCCGCACGCGGCTCACGCGCACGTCGGCAAAGAGCCCGAGCGGGAGCGTGACCGCGACTCCTCCACCGACCCGCGTGCCGCTGTTCTTCCTGAAGACGGCCTGGAAACTGTCCAGCGCGTGGAACATCTCGGTGCCGGCATCGGCAAAACCACGGATGGCGACGCCGCCAGGCTCTGCGACCGGAGGAGCGGCGGGGCGCGATTGTGCCGACGCCGTGACCGCTGAGAGAAGCGCAGTGATGAGCAGGAGTGCGCGGGTCACTTGATGAGCCCCATGCCGCGCAGGGCCGCCCGGGGATTGATGAGGCCGTAGCCGTATTCGTTGTCACGGCCCGGCGTGCCCAGGTCGGTGGCCGTGGCCTCCATCAGCGCCTCGATGACCGCGGGATTGGTGATGCCCTGCTGCATCAGCAGCGCCGCGAAGCCGGCCACGTGCGGTGCGGCCATGGAACTGCCCTGGTAGTAGTCGTAGACGAACACATCGAAGCGCGGGGGGCCGAAGCGGGACAGGAAGAAGCGGTCCACGACATCCTGGTCGTAGGTCTGCTGCAGGATGCCGGCTGTCGTGCCGCCGCGCCGCATGTCTCCGCCGGGCGCGACCAGTTCCACATAGCTCCCGGTGTTGGAGTAGAACGCCCGCTGATTGGTCCGCCCTGTCCCGCCGACGGCCACCATGCCTGGGACGTCCCGAGCAAAGTCCGCGAAGCGGTTCGGGAGGTTGCCGGACTCGAACTCATTACCCGCCGCCACGACGACAAAGACGCCGTGCGCGACCGCGTATTCAATGGCGGCGCGGACGGCCGGCGCGGGTCCACCTTCGCGCCCCACGCTCAGATTGAGGACATGGGCGCCATTGTCGGCGGCGTAACGGATGGCGCGCGCGACGAGGTCGTCGGTGGCCACATTCGGGCTGTTGAAGACGGCATCCCAGTCCCCATCCAGCACCTTGATGGGCATCAACCGGACGTTGAAGGCCATCCCCGCGACCCCGGACGCGTTGTTGGTGACCTGTCCAATCGTGCCGGCGATATGCGTGCCGTGCCCTTCCATGTCGAAGGGGGCGTCCGTATTCCAGATGAAGTCGCGTGGCGCCACGAAGCGCTCCGCCCCTCCCAGTTCGGGCGCTGCGGCGAAGGGGACCTCCACCGGGCCCAGAGCGGGGAAGGGAAAGAGCGCTCGCCCGGTGAAACGGACAGTCGCGTTGCGGAACGCCATCCCGGTGTCGAGCACGGCGACGACGATCTTCGACGACGCGCCCCGATTGATATCCCAGGTGCGCTCCATGTCCAGGGCGGGGAAGTTCCACTGTCGCGAGTAGAGCGGGTCATTCGGGACGAACATTTTGTGGACGCGGTAGCGCGGCTGGGCATATGCCACGTCAGACCGCGCAGCCATGGTCGCCGCCGCCGACTCGGGATCTTCACCGGGAGGGAGCGCGACGATCTCGAAGTCCGCCCAGGCCGGCTGGGCGGTGCTCGTGCCGTGGATGAGGGACAGGCTGCGCGTACGTGTGTCGGGCGTGGCCTCATCACGGAATCGGACAATGAGGCTGCCGTTGAGTCTGGAGTCGTCTGGCGCGTCCGGTCTGCTGACGGCGCGCGCCCCTCCGGGAGGGCGTGGCGCGTCCCACTCGCGAAGACCACGGTCAATCGCTGGAAGGCCGGAGGCGGGCAGGAACGCAGGCGCGCCAGGCTCCTGACCGGAGAGCAGAGCGGCGGCACTGACGAGCACGGCCGCGGCCGTCAGTGCATGGCGTCGGTTCATGGCTGCCCAGTATCCCAGATGCGTGCCAGCGCGTCGCCCTGTCCAGGGCGAGGGTCCGTCAGGTCCATCTCCGGTAGAAGGGCGCTTAGAGGACGGTCAGGGGGTCTATCTCGACGCTGTCCGGGTCGATGGCCTCGACCACCGCGCGCGGATGCTCTCCGCGAACGTCGCGTTCCCAGGTGTTGACCAGCAGCGGCGTCTCAAGGCGTTCACCTCGGGCGTCGATGAGGATCTTTACCTGGGGCCTGAACGGATCCTCGGGGTGCTCCGCGCTGACCACGCCGACTTCGTTGGTGTTGAGCGAGACGAACGTGCCAACGGGAAAGAGCCCGACCAGGGTCACAAACCGGCGGAGCAGGATCTGATTGAAGGCGGGGTCGCCCTGTTTGCCCATGATGGTCTTGATCCGGGCGCTGGCGAGGCCTTCCCGATAGGGCCGGTTGCTGCGGAGCGCGTCGAAGACATCCGCGATGCTGACGATCATCGTGCACAGGTTGAGGTCGCGGTGGCCGATGTTCTCCGGGTATCCGGACAGGTCCTGCTTCAGGTGGTGCTCGAAGGCCACGATCGGGGCCAGTGCCGGCATCTCGGGTGTGCGGCGAAGAATGTGCGCGCCATCGACCACGTGCCGCTTCATCACCATGAACTCGTCGCGTTCGAGCGCGCCGGGCTTGTTCAGGATCTCGAGGGGCGTCTGCACCTTGCCGATGTCGTGCATGAGCGCGGCGAAGCCAAACTCGCGCAGCAGCGGGCCGTCGATGCCGAGTGCCCGCGCCTGGGCCATTGAGAGCGCCGCCACGTTCACCATGTGCGTGAACGTGTAGTTGTCGTACTTCTTCAGCGCCGTCAGGGCCATGAGCGACGTACGGTCCTGATTGACGATGTTGGCGAGGCTGTCGATGATGTCGCGGGCCATCCCCGGGTCCGGGGCGTCACCGGCCTGCGCCTGCTGCCAGAGCGTTTCTGCGGACGAGACCGCGCTGCCATAGATCCGGCGGGCGGCTTCGATGCCGGCGCTGCCCTCCTCGGCATCAGGCGGTGTCAGACGGCCAACCGTGATGCGTCGGACGCCGAGCCGCGCAAGCCGTTCATCCACGCCGGTCGCCGCGCCGCGCCTGTTGAGTTCGGCGACCAGCGCCTGCACGTCGTCTGGCGTGACACCGCGGTGCACGGTGACCTTCTCGACATCGCGATCCCGCAAGGAGCGGACGAAGCCGATGAGGGAGGCCGAACCCTTCCCGAGCCGCCGGTCGTCCACGACGAGGTCGTCGCCGAGGCATCCGATGACGAGCGTGGTCTGGTGTTCCAGCCAGGCCTGGCAACTGGTGGCAAAGGCGGTCACGGCATTGCGCCGGAGGGGATGGGAGGGCGCGTAGAGGTCTGCCGACCGGACGGCGGCCGCGAGCTGGCGTACGAGATCGAGCGGCGTGCCGGTCATGTCCGGGACTCCACGAGCTTCCGCACCAGGCGATCCGTGCGCGCGGCGTGCGCCAGCTGGGCCTCGGCATCGGGCGTCCCAATCGCCCGCAGGGCCTGGATCGCGCCGGTCTTCATGGCACGCTGCCGGCTGCGGGCGAAGCGCTTTCGGCGCAGCAGCGTGGTCACGAGGGCCGGCACGGCCCGCTCATCTTTCAGGCGCCCGAGGGCCCGGATCAGGCCGAGTGCGACAAGGTGCGCATCCCCGAAGGGATCCGCGGCGTCCAGCATCCGGCAGAGCAGGGGCACGGCTCGCCGATCGCCCGCGCTGACGACAGCGTCCAGCATGGACGAACGGCTGTCGTCCGAGGCCTGCTCAAGAGCGTGCTGCAGCGCGTGTCCGGCGACCGGGTCGTCAATGCCCGAGAGCGCCGCGATGGCTGCGCGGGTGACCCGCGTGTCGCCGCGCCGCATCAGCGCCTGGAGCGGCGCGATGGCGGTCGGATGGTGGGTCCGTCCGAGGAGCGTGGCCGTGCTCCACTGCGTCCGCCAGTGAGGGGCATCGGCGAGCGTGGCCAGAGGAGCCACCGCGGCGTCACCGAATCCGCGCACGATGGCTGCGGCTCGCGTCCAGGCCACGCCGTCCGGCTCAGTGGCCAGAGGCGCGGTGAGTGCGGCGACAGAGCGGGGGCCGAGCAGGCGGCAGCACTGGGCGAAGTGTTCGGCGGCGGAGGCCTCCAGGTCGCCGAGGACGGAGGCGGCGGAGGCCAGAGCGGCTGACTGAGCCAGGTCCGTCAGCGCCGCCCGGCAGGCCGCCTGCGTGACCGCGCCAGGGGTGTTGGCCGACGCGGAGAGCACTCCCGCCACCTGGCAGGCATCGTCGAATGCGCCGCACATCAGGACGTCTTCGCCGAGCGCCGCGAGGTCGCGGGCGATCTCGATTGCCCGCTCGCCGGAGTCCTCGATGCTCAACAGGTCCGTCAGCATCTGGACCGACAGGCGTCGCACGTGGTCCTGGTCGATGGACGCCATCCACCCGGGCAACTGCTCCGGCAGGCCGCGTTCGGCCATCTCGCGCGCGCGGAGGTCGGCGCCGGCGAGCGTGGTCTGGTAGGACTCGGACACATACGGCCGCTCGTCGTAGTCGAGGAGCAGCGCTTCCATCGAGGCCCATGCCACGCCGAACTGGCCTCCCCGGCCGAAGTCCGTGTCGGAGAGGAACGAGCGCGTCATCGTCAGGACCCGTTGCCGACGCTCGACATCGGGCGCAATCGTACCGAAGATCTGCGCCAGACGGGCCGTGGCTCGACCGTCGCGTGAGAGAGCGCCGGCCAGGAGCTGCGCGACCTGTTGGTCGTCAAATGCGGCCGCCAGTCTGGAGACGATCGGCTCGGCGTGTTCCACGTCGTCGAGCTGCATCATCTGAAGGACGACGTGGGGATTCAGGGACGACGCGGCGGCGGCCACGTTCCTGAGGACGGCCGGCACGCGGTCTGGCTCCACGACCTGCACAAGCGAGGTCAGGTGCCGGAAGACGGCGAGCACGGTTGCCGCCTGTGTCGTGATGAGCGGGGAACCGTCGGCCGCGCACTTCGGCGCCGCCACGTCCACGGCCAGCATGCCGATCTGTTCGGCCGTGCCGGCGATCTCGAGCAGGCGTTGCTGCTGGGCGTCATCGAACAGGCCGTCACCGGTCGCCATCGTCGAGACGATCGAGTGCCAGATGTCGTCCCGGTGGCCGCTGCCCTGGGAGACGTCACCGTCCCGCAGGAGCTGGGCGAAGTTGATGGCCTCGATGACGACCGACGCGTGGCCAGAGGCGGCCCACCAGGCGGCCGGGCCTCCATCCGCGCGCACGTCCTCGGCCGGGCGGCTCAGCAGCGTGAGCAGCTGATGGAGGGCCGGCGGCGGCGTGCGGTCGAGAAAGGCGATCTGCTGGATGTCGCGCGCATGCAGGAGGCGCGCCGCGTCGACGACCGGCTGTTCCTCTGGCAAGGTAACGCCCGCCACGGCCAGCACCCGTGGGGTGACGGTGAACGCGATCGCTGAGGCTGGTGTGGCTGGGAGCGCCGCGGACAGGCGGGCGACCGCGGCCCCACAGGCCGGATGTTCGGGGGGATAGAGGCTCCAGCCGCGTACGGCGGCCACCAGCGCTCGGCTCAGCGCGACCGATTGCCGGACGAGCTCGGGAGCAAGTACCGGGGCCTGGGACAACGGAGTGATTATACTGGCCGCTCCTAAGGAACCGACCCATGCGCGCAGTCGACACGATCATCCGGAAACGCGACGGGCACAGCCTCACCCAGGCCGAGATCGACGCGTTTGTCTCTGGGTTGGCCAATGGCACGTGGCAGGACTATCAGGCCTCGGCGCTGCTCATGGCCATTGTGCTCAACGGCATGTCTCCCGAGGAGACCGCGCATCTGACGGACGCGATGCTCAGGTCCGGTGAGCGAATGGACCTTTCCGACGTCCCTGGCGTGAAGGTCGGCAAGCACAGCACGGGCGGCGTGGGCGACAAGGTCTCGATCGCGCTGGCGCCGGTGGTCGCCGCGTGTGGCGTGGTGGTGCCGAAGATGTCGGGCCGCGGGCTCGGGCACACAGGCGGCACGCTCGACAAGCTGGAATCCATTCCGGGCTTCCGGATCGGCCTGTCGATCGAGGAATTCAAGGAGGTGCTTCGCGATGTGGGCACCTGCATGATCGGGCAGTCGGCCACGCTCGCTCCCGCCGACAAGAAGCTCTATGCGCTGCGGGACGTGACGGGCACCGTGGACAGCCTGCCGCTCATCGCCTCATCCATCATGAGCAAGAAGCTTGCGGAGGGCACCAGCGCGCTGGTGCTCGACGTGAAGTGCGGCGACGGGGCCTTCATGCGGGACGTGACCCAGGCTCGGGCGCTCGCGGCGGCGATGGTGGCCATCGGTGCCAGGGCCGGCGTGCGGACGGAAGGTGTCATCACCGACATGGACGCACCGCTCGGCGTGGCCGTCGGCAATGCGCTCGAGATCGTGGAGTGCGTGGACGTCCTGAAGGGCGGCGGGCCCGCCGATGTCCGTCACGTCACACGGCGGCTCGCGGCGCGGATGCTCGTGCTGGCCGGCCTGGGCCACGACGAGGCCACCGCGGTGACCGCGGTTGACCGGGCCATTGACTCGGGCGAGGCGTTGGACCGCTTCCAGCGGATGGTGGCGGCGCAGGGGGGAGACCCCCGTATCTGCGACGATGTCTCGCGGCTGCCCTCCGCGCCCGGTGTCGAGCTGCTGCGGGCGGATCGTCAGGGCTACGTGACGCGCATGGCCGCGAAGGCTATCGGCCGTGCGAGCTGTGCGCTCGGCGCCGGGCGGAATGCTGTGGGCGATCCGGTGGATCACGGCGTTGGTCTGCTGCTGCGCGCCAAGCCGGGCGACCTGGTGGCGAAGGGCGACGTCGTGCTGGAGCTGCGTCACCGGGACGCCCGTGGTCTTGAGGACGCGCTGATCTTGTGCCGGGAAGCCGTCGCCATCGGCGATGAAGCACCGGCACCACGACCGAAGATTCTTGAGGAGGTACGGTGACAGCACACACTGGAGAGCCCGGCGCAGCCGGAACGGTACGGACGGGCTGGCAGCCGTGGACCCGTCGTGACACGCTCGTGGCGGGCGTACTCGTCGTGGCCGCGCTGGCGGCCGTCTTCCTCGCGTCCAACGGGCTTCCGCGCCTGCAGCCATTGGCGGGCCTCGCCCTGATCCTGGGCCTCGCCTACGCGTGCTCCTCGGCGCGTCACGCCATCGACTACCGGACGGTGGCGTGGGGGCTCGGGCTGCAGTTCCTCTTCGCGGTCCTCGTCCTCAAGACCGAGGCGGGACAGCGGACGTTCCAGACGCTCGGCTCCGTCATCAACAAGGTGCTCGACTTTGCCTTTGTCGGGTCGTCCTTTGTCTTTGGCCCGCTCGGCAGCAAAGAGGTGTGGCCGAGAATCATGACGACGGTCCTCGGACCCGAGGGCGCGCAGTACGGCGTCATCTTCGCCTTTCAGGTGCTCCCTACCATCATCTTCATCGCGGCCCTGTTCGCGATGCTCTACTACTTCGGTGTCATGCAGATCGTGGTGCGGGTGTTTGCCGTGGCCATGCGCTGGGTGATGAAGGCGAGCGGCGCCGAGACGCTGAATGTCGCCGCCAGCATCTTCATGGGACAGACGGAAGCGCCGCTGACGATTCGGCCATTCCTGCCCAAGATGACCGAGTCGGAGCTGATGACGGTCATGACCTCCGGCATGGCGCACATCTCGGGTGGCATCATGGCCGCCTACATCCTGTTCGGCATCGAGGCCAAGCACCTGCTGACGGCGGTCATCATGACCGCCCCGGGCACGCTGATGATGGCCAAGCTCTTCGTGCCGGAGACGGGCGTGCCGGAAACGATGGGCAGCGTGAAGCTGGACGTCGAACGAACCGACGTCAATGTCATTGACGCGATCGGGCGTGGCACGGGTGAAGGGTTGCAGTTGGCGTTGAACGTGGGCGCGATGCTGATTTCCTTCCTCGCCCTGATTGCGCTCGTCAACGCCGTGCTGGGCCTGGCGGGTTTGAGCATGCAGCAGGTGCTGGGGTGGGCGTTTGCGCCTGTGGCCTGGGGGCTCGGCGTGCCCTGGCATGACGCGACGACGGTGGGGAACCTGCTCGGGACCCGCATGGTGCTGAATGAGTTCGTGGCCTATTCCCAGCTGGGTCCGCTCAAGAGCGCACTGGATCCAAAGTCCTTCACGATCGCGACCTTCGCGCTGTGTGGATTCGCGAACTTCAGCTCCATCGGCATTCAGATCGGCGGCATTGGCGCACTGGTGCCCGAGCGGCGTCACGACCTGGCGCGCCTGGGTCTGCGCGCGATGCTGGCCGGCACGTTCGCCAACTTCATCACCGCGACGATCGCGGGCATCCTGCTGTGAGCGCCGTCGATCTCTGTGGCCGCATCGACGCCGCGGCCTCGGCCGTGCTGGCGCGGTGTGGCACGCCGCCGTCGACGGCGATCGTGCTGGGATCGGGGCTGGGTGACTTCGCCGATTCGTTGGGGGACGCCGTGACGATCCCCTACGGCGATATCCCGCACTGGCCGGTGTCACGCGTGATTGGCCACGCGGGGAAGCTTGTCGTGGCGACGATCCACGGCCGCCGTGTGGCCGTGCTCTCAGGACGCGCGCACTTCTACGAGGGCCACGACATGGCGACTGTCGTCTTCGCCACGCGCGTGATGGCCCGCGCCGGTGTCCGGGAACTCATCCTCACGAATGCGGCCGGCGGCATCAACACCGGTTTCGCCAGTGGCGCGCTGATGGTGATGGACGACCATCTGAACCTGATGGGCACCAATCCGCTCGTGGGCGCGAATGACGAGCGGTTGGGCCCGCGGTTTCCCGACATGAGCGAGGTCTACTCGGCCCGGCTCCGGCGGATCGCCGACGCGGCGGCCACGTCGAGGGGCGTGGCCGTCACGCACGGTATCTATGCCGGCCTGCATGGCCCCAGCTACGAGACGCCTGCCGAGATCCGCTACCTGCGCGCGATCGGCGCGGACGCGGTCGGCATGTCGACCGTGCCGGAGGCAATTGCGGCCCGGCACATGGGCGTCGAGGTGTTGGGCATCTCGTGCATCACGAACATGGCCGCGGGTGTCCTGCCGCAGGCGCTCGTGCACAGCGAGGTGCTGGAGACCGCGCAGCGCGTGAAGGGCGCCTTCATGGCGCTGCTGGAGGGGATCGTTGAGCGCCTCTGATGCCACGGCGCTCGTGGCGGCCGCGCGCGCCGTGCGGCTCAATGCCGCGGCCCGCTATTCCGGGTTCAAAGTGGGCGCGGCCCTTGAGGCCGAAGATGGCACCATCATCACGGGCTGCAATGTGGAGAATGCGACCTACGGGCTGACCGTGTGCGCGGAGCGCGTGGCCGTGTTCAAGGCGATCTCCGAGGGGCATCGGCGGTTCCGGCGCGTGGTGGTCGTGGCCGATGCCGCGACACCAACCCCACCCTGTGGAGCGTGCCGGCAGATTCTCTGGGAGTTCGGCGGGAACCTTGAAGTGATCCTCGCCAATACGACCGAGGAGACTGGCCGCTACCAACTCGCCGATCTCTTTCCTCTGCCGTTTGACGGCGGCAGCCTGGAGTAGCAGCTACTTCTTCGAGGGAGCGGCCGTAGGATTCTGGTCGGCACCTGAGTCCTCCGTGTACTTCAGATACGGCGTCAGTCGCGTTGCCGCTGGGGAGGCATTACACGCTCATCGTATCGAGAGGTGTGCGCATCCTGGGCATGAACGCAAGCGGAGCACGCGTCTTCCCTGCGCAGGGTGACATCAGGGGAGACTGTGTCGGCGCTGAGAGGGTATTGTAGACGACGGGATTGATAACGAATGCTGCCGACTATTGCGTGGGACGACGACCAGATTGTGATGATTGACCAGCGCAAGCTGCCTGCCCGGGAGGTGTGGGTGCGCTGTGCCACGGCCACGCAGGTGGCCAAGGCGATTACCACCATGGTGATCCGGGGCGCCCCGGCCATCGGCGTGGCCGCCGCAATGGGTATCGCGCTTGAGGCTCGCCGCAGCCGGGCGGCCGGGACGAAGCAGTTCACGACCGAGTTTCAGAAGACCTGCGATCTGCTGGCGGCCACGCGGCCGACCGCGGTGAATCTCTTCTGGGGCATCGAGCGGATGAAACAGACCTTTGCCGAGGCGGCCGCCGCTGGCGCCTCCGTCGATGAGCTCAAGACGCGCCTTCGTTCGGCGGCGGATCGGATTCACGATGACGATGTGGCGAGCTGCCGGGCCATCGGGCGCTTCGGGGCGACTCTGGTTCCGGACACCGCCTGCATCCTGACGCACTGCAACGCCGGTGCCCTGGCGACGGCCGGCTACGGTACGGCGCTCGGCGTGATCCGCGGGGCCGTGGAGGCGGGGAAGCGCGTCTCGGTGCTGGCCGATGAGACGCGGCCGTTTCTGCAGGGCGCCAGGCTGACCGCCTGGGAACTGGTCCGCGATGGCATCGACACGACGGTCATTACGGACAACATGGCCGGGGCGTTGATGCGGACCAGCACGATTGATCTCGTCGTCGTTGGCGCGGACCGCATCGCCGCCAATGGTGACGCGGCCAACAAGATCGGCACCTATTCGGTGGCCGTGCTGGCCAAGGAGCACGGCATTCCGTTCTATGTGGCAGCCCCGATGTCGACCATCGACCTGGCGACGGCTGACGGCAGCGGCATCCCGATCGAGGAGCGCCCCGAGCGAGAGGTGACGCACGTAGGCACATCGCGGCTCACACCGGTGGGCGCGAAGATCCGGAACCCGGCGTTTGATGTGACGCCGCACCGCTTCATCAGCGCCATCATCACGGAGCGGGGCATTGCCCGGGCGCCCTTTGATGCGTCCCTGCGGGCGTTGGCCGGGCAGGCCAGCCGGGCCTGAGGCGCGGAGGCGAGTCGGCCGTGCCCTTCACGATGCTCGGCGTTGAGACGTCGTGTGATGAGACCAGCGCCGCACTGGTCTCGGAGACCGGTGACCCGTCGCACCCATGGCGGATCCACGCGAACGTGGTCGCCTCCCAGGTGGCGCTGCACCGCGAGTGGGGCGGCGTGGTGCCGGAGCTCGCGTCCCGGCAGCACCTGCGAGACATCTGCCGTGTGGTCGAGGCGGCGTTCACCGAGGCCGGACTGACGCTGGATGATGTCGGTGGCGTGGCCGTCACCGAGGGGCCGGGTCTGGTCGGGTCACTCCTCGTGGGCGTCTCCTTTGCGAAGTCGCTGGCGTTTGCGCGCGGCCTGCCGCTGGTCGGCGTGCATCATCTGGCCGGGCACATCGAGTCCATTGTCCTGGAGCACGGCGAGATGCTGTTGCCAGCCGTGGTGCTGGTGGTCTCGGGAGGACACACCAGCCTCTACCGCGTCGACAGTCCTGGTTCCTACGTGCGTCTGGGCCGGACGCGGGATGATGCGGCTGGCGAAGCCTTCGACAAGGTCGCCAAGCTCATCGGCCTCGGCTACCCGGGCGGCCCTGCGATAGACCGGCTGGCCCGGCAGGGGCACGAGCGCGCCATCCGGTTTCCCAAGCTGCGTCTGACCCACGCGGATCGGAATGCCCCTGATCTACCAGGGACGCTCGACTTCAGCTTCAGCGGTTTGAAGACCGCCGTCCTCAGGCACGTGACGGCGCGCGTGGTGGCGTTGGGGCTGGAAGGGCCGGGCGCGTTGCCCGAGGGCGAGTGTGCCGACATCGCCGCCAGCTTTCAGTGGGCCGTCGTGGACACTCTGGTGGATCGCCTGATGCAGGCGGCGGCAGCGGAAGGTGCGGCGAGTCTCGGCATTGCCGGCGGGGTATCGGCGAACAGCCGTCTCCGGAGCCTGGCGACCGAACGGGCGGGTGCGGCCGGGTTGCCGCTGTCGATCCCGAGTCTTGCGCTGTCGACGGACAACGCGGCGATGATTGCCGCGGCGGGTCTGCGCCGGCTGCGGGCCGGGCACGTGTCTGGCTGGGACTTGAACGCGCACGCCACACTGGCCCTGTAGGTATCTGAGGGAGGCGCCGTCCGTGAAGACCCATACCGACTATCTGCTGTTCGAGACGGAGGCCCGGCAGGAGTTCGTACGCATCACCGACGACGTGAGCCGTATCGTGGCCGCGAGCGGCGTCACCGATGGCATGGTGCTGGTCTCGGCCATGCACATCACCTCTGGCGTCTACGTGAATGACTGGGAAGATGGTCTGATTCACGATTTTCAGACGTGGCTGGAGAAACTGGCGCCCGCGGGTCTGCCCTACCGGCATCACCAGACGGGCGAAGACAACGCCGATGCCCATCTCAAGCGGACCGTGATGGGACACCAGGTGATGTTGCCGATCACGCGGAGCCGGCTCGATCTCGGCCCGTGGGAACAGGTCTTCTATGCGGAGTTCGACGGGCAGCGACCGAAGCGCGTCGTCGTCAAGGTGATGGGGATCTAGTGGCGGGTCGGCGCGAGTATCCGGACCGGCCCTACGTGGGTGTCGGCGGCGTCATCGTTGATGACGGTCGTGTCGTGCTCATCAAGCGTCGCTTTGAGCCGCTCGCCGGAGAGTGGAGCCTGCCAGGCGGCAATCTGGACGTGGGCGAGACCCTCGAGGCGGCTGTCGCGCGAGAGATGGAAGAAGAGACAGGGCTCCGCGTCGAGGTGGGCCCCGTCATCGAGGTGTTCGACCGCATCATGCGCGACGATGCCGGGCGCGTGCGGTTTCACTTTGTGCTGGTGGACTATCTCTGCTGGCCCGTGGGGGGGATCCTGCGAGCCGCGTCTGATGTATCGGAGGCTGAGCTTGTCGATCCACTGGAACTCGGTCCCTACGGACTGACTACCAAGGCGACAAGCGTGATCGAGCGTGGGATGGCGATGTGGCAGGTCAGGCCGGATCGTCGCCGTCGCTGAGGCGGAGCAGCACGGCGCGGATTTCGTCCTGCGCGTGCGCCGACGGGTTGATGAACTCGAGGCCCGACTCGTAGGTCAGGGTATCCGCGGCGAGATCCACGACGCGGCTGTGCACGACACGGCCCGATACCACCAGGGGGCTCCCATCCACGTTGAGTCGGAGCTCGTGCAGCGACTCGAGGCGCAAGGGCCGGTCCGTTTCAACGAGCACACCGCCGGCACTAATCTGCGTGACGACAAGCGGCAGGGCGATTGTGATGTCGCCGGTCAGACTGCCCTCCACGGGCAACCGGGTCGACTTGCGATGTTCATGCATCGGGTGTCTGCAAATGATGCCGGAATCGCGGCGAGGTGTCGATTTGTCGCCGGTTCCTAGTTCAGGCGAAGGGGGAGGGCCGCTTCCGCCCAGCCGTCCGGGGGCGTGGCCAGGTCCTCGATCTCGGCTTCCGTTTCTTCGTCCTCGTCCGCCGCAATCGTGACGACAGGAATATGCCGGGTGGCCGGGTCCAGCTTCAGCATCGTCAGGACCTCAAGATCCGCCGCCTCGCGCATTTCCGTGCGCAGAATGACGAGATCGGGCTGGATGCTTCGGATCTGTTCATAGGCGCGTCCGTCCGGCGGGACAAACACCATGTCGTAGTGACCGCCCGACAGGACGGTGTCCAGCAGGCGAAGCACGCTGGGGTCGCCGTTGACCAGCACGACCCGGTGCGCCGGCGCGGGGGTGGCGAGAGGTCTCAGTGGCATCAGCGTCTCCTGCATCAGGTCTTACAGGAATCGTGCCACCAAATCGGGGCAGGGTTTCGCGGGCTACCGCAGGGCTTTGATCTGATTCTTCAAGCCTGGGTTGACCCGGAATCCTGCCTTCTCCGCGGCCTTGACCGCCGCTTCGGCCTCAGTCTTCCGGTTGCTCATCGCATACAGCGCGGCGAGATTGTTGTGCGCCTCGCCGAGCTTTCGGTCGGCGTCGACAGCGGCCTTCCACTGGAGCTCCGCCGCGGTCAGGTCTCCACCCCTGAAGTACGCACTGCCCAACGCCAGCAGGACGAAGGCGGGCGGCCGAAATGGACCCGCGTAGTCCAGCTTTTCCTGCTCAAGACTTCTCAATCGCTGTTCCAGTACCGAGCGTTTGAGCGGACTCAGTTCCTTGACGTCCGCGATTTCCTGCCTGATCTCGCGGATTTGTTCGTCACGCTGACGGTTCACGTCGAACTGGTGTGTGGTCGAGAGGTCATGGAGAGTCGCCATCGCGCCGATGCAGCCCCGGTAGGCGACCCCCGCGCTGGCGAACCGTTTGAGATTCATATGCGCCTGGCCCAGCCCGTAGTGGGCCATCACCAGGAGCCGATCTTTCTGAATGGCATTCCCGAAAGAATCCGCGGCCTTCTCGAACTGTTCCGCGGACATGAATTCCTGGCCGGCTCGGTAGAACGCCAGGGCCTGCTGGCGGCTCACCTCATCGGCGAGTTGGCCGGCCGCGGCCGTCCACGCCGATCCCAGGAACAGGAGCACGAGCCACGCACGCGTGAATCGACGAACCATGTCGGCCTCCTCAAACGGAAAAGGGGGAGGCCAGCGAACTGGCCTCCCCCTTGATGACGACGCGTTCGAACTAGAACTCGAACCGGGCGCCGAGACGCAGTGCGAACGGCGCCTGGAACTGCGCGGGGTTGCCACCGAGCAGTGTGTTGACGGGTTTGCCAAGGTCCGGATCGGGCGTGCCCGAGCCGAGCTGGGTGTTCTGGCTGTAGATACGGACGCGGCGCGTGTTGAAGAGGTTGAACGCGTCAGCCACGAAGGTCAGCTTCCGGCTCGACGCCATCTTCACCGAGTACGAGGCCTGCAGGTCGACCTGATTCTCGAAGGGTGTGCGCTTCTTTATGCCATCGATGGTCTTGATACCGGAGCCGCGCGGAGCCTCCGGGATTTCACCGTTGGACGCGTAGTTCGGGTTCGCGGCCATCGGCGTCAGCGGCTTGCCGCTGCTCAGGTTCAGATTGACGCCCACATTGAACGCCGGCGTGACGAGATAGCTGCCGCTCACCTTGACCTGATTCGGCCGGTCGAGCGGGAGGATACCGTTCTTGTCGCCCAGGTACTGGATGTTGCCACCGTAACCGAGCTGGTTGACGCCGATCGACTTGTAGGTCGGGTCGCCCGTCGGGAAGTCATACAGAGAGGAGATGCCCGGGTCCGACTGACCGTTGTCGTCGCGGTAGAAGCCCTCGAAGTTTCCGCGGAGGCGCGAGTACCGATACGACGCCATCGTCGACCAATTGTCGCCGCGGCGACGAAGGACGACTTCGAGCGCGTTGTACTTGTGCACCGGGTCGTCGAACTTCACCGAGGCGAACCGCGGATCGATCCTCACGACGTCCGCGTTGATGGGCGTCTTGCTCGAGGGATTCGTCAGGATGTAGTCGACGGTGGCGCAGGGGACCGACGTCGGACCGAGGTCGTAGGCTGCCATCGGGCAGTTGGCGACGTCCTCGAGTATGCGGGGCATATTGCGGAAGATGTACCGCACGCTCAGGGTCGTCCGCGTCATGATTTCCCGCTCGACGCCGGCCACGATTTCGTTCGTGTAGGTCAGCTTCGTGTTCGGGTCGATGGTGTCCGCGCCGACGCCGGCCAGCACGAAGTGGTTGGTGGTCACCGCGCCGGCGGGCGTGATGGTCGCCACGCCCTGGGGGACGGCCTGCGTCAGATTGGCATCGAAGTAATCGCCGCGGCTGAAGCCGTCGTCGGCCGAGAGCGCGCGCGCCGCCAGGTCCATCGGGATGCGGGCGAAGAACACGCCGTAGTTGCCGTAGATCTTCATCTTGCCGTCGCCGTTCACGTCGTAGGCGAGTCCAAGGCGCGGGGCCCAGTTGTTCTTGAGTGCCCAGTCCTTGATGATCGTGCCGCTCATCTTTTCCTGCTCGTAGCGGACGCCGGCGTTGATCGTCGCCCGGCCCAGACGCCATTCGTCCTGGCCGAAGACGTTGAGGTACTTCTGTGGAATCTGCCGCGAGACGTTGAAGTTCGCGCGGGTCACACGGTAGATCTTCCCGAAGTTGACGTCCGAGAGGACCGTGATCGACGCGCCGGTTGCCGTCTGGCGGCCGTCCGGAGCCTTGAAGGTCGGGCCGGTGCGCTGATTCAACTGCGAGTACGTCACATCGTCGTATTGGATGCCGTATTTGATCGCGTGGCCACCGGCCAGGTGCGTCGACTTGGCGGACCACTGATTGCTCAGGCTGATGTTGCCGGCTTCATAGGAACCGATGCCGCCCGAGATCTTCGTCGGCGTCACCGTCTGATCCGTGACGCGCCATGTGTTGACCTTCGGGAGTTCACTGATCGTGTTGCGCGACCGGGCGAAGCCTCCTTCAAGGAGCCACCGGTTGCTCTCGGCACCGCTGTACTTCACCGCCTGCTGGTGGCCGCCGTAGTCCAACGTACTGAAGGACGACTGGTCAGTGGCCAGGAGCGACGACGTGCGCTGCGGGCCTTCCGGGCCGTGTGAGGGATCGCCGAAGAACGAGGCATTGATGCTCTGTGAGCTCGTGATCTGCCAGGTGGCCTTGGCCGCGTAGGACACGGTGCGGCGCACGCGGTCGACGTTGCCAAGGCTCGCCAGCGGGAACGTCGGTGGCGCAGCCAGCGTGCGCGTGGAGTACGACGGGTCGATGGCGCCGAACCAGAAGAGCTTGTTCTTCACGAGCGCGCCGCCGGCCTCGATACCACCGTCGCTCACCGACGTCTGCTGCGTGTTCACCGAGCCGTTCGTGGCCTGATACTGCTTCCAGGTGCCTTCAAGCTGCGAGGGCTGCGTGTAGCCGAACGCGGAACCGCGGAACTGGTTGCTGCCGCTCTTGGTGACGACGTTGACCACACCTCCCGTTGCCTGGCCATATTCAGCTTCGTAGCCGCCAGTCTTGACCTGAACTTCCTGGATGAAGTCGTACGGGGTGGCGTTGCCCAGCGAGCCGTGGGTGATCGAGTAGGACCCCAGGCCACCGTAGCCCGTGTTCGTCACGTTCGCGCCGTCGATCACGTACTGGTTTTCAAGGCCGGAGCCGCCGGAGATCGAGGGGTTGTTGACGCCCAACGTGCCCGAGCTGCTGACGCCAGGCGTCAGGTACAGCGTTGAGGCGAACGTGCGGCCGACAGGAATCTGCCGGAGCTCTTCTGAGCTCACGACCGATCCAATGGTCGTGCTCCGCGTGTCAATAGTGGAGGCCACCCCGGTGACTTCGACCATCTCGGACAGGTTCCCGACCGCCATCTGCAGGTCCACGCTTGCGGTCGCGCCGAGACGAACGGCGACATCCTTTGTCTCAGCAGATTTGAAACCCTGCAACTCGACCTTGACGCCGTAGGTGCCGGGCGTCAGGAAGGAGACGACATAGCGTCCTTCACCATCCGTGACGACGGACTTCACGCCCTGCGGCCCCGTCACCGAGACGGTCGCGCCTGGCACGCCGAGCCCTTGCGAATCCGCAATTCTGCCCGCGATCTTTCCGGTCGTTTCCTGCGCCGATGCCACGCCGGCCACTAAGACAATCAGCGCGAAGAAAAAGGCACTTATACGTGCACGCATAAAGGCTCCTTGGAAGAGTTGACCAATGGTTATGCCCATCTATGGAAAACATGTACCACAAGTAAACCCATGGTAACTAGTGGGTTTTGAGTCATATCAAGTCGTAGTCGTGGCCATCGAGCGTATAAATCTGGATATTTGAACTTTTAAGACCAAGACATTGGATGTTAGGTGCTGGTCGTGACAATTCTGCGCGGGTCTGCACACGGGACCGTCGGCTTGCCCCAACTCAGCCCAGCCTGGCGGGCGATGTACAATCGGCACCAGTGCAGGATCTCATCAGGCAACTACTGGTTGAGCTAGGGGAAGATCCCGAAAGGGAAGGGCTAGCCAGGACACCTCACCGCGTGGAGAAGGCCCTCCGGTTTCTCACCAGCGGCTACCAGGCCGACATCCAGGCCGTTCTGAACAACGCACTCTTCACGGTTGACTACAGCGAAATGGTCATCGTGAGAGACATCGATTTCTACAGTCTCTGCGAGCATCATCTGTTGCCGTTCTTCGGGAAGTGCCACGTGGCCTACATTCCGAAGAAGCAGGTGATCGGCCTGAGCAAGATTCCCCGCCTCGTGGATGTGTTTGCCAGGCGCCTCCAGATTCAGGAGCGGATGACGAACCAGATTGCCGAGACCATCCGCGAGACGATCGATCCATTGGGCGTGGCGGTCGTGGTAGAGGGCACCCACCTGTGCATGTCCATGCGTGGGGTCGAGAAGCAGAACTCGTTTGCGGTGACCAGCGCGATGCTCGGCGCCTTCCGTGATCAGCAGGGCACGCGCATGGAGTTTCTCGAGCTCATCAAGCGCCGCGATGCCTTTCCGGTACACGTTCCAGGTCAGGGTGTCGTCTGCGTCAATGAGTAGACGGCTGGGCGCGCTCGTCGTCGTGGTGAGTCTGCTTTGGACGACCACGGCCGCAGCCCAGCAACGCCGCCCGGTCCGCCGCGCGCCCGCCAAGCCCCTGCCGCCGGTGACTGAGCCCGCCGCCTTTCAGTGTCCGTCGCCTCTGGGCGCCGGGGCGACCTCCAAACGGGAGTTCTGCGATGTCGTGTCCGGGCGTGACCCCGCCGACGGCATTGTGCTCACGCTGCCGCCGCACAGTGGAGACGTGACGCTGTCGTTCATGCTCCACAACCGCCACACCTACTCGGAAGAACTGATCAAGAGCGGGAAGGGCTACCGGAAATACACGGCTACGGTGGGCGTGCTGACCGCCGACAACACCCTGCTGGCCAGGGCCGTGGTGCAGAACGAGTTTCGTGCCGCATCGGATCTGGTCGAGCGGATTACGGGCGGCGCTGGTCCTGGCGGCCTCAAGGCGGTGGCTCCCACCGGAGCTGAACCCGTCACAGTGATGATTCCGGCCGAAGAGAACTCGGTGAGCATCCTTGGCGAGAAGCTGCTCGTCATTCGGCCAGAGGGTACGGATAGCTTCACCACCCCAGGGCGCCCTGTCGCACTGGTGAGCAACGTGCAGCTCACCTATGTGCCCAAGCCGGCGCCCGCGGCCACTCCGGCGGCGAAGCCCGCTGCCCGCAGTCCCCGTTCCAAGAAGTAGCGCCGTGCGCGTCCTCGTCTATGGCGCGGGTGCGGTCGGGTGTTTCTGGGGAGGCCTGCTCGCCAGACACGGTCACCACGTGCATTTCGTCGCGCGGGGCGCTCAACGTGAGGCGTTGTCCGCGGGCGGAGTCCGGATAGCGTCCGAGGTGCTGGGCGAGGTGACGGTTCGTCCAGTCACGGTCTCCGACAGCGCAGCAGGCCATGGACCCGCGGATCTCATCCTGGTCTGCGTCAAGGCACACCAGACAGTGGCCATGCTGGACGATCTGGGCCATGCCGTGGGTGAGGCCACGGTGCTCATTCCGCTGCAGAACGGGATCGAGACGGACGATGTGCTCCGGGCTCGATGGGGCGATGCCCGGGTCTTGAGCGCCGTTGTCTATGTCGGGGCATCACTCCAGGAGCCAGGCATCGTCCGGCATGTGGCCCGCGGGCTTCTGATGGTGGGGAATCCGTACGGCGTCCCTGAGGCGCGCGTTCGCGAGGTGCTCGAGGCGCTCGGTGCACCCGGTCTGCAGGTGCGCGAGGTGCGAGAGATACACCGTGAGCGCTGGTACAAGCTCATGTGGAATGCCAGTTTCAATGCCGTCTCGGCACTGACGTTCCAGACAACGACGCCCCTGCTGGCCGAGCCCAACGCCAGACGCGTGATCGACCTGTCCATGCGCGAGACCGCCGCCGTGGCGCGGATGCTGGGCGTGGAACTGACCGATGAGGATGTCGACCGATCGCTCGCGGAGACCGACAGGCTCCCGCCCATCCGCACATCCATGCTGGAAGACCGCGAACGCGGCCGGCCGATGGAGGTGGAGGCGCTGGTGGGCGCCGTCGTCCGTCGAGGAGAGGCCTGCGGCGTGCCGACGCCCGTCCTGCGCACCCTGTATGGGTTGCTGGTCGGGATGCGACCAGGGCCCCCAGGATCTCCCGTCAGTTCTTGATCAGGAAGCCGTCGGGACCCTGTTCCCGCCGGAGGTCGTGGCAGACCTTGCAGCGCGAGGACAGCTCCTGTACGGACGACTTGATGCCTTCCGGGCTCTCCAGGTTCGCTGCCACGCCCATGTCACTCGCGAGCTTGATCATCTCCTCCGCCAGGGCGATGTCCTTGAAGTAGTGGCCCTCCTGGTTGCGATCAAGCCAGTAGCGCTCGACCACGGCGAACGCATCGCGCACGATTGGGACGTACTGCTTGGTGCGGGCGAAGTTGAATTCCGCGTCAGGCTTCGACATCTCCTGCACGAACGCCGCCGCCTCCTTCATGGCCTTGACGAAGTCATCCGGCGGCTTGTCGGCGGCTTGGAGCGTCATCCCGAACAGGGCGACCGCGGCCGCACAGCACACGCGTGATCGATGTGTCATGTCTCTGCTCCTAGGCCAGCGTGGCGCGAAAGCCGCTCACGAGCCAGTATCCACCGATGATGATGGCGGTCGCCGCGCCCGCAAGGACGAGCGCACGATGAGCCATGGCACCCCGCGCAGACGAGCGTGTGGCGACGGCGCCCACGAGTGTGGCGAAGGCCGTCATCGCGACGACGCTGGCGATCCCGAAGACCGCCACATACGTCAGGGCATCCGTACGGGTGGGCAGTGCGAGTGCGGGGAGCACGCCCAGGAAATGCGATGTCCCGGCGATGCCGTGCAGGATGCCCATGGCGAACGCCGCGTGGGCGTGTCCGAGCCGCAGCAGGCCCATGGGGCCGCGACCGACCCGCATATGTGTGTGGGTCACCTGGCCGTGTGAATGGGGCTCTGGCCGGATGGCCAGACCGCGCCTGAGGGCCCAGAGACCGACCCCGACGAGTGCCGCCCCGACCGCCCGCTCTCCCCAAAGGGAGATCGCGGGGACAGGGGGCAGGAGGTCGCGAAGGAACACAGCCAGCACGGCAATGAGCACGACGCCGGAGGCATGGCCGAGGCCCCAGGTCCAGCCGGCCCACCAGCTGCGTTCACGCTCAGCGAGTGCCAGGGGCGCCACGGCCGCCATGTGATCCGGGCCGGACAACACGTGGACCGTGCCTGCCACCGCCGCGGTCAGCATGGTCAACATCACCGGGGTGCCATGCGAATCGCGCCGTCCAACCGGATCACCTCGCCGTTGAGCATCTCGTTCTCGAAGATGTGCCGGACCAGCGCGGCGTATTCAGGAGGGCGGCCGAGACGGGATGGAAACGGGACCTGTTGACCCAGCGAGGCTCGCGCCGCTTCGGGAAGCGCGGCGAGCAGGGGCGTATCGAATGTGCCCGGGGCAATCGTCATGACGCGGATGCCGACACGCGCGAACTCGCGTGCCAGCGGCAGCGTCATGCCGACGATGCCGCCCTTCGAGGCGGAATAGGCCACCTGGCCGACCTGGCCATCGAACGCCGCCACGGAGGCCGTCGTGACGATCACGCCCCGCTCACCGGATTCAAGAGGTGGACGCGCCGACATGGCCGTCGCGGCCAGGCGGATCGCATTGAAGGTGCCGACCAGGTTGATTTCGATGGATCGGCGGAAGTGGTCCAGCGGCTGTGGGCCCTCCTTGCCGACGGCCCGTTCCGCGACCGCGATACCGGCCGTGCAGACCAGTCCGTCCACGCCACCAAAGGCGTCGAGTGCCGCATCGACGGCCCGCTGCATGTCGACCTCGGAGGTCACGTCCGTCCGGATGAACCGCGCCGAGGGTCCGAGCCTCGTTGCGCGGGTCTCGCCCGTCGCCTCGTTCAGATCCGCGATGAGGACGCGTCCCCCCGCGGCTACGACCATGTCGGCCGTCGCCCCGCCAAGGCCAGACGCGCCGCCGGTGATGATGACCGTACGACCCTGCAACTGCACGAGCGGAATTGTACCCGTGAAAGACAAAGGGCCGGTGAGTCTGGGTGACCCACCGGCCCGGATGGTTGTGCGAACGGTCCGAGGTAACTAGACCGTCTTGTTGTGCAGCACCGGCTGGACCGGATCCGCCTTCGGCTTCGGGCGGCCCTGGAGCCCCGCGATCTGAAGCGTCGGCTGCTCCTTGAGGACTTCCTGACGATAGAGGCGCTCCATCTCCTGGTGATGGCGGAGCTCTTCCGGCGTCATGTTCGCAGTCTTGCGTGCCGCGAGCTTTTCCTCGCGGGCGTTCTTGGCGATACCGAGCTCATCCAGGTCGGTCTGCGCGCCGGCCGCGACGGCCTCGGCGTTCAGCACCAGCGAATGGCTGGCATCCGCCATCTGGACGCTCTTGTTGCCCGCCCAGATCTCATGCCGGCCATGCTCTTCGTACCACTTGGTGAGCGTCGCCGTCATGTGCATCTTCTCGATGATGTTCCGCCAGCCGATGCCCGTGTTGTAGGCGCAGAAGGAAATCTCGCCCTCCTGCGTGGCATACGGAATGATGCACATCTCGGTGCGGCGGAAGTCGTAGTTGAAGAGGTCCTGGAACCACATGCCCGCGATGAACAGGAAGTTCCAGCGGTCCGCCCGGCGCTTCTCGATATCGCTCATCGTGCGGTCGCCGCCCACCTTGCCGTAGTCCCTGCCCGTGGCTCCGAACGTCTTGTCGAACTTCTTGAGGAGGTCCATCAGCCGGAAATGCGTTGGCGCCTTGAACGGGTCGTAGTTGCGGAGCAGGGCCAGTGCCATGCCCGTGACGGACAGGAACTTGCCGCGCGCGGCATCGTTGACCTGAGCCACGTCCTTGGCCAGCTGCTCGGCCTTCAGGAAGGCGGTCACGGGAACGGCTTCCTTGGTTTCCTTGTCGATCATCAAGGCCATGCCGACGCCGCAGTTCGGGTGGCATCCGCAGGTCAGGTTGCCCCACGGCGTATCGGGTCCGTGAACGACGTCCGCCCAGTCGGTGAAGGTGCCCATGAACGAGATCGGGAACCAGTCGCGGGTCGGCTCGCCCAGACCAACCTGGCTCTTCACATCATGGGCGAGGTGCGACAGCGTATAGCGCTGCGCGGCACGGCGCTCCGGAGTAATTTCCTCGTCGCGGCCGGTGAAGGAGACCGGCTGGAACGAGAGGAAGTTGATCCGCTTCGGATTGTCGAGCGCGAACTCGATGACCCGGCCGACCTGCTCGTTGTTGACGCCATTCACGATCGTGATGACGGGGACGATGTCGACGCCGGCCGCGTGCAGGTTCTCGATCGCGCGCAGCTTCACGTCGAAGAGATTGCCGACGCGCCGGTGCGAGTTGGCGGCGTTGCCGATACCGTCAAACTGCAGATAGGCGTAGCGCAGACCGGCCTCGGCCGCCTGCTTCGCGAACTCCACGCTCTTGGCGAACTCGATACCGTTGGTCGCCGCCTGCACCGAGCTGTAGCCCACCTTGCGCGCGTACCGGACGGCGTCCAGGAAGTAGGGCGACATGGTCGGCTCGCCGCCGGAGAACTGGACGGACATCTGCCGCTTCGGCTTGATCGTGATGGCGTTGTCGAGGACCTGCTTGATGTCCTCCCACGTCAGTTCGTGGACGAAACCCACCTGGTTGGCGTCCATGAAACAGGGGTCGCACATCATGTTGCAGCGGTTGGTGAGGTCCACGGTGAGGACCGACCCCCGGCCGTGCAGAATCGTGGAGCTGCCATGGTTGTGCAGCTTGGCATCGTTGTGCGCGCGGATGTCCCGGCCCGGGAACACGTCCTCCAGGTGCTTGAAGAAGGCGGTGTCCATGGCCATCACGTCCTCGAAGTGGCCGTGCAGCGGACAGTCCTTCACCATCAGGATCTTGCCGTCGCGCTCGAGAATGGTGGCCTTGATTTCTCCGACCTTCTCGTTGAGGAGCACCGAGACGTCCTGCTTGCCGTCGAGGATCGCCTGGCGGGCTTCCCGGACACAGGTCGGGCACAGTGAATCCGTCTCACGCGGCCAGCCGAGCGGCGGCTTCGTCTTCTGGTGAGACTTCAACAGCGGCTTATCCGACCAGGCTGGCGTGAACGACGGGTTCTGGGCGATCTTGTTGGCGGTGGCGAAGGCGTGCCACACCCCGTTGGCCAGAACGGCCATGCCCTTTTCCACGTACTTCATCGGCGCATGCATCTTTGACAACTCCTTGAGCCCGTGGCGTTTGAGGGCCATCGGGACGCCACATTCTAGCCAGCCGGCTTGGGAATTGGGCGGATTTCCGCCCATTTGGCGAAATGGCGGGGTCAGTGGGCATAACTGCCGGTGGAATGGCAGCGTGCATTGCAGGGCAACTCGTCTGATAATTGTCGCGCCCTGTATTGGAACGAGCGGGTCGGGTTGCCCGTCTTAACTAAGTCAACTGCGTCCGTCCTGCTCCAAAGGAGAGAACGAAATGAAGCGTGTGTCCATGTTCTTGGCGGCTTTGGCCGTCGCCCTGCTCCCGACGATTGCCCGTGCCGATGTGGCGTCCGCTGATGCCGCCGCCTATATGGGCGCCTGGGGCCTGACCTTCGAGGGCCCGATGGGGCCGATCGATTTCACCGTGACGTTCAGCGACGCCGGCGGCAAGCTCGCCGCCAAGGTCGAGGGCTCTGCCTTCGGCGCCGGCCCGATCAAGAGCATCACCAAGGGCGCCGACGGCGTGACCCTGGCGTTCGAGATTGACGCGGCCGGGATGGTGATCCCTGCCAAGCTGACGGTCGCCCCGGACGGCGCCAAGGCCAAGGGCAACCTGGACATCATGGACGGGATGTTCTCGGCTCCGGGTTCCGGCGCCAAAAAGTAGAAATCCGGCTCCACGCCGGCGCCCGCATTCTGATAGAACGATACGGATGATTCGTGACGTTCTGATTGTGGGCGCCGGTCCTTCCGGCCTCGCCACCGCCATCGCCGCCAAGCAGGCGGGTCTCGACTACGTCCTGGTCGAGAAGGGCGCTCTCGTCAATTCCATTTTTCACTTCCCGACGCACATGGTGTTCTTCACCACACCAGAGCTGCTTGAGATCGGGAAGCTACCGCTCACCACACCGTTCGAGAAGCCCACCAGGCTTGAGGCGCTGCGCTATTACCGGCGCGTCGTGGATACCTACGACCTCTCGATCTCGTTTGACGAAACAGTCGTCAGCATCGAGCGCGAGGACGACGGCGTCTTCGTCATCGAAACCACGACGCCGCGGGGCGACACGCGCCTGCGCCAGGCGCGGGCCGTGGTGCTGGCCATCGGCTACTACGACCGGCCGAACCTGCTCGGAGTGCCCGGAGAGGACCTGCCGCACGTCTCCCATTACTACACCGATGCACATCCGTACTATCGCAAGCGCGTCGTGATCGTCGGCGGCAAGAATTCGGCGGCGGAGGCTGCGCTGGAACTGTACCGGGCGGGCGCGATGCCGACGCTGGTGCACCGGCACGCCACACTTGGTGATTCCATCAAGTACTGGGTGAGGCCCGATATCGAGAACCGCATCAAGGAAGGGTCCGTGGGCGCGCGCTTCGAGAGCCACGTGGTGGCGATCACGCCGTCGGTGGTGACGCTCGATGGCCCGGGAGGCCGCGAGGACCTGCCGGCCGAGGCGGTCTTCCTGCTGACGGGTTACTGCCCGGATGTGGAATTGATGCGACGTGCCGGCGTCCATTGTCATGCCGAGACGCTTGCGCCAGAAATAAACCCGGACACGTTCGAGACGAACGTGCCGAACCTGTTCATCGTGGGTGGGGCCATGGCCGGTCGCGCCACCGGTTCGATCTTCATCGAGAACGGCCGGTTTCACGGCGAGAAGGCCGTGGCCGAACTGGCCGAACGTTTCCGGTGAGCCCTGTCACGCCGTGGCGTGACAGCCGACGTCACGGGAGGCGCAAAGAGCCGGCCTCCCGGCCTGCGGTTCAGTGGGTTGAACGTCCCGTCCAGCCCGCGCCGGTCGCCATCCCGTTCATCTGAATCAGATCAATCAAGGACCGGCAGCGCTCCAGCACGCCCTCCCGTTCGAGCAGGGCCTGTCGCTCGATGGGGGCCAGTTGCATGTACTGGGACAGGCCGTTCACGAGGTCGTCGTCGGGAATCGCGGGGGGGAACCGCGGTTCTCCTCCCGCGCGTTCGAGCGCAGCGGCCAGCACCGCCTCCAGCCGCAGGCGTTGCCGGCGGAGTTCGTCCCGGACGACATCATCGAGTGACTCAGCGAGGTGCTGGACCCTGCCGATGCGGTAGGGCTTTCCCTCGTCTTCCTCCGTCACCTTGAACTTCTCGAGACCGCGCAGGACGATATTGAAGCACCCGTCCTCCAGGCGCTCCGTGTGGGTGATGACGCCGGCACACCCGATGTCATAGACGGCGGGCCGGCCCTCGTACTCCATCTCGTACCCCGGCTTCAGCAGGACCAGGCCGATCAGGCGGTCTCCCTCCAGCGCATCCACCACCATCGAGCGGTAGCGAGGCTCAAAGATGTGCAGGGGCAGGAACACGTTCGGGAACAGCACCGTGTTCGGCAGCGGGAAGAGCGGGATCGTGGGTGGCAGCATGAACCCGGCTCAGTGGACCAGGCGCGTCTTCTTGTCCATGTAGTCCATCAGGACGTACTGGCCAAGCGTGTACGGCGTGGTGAAGTAGGCCTTGCCACGGCAGACCGCGGCCACGCGGCGCACGAAGGCCACCAGATCCGGATCGCGGGCCAGCATGAACGTATTGATCATGATGCCGGCCTTGGCGCAGTTGGTCACTTCGGCGAAGGTCTCGGAGATGACATGCGGATCCAGGCCGAAGGCGTTCTTGTAGATGCGCCCATCGGGCTGGGTCAGCGCCGATGGTTTCCCGTCGGTGATCATGATGATCTGCCGCATGTCCTTGCGCTGCCGCTCCAGAATGCGCCGTGAGAGCCGGAGTCCTTCCCGTGTGTTCGTGTAGTACGGCCCCACGCGGACGCGGCCGAGCTGCTTCAGGGGAATCTCCTCCGCCGAGTGGTGGAAGAGCACCACATGGAGCGTGTCGCCGGGATACTGCGTCCGGATCATGTGGGACAGCGCCATGGCCACCTGTTTGGCCGGCGTGAAGCGATCCTCGCCATAAAGAATCATGCTGTGGCTGCAGTCCAGCATGATGACGGTCGCGCACGAACTCTGGTATTCGCTCTGCGCCACCATGAGATCGGGATAGTCCACGTCGATCCCGCCACGACTCCCGACGGCCCCTGGGCCCAGCCGGTGCACGGCCCTGAGGATCGTTCCGCTCGGGTCGATGTTGAGCGTGTCTCCGAACTCATAGGGCTTGGAGGCCGCGGCGGCTTCGATGCCCGTCGAGAGGTCGCGCGTGTCGTGCCGGCCCGCGCTTGATCGCCCCATTGATCCCAGCAGATCCCGCAAGGCCCGGTATCCGAGGAAGTCGAGGCTCTTATCCGTGACTTCGAATCGTGTCTGCGCAGGTGGTCCACTCTCAGCCTGGCCAGACTCAGCCCGGCGACGCGCCTCTCCCTCCAGGTCCGGCGCGCTGGTGATGAAGCCGTCCTCCATCATCCGATCGATCAATCGCTGAATCAGGTCTTCAAGCTTCTGCCGCACGGCGTCGTGATCGGCGTCGGCCGGGTCGCCCAGCATCTGCTGGATGGCGGCATCAGAGAGCACCCCGCCACTGAAGAGCGCATCGAGAATGGCGTCGTGCAACGCCTGCATCGTGCGGTCGTCGCCTCCGTCGGAGGGGTCCCACGGATTGTTGAATCCGCTCGAGAGAAACAGCTCCGACAGCTTCGAGACGAGATCGTCGAAATCGATCTCGTCGAAGGGGTCGGCCGTGTATTTCGTGTAGCGGAACTTCATGGCGAGTGGGCGCCGGCCTAGTTGTAGTACCGCTTCCGGCCGCCGCCCTGCGGCGGTTCGTCGTCGGGATCATCCGCCGGGGCCGGTCGCGAGGGCCGACGCGCTGGCGACTCGCCCGCGTGATAGCCGCGGTCTTCGCTCCGGCTGATCTTCTTGAGGGCATAGAGGCCCTCCAGAATGAAGTCGATACCCGCCGCCACGACCGGTTCAGGCGCGTGCGCGGGAATGCCGACCTGCTGCGTGAGTTCCACCAGGCCCTGCACCTGCTGGGCCGCGGCCACGATGTCTGTCGCGCCGGTCGTGTCGGTGAACTGGAGGCTGCCGCCGAGGTCGAACCACTCGATGACACGGTGCGTATCGAGGTGCGAGAGGTACCCATCGGCCACGGTGGCCACGGCCGCGCGGACCAGTTCCCGCGCGATCACTTCCGCGCCTTTGAGCTCACCTTCGTACTCGAGTTCGAACTTGCCGGTCATGGCGGGGAGGGCCGCATAGACATCCGTCACGCGCGCCGCCGCCACGGACTCGCCGCACGCCAGCGCGCGCCGCTCCGCATTGGAGGTCACATTCTCCAGCGCGGAAATCGGCAGCCGCTGGCTCACGCCCGACCGGCGGTCAACGCGGCGGTCCTGCCGCGCCTGGAACGCAATCTCCTCCACGACTTCGGCGACGAAGGTCGGGAGTTCCACGGGCGGGGCCCCACCCTCGCGCAGGATCCACGCCTCCTGCGCGGTGATGCTCATCGCGGCCTGTCGGCCCGGGGGGTAGTGGGTTCTGATTTCGGATCCGATGCGGTCCTTGAGCGGCGTGATGATCTTGCCGCGAGCCGTGTAGTCCTCGGGATTCGCCGTGAACGCCATCAGGACGTCGAGGGGCAGTCGAATGGGATACCCCTTAATCTGGACGTCGCCCTCCTGCAGGATGTTGAAGAGGCCTACCTGGATCTTGCCGGCCAGGTCGGGCAGTTCGTTGATGGCGAAGATGCCACGGTTGGCGCGGGGCAGCAGCCCATAGTGCATCGTCAAGTCGCTCGACAACTGGAGGCCCGAGCGCGCGGCCTTGATCGGATCGATATCGCCCACCATGTCGGCGATGGTGACGTCCGGCGTCGCCAGCTTCTCGACGTAGCGGGCGTCGCGCCCGAGCCACGCCACCGGCGTCGCGTCGCCCTCATTGGCGATGCGTGTCCGGCAGGCGCTGCACAGAGGGGCGAGCGGGTCGTCGTTGATTTCGCAGCCCGGCATGACCGGCACCCACTCGTCGAGGAGGGTCGCCAACGCGCGCAGCAGCCGTGTTTTGGCCTGGCCCCTGAGACCCAGCAGGATGAAGTGGTGTTGCGAGAGCAGCGCGTTGACCACCTGGGGGATGACGGTGTCGTTGTACCCCACGATCCCCGGGAAGAGGGTCTCGCCGGACTTCAACCGCGCGATCAGGTTGTCGCGCACCTCCTGTTGTACGCTGCGATGCGGAACGGCGCCGGATGCCACGGCGATCTTGAGAGCGCCAAGCGTCAACAAAGGCTGGAGGGTGGCCATGCGGCTGATCTTACCAGCCAGCCGAAACGCAGGACCGGCAGACATCATCGAGTATTCGTGGGCTTCTTCGACCATTCAGGACCTCTCGTCTTCGCCCATCGCGGGGGCCGCGCGCTGGCGCCGGAGAACACCCTTCTGGCGCTGGATGCGGGACTGCGGGCGGGTGCCGACGGACTCGAGTGCGATGTCCGTCTGTCCCGGGACGGTGTGCCGGTCGTGATCCATGACGCCATGGTCGACCGCACGACGAATGCCACCGGGCCGGTGCATGCGTACACGGCGGCGGAGCTGGCGCGGATGGATGCGGCCTGGCAATTCGAGCAGGAGGGGGGCTTCCCCTGGCGTGGGCAGGGCGTGGGTGTGCCCACCCTGTCCGAGGTGCTCGCGCGATATCGCGACTGTCGCCTGATCATCGAAATGAAGGATGACGTCCCGGAACTGGGTCAGGCGGTCGCCGCGCTGCTGAGGCGGGAGTCGTCGCGCGAGCGGTTCTGCGCAGCCGGGTTCGGCGCACGCCCAGTCCGCGCGCTGCGCCGTGAACTGCCCGATGTGGCCACCAGCGCGCACATGGCCGAGGTGCGCGCCGCGCTGTATGGCTCGTGGGCGGGATGGCCGGTTCAGGGGCGCGGGTACGGGGGCTACCAGATTCCGGAAGTGCGCGGCGTCCTGCGTGTGGTCTCCAGGCGCTTCGTCCGGTTGGCCCACCGCGCGGGGCACAAAGTACAGGTCTGGACGGTCAATGCGGAGGAGGACATGCAGCGCCTGCTCGGCTGGGGGGTGGATGCCCTCATCACGGATCGGCCCGACCTTGCCAGCCGCACCGTGCGCCGGGATGGGCCTGCTCCCGGGTGAGCATGCGCCACAGATTCGTCGCGCCGTAGTCATTGCACCGCCGGATGGCCTCCAGTAGCATCAGCGCGGTTCCTGGACGTCCGGTCATTGCAGGAGGTAGAGATGAAACGTATTGCTGTCTGTGCGGCGGTGTTGGTGATGACGTGGGCGGGCGCCGTGAGCCAGGCTCAGGGGCTGAAGTCGGTTGAGGACTTCAGCAAGTGCATGAAGGCGATCGGCGGCGCCGTTGGCGGTGCCAGCAAGGCCATGCAGTCGGGTTCGATGGCCGACGCCAAGGCCGAGGTCACCAAAGCGAAGCAGTACATGGGCGCCGTGCAGGCGTTCTTCAAGGAAAAGGGGAAGGCTGATCCGGCAGGCCTCGCGGGCGATGCCATCGCGAAGCTCGGCGCGCTCGAAACCGCGCTCGGCGGGACCGATGCGGCCGCGGCCGGCGCGGCGTTCAAGGAGGCCGGTGCGGCCTGCGGCGCATGCCACAACAAGTACCGCGATCAGGACCCGACGACGAAGGCCTTCAGCTTCAAGCCCGGCGTGCTCTAGTCCGGGGTCGTCCAGTCGACGACGCCGGTGCCCGTCTGGTAGCGGGGCGTGCCCGTGACGCTCCGCTGCTCTCTCCCTCCTGAATCAGCTGCTTCGCCAGTTCGAAGACCTCCTCCATCATCGGCGCCGTCAGGCGGCCCGTGTTCGTGTTCTGCCGGCTGGGGTGGAAGCATCCGATGAGAAGCGGCTCTCCCGGTCCCAGATCACACACGACGCCGTGTCCGAACGCCGGCCGCGGCCGCACGATGACACCGTGCGCCGCCGCCAGGCGCAGCCACGCGGAGAAGCCGATGCCACCAAGCGCGACGACCACGCGCACCCGGGGGAGTTGCGCCACCTCCGCCGCCAGGTGAGGGAGGCAGCGCCGGATCTCCTCCGGCGTCGGCGTGTTGTCCGGCGGGGCACAGCGGACGGCGGCGGCAATGTAGGCGTCAGTCAGGTGGAGGCCGTCGTCGCGGTGGTGCGACGTCGGCTGATTCGCGAATCCGGTTCGATGGAGCGCGGACATCAGGAAGTCGCCCGAGCCGCCGATGCCGTCGCCCGTGAAGACACGGCCGGTCCGGTTGGCGCCATGGGCGGCCGGCGCCAGCCCTACGATGAGCAGGCGGGCCCGTGGATCTCCGAAGCCCGGCACGGGCTTCGCCCAGTAGACGTCGTCGCGGTAGGCCCGCTTCTTCTCCCGTCCGATGCGTTCGCCGTAGCTCCGCAATCTCGGACAGGCCGTGCACTGCACGATGACGCCATGAACGTGCGTCAGGCCTGCCGGCACCGCCGTGATTCGCAATCTTGTGCCCATGGTCCGGCAGCTAAGATAGCGGAAGAATCCAGCCGGCTCGAGGCCCCAGGGGAGAGATGATCGCGTATGCGTAATCCGGTTCCGACTGATCCCGCTGAGATTGAAGCCCTCGAGACCCGCGAGTGGCTCGATTCCCTCGATTACGTGCTGCAGCACGGCGGGCCGGTCCGCGTCGGCAGGCTGCTGCATGAGTTGGCGGTGCATGCGCAGGAGGCTGGGGTTCGTTTGCCCTTCACGGCGGCTACGCCGTACCTCAACACGATCCCCGCCGACCAGCAGCCCCCGCTGCCAGGCAGCCGCGAGATTGAACGCCGGATTAAAAGCCTTGTTCGCTGGAATGCGTTGGCGATGGTGGTGCGGGCCAATCGGACGGAAGACGGGATCGGCGGCCACATTTCCACGTTCGCATCGTCAGCGACCCTCTACGAGGTCGGGTTCAATCACTTCTTCCACGGGAAGGGTGACCACAACGATCAGGACCTGGTGTTCTTCCAGGGACACGGTGCGCCCGGGATCTACGCACGTGCGTTTCTCGAAGGACGCCTCACGGTGCAGCAGCTCGAGAACTTCCGGCGTGAACTGAAGCCGGGCGGCGGACTCTCGTCCTATCCGCATCCCTGGCTCATGCCCGACTTCTGGGAGTTCCCGACGGTCTCGATGGGACTCGGTCCCCTCACCGCGATCTATCAGGCGCGGTTCATGCGCTATCTCGAGGACCGTGGCTTGAAGGCGCCGGGGAAGGCCAAGGTCTGGGCCTTTCTGGGTGACGGCGAGACCGACGAGCCTGAGGCCCTCGGCGCCATTACGCTGGCCTCTCGCGAACGGCTCGACAACCTGATCTTCGTGATCAACTGCAACCTGCAGCGGCTGGATGGTCCGGTGCGCGGCAACGGCCAGATCATCCCGGAGCTGGAAGCCGCCTTCCGCGGCGCAGGCTGGAACGTCATCAAGGTCATCTGGGGCTCGGAGTGGGATCCGCTGCTCGCCAAGGATCACGACGGGCTGCTGGTCACGCGCATGGGCGAAGTGGTGGACGGCGAATACCAGAAGTACGCCGTATCGTCAGGCGCCTACATCCGCGAGCACTTCTGGGGCAAGGATCCCCGGTTACTGGAGATGGTGAGTCATCTCTCGGATGATCAGCTCAAGAAGCTGTCGCTCGGGGGCCACGACCCGGTGAAGGTGTTCGCGGCCTACGACGCAGCCGTGCGGCACACGGGCCAGCCGACCGTGATCCTGGCCCGCACGATCAAGGGCTACGGCATCGGCGAGGCTGGTGAGGGCAAGAACATCACCCACCAGCAGAAGAAGTTGAACGAAGTCGAGCTCCGCGCGTTCCGGTCCCGGTTCGGCGTGCCCATCTCCGACGACGACATCGCCAACGCGCCCTTCTACCTGCCGTCTCCCGACAGTCCCGAGGCCCGCTACATTCAGGAGCGGCGTGCCGAGCTTGGCGGGTTCGTGCCCAGCCGCACGGTGACGGCGCCACCCCTGGTGCTCGAGACGCTGCCCGAGGTCTTCACCGAGTTCCACGACGGCACGCCCGACCGCAAGGCCTCGACGACGATGGCGTTTGTCCGGATGCTGGCGAAGCTGCTCAAGGATCCGGAGATCGGCAAGCTGGTCGTCCCGATCGTGCCGGATGAGGCGCGGACCTTCGGCATGGAGCCTCTCTTTCGTCAGGTCGGCATCTATTCGCACGTCGGCCAACTCTACGAGCCGGTCGACAGCGACACGCTCCTCTATTACAAGGAGGCGCGCGACGGACAGATCCTGGAAGAGGGCATCAACGAGGCCGGCTCGCTGTCGTCGTTCGTGTCGGCAGGGACGGCCTACGCCACGCACGGCGTGAATACGATTCCCTTCTTCATCTTCTATTCGATGTTCGGGATGCAGCGCGTCGGAGACCTGGTGTGGCTCGCGGCGGACTCGCGGACCCGCGGGTTCCTGCTCGGCGGCACGTCGGGCCGGACGACGCTGGCTGGAGAGGGGCTGCAGCACCAGGACGGCCACAGCCACTTGCTGGCGAGCGCCGTGCCGAACCTGATTGCCTACGATCCGGCCTTTGCCTATGAGATTGCCGTCATCGTCGAGGACGGCATCCGGCGGATGTACAAGGAGCAGGAGAGCGTCTTCTACTACATCACTGTGATGAACGAGCAGTACGAGCAGCCGGCCATGCCGCCGGGAGTGCGCGAGGACATCCTCCGTGGGCTCTACCGCTTCCGTCCGGCGTCGGGCCCGGCCGCGCACCGGGCGCAACTGGTCGGCAGCGGCGCCATTCTGCTCGAAGTGCTCAAGGCGCAGGCGATACTCGCGTCCGACTACGGTGTGTCGGCGGATGTGTGGAGCGCGACCAGCTATACCGAACTGGCCCGTAACGCCACCGATGTGGCGCGTTGGAACCGGTTGCATCCAGGTGAGACGCCGCGCCTCTCTCACATCGAACACTGCCTGGCTGCGACGGACGGCGTCATCGTGGCCGCCTCCGACTACGTGAAGGCGTTGCCGGACACGCTGGGCCGCTGGCTGGACCGGTCGGTGACGACGCTGGGTACCGATGGCTTCGGGCGCAGTGATGGGCGTGCGGGGCTGCGGGACTTCTTCGAGGTGGATGCCCGGCATGTGGTGATCGCGACGCTGGCTGCTCTGGCCCGTGCCGGTGAGCTCGATGTCGTTGTGGTGACAAAGGCCATGCAGGGCTTTGGCATCGAGTCCGACCGTCCCAATCCGGCGGTGTCATGACCGTGTTCCTGCTTCCTGCACTGGGCGAGAACGTCGCGGCCGGGGTCGTCGCGCGGGTGCTCGTGCGGGTGGGCGAGACCCTCGCGAAGGATCAGGGCGTCGTCGAACTGGAGACGGACAAGGCGACGGTCGAAGTGCCGTCCACCGTCGCCGGCGTGGTGCGGTCCATTGCCATCAAGCCGGGGGACCGTGTCCAGGCCGGGGCCCTGGTGCTCGAGGTCGACGGTGACGCCGGTGTGGCGGTGACGGCGCCTGCCGCGCCGGCGGTTCCTGCCGCCCGCTCACACGCTGCGCCGGCGGCTGTGGCCCCTCTGCCCGAGCCCGTCGCCGACGTGCCATCGCCCCTGCGGGTCTCAGTACCTGCGCAGGGGAGAGGCCCGATCGCGCCGGCCTCGCCACGGGTGCGCCGTCTGGCTCGGGAGATTGGTGTTGATGTCCTGGCCGTCGATGGCAACGGTCCGGAAGGCCGCATCACCCAGCATGACGTTAAGTCGCACGCCGCTCGGGCGTTCTCGGCATTAGTGGCGTCGGCGGGATCTCACGCGCCATCGGCCTCGCGGGACCTGCCGGATCTTTCACGATGGGGTGCCGTCGAGCGACAGCCGATGTCGAGTGTGCGTCGGGCGACGGCCGTCCACCTGGCGCAAGCCTGGGCAACGGTGCCACAGGTGACGCAGGCCGACAAGGCTGACATCACGGAGCTTGAGGCGGTTCGCAAGCGGCTCGCGCCCGATGTGGAGGCGCAGGGTGGCAAGCTGACGATGACGGCGATTCTGGTGAAAGTGCTCGCGGCTGCGGTGCGGCAGTTTCCCCAGTTCAACGCCTGTGTGGATATGGCCGCCGAGCAGGTCGTGTTCCGGCAGTACGTCAACGTCGGCGTCGCGGTCGAGACGGACCGCGGCCTCCTGGTACCGGTGGTGAAGGATGCGGATCGCAAGGGGCTCGGTGCGATCGCCGTTGAGGTTCAGGCGCTGGCGGTGAAGGCGCGCGACCGGAAGCTGAGTCTGGACGAGATGAGTGGCGGCGGCATCAGTATCTCGAACCTGGGTGGCATCGGCGGGACGCACTTCACGCCCATCGTGAACTGGCCCGAGGTGGCGATTCTCGGCGTGTCGCGCGGCGCGATGGAGCCCGTCTATCGGAACGGGGCGTTCGAGCCCCGCTTGATGCTGCCGCTCTCGCTGTCCTACGACCACCGCCTCATCGACGGGGCGGACGGCATTCGCTTTCTGCGCTGGATCTCTGAGACGCTCGAAGCACCGCACCGGTTGGCCTTGATTTCGTAGCCGGTGGCCTGTGGACGGGGCAGTGCGATGCCCCGGGGCGAGGGGCCGTTCCAGCACGACTGAAGTGAACGAGCCAAGTGCGTGTTACAGGCGCCCGCGGAGCGCAGGAACGGCCCCTCGTTCCGGGGTGTCGAGCTGCCGGACAACTACCGGCTGACGGCGGCTTCGTGCGCGTCGGCCTGTTCGTGCGCGTGGTAGGAGCTGCGCACCAGCGGACCTGACTCCACATGCGTGAAGCCCAGCGCCATCGCCTGCGCCTTGAGCTCCGCGAATTCATCCGGGTGGTAGTAGCGGATCATCGGCGTGTGCGCCGCACTCGGCCGCAGATACTGACCGATCGTCAGGATCTGGACGCCGACCTTCCGGAGGTCGCCAAATACCTGCAGGATCTCGTCCCGCTCCTCGCCGAGGCCAACCATGATGCCCGTCTTCGTGGCGATGTGCGGCGCATAGGTGCGTGAGCGGTCGAGCAGTTCGAGTGAGCGAGGATAGCGGCCGCCCGAGCGCGCCATGCGATAGAGTCGCGGCACGGTCTCGATGTTGTGGTTGAGCACATCAGGGCCGGCGTCAAGCACGGTCTTGAGCGGTGCTTCCTTGCCCTGGAAATCCGGAATCAGCACTTCGATGCGGCACTCGGGACGCTGCGCACGCGTCCGCTGGATCGTGTCCGCGAAGATGGCGGCGCCGCCGTCGGGGAGGTCGTCGCGATCGACGGATGTGATGACCGCGTGCTTGAGCGCCATCGAGACGATCGCGTGGGCGACGCGTCTCGGCTCGTCCAGGTCAGTCACCACGGGCTTGCCGTGCGCCACCGCGCAGTACGTGCAGGCGCGCGTACAGATGTCCCCCAGAATCATGAACGTCGCTGTGCCGTGATGCCAGCACTCGCCGATGTTCGGGCAGTGGGCGTCCTCGCACACGGTGTTGAGCTTCAGGTCCGCCATGATCGACTTCAGGCGGATGAAGTTCTCCGAACCCGGGGCGCGGACCTTCAGCCAGGCCGGCTTGGCCTCCCGCGGCCGAACGAAGTTCAGGGGCGCTTCGTGCATTGGCTCTAGTGTACCTGACGCCCTGTGGGGCTCGGCTATGATCGGCCCCCATGCAGAAGCTCTCGATCACCTGGCTCGGGCACGGCACATTCCGCTTCACGACCCCCGGCGGCAAGCGGGTGCTGGTGGATCCCTGGCTCCAGGGGAATCCGGCCTGCCCGGACGTACTCAAGAAGCCCGGTGCGCTGGACCTCATCCTGGTCACGCATGGGCACTCCGACCACATCGATGACCTGGTGGCGACGGCGCGGGAAACCGGGGCGCCGGTGGTCGGCATCTTCGAGTTGTGCACCTGGCTTGGGTCCAAGGGCATCAGCAATACGGTACCCATGAACAAGGGCGGCGGCGTCGATGTCGCGGGACTGCGCGTCACGATGGTGGACGCGAAGCATAGCGCCGGCTACCTGGATAACGGCGTCATGGTGTACATGGGTGAACCCGCAGGGTTCGTGGTCCGGCTCGAGGACGGGCTCACTCTCTACATCGCCGGTGACACCGCGCTCTTCGGCGACATGCGGCTGATCGGCGAGATCTACAAGCCCGACATCGCATTCCTGCCGATTGGCGACCGATTCACGATGGGACCGGACACGGCGGCCTACGCGTGCGGCCTGCTCGGGGTGAAACAGGTGGTGCCGCTCCACTGGGGCACGTTTCCGTTGCTGACCGGGACGCCCGACGCGTTCCAGGCCTTGTTGCCGTCGGGTGTTGAGCTGCTGGGGCTTCGTCCCGGCGAGAGCACCGAGTAGGGACGACGGGCCTGGCCGAGCCGGGTCCGCCTTCTCTCGGACTACCGCACGATGATCGTGCCCTGCAGGTTCCGATTGGTCGGTTGATCGTGGTCGTGGAAGCCGCAGGTCCGGGACACGGTGTAGTTCCCGGTCTGCCGCGTCTGCCCTGCGGTGAGGAAGCCCGCCTGGTTCGTCGCCGTGCAGTCGGTGTGCTCCGGGTGAGGGTCAGAGGACATGTCGTGTGGCCGGCTGTCGGTGTTGACGAAAGTGACGCGGCCCCCGACGGCAATCGTCACGGACTGAGGCGAGACGCCGGCACTCGTGATCGTGATCGTGGCCGTGCTGCCCGGCGACGGTGCCGGTGACGGTGACGGCGTAGGTGTCGGACTCGGGCTCGGCGCCGGACTCGGAGAGGGTGAGGGGCTCGGCGCAGGGCTGGGAGTGGGCGAGGGGCTCGGGCTCGGCGTCGGACTGGTCGGCGTGCTGCTGCTCCCGGCGCCGCAGGCGAAGGTCGCCACGAGCCCGGCCACGGCCGCTGCGCCGAGGATCGACCGAGTCAGTCGGGTCATGACGGAGTCCCTTTCCGGACTAGAACTTCCGCGACAGGTTGAAGCCGATATACCAGTCCTTGCTGCCGGTGCCGCCGCGCGCAACCTGACTGGGCATCGTGCCGAAGCCGTTCGAGAAGTTCAACTGGAACACGTGCCCGCCCGCCCGCTTCTCGATGCCGAAGGCGCCCTGGTGCGTCCCAGGATGGTAGCCGCTCAGGCGGGGATTGACCTCCGCCACCAGATAGACGGTCTTGCGCACGCGGAGCCGCCCACCGATGCCCAGCATCGTCGTGCTGTTCTGGTTCACGAGCGCGCTCGGCAGGGCGTTGGTGTTGTTGATCCAGGATGGCTGCACATAGAGGGCCCCGTGGGTCCCGAACGTGCGCGACAGGACCGCACCCACCGACGGCGAGTAGCTGTCCCGGAAATTGTTCGTGCCGTCCACGGCGACCAGCGCATCGACGGTGAATGGCTTGCCTTTGTCCTGCCTGAGCAGCTGGTACTGCCCGAAGAATTCGATCGTGCGGTTCGAGGTCCGGTTGAACCCGATCTGCGCGCCGTGCATGGGGGCGTACCGGTACTCCAGACCGATTTGGGCGCCGCTGTCGAAGCCGAAGAGATCTTCGACGAGGCTCCCGAAGCTGCCCGCGCTGAGCGAACGCCCGAAGCGGTGTGTCAGCCGGAACGCGCTCTTGTGGGCCGCCAGGCGCAGCGTCGTCGGCATCGTGATGATGGCGTAGTCCGGCTGCGCGAGCGAGGGACGCCGGTCCGGATCGGGCACCGGCGACGCCGGGGCCGAGGCTGGGGCCGCCTGCTGCTGGGCGCCGGCCAGGCCAGCGAGTGTCAGCAGTCCGGCGAGGGCGAGGGTCAGTGAGGTCTTCATTGCACGTTCTCCGGGAAGGGCGGTCGCGGGGGCGCGTCCCGCCTAGTTGTTCTGTGCACCGAGCTCGATCCAACGACGGATCACCGAGATCTGCCCGTCTGTCAGATAGGGGCCACCGAATGGCATGCGCGCGCCCACGATGCCGCCGCGACCCTCCAGCTTCTGAATCAGATAGCTGCCGTTGGGGTCGCCGGGAATCACGCGGGTCGCGCCCCGCTTGAAGACCGCGGCCGCGCCCACCAGGCTTGTGTAGGGGTTCGACTGGAGGCTCAGGCCTCCGTTGAAGCGGGCGAGGGCATCGGAGTGGCACGACACGCAGCCGGGTCGGCCGCTGGAGTCGGGAGCCGCGAAGATGTCGCGCTGAATGCTGGCAAAGGAGACCGTGAGGTTTGGGGTCGGACCGGTCACGCGGCTGAGCGCTTCGTCGCACGCCGCGCCGGTCAGGGCAACGGTCGCAACCACGACGAGTGCAGCGAACCGGTGTGGTCGGCCTGTGAATGTTCGGAGACGATGGATAGGCATCGTCCGTTCTCTAGCAAGGCCGGTGCCCGCCGTGACCGGGTCGTTGGGATGCGCCACGCCGGGGCAGGGGCCATTGCCGGCTGGTCAGGCACCATGGGGGTTACGACTCTCGTAATCGTGGCCTATTCGTGAAAGTGCTCAGTCGAACCGGTACTTGGCCAGGTAGTAGCTCAGCGCCCGCTGGCTGATGCCCATCAGATCGGCCGCGTCCTTCTTGATACCGCCGGCCTGTTCGAGCGCCTTGCGAATCGTTTCCTTCTCCACCCATTCGATGTTCTGGTGCAGGCCGAGGGAGGGGAGACCGGATTGCCCCTGCCCCTGGACTCCGAGGAACGAGACCGCGGAGACGGTCAGTTCCGGGCCCTGGGAGAGCACGATCGCGCGTTCGATGGTGTTTTCAAGTTCGCGGACGTTGCCCGGCCAGGCATAGTGCTGCAGCGCGACCGCGGCGTCTGGATGCACGCCCGTGACGGTCCGCCCGGTCCGATGGCGGTGCTTGTCGACGAAGTGCTCGATGAGCGCCGGGATGTCATCGCGCCGGTCGCGCAGTGGCGGAATCTCGATGGGAATCACGTTGAGGCGGTAGTAGAGATCCTCCTGGAAGGTGCCGTCGCCGACCATCTTGCGCAGGTCGCGGTTCGTGGCGGCGATCACGCGGACGTCGACGCGCTGGCTCCGCTCGGCACCGAGGGGCTCGAACTCCCGCTCCTGCAGGACGCGCAGCAACTTCGCCTGGAGCGTGAGTGTCAACGTGCCGATCTCATCGAGGAAGATCGTCCCGCCGTCCGCCAGGGCGAACTTGCCCCGCTTGTTGGCCATCGCACCGGTGAACGCGCCCCGGACATGTCCGAAGAGCTCCGATTCCAGGAGCGTGTCGGGAATGGCCGCGCAGTTCACCTTGATGAGGGGCATCTCGCGCTGCGCGCTCCGGTGATGGATGGCCCGAGCGACCATCTCTTTGCCCGTGCCCGTTTCCCCGGTGATGAGCACGGTGCTCTTGGTGTCGGCGACGCGTTCCGCCCGGCGGATGACTTCCTGCATCCCCCGGCTGCGTCCGACGATGCCGTAGTGGTTGAAGTCCTCGTTGCGTTCCGTGATCAGGTACTGCCGCTCGGAACGCAGCCGATGGTGCTCCATCGCGTGGCGGACCAGCGCGAGCAGTTCATCCACCTCGAATGGCTTCTGGAGGTATTCGAGGGCGCCCAGCTTCATCGCCTCGATGGCGCTCTCCACGGTGGCGTGCGCGGTCATCAGCAGGACCTCGGGGCGCTCCGCTGGCGGGAGCGCCCGCACGATGTCCCTGACAAGCTCGATCCCGGTGAGGCCGGGCATCAGGTTGTCGGCCACGAGGACGTCAAAGGGCCGGAGCCCCAACTGTCGCTGCGCGTCCCGGCCGTCGACCGCCTCCACGACGTCGTGCCCGTCCGTGCTCAAGGCCCGGCCGAGGCGCTTGCGGATCTTCTCTTCGTCGTCGACGAGGAGGACTGAGCCGTGGGGGACGGCACTCATGCGCGGACCCCGATCGGCTGGCAGGGAAGGTCGATATCGAGGCGCGTGCCCGCACCGGGAGTACTGCTCACCGCGATGCGCCCGCCCATGCCTTCGACGATGTTGCGGGCAATGGGCAGGCCGAGGCCCGTGCCCGTCCGGCGTGTCGTGAAGTAGGGCTCGAAGATCGTAGACATATGTTCGGGTGCGATACCGACGCCGCGATCCACGACAGTAATCCGGACGCGTTCGGGGCTGAGTACGGTCGTCTCAAGGCGGATGGCCTCGGGATTGGCCGTGCCGGCCCCGTCTCCGGGCCTGGCTTCCACGGCATGACGGGCATTGATCAGGACGTTGACGAGGGCGGTGCGGAGTCGTTCCGCATCTGTGGAAATCCTGGGCATGACCGGATCCAATGCGAGGACGATGCCAGGTCCAGGATCCCCGGTCATGGCGGCCGCAGCAGACGCCCGGCAGACGTCGTTCACCTGCGTCTCGGAGTACTCAAAACGCAGCGGGCGTGCAAAGTCCAGCACCTCCGTCACGATGCGATTGAGCCGCGCGGTCTCCTCGTCGATGTCGGTGACGGCCTCGGCGATATCGTCGGGCGTGGCGCGTGCCTGCCGCAGGCTGCTGAGTGCCGCTCGGATAATCATCAGCGGGTTGCGCACTTCATGGGCCACCACCGTCGAGAGACGGCCGAGCGAGGCCAGCCTGTCGCGCTGGGCCGCCTGGGCCTGAAATGTCGCCACGGATTCGGTCAGCGTGTTGAAGGTCGTGGCGACCAGTCGCGCGTCCTCATCATCCCAGCCGTGTCCGCCGAGCGTGATCTTCTGGGTCAGATCGCCGGTCGCGGCGATCTCGCGCATCCGCGAGGTAATGGCCGCAAGCGGCCGGGCGACAGTCCGGGCGACGCCGTAGCTCACCAGCGTGGCCACGAGCAGGGTCACGATGAGGACGCCCACGAGGGCGGTCTGGATGGCGTTCAGATTGCGCAGGCGTTCGGTGCGCGACCGGAGCACCAGCGTGAAGGGACCGTCGGCGGCACCCAGGGCCAGGCGCGGACCCATGGGCCGGCGGTCGACGACATAGGTGTCCCGATCGATGGTGATGACGCTGCCTGGCGTGGCGCCGCCCAGCGCAGGGCCAGCGGCCGGAAGCGTCGAGGCGAGCACCTGCGCACCCCAGGCAAACGCGATGTGGCTGCCGGTGAGGTCCCGGAACTGGCCGGCGAGCTTGTTGTCCAGAAAGAAGCCCAGCGTGAGATGCCCGAGCTGCTCGGCCGGGCCGATGATGATGGGAACGCTGACGAACTGGAGCAGGCCGCGTGCGTGAGGCGCGAATCGCGAACTCGTGTCGGCCCCGTTGGCCAGCGAGACGGCGGCGGCAAGGGATGAGTCGTCCGCGCCGGCCGAGCCGAGCACCAGACCGCCAGTGCTGGTGACCACGAGGACGTCCGCGTTGGTCTGCACGCGGTAGTCGTCCGCCAGGGGCTGGACGGTGGGGGGGTCGGCCGTGGCCACCGCGGCCTTCAGCTTGGGCAGGTCAGCGACGAGCGTGGCCAGCCGCGTGAAGGTGTCGGTCAGGGTGGCCCGCCGTTCGTCCACCAGTCCCGCGGCCTCGGTGAGGCCGCGTCGCACCTCGGTCTCGACTTCGGCCGAGATGCGCGCGTTGACCACATACAGCACGATGCCGAGGGCGGTCGTGGCCACCAGTGTGCAGGCGAGGAAGATGCGGTTCGAGAGCGAAGCCAGCAGGGGCATGTGCGTCGCGCGTCAGTTGATCGTGAAGTCGAGGTCGGCGTTGCCGCTCTCGGGGATCGTGATGCTGCGCGTGTCCCGGGTGTCACCCTCGTACCACGCCGAGACGCTGTAGGTGCCGGCCGGAATGCCGTCGATGCGATACCGGCCGTCTGCATCGGTCACGGCGAAATACGGATGGCTGAACACGACGATGAAGGCGCTCATGTGGGAATGGATGTCGCAGAACACCCGCACGACGCCGGGCCGGTCGAACCGGACGCTCTTGCTCCGCCCTTGCGGGTAGCGCCCGAGATCGAAGCGCTGGGTCTTCGAGAGGGAGAACACGTTATGGAAGGTGGCGTCGCTGTTGGGGAAGTCCACGGTCGTGCCCGTCATGATCGCCAGCACGTGCGGCACGAAGGTCTCTCGCCGCTGGTCCAGCTTCACGCGGGGGAGTTCGCGATCCTCGAAGGCGCCTCGTGGTGCGGATTCCAGGAAGACCACGGCGCGCCGGCGGTCCGTGGCTTCCCGCGGCAGAGGGGCGCTCAGTTCCGAGGTGCCCGGGCGCCGCTCCGGTACCGGGGCGACGCGCCGGATATCGACGCGTCCGCGCAGCGCTCCTGCTGGCTTCGCGGCCGGCTGTTGGGCCATGGCGACGCCGAAGCCGGCGGCGGCCATGACGCTCCAGCTGATCGCGATCAGAGAGCGGACGTGGCGCGCCATCAGAACCAGAACAGCAGCTGCGCTGCCGGGAGAACGTTGCGCCTCACGCGGCCACCGTCGCGGCGGTTGACCTGGAGGCTCGTGCGGGCCACCAGATTCCTGAGCAGCGCATAGCCGGCCCCGAGTTCCACGCGTGTGACGGGCGCCTCCCAGGACGTGCGGCCCAGACTCGTGGGCACCGTGTTGAAGAGCAGCCGCTCGGCCCGTCCCGCCACATAGAAGCCGGGGACGAGGTTGCGGCGGACTTCGAGGGCTGCCACGACGGCGCGCAGGGGGTCGATCAGTGCGGGCTGGTTGATCACCGGCATGCGCCATTCGCTGACGACCAGGTCCGCCCGTGTGACCCAGGGGCCCGCGGCGGCTTCCATATCGAGTCCGCCGACTCGCTGGCCGCCCCGCTGGGGACGGCTGCCCAGGCCGCTGAGCCGGTCGGGGAGGAATGTGCCACTGGCGTAGGACGCGCCGAGCAGCAGCCCGGGGGCCACGGTGAGCGTTGCCCGTGTCGTCACGGTGACGCCCCCGTTCCCATCGTGGAGTTGTGGGTTTGAGGGACTGCCCGCCGTGACGGCGGCGGAGACGTTGACGGCGCCCCTCCCACCGCTCACCTGGATGCCCGTGTCGCGGCTGAACACCGTGACCAGCGGCACGCCTCGATCCAGCGTGGCCGCGCCGGCGGAGAAGGCCGAGAGCCATCCACGACCGCGCATCCGGACGAGGTCATCACCGGAGACTGGGACGGCGTCCGTCCGCAGGGAGATGAGGTACTGGTAGGCCATCGGGTATCCGATGAGCGGATTGTCTCGGCTGTAGGTCCGGCGCGTATATGCCCCGAAGGTCGGAGGGATGCGTCCCATCTGAATACTGAGCCGGCGATCCGGCCAGGGCTGCACGCGGGCGAAGAAGGAGAACAGATGCAGGTGGGAGAGCTCGCCGGTACGGACCTCGCCAAGGAGAGCGAGCCGGCGGTTCACCTTCACTTCGGCCCCGAGGCCCACCCGCAATTCCCGCAGGGTGCTGTGCTCGTAGTCGCTGTAGTTGAAGAACCCGAGGTCTTCGGGTGCGCCCGATGCCGCCAGGTCGCCGCTGACGACGACCCGCCCATGGCCGAACGACAGCGGCAGGGCCGGCAGGCCCTGCGACCAGGCCGTGGCAGGCAGGCACTGCGTCAGGAGGCAGAGTCCCAGGACCCGCCCCGCCCCGCACCATCCCGGACCTCCTATCCGCATGGGCGGATTATAGGGGCGGGACCGGGTGTGCCGGGATGCTGTACAGTCGACGCACACAGGTATGGGGCTGATCGATCACCGGTTTCCGGACAACTTCATTACGACCAACATCGACCGCGTGTTGACCTGGGCGCGCTATTCGGCGCTCTGGCCGATGGGCTTCGGCCTAGCGTGCTGTGCGATTGAGATGATGGCGGCGTCGGCCTCCCGGTACGATATTTCCCGGTTCGGCGCTGAAGTCTTCCGGGCGTCACCGCGCCAGGCGGATCTGCTGATCGTGGCCGGCACGGTCACCAAGAAGATGGCCCCGGTCCTTCGGCGGCTCTACGACCAGATGCCTGAGCCCAAGTGGGTGATCTCGATGGGCAGCTGCTCGAATGCCGGCGGCCCCTTCCCGACCTACAGCGTGCTGCAGGGTGTCGACAAGATTGTGCCGGTCGACGTCTACGTCTCGGGCTGCCCGCCGCGGCCGGAAGCGCTGCTCTACGGCCTGATGCGGCTTCAGGACCGCATCCGCCGGGAGGGCACCGTCCTTCGGCACGAACGCGTCATTCACGTCGGCGACACCGAGCCGACGCTGATCAACGGATAACCCATGGGCCGCTGGCTCCGGAAGTGGCTGCTCGTCGACCTGCTCAAAGGGCTGTGGGTGACGCTCAAGTACACCCCGCAGCCGGCGTTTACCTTCCAGTACCCGCAGGAGCGGCGCGCGGTGTCGCCCAGGTTTCGGGGTGTGCTGCGTCTGCAGGTCGAGCCGGCGACCGGCGCGCAGACCTGCATCGTGTGCGACCAGTGTGCCAAGGTCTGCCCTGACGACCTCATCGCTCTGGGCGGCCATCGGGAGGCCGGGCTCAAGATCAAGGTCCTGGACTACTTTGACTTCAATCTCTCGCGGTGCAGCTTCTGCGGCTTGTGCGCCGAAGTGTGTCCGACGCGGCCGATCAAGGCGCTCATCATGAGCGAAGACTACGAACTGGGATCCTATAGCCGCGAGACACAGATCATCCGGGTCGATCAGATGTACGATGGCCCGCCCATTGAGGTCTACACCCGATAGGGCCTGTCCGGAGGGGTCATGCGCCACGCTCGTGCCATCGCCGTCGCCGTTGCCGTCTCTGCCGCAGCTGCCTCATTCGTGGTCCGTGCCGCTGATCCGCTCAGCTCGGTCGACGCGGAGCTGCAGTTTCAACTCGGGACGATCCTCTCTGGAGACAGCCGCTATTTCGAGGCCATGACGGCGTTCGACCGCGCGGCCACCTCACCCGATCGCAGCCTCGCCGTCCGTGCGCGGAAGTGGAAGGTCCGGACTGGCCTCATCGTGGCCGAGTGGGCGATGGCGCGGGGGGAAACAGAACGCCTCGCGCGCGAGTTCCCGGACGACCCCGAAGTCGCGACGCTGCGCGCCGATGCGCTTTGGGGTAGCGGCCAGTTCGACGAAGCCGACGCGCTCTATCGTGAGGCCCTCAAGCGGACCCCGGGGTCCTCGCGGGCCCGGCTCGGTGTGGCTCGCTCCCTTGCGACGCGGAACCAACTCGATGCCGCGCTGACCGAGGCGCTGGCCGCCTCTGCCGCCGCGCCCCGTGATGGGGAAATCCACTTCCAGGTGGGCGACATCTACGAGCGGATGAACCGGTATGACGAGGCCGCCAACGCCTACACCAACTTCGTGAACCTCCTGCCGAACAAGGACCGGAGCGAGCGGGCGGCGTGGTCGCGGACCGAAGTGGTGTTTCTCAAGGCCTTTGCCGGCAAGACGCCGATCCAGGTCCAGGGCGACCCGGCGCAGGTCCACACGCTTCCGTTCAAGCTCGTGAACGAGAAGGTTGTCGTGCGGGCCAGGATCAACGGCGAGCGCGCGCGCGACCTGGTGCTCGATACGGGCGCCGAGGAGACGGTCATTTCGGAGGACACGGCGCGGCATCTGGGCGTGCGGCCCATTACCTACACGCTCAGCGCCGGCGTCGGGGATGTCGGGCTGCGCGGGTTGCAACTCGGACGCCTGGACACGATTGAAATCGGCACGCTGACGGTCAAGAACGTCCCCGTGCTCATCAAGAGTCCCGGGCTCGGTGCGCGGATTCCGAAGAAGGAAACGGACAGTTTCTCCCCGCTGGCGCTGGGTCTGTCGGTGTCGATTGATTATCGGAACAGCGTGATGTTGATTGCGAGGGAGATCCCGAAAGGGCCTTCGGACTTCGCGCTGCCCATGCGACTGCAGCGGCTCGCGCTGGTCCGCGGCCTCCTCAACAAGTCACACCCCGCGTATTTCGTCGTAGACACAGGCGGTCAGGTGATTTCGATCAGCACCGCGGTGGCCGAGGGGCTCGACATGAAGCCCGCGCGGAGGATTCCCCTGAAGGTCTTTGGCATGTCCGGGTGGGACAAGGAGGCGTTCCTGCTGCCGGGCGTGGACCTCTCCTTCGACACGCTCAGCTATACGAATATGCCGCTGGTCGTGCTGAACCTGCGGACCCCAAGCGCGCTGCTGGGGTTTGAGATCGGCGGCATTGTCGGGCACAAATTCCTGGCGCCCTACCGGGTCACGATGGATCTGCCGCGCAGTGAACTGCGCCTGGCCAAGAACTGACGCCGACGGCTCCGTGTGGAGTCGCCGGCCAGTCACACCGATCTAGAAGTCGTACCCAATCCACATCCGAAAGCGCGGCTTCCGGAATGCGGCGCTCCCACCCTGCGTCGCGAACGCGACATCCTCCCAGTCCCGGTTCAGTAGCGTCCGCCACGCCCAGTCGAAGTGCACCGGGAACCCGAGGAGAAAGGTCTCGAGGCCCACGCCGTAGGATGCCCGCCCGTCCACGAGTCTCAGCCCTGAGATTGTGCGTGGCGTGCCATTGATGGGCGCCAGCGTGACCGGGTCGTAGGTGACCGGCGTCTGGACCTCGGTCTTGCGGCTGAGGAAGGTGAAGTTCTGTCCCGCGAAACTGGCGCCGCCGGCGTCAGCAAAGAAGACACCGCGGATGCCGCCCATCACGCCGATGGGCGTGAGCATGGCTTCGATGAACGGGAATCGGAGTTCGGCGTTCAGGAAGAACACGCGCTGACCGATGAACTGGAGGTAGTCGTAGCCCCGCATCTCGGAGTTGCCGCCGAAATAGATGTAGTCGGGGTTACGGCCCCAGCTCCGGAAGCCGCGGGCCCGAAGCGCCAGTACGCCGTTCGACGCCAGGCGCTGATAGAGCCGGGCATCCCCGTCCACGGTCTGGCGTGTCACGGAGTTGCTCCCGATGTTGGGCGCGTACTGATAGCTGGCGCGAACCGTGTTTCCGGCCAGCGGGCCGTATTCGCGGAAGACCGTCGTCTCCTGGACGAAGCTCACACCCAGCGGGGCACTGAAGCCGTTATTGAAGAGCGGCTGCGCACAGTTGCAGAGCTCCTGCTGGTAGTCGACCGAGAACTGTTGGAGACCCGGGTCGTTGTATTCCTCGCGGTAGTGCACCAGACCACCGAAGACCTCCACGCGCCGGTATTTGTTCAACGGGTAGATGCCAAAGGCCGTGCCGCCCTGGATCGTGCGCGTGGCGGTGGCGAGATCGCGTGAGATGAGCCCCGAGAACGACGGGTCGTAGAAGACGCCGTCCAGGTTGCCGTAGAAGAACTGCTTCTGGGAGTAGCCCTGGAAGGAGTACTGAAACCGCCGCTCCAGGTTGGTATAGCTGGCGCCGATGGTGCGGTACTGCTGGATGGAGGCGGCCGAGAAGGCGAACTGCTTGTCGCCCAGGACGTCACTGAAGACCACCTGGGTGCCGCCGAAGACATCGCCACCGCTGGTGACGCCCACGCTGATGGGAGGGCGGCCGTCCAGAAACATCTTCTCGAACGTGCCCTTCTTCCGCTTGTTGGTCGGGACCAGCGTATGGCTGACGGGGCTCTGGAAGTCGATGACCGGTCCCGGCGATCCGAAGTCGGCTGACGCGGCCTTCGCGACAGGCTCCTTCTTGTCGAGGGTATGCAGCTCGTACTCGCCCTTGTAGTAGGTGATGAAGGCCAGCTGCTTCGTCTTGCCGCGGTTCAGCACGATGGGGCCCACATTGCCGGCCACCGCGTCGGTCTGCTGCAGCAGTTCGCCGTTCTTCAGGTTGAGCGTCCAGATGTTGTAGGTGACGCCATTGCGCGCATCCTCGGGCGAAATGACCTTGTTCGGGTCCATGGCCGTTGACGGAAACACGATGGTGGCGTCGTCGATGAATCGGGCCTGTCCGTCGTCATGCGTCCCGAACGTGAGCTGGGTCTTCTTGCCGCTGGCGACATCCAGCCGGAACAGCTTCTCGCTGCCGCTGATGCGCGCGATGTAGATCAGGGCCTTCCCGTCCGGCGTCCACGAGGGACCGGAGTCCGCGAAGGTGTCCTTGGTGACGTTGGCCACCGCGCCGCTCTCCACGTTGACCGTGAAGATGTCTCCGGTGGCGTTCTGCAGTCCGGCGAAGGCGACCTGCGTGCCGTCCGGTGAGAAGCTGGGCGATTCCGGTTCATCGATGGTCTTCATCTCGATGCGCCGCTCGATCGACCCGGTGAGGACGTTCTGGATGATCAGGGTCCGGTGCTTCTCGCGCCGGACGAAATAGGCCAGGCGGTCACCGTTGGCCGACCACGACATCCAGGCCACGGTGTTGTAGCGCATGCCCGGCTGGATGAGGAACTCGAAGCCTTTGTCCTTGTCGAACCCACTGGTGAGGTTGCGGACGATTGAGCCGTCCTTGCTCGAGACCAGGACGATGTCGAGTTCCTGGTCCTTCCGGTTGACCGTGACCTGTGCCATCAGGTCGCCCGAGGGTGAGGGTTCGGCCGAGAGGACTTCGCGGAACTTTGTCTTCTCCGGGTTGGGCGCCAGGTTGCGGCCGTAATCCGCCGGGCGTTCCCTGTCACGGAAGGCCTTGAACCGATCCTTCAGATACTTGTCGAACTGCTGGTCGAATTCCTCGGCGGTCAGCTTGAAGGCATCCTGGTAGGCATCCTCGCCGCCACCGATGACCGACTTGCGGAGCGCGAACATGAACTGGCGGACGCCCTCCTTGCCCCAGCGCGCCTCCATGAACTCAAAGCAGGCGTGCCCGAGGTTGTAGATGAGGCGCGGGTTGCCGAAGTTCCCGTAGCCGTCGAGCTTGCTCATCTTCGGGATGATGTCGGCCACGGCCGCGTCCCGGACCGTCATGAGATCGATCGGCCGCCAGATGCCGGCCAGGTAGTCGGAGTTGCCTTCGTGAACCCAGAGCGGCACGCTCTGCCGGATCAGACCCACCGGGATGATGTCGTTCTGGAAGACGTGCCCGAGTTCGTGCACGACCAGCCGATAGAGCAGGTCCGGTGGTTCATCGATCGGCAGCAGCATCCGGCTCCGCGCGGAGTCGACAAACGCGCCGACGCCTTCCTGCGCGCCTCCCGGGATGACGTTCTGTTCCTGGAACTCGGAACTGGTCTTGAACAGGATGAGCGTGATCTTGCCGGAGATGTCGTGCTTCAGCAGCGTGGAGATGTGCTGGTAGGCGCTCTCGGCATAGCCGGCCACCCGCTCCAGGTGTTCCTCCATCTCCGGATAGAAGTAGATCTCGAAGTGATCGGTCGTGTAGGTGTGCCACCGGAAGTTGTCGTACCTGATCTGGTTCTTGCCGAAGTACGGAACAAACGGCGTCTGTGCGAGGGCGGACGCCGGTAACAGGCCGGTCAGCAGGGCGGCGGTCGCTGCGGCGAACACCCCGCGTGTGAAGCGGTTCATGATGGCTCCTTCGAGAGCGGCCAGTGTACTCGGCCCGAGCCCTCCAATCGAGGGCTCTTGGCCGCGGCGGGAGCAAGTCGTATGCCGCGGGTGTCGTGTCACGGGCGTGCGGGCACGTGGCTACGGGGCCGCCCCCGTCACGGCGAGTGTCGCGTGCCGACGGCGCCTGGTGGCGCAGAGGGGACACTCGGGCGATAATTTGACCCATGTCCCAGACTTCCGATCGGTGGATCTCGATGGGGGCGGCTGCCGCCGCCCTGGTGCTGCTCATCTGCGATGTGGCCTGCCAGAAGCATCCGGCGGAGGAGGCGGCGGTGAAGCCACCGGCCGAGGCGTGTGACACCGCCGTCAAGGACGACCCGTCGCCCTCGGCCATCGGCAAGCCGGCAGACCTGTCCCTCAGCCTCAAGGACATGGACGGCAAGGACGTCGCCCTCGGGCAGTTCAAAGGCAAGATCGTGCTCGTGAACTTCTGGGCGACCTGGTGTGCCCCCTGCAAGGCCGAGATACCGGACTTCGTGGCGCTTCAGCAGCAGTATGCGAAGGACATCCAGGTGCTGGGCATCTCGGTGGATGACACCCCGGAGGACGTGAAGCCCTACGCGGAGCAGCTCAAGATGAACTACCCGGTGCTCATCGGCTTGAACCGGAAGGACGTCGAGACCGCCTACGGACCGTTCCTCGGTATTCCCCAAACGTTCATCCTGGCGCGCGATGGCACGATCTGCCGGAAACACGCCGGGATCGCCTCCAGATCCCGATTCGAGGCGGAAATCAAGGCGCTGCTCTGATCGTCTCCGGGCCGGAGCCGCCCGGCGATCGGAGTATGATCCGAACATGTTGAAGGGGTTTACGCACGCGCGGCTGGCCTGTGGCTGCAGGCTCGCGTTCCGCGAGGGCGTCGAGGGGAGTCCCGTCGCGGTCGTCGTCGACGAAAAGGCACCCGGGTGCGCGCTGACCCTGCACGTCCGCGATCTCCCAATCTACGACTACCGGGAGGCGCTCCGCCCGCCGACACGCTTCCTGGCTGTCGAAGAAGGCTTCGGGGAAGAAGAGAACTAGCCCCGTCGCTCAGCTGCGCAAGGCTGCCGTAATCGGCAGGCGAGACGCACGAAATGCCGGCAGGAGTCCTCCTGCCACGCCCATCACCAGGGCCAGTCCCATCCCCAGCACCAACGAGTCGTTCGTTACCCGGAACGCGAACGACACCTCCGCGAAGTTCGCGCCGCCAGCGGCGGACGAAATTCCGTTAAAGGGGAGCGCCAGGAGACACCCGGCCAGACCGCCAACCAGCGCCAGGCAGGTGGACTCCAGGACGAACGAGGTCAGGATCGCGGACTTCGAGAAGCCGAGCGCACGCAACGTCCCGATCTCGCGCGTCCGCGCCGCCACGATGGCGTACATCGTGTTCATGGCCCCGAACACGGCGCCGATGCCCATGACCACGGCGACGAACACCGCCAGCCCCAGGAGCTGACCGGAGACTTCACCCGACTGGTTCTCGTAGTACTGCCGCTCCTGAATGGCCTGCACCTGCATCCGGGGGTTGCGCTGCAGTTCCGTGTTCATCGCGCGGATGGCGCGCGGGTCGCGCATCCGGAGCGTGAGGGATTGATAGCCGTTGCCCCGGTTGAAGGCCGGACCCATCGCATCCACGTCTCCCCAGATCTCGCTTTCGAACCCGCTCCCGCCCGCGTCGAGAATCCCGACGATCGTCCAGTCCTTCCGCTGCAGGCGGATACTCTTGCCGACCGCGAGTCCCTTCATCCGCTGCTGCAGCTTGCGCCCGACGAGGATCTCGTAGAGACCGGGCTGGAACCGCCGGCCTTCGGTGATGTGGAGCCCGCTCCGGACATCGAATGCGGCGGCCGTGGTGCCCCGCACGGTCACGTTCACATCCTGGCCGTCCTTGCGGGTCAGCGAGGCCACGACGACGATTTCGGGGGACGCCAGCGGCTGCCCATCCGGTTTGCGCATCACGCGGTCGTCCGCCATCAGCACCTGGGCGTTCTCGCGCGAGAGGCCGGACGTGAGTTCCGAGTTCGAGCCGCGCTGCGTGACGATGGCGTTGTCTGTCGATCCCGTGGCCCGCAGGGCCAGACGGAAGCCGTTCGCCATGGCGAAGAGCACCACGAGCACGGCGACCACGAGTGCGATGCCGCCGATGGCGAGCAGCGTCACGCGTCCGCGGACGTAGAGACTCCGGATGTTGTAGGTGATCGGCAACGCCATCAGATGGACCTCAACGCCTCGGTGATGCGGGAACGATAGGCACCCAGCGCCGGCACGAATCCGGCGCCGGTGCCGAGCACAACGGCCAGCGAGAGCGTCAGCAGTCCAACCGTCGGCGAGACCTCCAGGGCGGGGAAGTTACCGAGCAGCAGGCCCATGAAGGGCAGATTGGCGAGGTTACCCACGGCCAGTCGGGCCATGACCACGCCAATGACGCCACTCGCCGTGGCGATCGCAAAGGCCTCGCCGAGGATGAGCCCCATGACCAGCGCACTCGGGAAGCCCAGCGTCTTCAGGACGGCAATCTCCGTGCGTCGCTCACGCACGGCCATGCTCATCGTGTTGGCCGTGACCAGCAGGATGGTGAACCCGACGGCGAGTCCCACGCCGTTCAGGAGGCCGACGAGGTTGCCCGTGAGCGCGATGAAGCCGGCGAGAAACGCGCCTTCGGTCTCCGTCTTGGTCTGGACATCGCTGTTCTCGAAGTTCGTGTCGATGGCCTTCATGACGGCATTGGCCCGCGCCGGATCGGAGACCTGGATGCTGAACGTGCCCGCGCCCGCGTAGCTGCCGACGCCGCGTCGCCCGCGGACCGACTCATAGAGGTACTTGTAATGAAAGAACATCATGCCGACGTTGACCGAGCTCTTCCGGCCTGGCGGCGCGTCATAGATGCCCCGCACGTTGAACTTGAGCGGTCCGCTGACGCGGTAGGGCGGGATGAAGCTCTCCATCTGGAAGCTGTCGCCGACCTTGAAGCCGTACTTCGTCGCCACGTCGCGGCCGACCAGGGCCCCTTGCATGTCCGCGAGGTACGCGGCGTAGTCGGCTGGAGGCACCACGTACTCCGGGTACATCGGGAAGTAGTCCTCGGATTCCACCGCGAAGTTCGGGAAGAAATCCTTCATGTCGCGGTAGACCCCGCCGAACCAGTTCGAGACGGCGACACGCTTCACGCCGGCCAGACCCTGGATGCGCGGCTTGTAGGCCAGCGGCATGTTGAAGGTCAGGCTCACCGCATGGCGGGTCACGACGCGCGAGGGGTCCGCGGCTTCGGTCGTCTTCCGGATCGCGTCCAGGACTGTCTGCAACACGCAGATCAGGAAGATGCAGAGCGCCATCCCGACGATCGTGCTGAGCGTCCGGACCCAGCTCCGGCGCAAGTGCTTCAACACGTAGGGCAGGAACTTCACGCCGTGACCTCCCGCCGGACGATGCTCGAGGCCAGCTGACCCTTCTCGAGATGCCGTTCCACATGGGCCCGGCCCGCGGCCCGTGGATCGTGGGTCACCATCACGATCGTCTTCTTGAACTCCCGGTTCAGCAGGTCCAGCAGATTCAGGATGTCCTCGGCGCTCTTGGCGTCGAGGTCGCCGGTGGGTTCGTCGGCGACGATGACCGACGGGTCGGTGACGATCGCGCGCGCGATGGCCACGCGCTGCTCCTGACCGCCCGACAACTGCCGCGGGTAGTGCTTCGCGCGGTCGGCCAGGCCGACGACCTTGAGCGCGGTCAGCGCGCGCTCCCGGCGTTGCGACCGGGAGAGGCTCGTGAGCAGGAGCGGCAGCTCCACGTTCTCCACGGCCGAGAGGACGGGGATCAGGTTGTAGAACTGGAAGATGAAGCCGACATTGCGGCTCCGCCACCGGGCCAGCTCACCCTCCGAGAGCGACGTGACATTGGTCTGGCCCACCGTGATGCTACCCGACGTGGCGCGGTCGATGCCGGCGACGAGGTTGAGGAGCGTGGTCTTGCCGGAGCCGGACGGGCCCATGAGCGCCACGAACTCGCCGTCAGGGACCTGGAGGTCGATCCCGTTGAGGACGACGATCTCCTCCGCATCGCGTTTGTAGACCTTGCGGACCTGCCGGACGTCGACGCTGGCCATGTCTCCTACTCCTGTTCCGTCACACGGGCCCCGCTAGTGAGCGACGCCGGGGGATTGATGACCAGAACCTCGGAGCCGGTCAGGCCCGAGATGACTTCCACGCCGCTGGCACGGCTGCCGCCCGTCTTGACCGGCACGAGGGTGACGGTGCCGTCGCGCACGACAAACACGACGGACCCACCGTCGCGATCCACCACGGCATCCGGTGGGGCGACGATGACCCTGACAGCGGGAGCGCCTTCGACCTTCGGCTGCTCGGGAGCGATGAAGCTCACCTTGGCGCTCATCTCGGGCTTGATGTTCGGGTCGGTGTCGACGAGCGCGACCTTGACCTGCACGGTGGCCTTGGTACGGTCAGCGGTGGGGATGACCTGGCGCAGCACCGCACGGTAGTGCTTCTCGGGGAAGGCTTCGATGGTGACGTCGGCTGGCTGGTTGGCCGAGAGTCGCGCGACGTTGGCTTCCGCGACGTCGACTTCGACTTCGAGGGTCGTCATGTCGGCCATGGCGACGATGGCCCCAGACGACGAGGAGAGGTTCACGCCTGGCGGAATCGGCGCCACGCTTTCACCGACCTCCGCCATCTTCTTGACCACGACGCCTGCGAAGGGGGCGCGGATGACGGTGTTGTCGAACTGGGCCTGGGCAAACGAAAGGGCCGCTTTCGCCTGGGCGCGCGTCGCCTCGGCGCGGGCCAGGTCGGCCTGACTCTGGCCAACGGCAGCCTCGAACACGCGCACGCGGCTGCGGCTGGCATCGAGCGTATCCGTCGGCAGGATCTTTTCGGCCGCCAGGCGTTCGTTGACGGCACGCTGCCGCGTGGCCTCGGCCAGATCGGCCTCGGCGCGCCTGATGCCGGCCTGCGCGCTCGCGGCCTGGGCGTCGGCCTGCAGCATCTCGGCGCGGGCACGCTCGACCTGGGCGGTGAAGTCGCTGCTCTCAAGCCGCGCCAGTATCTGCTGGTCGCGTACCTGGCTCCCTTCTTCCACGCGCAACTCGGCGAGTCGTCCCTGGATCTTGGCCGAGACCACGGCCTTGCGCCGCGCCACCACGTAGCCCGACGCCGTGAGTATGGCGGTGGGCCTGGCGGGTCCTCCGCCGCTGTCGAAGGTGGCCGGTGCCGTGCGCACGACGAGAGGAGCGTAATGGGCCCGCGCGAACCACCCGCCTCCGGCGAGCAGGAGCAGGGCAGCCACCATCCACGGCGCTTTGGTGCGGCGCGGCCGCGCTAGATCATCAGAGAGGGTCAGGGAAGAGAGATCGGACTTGAGTTGGCTCACGGGGGCCTCGGGGAATGCTTCAGCTTCTCACAGGAGTTCCTGCAACCGCGCAAACCCCGTGCGGCTTACGGGCAGTCGGCGCCCGTCACGCAGGACCGCCATTCGCGTGTCCTTGCTGACCGCTTCCAGTCGGGCGAGCCGGTCGAGGTTCAGGAGATAGGACCGATGAATGCGGACAAAGCGGCGCGGGTCGAGCTGGGCTTCCAGGCTGCCGAGCGTCTGCTCCTTCAGCCTGGGCCGTTCACCAGCGTGCACCGCGACATAGTCGTCCTGGGCCTCGATGAAGTCCACCCGGTCCACCGGAATGACGTGGACGTCCGCGCCGTCACGGATCACGATACGCGTCAGCGGGCTGCCCGAGGCGTCCGCCGTCCGCCGGAGGTCCACCGGGGTGACGGTCGCCTGGACACCCTGGCCTGCGGTGCTGAGTCGTTCCCGCACCCGGGCGAGTGCCTGGTGCAGGCGGTCCCGGCTGAAGGGCTTGAGCAGGTAGTCGACGGCGTGGACCTCGAAGGCTTTGAGGGCGTATTCGTCGTAGGCCGTGGTGAAGACGACCGCCACGTCGCGTCGGACAAGGTCCAGGACCTCGAAGCCGTCGAGCTTGGGCATCTGGACGTCGAGGAGCAGGAGATCCGGGCGCTGCTCGGCGACGGCCTTCACCGCCTCGAACCCGTTTGCGCACTCGGCCACCACTTCCACGTCGGGGTCCGAGGCGAGATACTCCCGCAGGACCATCCGAGCGGGTGCCTCGTCGTCGACGATCGCCACGCGGAGTGTCACGACGTCGCCTCCGTGGGCCAGGAGAGCTCCACGCGGTAGCGCGTCCCGGTTGCGCCGGCGGTCAACGTTGCCTGGTCACCATACACCGCGTGCAGGCGGGCGCGGACATTGGCCAGCCCGATGCCGGTGCCGCCACGCCGGCCGTCGGGATCACAGGCATTGTCCACGACGGCGGAGGCACGGCCTCCGTCGGCGCGGATCTGCAGCCGGATGTCGCCGCCCTCCACGAGGGTCGCGATGCCGTGACGGATGGCGTTCTCGATGAGCGGTTGGAGGAGCAGGGGTGGCACGCGGACCGCCTCCGCGTCGTCGGTGACGGCGATCTCCGTCTGGAGACGCTCACCAAAACGTACACGCTCGATGTCCAGGTATTGCCGGACGAGCGCGACCTCGGTGGCCAGCGGCACGAGCCGCTCCGAACCTGCGCGCAGGCTGTCACGGAAGAAGTCGGCCAGTTGCTGGCACATGCGGCGCGCCGCCTCGGGGTCGTGACCGCAGAGCGCGCTAATCGAGTGCAGACAGTTGAAGAGGAAGTGCGGGTTGACCTGGGCGCGCAGGGCGCGGAGCTCCGCGTCGCGTGCGCCGACCTCCGCGTCGTGTGCCCGGCGCATCGCCTCCGCGCGGCCATCCACCGCCACCAGCGCGTAGTGCAGGGCGCTCACGGAGACAAACAAGACCGCGACGGCTCCCATCGCGAGCGGCGCGAAGTGCGTAAAGCGCGCAGCGGGAGTTGGGGCGACAGGAGCCCACAGCTGAAACCAGGCCCAGCCTGCAGCGGCCCAGAGGGAGGCGGTTGTGACGGCTCCGCCCCCCACGCGCCAGGCCAGCGTGCCGATGCCCGCGCCGGGCGGCGTGTAGCGCACGAGGTACCACGAGGCGAGCGCTGGTGTGGCAAAGAGTTCGCCCCAGAGCGCGACCGGTACCCAGTCGTGGCCGGCGCCGCCGGCCGCGAGAAACGGACCGAGTCCGGCCGCGGCGCCCAGAGGCAGCCACGCGAGCAGGAAGAGTCTGAGCCGCGGCCAGTGGTGGAGGATCGGGTGCATCAGGGTTCTAGTTCTTGATCTCGATGCCACCCATGATCGCTTGTCCTGTGATGACAAGGCGAGGCGCCTGGGCATCGACCGGCGCGGCCGTCCGGTCATCGAGTCCGCCCAGCATGACCGTCACCTCGGAGACCACGCACCAGTCGCGCGGGATACGGAGGCTCACACCGCCCATCAGGCTCAGCATGTCGACCTGGGCGCTCGGTCCTGCCATCCGGCACTCCCGCAAGTCCAACTGGACGCCGCCGAGGACCGCCGTGATTTCGCCCCCCTGAAAGGCCTGCGATGTGTTGTTGCGGTCGACACCGCCCAGAAACGCGAACTCCCGAATGCGTGCCGCACGGTCTCCCTCGCCCGGCGTGCCCGTGCCTGTTGCCGCCCCTGTCGCGGCGCCGGCCGGCGTCTCGTGCGCGTGCTGGCGCTCCCGTGCCTGGGCCAGTCCCTCCCGAATCTGATCCAGATCTCGATGGAAGGGCGGCCGGCGAAACACCATCCGCGCGCCGAAGACGATGAGCGCCACCGGCCAGACGAGGTGCCAGCCCAGATGCCAGCCGAGCAGATGGTTGGCAAGCGCGCCCCCGCCACCGAGGACGGCGAAGGCGCCCACGAGGCGCTCACCTCCGCGACCGAACAGAAGGGCGGAGAGGCCCCAGGCGGCGAAGAGCAGTGGCCAGAGTTCCCCGCGAAGGGGCTCGAGACCGGGGACGTGCAGGTTATCCAGCAGCAGGATGATGCCCACCAGGACGACGAGCACGCCGAGAAACGGACGGCCGCGGCGGGGGTGACCCCAGTGCGTGCGATGGATATGTTGCATGACGTATCTCCTACAGAAACAGCCGCAGCAATCGCAGCGGGTCGTCGACCACCACCCAGATCAGGCGTCCGGCCACCACGGCCGAGACCAGGGCAACCACGGTCAGCACCAGAGAGCCGAGTCGTGACGGGGCCATGGACGGAGCATAGGACGTCGTCTCAGGCGTCCCGCGGGCAACCCGGCGAATGGCGGACGGGTCCCGGCGAACGCCGCCGTCAGCGCGGCGGCCGTTAGAATACGGCCATGGCGAAGCTCACGAGTGAACTCGAACTGGAATGCCCGTGCTGCGGGGCGACGCTGGTGGTGGACACCAATCTCGGGCGCATCGTCTCCCACCGCGAGGCGGACCGGGGCGACAAGCCGGAGCTGACCGACGCGCACCGGATCCTGCAGGCCGCGGAGGCCAAGCGGGAGGCGCTCTTCGAGCAGTCCTTCGCCGCCGAGCAGGGGAAAGAAGACGCGCTCTCGCGCCGGTTCGAGGAGGCCTTGAAGCAGGCCCATAAGGAGCCGGTGACGAAGCCGACTCGCGACTTCGATCTCGACTAGGCCGCGGCCGGCCCGTGTGCCCCCGAAGGCCGACCGCGGGCCGGGTTACTTCGCCCGCGGCATGTAGCCATGGGCGGTCATCTTCACGCGCCACACGGCTCGCTGCGCGAGCATGTAGAGGTATTCCTTCTTCGGTCCCGCGAACGAGACGCTCTGAATCTTCAGCGTCGTCGGGATGTGCCCGAGATAGCTTCCCGCCGGGCTGAACACCTGCACACCGAGCGGCATCGCGACGTACAGGCGGCCCTCGGCATCAACGGCGGCGCCGTTTGCCTGGAGCGTGTAGTCACGGTCCAGCGCTTCAGTGATCCGATATTTGGCGTAGGCGCGTGGGTTGGTGAGCGACCCGTCCGACTGGACATCCCACACCATGCCCGAGTTGTTGCGCGAATCCACGACGTACAGGCGCTTGTCGTCCGGGCTGAGGACGATGCCGTTCGGCAGGGCCATGGTCTCCGTCGTGTTCGCGACGAGTCGGGCCTTGCCGCCCTTCGGGATGTAGACCACGCCGGTCGGCTGGTTGTACTTGGGCTGGTTGTACTGGCCGACGTCGGTCAGGTAGATGCCGCCGTTCCGGGCGACCACGAAGTCATTGCAGGTCTTGAGCGAGAGGCCGTCTGCGCCAGACGCCCATACGCGGGCCTTCGCGGCGGGATAGACGATCTCGAGCGAGTCCTTCAGGAGCGCGATGACGGAACCTTCCGCATCGGCACCAATCGACTTCACGCCGGGTGCCTTGGCGATGGTGGTGAACTGCTTGTCCGGTGCGATACGAGTCACCAGGCCGTCGCGCAGTTCGATGAACACCGCGCTGCCGTCTGGCAGACCGATGATGCCGTCACCGCTCTGGACGTTCGGTGAAAGGAGCTCGACGGTCTCGCCGGCGGCGATCACACCAGGAATGAGTTCGGCGGTGTGGTTGTGTGGAGCCTCGAGGACCACGCCCGGAGCCACGCCGGCGACCTGGCCCTGTGCGGGCGGAGGGGGCGTCTGTGCGGTCAGCGGCATCCACGCGAGGACGCCCGTCACCACCGTGGCCACCCCTGTCACGAGGAGTGCGCTTCGGCGCGCGTACGCGGGTCGCGCGCTCAACGGCCGCCTCGGTCAAACGTGGGTTCCCGGGTATCGATGGTCACGCCTTGCTCCTTTGCGATCTGCAGGATGACACTCGCCGTCTCTGGCCAGGCATGGAACTGCCCGCTGTCGAGCCCCGCGGCGATGTGGTACGGACTCACGCCCTTGACCGACTTCACGTCGAGCGGTACGCCCTTGTCCGCGAGCCAGCGGACCATCACCGAGGCACCGCGGTTGGCCGCGCCATGCAGCGCATTGGCGCCCAGCCAGGTCGGGTCCATCTTGCCAGTCGTCGGAATGACGGCCTTGGGATCGTTGCCGAGTTCAAAGGCCAGCTTCACGGCCTCCATGGCGTCCTGGTTGCCCCCGGGCGTTTCACCTTCCCAGTAGCCGATGCCTGAGGCGGCCAGCAGCGGCGTAATGCCCGCGTCCGTCGCAAGGGCAGGGTTGGCGCCCAGCTTGACCAGGAAGCGCATGAAGGGCACATCGGCCGTGATGGACGCGACGTAGAACGGCGTGGCGCCTGTGAAGGGCGCGCGATATTGCCCGAGCGCGATATGCCTCGGCGGGCCGCCGCCCTTGTAGCGCGCGTTGATGTCCGCGCCCTTGGCCACCAGCAATTCCGCGAGTTTGAAGGCGTCGACGCCGGTCTGAGGAAGTTGACGCGGCAGCACCGCCGAGAGTGCGCGGTTCTCCGCCCGTCGCATGAATGTCAGGACCAGCAGTGGCTGGCCGTGCGGGTCCTCGACCTTCGGGTCGGCGCCGCGCTCCAGCAGCAGCGCCGCGATATCGAGGTGCGCGTTGAGAATCGCCAGCACGAGCGGCCGGGTTCCGTCAGAGGCCGGCTCGTTGGCGTTGACGCCGGCATCGAGAAACACGCGGGTCGTGTCGACGCTTCCGCTGCGGATGGCGAACATGAACGGCGAAATCTTCGTCTTCGAGAGGACCGCAGTCGGCGCGCCGGCCTCGATCAGGACGCGGGCCACGTCCGCGTGGCCTTCGGCGGCTGCCCACATCAGCGCCGTCTGGCTCCGGAGCGGATCGGTGCGGTCCACCTTCGCGCCGCGCGCGAGCAGGGCGCGCACGATGGCCACGTGTCCGGCCCGGGCCGCGAGCATCAACGGCGTGTCGCCACTTTCGGCACGCACCGCGTCCGGACTCGCGCCCGCCGTCAGGAGCGCTTCCGCAAGCTTGATGTTGCCGGCAGTCGCGGCAGCGCGCAGCGGCGTCGCGCCGTAGCGGTTCGCCTGATCCGCGCGGGCGCCGTGGCCCAGCAGGAACGCGGCTGTGTCGGCATCGCCTCGTACGGCGGCGGCCAGCAGCGGCGTCGTGCCATCCACGCCGGCCGCGTTCACATTGCCACCGGCGGCGACGATCGCCCTGAGCGCCGCGAGATTGCCTGTTCTGGCGGCCTCAACGGCCGTGACCGCGGGGGCCCCTTGCGCAGTCCGCGGCGGTGCGGCGAGCGTGAGCGCCCCCATCAACAGGATGGAAAGGCTCAGCGAAGTACGACGTGGCGACAGCGGGGCGCGGGCCATAGGTCCTCCAGACGCCCCCAATGCTATGTGAAGGCACCGTCGGCGTCACCAGTGATTCGGCGACGGCCGCAGAGCACGTCAGCCTCGCCGTCTGTACTCCGGCGGCAGCGGGGTCCAGCGGTCGCGGCCGCGGTAGTACCGCCAGGGCTTGTAGCCGTGGCGCTCCCGGAAGTGGTGGTACCGGGCGCGTAGCCGGTTGATGCGCGCATCCGATGAGGTGATGGGCCGGTGCGGATAGTCGATCAGCATGCGCTCGACCTTCCAGACGTTGCCCGATGCCAGACGCCAGTCGTAGGTGCCGAGCGTCCGGAGGTCTGCCACGCCGTAGGCTCTGATGCGTCCGGTGAAGTCCACATAGGCCTCGACATAGCTGAGGGCGAGGGCCCGCGGCGTGGCGAAGACCGGCTTCCGGCCGTGCAAGCCCGGGTCCCGCGAGCGCGCAATGGAACCCCACCCCTCTGGGCCGCGGTACACGTAGAGCACATGGTCCAGCAGGTCGATGGACTCGAAGCTCAGCACGAGGGGGGGATAGCCATGCTGCTCGAGGATCGTGGCCGCGGAGAGCGCCGCCTCCAGGCAGTGCGCCCGGCCCGTGCGGACCACGCCCCGGAAGCTCCGCTGGGTCTCCCCACCGACCTCATCGTTGTAGGGCATGGCGTTCAGCCAGGCCTGCACGGCGGAGGGCGTCCGCAGTCGCGCCACGAGCGCGCGTTCCTTCGGCGTCAGCGCGAGCGCCGGCGGGGCGGCGCGGTCAGTGCCTGGGAGCGGGAACCGCTTTGAGGCTCGCAAGAAGTTCCGCCGGGGTCCACGAATTGCCGCTGAACGTCTTGACGATCTTCCCAGAGGGGTCGATGACGATGGTGCGGAGCGTGTGGGAGATATCCGTGGGGTCCTTGTCGTTGCGCATGACGGAGAGGCCGAACTGCGCGGCGAAGTGCGAGAGATTTTGTTCGTCGCCGGTCAGGAAGCTCCAGATGGCCGGGTCCGCCTTGAGTGTCGCGGCGTGTGCCTTGAGCACCGGGGCCGTGTCGTGCGCCGGGTCGATGGTCACCGAGGCGAGCCGGACATGCGCGAGTTCCGGCGACTTCTTCAGTGCCACCTGGACGGTCGCGAAGTTGCGGTCCATCAGCGGGCAGAAATCCGGCATCGGGCACGTCGTGTACATGAACGTCAGCGCCAGCACGTAGCCGCGGAAGGTGCTCAGCGGCCGGGCCTTGCCGTCCTGGTCGAACAGGATCTCCTCGGGGACCATCGAGCCCTCGGTGAGAACGGCCATCGGACTCAGCGTCTCTCCGGCCGGCGTGGCCGGGAGGTCTGCATGGCCGGTCCGGGTGACCGCCGTCAGGATGCCCTGCGTCTGGCCGACTTCGAGCGTGGCCGTAATCAGATCGCCTGCCGCCTTGCCTTCGAGGAGGGAGGCGTCCTTGACCTTGTAGGGCATGGTCATCGCCGGCATGAAGCCCTTGATGTCCTCGTGCTTGACGAGCATCTCGAGAGCCTCTGAGCGAATGCCCAGGATCTGGCCCGTGAGTTCATAGCGTTTGGCGGGCGGCGCCTGCGAACACGCGCCGGTCACGAGGGCGGTGAGGAGGACTGTGAGCGTAGCCTTCATGCGGAATCCCATCTAAGATCGTCACTCTACCAAATGATCCGGATCGGCACCTCCGGCTACAACTATCCCGAGTGGAAGGGGCGCTTCTATCCCGAGAAGCTGTCCGCGGCGAAGATGCTTGGGTACTACGCCGAGCGCCTGCCCACGGTCGAGATCAACTACACGTTCTATCGCGTGCCGACGGTGACGATCCTCGAGGGGTGGGCCGCGCAGACCCCCGACGCATTCGTGCTGACGCTCAAGGCGCCGCGCCGCGTTACGCATATCCAGCGGCTGCGCGATGTGGCCGAACCGGTGGCCGGCTTCTTCGAGATGGCGCGGGTGCTTGGGCCGAAACTCGGCGCCGTGCTGTTCCAGTTGCCGCCGTTTCTCCAGAAGGACGCGCCGCTCCTGCGTGCGTTCGTGGCGACGCTGCCGGCCGGCGCCTGCGCGGCGTTCGAGTTCCGGCACGCCTCGTGGTTCGACGACGACGTCATGGGCATCCTGCGAGACAGGAACCTCGCCCTGTGCATCGCGGACTCGGAGAAGCTCTCCGCGCCTGTGCACATCACGGCGGACTACGCCTACTTCCGTCTCCGTGACGAAGGCTACACGCCGGATGACCTGGCGCGCTGGGCCGATGTGATCCGGGCGCGCACCGCTACGTGTCGGGAAGTCTTCGTGTACTTCAAGCACGAGGACACGGGGAAGGGCCCGGAGTTCGCGCACATGCTGCGCGAACACCTCGGGTGCTGAACGCCCCGCCACGGGCTGCTAGCGTCGCGCCTGGGCGTTGACGAACCGCACGATTTCCCGTTCCGCCCAGTAGCCGTCATAGCCGGGGCTGCCGGACTCCACGAACGCGCAGTGGCCGCCCTCCTCGCAGACCTCGGTCGTGATGTGCGGGTTGCCGGCGACGGCCGGAGTGCGGAAGGGGTCTGGGGGCACGAACGGATCGTTGGCGGCCGTGAGGATCAGGGTTGGGACCGAGACGTCCGCCACGAGTCGCAGCGCGCTGGCGCGGTGGTAGTAGTCCGCTGCATCCCGGAAGCCGTGGTGGGGAGCCGTGTACGCCTCATCGAACTGGCGGATGCTGCGGATGCCGGCCAGCGGCGCCAGGTCGTAGAGGTCGGGCCACGCGGCAGCCTTGCGCTGCATGCGCGCCTTCAGGTTGCGGAGGAAGTTCCACTCGTACAGCCGGTTGGAACGCCGTTCGAGCGCGTCGACGCAACGCGAGAGGTCCATGGTCGGGGACACCGCACAGACGGCCACGAGTTCTGGCGGTGGGGTCCGTCCACACTCGCCCGCGAGCCGGAGCGCCAGATTGCCGCCGAGCGAGTAGCCGGCAATGGCCACCTGCCGCACTCCGTCCTGTTCGATCAGCTGTCGCATGACGACCATCGCGTCGCCGGTGAGTCCCGAGTGGTACAGGCCCCGCGACAGATGTTCCGTCCCCCCGCAGTTGCGCTGGTTCAGCCGGACGACATGCCAGCCGGCGGCCCAGGCCTTGTCGGCGATGCCGCGCATGTAGTGCGCCGAGCTCGACCCCTCAAGGCCGTGCAGGAGAATCAGGGCCGGATGCGCCTGCCGGTCCGGATGGAAGTGACAGTGCGCGAGCACCCGGGCATCCTCGGCCACGTCCACGTACCGGGCGACGGGTGCAGGCAGGCCGGGGAAGTGGCGCCGGCGGGCCCACGCAAAGAGCGTCTGCCTGTGCCCGCCGGTGAAGCGTGGACGGAACGGGGTGAGGGTGTAGCCCACGACGGTGACCGGCGGTGACGCTTAGCGCGCCGGTTCGTCGGCCGTGGGGCCGTAGATCGAGGGCACCGGGATGTCGTTGAGCCGGAGGTAGACGCTCAACTGGCCGCGGTGATGAATCAGGTGGTTGAGGATCATCGATTCCACCACGGCTTCGCGCGTGGAGGTCATGACGGCCTTGCCCTGCCAGGTGAGCGTCCACGTCTCCCGGAGCGCCTCGTCGCTCAGGCCCGCGACGAGCGCGCGCGTGGCCGCGGCGTTCCGGTCGAACATCGCGAGGATGTCGCCGGGCGTCGCCGTCGGTCCCGGCGGCGTCCGATCCGCCACGTCTGAAGACGTCTCCGAGAGTCCGAGGAGTCCCCACGTAATCATGTGCGCGAGGTGACGGCCGATGCCGTGCATCGTCGTGGACTTGGGGTGCGGCCGCCACTCCATCTTGTCGGCGGGGATCCGCTCCAGCAACTGCCGCGTCGTCGCGAGTTCGCGGTCGTACTGCTGGAGGAGTTCGTCGCGCGTCACTTGCTGCCCCCGAAATTCACCTTGGGGACTTTCTGCGCGTCAGGCGGGGCGGTGAAGAGCGCGTGTTCCTTGAAGCCGAACATGCTGGCCGTCACATTCGACGGAAACTGGCGGCGTGCGGTGTTGTACTCCTGCACCTTCTCGTTGTAGCGCATGCGTTCGACGGCGATGCGGTTCTCGGTGCCGGAGAGTTCGTCCATCAGCCGGTTGAAGGTTTCGTTGGACCTGAGCTGCGGATAGTTCTCGGAGACCACCAGCAGCCGCGCCAGCGCAGAACTCTGCTGATTGGCGGCCGCCATCGTGTCCTCGGGCGTCCGCGCGCCCGCCAGCTTGGCCCGGGCTTCCGCGATCGCGGTGAACACGGCCTTCTCCTGGTCTGCGATGCCTTTCGTCGTCTCGACCAGGTTCGGGATCAGGTCGTTGCGGCGCTGGAGCTGATTTTCCACCTGCGCCCACTGCGTCTTGATGCTCTCTTCCTGCGAGACGAAGGTGTTGTAGGAACAGCCGGACGTGCCCAGCGTTGCCAGCACCACCACCGCGACCACTGCCATTGCTCGAAGTTGCTTCGTCATTGCCCTCACCTTGTGCGATTCATGCATCGAAGATCACCGGCGCTACCAGGAGCCGCCACCGCCACCACCGCCGCTGCGCCCACCGCCGAAGCCTCCAAAGCCCCCGCCGAAGCCGCCTCCGCCCCCGAACCCGCCTCCGCCCCCGAACCCGCCTCCGCCGAAGCCCCCGCCGCCAAAACCGCCACCAAAAGGTCCGATACCGCTCGACCAGCCGCCGCGCCCGCCGCCGCCGCGGAGGCGCGAGGCGATGGCGTTGATGATGAGGAACAGCACGACCAGCGCTATGAGTAGGAAACGACCAGCGCCGGCTCCAGGTTCCAGATCGCGCCGTCGGGACTTGGGAATGCCCTGGAGCGTGACACCGCGCTTGAGCGCCACCCGCTCGATGACCCGCGCCGTGCCTGCCAGGAGACCGCCGCCGAAGCGGCCGGCGCGGAACTCCGGCACCATCGCCTGCCGGCTGACCTCACCCGCAAACCCGTCGGTCACAAAGCCCTCAAGGTCGTAGCCGACCTCGATCCAGACCTGGCGATCATCGACGGCGAGCACGATGAGGAGACCGTTGTCCTTCCCCTTCTGCCCGATGCCTCGCCCGTGATTCTCGAACAGCTTGACCGCGAATTCGCGGATATCGGCGAACGGCTTGAACGTGCGTACGGTCGCCACGGTGACCGTGTCGCCGCTCGCCTGCTGGAGGGACCGGATCAGCGCATCCATGGCGCGGGTACTCGATGGGTCGATGACCTGGGCGAAGTCATTGACGGGCGCCGAGAGCTCCGGGAGGTCCTGTGCCGCAGCCGGGCCTGCAGGCGCGAGGAAGAGCGCGGCGAGGACGACCGCCCACAGCAGCTGATGCCGTGCCGCCCTCAATCGCCCCACCCGTCCACGAAGGTCGCGAGCTGCCCGACGGCCGTGAGGTACTCCGGGAAGAGCCGCGCGCCATCAGGCGCCGACATGGCTGTCCCCTCCGCCTGCGCGAGCACGGCGTTCACCGTCGAATCCGACAAGCCCGCAAGCCGGGCGCCCGCGTGTGCGGCGGTCCCGAGGTCGCCACCATTGGCACCTTCCAGCCGGGCCACCTGCGCCAGCAAGGTGGCGAAGGCCGGGGCCGCTCGCGCAATGAGCGCGGCGACGGTCGCGGGATGCTGCGAGGCCTCGAGATACTCCTGGCGGAGATGCAGCAGGTGGCTCTTGACCTGCGTTTCGCAGGCCCTGCGCAGGTCGGTGGGGTCGACTGACGCATCCTGGAGCAGGTCCAGGCCGGCCACCACCTCGTGGTGGGCGATGATGTCGCCGTACTCGAGGGGAAACGCGTCCAGTGACTGCTCGAACTCTCCTACGGGCACCACGAGCGGCGTGGCGAGTCCCAGGCCGTGCCAGCGCCGCACCTCGGCCGCGCAGGCGTCCAGGTCCTCGTGGGTGAGGGACGCGACCAGGCACACGCAGGCGACGGGCCCCGTGGCCTCGCCCTTCGCGTGACGCCCGTAGAGCGCGACCGTGCGGAGCCGGTCGCCGAAGATCCGTTGTGCGTCACCGGCAAGAAGCGCGGCGGTCTGACGTGAAGAAGTCATGCAGCCATTCTAGAATGACGCAGGGATGCAACTGCGCCAGCTTCACGTCGGCTGCTTCGGCGGCGGTACGGGTCTGCCGAGCCTGCTCGGCGGGCTCAAACTGAACCCGTGGCTCAATCTGAATGCCGTCGTCACCATGTTCGACAGCGGAGGGAGCTCCGGTCAGTTGCGCGACGAACTGGGGGTGCTGCCGCCTGGGGACGTGCTCAAGTGCGCGCTGGCGCTGGCCCGCAACGAAGGCGAGGCCCGGCGTGTCCTGCTGGCGCGCCTGCCGCTGCTGGAGCATCAGCGCCTGTCGGGGCATACCGGCGGGAATCTGCTCCTGTCGATGATGGAGCAGTACAGCGGCGACTTCCTGGCCGCCGTCGATGGCCTTCGGATGCTGCTCGGCTGCACCGGTCGCGTGTGGCCGGTCAGTGTGCAGCGCGCCTCCATCTGCGCCGAGTATGACGACGGCTCGATGACGCGGGGCGAGGTGGAGGTCGACGCCGGTCAGCTGTACGGCCGGCACGTCCGGCGCGTCTGGCTGGAACCTGATGCGGGCATTCACCCCGGTGCGGCGGCAGCCATCCGCGGCTTCGATGCGGTCGTCATTGGTCCCGGGAGCTTCTTCACGAGCCTGCTGCCGCCCCTGCTCGTGCGCGGCGTGGCCGAGGCGCTGGCCGAAGTGCGCGGTCCGGTGATCCTCGTCGCCAACCTGCTGACCGAGGGTCGGGGGATGTCAGGTTTCACGGCCGCCGACGCCGCCGCGTGGGTGTCGCGCACGATCGGCCGTCCGGTCGACGTGCTCATCACCAATACGGGCGCGCCGTCGCCTGAGGCGCTCGAACGGTATGCGGCCGAGCACAAAGAACCGCTGCGCCTCGGCCGCCTGCCCGCGGGCTGCGAGGTGGTCGAAGGGCAGTTCTGGCGGCGCGACATCGCCCGGCACGACCGGCGCCGGCTGGCGTTTGCGCTGTGGTCCGTGCTCAGTGGCCGGTTGCTGGGCGACGGCGCCGCGGCGCCCGCGGCTTCGGTGTAGGCGCGGCGGCGGCCGCTGCCGCGGCGTCCTCGCGCGACGCGCCTGCCTGCATGGAGAGCGCCTGCTGAACGATGCGCGTGAACAGCGCGCCGGCCTCCCCGGACTTCGCCGGTCGGTTCGAGACCCAGATGGCCGGGTCGTGCGCCGAGAGGATGTCCGCGAAGTCACCCTGGCTCTTGACGCTCAGCGGCGCGGCGATCTGAATGTCGAGCTCCGGTGACGCCCAGGCGTCCCGGTGCTTGATGAGGAGCCAGCCTTCCTTGCCGCCGAAACCACCTTTGGTGCGGACCAGCGCCCACGAGCCTTTCAGCTTGTGTCCGTCGAGGTGGATCTTCAGGTCGCCCTTCTCGAGAGCCGCGTCCACGTCGTCCACGTCAGGCGTCCAGGTGCCGCGGTCCCACAGCATCACGATGCCGGCTCCGTAGCCAGACGGAATCACGCCCTCGAAGTCGCCGTACTCGATGGGGTGATCCTCGACGTGCATCGCCAGCCGTTTGGTGGCCGGGTCGAGTGACGGCCCCTTGGGCACCGCCCAGGAGAGCAGCACGTCGTGATGTTCGAGGCGGAAGTCGTAGTGCAGGTGGCTCGCCAGGTGCTTCTGCACGCAGAAGACGCGGGGCTGGCGTCCCGTCGGCGAGGTGTGCGGGCCGGTGCCGGCCGGCTCGGGCGATTCGTCGAAGTTCCGTTTCTCGCGATAGCGATCGAGCGGCATACCGAGGGGCCGCGTGCCGCTACGCGGTGTCCCGGCTGAGCCGGTTCAGCGTGCGTGAGCACGCGAGGAAGATCAGGCCGGCGGCCACGGCGACCGCGGCGACCGATCCAAAGAGCGTCGGGAGCGGCATCGACTCATAGAGCCCAGAGAGCCGGCCGCCGATGTAGTTGCCGTTGGACGTACCGAGGAACCACACGCCCATCACCAGGCCGCCGATGCGAGCGGGCGCCAGCTTGCTCATCGCGCTCAGGCCCACCGGGCTGAGCGCCAGTTCGGCCCAGGTGTGCAGCACGTAGGTGGCGGTGAGCCAGCCCGGGCCGACCAGTGCGCCGTTGCCCGACAGGCCGGCCGCGGGCACCAGCAGCGCAAAGCCCGCCCCGACCACGATGAGCGACAGGCCGAACTTGACCGGCGCTCCCGGCTCCCTGCCGGTGCGGGCCAGCCGGACCCACAGCCACGCGAACACCGGGGCGAAGGCGATTACGACAAGCGGATTGACGGACTGGAACCAGCTCGACGGGAAGGCGTAGCCCAGGACCTGATTGAGTGTGTTCCGGTCGGCGAACAGGTTGAGCGTGGAGCCCGCCTGCTCGAAGACGGCCGAGAAGGTGGCGTAGCCGAGGAAGAGCACGCCGATGACAACCAGGTGATTCCGCTCGACCGTCGTCCAGCCTCCGGAGAGAAACACCCAGGCGAAGAAGCCGAGGGACAGGGTCAACAGCAGCACGCCGGCTGCATCGGCGATGTCCTTCGCGCCAATGGGCAGGACGCCCAGATACATCGCGGTGCCCACAGCCACGAACACCGCGGCGGCGCCACCGACCCAGCGCGCCGCGCGGCGCTGCTGCGCACGCAGGCCATCTGGTGTGCCCGGATCCGAGGGGCGCAGTCCTGCCTCGCCCAGATACTTCCGGCCCATCGAGTACTGCGTCAGTCCCAGCAGCATGCCGACGCCGGCGGCCGCGAACCCCGCATGCCAGTTCACGCGCTGACCGAGATAGCCGCAGATAAAGGGCGCGATGAAGGCACCGGTGTTGATGCCCATGTAGAAGATGGAATAGCCCGCGTCCCGCCGGTCGTCATCAGGCCGGTAGAGCCGGCCGACGATCACGCTGACGTTGCCCTTGAGGAGGCCCGTGCCCAGCACGATGAGCGTCAGCCCGACGTAGAACGAGGTCAGTGAGGGCACGGCCATGCTGAAGTGCCCTGCCGTGATGAGCACGCCGCCCACAAGCACGGCGCGCTGCGGCCCGAGAATCTGATCGGCGATCCAGCCGCCCGGCAGCGTCGCCATGTACACCATCGAGGTGTACAGCCCGTAGATGGCGCCCGCCGTGACCGCATCAAAGCCCAGCCCGCCCGTGCTCCGGTCCGCGGTCATGAAGAGGATCAGGAGGGCGCGAAGCCCGTAGAAGCTGAAGCGCTCCCACATCTCGGCGAAGAAGAGCGTGGAGAGGCCCCGCGGGTGACCGAAGAACGCCGTGTCGTAGGGGCGGGCGTCCATGGGGTGACTACTCGGCGCCTGCCGGCTTGAACTCGGGCGGAAGCGCGGTGCCGTCGTTGAAGAGGAATTCCTCCATTTGCCGGGCGATCAACTCCTGGGCTTCTTTCTGCCACGGGAGGAGCCGGTACTCATTGAGGATCATCTTCTGGCGGTTCTCCCAGAGCTTCCAGGCTTGCTCGGACACCTCGTTGTAGATCCGTTCGCCGAGCGGACCCGGCCACGGGACGGCCTGGAGTCCGGGGAGGGACTGCTTCAGCTTGATGCACATCACCATACGGGGAGCGGGGGAGTCAGCCATGAAGGCGGATGGTACCACGGGGGGATGTGGCATTTTTCTTGGGACATAGGCTGACACAAGGGACAAGAGCTGGCAGAATGAAAGGTGCGCGCCTGCACCCGGTGGGCGCGTCATGCACTTTGAACCCCGGGAGATCTGAGGCTGGTGAACGTGCGAAATCTTGGCTACGCGCTACTGGTATCTGCGCTTGTCGCTGTGCCCGCTATGGCGCAAAGCGGGTCGGAGACCCGTCCCGCACTCCCCACATTCTTTGGCGACACGGGCCTGTGGTTTGTGCCGACCGCCGAAACGCTGCCGGCGAAGAAGGTCTCCGCCAGCGGCTTCCGCGCGAACTTCGACCGTCCGCAGGGACTCCTGGACGTTTCCGACCAGGGCTTCACCCTTGGCTATGGCGCTACGAGCCGGTTGGAGCTCTTTGCGTCGGTGAGCAGCGTCCGGCTGCGCCGGGCGGTTCGCAACCCGATCTTCAACAGTGGCAACACGAGCTATGGCGGGGCGGATGTTGACTATCCGTTCGTGGCCCGGGGCTGGTCAAAGACGCTCCTGCGCCCGCTCATCTTCGGGGCGAAGGTCAACCTGCTCTCCCAGTCGCGTCAGGCTGCGGCGGGCCTGGCCGTTCGCGGGTCGCTCTCTGTGCCCACGGGTCCGGCTGCGGCCGGCACCAACGCGATGACGGGGCAGGTCGACCTCGTGGTCAGTCGTGAACTCCGCAAGCGGGCGGAACTGACTGGCTACGTCGGCGGCATCTTCCGCAAGGATCCCGACCTCTTCAATCTGTCCAACGGCGTCCGCTGGGGCCTCGGCCTGGGCCTGCCCACGCGCACGCCGCTGCGGCTGATTGCCGAGGCCGACGGCGAAATGCGCACCGGTGATTCCACGGTCCTGACGGGCACCCGGCTTGCCGAGGACGGCAGCGCACTGTTTGCGATCAGCCGCGCGCACGATCCGCTTCAACTGCGTGTTGGCCCCGTGTGGCAGGACAAGCGCGGCTTCTTCATCCACGGTGGCCTGAGCTATAGCCGCCGGTCCGGTGATCGCAACGTGGCCGGAACCACGGTGGCGCATCACGGCCTCGGCTGGGACTTGCGTGTCGGCTTCCACCCGGGGACTGCGGTCTACGTGCCGCCGCCTCCGCCGCCACCTCCTCCGCCGCCGGCTCCCGTGGCGCCGCCTCCACCGCCACCCCCGCCGCCGCCGAACAAGAACCCGGTGCTGGGCGCGATTTCCTGCGACCCGTGCATTATGCCGATCGGGACCACGTCACAGCTCACGGTGACGGGGAGCGATCCGGACGGCGAGGCGCTGACCTACAAGTGGTCCGCTCCAACCGGGACGTTCAACAACGGCACCATCACCAATCCGGTGTGGACGGCGCCGATGCAGGAAGGCAATGTGCCGGCCACCGTCGTGGCGACGGACCCGCGCGGCGGGACCGCTACCAGCGTGGTGACGCTCCAGGTCATCAAGCCGCCGGTGAAGTCCTACACCTTCGAGGACGTGCACTTCGACTTCGACAAGTACAGCCTGAAGCCGGAGGCCGCGAAGATTCTTGACGACGCCGTGAAGACGCTTACGGAGAATCCGGATCTGAGGCTGACGATCGAAGGGCACTGCGACAGCATCGGTACCGCCGAGTACAACCTCGCGCTGGGCGAGCGCCGGGCGAACGCCGCGCGCGACTACCTGGTGAGCCGTGGCGTCAGCGCCAGCCGGTTCTCGACCGTGAGCTACGGCGAGGAGCGGCCGAAGTCGGAGAACAAGACCGCTGCCGGCCGGGCGATGAACCGCCGCGCCGCGCTGGTCGTGAAGATCCAGTAAGCCCGGCGTTTCGCGAAGAACAGAACGGGCGTCGCACGTCGGTGCGGCGCCCGTTTTTCATGTACGGCTTGTCCCACCGCGCCATACCGCACAATCCCCGCGGCGGGGCGCTGACCGATCACGACACGCGCCGCGGAGCGCGACTGAAGGTTACAAGCCCAGGCGCGTTTCCCATGCGCCCGCGGAGCGCGAGCAGCGCGTGTCGTGATCGGTCAGCGCCCCGCCGCGATGGGCGCTACTGCGGGAGCGCTTCGACCTGCACGCGGGCGTCGTTGTAGCAGGCGCCGCCGCCGATGTCGGAGAGCGTGTCCGGGATGAGTGTGTTGCTGGTGCGGCCGTTGGCCGTGTGGCGGAACCAGAGTCCCTTCGGCAGCGCGAGGGTGCCCGGGCGGATCCAGTCGCCGATGCGGGCTTTGCAGCGCACCTCGCCCAACGCGTTGAAGATCCGGACAGGGACGCCGTCGCCAATGCCGCGGGACTCCGCGTCGTCTGGATGGATTGTGAGCATGCTCTCGGGGCGCGGCAGTTCGCCAAGTGTGGAGCTGATCGTGCGATCGCTGGCCGGTGAGATGAGGGCGAGGGGGTATGCCTCGGTGCCCGGGTCCGGCTGGTAGCCGTACAGACCGGCCGGCGCCTCGGCTTCCAGTTCGGCGGGCCACAGGTGCACCTTGCCGTCAGGCGTCCGCGGAAATACATCCACGAACTGCACCGGGCGCCCGCCGTAGGGTGGCGTGGCCACGCCGTGTTCTCTGAGCCCGTCTCCAGCGGGAGAGGGGATGGCGCCCATCACGCTGACCATCTCTTCCAGCTCGCCGCGGGCATCACCATCGCGGCCAAGGCCCAGCCGGTCAATCAGCTCGCCAAACACCTCGGCATTCGGACGCGATTCCCCGACGGGCTCGATGACCGGACGCGCGAGCACCATCGAAATCGGGCCGTAGGCGCGGGCGATGTCGTAGTGCTCGAGAAAGGTCGTGTTCGGCAGGATGACATCGGCGTAGGTGGCCGTGTCCGTCATCACCTGTTCGAAGACGACCGTGAAGAGGTCCTCGCGCTCGAGGCCCTTCAGCACGCGCGCCTGATCGGGCACCGTGACGGCCGGATTGCAGTTGTAGACGAAGAGCGCCTTGACGGGCGGGTCCGAGAGCTCCGTGAGCGCATGCCCGAGCCGGCTCAGGTTGACGAGGCGGCTCGACGCCGGCGCGGACTCCGTCCACGCACGGTTGAAGCCCCACGAGGCCGAATTGCTCATCGAGTAGCCGCCACCCCGCACGCC
>CANKJK010000011.1 GCA_947482665.1 Acidobacteriota bacterium
AAGAAGCCAAGTCCCTTGTAGACGTGTGCCCGGATGCCCACGGCCTCGAGCGCCGACTCAAACGCGCGATGGCTGTCGCGCGACCGGAACAGGATGGCGATGTCCCCGGGCCGTGCCTGCCGCGCCAGGCCCGTCTCGCGGTCCCGCACCGTGGCGTGGGTGAGCAGATGCCCGATCTCGGCGGCCACATCAGCCGCGCACACCTCGGGCGTCTCCGCGGCGAGGAGGCCCAGCGAAGGTTCCTCGCCATCGGGCTCGGCCCCAAGAGGGAACCGGTCGGCTTCGTCGTACCGGAAGCCGTCGCGCGCCGTCTCCGAGCCGCCCGCCATCTCCGCGCAGAGGTCGTTGACGAAGGCCAGCACCGCCCGCACGGACCGGAAGCTGCGTGAGATGGATTCGCGGACGCGGTCGCGCGGCCGGAGCCCCTCCATGAACCGCGCCGCATCGTGAAGAATCGCCGGGTCGGCGTCGCGGAAGCCGTAGATCGACTGCTTCGGATCGCCCACGATGAAGATCGAGGGCTCGAGGGGACCGGTCACCGCCACGCCCGCACCTTCCCGCCACGAGCGGATGAGCAGGGAGACCAGCTCCCACTGCGCATGGCTCGTGTCCTGGAACTCGTCCACGAGGATGTGGTGATAGCGGCCTTCGAGGCGGAAGCGGCTCTGCGCGAACTCGTCCATCTGCCGGAGGAGGTCGCAGGCGCGCTCCAGCACGTCCGGAAAATCCAGGACGGCGTGGGCCTCCAGCGTGCGGCGATACTCGCTGCGGGCGATCTGGAAGAGCCGCCGGACGCCGCTGGACGCCACCTGGTTCACGGCAGCGCGATGCCGCAGCAGCGCGTCGCGCACGGCCGGCGCCAGCGTGACGACCATCTCCTTGTGCCGGCGGAAGAGCGCGTCGGTGGCGAAGTCGTCTTTGCGGAACACGAATCCGCCGCGGCGCGGCTCCCCCTCCTGCGTCAGCATGTAGTCGGTCAGCGCCGCGACCAGCGCCGGGAGCGGTACGGCCTCGGCGTGGTCGGACTGACCACCCACGTGCGCGGCAAGGCCCATCCGCAGCAGCGCGCACGGGCGCGTGTCCGGCGCGCAGGCGAGGAAGGCGTCGAGCCCCCCGGGCACGCCCTCCCAGGCCGCCCGCAGATCCGCCACCAGGCGATCGGACGCCTCGGCGGCGGTCACGGTGCCACCCGCGAGGAACCGGTCCAGCAGCGACGGCGCCACGAGCCGTCGTGCCAGCAGCGCCGAGAGCCCCTGGCGGACGCGGCGGTCGCCCAATTGACGGAACACGATCGCGACACCCTCGTCCTCGCGCGCCAGCGACCGGCCGATCCGCAGCGTGCGATCGATCGCCTCGTCCATCAGCCGGGGCACTTCGGTGTCGTCGGCCATGCGGAAGCCGGGGTCGAGATCCGCTTCGAGCGGGAACTCCCGCAGGAGCGAAAGGCAGAACGCGTCGATGGTGCTGATGGCGATGTCCGCCAGCCGATCCCGCAGGGCCGCCCAGCGCGAGGCCGGCAGCTCGCCGCGCTCCGCGGCGACCCGCAGCGTCGTCACGATGCGCTCCCGCATCTCCGCCGCGGCCTTGCGGGTGAAGGTGATGGCGAGGATGTTCGCGGGGTCCACGCCCGCCTGGAGCAGGTTGACGAAGCGATCGACGAGGACCTTCGTCTTCCCCGTCCCGGCCGAGGCCTGGAGCGCGACGTTGCGGCGCGGATCCACCGCGGCCCGGCGCGCGGCTGCGTCCTGCTCCACCACCGGAACCACCGGGTCCGGCGCTGCATCACACGGCAGAGACCCGCTAGACATCGGCGACGTAGTCCTTTCGGCAGACCGACGCGTAGCCGCAGTAGCGGCACGCCATCAGGTCGTGGGGCCGGACCGGGAACTCACCCGCGGCAATGCGGTCCAGCATGTCGAACGTGCGCGTGCGGGCGTCGTCGAGAATCGCGGCCGCATCCCGCGAGCCGGGCTTGATCACCGGCAGCACGGTGCGCTTCCCCGTGAAGGCCACGTAGCCCGCTTCTTCGACAGTCCACGGCGGGCCGCCGTCCTCCTGCGCGAGGCGCTCGGCGGCAAACAGCGCGTAGATGGGCGCCTGCAGCGCGCGCCTGGGCTGTGGGCCCGTGCCGGATTTGTAGTCCACGACGCGCAGGCGCCGCCCGGACAACAGGTCCACGCGGTCCACCATGCCCTTCAGCTCCACGGTGCGCTCGGCACTGCCCAGCGTGAACGCACCCTCAAGCCTCCGCTCAAGCCACCGGCCCTGGGCCGGTTCGGCACGGCTTGTCTCCAGACGCAGCAGCACGTCGATGATGCCTGGGGCCACCGGGGATCCGAAGAACCGGGCGCGCTCGAGCACTTGGTCCGGAAGCGGGAGCGCCGCCAGGGCCTCGTCGACGACCACGCCGAGGTGGCGCCGGGCAGCCATCACGGCCGAGGGTGTGAACGCGAGGCCGGTCTGGTCCCACTCCTCGAAAAAGCGCTGCAGCACCGCATGAATCAGCGTGCCCCGCGCTTTCGGCGTGAGCGCGGACTGGTCCTCGGGCGGCTCGTCGATGCGCAGGATCTCGCTCGCGAAGAACTTGAAGGGGCAGTCCTGGTAGCGCTCCAACGCACCGACGGCGTAGGCGCGAAGCGTCACGGCAGGTCGTCGCGCGTCCTGTGCCGGGCGACCGCGTCGACACGCGAGCCACGCCGCGCGGTCGGCCGAGCCGTCCGGCACGGTCGGCTCGACGCTCATCAGCGCCTCGTCGAGGCCCACGCGCAGCCGGGCGAACTCGGGCGCGCGCGCCGTGGGCAGCACCTCCAGCAGGTCTGCAAAGGGCGACACCGTCACCAGCGCGTCGTCCTCCAGATGGAAGGCCGAGGCGGCGAGGTGGCCGCGCGAGAGCCCCACGAGATCGGTCATCAGGGCACGCTCCCCTGCCACGCGATCGCGATCCCCGGGCCAGCCCAGGTCCTTGAGCAGACCGGCCGGATAGAAGATGCCCGCCGCCGGACGCTGTGGCCACTCGCCATCCACGAGCCCGGCCACCTGTACGTCGTCGAAGGTGCCGAAGAGCGCGCTCTCCGCGTCTACCAGATGCACGCCACCATCACCGGTGCGGGGCGCGAAGGTGTGACGCTCCACCCATTGCTTGATCACGGCGTCGACATCGGCAAAGGCGACCGGCGCGGGATCGTGCTGCGCAAAGGCCTGCTCCATCGCGGCCAGGCCGTTCAGCACGGCGGCCCTGGCCCTGGCAAACCGAAGGCCTGCCTCATCGGGCACGGCGGAGGTGGCGTGGCGGGCCAGAAACGCGCGCAGCGTCGCGAGGTGGACGGCGGCCGGCGCCACCTCGTTGAGCGGCGCCAGTTCCTCCATCACACCACGCGCCAGACGTCCCGCCGCCGCCAGACCCGCGCGCTCCGGAGACGCGTCCCACGCCTCGATGAGTGGTCCGAGCGCCTCGGCTCCGCCCAGAAAGCCCACCTCGTGGAGCGCGCGATCACACGCGGCCAGCATCCGGCGGCCGCTCCCCTCGAAGACCAGGAGCGGCGAGGTCAGGAGCGCCATGAGCGTGGCGCGTGACCACAGCGCGCCCACGGCGGCCGCGACCAGATCGAGTGCCGCGGCGAACGGCTCGGCCGCCAGCGGGAGCGCATCAGAGAGCTGGCACGGCACGCCCGCGTTCGCCAGCACGGCCCGCGTCAGGTAGACATAGGGCAGCGGCCGGCGCACGACCAGGGCGATGCGATCAAGTGGGACGGGCGCCGATCCCCGCGCCTGCACCTTGATACGCCGCGCGAAGTCGCGCACTTCATCCTCCCGGTCTCGGGAGAGGTGGAGCCGTGGGTCCGGACCGGTGTGCCCGGGTGCCGGAGCCGGCACGAGAAGCACGGGACCTGTCCTGTCTTCGGCAGGCGCCACAACCTCGTCGGCGCCTGGGAGCCACCGCTGCAGGCGCTCATGGAGTTCGCCGGCGAGGGCGGCTTCCGTCACCACGACGTCGAGCCGCTCGAGGCCAGGAACGCGAGTCAGCAGGTCGTAATCAGCCGGCCACAGCCCCTGGGCGCTGGCAAAGACATCGCGGCTCGCCATGATCACGTGCCGCCACGGGCGCACGGCCGGCTGTTCCCGAGCGGCGTCCCGGAGCCCATGCTCGTCGGGCCGGCCCGCCTCGGCGATGGCCTGCTCAAAGGCGCGGAACGCCGCGGCAAGAAAGCGCGTCTGGCGAAGCAGCCGCTCGGCGCCGCGGTCAATGGCCGATTCCGGCTCGAGCGAGCCGGTGGTCAGCCGCTCGAAGGCCTCGACGGTCTGCCCGAGACGCCGGAGGCCGTCGTAGAACTCGACCATCGATGCCACGAGGCCGGCACGAAGCCGGAAGGGAGGCTGGGCCCCACGCGCGACCGCCGCCCGGCAGGCGGCGCCCATCAGGATGTCGCGCTCCATCGACGTGAACGGACGGGGGCCCCGGGGCAGCCGGCTGGCGAACGCGTCGACCAGCTGGGAGCGGGTCACCATGCCGGGCATCAGGAGCGCACCGTCGGCGCCGAGCGCCTGAGCCTCACAGGCGCGCCGGAGATGCAGGGCGGCCGATTGGGTTGGCAGCACCACCAGCGTGTCGCGCACCACCAGCGGATCAGTCGCGCGCAGCAGCTCGCCGATGGCACCGGAGAGGTCGCGGCTACCGCGAACCCGCACCAGCCGTGTGGCGCGGGGCGTAATCACTTCGAGGGAAATCCGTCGACGAACGCGCGGTGCTCGCGCTGCGCGTTCCGAATCAGCAGCAACGCACCCGACGCGGCAGACGCAGCCTCACCCGCCAGCGCCGTGCTGCCCTGGGCCACAGCAGACTGCCGCGTGCGCAATGCCTGCTCCGCGAGATGCCAGGCCCCCACGAGCATGCCGTGCGATCCGGCAATGCCGTCAGGGGCGCGCTGTGCCTCAAGGAGCCGGCCGCCGCCTGCCAGTGTGTTCAGCCAACGCCCCAGCTCTGACGGCGCCGGACCCTCCTGGCGGCGAATGGATTCGAGCACGGGCTGCAGCCGATCGATCTGCGCAAGCATCGGCCCCACGGACCGTTCGTACTGCGCGTAGAGGCCCCGGTTCATCTGTCGACGGTCGCGCTGCAACCGGACCGCACTCGCTTCAGTCGCCTTCACCTGCACGGCAGCCAGAAGGGCGCCGACGACTTCCGGCCGCCCCTGCCCGAGCGTGCGGTCCTCCTCAATCACGCGGGTCGCGATGGCCTGGGCATCGCCGGCCTTGCCACGCGCGGCTGCCGCGCGCGCCTGTTTCAGCAGACCGGCTGACCACTTCGCATAGCGGGCGTCGGTCTGCTGCTCGGTCCGCACCTGCGCGCGCAGCGACGCCTTCATCGCCGCCCCCTCCCGAGCGGGCAGCACGTGTCGCGCGTCGTCGAGGTACCGGAGCGCCGCCTGCAGCAGCACCATCCGATCCGCGGCCCGTGGCGAGATGCGCGCGCCCGCCAGAATCCCGTTCAGCACATCGAGCGGCGTCAAGGCCGTCGGCGGGAGCCCGAGCGGTGCACTCGCCGTGTGGGTCGAGAGCGACACATCGAACGCGCCCACACCGAGCTTCGCCCGGAGCGCACCGATGGATTCGTCCAGCAGCCAGACGATTTCCTCGACATCGGCTGCGCGGTAGTCGTAATGATCCCCGGGCCAGCGCAGCAGGGCCAGACGCGCGGCGCTCGCCAACTGAAGCGCCTGCACGGGCTCGGTCGTCGACGCGACGCGATTGAGGGTCCGCGCCACCTCCTCCGTCAACTGCTGGAACTCCGCCTCGCCTCGTGTGGAGGCGTAGTGGTGATACCGGGCGGTCGACGCATATCCCTCGGTGCGCAGCCAGTCGATGGCGGTCGTCGGAAGGGAGACGACCTGCACCTGGGGCTCAGCAAGCGGCCCACCGACGGGCATCGCGAACACGACCAGGTCCGGCGTGCGCGTGTACTCGCCATAACTCAGGAGTGTCCCGCCTTCGTTGAGAAACAGACGCAGCAGCAGCGGAGTCTGGATGGTCCCTGCCGAAGCCGGCAGCCCGCACAGCGCACCCAGCACGAGCGCCAGGAGGCCCCGGAAACACGCGCGCGTCAACGGCATCCTCAAGTCGAGGCGATTGTACAGCCCGGGTCTGGACAGACTGGGTCACGGCGCTGTGGAAAACGTGTGCATGCGAAGTGGAAATCATGTGGACCGGCGCGCGGTTTCAGTTTTTTTTGCGCCAGATCGCTGGCGATCTCCTCCAGATCGCGACTGTGCACGGCTGTTCGTGTCGCGCTTCGCTTGATCGCCAGCGCCAGGTCACTAAGATCAACGTTTCCAAGTTCACAGAGACCGGCGGGAAATGAGCGGAGCGGCACAGCAATTCGAGGAAGTCATCGGGGGACGCACCTTTCACATTGAGGTGTCCCGGGTGACAGGCACGCCAGCACGATGGCGGGCCCAGATCCAGCGGGCGGCGGGCATGCCGACGGCGATGATGCCGTTCTATGGCCAGACGCCGGACGAGGCGGCACAGGGGCTCAGCCGATGGCTGACCCTTGTCTACAGCGCCGCGACCCCGGTCTCGTAACCAATCGACCGGCGGGGCCGTGTTAAGATGCTCGAGTCGTCGTCGACGTGGGCCTGTGGCGCAGCTGGGAGCGCGCATGAATGGCATTCATGAGGTCACCGGTTCGATCCCGGTCAGGTCCACCAACTTCTTCCCCGCGACGTCCCGGCCTCACGTAGGTCACTGACAACCCCCTCCGGCCGCTCACATCTCTGGTGCGGCATTGGCGCATACCCGAACAGACTGGCGACAGGCCCGTGGCATGTGTCGTTCGGCACGCGTTGCCGCAATGGACACACGCTGGCCTCGAGCTCAGCGCGCCGCCGCGGCCCCGGGCAGTTGACCATCGAGCAACGCTGCCGCCTTGACGGGATCGGCCGTCGGCAACCGGCAGACGTAGTTTTCGCAGAGATAGAGCGTGGCCCGGCCGCCGATCCGCTTCATCGGCGCCACCGTCGGAAGCCACCGGGCCAGCTGACGCTGCCCGTCACCCCCATCCGCCAGCAGCACGACCGTCGCAGGCAGGAAACGCGCATGGACGAGGCGGAGCATCGCGCGCGTATCCGGCGCGCCAGGCTGGCCCGCGACAACGATCTGCTTCGGTGTCGACAGACTGAAGTCGAGTGCCGCCGCGAGTGAGGGCACGGAGGAACCGGCGCGCGTGAGCTGCGGCGAGAACGCCCGGAAGAGCGCATCCGCCCGGCTCCGCCACTCCTTGCGGTCGGTGACCTGCCACAGGCGCAGGAGATTCATCGCCGACACGGAGCTTGCCGCCGGCTCGGCGCCGTCGTAGTCGTCCTTGAAACGGGCCACCACGTCGGTGGCCAGCGCCGTGGTCGAGAAGTAGCCACCGGAGGCGGCGTCCCAGAAGAGACGGTCCTGCCGCTCCTGCAGGTCCACGGCCCAGGTCAGCCACTCGACCTCGAAGCTCGCTTCGTAGAGATCAAGGAGGCCCGCGATGAGGCACGCGTAGTCCTCGGCGAGCGCCTCGATCTCGATCTGACCTCCGAGTGATCGGCGGCGCAGCCCTCCCGATGGGCTGTCCATCCGCGTCTTGATGAAGCGGGCGGCGGCACGCGCCGCGTCCAGATAGCGGGGCTCATCAAACGCCTGGGCCGCGCGCGACAGCGCGGTGATCGTCAGGCCGTTCCACGCCACCAGCACCTTCTCGTCCCGCGCGGGCCGCGCCCGCGTGCGTCGCGCCGCGGCCAGGGCCCGCATGGCCGAGGCGAGGCGCCGGCGGACCTCGGGCACGCCGAGGTGCATCCGGCGAGCCAGCTCCGCGTCCGTCACATGCAGCGCGAGCACGTTCTGCCCGGCCAGCTCGCCCTGGATGTCGAGTGCCGCGGGAACGTTCCCGGCCTCCTCGATGCCGAAGCGCGCCGCGATCAGCGGAAACGACTCGGTGCCAACAACCCGCCGCAGCTCCTGCGCGGTCCAGGTGTAGTAGGCCCCTTCCACATGCCGGCCATCGGCACGCGCGCTATCGGCATCCTCGGCCGCGTAGAATCCGCCGTCACGATCCCGCAGGTCACCAAGCACGTAGTCCAACGTCTCGCGTGCGACGGTGCGAAAGAACGGATCGCGGGACACCTGGAACGCTTCGACGTAGGCCGACGCCAGCTGCGCCTGGTCGTAGAGCATCTTCTCGAAGTGCGGCACGCGCCAGGCCTGGTCCGTGGCATAGCGGTGAAAGCCTCCGCCGACGTGGTCGCGGATGCCGCCCCGCGCCATCCCGCGAAGCGTCCCAAGCGTGGCGTCGAGCGCCGGCCGGGCACCGGTGCGCGCGTAGTAGCGCAGGAGGAACGTCAGGGTCACGGGGCGTGGAAACTTCGGCGCGCCGCCGAAGCCGCCCCACGTCGGGTCATAGGCCCGGCGCATCGAGGCGTACGCGGCATCGAGGGCCGTGCGATCCGCCCCGCCGACCGGCGTGAGACCGCGTGCGCGCGACTCGATCAACTCGCGGCTCTCACGCGATGCTTTGAGCAGCGTCGCACGGTCGGCCACCCACATCGTGCTGAGACTCGTCAGGATGGTACGGAAGCCCGGTTGCCCACTGCGGTCGTCGGGCGGCGCGTAGCTGATGCCGAAAAACGGATGCAGATCCGGCGTCAGGAACACGTTCGCCGGCCAGCCGCCCCCTGACACCGACGTCAGGTACGCCATGTAGACGCGGTCGAGGTCGGGCCGCTCCTCGCGGTCCACTTTGATCGCAATGAAGTTCTGGTTGAGCAGTTCGGCGATGGCCGGGTCGCTGAAGGACTCTGCCTGCATCACGTGACACCAGTGGCAGGTTGAGTAGCCGATGGACAGGAAGATCGGCTTCTGCTCGCGGCGCGCCCGCTCCAGCGCGGCCGGCGACCAGGGATACCAGTCCACCGGGTCGTGCGCGTGCATCTGGAGATACGGGCTGGCCGACCCGGCCAGATGGTTCGTCCGGCCCTGCCCGGAGACGGCCACCCAGGGGCCGCACACCGCGGCGAAGAGCAGGAACGCCACCACCCGCCTCGTCATCGTCCACGTGCTCCGGCGTAATCCTCTGGCGTATCGAGGTCCACGAACGCGCCGTCATCGTCCACCGCCACATGCTCGATGGCAGAGGCGTAGCCGCGCACCACGGGCTTGGCGCCCTGCTCGAGCGGGGCGGACCGCAACGCCTCGAAGGTTCGTCGATCGAAGACCACCGGGTGCCCGTGCACGTCGCCCCGGGCGGGCCGCGCGATGGGCGGCCGGGCCTGTTCCCAGGCCTCCATCACAGCGCGCACCGTCGCCGTGGTGACAAACGGCACGTCGACCAGCGTGACCACCAGCGCATCGACGTCACCCGCGGCCTCGAGCCCAGTCAGGAGCGAGGAGAGCTGTCCGCGATCGGGATCCTCATTCACGAGCAGTGTGACGCCACTGTCCGGCCCGAGTTCCGCGAGGGCGGCCGCGATGGCGTCTCGCGTCTCTGGCCGGGCGACCACCATGACGGGATGCGCACCGGCCACACGCAGCGTGCGCGCGGCGCGAACGACGAAGGGCGTGCCGGCGCCGTCGGGGAGCAGGGCCTTCGGGCGTCCCATGCGCGAGGAGCGGCCCGCGGCCAGCACGAGTCCGGCGATCCGTGGAGACATGGCGCGGCCAGTGTCGCACGCATGCGGGCGAAGGGCAGACGGTACAATGACCGCAGCATGTCCGACGCCGCACTCCAGATTCGCTGCCAGCGCTGCGGCGTGCAGATGGATCTGGTCGATCCGGCGCCCGGTCAGCCGTGGCCGCCCCAGCAGTACTGGGTCTGCCCCACCTGCGGGCGCCACTTCTGGAGCACCTACGCCGGTCCCACTGGACGGGCTCCGGCGGCGTCGTCGGTCCCTGCGGCGGACGCCCCCAAGCCCCCTGTCCAGGCCTGACTCCACCATTTGTTGACTTCCTGATCGGTAAGTCCCTACACTTGCGCCAGTTTTGACGGGCGGGCCACAGCCGCTGGTTTCCACCGGCCTCATTCGCTCGCGTTTGTAACGCGGCTCGTGGCACTGTGGGGACTCCCTCAGGGGCGTGACGCATCGGAGGACAGGGGTTATGTCAAGCGGGACCATCGCACGTCTCCTCATCGACAAGGGCTTCGGCTTCATTCGTGATGAGGGCGGTATCGAGCACTTCTTCCATCGGAGCGCCATTCGCGGCGCAGTCTTCGAACTGCTGCGGGAAGGCCAGCGTGTTGAGTTCTCGGTGGAGGAATCCGCCAAGGGCCCGCGTGCCGGCGATGTTCGCCTGATCGAAGGCTAAGCCATCTTCCGGGTCCGGCCCTGGCGGCAGGGCCGGATGTCCAGTGTCTGCCCACCGGTTCCGCCCTCGCGGCCTTCCCCGACTTCTCTTCGGATGTGTCGCACTGGCACTGCTGGTGCTGGCTTTCGTCCGCCTGGGCTCGTTCTTCTGGCGCAGCGACCCCCTCGAACACGCCGACGTCATCCACTCCCTTGCGGGCTCGCGCATGGAACGCCAGCTTGAGGCCGGTCTTCTCTACAAGGATGGCTGGGCTCCGCTGATCCTCTTCACCCAGGAGCAGTTCGACCTGGCCGAACGCCACTTGCAGCGTCTCGGCATCCAGCCGGTCACCGGCGCTGAGACAGCCAGACGACAGCTGATGCAGCTGGGCATTCCGGCTTCGGCCTTCCTGATTCCACCCGAACTGCACGACAACACTGCGGAGGAAGCCGCGACGCTCCGGCGTCTGGCGGTCTCCCATCACTGGCGAACGGTGATCCTGGTGACCTCCGGCTACCACACCCGGCGGTCGGGCTACGCCTTCGAACGGGCGCTGCGCGGCACGGGGGTGCGACTGATCGTGCGGCCCTCACGGTTTGACGACGGCCATCCCGCACGCTGGTGGCGCTTCCGCTCCGACATCCGCTGGATCCTGAGCGAAGGCCCGAAGTTCGCGTCCTATCTCTTCGGTCTCGCCGAGTAAGTCCTGCCGGCTGCGGCTATCCGCGCCGGAACCAGGACGACCAGCCCCCGACCTCGCGGACATCACCAGTGGCCGGGTCCAGACGCCGCACCTGTTTCGCCGTCGCGCGGGCAAAGCCCTCGTCGGCCGTCAGCACCAGCAGCGTCAGGGCGCGGACCTCGACGACCCGGGAGAGCGCCTCCGCCACCCCCGTGACCGACTCAGCAGGCACGAGGGCATTGGGATGCTCAGCCAGCAGGAGGGTCGGTTTCAGCGCGAGTGCCCGGCCAAGCCGCAGCCGCAGTTGCGCCAGCGGATCCAGCGTGGCGGCCATGCGGACCAGGTCAGGCTCGGCGAGTCCCACATCATTTGCCAGCGCGGTCACCTCCGCCAGGATCGACGGCGGAATCGGATTGAGCTCCAGCGAAAACGGGAGTGCCAGATTCTGCGCGGCGGTCATAGCCTCAAGCAGCACCGCGCGGGGACTCAGCATCCCGAATCGGTCGAGCAGTGCGAGCCACGCCCCCCCGTCAGGGACGGAGGATGTGGGCGCCCCGAACACCTCCACCTCGCCCCGATCAGGCAGCGCGGACCCGGTGATGAGATCGACGAGGACCTCGGCTGCCGGACCATCGACGCCCGTGAGCGCGAGCGTCTCGCCCTCATGGAGCGTGAGTTCCCGCACACGCAAAGGCCGCAGACCGCCATACGCCTTCTCGACATCCCGCAGCCTGAGCAGGACCGGCGGCATCAGCGGAGCCGGGCGCGCAGCGCGGTCCACACGGCATCCGGCACGCGCGAGCACCCGGGCATGCGTGCCTGCTCGGGGTCGCCATGGTAGTCGGAGCCACCCGTCATGAGCAGGCCGTGCTCCTCGGCAAACTGACGGTAGCGGTCACGCACCGAGGGTGAATGGTCAGGATGAAACACCTCGATGGCCGGCAACCCGTCTTCCACGAAGGCCCGGAGGCGCGCATCGATGCCGGCCTTGCCCGGATGGGCGAGCGCCGCAAGGCCTCCGGCGCGGCTGACCACGGCCACCACATCGCGGACCGGTGCCCCTTCACGGGGCACGAAGGCCGGACACCCACCGGCCAGCCAGCGGTCAAAGGCCTCAGCCATCGAGCGCACATGGCCCGCCGCGACCAATGCGCGCGCGATATGGGGCCGCCCCACGGAACGACCAGCCGGCACCCCGTCCATCACGGCGTCCACATCGATCGGCACGCCGAGCTGCGCGAGCCGCGCGCCGATCTGGTAGGTCCGCTCACGCCGGGCGGCCATCTGACTCGTCAGGAACACCTGGAGTTCGGGATACTCGGCGTCGAAGCCGTAGCCCAGCACGTGGACATCCCGGCCCTCTTCCACCGCGGTGATCTCGATGCCAGTCAGCACGGTCAAGCCGCGCGCGGCTCCCAAGGCGGCAACCTCCTCGTACGCCGCCACGGTGTCGTGGTCGGTCACGGCCATCACGCGGATGTCCGCCGCCGCCACCGCATCGACCAGTTCGGCCGGCGTCGAGCGACCGTCGGACGCGGTGGTGTGGAGATGGAGATCGATCACGCGCGGCGACCCTGGCGGGTGCCTCGGGCGGCGGGCACACCCGCCCCCTTCCGTGGGCGACGCCCCTGGCGCTTCACGAGCGCACGGTACTCGCGCATGAGCAGGTCGAGATGCTCCCGCTCCTCGCTGGCAAACTCGAGAAAGATTTGCTTGCCCTCGGAGTCTTCGAATCGTTCGCCGTACTTCTTGAAGAACTGGTGCGACCCGCGTTCGCAGCGAATGCCCACCAGGAGCGCCTGCTGATCGTCCACGCCCTGGAGCAGGCGATCCGCGCCTTCCGCAAACAGGCCGTGCGCCGCACCTTTGAAGAAGAGAAAGGTGGGCCGCGTCTCGAGCTCAGGGTCACGCTTGAGCAGTTCCGCGTAGCGCCCCTCGAGTGTGCCGAGGTGGTGACGTTCCTCCTCGGCGAGCTTCTGGAAGATCGATCGTCCGCGAGCGTCTTTCGTCAGTCGCGCCGCGCGGGTGTAGAACTCCAGCCCGCTCCGCTCGGTGGCGATGGCCATGCGGAGTGCGTCACGCGCAAACAGCAGGTCCGTCAGGCCATGGTCCGACCCGGCGGGCCGGCCGTGCTGACAGTCCTCGCACACACCGTGAATCTGCACCACGGTCTGCGAGGCCGAGAACCCCCGCGACGCGGCCACCTCGTCGACGAGCTGCTCGATGTCCGAGCTCATGAACTCGAACGAGCGATGACACTTGTTGCAGATGAGATGGTTGTGGCGGGGGTGGTGATACGAGCGCTCGTAGCGCGCAAGGCCATCGCCGAAGTCGACCCTGCTGGCAATGCCCGCGTCCACCATCCACTGGATGGTCCGGTAGACGGTGGCGCGGCTGACGCGCCGATCGTCGCGCTGGACGCGCGAGACGAGTTCCTCGGCCGTGAGGTGCCCCTCTTCGTTCAGAAAGACGTTGAGGATCTGCTCCCGCTTGCTCGACCGCTTGCCGCCGGCGGGCTTGAGATCACGAACGTCGGGAAGAGTGGACACGGCAGACGAAGACGGCCGGCCCGGAGGCCGGCTCGTTCCTAGTGCTGGTGACCGTGGTCGCCGCCGCCTTCGCCCTCGACGCTGAAGGACGAGCCGCAGCCGCAGGTGGAGGTGGCGTTCGGGTTCTTGATGGTGAAGCCGCCGCCGGTCACCGTGTCGACGAAGTCGACCTCGGCGCCCTTCAGATAGCTCACGCTGACCGGGTCGACGAACAGCCTGATGCCGTTGGATTCAAACACCTGGTCACCGGCGCCGCCGGCTTCCTCGATCATCAGGCCGTACTGGAACCCGGAGCAGCCGCCGCCCTGAACGAAGACGCGAAGACCGCTGCCGGTCTTGCCCTCTTCCGTCAGAAGTTCTGAGATTTTCGTTGCAGCAACCGGAGAGACGTTAATCATGGGTTCTATGGCTCCTCGTGGGATGGCTGAATTATATCCCAGCCGTTCTCTTGCGGCCGGAGCCGGGAGTGCCATAACCTCGGGACCCGGTCATGTTGTCTCCGTTATCCCAGCGCCTGCACGACCGGCTCCTCGAAATCCACGCGGATCGGCCCGATTTGGCCGCCGCGCTCGATCTGCAGCGAAATCTGCTCTCCCGGGAACTCGAGCTCCTCGAGATGTTCCTCGCCGGGGGCCTCCCGCGGCTGTCGCTCCCTGGCCGATACCTGGCCACCAAGCTGCGCGACGGCATTCCCGCCCTCTTTTCGGAGCCGGTCCCGCTCCCCCAGCACCTGCTGACGCTGGCGCTCCGAGACTTCTGCGGACGGCTCGCCACGGGCCGGACTGAGGCAAGCGCGCGGGCCATCCAGACCGCGTTCGATGGCCCGCTCCCACCGGCCGCCGTCATCTCAGCCTGCTTCGGGAGAGACCAGACGCAGGTGCGAGCGCTCGCCCAGCACGCGTCGGTTGCCCCGGACCTCCTGTGGCTCATCGCCGAGCTGACGGTCGCGCCCCTGGCGCACTTGCTCCAGCGACAGCTCTTCGAGGGCGCCAGTGCGGCACCGGGTACGCCCCTGGCCGAGGCGGTCGCGCAGTGGGACCGCGGGTTCTGCCCCGCGTGCGGGTCCTGGCCGGCGCTGCTCGAAGCGGGCGAGGCCGGACATACGCTGCGGTGCTCCTTCTGCGCGCTGGGCTGGGTGATGGCGAGTTATCGCTGCATCTACTGCGGCAACGACGGAGAGTCCTTCCTGACGGCGAGGCCGGACCCGGAACACCCCGGCCGGCGGCTGCAGTTCTGCGGCGAGTGCGGCGGCTACGCGAAGGTGTTGGACCTGGCGAGGCCCACCGAGTTCCCCCTCGTCGCGATCGAGGACCTCGCCTCGCTCGACCTCGACATGATGGCCATCGAGCGCCAGTACGGCCGGCCGGCCCTGCCGACGATCACGCGCCGGCCCGCGCGCGGCTGACGTACGTCTCATCCTGAGACAGTCGAGACATCTCAAAGGGCGCGTGGCGCCCGCGGGCCGGCCCTTCCCCTCGAAATCGCACCAGAATCCTGGCGGCATGAATGGTGCTCTGGTGAGGTGCGACTCGCATACGGCGGGCGACATCAACCATCGAGGAGAGAGACATGGACGCGAGCACCACAGCCCTGATCCTGGTCGGATACCAGAACGACTACTTCGCCAAAGATGGCATCCTGCGGAGCGTCGTCCAGGAGCCGAATCGCGTGGACCACGTCCTGTCCAATACGATCGCCTTCATCGAGGCGGTGGCGAAGACCCCGATGACGATCATCTCGACGCCAATCGTTCTCGAGCCGAGTTACCGCGCCCTCGCGAGCCCTGTGGGGATCCTCAACGCCATCAAGGAATCGGGCGCGTTCAAGGCCGGGAGCTCCGGCGCCGAGACGATTCCCGAACTGCTCGCCTTTGGCGACAGGGTTCTCTATGTCACCGGCAAGGTCGGTTTCAACGCGTTCTCGGACACCACCCTCGAGACCGTGCTCAAGGAGCGGGGCATCCGGAACGTGCTGGTGGCCGGCATGGTCACCTCGCTCTGCATCGATTCGACAGGGCGGGCGGCCTACGAGCACGGCTACAGCGTCACGGTGCTCTCTGATTGCACGTCGGCGCGGACACCAGACGAGCAGGACTTCTTCTGCCAGAACATCTTCCCGCTGTATGGCGGGGTCGCGGCAAGCTCGACGCTGGCGTCAGACCTCGCTCCCGCGGCCGCGTAAACGGCGTACCGCCATGAGTCACTCCCCTCACCACGCCACCGAGCTCACCGACCTGCACGTCGAGGCGACCTACCGGCTGACCGAGGCGCTGGTTGACGCGGAAGCCAGGATGCGCAGGCGCGTGGAGCTGCTGTCGGAGGTCGTCTTCGAGACCGACGCGGCAGGGCGCCTGGTCTTTCTGAGCGGCGCGTCGGTGAGAACGCTGGGTTACGAGCCGGAGGCCTGCCTGGGTCAGCGGCTGCAGCACTTCATCGTTGAAGAGGACTGGCCGCTGCTCGAGCGGGGGATGCGCGAGGCCGAGGAGACGCTGTCCGCGGACCCGCTGATCCGGGTGCGGCAGCGGAACGGCGCCATCGCGTGGGTCGAAGTCTCGCTGGCCCGGATCGGTGGCGGCGGCGTGGTCGGCGCGCTCCACGACGTCACTCAGCGCAAGCTGGCGCAGGACGAGCTGGCCAAGCTGTCACTGGTGGCCAGCTACACGGACAACATGGTCCTCATCACCGACCGGAACGGCTTGACGGAGTGGGTCAACGAGGCCTTCACCAAGCGGACCGGATACGTCCTGGCGGACCTCGCGGGACGAAAGCCAGGCGAGGTCTTGCAGGGGCCACAGACCGACCGGGGGGTGGTGACGCAAATCGGCGAGAACGTTCGGGAGGGACACTCCTTCAGGGCGGAACTGCGGAACTACACGAAGCGGGGCGAGCCCTACTGGGTGCAGTTCCAGATCTCACCCATCCGTAATCAGCAGGGCGACGTTGAGCGGTTCGTCTCGATTCAGACGGACTCGACGGAGTTGCACCAGACGCAGGAAGCGCTGGAGGCTGCCAGGGAACATGCCGAGGCGGCGAACGACGCGAAGACGCAATTTCTGGCCACCATCAGCCACGAGATGCGGACGCCGCTCAGCGCGATCATCGGATCGGTCGCGCTCGCGCTGGACGACGCGGCCGGGCTGCCGGAGGCACGGACACACCTGGCGCGCGTCAACGAGGGTGCCGAGATCCTGCAGCGCCTCATCAGCGACGTACTGGACGTGGCAAAGATCGAGGCCGGCCAGATTGACGTCGAGTGCGCCCCCGTCACCATTCGCCGGTGCCTGCAGACAGCCGTCGCACCGGTGGCGGACCGCGCGCGTGCGAAGGGGCTTGAGTTCAGGCTGATGGTGGATGAGTCGCTGCCGGCCGAGATGATGGGCGATCCTGATCGGATGCGGCAGATCGTGACCAACCTCGTCGAGAATGCGGTCAAGTTCACCAACACCGGCCATGTGCGGGTCGAGGCATCGCTCCTCGACCGATCCGAACTGGGTCTGGCCGCACTTGAGATTCGAGTCATCGACTCCGGCGTCGGTATTCCGCTTGAGGCCCAGACACGCATCTTCGAGCGCTTCGTCCAGGGCGACAGCTCCACGACCCGCCGGAACGGCGGTGCCGGCCTGGGCCTGAGCATCGTGAAGTCGCTCGCCGAGGCGCTCGGCGGCGCCGTGAGCGTGCGGAGTCGCATCGGGGAAGGGGCCGACTTCCGCGTGACGCTGCCGCTCGTGCCGGTCTCGCTGCCGCCCTCCGCGGCGGCCGCCGAGCCCACCGTGGTCGCGCGGCCCGAATTGCGGGCAGTGCGGCCCACGGCCCGCATCCTGGTGGCCGAGGACAACGACATGAACTTCGCGGTCATGCAGAGCTGCCTCAAGCAGGTCGGCTACACCGTCGAGCGGGCGCTGGATGGACGGGCAGCTGCCGCGGCCGCATCGCGCTGCGACTTGATTCTCATGGACGTGGAAATGCCCGAGGTGGACGGCGTAGAGGCGACGCGCCGGATTCGCGCGTGGGAGCGCGAGAACGGCCGGGCACCCGTCCCCATCATCGCCCTCACCGCTCACGCCATGCAGGAGTACCGGGCGCGGACCCTCGCCGCTGGATGCACCGGCTACCTCACGAAGCCCTTCCATCCGCGCGCGCTGCAGGACGCGGTCGCCGCGGCGCTCGACCACGAGCGGGAGGCGGAGCGCGTGGCGCCCGCGAGCTAGCGCCGGACGGCACCGCACTCACAGTCTCCCGCGATCTCCGGAGACCGCGACGTTCTCATCCAGGCTGAGCGCGAGACACCCTCCGCTGGCCGGATCGTCTACGCGCCCGGGAATGGCTCAGCGCGCTGACGGTGTAGGCCGTACCTATGACTTCGCCGTCGCCAGCCCCGCCAGCTCCTGGCCCGACGCCGTCTCGACATCCTTGTGCAGGCTGTTGCCGTGGCTGTCCATCGTCACGATGGCCGGGAAGTCCTCGACGTGCAGGTGCCACATGGCCTCGGGTGACCCGAACTCCATCAGCGACACACCGTCTACGCGCGTGATGGCCTTGGCGTAGAACTGCGCTGCGCCGCCGACGGCGTTCAGATACACCGCGCCGTGCTCCTTCAGGCCGGCCAGGGTCTTGGCGCCCATCCCGCCCTTGCCCATGACCGCGCGGATGCCGTACTTGCCGATGATGTCGGCCTGGTAGGGTTCCTCGCGGATGCTCGTGGTCGGGCCCGCGGCCGTCACCGTCCAGCCCTCGCCCTGCTTCGCCACCACGGGCCCGCAGTGATAGACGATGCCACCGCGCAGATCGACGGGCGGCTCGTGCTGCATCAGGTGATGGTGTACGGCGTCTCGGCCGGTATACATGCGGCCCGAGATCAGCACCACGTCGCCGACCTTGAGCGAGCGGATCTGCGCCTCGCTGATGGGCGCCTGAAGCCGGACCTCGCGGCCCGTACGCTGCACACCGGCCTGGGCGGCCATCGCAGCGGCGGGATTGGACGGATCACAGTAGAGCCAGCGCTTGATCGCGCCGGTGGTCGCATCGAGCACGACGCCGAGACGCCGGAACGCCCAGCAGTCGTAGGCGACCGAGACGAAGAAGCTTGCCGGCAGGCGGTTGAGCACACCGACCTTGCAGCCGATGAGCGACACACGGCCGCCGAAGCCCATCGTGCCGATGCCGAGGCCGTTGACAGTGCCCATGATCTGCGCCTCGAGCTCGGCAAGCCGCGGGTCCGGGTTCACATCGTCGAGCGTGCGGAACAGCTGTTCCTTCGCGTGGGCATATCCGGAGGTGCGGTCACCGCCGACACAGACGCCGAGGGCGCCCGGCGCGCAGCCCTTGCCCTGTGCCTGCCACACGGCGTGCAGGATGCACTTGCGCACGCCCTCAAGCGAGCGGTCCGCGCGTCCCAGATGCGGCAGTTCCACCGGCAGCGCGTACTGCGCGTTGGTGTTCTCGCAGCCGCCGCCCTTCAGGATCAGCTTCACCTCGATCTCGTTGTCGCTCTCCCACTGGTGGAAGTGGATGATCGGGGTGCCGGGTCCGAGGTTGTCGCCGGAGTTGGCGCCGGTGAGGGAGTCCACCGAGTTGGACCGGAGCTTCCCGCGCTTCGTCGCCTCGGCGATCGCCTCGCGGATCTGCTTCGCCATCACGATCTGATTGGCGCCAACGGGCGTCTTCACCTCGAAGGTGGGCATGCCGGTGTCCTGGCAGATCGCGCCTTCACCCTCGGCGGCCTGGTCGATATTGACCGCGATAATCTGCAGCGCCTGTCCCGACTGCGTGGCCGGATCCTCCTTGGCCATGGCCACTTTCATGGCCGCCCGGACGTCGGGTGGCAGGTCCGTGGAGGTCTTGACGATGAGGGAGAGGACGCTGTCGAAGAAGGCTGCCGGCATAGGAAGCTCAGTATAGTTTGGACGTGCGCTCCTCTCACTCCCGCGTCGCCGCCGCCGCGCTCCTCGCCGGCATGCTCGGTCTGGGGCTGACCGCGACGGGCACCGCCGCGCAGCGCCCCGACGCGCCGGCCCGCGCCAGGCTCTTTCCGCCGATCGACCTCGGCCTGCTGGAGCCGCCGGACCGGGATGCGTGGCAGCAGCCCGACCAGATCATGGACACGCTCGGCGTGGCGGATGGGTCCGTCGTGGCGGATATCGGCGCGGGCGCGGGCTGGTTCACAGTGCGGCTGGGCACACGCGTGGGACCTCGCGGCCTCGTCTACGCACAGGATGTGCAGCGTCCCGTGCTCGACGCGATCCGTCGCCGCACCGAACGCGAGCATCTGCAAAACGTGCAGACACGCCTCGGCATGGGTGACAACCCGAACCTCCCGGCCGCCGCGCTTGACGCGATCCTCATTGTCGATGTCTACCCGGAGATCGACGACCGGGTGTCCTTCCTCCGCAGCCTCGGTCGGTCGTTGAAGCCGACCGGGCGGATCGGCATCGTGAACTACAAGCCGGGCGAGGGCGGACCAGGGCCGGTGGCCCGGCTCGGCGAGGGCGAACGCGTCGCGCAAGCCATCGTCGAGTCGGACGTGGCGGCCGCGGGCCTGACCCTCGTGCCGGTCCGACAGTTCTTGCGCTACCAGTACCTCGTGGTCGCGATGCGGCCAGGGTCGGCGCGATGAGTGCGCCGGCTGTTGCGCTCACCATCGCCGGATCTGATTCCGGAGGGGGCGCTGGTATCCAGGCGGACCTCAAGACCTTTGCCGCGCATGGGGTCTACGGCGTCAGTGCCATCGCCGCGCTGACCGCGCAGAGCACGCTGGGCGTCCAGCGCGTGGCGCCGGTGGAGCCTGCCATGGTGGCCGCGCAGATCGCCGCCGTCGCCGAGGACTTCACGATTGCGGCGGCCAAGACCGGCATGCTCGGCACCGCCGCCATCGTGGCCGAGGTCATCGACAGCATTCGGCGTTTTGCCATCCCGAATCTCGTCGTCGACCCGGTCATTCAGTCGTCGAGTGGCACCCACCTGCTCGACACCGCGGGTGTGGACCTGCTGCGGACGGCCCTGCTGCCATTGGCGACGGTCGTGACACCAAACTGGGCCGAGACCGAAGCCCTCACCGGCATCCGCGTCGCCAGCGCCGCCGATGCACGGCTCGCGGCCAGCGCGCTGCTCGGACTCGGTCCGCGGGCGGTCATTGTCACCGGCGGGCATGGCACTGGCAGCGACATCATCGACGTGCTGGTCACCGTGGATGGACTCTACGAATTCCGGGCCAGCCGTGTGACCGGCCGGTCAACACACGGCACCGGCTGCGCCTTTTCCGCCGCCCTCACGGCACACCTCGCACTCGGGCGCCCGCTGGATGACGCCGTTGTGCTGGCACAGGGCTACGTGGCGGACGCGATCCAGTGCGGCTTCGAGCTTGGCTCCGGACCGCATGGCCCGATGAACCACCTCACGGCCACGCGGTAGACGGCCCGCCGTCGACCCACCGCTATACTCGCCTCATGACGGCCCCGCTGGTTGCCATCACCGCCAATGTGCTCGACGCAGCCACCCTGACCGCCGCGGTCTCTGAGGACGGAGCGGCACTTGGCGCAGTCACCACCTTCATCGGACTCGTGCGGGATCACAACGTGGGGCGCCAGGTCCGCTTTCTCGACTACGAGGCCTACGACACGATGGCCCTGGGTGTGATGCAGACCATCCTCGCGGAAGCCGCCGAGCACTGGCCAGGCATCCGGCTCGGCATGCACCACCGCATCGGACGGCTGGCGATTGGCGAGGCAAGCATCGTCATTGCGGCCGCGTCGGCCCATCGCACCGATGCCTTCGCCGCCTGCCGCTATGCCATCGAACGCGTGAAGCAGATTCTCCCGGTGTGGAAGCACGAGCATTTCGAGGGCGGCGACGTGTGGCTCGAGGGCGCGACCGTCCACCCGGACGACGCCGAGGCCCGCCGGAAGGCGCACGCGATCGCATGCGCGTAACCATCCGCCTGTTCGCGCGGCTCCGGGACCTGGTCGGTCAGGCGGAGTTCACGCGCGAGGTCACGGCTCCAGCGACGGTGTCGTCGGTGTGGAACGTGCTCATCGCCGAGTTTCCCGCCGCGCGCGACTACGAGCGCACGATGTCGGTAGCCGTCAACGCCAACTACGCACGGCTCCACACGCCGGTCGCCGAGGGCGACGAGGTCGCCTTCCTTCCGCCCGTCTCCGGCGGATAGGCCGGGGCGGCTCCGCGTCGTGGGCGGCAGAAGTCCCCCACGCGAACGGAGGTTCGTGAGTCCGCGGTTCCGAGCCTGTGGAGCATGCCGTCATGGAAGCGCGACAGGCGCACCGCCGGCGCCGGGTGGGGTGTCATCGGTGGGACCCGTCGAAGGAACACGCCGACGGGCGATGACGGGGCCCTGCACGGATGCGACAGGTCCGCCAGAGGTGCGGCTGTCCGGCATGCGGAACCGGACCGGACCCGCGGACTCACGAACCTCCGGTCACGGGCGCCGCAAACTCCGCTAAACTCGTAGGGTTCGCCGCCCTGGGCGCGCGACCCCACTCCCATGTTCGACAAACTCGCGACCGTAGAAACCCAGTACGACGAGCTGATGACCCGGCTCGGCACGGCGGAAGTCCAGTCCGACGCCACCGAATACCGGAAGTCGGCCAAGACGCTCTCCGACCTGGAACCGCTCGTCCAGAAGTTCCGCGAATTCAAGTCGGTGCAGAAGGACTTCGAGGGCGCGCAGGAGCTCGTCAACGGCAACGATGCCGAGATGCGCGAGATGGCCCGCGAGGAACTGAAGGAGCTGGAGGGCCGCCGCGAGACGATCCTGCAGGAGCTGAAGCTGCTCCTCATTCCCAAGGATCCGAACGACGAGAAGAACGTCATCCTCGAAATCCGCGCCGGCACGGGCGGCGACGAGGCGGCCCTCTTCGCGGCCGAACTCTTCCGGATGTATTCCCGCTACTGCGAGAACCGGGGCTGGCGGATCGAGGTCATGTCGAACAGTGACAGCCCGGCGGGTGGCCTGAAGGAAGTCATCGCCAACATCTCGGGGCGCGGCGTCTACAGCCGGCTGAAGTACGAAAGCGGCGTGCACCGCGTGCAGCGCGTGCCGGCAACGGAGGCCGCGGGACGCATCCACACATCGACGGCCACGGTGGCCGTGCTGCCCGAGGCCGAGGACGTCGACATCCAGATCCACGAGAAGGACCTGCGGATCGACACGTTCTGCTCGAGCGGCCCCGGAGGCCAGAGCGTCAACACGACCTATTCCGCGGTCCGCCTGACACACATCCCGACTGGCGTCGTGGTCTCGCAGCAGGACGAGAAATCGCAAATCAAGAACCGCGCGAAGGCCATGAAGGTGCTGCGTGCCCGCCTCTACGAAATGGAATTGCGCAAGCAGCAGGACGCCATCGCCAAGGACCGCAAGAGCCAGGTGGGCACCGGTGAGCGCTCGGAAAAGATCCGGACGTACAACTTCCCGCAGAGCCGCATCACGGATCACCGGATCAACTTCACGACCCACCAGTTGGCCAACGTGATGGAAGGCGACCTTGTCGAACTCATCGACCAGGTGATCTCGTACTTCAACTCCGAAAAACTCAAGGAAGCGACGGCCACCAATTGACCCTCCAGGACGCACTGGCCGCGGCCCGTGCGCGACTGGTGGCGGCCCGCATCTCGACGGATGAGGCCACGGTGGACGTGGACCTCTTCGCCCGCCGGATCCTCGGCTGGGACCGCGCGCGCCTGCTCACCGAACTCCGCGGGAGCGTCCCGACGGGGCTGGAGCCGCAGTTCACGGCGTGGGTGGATCGCCGTGCTGCCCATGAACCGAGCGCCTATATCATCGGCGTCCGCGAGTTCTGGTCGTTGGAATTCGCCGTCACGCCGGCCGTTCTGATCCCGCGCCCCTGCACCGAGCTCGTCGTGGAGGAGGCCGTGGCGCTCCTCTCCGAGCACCCGGCGTGGCGTGTCGCCGAGATCGGCACGGGAAGCGGCTGCATCGCGGTCTCCGTGGCGCACAGCGTGCCAGGAGTCCGGATCGTGGCCACGGACCTTTCGGCTGACGCGCTCACGGTGGCGCAGGGCAATGCCGCCCAGTTCGGCGTCGCGGACCGCGTCACGTTCGTGGAGACGTCCTACCTGGACGGCATCGCGGGGCCCTTCGAGCTGCTGCTCGCGAACCCCCCGTATGTGCGGGCGGGTGATCGGCCCGGGCTCTCCCGCGTCGTGCAGCACGAGCCGGACGTGGCACTGTTTGGAGGCGAGAGCGGCCTCCGGGACATCACCGGCGTGCTGGACGCGGCCGAAGCCACGCTCACCACAGGGGGCTGGCTCGTGATGGAGTTTGGCTACGGCCAGGAGCAGGACGTGCGCGAGCTGGTAGAGGCACGCGCCGGCTTCGAGGTCGTCCGCGTCCGCGACGACATCGAAGGCATCGCGCGTACAGCGGTCATCGCCCGCACCTGACGGCCCCAAGGCCATCACCAACAAGAACGTCGGTGGGCGAAGTCCCCATGCGAGGATGGGATATGCCCGAGGATCCCCACAAGCCGCTCAGAGATGACGTGAGGCTCCTCGGCAGCCTCCTCGGAGAAACGCTCCGCACGCAGGACGACGGGACGCTGCTGGCGACCGTCGAGCGCGTCAGAGCCAGGGCCAAAGTGGCGCGCACGGGTGTGCCGGGCGAATTCGAACGACTGGCCGCTGAGCTGGCGGCGCTTCCGGTTGATGCCGCGCTCCCCGTGGCGCGTGCCTTCGCCCACTTCCTCACACTGGCCAACATCGCGGAGCAGCACCACCGCGGTCGCCGGCGCCGTGAACACCGCCGCGGGCCCGGCGCGCCCCAACGGGGCTCCTGCGAAGAAGCCTTCCAGCAGTTGATCGCCGGAGGACTCGCTCCGGCCCTGCTGCACAAGGCGGTCTGTGCGCTGCAGATCGAACTGGTACTGACCGCACACCCCACGGAAGTCTCACGGCGCACACTCGTCGAGAAACACAATCGCATCGCGGCTCTGCTGGACACGCGCGACCACACGGATCCGGCCGACCCGGCGCACAACGAGATCGTCCAGGCGCTGGGCCGGGAAATCATGACGGCGTGGGGCACCGACGAGGTGCGGTCGTCGCGCCCGTCGCCCCTCGACGAAGTGCGTGGCGGACTCGTCGTGTTCGAGCAGAGCCTGTGGCACGCGCTGCCCCGGTATCTGCGCGGTGTCGACACAGCGCTCACCGCCGCCACCGGAGAGGGGCTGCCGATCAATGTCGCACCCATCCGTTTCGGGTCGTGGATGGGCGGCGACCGCGACGGCAACCCGTTTGTGACGCCGGACGTCACGCGCCAGGCCTGCCTGCTGGCACGGTGGACCGCGGCCGATCTCTATCTCCGCGAAATCGACGCGCTCAGGGGCGAGCTCTCCGTCACCGCGGCCAGCCCGGCACTGCGTGCGCGCGCGGGGGACGCGAGAGAGCCGTACCGGGCACTGCTCCGCGGTGTCCGCACGCGGCTCGCGGCGACTCGCGCCTGGACCGAACGCGCACTCGTCGAAGACATCCCAGCGCCGGCCGAGGCCTACATCGATGCGGCCGAGTTCGATGCCCCGCTCGCCCTCTGCGATGCCTCGCTCCGGGAAACGGGACAGGGCGCGATCGCCGACGGGCGCCTGACGGACCTCAGGCGTCGCGTGGCCGCCTTCGGCCTCACGCTGACGCGGCTGGATATCCGGCAGGACTCCGCGCGCCACACCGAAGCGCTCGGCGCCATCACGGCGGCCCTGGGCCTGGGTGCGTACGCGGACTGGGACGAGGACGCGCGACTCGCCTTCCTCATACAGGAGCTGGCCAACCCCAGGCCACTCATCCCCGACGCACTCATCACCACACCGGAGGTGCAGGACACGCTCGACACGTTCCGCGCGCTCGGCCGAATTCCCCGGACCTCGCTTGGGGCCTACGTCATTACGATGACCAGCCGCGCGTCCGATGTGCTGGCCGTGGAACTCCTGCAGAAGGCGTGCGGCGTTGGCGTGCCGTTGCGCAGCGTGCCGCTCTTTGAAACCTCGAGAGATCTGGGCGAGGCCGGCGGGATCGTCGACCGGCTGCTGGCCATCCCCTGGTACCGCGACCGCGTGGCCGGCCGCGTCGAGGTGATGGTGGGCTACTCCGACTCCGCCAAGGACGTCGGCCGCATGGCCGCCGGGTGGGACCTCTATCGCGCCCAGGAGGCGATTGTCGATGTCTGCCGGCGCCACGGCGTAGCCATCACGCTCTTCCACGGGCGCGGTGGCAGCGTCGGCCGCGGAGGTGGCCCCACGCATCTCGCCATTCGCTCGCAGCCGCCGGGATCCGTGGACGGCACGCTTCGCGTCACCGAGCAGGGCGAAATGATTCAAGCCCTCTTCGGCCTGCCGGAGATCGCGCTCAGGACGCTCGAGGTCTACACGAGCGGCACGCTCGAAGCGTGGCTCACGCCGGAGCAACCCGCACCCGAGGCGTGGCGGACCCGGATGGAGGCACTGCGCAACCGGGCCTGCGCGAGCTATCGCCATCTCGTGTACGAGCAGCCGGATTTCTGGGACTACTTCCACTCCGCGACGCCCGAGGCGGAACTGGCCGCGCTCAATATCGGCAGCCGCCCGGCACGCCGGGCCGCAGCCACTGGCGTCACGGGCCTGCGTGCGATCCCCTGGCAGTTTGCCTGGACCCAGACCCGCCTCATGCTCGGAGCCTGGCTGGGCCTCGAGGACGCCCTGGCCGAGGCGTTCGAGGGCGGCCATCGGGAGGAACTGCGCCTGATGTACCGCGAGTGGCCCCACTTCCGGAGCGCGATGGACCTCACCGAGATGGTGCTCGCCAAGGCTGACGGCCACATCGCCGCGGAATATGACCGTCGCCTGGTGCCGCCCGCCCTCCAACCGCTGGGGGCTGAGTTGCGTGAGCGCCTTGATCGCGCGATCGCGCTGGTGCTCGAGGTGACCGGGTCGGCCACGCTCCTAGAATCGAACCCGGTCCTCCGGCGTTCCATCGACGTCCGGAATCCCTACGTGGACCCTATCAACCTTGTGCAGATCGAGCTGCTGTGCCGCGTGCGGGCCGGAGGCGACGAGCGCGTGCAGTCGGCTCTTCTGGCCACCATCAACGGCGTCGCCGCAGGCATGCGCAATACGGGGTAGATACGGGTTCGCTACAATCGCGCCTGACTATGAGCTGCCTCTTCTGCAAGATCGCCGCGGGCGAGATCCCGGCCACCCTCGTGTATCAGGACGACACGCTGGTGGCCTTCAAGGACATCAATCCGCAGGCCCCGCTTCACGTTCTCGTGATTCCGCGCCGGCACGTGGCCACACTGAATGACCTCAGCGCAGGAGACGACGCCCTCGTGGGATCCATGCAGCGCGCGGCGGCCGCCATCGCGAAGGAACACGGCTACGCCGAGCGCGGCTTCCGCACCGTGATGAACTGCAACGCGGAGGCAGGGCAGACCGTGTTCCACATCCATCTGCACTTGCTCGCCGGCCGCGGCCTCGTCTGGCCTCCGGGGTAGAAACGGAACGGCCACGGCCGCGCCAATCGCCAGGCCGTGAGACGGCACTCCCCCAGTTCCGGTAGTGACATCTCGCGCGCTGGTCCCGTACGCTTGCGGACTGGCCTATTCGCATGCTCACACCCACGGTCTCAAGGCGCCTGCTCGCAGTCATCCTCCTCGTCGTTGCCCCCGGCTTCGTCCACGCCCAGGAGGCGTCCATGGGCGCCCAGGCGCGATTCGCCGCCCCTCCGCCCCCGGAAGCACCCGAGGTCATCAACCGCGGGTCGAACGGGCAGGCGACGCTGCGTGCGACTCGTGTTCCGTCCCTCAAGATCGATGGGCGGCTGGATGAGGACGTGTACCGGACGGTGAAGTCCATCAGTGACTTCGTCCAGACGATTCCAGACAACGGCAAGCCGGCCACCCAGAAGACAGAAGCGTGGGTGTTCTTCGACGACAAGAACCTCTACATCTCCGGACGCTGTTTCGACACGCGCCCGCCGGAGAAGTGGCTCGCCAACGAAATGCGGCGTGACGTGGGCACGGCCCAGGACGACTTCGGCATCGGCCTGGATACCTTCCACGATCGGCAGAACGGCTATCAGTTCTATACGAACGCGCTCGGCCGCCGGACTGAGCAGGAGATCACCAACGAGAAGCAGGTGAACGCCGACTACAACCCGGTGTGGGTCGTCCGGACGGCGCGCTTCGAGGGGGGCTGGACGGTGGAGATCGCCATCCCGTTCAAGTCGCTTCGGTATGCGGCTGGACGCCATCAGGAGTGGGGTCTGCAAATCCGGCGCACGCTCCGCGACCGGAACGAGTGGGCGTTCATCACCCCGCTGCCCATTTCGATGCTCACGACCGGCAACCTCAAGCAGTCCACGTTTCCGACGCTGGTGGGCCTGGAGACGCCGGCTGGGGGCAGCAAGCTGGAGCTCAAGCCGTATGTCACCTCCAGCATCGTGACGGACCGGCTCGCCCGGCCGCCCTACTCCAACGACCTGAAGGGAGACGGCGGGCTGGATCTGAAGTACGGGGTGACACAGAACATCACCGTCGATGTGACCGCGCGCACGGACGTGGCGCAGGTGGAGGCCGACGATCAGCAGGTGAACCTCACCCGCTTCAACATCCAGTTCCCGGAGAAGCGCGAGTTCTTCCTCGAGGGGCAGAACCTCTTCACGCCAGCCTCGGTCGGCAGCGGCACGCCCAATCTCTTCTACAGCCGGCAGATTGGTCTGCAGGCAGGCCGCGTGATTCCGATCCAGCTCGGTACCCGCGTCCAGGGCAAGGTGGGACGGACGGCCTTCGGGGCGATGAACATCTTCACCGGCGACGAGGCCGTCAGTGGCGCGCGGGACACGGCCTTCACGATCGGACGCGTGAAGCGGGACGTCTTCCGCCGGAGCAGCATCGGCGTGCTGGCGACGAACCGCTCGTCATCCCTCCGCCAACCCGGGCGGTCCAGCGCGATGATCGGCATCGATGGCGCCTTCGGCTTCTTCCAGAACCTGACGATCACGACGCTCTACGCGAAGTCCACCGCGCCCAAGGTCGCCAGCTCAAACGATACCTACGGCGCCCAGTACGCCTATTCTCACGACCGCTACGGCCTGACGGCGGGCTACCTCTACGTGGCCAAGGGCTTCACCCCGGAGGTCGGCTTCGTCGCCCGGGACGACCTCCGGCAGACGACGGTGTCGGGGCGCTTCTCCCCGCGTCCGAAATCGATCCCGAAGGTGCTCCAGTTCTCGTGGACCGGCAGCGAGACCTACACGGCCAACGCGGCGAACCTGCTCAGGACGCGGGTCGAGAACGCCGGGTTCGACGTGACACTCAAGAACACGCAGTCGGCAGGCGTGGACATCACGCACACCCACGACATCCTGGAGCGGACCTTCCAGATCGTGTCGGCGGTGGGTATTCCGGCAGGCGCCTACGACTACACCACCTTCGGCGGCAACTACACGTTCGCACCGGCCAAGCGCGTCTCGGGCACAATCTCGGGGACGACGGGCAGCTTTTATGGGGGCACCGACCGGTCGACGACCTACGGTGGCCGCGTCGTGGTCACGCCGCAATTCGCCGTCGAGCCGAATGTGACGTTCCGGTGGACGGACCTGCCGCGCGGGTCCTTCACGACCCAGCAGTACCGGGCCCGGGTGCTCTATTCGTTCACGCCGCTGATGTTCCTGTCGGGTCTCGTCCAGTACAACACCAACAGCCACATCGTCAGCACGAACCTGCGGCTGCGCTGGGAATACAGGCCAGGCAGCGAGTTGTTTCTCGCCTACAACGATGAACGAACGGCCGACAACCCGCTGGCTGCCGTCCAGGGACTCCGCAACCGGACGCTGGCGTTCAAGGTGAACCGCTTCGTGCGGTTCTAAGTCACCGTTGGCGCATTCGAGGCAACATCGTGTGCAAGACCATCACACAGCGCGTCACGTTCACGGCCCCGCCAGACGTGGTCTACGAGCTACTCGCTGACTCGCAGAAGCACTCGGCGGTGACCGGCCAACCGGCCCAGATCAGCCGCAGGATTGGCGGGACCTTTTCAACCAGCGGGAACGAGGTCTCAGGGATCAACGTCGATCTCGTCCCGGGTCAGCGGATCGTGCAGGCGTGGCGGCATCGGCGATTCCCTGAGGGCGTCTTCTCGATGGCGGCGGTCACGCTGACGCCGACGGCCGGTGGCGGCACGGCGCTCGTGCTGACGCATCGCGGCGTCCCGAAGGATCTGATTCCGGAGACGGAGCGAGCGTGGCGTGAGCGCTACTGGACGAGGCTCAAGGCGTATCTGGCGAGCGCTGGCAGCGCGCCATCGCCGATCAGGTGAAGACCGTGGGTGAGGTCATCGGACCCCGCGTCGAATTCGAGGAGACGTTGCCCGACGTCACGCCTGGCGCGCGAGCGGCGGTGGTGCTCGGCGGGTCGGGCTCCGTTGGTTACGCGTTGGTCACTGCGCTCATTCGGAGCGGCGCCTTCTCGCCTGTCGTCACTGTGGTCCGCCGTTCCCAGCCGGAGCACGTGACCCTGGTCCTCGACGCGGGCGTGACGCTGCGCGAGACGCTCGTTCCGACGATGGACCCAGCCAGCCTTGAAGCTGCGACGACGGCGGCCGTGCGATCGCTCCAGGGGGCGGCCGTGGGTTTCAGCGTGCTCGGCATCGGAGCCGGTACCGCGAAGCTGACGATCGACGAGCATCGGGCGGTCGACGTCCGGCTGAATGCGGCGTTCGCGCGCGGACTGAAGGCGTCCGGCCGGGTAACGCACCTGGCATTCATGTCCGCAGCGGGAGCCAACCCTGCCGGCGCCACCACCGGATCCGGCGCGGCGGGAGCACCGCGCTACGCCCGTGTGAAGGGCGAGTCCGAGGAGGCGGTCACGGCGAGCGGACTGGCCGTCGTGAGCATCATGCGTCCGGCGATGATCCTCGGATCGCAGCACACGCCGTGGCTGCTTGAGAGGCTGCTTCCGCTGTTCTCGTTCGTCACGCCCGCCAGGTACCGATCGATCACCGTCGGCCAGATCGCCGACGCGATGGTCGCGCTGGCGTTGAACACGCCCGCGCGGTCGGGCGTCTATCACTATCCGGAGATGATGACGTTGGGGTCCGCCCACGCGAAGAAGGAGTAGACTCTCGCGCATGATGCAGCGTCTCCGCGGCTCCGTCCTCGTCCTTGCAGGTGTCCTCGCCCTGGTGTCGGCCACGACCCGCGTCGTGTCCGTGCAAAGCGAGGCGCCGCTCGCTGGCGCCCCCATCACGCACCTTGGCATCGTCGTCCCCGACCTGGCTCGCGTGGCGGCAGGCTACGCGGACGCCTTCGGAGAAGAGGTCTCACCCATTCGGACCATCGCGCTCGATCTACCGAACGGGAAGAAGGCAGCGGTGAAGGTCGTCTATGTGCCGCTGCCGAACTTCTACCTGGAGATCCTGGAGCCGGTCACGAAGGCAGGGCCGATCTATGAGCACCTGCAGAAATACGGGCGCGGCGTGCATCACTTTGGCCTCGGCGTCGATCAGAACATCGACGCGGTCCGCACGACGCTCGAACAGCGCGGCGGCACGTGGACCGCTGGCAAGAAGGGCGGAAACCTGGCCTACGTCGACTTCCGCCGGTCGCCCTTGGGCGCCACGATCGAAGTCGGCCCGTCGGCACGGCCCGACATGCCGGCCGCGCCATCAAAGGAGACCTCGTTGTTCGGGGGAAAGCGGCTCGGCCACTTCGGGTTCTGCGTGACGGACATCGACGCATCGCTGAAGGGCTACATTGATCTGCTGGGGCTCACGCGCGTCGAACCCAGGCGATGGCCGCCGGAGGGCACGTTGATGGAGAACCCCTCGATGGGGCCGGCTTTCCCGCCCGGAAACAAGTACGACCCCGACAGCTACGTGCGCACGATGATGATGCAGGCGAAGGGTGTGGACGGGAAGACCTTCGGATTCGAGCTGATTCAGCCGATCGGTGGCGCGACGCCGTGGGGCGATCACATCAAGAAGCAGAAGGGTTCGTCGATCAACCACATCGGCGTCGGCCGTGGAGCCTGGGATCGCGATGACTGGGTCAGAGCGGCGCAGGCGAAGGGTGCGGAGTGGACGCTCGGCGGTCCGCCGCCGGACAAGAAGGTCTATCTCGACTTCAGCGCCACCCTTGGGTTGACCGTCGAATGAGATAGAGCCAACTCGTCGAAGCGTGCATCCCGGAATCCGGCGGCCACGTCCTGGCGCTACGAGGCCAGGACGCCGTCAAGCTGGCCGAGGGCTGCACGCAGGCCTTCCTCGAGCCCCATCTTCAGGTGCGTCTCCATCACCTCGAGCGACGGGAAGGTCGACACGGCAACCATCTTCGTGCCCGTGCCCTCGGCGGTGAACGCCATGCGCATCCGGGTGGTGCCCATCGCCAGATTGGGCGTGCCGTCGGCGTGCGCGAAACCGTCGATCACCTCAAAGCCGGCCGGTGGGTTCACGCTGACCCACTCCCAGAAGCCGCGCGGCGTCTCCCCCTTCGGTCCCGTCATGTAGTAGGCCGACTTTCCGCCCACGGCAGCGTCGTGCCGCTCAAACGTCGCCGGCCACTGGGGTGGTCCCCAGAAGCGCTCGATCTGGCGCGGGTCGGTCCACGCCGTCCAGAGGCGCTCAATGGGAACGGCGAATTCGCCGACGACGGTCAGCGTGAGCGTGGCGAGGTCCTTGCGGACGTCGAGAACGGGCATGGGTATCTCCTTCGGTGTCAGACGCGATGAGGTCGTCGAGCTGGCTCACCCGGGCCAGCCAGATCTGTTCAAGCTGATGGAGCAGGTGGGCGGCTCTGCGCAGCGTCGCGGCGTCACCGCCCACACGCTGCATACGGCCCTCGCGGCGCTTGAGCACCAGGCCCGCGCGCTCGAGGATCGCGACGTGCTTCTGGACGGCCGCGAACGACATGTCGTACCGGTCGGCCAGTTCGGTCACCGAGGCCTCGGACGCCATCACCCGCGACAGGATGTCGCGACGGGTCGGGTCGGCCAGCGCCTGGAAGATGCGGCTGACGTGATCGGTCGCCAACGCCTCACTTACAACCATATGGTTGTATGTATACCACAGCCTCTACCATTGGCAGAAGGCCATGGCCACCACCGCGGCAGACTTCAAGAGGCTCGCCCTCGCCCTGGACGGCGCCGAGGCAGGTTCACACATGGGCCAGACCGACTTCAGGGTCGGCGGGCGCATCTTCGCCACGCTCGCCTCGGTGAAAGAGGGCTACGGCAATCTGATGCTCACGCCGGATCTGCAGGCCGCCTTCGTCGACGACGCGCCGGAGCTGTTCGTGCCCATCGCGGGCGGCTGGGGCCGGATGGGGATGACGCATATCCGGCTGGACGTGGCCACGCCAGACCAACTCGCGGGGGCCCTTCGGGCGGCATGGCAGTCGCGGGTCGACCGCAACCGGACGTCGAAGTCCGGCGCGCGCAGGACGGCTGCACGGAAACGGCCGCGCTGATATCCTCGCAAGGCCCCATGTCCACCATCCTGCAGAGTGTCCCCGCCGGCCAGAAGGTCGGCATCGCGTTCTCCGGCGGCCTTGATACCAGCGCAGCGCTGCACTGGATGCGCGCCAAAGGCGCCATCCCCTACGCCTACACGGCGAACCTCGGCCAGCCGGACGAGAAGGACTACGACGACATCCCGCGGCGGGCAAAGGAATACGGCGCGGAGGAGGCGCGGCTCGTCGACTGCCGGGCGCAGCTCGTGGCCGAAGGGATCGCGGCGCTGCAGTGCGGCGCCTTCCACATCTCCACGGCCGGCGTGCCCTACTTCAACACCACGCCCATCGGCCGTGCCGTCACCGGCACGATGCTCGTCGTGGCGATGAAGCAGGACGACGTCCATATCTGGGGCGACGGCAGCACGTTCAAGGGCAACGACATCGAGCGGTTCTACCGCTATGGCCTGCTGGCCAACCCGAACCTCCGCATCTACAAGCCCTGGCTCGACCAGACCTTCATCACGGAACTCGGCGGCCGCAAGGAGATGTCCGAGTACATGAACGCGGCCGGGTTCGGCTACAAGATGAGCACGGAGAAGGCCTACTCGACCGACTCCAACATCCTGGGCGCCACGCACGAAGCCAAGGATCTCGAACACCTGAACTCGGGCATCAAGATCGTCGAGCCCATCATGGGCGTCGCCTCGTGGAGGTCCGACGTGGCCGTCACGCCCGAGGCGGTCACGATCCGCTTCGACGAAGGCATGCCGGTCGCCCTGAACGGCATCAACTTCAGCGACTCGGTGGAGCTGATGCTCGAGGCCAACCGCATCGGAGGCCGCCACGGCCTTGGCATGAGCGACCAGATCGAGAACCGCATCATCGAGGCAAAGAGCCGCGGCATCTACGAGGCGCCGGGCATGGCGCTGCTGTTCATCGCTTACGAGCGACTGCTGACGGGCATCCACAACGAAGACACGATCGAGCAGTACCGCGACAACGGCCGTCGCCTCGGCCGGCTCCTCTACCAGGGCCGCTGGTTCGACTCGCAGGCGATGATGCTGCGCGAAACGGCCCAGCGGTGGGTTGCCCGCGCGATCACGGGCGAGGTCACAATCGAGCTGCGCCGCGGCAACGACTACTCGCTGCTCAACACCGAGAGCCCGAACCTCACGTACAAGCCGGAACGTCTGACGATGGAGAAGGGCGAGTCCATGTTCTCGCCGCAGGACCGCATCGGTCAGCTCACGATGCGGAACCTCGACATCGCCGACACCCGCGAAAAGCTCATGACCTACGTGAAGGCGGGAGTCCTGGCGCCCTCGGCCGGGGGCGACTTGCCGCGCCTTCTCGAACAGCCCGCCGCAAAGCCGTCAGGGTCCGGATCCGATACGAAGAAGTGACGCCGGTCCGGCCCGGCAGGGTGCTTGCACTTGACCGAGTGCGTGCCAGGGCTGAAGATAGAGCTAACCCGTTCTGCTGCAACTGCTTGCGCAGATTCACCCATCGATGGGTTCGGGCGGCACCGCGTCATTCTTTCCGAGATGACTGACCAGGCTCCCCACATCGACGGTAAGTTCCTCCGAGTCGGAGGCCAGCGTTTTCTGGTCAAAGGCGTCACCTACGGCACCTTTGCGCCGGACGCTTCCGGCCATCAATTCCCCGACATCGACCGCGTCCGTGCTGACTTCCGCCAGATGGCGGAGCACGGCTTCAACACGGTCCGCGTCTACACCCCGCCGACCGAGGCGTTGATGGACGAGGCCGCGCTCGCGGGCCTCAAGGTGATGGTGGGCCTCCCCTGGGCGCAGCACGTGGCGTTTCTGGAGCGGGAGAGCGAGGCCAGGGCTATCCGGCAGGATGCGGCCGAGGCCGTCCGCCGTCTGGGCGCCCATCCGGCGGCACTCCTCTTTGCGGTCGGCAACGAGATCCCGCCCTCGGTGGTCCGCTGGTACGGCGCGGCACGCGTCGAGCGATTTCTCCGCGACCTCTATGACGACGCGAAGGCTGCCTCGCCCGAGAGCCTGCTGACCTACGTCAACTTTCCGCCGACCGAGTTCCTCGACATCGACTGCTTCGACGTCTGCGCCTTCAACGTCTACCTGCACAAGGAGAGCGAGCTGAAGGCGTACCTGGCGCGGCTCCAGCACCTCGCGGGCAACAAGCCGCTGCTGCTCGCGGAAGCGGGCGCGGACAGCATCCGCGAGGGGCTCCACGGCCAGGCCCGCATCACCTCCCAGCACATCCGCACGGCCTTCGCCGAAGGCCTCTGCGGCGCGGTCGCCTATGCGTGGACCGACGAGTGGTGGCGCGGCGGAGACACGGTGTCGGACTGGGCCTTCGGCCTCGTCGACCGCGATCGCCAGCCCAAGCCCGCGCTGGCCGCTGTCAGCGCGGCGTTCGCGGAGGCGCCGTTCCCGGCATCGGTCCAGGCCACCTGGCCGCGTGTGTCGGTGGTGGTCTGTGCCTACAACGCCGGTGACACGATCGACGACTGCCTGCGCTCACTCGCGGACCTCACCTATCCGAACTTCGAGGTCATCGTCATCAACGACGGCTCGCGCGACGGCACGGGCGCGATCGCCAAGGGGCACGCGGAGCTCTGGCCCGCCCTGCGCGTCATCGACATTCCGAACGGCGGCCTCAGCGCGGCGCGGAATGTGGGACTGGCGCACGCCACCGGCGAGATCGTGGCCTACACGGATGCGGACGTGCGCGTCGACCAGGACTGGCTGACCCATCTGGTGCAGCCCATGATCGGCACCGACCTGGCCGGCTCGGGCGGCCCGAACGTGGTGCCCACCGATGACCCCTGGGTGGCGCAGGCGGTGGCCCGTGCGCCGGGCGGCCCCACCCATGTGCTGTTTGACGATCGCCTCGCCGAGCACGTCCCGGGCTGCAACATGGCCTTCAGACGGGAAGCCCTGCTCTCAATCGACGGCTTCAATCCGGTCTATCTGCGCGCCGGCGATGACGTGGACGTGTGCTGGCGCCTCCATGGCCGCGGCCGCAAGATCGGCTTCGCGCCCTCTGCGCTCGTCTGGCATCACCACCGCTCCACTGTGAAGGCCTACTGGCGACAGCAACTGGGCTACGGCGAGGGAGAAACCTGGCTGGCCGCCCACCACCCGGAGAAGTTCGTCAACGGCCAGATGCTCTGGCACGGCCATATCTACAGCCATCTGCCGTTTGTGCGCTCGCTGACGACGCGCAGCGTGAACACGGGCGTGTGGGGCACGGCCGCGTTTCCGTCGGTCTATTCCACCGACACCAATCCGCTGCAGTTCCTCCCCCACTCGACGCTGTGGATGGTGGTCAGCACGATTGCCCTCCTCGCCGGCAGTGCCTTCGCGGCGGACGGCTTCCGGCTGGGTCTGCTGGCGGCACTCATCGGTCTCGCGGGCTGGGGCACCACGGTGGCGCGCTGCGTGCGCTTCGCTCTCAAGTCGGATCTGACGGGACTCCAGCCCTTCGAGGGCCGGACCCTGGCGCAGACGCACCGTCGCTACCGGGCACTCATCGCCTGGCTCCATCTTCTGCAGCCCCTCGCGCGACTGCGCGGGCAGATTCGCGGCATGTCGTATTCGCCACAGGTCACGACATCGCACGTGACGCGGCTGCCCTGGAACATGCCCGTACCCACCTGGCGCGACGCGTGGTCGGCGGTCAGCCTCTTCCGGGGCGATGAACGGGAGCGGACGTTCTGGAGCGAGGCATGGCTCTCGCAGACCACCCTGCTGACTGAACTGGTCGGCGTGCTGCGCGCCTCGCGCCCCACGCAACTGGTGGATCTGGGCGACGGCTGGCACAGTGATCGCGACCTGCGCCTCTCAATCGGCAGCTGGGGCTGGCTGAGCGTCAAGACGCTGGTGGAGGAACACGCGAAGGGCCGGTGCCTCCTGCGCGTGTCGACACAGCTCCGGCCAAGCTTCGTGGGCCTGCTGCGCGCGCTCGGATTCGTCGTCATCCTGGCGGTGATCGCGCGAGTCACCTCGGCGCTCTCCTTCCGCGGAGGCTTTTCTGTGGTGGCCTCCGTGCTCGGCGCGACCGTGCTGCTCATCGCGCGCGGTGCCTGGCAGTCGGCCCGCACGGCCGCCGTGTTCGACCGCGCCCTGGCGCGCGTCACCCGCGACGCCAGCCTGATGCCGCTGGATCGCCAGGCCGCGCCAGAGCCGACGTCACCGACGCCAAGCGACCTTCAGCCCGCGCCGGGAGCCTAGCGAGCCCGTGTCGATGTTCGCCTGGAGCCTCGCGCACCTGAAGCCCTACCGGGGGCGTGTCGTCGCGGCTGCCCTGCTCTCGCTCCTCGAAATCGGACTGGCCGCCCTGGGACCCTGGCCCTTGAAGCTGGTCGTGGACAACGTCCTGGGGACCCATCCGCTGCCGGCGCTCGTCGCCCGCGCGCTCGGCCCTCTGGCGGAGCTGGGCGTCGTGACGCTGCTCGTCACCATCGTCGTGGCCGGCATGCTCGTGCAGGTGCTCACCGAGCTGGTGCGCGTGGCCCACACCCAGCTCCAGGTCGAAATGGGGCAACGCGTGGTCTACGACCTCAGAGCCCGGCTTCTGGCGCACCTGCAGGCCCTGCCGCTCGAGCACCACATCCGCGCGCGCACGGCCGACTCCGTCTATCGGCTCGACGCCGACGCCTACTGTGTCAACGATCTGATCATCGGCGGCGCGTTCCCGCTCACGATGGCGGCACTGAACCTGACGGTGATGTTCATCATCCTGGTGCGGCTCGATGCGGCACTGGCCCTGCTCTCACTGGCCGTGGCGCCGTTTCTCTACCTCAGCCTGCGCTACTACTCGCGGCGGATGACGGACCGCGCCGAGCGGGTCAAGGAGCGGGAGTCCTCGCTCGTCGAGCGGGCCTACGAGATCCTGTCGTCCATCGGTGCCATCAAGAGCTTCACGCGCGAACGGCACGAACTGGACCGCTTCGTTCGCATTGGCGACGAGACGATGCAGGCGCGGCTGCGTCTGACCTGGCAGGAATCCCTCTTCTCCGTCTGCGTGACCGTCATCACGCTGGCCGGCACGGCGCTGGTGCTGACCATGGGAGGTCTGCACGTCCTCCATGGGACGCTGACCGTGGGCAGCCTGCTCGTCGTCACCGCCTATCTGGCCGCTGTGTACAACCCGTTGAGCTCGATCGCGCACACGACCGGGTCACTGCAGCACGCCTTCGTCAGCGTGCGGCGGGTGCGTGAGATCCTCGCGCTCGCGCCAGAGCCCTTCGACGAACCAGGAGCCATTGAGGCCAGCACGATCCGCGGCGAGATCACGTTCGATCACGTGGGGTTTGCCTACGATGACTCCCGCGCGGTTCTGACTGATGTCAGTTTCACCGCGAAACCCGGCGAGATGGTGGCGCTGGTGGGGCTCACAGGCGCCGGCAAGACGACGGTCGTCAACCTGATCCCCCGGTTCTTCACGCCCACGAGTGGCCAGGTTCTGATCGACGGTGTGGAGGTCGTCCGCTACGGACTGCGGTCCCTGCGAGAGCGCATTGCGATGGTGCCGCAGGAAGCCGTCCTCTTCAACGGCACCATTGGCGACAACATCCGCTACGGCCGGCCCGACGCCACCGACGAGGAGGTGCGGGCCGTGGCGAAAGCCGCGCACGTGACGCCCTTCGTGGACCGGCTCCCCCACGGCTACGACACGCCGGTGGCCGAAGCGGGCGCCTCGCTCTCCGGCGGCGAGCGTCAGCGGCTTGGCCTGGCCCGGGCGCTCCTCAAGCAGGCGCCGATCCTGATTCTCGACGAACCCACCTCGGCACTCGACGCGATCTCCGAGGAGGCCGTCTTCGATGCCCTGCGAACGCTGCGCGAAGGCCGCACGACCATCGTCATTGCGCACCGGCTCTCCACGATCCGCGACGCCAGCCGCATCCTCGTCCTGCATGAGGGGCGCCTCATCGCCCAGGGGACGCATGACGAACTGATGGCGTCCTCCGAGCTCTACCGGCGGATGTGCGCGCGCCTCTCGGTGGGCCGGTCGCTGGATGAGCCCGAGTCGGTGGACGAGATGCTCAAGGCCCTCGCATGAAGATCGTCGTCGCGGGCATCATCGCCAGGTATCCCTTCGGCGGCGTGACGTGGTGCTCGCTGATGTATCTCATCGGCCTGCGCGACCTCGGGCACGATGTGATCTACATCGAGGACACGGGCGAGTGCGTCTACGACCCCGAGCAGAACGCCATCTCCGAGGACCCGGGATACGGCACGCGCTATATCCACGCAGCCCTCGAACCGCACGGCTTCGGAGACCGGTGGAGCTTCGTCAATTACGACGGACAACACCACGGCATGACGAAAGAGGCCGTCGCCGCCTTCTGCGCGGACGCGGAGCTCTTCATCAACCTCTCGGGCGGGTCGTGGTTCTGGCGCGACGCCTACGCCCGGATCCCGCGCAAGATCTTCATCGACACGGACCCGGTCTTCACGCAGCTCGCCATCGCCAAGGGCGAGACCTGGTATGTCGAGTTCTTCCGGCGCTTCGACCGCCTGTTCACGTTCGGCGCGAACATCGGCACGCCGGCCTCGGACGTGCCGACCGGCGAGTTCTCGTGGCACCACACGTGGCAGCCGGTCACGATGCGCCACTGGGAAGTCAGCGGCCCACCAGCCCTCGACCGGTTCACCACGGTGATGACCTGGAAGACGCAGAGCTTCACCGACGTGGACGGCAACAAGGATCGGGAATTCGTGAAGTTCATCGACCTGCCGCAGCAGTTGCCCGGCCGCTTCCAGCTGGCGGTCAACGGACCTGATGGCCTTCTCCGGGACCGCGGTTGGGACCCCGTGGACGCCATGGCGGCCTCACGCACGCCGGAGGCCTACCGGCAGTTCCTGCAGCGTTCCAAGGCGGAGTTCGGCGTCGCCAAGCACGCGTATGTCTCGCGGCGGTCAGGCTGGTTCAGCGACCGGACCGAGTGCTATCTCGCGGCGGGCCGCCCGGCCGTCGTGCAGGACACGGGCTGGAGTGCGCACCTGCCCCACGACGCGGGGCTCCTGCCCTTCTCCACGCCGGAGGAAGCCGTTGAAGCCGTGCGCCGCGTCGAGCAGGAATACCCACGGCACGCGGCCATGGCGCGCGAGGTGGCCCGCGCCCACTTCGACGCCAGCGTGGTCCTGCCCTCGCTCCTGACCCGCGCCCTGGCGTAGCATCGGCGCCGATGTCCCGTCCGCTTCGCATCGCCCAGGTCGCCACGGTCGCGCTGCCGATTCCTCCCCCGCTCTCGGGCTCGATCGAGACGATGACGTCGCTCCTCACGGAAGGCCTCATCGCCCGGGGACACGACGTCACGCTCTTCGCGACTGGCGAGTCGAGGACCGCCGCGCGGCTCCATGCCTCCTTCCAGAAGGGCTACAACCAGGACGTCTCCATCTATCCGTGGGAGCTGTGCGAGCTGATCAACATCGCCGCGGCCATCGAGCGGGCGGACCAGTTCGACATCATCCACGTGCAGGCCGAGTTTGCTCCGCTCGCCCTGACCTTCACCCGGCTCGCCCCCGTCCCCGTGCTGCAGACCGCCCACCACGCGCCCAGCGAGGCGGAGGTCCAGCTGTGGTCCCGCTATCCGGAGGCGCCCTTTGTCGCCGTCTCACACGAGCAGGCGCGCCGCATGGCCGGTCTGAATGTCGTGGGAACCGTGCACCATGCCCTGGATATCTCCGCCTTCGCCTTCCGCGCGCATCCGGACGACTACCTGCTGTTTCTCGGGCGCTTCACGGCGGGCAAGGGCGTGCTGCAGGCAATCGAAATCGCGAAGCGGGCCGGCATCCGGCTCCTGCTCGCCGCCGCGGAGAACGACTACTACCGTGAGTGCGTGCTCCCCCACGTGGACGGCCGCACCGTGACATTCGTGGGCGAGGTGGACCAGGCGGAGAAGGTGCGACTCCTGGGCGGCGCCAGGGCGCTGCTCTATCCGGTTCAGTCCGCGGAGTCGTTTGGGCTCGTGCTGACCGAAGCGGCCGCTTGCGGGACCCCCACCGCCGCGCTCGACTGTGGCCCGGTTCGCGAGATCGTGAAAGCCGGCGTGTCCGGCGGCGTATTTGCGAATGTGGACGACCTGGTGGCCGGCCTGCCCGCGGTGCTCGCGCTGGACCGGCACGCGGTCAGGGCCCACGCCGTGTCCTACTTCGGCGTCGACCGGATGGTGGACGAGTACGTCGCGGTCTACCGGCGGGTCATCGATGGGCAGGGTTCACGGTCGTGACGCCTGCGAACCGCGACCGGGACTTCACCGGCCGGACGCTGTTGGCGGTCTTCGCCCATCCCGATGACGAATCCATCACATGCGGTGGGCTCCTGGCGGCCTGCAGCGACGGTGGGGCGTTCGTGGCGCTACTGTGCCTGACTCGGGGGGAGGCCGGCCCGGCCACGGCCACGGCGCCTGCGGCGCTGGCCGCGACGCGCACCACGGAAATCGGAGAGGCCGCGACACTCCTCGGAGTCCGGGACGTCGTGGTGACGGACCATCAGGACGGCATGCTGCCCTGGACCGACGCTGCAGTGGTGGAGCGGGACATCCGAGCCGCGATCGCACGGCTGCGGCCGGACGTCGTCGTCACCTTCGGCGCGGATGGCCTCTACTGGCATCCGGACCACATCGCCGTCCATGAACGCGTCGCGGCGGTCGTGAGCACGATGGCGGACCAGGCGCCCGCCCTCTATTTCGCCACGATGCCCCCGGGCGCCGTCCGCGCCGTGTTCGACCGTGCCACGGCACGCGCGCGTGCGGCCGGATCGACCGCGCCACGCCAGGTGCTCGGCATCGCCGACCCGGATGCATGGGGCGCACACGCGGCACCGCCCACGCTGGTCGTCGATGTGCGGGCCCAGGCCAATCGGAAGCTCGCCGCGCTGCGTCGCCACGCCACACAGCTCGACCACGACGCGCTCTCGTGGCTCACCGACGAGGACGCCTCGCTCCTCGGCACGGAGCACTTCCACCTCGCGGGCACCCGCTCTGGCTTCATTGAGAGGCTCGGCGCATGACGGCCGGTTCGCTGCGCTGTCCGTTCTGCGGCACGCCTGCCGCGGTGCAGGACAGCCCCGTCACCGAGTGGCGGGGTGACGAACTCCTCTGGGGAGTGCTCGGGTGCGAATGTTGCGCCTATCCGGTGGTGGACGGCATTCCCGTCATGCTGGCGACCGACGAGGCTCGCGAGTCCCTGCAGTTGCTCGAGGCCGGCCAGCGGGACGAAGCGCTCCTCCGGTGCCTGGGTCTCGACGCCACCCGTGCATCGGCCTTCCACCGGCTCGTGGAGCAGGACACCGCCACATACCGAGAACTGCTGGCAGTGCTGAGCCCGGACGCTGAGGGCACGTATTTCCTGTACCGGTTCTCCGATCCGACCTTCGTGATGGCCGAGGCACTCATCCGCGCCGTCGCCCAGGCGCCGGGGGTGTTCGACGGTCCGGTCCTCGATGTGTGCGGCGGGTCGGGGCACCTCACGCGGGTCCTCGCGAGCCTGTCGCGTGGGCCGGTCTTCCTCGCCGACATGTTCTTCTGGAAGCTGTGGCTGGCGCGGCGGTTCACCGTGCCGGGAGCCCAGGCCGTCTGCTGCGACGCGAATCAGCCGCTGCCCTTCGCGCGCGACTACTTTTCCGCCGTGCTGCTCTCGGATGCCTTCCCGTATATCTGGCAGCGGCGGATGCTCGCGGGCGAACTGATGCGGACCGTGCGGCCTGATGGCGTGGTGCTGATGCCGCACCTGCACAGCGCACTGGGATTCAACTATTCGCCGGGCATGCCGCTGACGCCGGCGGCCTATGCCGACCTCTTCGCGCCCATGCATCCACGCCTCTTCAGCGATGCGGCGCTCTTCGATCAGGCCGTCTCGGGCGCGACACTGGATCTTGCGGGTGATCGAACACCTGAGGCGCTGGGCGAGGAACCGTCTGTCTCCTTGATCGCCTCCGCCGGCGACGCGGTGTTCCGACAGCGGAGCGTCACGATGCCGGCATCACCCGCTGGCGTGCTGCGCCTGAATCCGCTGTACACGGTGACGCCGCACGGCCATGAGTGGGTCTGCACGCTTGCCTTCCCGACCGAGGAGTACGCGGACGAGTTCAGCGCCGTCCGCCGCTACCTGCCCGAGACGTGGTCGACGCCCATCGACGTGCGAGGCGTCGTCGATGCGGCCGCCTTCGGCGACGCGCTGCCGGACCTGCGGCGACGGCGAATCCTCGTCGACGTGCCGCCGCGCTATCTCTGACCCGCGGCTCCGGCCGATGGCGCGCTGAAGGCGCCGAGCAACGTCTGCAGCAACCCGTCCATCGTCGTCGTCGCCGGCCGCGAGGGGGAGAGACCATCGCGGAACCCGCGTGCCTTGAGCCCCTCGAGCACCGCCGGGCGGGACGCAATCACGTGGACGGGCACATCCCACGGCGCGCCTTCTCCGCTCACGAAAGCCGCCGGCTGGTGATCGCCGATGAGGACGATCACCATGTCCCGGTCCGCACGATGCCGGAGATATCCACCCAGCACCTTGTGGTCGTAGTTGAGCGCCTCGGCGTAGCTGGGGGTGAGGTTCGTCCAGTCCGGCGGCACGGCGTACGCCGCGTCCAGTGCAGATTGGTCGTAGGGCGTCGGCGTGAGCACCTTGGCCCAGTCGGGCTGATACGGGGGAGCCGGGGTGAACGGCGCATGACTGCTGATCGTCGGGAAGAAGGCAAAGACAGGGCGCCGTTCCGGATTGGCGAGCTCAAGCTCATCGAGACGAGCCAGCGTGAACTGGTCCGTCAGGTCCCACCAGCTGAAGGGAGGGCCCTGGTAGTTCAGCTCCTTCGTCCCATAGATCTGCTGGAAGCCATAAAAGGCGCCCTCCGGCCAATTCATCTGCAGGCCGGGCATCGCGGCCACGGTCCGGAAGCCCCGGCGGCCGAAAGCCTTCACCAGCGTGTCCCGACCCCGCTCGCGCATCAGGCGGGCATTCATGTCCGGGTTGCGCACCGCCGTCCCCGACATCAGGCTGATGTGCGCCAGCCAGGACTCGCCGCCGAATGTCGTCGATTCAACCGTGGCCGAGACCACGCCCCGGCCGGTCTCACGGATATCCCTGGCCAGATCCGTTCGGGTGGCGGCCAGTTCACGGACCAGTTCCGGCTTGTCCCAGGCCACGACCCCGTAGGCCTCCAGGAAGATGAGCAGCACATCGGCACCCTCGACCCGCGCGAGGTTGGCGTCCATCAGAGGAGCCGGGGGCAATGGCTTGCGCCCGATGCCACTCGCTTCGTAGACGACCTCCGCGGCTTCCGTGGCGTAGGCGAAGGAGACCGGTCGCAGGACCCGGGGCGCATGCGGGATGGGCCACCCGAGCACCTGGGGCGCGCCCAAGAGGAGCACGCCCGCGCCGACAGCCGTCATCACGCCTCTGGCCGCGGGAACGACCGTGGCGGCGGCCACGCGCCGGACAGCCCATCGCACGGGGAAGGCCAGCAGCCACGGCACCAGCACGACGGCGACGACCACGGCCGCCACCAGCGCCACGTTGGCCACCGAGACGAACATCGCGCTGACGTTGGGCATCAGCTTCAGGTCCCAGTACAGGTTGACGTCTCGCCCGTAGAGGGACCTGGCCGTGGCGTCGACGTAGTGGCCGACCGCCAGGAACACCCACCCCCAGGTCAGCCGTCTCATCACGCGCGGGGACGGCGGCTGGTGGGTCCGCCCATGGAGCCACACGACGGCCAGCAGAGCCACCGCCAGTTCGGCCGACAGGTCACCCTTCCAGGTGATGCCCAAAGTCGGCCAGACGTTTGCAAACGCCAAGGCGATGTTCAGTAGCCCGATCGCCGCAACTAGCGATATCCAAAAGGGAAATCCCGTGCGGTTTGACACCTCAACCATGCCCTCTTACGATAACCTTTCACCCGGGACATTCCCTACCAAGGGAGTTTTGGGCAGAACTTACATGGGCTCCTGGTTCAGTCGACAAGTAGCACGGACGCTGGACGCCTTTCGGGGGCGGCCATCGGTGACCCGCGCCGCCACGGCCCGGCTACCTACCGAGTTCGGCGACTTCAACATCCACGTCTACGAGATACCCTCGACCGGCGAGACCCACGTGGCCCTGGTCAAGGGCGAGATTGGGGACGGCGAGAAGGTGCTGACGCGCGTCCACTCGTCCTGCGTCACGGGCGACATCTTCCACTCCGCCCGCTGTGACTGCGGCCCCCAGCTGCACCTGGCGATGAAGCGCGTGTCGGACGAGGGCCGTGGCGTGATCCTGTACCTCTACCAGGAGGGGCGAGGGATCGGACTGGCCAACAAGATCCGGGCCTATGCCCTCCAGGAACAGGGCTTCGATACGGTCGAAGCCAATGAGGCCCTCGGCTTCGAGGCCGACTCGCGCGACTACACCGTCGGCGTCCAGATCCTGATGGACCTGGGTGTGAAGTCGACCAGGCTGTTGAGCAACAACCCTCTGAAACTCTCGGGGGTCACCGGCGACGGCCTCTCGGTCACCGAGCGGCTCCCCATCGAGATTCCCGCTTCAGAGTGGAATACGCACTACCTGAAGACCAAAAAAGAAAAGATGGGCCACCAGCTCACGTCGCTGTAGGTAGCGGCAGGCACCGTCCCCGCCAGAGCCGCCGCACATCAAGCCCGAACGACCACGCCAGGCCCAGCAAGGTCAGTCCGGCCGCCCACGTGCCGAGGGGCGCGGGCACGAACGGTCCAAGCGCCACCAGCAGCCCCACCATCTGCACCACCGCCATCGTCTTGCCTCGCCGTGTCGGCGTGAGCGGCGCGCGCATCCAGGGCAGCAGCCAGCCTGCGGCCACGAACAGATACCTGAGGCTGCCGGCCAGGAGAATCCACGGGCCGGCCGCGCCGCTTACCCAGACGAGCGCGGAGAGGACCAGGATGAAGAATGCATCCGTCTCCATATCGAACCGCGCACCGAAATCACTCGCGAGGCCCGTCCGGCGTGCAAGCTGACCATCGGCTCCGTCGAGCACGGCGGCCGTCGTGCCAAGGCCGATCGCCGTCCACGCCACGGCGCTGGACGGCACCTCCCGAATCAACGCCGCCATCAGCGCGACGAGGGCGGCGCGGCCGAGCGTGACGAGGTTCGCGGGCCCCAGCCAGGCGTGCGGATGCCGCTCTTCGACGCTCTGCAGCGCGATGAGGACCTTCGCCGCGAGGACCAGCATCGCGACGGCGGGAAAGAGCACGTCCAGTCCAAGGAACAGGCCGAGGCCTCGTGCAGCAACGAATGTCAGGCCGATGGCGGCAACACCCGACAGCAGCAGCTGGGCTCGTGGAGACATGGCGACTCGTATTCTCCCTTCCCCGCGGCAGATTGACGAGCGCAACCCCGGAATGCTGCAGCCAATCCGACAGCTACGGCAGAATAGGCAGGCATGGCGACCACGGCACACGCGTTCTGGACCACGGCTCCGGGCCGCGGAGAGATTCGCGAGCAGGCGTTACCGACGCGCGCCGACGGAGACGTGCTCGTCCGCACCTGCTGGACCGGCATCAGCCGCGGCACGGAATCATTGGTCTACAGCGGCCGGGTCCCGGAGAGTGAATGGGGCCGCATGCGCGCCCCCTTCCAGGAGGGCGACTTTCCCGGACCGGTGAAGTACGGCTATGCGAACGTCGGCGTGGTCGAGGAAGGCCCAGCGCGCCTGCTCGGCCGTCACGTGTTCGCGCTCTATCCACACCAGACGCACTATGTGGTGCCAGCGGAGGCGGTCCGCCTCGTGCCAGCCTCCGTGCCGCCGCCGCGCGCCGTGCTCGCGGCGAATCTCGAGACAGCCGTCAACGGGATCTGGGATGCGGACGTGCGGACCGGCGACCGCGTCGCCGTCATCGGGGGCGGCACGGTCGGCTGCCTGGTCGCCTGGCTCGCGGGCCGAATCCCGGGCTGCGAGGTCACGCTGGTGGACGTCAACCCCGCGCGAGCCGTGGTGGCGGACACGTTGGGCGTGCGCTTCGCCGTCACGGCGACCGGCCTTGAGGCCGATGTGGTGCTGCACACGAGCGGCGCACCCGCCGGCCTCGTCTCGGCACTGGACGCCGCCGCCCTCGAGGCGCGGATCATTGAAATGAGCTGGTTCGGCGACCAGTCCGTCGCCCTGCCGCTGGGCGGCGCGTTCCACGCACGCCGGCTCTCGATCATCTCGTCGCAGGTGGGTCGCATCGCCCCCTCGCAACGCACGCGCTGGTCCTATGCCCGGCGCATGGAACTGGCGCTGCACCTGCTGGAGGACGCACGCCTCGATGCCGTCATTACTGACGAAAGTCCGTTCGCTGAGCTGCCCGGTGTCATGAACCGGCTGGCGGCCGCGCCCGGCAACACCATCTGCCACCGTATTCGATACTGACCGGCGCCTCCGGCGCCTGAGGAGTCCTCGTCCATGTACACCGTGACCGTCCGTGACCACGTCATGATTGCCCACAGCTTCAAAGGCGACGTCTTCGGCCCTGCGCAGAAGCTGCATGGCGCCACGTATGTCGTGGACGTCGAGTTCCGTAGGCCGGACCTGGATGCGGACGGCATCGTGGTCGACATCGGCCGCGCGACCGACACGCTGAAGCACGTCCTCGGCGCCATCAACTACCGGAATCTGGACGAGGTCCCGGTCTTCGCCGGACGGAACACGACCACCGAAGTGGTGGCCCGCCATGTGTTCGACGAGTTCGCCAAGGCCATCACAGCCGGGGAGCTCGGCCCCGGAGCTTCAGCCATCTGCGAGATTCGGGTGATCCTCCACGAATCGCACGTCGCCTCGGCCGGCTACGAAGGCCGCCTCGCGTAGAGTTGTGCCTTTCTCACGGCCGGGACAGCCGCTTGCCTTCGTAGTGCCCGGCCGGCTGGATGCCCGGAGCGGCGGGTCCATCTACAACCGGTGCATGGTTGACGGCTTGAGAGCCGTGGGCCGCCAGGTCATGGCGATCGAGGTGCCCGGCGACTTCCCCGCCGCACCGCCACCGGCCGCAGCAGCTCTCGATACCGCGCTGGCGGGCATTCCGGATGGCACGACGACCGTCGTCGACGGCCTGATCTTCGGTGCTGTCCCAGACGTCGCTGCCCGGCACGCCACCCGCCTCCGCCTCATCGCGCTCGTCCATCTGCCGCTTGCGGCGAACCCCGGGCTGGCGCCGGTCATGGCGGACACCTTCCGTGAGTCGGAGACGCGCGCCCTCGCGTCGGCCGCGCACGTGGTCATCACTGGGCATGCGACGCGCGCCTTGCTGGACGGGTACGGCGTCGCAGCCTCTCGACTGGCGCTGGTCGAGCCCGGGACGACTCGGCCCTCAACCGCGCGCCTCGCGGCTGCACGCGCGTGGCGCGGCGAACGGGCCCACACCCCCGGGGCGGTGCGCGTCCTGAGTGTCGGCACCATCAATCCGGGCAAGGGCCACGCGCGGCTGCTCCGGGCGCTGGTCGCGACAGGCGTCACCGACTGGCACCTCACGTGCGCCGGCAGCCTGACGCATCGGCCCGACACCGTGACGGCGCTGCGCGCCCTCGTGCACGACCTCGGCTGCGAGTCCCAGTTGGAGCTGGCGGGCGACCTTCCTGAGGCGGCGCTCGCCGACGCCTATGCCAGTGCAGACGTGTTCGCACTCGCCACCGAGCGGGAAACCTACGGCATGGCTGTCGCAGACGCCCTCGCATGGGAGCTCCCCGTGGTCAGCACGAGGACCGGCGCGATTCCTTCACTCGTGGGCGACACGGCCGGCATCGTCACGCCCGTGGGCGACAACGAGGCGCTCACGACGGCCCTGCGACGCGTGCTCGGTGACAGCGACCTGCGGCGTTTGTTGGCAGCCGGCGCGGCCCGCGCGGCCGAACGGCTCCCCTCGTGGCAGGATCAGGTGGCCACCTTCGCTCGTCTGCTCGATTCCTTCGCATGACCACATCGAATCCAACACCAAACGCCGAACTCTCCGGCTGGCTCAAACTGCGTGAAGCTGCGGATGCCGCGTCACGCTCGAACGCACTCACGGCAGTCGCGGCCGGGGCGGCGCGAGCGGCAGCCGACGGGGCACCGGTCCGCGTGCTCGACCTCGGCACCGGTGCGGGCTCAAACCTGCGCTTTCTGATTCCTCACCTCGGCCCGCGGCAACACTGGCTCGTGGTCGACCGCGGTGAAGACTTGCTCCACGACCTGCTCATGCGAACGGCGCCATGGGCCGCATCCCGGGGCCTCAGCGCAGCAATCGCCGCCGGGCGGCTCACGATCGCGGGTTCCGACCTGGAGTGCGTCGTTGAAACGACGGCGATGGACCTGGGGCCGCTGGCCGACCGCTCCATCTTCGAAGACCGTCAGCTCGTGACCGCCTCAGCTCTCCTCGATCTCGTCTCGCCATCGTGGCTGCGCACCGTGGCGGGCGAGTGCCGGCGCCATGGTGCGGCCGCGCTCTTCACGATCATCTACAACGGCCACAACGCCTGTGCGCCAGAAGACACCGCCGACGGACGCGTCCTGGCACTCTTCAACGAGCATCAACGCACGGACAAGGGCCTGGGCGGTCCCGCGGCAGGTCCCAGCGCGACCGAGGCCGCGCGGTTGGCGTTCGAGGCTGAAGGCTTCACCGTACGGAGCGAGCCGGCCGACTGGGCGATTGGTCCCGATTCCGCCGAGATGCAGCGCTACCTGATTGATGGATGGGCCGGAGCGGCACGCGAGGTCTCCCCTGACGACGCGGCCGTGATCGAGGCCTGGCGTCTACGGCGGCTCGCGGTGGTGGAGGCCGGAGCGTCGCACCTCGCGGTCGGCCACTTCGATCTCGTGGCCACGAGGTCGTCCCAGCCGAACGGCTAGATCACGCGCATCACGGCGGGGCCGCCAGCCGGGTCGGACTCGGTGGCGTGCAGGTCGCAATCGAACAGCACGTCGCTCCCCATGCGGAACACGCGGTAGCTGGGCCGGCGGCAATCACTGAGGCTGGCCTGCGGCGCGAGGCGGATCGCGGGGCGGCCGTCGCCAATCAGCAGCGGCGCGATGGCAATCTGCAGCCGATCGAGCAGGCCGGCTTCGAGAAATGCCGACACCGTAACGCCGCCACCTTCCACAAAGATCCGGTAGCAGCCGCGCGCGCGCAGCAGGGCCATCAGCTGCGCCATCGCACCACCCCGGTCATCGTCGAGGCCCACGACCTCGGCTCCGCCGAGCCGGGTCTCGCCGGGGGCGATCTTCGACGCCGTGCAGGCATAGAGGGTCGGCGCCGCGCCGTCCAGGAAGAGCCGCGCCGAGGCGCTGACGCGCCGCGCCGGATCGAAAACGACCCGCAGCGGGTTGGGACCGTCCACCAACCGGGTGGTGAGCTGCGGATTGTCGGCAGCCACAGTGCCCGCACCGACGACGACGGCATCACACAGCGCGCGCATCCGGTGCAGGTGGACCAGATTCTCCTGGCCGGTCACAAACTGCGAGTCGCCCGAGGGCGTGGCGATGAATCCATCCAGACTCTGGCCCAGATGCCCGACGGTGATCGGCCGCTCGGGCGTGGCGTTGAGCAGCGGCAGATAGAGATCGAGGAACGCCGCGCGCGCGTCGTCCGCGGACAACCGGGACGACCACCCGTGATCCGGATGCCAGGCAAGAGCGGCATGCTCAGCCAAGGCGGCCACGAGGTCGCTTGTACCGTCAGGCAGGCTGAACGCGCCCGGGCGCGCCGCACGCTGCAGTTCCGCGGTCTTCCGGACGGCGGCGCGAATCAGGGCCCAGGCGGACGAGGAGACGGCGGCGGACATCGGGACGGCCACTACTATCGCACGGCGGATAATCGTGGCTGTGTCAGACCCCGTGGCCCCTCCACCTGAAAACGCGTCAACGACTGGCCGCCACGCGCCGGACCTCGATGCCGTCCGGCGTTTCTACGACCGCAATACCGCCGCCTTCGTCACACTCGGCCAGGGCCACGACGTCGGGGCCATCCACCGCGCGGTCTGGGGACCTGGCGTCACCACGGAGGCGGGTGCGTTTCACTTCGTCGAAGACGCGATCGCCAAGGCCCTCCGTGGACTGGCTGCGCCGGACCCCCTCCGCGTGATCGACCTCGGCTGCGGGATCGGCGCCAGCCTGACCTACCTCGCAGGGCTCGTACCGCTCAGAGGCACGGGCGTCACGCTGAGCCCCGTGCAGGTGCAGGCCGCAACCCGCCGCATCGCGCAGCTCGGTCTCTCCGACCGGGTACGCGTCATCGAGGGCAGCTACACGGCGCTCCCCCTCGACACCGCCGACGCGGCCTACGCCATCGAGTCTTTCGTGCACGGTCCTGACGCCGCACGGTTCTTCACCGAAGCGGCACGTGTCATCCGGCCGGGTGGTCTGCTGGCAGTCTGCGATGACTTCGTGCGCCCATCGGATGCCCCCTCGGCGCGGCGGACGCTGGCCCGTTTTTGCCGTGGATGGCATGTGCACTCGCTCGTCACGGCGGCCACGCTCCATCGTCTGGCAGACGATGCGGGCTTCACGCACCTCTCCACGACAGACCTCACACCCTGGTTGCAGCTTGGGCGGCCACGCGACGTGCTGATCGATCTGCTGCTGCCGCTGGTCGGGTGGCTCCCGCTCCAGGACACGCGCCTCGGCCACCTCGACGGCGGGCGTGCGCTGCAGCGGGCCTTGAAGCGGGGGTGGCTGGGCTACGACCTCGTGCTGTTCACGCGACGCTGACGGCCCACGAACCGAGCCGCGTCAGTTCGTGATGGCGTAGTCGGGCCAACACACCTCCGGCTGGAGTCCGTCGGGATCGTCCTCGACGCCCAGCGCCGGCCTCGGCGCCCCAGTGGCAGCAGGAGCCGGGACCGCAGCGGCAGCCGGATCCAGCGCCTTCGCGATTTGTGCCCGGGCGTCCTCGAGGTGAAAGAGGGTCTCGCGGTCAACTGTCCTGCCGCGTGCGAGCCGCAGGTCGGCATCCAGCCTCCTCAGCTCGCCGCGGAAGAACGCCCGCACGTCGTCCGGTGCGGCGAGCCGGCCGCTGACCCGTTCGGCCATCAGGTCGATGTGCGCACGCTGGAGGTTGCGCCTGAACGCATCCACCTTGGGTGCCGCCGTGCCGTAGACCTCGCTCCACAGGCCCTTGCGAAGGTCGTCCAGAAACGCCGTGGGTGCATAGGCCTCCGCCCCGTCGAGCGCTTCCTGTTCGGCGAGGCGGATGACCCGGGAACTGCCCAGCAGGTTCTCGAGCACGCGCATCTGCGCGTTGCGCATCCGGCCAAGGGCACCGGCGGGCTCGATGCGGCGCAGGAGGTCTGACGACAGGAACATCGCCGGGACGTGGAAGGCGTGCTCGACCAGAAACGCCGTGGCCGCGGCCTGCCGCACTCGGGGCACTGGCGAGAACCGGACTCCTGCCTGCCCGTTGTGCCGCTGCTGAGACTTCACGCCGCCCACCAGCGCGGCGACGTGGTTCATCTCCAGCGTCCACTGCCCCAGCATGCGGCCGTAGAGCTCGTTCAGGTTGTCGTACGCCTCACCGGGCTCCGCGGCCGTACCAATGAGCATGGTGGACACCCGCGCCAGATTCTTCAGCCCGGCACGTGTGGAGGCCACGGCGTCCTCGTCACCGATGGCCTCGCTCTGATCCTCGGGATCCGTGCCCCGTTCGTCGGGCGTTGAGAATCGCAACCAGGGCGTCGCATCCTGCTCTCGGGCCCAGGTGTCCAGCGTCGGTCTCTCCGCATCGGCGTTGCCCGCCCCAGGCAGCGGCGTATATCCCCACTTGATCGCCCAGGTGTCATAGGGGCCAATACGCGGGACGAGCTCCTCGGGCTCAAACCCATCCTCCGGCTGCGCGACGTAGTTCATCCGCGCGTAGTCCATGATGCTCGGCGTAAAGCCCATCTTCTTCACCCAGGCCTTGTCGTGCAGCTTCGCCGCGGGATACATGGCGCTTGCCTTCATGTTGTGCTGCAGACCGAGGGTGTGACCGACCTCGTGGCTGACCACCATCTGCACCAGATGGCCCATCAGGTCGTCTGGCAGCGGCAGCCGCTTCGCGCGCGGGTCAAGCCCACCGACCTGGATCACATACCAGTCGCGCACCATGTTCATCAGGTTCTGGTGCAGCTGGATGTCGGCCTCCAGAATCTCCCCGGTGCGCGGGTCGTGGATGTGTGGGCCGTACGCGTTCTCGACCGTGGAGGGCAGCCACCGGATCACGGAATACCGCGAGTCCTCCGGGCTCCAGTCGGGGTCCTGGGCCGGCGTGGGCGCGTCCTTCGCCACGATGGCGCCCTTGAAGCCCGCGGCCTCGAACGACGCCTGCCACGCCTCGACCCCGCGCTTCACCCAGGGCACCCACTTCGTCGGCGTCGCCGGGTCCACGTAGAAGGTGATCGGGGTGACCGGTTCCGAGAGCGCGGCAGCCGGGTCCTTCTTTTCCAAACGCCAGCGCCTGATGTAGCGGCGGATGGGCGCGCGATGTTCGTCCTTGCCGTAGTCGAGCTGCCGCAGGTTGAAGAAGCCGACACGCTCATCGAAGAGTCGCGACTGCATCGGCTTCTCGGGCAGCAGCACCATGCTGAAATGCATCACCACGCTGGCACTGCCCACGCGGACGGGCGGCCCGGTTGTTGGCGCCGGGACATCCGGCGGGTTGTTGAAGGTGTGCGTCGCTTCGACTTCGATGTTGCGGGGAAACGAGGAGGCGCGCTCCACGAAGGAGCGCGAGACATCGAAAACCCGCGCCCGTAACTGCTGCCGCGCGCTGATCTCGGGCACGTCCGTCGTGAAGAGCCGCGAGACGTCGATCACGGCGGCGTCCTCCTTGCCGAGCGCCAGGACCGGGAACGACATGATGATCGCGTCGTTGTTGGCGGCCTGCACGGCGCGCGCGATGGGTGCAGCCGGGTCCGCCACGATCCGGTAGGAGATGCCCCGCAGAAGGATCCGCTCGCCCTGCCGGCTCCACTTCACGACCCGGCTGCTGACCTCCTGCCCGCCATACCCGGCCCCTTCGGTCGTCCGCGCCACCTGCGTGACCAGCAGGAACTCGCGGTCGAGCAGACTCTTCGGGATCTCGTAGAGCAGCCGCTCCCGGATCCGGTGCACGAGGAAGACGCCGTCATGCGACTTCGCGTCCTTCGTGACGACGCGCTCGTAGGGCCGGATCGAGGTGTCGGTACCGCCGTTTGCGCCACCCGCGGCCGGGGTCGCCGGAGCGGCCGGAGCCTGCGGCTCCTGCGGCGCAGGCACAGGCGCTGGCGGGTCCTGCCCAAACGCGGGACCGGCAATCAGAGTGGCGAACAGCACGGCGGACAGCAGACGCATGCGGACTCCTCGGGTGGTTGGCTGAGTTATAGCACCTGGGGCACGACAACGAGTTCGGTCAGGGGCACTGTGCCGGGCGCGGCCGACTGCCTCCGCGGGGAGTAGGATCGACGCATGACCGATGGCAAGGGACTCAAGAGCCGCATGGACCTGCTGATGGAGCGCCTCGCGAAAGAGGATGCGGACGGCGGCGCCGTGCAGGCACTGACCGACGCCCAGCGCGTCGCCATCACCGAAATCAAGAGTGTGTTCGAGTCCAAGGTGGCCGAACTCGACATCCTCAACCAGAGCAAGCTCGCGGGCGTCTGGGATCCGGAAGCGCGGGAACTCCTGCAGGGTGAGCTGCGGCGCGAGAAGGAGCGGCTCGCCAGCGATCGCGACGCGAAGATTGCAAAGGTGAAGTCCGGTCCGGCATGACCACGGCCACGACGGCGCGCATGCCGGTGGCCTTCGTGCCCCATGGCGGTGGTCCGTGGCCCTTCGTGGAGATGGGTCTCGACCCGGTCGAACGGGACACCTTGATCACGTACCTGCAGTCCCTGGCGCAGCTGCCTCCCGAAACGCCGCGGGCCCTGCTGGTCGTCTCGGCCCATTGGGAGGAGCAGGTGCCCACGCTGATGACGGCGCAGCGCCCACCCATGTTCTACGACTACTACGGCTTCCCGGAGGCGTCGTACCAGATCACGTGGCCCGCACCAGGCGCCCCGTGGCTGGCGCCGAGGGTCAGGGAGCTGCTGGCGCAGGCAGGCTTCGATTCCGCCGAAGACCCTGAGCGCGGCTACGACCATGGCACGTTCATTCCGCTGAAGGTGACCTACCCTGAACCCGCGATCCCCGTGCTGCAGCTCTCGCTCAAGGCGGGACTTGATGCGGCGGAGCACCTCGCACTCGGCGCCGCGCTGGCGCCCCTCCGGGATGAGGGCGTGTTCATCGTCGCGAGCGGCGTGTCGTTTCACAACCTTCGACTCTTCCGCGACCCGCGGGCCGTGCCCATCGCCGAGGTGTTCGACGCCTGGTTGCGCGACGTGATGGCGAAGGATGCGGCAGGTCGTGCAGAGGGTCTCATCCAGTGGGAAGCCGCGCCGCTCGCTCGCACGGCCCATCCCCGGGAAGAACACCTGATTCCGCTGATGGTGGCCACGGGCGCCGCAGGGTCAGACGCCGCCGCGCTCGCCTTCAACGGGACGTTCAGCGGCCTGCGGCTCTCGGCCTTTCACTTCGGCGCCTAGCCGGTCAGCGCGACGACGGCCTCTTCCTCGCGGCGAGCCCGGCACGTGTCGGCCGCTGCCGGGGTTTGACCGGAACGGACTGCGCCACGGCGATGGCGGTCCGGGCCCAGACGAGAAGCTCGTCGGCGTCCTCAAGCACGTCCGCGGGCACGTCCCAGTAGCTCATCGTGAACGGCCGGTCCGCCTGAGGCCTGAAGGGAGCGCTCCCGGCGCGCTCGAACCGGGCCCGGTTGCTATCGTCCACCTTCAGATACAGCCGATCGCGAGCCACCAGGCCGAAGAACACACCGTCCGCGTAGAGGCCGAGGCCCCCGAACATGGGCTTCGGTATCAGGTCCCGCAACCCTGAGAGCTGCTCGAGGATGAACGCGCGGCTACCCTCGCTGGACCGCAGCGTGACGCGCCGCTGGCCGGAGCCGGACTCACGGGGCAGCCTGCTCGACGGAGACTTCGCCATCGTGGCCGGGCCTCGTGTCTCAGGAGTGGACGCCCGGCGCCTCGTGCCCGGTGCGCTGCACGTACTCGACGTAGGAGCCGGTATAGAGGTGCGGCTGCGCCTCAGTGCCAGATTCGCCCCCGAGCTCCAGCACGCGGTTGCTCAACTCACGCAGAAAGCTCCGGTCATGCGAAACAAAGAGCATCGTGCCCTCGAACTCGCGGAGCGATTTCACCAGCATCTCCTTGGTGGCGAGATCGAGGTGGTTCGTCGGCTCGTCGAGCACGAGGAAGTTCGGCGGGTTGAGGAGCATGCGCGCCATCACGAGGCGTGTCTTCTCGCCACCGGAGAGCACCTTGATCTTCTTCTTGGTGTCGTCGCCGGAGAACTGGAATGCGCCGGCCAGGCTCCGCAGGACGCCGATGGATTCGGCCGGGAAGTCGTTCGCGAGCTGCTCCTCGATGGTGCAGTCCGCGTTGAGCACGTCGAGTGCCTGCTGCGAGAAGTAGCCCATCTTGAGCGAGGCGCCAAGCGTGACCGCGCCCGAGTCGGGCTCCAGCGCCCCGGCCACCATCTTGAGCAGCGTCGACTTGCCCGCGCCGTTCTTGCCCATCACACACCAGCGCTCGCCCCGGCGGATGGTCATGTTCAGGCCGTCGTAGATCACGCGTGAGCCATAGGCCTTGCGGAGATCCTCCATGACGACCACCTGGTCACCAGAACGCGGCGGCGTGCGGAAGTCGAAGTCCACCACCTTGCGGCGGCGCGGCGGCTCCACCTTCTCGATCTTCTCCAGAGCCTTCACGCGGCTCTGCACCTGGGCGGCCTTGGCGGCGTGCGCGGCGAACCGCTCGATGAAGCGCTGCTCCTTCGCGAGCATCGCCTGCTGCCGGGCATAGGCCGCTTCCTGATTCGTCTCGCGAATGGCGCGTTCGCGCAGGTAGAAGTCGTAGTCGCCCGAGTAGACCGTGATCTCGCCGCCGTCGATCTCGGCAATCTTCGACACGACCCGGTTCATGAACTCCTTGTCGTGCGAGGTCATGAGGAGCGAGCTGCTCAGGCCCGAGAGAAACCGCTCGAGCCAGACGATGGACTCGATGTCGAGGTGGTTCGTCGGCTCGTCCAGCAGCAGCACATCCGGCTTGGAGAGGAGGATGCGCGCCATCTCCACGCGCATCTTCCAGCCGCCAGACAGGGCGCCGACGTCGCCGTCAATCCTGGCGTCGTCAAAGCCGAGCCCGTGCAGCACTTCGCGCGCCTGGCTCTCGAGCGCGTAGCCGCCGAGATGCTCGTACTCCTCCTGCACCTCGCCGAAACGTTCCAGCGCGGCGTCCAGCTTGTCGGCCTGGTCCGGGTCCGACATGGTGTGCTGCAGCGCTTCCAGTTCATGATGCAGGTCGCCGACGCGGCCACTGCCCGCGATGGCTTCATCCAGCACCGAACGGCCCGACATCTCGCCGATGTCCTGACGGAAGTAGCCGATCGTGGTGCGCTTCGGCACCGAGACCTCGCCTTCGTCGGGCGATTCCTCGCCCACGATCATCCGGAAGAGCGTCGTCTTGCCGGCCCCGTTCGGACCGACCAGCCCGACACGTTCGCCGGGATTCAGCTGGAAGGAGGCATCAACGAAGAGAACCTGGCGGCCGTGCTGCTTGCCGATGCGCGAGAGAGAAATCATGAGAGGGGTGGAAGGCCGAGCGGTCGTTGTAGACGTGGATAGAGCGCCCCGAACAGCGCGGCACCCGTGAAGGCTCCGGCAAGCGCGCCGAGCGCATAGAGCTTGCCCTCACCGAGATTGACCAGCATCGGGCCCGGGCACATGCCCGCGATCGACCAGCCGATGCCGAAGAGCATGCCGCCGATCACGGTGCCGCGATTCAGAACCTTGCGTTCAAAGGCGATCCGCGCGCCTGTGGCCGAGCGGCCGTGGCGCGTGATCCACCAGAGCCCGGGCGCCGTGAGCACCACGGCCGTTCCGATGATGCCGTAGAGCTGGAGGTTGCTGAACAGGAACATGCCCTGAATGAAGTCGTAGTCCGCGGCCCCTGAGCGGCTCAGCACGAAGCCGAACACCGTGCCCGCGACGATGTAGAAGATCGGCATCGGTTACCTCAGCACCAGTCGATAGAGCACCTGGGTCGTCACCAGGCCGCTGCCCATGAAGCACAGCGTGGCCACCAGGCTCGGCCACTCGAAGTTGGAAAGGCCGAAGATGCCGTGTCCGCTCGTGCAGCCGTTGGCGAGGCGCGTACCGAACCCGACGAAGAGGCCGCCGACGAACATCCAGACCAGCTTCGCCGCCGGCGAAAGGCCCAGGGCGGCATCGAGCATGCCCGCGGACCAGGTCGGCGCCCATCCCCCGCCAAGCTGGGCCGACAGCAGCCCGCCAAGGAAGAGTCCGGCCAGGAACGGCAGGCGCCAGCGGCGGCCTTCCAGCGTGCGGCCCCTGCGAAAGTAGGACGAGGACAGCACGAGGCTGCAGACGTCGTCAAAACCGCTGGAGATGCCAAGACGGCGGTTCCCGATGAAGAGCAGCAACAGCGTGACGGCGGCGATGGCCGCCCCGGAGACCGCCCAATGAAGGGCCGGCAGGCCGTTGAGGATCAGTGGCACGTGTCCATCCTACCGTCTAGAGCCAGGTGGAGAGTTCGACGAGCCCGCCGATCACGGGCACATCCATCTGGGCTGGCGGCACGCCGCCCGGGGTTCGCCGCAGCAGCACCGCCCGCATCCCCACGCCACGCGCGCCGGCGATGTCGTGGGCATAGCTGTCGCCGACCATGACGGTTTCACCGGCAGTCGCCCCGAGGCGGGTCAGTGCCGCCTCGAAAATGCTGGGGTGCGGCTTGAGGTAGCCATGGTCCGAGGACGACACCGCCGCCTGGATGACATCGGCCAGGCCGAAGTGCGTCTGAAACGTCTCGAGGCACCGGTGGGAATTGGAGATGAGCCCGATCCGGATGCCAGCCTCCGCGAGCGCGCGCAGGACCGGCTCGGCGTCGTCATAGAGATGAAAGTGGTGGCAGAGCGCCCACTCCTCGTACATCTCACGGGCGCAGGCATCCAGCGTGGCGCCGCGGCCGCCCATGCCCTCGATGATGGCTCGGGTGTAGCGCACGAAGAGGTCGTCGCTGTATCGGCTGTCCGGCGCGTCCAGCAGCGGCAGCGCGCCGGCGACGGCCGCATCAAAGGCGCCCGGGTCCACCTGGATGCCGTGGGCGCGACAGAAGTCCGCGTAGCCTTCACCCTGAAAGGTCCGCCCGGGATAGATGAGCGTGAAGTCGACGTCGAAGAGCACGGCTTTCGTCATCACGCCTCGCAGGCACCCGCGATCACGACGGCGGCGCGCGACGGATCGAGCCAGCGGCGGGCCGCCTCGTGGACGTCCTCCCGCGTGACGCCGCGCAGGTGATCAGCCATCCGCTGGTCATAGTCGAGGCCCAGACCGAAGAACTCCGCGGTCTGCAGGAAGTGGGCGATCTTTGCGTTGGTTTCGAGCGTGCGTGGAAGCGAACCGATGAGATACCGCTTCGTATCCTCCACTTCCTGTTCGGTCGGTCCGTCCGCGGCAAATCGCGTCAACTCCTCGTCGATGGCCGCGACCGCACGCTCAACATTCGCCGCATTCACGCCCGCCCGGATGGCCAGCGGCCCCGGGACGACGTTGGCATCAAGCCCACTGAAGACGTAATAGGCGAGACCTTCCCGCTCGCGAATGCGGTCACCGAGCCGTCCGCCGAGGGCGTAGCGGCCGAGAATGACCTCCATCACCCAGCAGGCGTAGTAAGTGGGATCGGAACGCAGGATCGTTGTGAAGCCGTACGCGATATCGGCCTGCGGCGTGCCAGGCACGGGAACGATCAGGCGTTGCCGCTCACGGGCTTCGACCACGGCAGGCAGGCGCGGTGCAACCGGCGGAGCCGCCACCCAGGACGACAGCGCCCGCGAGGCGGCGGCGACGGCGGCTGGTGCCTGCACGTCACCCACGACGACGAGCGAGCACCCGCCTGGGGTGACGTGGTCGCGATGAAAGCGCCGAATCATGTCGGGCGTCATCGCTTCGACGTCTCCGACCGACCCTCTGGGCCGGCGGCCATAGGGGTGCCCTGGGTAGAGCAGGCGGAGCAGCCCTTCGTTCGCCATCGTGGCGGGGTTGTCTTCGTCCTGCTGGATGGCGGTCACGATCTCGGACCGGCGCTTCACCACATGGTCGTCCGGATGCGAGGCGTGCACGAGCAGATCGGCCACGAGCGCCAGCGTCGGCTCGAAGTCGTCGGTCAGGCACTGGCACGTCAGCGACAACACATGCCGGTTGATCGCGACCGAGAGCGACACGCCCCGACTATCGAGATCGAGGGCGATCGCATCGGCGTCACGCGTGCGCGTGCCACGGTCCATCGTGCGCGAGACGAAGTGCGCCAGACCCGGAAGGCCGTCCGGGTCGAAGACCGAGCCGGCCTGGACGACAGCACTGATAGCCACCGCCGGAATGGCGCGGGTCTCGGCCACGGTGACCACGGCGCCATTGGCGAGCACGTCGCGAACGGGCGCCACGCCCTTCCTCGCGCGACCCATCACGCCGGCCTCTCGGACACGCCTGTCAGAGGTTCGAACCAGCCGACGGTCCGCCGCTGCGGCTCCAACCGAGCCGCCGCCACGCGGCGGACATCAGCCAGCGTCACGGCCTCGATCCTCGGCAAGAGCTCACCAAGGAGACGCCAGTCCGCCACCGTATCGAAGTAGCCGAGCTGATGACCGAGATTGGTCACGCTGTCGGCATCGAAGACCAGCCGGGTCCGCAGTTGGTTGCGGGCAACGACCACGTCTTCCTCCCGCACCTCACCGGCACGGACGTGATCCAGTTCGCCCAGCAGCCGCGCCTCGGCGGCGGCGAGACTGACGCCCGCGTTCACGGTGACCGAGAGGATGTAGAGGAACGGGTCTGCGGTCGCGACGAGCAGCCCCTGGACGCTCGACGCCACGCCACCGTCCACGAGGGCCCGGTAGAGCCGAGCCGTGCGCTGTGGGGGCGGTGTCCGGAAGCTGGCCCAGAGACTGAGGCCCTTCGCCCCGGTCAGGACCGCGTCGAGGACCAGTATCGGGAAGAAGTCGGGCTCGGTGACCGCCGGCGCGTGGTACGCCACCTTCAGATAGGACGTGGCCCCCTCACGCGACACCGCGACCCGGCGTTCCCCTCGCTGCTCAGGCTCGGAGGCGCGGCTGGCAACCGGGAGGGCGCCGTTGGGGATCGCGTCAAAGTAGCGATGCACACGGGCCAGCACGTCGGCTTCGTCCACGTCTCCCACGACCACCAGCGTGGCGTTGTTCGGCAGATAGTGACTGCGGTAGTGGCTGTGGAGGTCATCACGGCTCATCGATCGCAGGTCGGCGATCCGGCCGATCGTCGGGTGCCGGTAGGGGTGGGTCGTCAGGGCGGTCTCGACCACGTGCTGGTCCAGGAGCTGGTCCGGATCGTTTTCTCCGCCCTCCAGCTCTGAAATGATAACGGTCCGCTCCGACGCCACGTCATCCGGGTGATAGAGGCACCCGGACATGCGCTCTGCCTCGATGAAGAGCATCCGGTCGAGGGCCTCGGCGCTCGCGGTTTCCACGTAGGTCGTCATGTCGATCCACGTGTAGCCATTCCAGAAGCCCCCGAACGGCTCGATGATGCCCTTCACCTGGTCGCGGGGGATGTTGGTGGTCCCCTTGAAATTCATGTGCTCGCACCAGTGCGACACCCCCGTGAGGCCCGGGCTTTCGTCACGCGAGCCGACGCGGTACCAGCACCAGACCGACGCCAGCGGCGCCGTGTGTTCCTCCCGGATCAGCACTTTGAGACCGTTGGCGAGCACATGCTCGCGAACGCCGTCAATGGGGTTGGACCGCGCCATCCCTCGCATTCTAGCGGGGTACAATCGCTCACATGCCCGAGTGGAAAGATACGGTCAACCTGCCCCGCACGGACTTCCCGATGAAGGCCAATCTCCCGACGAGCGAACCAGCCACGCTGGCGCGCTGGGCGGAGATGGATCTCTATGGCCGGATTCGCGCGGCGCGGGCCGGTTCCACGAAGTTCATCCTGCACGACGGCCCTCCCTATGCGAACGGCCACATCCACATCGGGCACGCGCTCAACAAGATCCTCAAGGACATCGTCGTCAAGAGCCGCACGATGGCGGGCCAGGACGCGCCGTACGTGCCGGGCTGGGATTGCCACGGCCTGCCCATCGAACTGAACGTCGACAAGGAACTGGGACCGAAGAAGAAGACGCTCTCGGCAGCCGACTTCCGGCGCGAATGCCGCAAGTACGCGGAGAAGTTCGTCGCCATCCAGCGCGAGGAGTTCGAACGGCTCGGGGGCCTGGGCGACTGGGACACGCCGTACCTCACGATGAACTACGGCTACCAGGCGGCCATCGTGCGGGCCCTGGGCAAGTTCGTCGAGCAGAAGCTCGTCTACAAGGGCAAGAAGCCGGTGCACTGGTGCATGCACTGCCGGACGGCACTGGCCGAGGCGGAGGTGGAGTACGAGGACCACACGTCGCCTTCGGTCTACGTCGAGTTCCCGCTGTCGCCCGTGAGCGCCGCGCCGTTGGCTGCGGAGGTGCCCGAACTGGCAGGCCGGGCGGTGTCGGTCCTCATCTGGACGACGACCCCCTGGACCCTGCCGTCCAATCTGGCCGTTGCCTTCAACCCGGACTACATTTACGGCGCCTATCCCTCGGGGGATTCGATCGTCATTCTGGCCGAAGGCCTGGCGGAGACGGTGGCGGCGGCCACGGGCAGAACGCTCGGCGAACCCGTCGCGAAGTTCGCGGGCAAGGTGCTTGAAGGTACCGTGTTCCGCCACCCGCTCTACGAGCAGGATTCCGTCGGCGTCCTCGCCGACTACGTCACGCTCGAGCAGGGCACCGGCGTCGTGCACACCGCGCCCGGACACGGTGTGGACGACTACCACACGGGTCTCCGCTACGGGCTCGAGATCTATGCGCCTGTCGGCCCCGGCGGTCACTTTCTCGACACGGTGGAGCTGTTTGCCGGGCTGCGCGTGTTTGACGCGAACCCCGTCATCATCGAGGCGCTCCGGGAACGGGGCCGCCTCTGGAAGCACGAAAACTACGGGCACTCCTATCCACATTGCTGGCGCTGCCACCACCCGGTCATCTTCCTGGCCACGTCGCAGTGGTTCATCGCGATGGAGAAGCAGCGCCTGCGCCAGCGGGCCCTGATGGAGATCGATCAGGTCAACTGGATCCCGGCCTGGGGACGCGACCGCATCTACAACATGATCGCGTTCCGTCCCGACTGGTGCATTTCGCGCCAGCGCACCTGGGGCGTGCCCATTCCGGCCATGGCGTGCACCAGCTGCCAGACGCCGGTGCTGACCGCCGCCCTCACAGACCGTGCGGCTGACGTCTTCGAGCGCTACGGGGCAGACGCCTGGTATGAACGGCCGATCGAGGAGTTTCAGCCGGAGGATCTCGCCTGCCCGTCCTGCGGGGGCACGTCGTTCGAGCGCGAGTCCAACATCCTCGATGTCTGGTTCGACTCGGGGTCGAGCCACGAGGCCGTGCTGCCGCCGCACGACGACCTGCAGTGGCCCGCGGATCTCTATCTCGAGGGCAGTGACCAGCATCGCGGCTGGTTCCACAGTTCGCTGCTCATCGGCATCGGGACGCGCGGCAAGGCACCCTTCCGCGATGTACTCACCCACGGGTTCGTGGTGGATGAGAAGGGTCGCAAGATGTCCAAGTCGGTCGGCAATACGATTGCCCCGCAGGATGTGATCAGCAAGAGCGGCGCCGAGGTGCTGCGCCTGTGGGTCTCGATGGTGGACTACGGCGAAGAGGTCCGGATCGGACCTGAAGTGCTCGCGCGCACGATCGAGGCGTACCGGAAGATCCGCAACACGATTCGGATCCTGGCGGCCAACCTCTATGACTTCGACCCGGCCCGCGACAGCGTGCCGCTGGCCGAGATGGAGGAAATCGACCGCTACATCCTGGCGCGGTTCGCGGAGACCGCGCAGAAGGTGCGGCCCGCCTACGAGCGGTATCAGTTCCAGACCATCTTCCAGGCGCTGAACCAGCTCGTCACGGTGGACCTGAGCGCGTTCTACGTGGACGTGACCAAGGACCGGATGTACACCTCCGGTCCGGCGTCGCGGGCCAGACGATCCGGCCAGACAGCGATGTATCTGCTGCTGGACGGACTGACGCGTCTGATGGCACCCATCCTGCCGTTCACCGCGGACGAGATGTGGCGCTTCATGCCGGGCACGCGCTCGGAATCCGTGCACCTCGAGCTGTTCCCGGACGCAGACGCCTACGCCTCGAAGGAGCTTCTGGACCGCTGGACACAGCTGCTGGCCGTTCGCGACACCGTCAACGCGGCGCTGGAGGCGCAGCGCCAGGCCAAGGTGATCGGCAATGCGCTGAGCGCACGCGTCACACTGACCGCCAGCGGGCCGGTCGCGGCACTGCTCCAGCGATACTCGCGTGAACTGCCGACACTCTTCATCGTGTCGGAGCTGACGTTGGTGACGGGAGCCACCGAGGGACCCGATTCTGTGACCGTCGTGGTGGAGAAGGCCACCGGCGTCAAGTGTGAGCGGTGCTGGCGGTTCGTGCCGGCGGTTGCCAGCGACGAGGCGCAGGCCGGTCTCTGCGAACGCTGTGTAGATGCGCTGTTCGGCCCGGCGGTCGCGTGACGGCCGCGGAGAGCACGGGCATCGCCACGCGATGGCGGGGGCTGGCGGGACTCGTCGCGATCTTGGTCGCAGCGGATCAGCTGGCCAAGTGGGCGGTCCGCTCGCGGCTTGAGCTCGGCGAGAGCGTCGAGCTGATTCCGGGCTTCCTCGATTTCACCCGGGTGCACAATTCCGGTGCGGCGTTCGGACTCCTGAACGGCGTGGACGTGCCATACAAGGCCGCGGGTCTGGCCATTGTGGCGCTGGTGGCGCTGGTGGGCGTGGCGACCTATGCGACGGCGCTGCCGCTCTCCGACCGCCTGGCCAGGATCGGCCTGGTCTGCATCGTGGGCGGCGCGGCCGGCAACCTGGTGGACCGGGTGGTCCTCGGCTATGTCGTGGACTTTGTGGATGCCTACTGGAACGGCTGGCACTTCTGGGCGTTCAATGTGGCCGATTCGGCCATCACGATCGGGGCCGCACTGATGATTCTCGACATTCTGGGAGTGGGAAAACGCCATGCATCCGGAACTCTTTAGCTTCGGCCCGGTCACGCTCTACTCCTACGGCGTACTGCTCGCCGCGTCCTACCTGCTCGGCCTGCAGCTGGCGCGCCGCCGCGCCGCCTCTCGGGGGCTGGACCCTGCGCGAATCCTTGACCTCGGGATCTACATCATCATCGCGGCCCTGGTGGGCGCCAAAGCGCTGCTGCTCGTCGTGGACTTCGATCAGTTCCGGCAGTCGCCAGCCGAACTGTTCTCGCTGCTGCGGTCCGGAGGCGTCTTCTACGGGGGCCTGGTGCTCGCCGTGGTCGTGGCGTTCTGGTACATGTGGCGCCACAACCTCCCCTTCTGGACGACGTGCGACGTGTTCGCACCAGGTATCGCGCTCGGGCATGTGACGGGCCGGCTCGGTTGTCTTGCAGCCGGTTGCTGCTATGGCAAGGCCACGACGGTCCCGTGGGCCATCATCTTCACGGACCCGAAGGCCCTCGCCAACGTCGGCACACCGCTGAACATTCCGTTGCACCCGACGCAGCTCTATGAGGCTGGCGCCGAACTGGCGATTCTCGGACTCCTCCTGTTCTCGGAACGTCGGCGCAAGGGAAGCCCGGGCCAGACGTTCTGGCTCTACCTGCTGCTCTATGCCGTGACGCGGTTCATCATCGAGTTCTACAGGGGCGATCCACGCGGCATGGTCGGGATGTTCACGACGTCGCAGTTCATCTCACTGCTGCTGGGTCCGCTCAGCCTCGTCATGTTGTTCTGGGTCTCCCGCCGCTCTGGCGAGACGACCGGCGCGGCGACGGCGTAGCCGGATGAGCCACACGTATACCGTCCCAGAAGAGGCCGACGGCGAACGGCTTGATCGCGTACTCACGGCCCTGCTGCCGGACCGCTCGCGCGCACAGATTCAGCGGCTGATTGAGGGCGGCCACGTCACGGTCGTGCGCAAGGCCGCGAAGTCCAACCTCGCCATGCGCGCCGGCGAGGCCATCGAAGTCGACGCCCCGCCCCCCGTGGCCACCACCGTCGAGCCCGAGGCTCTCCCGATCGATGTTCTCTTTGAGGACAGCGACATCATCGTCATCAACAAGGCGGCGGGCATGGTGGTGCATCCAGGTGCGGGACACGGCTCCGGCACGCTGGTCAACGCGCTGCTCCACCACGTCGACGATCTCAGCGGCATCGGCGGCGAGCTGCGGCCGGGCATCGTCCACCGACTGGACCGGGGCACGTCGGGCGTCATCGTCGTGGCCAAGCACGACGCAGCCCACCAGGAACTTTCACGGCAGTTCCAGGACCGTGAGGTCGAAAAGGAATACATCGCACTGGTCTGGGGTGGTGTCGCGCCAGGGCGGCGGATCGACGCGGCCATCGGGCGTGATCCCTCCAACCGGCAGAAGATGTCCGCCAGGGCCCGCTTTGCCCGCGAAGCGGTGACACGTATCACCCGCGCATATACGTGGAAGGGCCTGTCGCTGATACACGTCGCCATTCACACGGGCCGTACGCACCAGATCCGCGTGCACCTCAGCGCGATCGGGCATCCGGTGATCGGAGACGCGCTGTACGGAGGCGTCCATCGGCGCGTGCCGGGTGACATCCGTGCGGTCCAGCGGCTTGACCGGCCGTTTCTCCACTCGTGGCGCCTGGTAATCGCGCATCCCATCGACGGGCGCCGGTTGGAGTTCAAGGCCCCGCTCCCGGCGGAACTGCTCACGGTGCTACTGGACCTCGGTTATGAGGGTCCGATGGGAGAAGAGGCTCAGGAAGCATGAGCGCCCCCGTGGTGCCCCACGACATCCGACAGGTCTTCGAAGGCCGGGTCTTCCGGGTCGTCGTGGAGCGCATCACCCTGCCCAAGGGGCAGACCGTCGACATGGAGATCGTGCGGCACCCTGGCTCAGTGGTCTTGATACCTGTGATGGATGACGGGCGGCTGATGCTGGTGCGCCAGTACCGCCACGCCATCGGCAGATGGGTCTGGGAGTTGCCGGCCGGCACCCTCAAGGCGGGCGAGGAGTTCGCCACGGCTGCCGCGCGGGAATGCCAGGAAGAAATCAGCCTGATTCCTGGGAAGCTCGAACAGCTGTCCGGCCTCTACCCGACGCCAGGGTACTGCGACGAGGAGATGGTGTATTTCCTCGCGACGAACCTTCGGACACCTGGCCCGAACGACCCCGTCCTCCCGCCGGACGAGGACGAAGATATCGAGTGTCGACCGTTCTCCCTGGACGAGATTCAGACACTCATGGACCGCGGGGAGGTCGTCGACATGAAGACGGTCGCCGGACTGACGGTGTTGGCCGCCAGCCGGCGCTGACTGGTGCCGTGCTATTGCACGGCAGGCTGGACGCGTCGTGACTTGCGGTCTCCGCCGGCCTTGACCGCTGGCAGGAGCGCCAGCAGCAGCACCTCTTCCACGTGCTGCACGAAATGAATCGTCATGTCCTTCCGGAGCTCCGGGCCCAGGTCCTCGTTCACGTTGCGCTCGTTCAGCTTCGGCAGGATCACCTCGCGGATGCCCGCACGCCGCGCCGCCAGCACCTTCTCCTTGATGCCACCGACGGGCAGAACCCGGCCCGACAGCGTGATCTCGCCTGTCATCGCGAGGTCCCCCCGCACGGGACGCTTCGTCAATTCCGAGGCTAGCGCCGTCACCATCGTCACGCCGGCGGACGGTCCATCCTTGGGGATCGCACCGGACGGCACGTGGATGTGGATCTCCGCGCCCTTGAAGAAGTCCGGGTCCGCTCCGAACGTCGCCGCATGCGCTCTGAACCATGACAAGGCCGCCCGCGCGGACTCCTTCATGACGTCGCCCAACTGCCCAGTCAGCGTCAGACTCCCCGTGCCCGGCATGCGCGAGGCCTCGATGAAGAGAACCTCGCCGCCAACTGGCGTCCAGGCCAGGCCGATCGCCACGCCGGGTTCCTTGGTTCGCTCCGCCATTTCTTCATCGATGAAGCGTGGCGCCCCGAGCAGCTCAACCACACGGATGTCGTCGACGTCCACGAAGGACTCGTCTCCCTCGGCACGACGCCTGGCAACCTTCCGGCACACGGACCCGATCTCGCGCTCGAGGCTTCGGACACCGGCCTCTCGCGTATAGCCCCGGATCAGCTGTCGCAGGCCTGGCTCGGAAAAGCGGATCTGTTCAGCGGTCAGGCCATGGTTGGTGACCTGTCGGCTCACCAGGTGGGATACCGCGATACTCAGCTTCTCCTCTTCCGTATAGCCAGGGATCTCAAGTACTTCCATCCGGTCTCGGAGCGCAGGCGGGACAGGGTCCAGCACGTTGGCCGTGGTGATGAAGAGCACCTCGGACAGGTCGAAAGGCACGTCGAGATAATGGTCGCGGAACGTCGCATTCTGCTCGGGGTCGAGAACCTCCAGCAGGGCTGACGCCGGGTCACCCCGAAAGTCGTTGCCGAGCTTGTCGATCTCATCAAGAATGAAGACAGGGTTCCGGGATTCGGCTCGGCGGAGCCCCTGGATGATCTGGCCTGGTAGCGCACCGATGTACGTGCGCCGGTGTCCACGGATCTCGGCTTCGTCCCGCATTCCACCCAAGGACACACGGACAAACTTCCGACCGAGGGACTGAGCCACCGAGCGTGCGAGGGAGGTCTTGCCCACGCCTGGGGGGCCGACCAGACACAGGATTGGTCCCTTCATTCCAGGGTTGAGCTTGCGGACAGCCAGGTACTCCAGAATGCGGTCTTTGGGCTTTTCAAGCCCTGAATGGTCGGCATCCAGGATGGCCTTTGTCTTCGCCAGGTCCACCACTTCGGGGGTGCTCGCCTGCCACGGAAGCGACACCAGCCAGTCGAGATAGGTGCGGGAAACGGTGTACTCTGCGGCCGATACAGACATCCGGGAGAGTCGATTGAGCTCGCGCAGGGCTTCCTTCTCGACTGCCTGCGGCATGGCGGCGGCCACAATGCGTTCCCCGAACTCCTCCGTATCCTTCGTCTGGTCGTCGCCCTCGCCCAGTTCCTTCTGAATCGCTTTCAACTGTTCACGCAGGAAATACTCGCGCTGGTTCTTGCCGACCTCTGACTGAACCTGGGATTGGAGCTTGGACCCGAGTTCCAGGACCTCAAGCTCCTTCACGAGAATGCGGTTCAACGCGTCAAGCCTGGCCCGAAGATCGAGGGTTTCCAGCACCTCCTGCTTCACCGCAGTGGACATCGTGCTCAAGCTGGAAGCGATGAAATCGGCCAGGCGACCGGGCTCGGCGATATTCGCGGCCAGGGTTTGGAGGTCGTCCGACAGCACCGGCGACAGGGAGACCACCTGCTGAAAGTTGCCCTTGATATTTCTCAACTGGGCATCAATCTCGAGGCGGTCCTCGTCTCGCACGAGCTCCGGAACCCGCGTGACTCGTGCGCGCAGGTAGGGCTGGGTCTCGACCAATTCCGTCAAAGTGACGCGGGCCAAACCCTGAACAATGAGCCGGAGACTGCCGTCCGGCAGCTTAAACATCTTGTGGATCTGGCTCGCGGTACCCACTCGGTGCAGGTCCGCCTCTCCAGGCTCATCAATGGTGGGCTCACGCTGGGTGAACACCCCGATAACCCTGCCAGCCGACATCGCCTCGTCAATGAGCCGGACGGAGCTCTCGCGCGCGACGGCCAGCGGCATGAACGAATTCGGGAACAGGACGGTGTCGCGCAGCGGAAGTACCGGCAACACCTCAGGAATGTCGACGGTTGGCTCAGAAGAAGAAAGATCGTCGATCGACAGATGTTCGTCGCGGTCGCTCATGGCATGACCTCCCTGCGCGAGCGGAGGCCGCACGCGGTGGACTTGCCCAAGATTACTTGATTGAAAAAGGGGGACTTGCTGGGGATGGTACTCGGCTGGGCCACAGGGTGGCCCAGCCGGTGATGCACGGTGCTAGTTGGCCATGTCGTAGAGCAACGCGGCCGAACCCCGCCGCTGAGCCAATAGCCGCTCACGCTGAGCTGCCGTCTCTCTCGCCTCTTCGCAGTCCTTGCAGCGAACGGCGAACGGTAGCGCTCGCAGGCGCGGCCCGGCGATCTCCTCGCCACACTCGAAGCAGTTCCCATAGAGACCGTCCTCAAGCCGCCGAAGAGCCTGATTCACCTTGTTGAGGGTCTCCGACTTCATCTGGATCAGCGCGAGCTCAATGTCGTCCTGAATGTCGACCTCGGAACTCTCGCCCTGATCCAGCACTTCGCGCTCACGGCCACCTTCGGCGCGAACATCCCGCATCTTGCCCTGCATCTCACTGAGCAGTTCCAAGCGGCGGGCCTCGAGCATCTTCCGGAGCTCGGCATAACGGCTCGAACGGGTCTCGGTCTTCGTGGTGGTAGTTTTCTTGGTGGCCATGATGTCCTCGTGAATTCGTGACTTCGGTTGTCTTCTACAGACTAAGCAATTCACATGCCGACATGCACTCATTTGCTCTGTGGCTGTCTATTGGACGTCCTGAAGCTCAAAATGGCCGTTTCAGTGCACACAAATCAGGTCATCAGTCAAAAATGCGCGACAACGCATGGCGTAATTATGGGCACAGTGTAGATATTCGCGCACTGAAATACAGGCCTATAGCCACGCGCGGAGAACTGTGCGTCGTGACAAACCCAGCCTCCAGAGCAGGAGTTAAGACTTCTCGCGCGCCCGTCGTGCTAAAATCAGCAGTTCTTGAACGTCCACAAGCCGTGGCTGGTGGACAACAGACGGGGGATTTCGTGGCTAAGCGATGTGAAGTGTGTGGAAAAGGGCCTGTGGCTGGACGGACGGTGTCGCACGCCCACAATGTGGGACTCCGGCGCTTTGAGCCAAACCTCCAGTCGGTTCGCGCAGTCATCAACGGCGCCACGAAGCGGATGCGCGTCTGCACGCGTTGCATTCGGTCCGGCATGGTGATCAAGGCCGCGCGCGTCGCCAAGGTCGCGTGAACAGCCTCGCGGCTGTTGTGGCGACGGACGCCCCGGCTGCGATCGGCCCCTACTCTCAAGGTGTGCGGGCCGGTTCGTTTGTATTTCTTTCCGGGCAGATTCCGCTCGACCCAGCGACGGGCCAGTTGGTAGCCGGCGACATCACCAGCCAGACGGAACAGGTGATGACGAACCTGGCTGCGGTGCTGCGCGCCGCAGGGACGTCCCTGGATCGGGTCGTGAAGACGACAATCTACCTCACCGACCTGGCCGACTTCTCGACGGTGAATCAGGTGTACGCACAGTTCGTCGGCACGCCACCTCCGGCCCGGGCCACCGTCCAGGTCTCCCGGCTGCCGAGAGACGCCCGCGTCGAGATCGACGCCATCGCCCTGCTCCCCGGCGCCTAACGCCGCTCCCTACATCCGAACGGCGCGCTCGACGGCGATCACGCCGTCAATGCCGCGCAGCGCCCGAATCACGCGATCGAGGTGCTTCACATCCCTGATCTGGACGGTCATGTCGATCCGGGCCCGCCCCTCATCGCTCGTCTGCGCCTCCATCCCCGAGATATTGGTATCGATCTCCGATACGCGAGCGCTGATAGCCGCCAGCATGCCTTGCCGATCTTCGACTTGCATCGTGAGTCTGACGGTGTAGGCCGCCTGTTCGGGATGTCCTGACTCCCATTCCACATCGATCTGCCGTTCGGGGTCGACCATCAGATTCAGGACGTTCGTGCAGCTGGCCGCGTGGACCGAGACACCCTTCCCTCGGGTGATGTAACCAATAATCCGCTCGCCCCGGATGGGATTGCAGCAGCGCGCGCGGGTGACCAGCAGGTCGTCGAATCCCCGGACCTTGATGCGGTCCGGAGAGCCGGTATCGGCGCGCGGCCGGCGCGGCTGACCAGACGGATCATGCAGCCGGTCCTTCAGCAGCTCAGGCGGCGCGGACTTCTGGATGACGGTCTTGGCGGAAATCTTCCCGTACCCGATGTGCGCGAGCAGTTCGTCGGGCTTGGCCGCGCCGTACTCGGCTGCGAAGGTTGCGAAGCCAGGGCTCTCGACCAGCACCTTGGGATTGAGGTCGTACCTTCGGGCCTGCTTCTCGAAGAGCCGTCGGCCCAACTCCACGCTTCTCTCGCGCTCCTCGGCCTGCAGAACGTGTTTGATCTTGCCGCGCGCGCGCGACGTCACCGCAAAGGTCAGCCAGTCCCGACTGGGCCGGTGCCCAGGCTGGGTCAGGATCTCGACAATGTCGCCGTTGCGTAGCGGCGTTCGCAATGGAACCATCTTGCCGTTGACCCGGGCGCCGACACACTGGTGTCCCACGTCGGTATGAATCGCGTAAGCGAAGTCGACGGCTGTCGACCCGCGACGCAGCGACCGCACCTCTCCCTTGGGCGTGAAGAGGTACACCTCCTCCGGATAGAGATCGACCTTCAGGTTCTGCAGAAACTCCTGTGGGTCGCGAATCTCCTGCTGCACCTCCAATAATTGCCGCATCCACTTGAAGTAGTGCTCATCGCGGTGTTCGCCAATACGCCCTTCCTTGTATTTCCAATGCGCCGCGACACCATCCTCTGCGCGGTGGTCCATCTCCTCCGTCCGAATCTGGACCTCGAAGGAAAATCCGCGATCGCTGATCACGGAGGTATGCAGCGATTGGTAGCCGTTTGGACGGGGCATGGCGATAAAGTCTTTGAATCGACCGGGCACGGGCGACCACGTCTGATGAATGATGCCCAAGGCCCCGTAGCAGTCCTTCTCTGAGGCGGTGATCACGCGAAGGGCCGCGAAGTCGTAGACGCGATCAAGGTCGATGTTCTGCCGGATCAGCTTCCGGTAGATGCTATACAGACGCTTGATGCGGCCCTCAATCCGGACGACCGGAACATCAGCCGCACGAAGGCGCTCGGCCAGCGCCTGCTGCAGCGTTGCCATCGCGCCCTCGACATCGCGGCGACGCGACTCGACCCGTCCCCGGAGGCTTTCGTACGCATCAGGCTCGAGGTAATGAAAGGCCAGCTCCTCCAGTTCGTTCTTGACTGTGCTCATCCCCAGTCGGCTGGCGATCGGCGCAAAGATATCGAGCGTCTCCTGGGCAATCCGCCGGCGCCGCTCGTCTGGCAGGTGGCCGAGCGTGCGCATGTTGTGAAGCCGGTCGGCGAGCTTGACCAGGATGACGCGGATGTCATCGACCATCGCCAGGAGCATCTTGCGGAAGCTCTCGGCCTGCCGCTCCTCGCTCGACGCGAAGTGGATAGCAGAAATCTTCGTGACGCCCGCGACCACATGAGCAACCTCGGCACCAAACAGCTCTGAAACACGCTCCGATGTGACGTGGGTGTCCTCCACCACGTCGTGCAGGACGCCTGCAGCCACGGCCACGCCATCAAGGCGCATGTCTGCCAGGATGGCCGCAACGGCCACCGGGTGCATGAGATAGGGTTCGCCAGACTGGCGGACCTGTCCCTCATGCCCTTCGGCGGCAAAGGCATAGGCACGCCGCAGCAGGTCCAGGTCGGCTGGCGACCCATACTCGCCGAGCTTGTCCAGGACGCGCTGAAACGTCACCATGAGGCTGCTGGATCCTCCCGGTTACAGAGCGGGACAGAACCCGGCTCAGTGGGAGAGAATCAGGGGATGAGCCGCCATCATAACAACTTCGGTGGGTCGCGCAACGTCCGTGGCTCGGCGGCCTGGATTCGATTCGAATCGAGCCTTGACTCTCCGGAAACCGGCTTACTATACTGACGCGCTTGCGGCACTACTTAAGGGGGCAGACGATGCGGAAGTTTTCAGTCACAACCTGTGCGCTGACGGCCGGGTTGGGCATGTTGGTGGCCGGATGCGGCCAGATCGACATGCTGAAGTCAAAGATGGCGTTCAAGGACGCCAACGGCCTGTACCAGACGCAGGATTTTCGGGGCGCCATCGCGAAGTATAAGGAGGCCCTTCGGCTGGATTCCGCGACAACCGGGCCCGCGGGGGCCTATTTCTTCATGGCCAATAGCGCTGACAATCTGTATCGCTCTGCCAAGAAGGGTGATGCGGCGAACGACCAGTTCCTGACCGACGCCGTCGAGGGCTACAAGAACGCAGCGCAGACCTCAACGGATCCCAAGATCAAGAAGCTGGCGCTGGAGTATCTGGTTGCGGCCTACAACAGCCCAGACAAGCTGAATGACCCGGGCCAGGCGGAACCCATCCTGCTGCAGATGATTCAGATGGAGCCGAAGGACACGGCCAACATTTTCGCCCTTGCCAAGATCTACGAGGACAGCGGCAACTATGAGCAGGCCGAGGCGATGCTGATGAAGGCGAAGGAGAGTTCGCCGAACGAGCCTGCTGTCTACATGCAGCTTGCGGGTTACTACAACCGTCAGGGCGAGTTCGACAAGACGATCGACGCGCTACAGCAGCGCGCAGCGAAGGAGCCGAACAACCCAGAGGCGCACTACACCATCGCCACCTACTACTGGGACAAGGCCTATCGCGACTTCCGCCTGAGCGAAGTGGACAAGAAGAAGATGGTTCAGGCCGGTGTCGATCTGGTGGACAAGGCTCTGTCCATCAAGAGCGACTACGCCGAGGCTATGGTCTACAAGAACCTTCTGCTCCGGCTGCAGGCCAATCTCGAGAAGGACCCGGCCAAGCAGGCGGCACTCCTGAAGCAGGCAGACACGATTCGGGATAAGGCACAGGAGCTGCGCAAGGAGCAGCAGGCTGCGACCGCTGGAAAGCCGGCCGGCAAGTAGACAGCCCTCGTAAGACAGGATCTCGAAGGGGCCGCACCCGGTATGGGTGCGGCCCCTTTTGTCTTTTGGGGGAAGCACCTGTTGCCCCGGCCACGGCAGTTGAGGGCTAGAATCTATAGAGTGGTCGCAGAGTCTCCCATTCCTGGTCCGCCAGCTCCCGTCGTCCTGATCGTCGACGACGAAGAGCCCATTCGTAGGATCCTGAGCCAGTGGGTCGAGCGGCTTGGCTATGCGCCAAAGACCGCTGAGTCGGCGGAAGAGGCACTCGCAGTCCTTAGGCATGAGCCCGTCGCCGTCGCGCTCTGCGACGTGCGGATGCCCGGAAAGGATGGCATCTGGCTGACCGCCCAAATTCGCCTGCTATTTCCTACTGTTTCGGTGGTCCTGGTGACTGGTATGGATGAGCTAGATCCCACCGTGACCCTCCGCCCAGGAGTGGTGGGCTATATCACCAAGCCATTTGAGCGCGAGAGTATCTCCGGAGCCGTCAGGTCTGCCCTTGAGTGGCAACTCAGGCCCGAGTCGTCACCACAGACTGAAGAATCCCTGCTCGATGCCATTGACCGCTGGGAGCCCCTCTAGCAGCGTTGTGGCCCCATACAAATAGAAAAGGGGCCTGGCGGTAAGGCCAGACCCCTTTCTTGTTTCTTGCCAGCGCAGTCGCAGGCTGTCGCTACTTAGCAGCGCCTCGCTTCATACCCTCGGTCACAATCCCGACCTTCTCAACGCCAGCACCTTTGGCTGCGTCGATCACTTCGACAATGTCACCATACCGCAGCGTCCCCACCGCAGAGATGAACATCGTCTTGTCCTTGCGCTCCTCGAAGATGGACCTGAGTTTCTCCTGGAGGTCGGTGATGGTCACGTCCTGCTTGTTGACGGAGATCTTCTTATCCGCGCTGTATTCCAGCACGATCTGACTAAGGTCCGGAGCCTGCTGCTGCGCGGACCGCGTCTCCGCCGGCAGATTGACGTCCAGGCCCTTCTGCGACAGCGGCAGGGCCGCCATGAAGATGACGAGCAGCACGAGCAGCACGTCGATCATTGGCGTGATGTTCATCTCGGAGGTGGCGTGAACCTCCTTGGCTTTGAAGACCTTGTCTGCGCCGTGGTGCTTGTGGGCGGACATGGGCTACTTCTTCCTCTTCTCGGTAATGAGACCCATGTCCTCGACGCCGCTCGCGCGAACCTCGTCCATGGCATCCATGACCGCCCCGTAGGGGGCATCCTCATCAGCCTTGATGAGTACCAGCTTCTGTGTCTTGGTCTCGAACGTCTCTTCCATCTTGCGTCGGAGATCAGACATCTGCACAGGCACCGAGTTGACGAAGATAGACCGATCGGCCGTGACTCCGAGAACCGTCTGGTCCTGAGTCTCCGGCTTGTCGCTGCTATTGTCCGCCGTTGGCAGTTTTACGTTGACGCCCTTCTGGAGCATCGGCGCCACGATCATCATGATGATGAGGAGCACCAGCATGACGTCTACCAGCGGGGTGACGTTGATTTCTGATTTGACGGCTCCGTCCTCGCCGCCGACTGACATACCCATCGTTATCGCTCCAGGGATGCACAGCTAACAGGCCGGAACGCAGGTGCGCGCTCCGGCCGTCAGCATCCAGCTGTGAAACTAGGCCGCCGAGTTCTTGATGAACCAGTCGACGAGCTCTGACGAGGAGTTATCCATCTCCACGTTGAAGTGCTCGATCCGGCCCGTCAGGTAGTTGTAGAACCACACGGCCGGGATGGCCACGAACAGCCCGAGGGCCGTCTCAATCAGAGCTTCAGCAATACCGGCCGACACGGCACCGATACCACCCGAGCCGGTCGACGCGATACCGACGAAGGCGTTGATAACGCCGACGACCGTGCCGAGCAGACCCACGAACGGGGCCGTGGAGCCGATGGTGGCCAGAACGCTGACGCCCTTCTTCAGGTCAGCCGCGGTCAGAGCCGTTGCACGCTGAATGGCGCGGCGGACCGTGTCCAGAACGTCATCGCGATTGCCCGAGAGGCCCGCTTCCTTCTGATACTGGAACTCCTGGAGACCAGCGCCGACCACCTTCGCGAGGTGGCTGTAGCGATAGTCCTTCGAGCCGGCCAGAGCAATGGCTTCCTTGAGGCGGCCGTCCTTCAGGTGCTTGGCGACCTGGGGGGCGAACAGCTTCGACTGATTCCGCGCCTGGGAATAGGTGTAAATACGCTCAATTGCCACGCCAATCGACCAGAACGACATCACGAACAGCACCAGCGCCACGGCAATGGCGGGGCCGGTCATGGACTTGGCAATATCAACCAGATTCAGTTCGCCACCCATTACAACATCCTCCGCAATCTAATTTGAGACGTTTTCCGAGCAGTTGGCCCCTTGCCTCGTCTCATCGGGCAGGGGAAGAGGCGTAAGGCCTCGGACTTAACAGTGAAGTGCGTGCGTTAGCTCAGCGTGAACTGCACCGTAACGGTCATGATGACCGGCACGGGCTGGCCGTTGAGAGTCGTGGGGGTGAACTCCCACTGCTTCACGGCATCGATGGCGGCCTGATCCAGGAGCGGAATCGACCGGAGCACGCGAGTGTCCGTGACTCTTCCCGTCGGTCCAATCGTGGCCTCGATAATCACCACACCCTGCACGCGCGCAGACTGGGCAATCGACGGATACACCGGCCGGACGTCCTTCGTCTTGGTCGGGGGCTTGATGTTCCCGCCAACCCGCACCGGAGCCGGAGGCGGCGGAGGCGGCGGAGGCGGGGGCGGGGGGGCATCAGGGATACCACCAGAAATACCGCCTACGACGCCGCCGGGAATACCGCCTTCAACGCCAGCGTGGCGATCGAAGTTGGTATCAACAGGGGCTTCCGCCTTGATTTCATGCGGGGCCTCCGTTGGTGCGGCAGCCGGATTCGCTTCCACGACAGGCTTCGGCGCCTGCGCAGCCGCGGGTGGCGGAGGAGGTGGCGGCGGGGGCGGGGGCGGCGGCGGGGCCACGAAGGCTGCCATCGCACCAGCAGGAGTCGGCAGAATATCGGCCGCCATCAGCGGGATGATGATCATCCCGAGGATGATGACCGTGTGCACGACAATCGACAGCGCGACCGTCGCTCCCTGATTGGAACCGACCTTAACGCTCGGGTCGACGATGTCGCCGAACATGTGACGTGGCACCGGGCTTACCCTCCTGAGAATCGTGACTTGCCTTACGGCAAGAGCGGCCGATTATATCGATCCTGAAAAAACAGTGTCAACGTCAAGGAACGAACTTGCCGTTCCACTCATTTGCCCCTTTAGACACCGGATTCGCCAAATGGCTCCATGGTGACAGCCGGGAAAGAGCGCGCAGTATAGCGCGGGTCCAGAGAATTGCTCCAGCAATAAATCTGGCCCCGCGCTGCCTCAAATTGCCTCAGGCCTGTGCCGGTCGCTTGACTTCCGTCCCGATCCTCATGCCGTAGAAGGAGCGGAGCACGAACACGACCGAAATCGCGAAGAACACCGCCGCCAGAAGATGGCTCGTGGCGCTGCCCATGTCCGCGGTCAGACGCACGGCCAACTGGACGGCCAGCAGACCGAACAGCGTCGTGAACTTGATGACGGGATTGAGGGCGACCGACGACGTGTCCTTGAAGGGATCACCCACCGTATCGCCGACGACGGTCGCGGCGTGCAGCGGGGTGTTCTTCATCTTGAGTTCCGTCTCCACAATCTTCTTGGCGTTATCCCACGCGCCGCCCGCGTTTGCCATGAAGACCGCCTGATACAGACCGAAGAGCGCGATGGAGATGAGGTAGCCGACAAAGAAGTAGGGCTCCACGAATGCGAACGCCAGCGTCGAGAAGAAGACCGTCAGGAAGATATTGAGCATGCCCTTCTGCGCGTACTGCGTGCAGATCTCAACCACCTTCTTGCTGTCCTCGACCGACGCTTTCCCTGCGCCATCGTCCAGCTTGATATTCGCCTTGATGAACTCCACCGCGCGATAGGCACCGGTGGTGACCGCCTGCATCGACGCACCCGTGAACCAGTAGATCACCGAGCCGCCCGTCACCAGGCCGAGGAGGAACGGCGCGTGGATGAGCGACAGCTTGTCGACGTTCGTTGTCAGCCCCTGGGTCAGCTCGACGATGATCGAGAAGATCATCGTGGTCGCGCCCACCACCGCCGTGCCGATGAGCACCGGCTTCGCCGTCGCCTTGAAGGTGTTCCCGGCGCCGTCGTTCTCCTCGAGCAGGTCCTTGGCCTTCTCGAACTCCACGTCGATGCCGTAGTCCCGCTTCAGCTCCTGCTTGATCCCGGGAACCGACTCGATCACCGAGAGTTCGAACACCGACTGGGCATTGTCCGTCACCGGGCCGTAGGAATCGACCGCGATGGTGACCGGCCCCATGCCGAGGAATCCGAAGGCCACGAGGCCGAAGGCGAACACGGCGGGCGCCAGCATGAGATGCGCCATGATGGGGCTGGAGTTGGCCACGAGGAACGCGATGGACATCAGCGCCACGATGGTCAGGCCCAGCCAGTAGGCGCTGAAGTTGCCCGCCACCAGGCCGGAGAGCACGTTCAGCGACGGGCCGCCCTCGTTAGAGGAGGTGACCACTTCCTTCACGTGCGCCGAATCGGTGGAGGTGAACACCTTGACCAGCTCAGGAATGATGGCGCCTGCCAGCGTGCCGCACGTGATGATGGACGCCAGCTTCCACCAGAGGGTGCTGTCGCCGAGGTCCGCGATCAGCAGGTGGGAGACCACGTAGGTCAGCACCACAGACACGATGGAGGTGAGCCAGACGAGGCTGGTGAGGGGCGCCTCGAAGTTCATCCGCGCGACGTTGCCGTAGCGCGCCTTGGCCACCGCCTCGTTAATGAGGTAGGAGGCGCCGCTGGCGATCACCATCATGATGCGCATCGAGAAGATCCAGACCAGCAGCTTCACCTGCGTCACCGCTTCCGGCACGGCCAGCATGATGAAGGTGATCAGGGCCACGCCCGTCACGCCGTAGGTCTCGAAGCCGTCGGCCGAGGGGCCCACCGAGTCGCCGGCGTTGTCGCCGACGCAGTCGGCGATCACGCCGGGGTTGCGCGCATCGTCTTCCTTGATGTTGAAGACAATCTTCATCAGGTCCGAGCCGATGTCGGCGATCTTGGTGAAGATGCCGCCGGCGATACGCAGCGCCGCCGCGCCCAGCGACTCACCGATGGCGAAGCCGATGAAGCAGGGCCCGGCGTAATCCCCCGGAATGAACAGCAGAATGAAGAGCATGATGAGCAACTCGACGCTGATGAGCAGCATGCCGATGCTCATGCCCGCCTTCAGCGGGATCGCGTAGACCGGATAGGCCTTGCCCTTCAGGCTGGCGAACGCTGTCCGGGAGTTCGCATAGGTATTCACACGGATGCCGAACCACGCCACGCTGAAGCTGCCGAGGATGCCGACCACGCTGAAGAGGAGGATGATGCCCACCCGGGCCGTGCCCAGACCGGAGAGCACGCCGAAGTAGAGAATGATGATCGCCGCGATGAAGAGCTCAAGCAGCGCAAGGAACCGGCCCTGGGTGAGCAGGTAGGTCTTGCAGGTGACGTAGATGAGCTCGGAAATCTCGAGCATCGTGCGGTGCACCGGAAGGTTCTTCAGCTGCACCAGAATCACGAGGCCGAAGATGATGCCGAGCGCCGCCACCCCGATGCCGCCCATCAACAGCGTCCGGCCGTTGTAGCCGCCCACCGGCACCTGGCCAAGGTCCGGAAGCACCAGGCTGGCCTCGCCTCCCGCATGATGCGGCGCCACTGCGGCCGCGGCGGCCTGTCCTTCCTGACCTGCGACAGCCAGACCGGCCACCGCTCCGACCACTATGAGTGCCAGGACAGCGGTTCCCAGCCATTTGATCCACGACTTCATCGGTATCAGTCCCTTCTCTGAAAAAACGTCCCGGTGTTTCGCCCGACGCTTATTGATGACGGCCCGTGCCGCTCGACACGGTGCCAGGCAACGCCATTCCCCCTGTCAACACAATCCGGATGCCGTCCTCGACGGAAATATCAGGAAACTGCGCCTCGGACCTCGGAAAGAGTGCGATATCCCCGAGGTAGAGATGATTCGTCGGGATATAGACCGCCACAAAGGGCTCCGGCCCGCGACCCCTCTCGACCAAGAATTCCTTCGTCAGGAACCCCAGCGTCAACCCCCGCTTCGGATCCTCGACCATCACCACCTGCTTGAAGCCGTACTCGTTGTCCGGAGAAAAAGCGGCCAGGAGCTGCCGGACCGGCGCATAGACGGTGCGGAACACAGGAATGCGCCCCAGGATGTCCTCAGCCCTCGAGAGCACCTTCCGCCCAAACACGTTGGTCGCCACTGCGCCCACGACGAGCACCAAGACTGCGGTGATCGCCAAGCCCAAACCCGGAACACGACGACCGATCACCCGGACGGACACGGGCGCCGTGAAGCCGTCAATGATACCGAAAACCCACACCAGGGCCGCCACGCTGACGACCAGCGGAATAAGGACGAAGAACCCGGCGATAAAACTGCGGCGCAGCCACTGCATCGGCGTTAGTGCAATGCCCATCCTCGCCAGACGGCCAGCAGCAGCACACAGCCGGCAACGATGCGGTACCAGGCGAAGGGAGCAAACCCGACCCGGCGCACAAGGCGAAGAAAAGGTGCCACGACAAGTAGCGAGGCTACGAATGCGGAAAGGAAACCGAGGGCGATCTCGGCGGTCTGGGCTGAGAAGGGGCTCGTATGCAGACCCAGAAGGTCATTCAGGAAGGCCGCCGACAGCGTGGGCACTGCCAGAAAGAACGAAAACTCGGCGGCGGCGGTTCGGTCGAGTCCCATCACCAGGCCTCCAATGATGGTGGCACCAGAACGTGAGACGCCCGGGACCACGGCCAGAGCCTGAAACAGGCCAATGCCGAAGCCCTTCATCACCGGAGTCTGTTCAGCCGACGACACGACTGGCCGCAGCCGCAGCCGCTCGACAGCCAGCATCACCAGGCCTCCCAGGATGAATGCGGCCGCGATGGTGCCGGCACTGGCATAGAGAACCGTCGTCACGAACGTGCGCCCCAGCGCTCCCACCAGCAGGACGGGCAGGAATCCTGCTCCGAGCGCCAAGAGAAAGCGTCTCGCGGCCGGATCGGAGGGCAGTCCCCGGACGAGCGCCAAGACGCGCTCACGGTAGAGCCAGAGAATGGCCAGGATGGACCCGAGTTGAATCATCACCTTGAACACGTCACCAGGGTCGCGAAACCCGAGTAACTGGCCTGCCACCAGCAGGTGGGCCGTGGAGGAGATCGGGAGAAACTCCGTCAGTCCTTGCAGGACCCCCAGCAACACCGCGTCAAGGTAGTTCACGGGAGGCGAGGCGCCTCAGGCGTTCGCCTTGCGAGCCTGCTTGCCGCGTCGCGCCGGTGCAGACTCCGCGGCGGTCGCCGTCGCCGGGAGCGGCGTCCGGCCCTGCCAGAGAGTCACAATCGCCGCAGCCACGAACACGCTGGAGTACGTGCCGGTGATGATGCCGACCACCATGGTGAAGGCAAATCCGCTGAGCACTTCCCCGCCAAACAGCAGCAAGGCGATGGCCGAGAGGAGCGCCGTGCCGGCCGTGATGATGGTGCGGCTCAGCGTCTGGTTGATGGAGGCGTTGACGACCTCCGCCAGCGACATCCGACGGTTCGCGCGGAGGTTCTCCCGCACGCGGTCGAAGATCACAATCGTGTCGTTGGTGGAGTACCCAGTCACCGTGAGAATTGCGGCAATCACGTTCAGGGTGATGTCGTAATGGAAGAAAGCCAGAAAGGCCATCGTCACGAGAATGTCGTGAATGGTGGCGACGACCGCACCGACGGCGAACGAGAACTGGAAGCGGAACGCAATGTAGGCCAGGATGCCGACCAGGGAAGCGAGAAACGCGTAGATCCCCTTTTCCGTCAGCTCACGCCCCACCGAGGGACCGACGATCTCTGTCCCGATGACCTTGAACTGGCCAAGGCCGCCCTTGTGGAGCGCGTCCTCGGTCACCTTGGCGGTTGAGCCCAGCGAGCCACCGGCCTCAGCGCCCACCTGCGGCACCCGGACCATCACCTGGCGCTGGCCTGGATCGCCGTAGGACTGCACCATGATGTTCTGGCCGCCCCCTGGGAAGTTCTTGTCGAGCGCCGACCGGACGGCCTCGACCGAAGGGTTCTGGTCGAACTGCGCGATGATGGCCGTGCCACCCGCGAATTCAATTCCCTTCGAAAGCCCCTGCGTCGCCACGACGCCAAGGCCGGCCAGAATGACCACCCACGACAGCACGATCGCGTGCCACCGCCAGCGGAGAAAATCAATCGAGGTGTTGTGCAGAATCTGCATCGGCGACCCTTAGATCGAGAGCGTCGTCGCCTGACGGCGGCGCGAGAGCTCGAATTCAAACAACGTCTTGGACACAAACGTTGACGTGAACAGATTCGACAGCAGGCCGATGGAGAGCGTCACGGCGAAGCCGCGGATCGGACCCGTGCCGAACTGAAAGAGGAAGGCCGCGGCGATCAGGGCCGAGATGTGCGTGTCCAGCAGCGTGAGGAAGACACGTCCAAACCCGGCATTGATCGACGCACGCACACCGCGCTGCGCGGCCAGTTCTTCCTTGATGCGCTCGAAGATGAGCACGTTGGAATCCACGCCGATGCCCATGGTCAGCACGAAACCGGCGATACCAGGCAGGGTCATCACGGCGCCGATGTACGCCATCAGCCCCAGCAGGATGATCAGGTTGAACAGCAGCGCGATGACCGCGTTCACCCCGGACAGACGGTAGTAGAAGAGCATGAAGAGGACGATGAGCGCCAGGCCCACGGCCGACGCAATCACGCCTGAGCGAATCGAATCCGCGCCAAGGCTCGGCCCGATCGACCGCTCCTCGAGATAGGTCAGTGAGGCTGGGAGCGCACCGGACCGGAGCACGAGCGACAGGTCCTGTGCCTCCTGCTGGGTGAAGCTGCCGGTGATACGGCCCTGATCAGTGATCCGGCTCTCAATCGTGGGCGCCGAAAACACCCGGCTGTCGAGCACGATGGCCAGCTGACGACCGATGTTGGACGAGGTGGCACTACCGAACTTGCGCGCGCCGTCCTGGTTCAACGTAAAGCTGACGGCTGGCTGGTTGTTCTCGTCGAGCGTGGGCCGGGCATTCCGCAGGTCTCGCCCCGTGACCGCGGCAACCTTCCGGGTCATGTAGTAGACCGTGGCGCCGGCGCTGCCCGGAGCGCTGGAGTTGCCTGGGATTACTTCCATGCCCTGGGGAGCCTGACCGCCTGGGGCCAGGTCTTCCTTGGCGGAGGCGGGCCCCTGCTCAACGATCTTCAGTTCCAACATCCCGGGAGATCCGATGATGGACTTGGCCCGTTCGACGTCGGTAACGCCTGGCAACTGCACAAGGATTTGGTCGCCGTTCTGGCCCTGCTGCGCAATGCTCGGCTCGGCCACACCCAGTTCATTGACGCGGCGTTCGATGGTCTGGCGCGCCTGCACCACAGCCTCATCCCGCAGCTGCTTCTGGATGTTCGGCTTCATGGTGAACAGGTAGGACCCACCCGAGCCGGAACTCCGGTCGAAATTGGCCTGCACGTCGTTGGCAGCCTGCTGGAAGGCCTGCGCCTGTGTCGGCTGCACGCCGTCCACCTTGAACTGCGTGGGACCCTGGGTCGCGATCACGCTGGTCGCAATCGAGGCCTTGGTCAGCGTCTCCCGGAGGCGCTCCATCTCGCCTTCGGTTTCGACGCGCAGGGCATCGTCCGTCTGCACTCGCAGGACGAGGTGCACGCCGCCCTTCAGGTCGAGCCCGAGCTTGAGCTGCAGGCGCTCGAGCGCCCCAGGCACAGGCAGTTTCAACGACGGGGCCGCGATCGGGTAGACGCCGACAACGGCGAATACCACGAGCGTGACCAGACTAATAATCAGCTTCCAGCGAAGACTCATAACGGCTATCCGTTGGCCCCGGGTTCCGGAACCACGCGCTCCTGTCCTTGATAACCCACGACGGCGTTGCGCGAGACATCGACCCTGACGCGCTCCGCAATCTGCAACTGCAGGCGGTCGTCCTCAATCTTAGTGATGGTGCCGAAGATGCCACCGGTTGTCACCACCCGGTCGCCGACCTTCAACGTCGCCAGAAATTCCTGGACCTTCTTCTGCCGCCGACGCATCGGCATCAGCAACACGAAATAGAAGATGCCGAGGATCAGCGCCGCCGGCAGCAGCCCGAGCAGAGGGTTACCGCCTTGCGGGGCTGCCATCGCCAGGACAAAGTCGGAGTTCACCATCGATCTCATTCTGGGTATACCGGGCACGTTCCCGGTCACGCTTCAGACAGCGGGCCCGAAACCGACGCGAGAAACTCCTGCTTGAATTTTTCGAACGACCGAAGCGCTATAGCGTCCCTGATCCTCCGCATGGTGTCAAGGTAGAAGGTCAGGTTATGCAACGTGTTAAGGGTGCTCGCGGTCATCTCGCCATTGGTGAACAGGTGCCGCAGATAGGCCCTGGAATGGTGCCGGCACGTATAGCACCCGCACGCCGGATCCACGGGCGATTCATCGAAGGCGAATCGGGCGTTCCGGATATTGAGGCGTCCCCGGCTGGTGAACAGCTGCCCATTGCGGGCATTCCGGGTGGGCATCACGCAGTCGAACATGTCGACGCCCCGGCCGACCGCTTCCACCAGATCTTCCGGGGTTCCGGCGCCCATCAGGTAGCGGGGCTGGTCGACGGGCAGCCGGGCTGCCGTTTCTCCGACCACGTGATACATCTCCTGGGAGGGCTCTCCGACGCTCAAGCCCCCGATCGCGTAGCCCTCGAAGCCAATGTCCAGCGTCGAGTCCACGCTTTCCCGCCTGAGCGCGTCAAACGTGCCGCCCTGAATGATGCCGAACTGGGCCTGTCCCGGATTCACGGCCGGGCCACCCTGCTCCCGGAACTGCAGCAGCCGCTCCCGGCACCGACGCGCCCACCGGACCGAACGCCGCAGGGACTGGGCGGCACGCTCCTCGGTCGCAGGAAAGGCCAGGCACTCATCGAGCACCATGGCGATATCGGACCCGAGCCGGGCCTGCGCTTCGACCGCCCGCTCCGGCGTCAGCAGGTGAAGCGACCCGTCCAGGTGGGAGCGGAACTGCGCGCCCTCCTCCCGGACGACACAGCGATCGCCGAGACTGAATATCTGGAAGCCCCCGCTGTCGGTCAGCATCGGCCGTTGCCACCCGATGAACCGGTGCAGGCCCCCAAGGCGCTCGACGGCTTCGTCGCCGGGCCGCAGGAAGAGGTGGTAGGTGTTCCCGAGGATGATCGTGGCGCCCGCATCGATCAATTCCTGGTGCCGGAGCGCCTTGACCGCACCGCGGGTGCCCACCGGCATGAAGACAGGCGTCTCGACCCGGCCATGGGGCGTCTCCATCCAGCCGGTGCGTGCGGCGCCGTCCTGAGCAGTAACGTGGAATGTGAACACGGCGTGAGTCACTTATATTAGTGGCCACACGTGAAACGACTGCGAGTTGGCGTCATCTACGGTGGACGTTCCGGCGAACACGAGGTCTCCGTCGCCTCGGCCGCGTCCATCCTGAAGCATCTAGACCGGGAACGGTATGAACCGGTCGCGATCCGTATCGACAAGGACGGGCGCTGGCAACTGCCTGACAGGACGCCGACGGCCGTCTCGGCCTCGGAGGTCCTGGAGCAGGCACGGACCCTGACCTCCCGCGCCGGTCGGCACGACCGCGAGACGCTCATGCTCGCGCGCCCGGGCGAGGATGTCCTCCTGACCATCGAGCACGGGACGGCGCCAGGCGGCGACGCCCCCAATGGCGCCGTGGTCCATGCGCTGGGCCTCGATGTCATGTTCCCGGTCCTGCATGGCCCGTACGGCGAAGACGGCACGGTCCAGGGCCTCCTGGAACTGGCCAACATCCCCTACGTCGGCCCAAGCGTCCTCGGCGCCGCCGTGGGCATGGACAAGGGCGTCATGAAGACGCTGTTCGCCGCGCGTGGCCTGCCGCAGGCGAAGTATCTGGTGATCCTGAAGCGCGAGTGGGAGACCTCACCGGACGTGGTGCGGGACCGCGTCGTCCAGACGCTGGGACTCCCCGTCTTCGTCAAGCCTGCCAATCTCGGATCCAGCGTCGGTATCTCCAAAGCCCACACCGAGGCGGAACTGGGACCGGCCATCGAACTGGCGGCGTCGTTTGACCGGAAGATCGTGATCGAGCAGGCCGTGCCGGAGGCGCGCGAGATCGAGTGCGCCGTCCTCGGCAACGACGACCCGATCGCCTCAGTGCCCGGCGAGATTGTGCCTGCCCACGAGTTCTATGACTACAACGCGAAGTACCTGGACAGCAGTTCGAATCTGCTGATTCCCGCCCCGTTGACCGACGCACAGCGGGCGAAGATCCAGCACTTGTCGCTCGAGGCGTATCGCGCCGTGGAGGGCGCCGGGATGGCGCGGGTCGACTTCCTCATGGATCGCAAGCGCGGCAAGATCTTCCTGAATGAGGTCAACACGATCCCCGGATTCACGACGGTGAGCATGTACCCCAAGCTGTGGGAAGCCACCGGACTCAGTTACCCGGCGCTGCTCGACCGGCTGATCGCACTCGCGTTGGAACGGCACGCAGAGAAACAGCAGCTGCGTACGAGCATCACGTGAACAGGGGCTGCCGGCGACTCCTGGCCGGGGCCTGTGCCGTCTGGCTCGTGGTCCACGGCGTGGCGGGTGCTGCGCCGGCTAAGGGCCTGACAGGCGGGACCAAGGTCCGAGAGGCGTACGATGCCATTCTCGCCGGGCGCTTCGATGAGTGGGGCGCCATCGCCGCCGCCACCTGCCCCCCGGCTCCCGTCCAGGTGTGTCAGGCGCTGGAACTCGCCGCGCTGTGGTGGCAGATCCAGAGTGATCCGAACAACCGCGCACTCGATGCCAGGTTCCTCGAGAAGGCCAATGCGGCCGTCGGAGACATGGAGGCCTGGACTGTTCGAGAGCCAGAACGCGCGGAAGCGTGGTTCTACCGCGGGGCTGCCTACGGCGCCCGCGCCCAATGGCGAGTGCTGCGCGGCGAACGCCTCGCCGCCGCTCGTGACGGCAAGCGGATCAAGGACGCCCTCGAGCGGGCCCTGGCGATCGACCCGGGCATGCACGATGCCTGGTTCGGCATCGGCCTGTACCACTACTACGCCGATGTCGCGCCCGCCGCAGCCAAGATGCTGCGCTTCCTGCTCTTCCTTCCCGGCGGCGACCGGAAACAGGGACTGGCCGAGATGCGGCGCGCCCGGGACAACGGGGCGTTGCTCCGAGGGGAAATCGACTACCAGCTGCACGTGCTCGACCTGTGGTACGAACACAATCCCCAGCACGCGCTGGAACTGCTCGAGGGGCTGCGGCGACAGTATCCAACCAACGCCCACTTCAGCCAGGTGATTGCGGAGGTTCAGGACACGTATCTCCACGACGCCGCGGGGAGTCTCCGCTCGTGGCGTGCCCTCGCGGAATCCGCCAGGGCCGGCCGCGTCCGCCAAGGGCCCATGGCGCTCGCCACGGCTCGCCTTGGCATGGCGGTCCAACTTGATCGACTGTTTGAGACAGATCTCGCCATCACCGAACTGCGAGGCCTGATCGCCAGCCGGCCCGACGCGCCGGCTGGCATCGTCCCGCGAGCCCGGTTGCTGCTCGCCGATGGGCTGAACCGGATGGGACTCCGCGCCGAAGCCGACGCGGAGTACCGAGCCGTGTTGGCTGTCTCACCCGAGGGTGATCTGGCGAACCGTGCACGCGCCGGACTGAAGAATGCACCGGCCACCGATCTCGCGACGGCCTATCGCGCTTCACTCCAGGGCTGGCGCGCCCTTGAACAGGGCGACCTGCGGACGGCCGAGCCACTCATCGCGCACTCAATCGCACTTCGTCCCGCCGACCCGGTGTTCCGATACAGGGAGGCCCGGCTGCGTCTCGCCCTGCACGACGACACCGCTGCGCTGACGATTCTCTCGCGCGTGCTCGCGATGCGTCCCGACTCGGCGCCCACCCTCTACGCGGCCGCGTGCGTCGACGCCGGCGCCATTGCGGAGCGACAAGGCGACGCGGCACGCGCGAGCGAGTTCTATCGCCGAGCGGAAGGGACCTTCGGCGCGGACACGCGCACCATCGCTGATGCGAAACGCGCGCGCGAACGTCTGCGCGTACCGTAGGAGCGCCGCGCCGCGCGCCCCGACTTGACACCCGTATTGCGATTGGGCGTGGCGGAGTCCGCGAAGTTTTTGACAACCTGCTCGCTTTTGTGCTTGACAGCGCTCTGAGGTCGCCCGTAATCTACATCTGGTATGAGGGCTGCTGGCTCAGCCCACCAATAGTGACAGGTCATGTGGCCTGTCAAGGCTGGGCCACAACAACCGAGGAGAACACAATGGCGAAGAAGGCTGCCAAGGGCGCCAAGAAGAAGGCCGCGAAGAAGCGGTAGTTCTTCATGAAGCCTTGGGGGTGCTCACACCGAGCACCCCCTTTTTTTTAGTTCGTAACTTGCCCGTGACGTGGTCACGGGCACACAGACGCGAACCAGCAGGATCCACAACCGACGTGCCTCACGGCAGTCTGACGGACGATCACTGAGTGGACGCGCAATCCACACTGCGAAAGGGGGGATTCCACATGGCAAAGAAGGCAGCAAAGAAGGCGGTCAAGAAGACGGCCAAGAAGAAGGCAGCCAAGAAGACGGCCAAGAAGCGGTAGTTTCTGCCGTGCCTTGTGGCGCGAGGGGCGCCGGTCACCCGGCCCTCTTGCGCCGCCTTTTACGTCTCCAGCCTAGCGGGCGTCCCGCCCATCCCACACGGTGACTCGACGAATGACGTCACCTTTCTGAATCTGCTCCACCAGCATCATTCCCTCGACCACCCTGGCGAACGCCGTGTAGCGGCCGTCCAGTTGCGGTTGCGGACTCATCGTCACGAAGAACTGGCTGCCAGCGGTATCCCGCCAGTCCAGCGCCATGCCGACCACGCCGCGCACGTAGGACGTCAGGTTCGGTTCGTCCCGAATGGTGTAGCCAGGTCCGCCGTCTCCGTCGCCCCGAGGATCGCCCGCCTGGACCACGAAGTTCGGCACGACGCGGTGTACCGGAACGCCGTTGAAGAACCCCTTGCGGGCCAGCGCCATGAAGTTGGCGACCGTCTGCGGCGCACTGGCCACATCCAATTCAAGTTCGATCACCCCGCGATCAAGTTCCAGGCGCGCGTGCGGCGAGTACGGCGGGGCGAGCAGCCACCGCCACTCGTCGAGCGGAATATCGCGTGAAGAAGGGGCGGGCCTGACCGGTTCCAGCCCGGCGTCTGGACTGCCGCCCGCTGGCACCTGTGCGCGCAGCAGGTCCGCAGCACGCACACGCACGGCCCAGTCGCGGTCGGCCAACGCGCTCTTCAGGGGCGCCAGCGCCGCGCGGGGATCAATGGCCACGAGGGCTTCGAGCACCGCCACCCGTGCCACGTACTGCGGGTCCCCGCGCCAGGCCTCCCACGCGCTGACCAGCGACGCCACGGCGGAGGCCGCGCGCAGCATACCCAGGGCGCGTGCAGCCTCCGTTCGCACGACCAGATCATCTGCGGTCAGCGCGGCGGTGATGACGGGCACTGCGTCCGGGCTCTTCGTGGCCCCGAGTGCCTTGATGACCCGAGCCACGACCCGCTGGTCGGAATCCTTCACCCGCGCCAGCAGCGCGGGCACGGCTCGCGCCGGCTCAATCGTGGCCAGCGCATCGGCCTGGGCGGCGCGCACGGTCCAGTTGGCATCAGTGTCGAGGCTGGCGATCGCGCTGATGAAGCTGTCTGGTTCGAGTCGCGCGAGCGCGCCAAGTGCCGCCGCGCGGACGTTCGGATCGGATTCCGACACCAGGTCGAGCAACGCATCCACGGTGCCCGGCGCAGACGGCATCCCGCCCAGCGCGTCCAGCGCCTCAAGGCGGAATCGTGGGTCCGAACGCCCGTCGCTGGCGACAGCCAGAAGGGCCGGCGCGGCCTGTCCGTCGCCGATGTGACGCAGGGCACGCAGGCTCTCAATGGCGAGATCCCGATCTGTGGGCACCGCGGTGAGAATGCGCAGCAGGTCAGGCACAGCCTCCCTGGCTGCCAATGCGCCCAGGCCCTGAATCGCCATCGTGCGCGCATAGCGGCCAGGGGTCACGAGCATCGCGCGCAATGCCGGAATCGCCCGCGGGTCCTCGATTCGTTGCAGCGCCGACGCGAAGGGCCACCAGGAAGACACGGGCAGGCCATTCGGCCCCAACGTGACGGACGCCAGCGCCTCCCAGCTCCTGAGCCTCGCGAGCGCCACAAGTCCCAACCGGACGGCATCGACCGCCCCTTGCCCGATGTGTTCGTCGTCCGACGTCAGGTCCTTGACCGACCCTTCATCCAGGCGCGCCCGAACCATGGCGGCGACAGCAGCCGCGTCGTCCCGCTGTCCGATCCGTCCAAGCGCCTCTGCGGCGCGCCCCTGCACGATGGGCTGCGGATCCGCCAACACCGCGAGAAGCGCCGCGCGCGCGGAGGCATCGCCAAGCACACCGAGCGCGAACGCAGCCATCTGCCGGACCTCGAACTCCGGGTCCTTCAGCAGTGCCGTGAGCGGTGTGGCGGCTTCCGCCAGTCCCACACGTGCGGTGGCCAGCGCGGCCCGGCGCCGGACGCGCCCCTCCGGGTCGGTCAACAGGGCCACGATGTCTGTGGGTTCGGCAGGTCCGAGGACCTCGGGGCGGGTCGCCGTCGCGGGAGCCAGGACGGTTCGCGCAGGAGGATTGGGATCCCTGAGCAACCGTTGATCCTCGAGCCGCATCATCCAGCCGAGCTTCTGCTCCCACGTGATCGTCGGGATCGGCACGATGGCAGGGACCGCTGGCGGTGCAGATGCACATGCCGCGGTGAACAGGAGGAAGAGAGTGACCGTGAACCGCACGGCGCCGGGATGATAGCATGCGCCTCGCGCGCCTTTCGGCCGCCGCACAGCATCGCCGTCGATGAATTTCCGGTACATCGCCATTGAGGGACCGATTGGAGTCGGCAAGACGTCGCTCGCGCGACGGCTCGCGGAGCGCTTCGACGCCCGTACCGTCCTCGAGGACACAGAGAATCCCTTTCTCGATGACTTCTATGCCGGTCGCCCCGGCGCGGCGCTGCAATCGCAGCTCTTCTATCTGCTGAACCGGCACCGCCAGCAACTCGCGGAGCAGCAGTCGGACCTGTTCGCACAGGCGACGATCTGCGACTACCTGTTCGACAAGGACAAGATCTTCGCCTACCTCAATCTGGACGACAACGAGCTGTTCATCTACCAGCGTCTCTTCGACCTGCTGGCCAAGGACGTCGTGGCACCGGATCTGGTCGTCTACCTGCAGGCGCCGACCGAAGTCCTCCTGCGCCGGCTGAAGGACCGGTTCCGCGACGAAGCCGAACCCGGAGCTGCCGAGCCTGACGCCACCTATCTGCGTGAGCTCAACGAAGCCTACCAGCACTTCTTCTTCCACTACAGTGCCACACCACTCCTGGTCGTGGAGACCTCGCAGGTGGATCTTCGGGGCAGCGACGACGCCCTCGAGGACCTGGTGCGCCAGATCGAGAACATGCAGCGAGGCACGCGCTACTACGTGCCGAGGGCCTGATCGGGCCGGGGACAACGGCACCCTCCCACGCCCTATAATCAGTTCCCTATGGCCTGGTTCAAGAAGACGCGGAAACCCATCAAGGGCGATGCGGCGCGGAGCGTACCCGAGGGCCTGTGGGTCAAGTGTCCTGGCTGCAAGCAGGTGATCTACAACAAGGACCTGGCGGCCAACCTGCAGGTGTGCCCCAAGTGCGCCCACCACTTCCGCCTCAGCGCCGCCGAGCGGCTCCGGAGCCTGTTCGATGAGGGTGCCTGGGTTGAACACGACGCGGATCTGCGGTCAAACGACCCGCTGACGTTCGCGGACACCAAGGCCTATAAAGACCGGCTGGCCGCTACGCAGAAGGCGACCGGCCTGAAGGATGCGATCATCGTCGGGTCCGGCCAGCTGGACGGACTCCCCATCGTCATCGCCGCCATGGAATACGCGTTCATCGGCGGCAGCATGGGCGTCGTCATGGGTGAGAAGCTGACGCGGGCCGCGGAGCGTGCGCTGGCCGAGCGGTGCCCGCTCATCATCGTCTCGTGTTCGGGAGGTGCCCGGATGATGGAGGGTGCGCTCTCCCTCATGCAGATGGCCAAGGTCTCGGCCGCGCTCTCCAGGCTCGACAAGGCCTGCCTGCCATTCATCTCCCTGCTGACCGATCCGACGACCGGGGGCGTGACGGCGAGCTTCGCCATGCTGGGCGATCTCAACATTGCCGAGCCCAAGGCGCTCATCGGCTTCGCGGGCCCGCGGGTCATCGAGCAGACCATCCGCCAGAAGCTGCCGGACGGCTTCCAGCGCAGCGAGTTTCTGTTGGAGCGCGGCATGATCGATCTCGTCGTGGACCGCCGACAGTTGAAGTCAACGCTGGCACAGTCACTGCGCTTCATGGGTGCAGCGCCAGCACCGGCGCCACCCGAGGCGTCGGCGGCGGCCGAACAACCCGCGCCGTAGCGCCGGCTCATGTCCGTCAGCGCGCGCCTGTCCGCGCTCGAGACCTCAGGCATCAAGCTCGGCCTGTCGAACATCACCCGCATCTGCCGGGCACTTGGCGATCCGCAGTGCGCGTACCCGACCGTGCACATTGCCGGCACCAACGGGAAGGGTTCGGTGGTCGCCATGGTGCACACCGCGCTCAGGGCGGCAGGCTGGCGCACCGGCCGGTATACCTCGCCTCATCTCTCCTCCATCCTCGAACGCTTCGTCATTGACGACCACACCGTCGCGCCGGACGCGTTCGAGCGGACCGGCTCGGCCGTGCTCGACACGATCGACGCACTCGTCAGCGCCGGCCAGCTACCAGGACCACCGACCTACTTTGAGGCCACCACGGCCATCGCGTTCGCGCTCTTCAGGGACGCCGGCGTGCAGGTGGCGGTGATTGAAGTCGGACTCGGCGGGCGGTTTGATTCGACCAACGTCGTCACGCCTGCCGTCACCGCCATCACCTCAATTGCGCTCGACCACGAACAGTTCCTCGGCAGCACGCGCGCCGCCATTGCGTTCGAGAAGGCCGGCATCATCAAGCCGGCAACCCCCGTCATCCTCGGGGCCCTGCCACCGGATGCCGAGGCCGTCATCCGGGCTGTCGCGGGTGCCCTGCAGGCACCGGTCATCCCGGCGTTCCAGCCAGGTGACGAGATGCTGTCGCCCGTTGCCGGGCACGCGAGACTCATCCCGGCCCACGGCGCACTGGCCGGCCAGCCGGTGACACTGGGTCTGTCTGGCGCCCATCAAGCCGGGAATGCCCTGGTCGCCTGCCGGGTGCTTGAGGAGTTGACGCGACAGGGCACCCGCGCCGCGTCACCCGCCGACATCCGGCACGGCCTCGAGGCCGCCTCCTGGCCAGGCCGGCTGGAGGAGGTGCCGTTCGGAGAGGGGCGCCGGCTGCTCCTGGATGCCGCCCACAACCCCGACGGCGCGCGCGCACTCGCCGCGCACCTGCGGGAGTGGTATCCAGCTCGCCCGGCCCTGGTGTTCGCGGCGATGCAGGATAAGGACATCGCCGGCATGCTGACGCACCTGCTTCCAGTGGTCGGCCCTGTGGTGTTGGCACCGCTCACGACCGCCCGCGCCGCAGCGCCAGATGACCTGGTCCGTTCTGTGCGAAATCTGGATGCCGCGCGCGAGGTCACTGTGGCGGCCAGCGTACGCGACGCGGTTGAGCAGGCGGGAAACGCGACCCCGGACGTGGCCGTGGCGGGTTCGATCGTGCTCCTGGGAGAGGTGCGGGATGCCCTGAACCCGCATGCTATCCTGCGGTGATTCCCGTGCAATTCTTCGAAAGGCCAGCCGTCCAGGCGCTTGGCGTCGCCCTGCTCCTGCTTGGCCCCCACGCCGCCCGCGCGCAGGGGCCGGCCCCGGTTCGCCCTCCCGCGCCGGTGCAGTCCACCAGTTGCGTGCCCAACGCCACGACCGGTTTTAGCTCCAGACAGATCCAGATGGAGCGGGTCTCGGAGACCCACTGGAAGCTCTCGGGGCTCGTGGAAGTGGAATGCGAACGCGTCAAGTTCTTCGCCGACGCCATCGAGATCTTCACGGACACGGATCGCCTGGTCGCCACCGGGAATGTCGTCTTCAGCAGCCCGCTCGCCCGTGTAGCCGCTGAGTCGGCCGACTTCGACACGAAGACCCTCACGGGCGTGTTCACGGCGGCGTCCGGCATCATGACGATGGGACCGAAAGCGGACAGGTCGCTGTTCGCCGGGCAGGACCCGGACGTCTACTTCTACGGCGCAAAAGTAGAGCGCCTCTCGGACCATCAATACGCGATCACTGAAGGTGCCTTCACGACGTGCGTCCAGCCCACGCCGCGCTGGGAACTCGTCTCGGGCCACGCGGTCATCAACATCGACGACTACGCGGTCCTGCGCAACACCGTCTTGAAGGTGAAGGGCGTCCCGCTCATGTACCTTCCCTACGCTTACTATCCGCTCAAGAACGGACAGCGTGCGACTGGCTTTCTGCTGCCAACCTACGGCACCTCTACCCTGCGCGGACAGGCGATCAGCAACGCCTTCTTTCTCGCCATGGGCCGCAGCCAGGACGCCACGATCTTCCATGACTGGTTCACGCGGGCCGGACAGGGCGTCGGCGGGGAGTACCGGTACGTAGCCGGCGCCGGGGCGGAAGGGACCGCGAGGGCCTACCTCTTCAGCCAGCAGGCGTCCCAGTTTGCGGCCACCAGCGGCGCCGCCACCACCCTGCCGGCGACACGCAGCTTCGAGGTGACCGCGCACGTCAACCAGACACTCGGCCCCCACATGCGCGTGCGTTCGCAGGTGGACTACTTCTCAAGCCTGATTACCCAGCAGCTCTACCAGCAGAATGTCTATGCAGCCTCCAGACGGCAGCGGCTCGTGGGCGGCACGTGGTCCGGCGTCTGGCGGCAGTACTCGCTGACCGGGGCGTATCAGCGAAGCGAACTGCTCGACCCGTCTGGGAGTTCACTGAGCTACGGCGGCACGCCGCGCCTCGGCGCCTCGATTTCTCCCGTCAGGCTGTGGGGACTGCCGATCTACGGGTCGTTCCAGTCCGAATTCGCGCACAGCCTCTATCAGTCGAAATCCGCCGCTGGCCGGGTGGACGACCTCGGCCTCTTCCGGTACGACGCCACGCCATCACTGCGCGTACCTGTGTCCCGCTGGCCCTTTCTGACGATCAATTCCTCGGTCACGTGGCGGAATACGTTCTACTCCGACAGCCTCGACACCAAAGGGCGCCGGTCCACGGACCCTATCAGCCGGCATTACCTGGATCTGCGGACCGACATCACCGGCCCCACACTCACGCGCATCTGGGACTTTGGAGAGGGTGAAGACGGCGGGATCCAGCGGTTGAAGCACGTCATCGAACCGTTCGGCTCACTGGGGCGCGTGACCGGCGTGGACAACCTGACGCGCATCGTCCAGCTGTACGACACCCGGGACTACGTCGTGCAGGGCGCGACGTCGATGACCTACGGGCTCACGAACCGGCTGCTGGTGCGCCCGCGACCGAAGACCGGGCAATCCACCACGAACACGCGCGAGTTCCTGTCGGTCACGATCCAGCAGACCCACTACACGGAACCGAGAGCCAGCCAGTACGACTTCTCCTACGTCGGCTCCTCTCGCCTGTCCGGAAAGGGGCACTATTCGCCGGTCGCCCTGAGCGCGCGCGCCACCCCCTGGACCACGTTGAACGCCACGATGCGCGCGGAGTTCGACGCCAGCACCGGCACACCCATTTCAACGGGGCTGCAAGGCTCGGTGGGACCGATACGTGGTGTGGAGGTCAACACCGACGTCAGCCGGGTCGTGCGGCAGCTGGTGACCACGGGACCCAAGGTGTTCGACACGGTCATCAGGAGCGGCGGCCGGCTCACAGCCGGCGCCATGCGTGCCAACTACTCGATTACACGCGATATGGCCCGCGGGTACAACGTGCAGCAATCCATCGGGTGGGCGTACAATGCCCAGTGCTGCGGCGTCGCGGTCGACTATCAGGCATTCAACTACCCTGAGCTGTCGAGCCTGTTTCCGGTCTCCGCGGACCGCCGGATTCACTTCTCCGTCATGCTGGCCGGGCTTGGAACCTTCCAGAACTTCTTCGGTGCCTTTGGCGGCACACGGTAAATGATGAAAGGACTCATCCTCAGCGGCGGCAAGGGCACGCGCCTGCGACCGCTGACCTATACCAGCGCGAAGCAGCTGGTGCCGGTCGCCAACAAGCCGGTCCTCTTCTACGGGATCGAGGCCATTGCCGCGGCCGGCATCCAGGAGATCGGCATTGTCGTCGGCGATACGCAGGCCGAGATTCGGGCCGCCGTCGGCGACGGGTCCCGCTGGGGTGTCCGGATCACCTATATCGAACAGGATGCGCCGCGCGGCCTCGCGCACGCCGTCAAGATCAGCGAGCCGTTCCTCGGCACCTCTCCTTTCGTGATGTACCTGGGCGACAACCTGCTGAACAAGGGCATCACGCACTTCGTTCAGGAGTTCGACCGAGAACGCCCCGCCGCGCAGATCCTGCTGACCAAAGTGCCGGATCCGCAGATGTTCGGCGTCGCGCAACTCAAGGACGGCCGGGTCGTGCGCCTCGTGGAGAAGCCAAAGGAATACATCGGCGACCTCGCCCTGGTGGGCGTCTACATGTTCGGCCCAGAGGTCTTTGAGTCCGTGCGGCGCATCCGCCCCTCTGATCGGAACGAGCTGGAGATCACCGACGCCATTCAGGACTTGATCGACCGCGGCCTCACGGTGCGGCCGCACATCGTTGACGGCTGGTGGAAGGACACGGGCAAGCTCGAGGACATGCTCGAAGCCAACCGGCTCGTGCTCGACACGATCGAGCCGCGCAACGAGGGCACGCTCGACGCGGCCAGCCGCGTCGAGGGCAAGGTGGTGATCGAGCCTGGCGCTGTACTCGAAGGTTCGGTCGTCCGTGGCCCGGCGGTGATCGGCAAGGACGCCCGGATCATCCGTTCCTACATCGGCCCCTTCACGGCGATTGGCCCCGGCGTGGAAATCCGGGACTCCGAAGTGGAGCACAGCATCATCCTGGAAGGCGCGAGCATCAGAGACCTGGCGAACCGTGTCACCGACAGCCTGGTCGGGCGCAACGTCCGGATCTATCGCGAACCCATCAAGCCCAGCGCGTACCGGTTCATGCTCGGAGACAACTCCGAGGTCGGCATCCGCTGGTAAGGGAGAGTCATCTGTGACCACACCGGCTGAGTACGTCTCACCCGCGAGCCGCGTCCGCATCCATGATGTTCGGACGAAGGCGCTGCGCCTGATTCCGGACGAACGGGGCTACCTGATGGAGATGCTCCGCGTCGACGACCAGGACTTCTTTACGAAGTTCGGCCAGGTCTACGTCTCCGCCACGTATCCCGGGGCGGTGAAGGCCTGGCACTATCACGAGAAGCAGGTCGACAACTTCGTCTGCATCGCCGGCATGGTGAAGCTCGTGCTGGTCGACACCCGGGACGACTCGCCGACGAAGGGCGCCGTCAACGAGTTCTTCCTCGGCACGCAGAATCCGACACTCGTGCAGGTACCAAATCTCGTCTACCACGGCTGGAAGTGCATCAGCCAGGAGATGGCGCTGGTCGTCAACACGACCAATGAGCCGTATCACTACGCGAAGCCGGACGAGTTCCGGCTCGCACCGCACGGCAGCCTGCCGTATGACTGGGCACGCCACGATGGTTGAGGTCCTCGTCACCGGCGGCGCCGGGTTCATCGGCAGCAATTTCGTCCGCTTCGCGCTCCGGCAGCATCCGGACTGGCACGTCACGACACTCGACAAGCTGACCTACGCCGGCCGGCGCGAGAACCTGCATGACGTGATGGCCGATCCCCGCCACACGTTCGTCCATGGCGACATCGCCGACGCCGCGGTCGCGGGCCCGCTCGTCGAGCGGGCGAATATCGTGGTCCACTTCGCCGCCGAGACCCACGTGGACCGCTCCATTCAGGCCGCGGGCGAGTTCATCCACACGGACGTCGTCGGGACCTTCGTCCTGCTCGAGGCCGCGCGCCGGGCGACGAGCCTGCGGCGTTTCGTGCAGATCTCTACCGACGAGGTGTACGGCAGCGTGCCCACCGGCGCGAGCCGTGAGACGGACGAACTGAAGCCGCGAAACCCCTACTCGGCCAGCAAGGCCGCCGCGGACCGTCTGGCGTACAGCTACTGGGCCACCTACGACGTGCCGGTGATCGTGACGCGGGCGTCGAACAACTACGGCCCCTATCAGTTCCCCGAGAAGGTCATTCCGCTCTTTGCCACCAACGCCATCGACGACATCCAAGTGCCGCTCTACGGCGACGGTCTCAATGTCCGCGACTGGCTGCATGTGGACGACCACTGCCGCGCCCTCGACCTGCTGATCGAACAGGGCACCAGCGGCGAGGTCTATAACGTCGGGGGCGGCAACGAAGTCACCAACCGCGACCTGACCACGCGGATTCTCGAAGCGCTGGGCAAGCCCCTGTCACTCATCCGACCCGTGGCGGACCGGCCCGGGCACGACCGGCGGTACTGCCTGAGCACCGCCAAGCTTGCGGGTCTTGGCTGGCATCCCGAAGTGGCCTTCGAGGACGGCCTGCGCTCCACCGTCGCGTGGTACGCCGACAATCCGTGGTGGTGGCGCCCGATCAAGGAGCAGGACGCCGCCTTCAAGGCGTACTACCAGGCGCAGTACGCCGCACGGACATCGTGATCGCGGGTCCCGTCCTCGTGACCGGTGCCCGTGGCTTCGCGGGCAGCCATCTGGTCGAGGAACTGATCCGCTCGGGCGCGGAGGTCCTCGCCTGGGACCGCGTGGACGTCGATCTCCTGGACGCACCGGCCCTCTCTGCCGCGATCGCACGGGCGAGACCCGTGGCCATCTGTCACTGCGCCGGCGCGCCGCACGTCGCCCAGTCGTGGGCTGACACCGCCGCGGTCCTCGACACCAATGTGATGGCGACAGCCCATCTGCTGGACGCCGTCCGCGACCTCGTGCCCGAATGTCGGGTGCTCAACATCGGTTCGTCCACGGTCTACCGGGAAGCGGCCGAGCCGCTCACCGAGCAGCACCCCACGGGACCGGCCAGCCCGTACGCCGTCAGCAAGCTCGCGCAGGAGATGGTCGCGACCAGCGCCCACCGGGATGACGGACTCAACGTCGTCCAGACACGGTCCTTCAACCACACGGGTCCGCGCCAGCAGCCGGCCTTTGCCGCCCCGGCCTTCGCACGACAGCTGGCACTCATCGAGGCCGGCCAACTGGACCCGGTCATCCGTGTCGGCAACCTCAGCGCCCGGCGCGACCTGTCGGATGTCCGGGATGTGGTCCGTGCCTACCGCCTCATCCTGGAACGGGGCCGCCCTGGCGCCATCTACAACGTGTGCTCCGGCACCGCGAATACCATCCGCGCCATCGTGGATGGCCTCTGCGCCCGGTCCGCGGTGAGCGTCCATATCGAAGAGGACCCTGCGCTCTATCGGCCCAACGACACACCGCTCGTCGTCGGCAGTCACGCCGCCCTGACGACGGATACGGGTTGGGAGCCCTCCATCTCGTTCGACCGGATGCTGGACGATCTGCTCGCCTACTGGCGAACGGCGATCCTCCAGGCTGACGGGCGCGGATAATACGTCCATGCCTGCTCCCCTCCGACTCGCCGCCCTGGCCTGCCTCGTGTTGACGGCCGGGCTCTCAGCCCAGACACCCCAGCCCTTTCCGCGGCCACAGGCGCCGAAGACCACGCCGCCCGCGCCGGCATCCCCGGCTCCTGCGGCCACAACGGCTCCGCCCGCGGCGGCACCCGCAGCTGCCGCCGCGTTACCAGTCATCGACCCGGATCGGCCGACGGCCGACCAGCTGGGCATCTTCATCCCGGCAGCCGCGCAGTTTGTGACCTCCTACGAGGCGGGCCGTGGACAGCGGTACTACATCTTCGGGACGCGGCAACCGTTCGCGGAAGTCGTGCTCGCGTATCGGACGGCGCTCAAGGACAAGGGCACGCTCGTCTTCGAACAGCCGCCGACGCACACCTGGGACATTGGCAAGTTCCGCGAGGAGAGCATGGGCTTCCCCCCGGGTGTCACCGTGAAGGACTACACCACGGGCGGCTCGGCCGGATATCCGAATCCGCGGCGCGGTGAGCAGCCAGAGCGATTCACCACGCTGATCCAGATCGTCCCGCCGCCACCCGGGGCGACCGGTCGGCGCTGACCGCGCCACACCAGCTTCACAGCCGCGGACCGGATCGTCCCGGATAATTCCGGCATGGCGTTTCGATTCGCGGCCATCGCCGCCACCGAGGGAATCGCCATCGACAACGCCAGCGCGTCGACCATGGCGACCGACCTCCCGGTCTTTGCCGGAGCCGGCTGGTTCCGCACCTCCGGCCATAAGTACTTCGTGCCCCTGTCAGTGGCCGTCGCCGGTGCCCGCCTGCCCACCGATGACCCGCGTGCTGCGCTCGACGTCATGGGCACGGTTCGCGACGAGCAGGGCCGCACCGTCGGCCGGATCCGGGAGACGCTCCGGGTTCCACCGGTCACCGGCGGTTCACTCGCGTCGAGGCAGGTCCTCTATCAGACGGGGCTCACGCTGCCGCCCGGCCGGTTCGTGCTGAAGGTGGTCGTCCGCGAGAACACGCACGGGACCACGGGAAGCTACGAGATGCCATTGGTCGTCCCCGACCTGGCGCAGGTGCCGATGCGCCTCAGCTCCGTAGTGCTCAGCACGCAGACGCGCCCGGCCACCGGCCGCCGGCTCGCCGGGAACCCGCTGGTCAGAGACGGCACCGAACTGCTGCCCAGCCTGACGCACGTCGTCGATCACGCCCAGCGGATGTTCTTCTACTACGAGGTGTACGACCCGGCCATCGAGCCCGGTCAGTCTCCCCGCGTCAAAACGAGTCTCGCGTTCTACCGGGGTCGGACCAAGGTCTTTGAGACACCCGTCGTGGAACGGACCGCCACCGACGCCGCGGACCGGACAGCGGTGATCTTCCAGTTCGAGGTCCCGGCCGAACGCTTCGCGCCGGGGCTCTACACCTGCCAGATCAACGTGGTGGACGACGTGGCCGGCCGGTTCGTCTTCCCCAGGCTGGCGGTGTACGTGCGCTGATCACAGTGGTACGATGCCCGGCGACAACAAGGCGTCCGGCGAGGCCGGAGCCCGACGGGAGGCAGACATGAGCGCAACACAGCAGGGACCCGTGGCTCGGCGATCGTTTCTTTCACGTCTCACAGCCGGCCTGGGACTCGTGGGTCTCGCGGCCACGCCCGGCATCGCTCAGGCGCAGGGGCAGTCGGCCTACCGCCCGACGCGGCACAAGGAAGACGACTGGCTGGATACACTCGGCACGCAGCACCGGTTCGTCTTCGACACGACGACGACCGCGGCGTTCCTCAACGCCCTACCTTTCGCCAATAACTTCCTGACCGCGAATCAGACGGGATACGGCCTCAAGGACAGCGACTCGGGCGTGGTCATCGTGGCCCGCCACCTCTCGACCGCCTATGGCTATAACGACGCCATGTGGGCGAAGTACGGCGCCACGCTCGCCGCCAGAGCGTCGGTGCCGGACAGCGCCGGAACAGCGCCGACCCAGAACCCTTTCAACAACGTGGCACTGGACCTGACGACTCGCGGCATCACGGTCAAGTCACTCGCGGACCGCGGCGTGCACTTCGCCGTCTGCGGCATGGCCACGCGGTTTCTCGCCGGCCAGATTGCGCAGGCCACCGGCGGCAATGCGGATGCTGTCAATGCGGAACTGGCCGCGAACCTGGTGACAAACGCACACCTGATGGCCGCGGGCATCGTCGCCGTCAATCGCGCGCAGGAGCGCGGCTACACGCTGGCCACGGCCTAGGCAGATCAGCGATGTTCCGCCTGCCCACTCTCGTTGCCCTCGTCGCCATGACCACCAGCCTCGCGGCCCAGTCCGTCATCAAGGAAAGCGTCCCCGGCATCGTCAACTTCTCGAAGGTCGACACCATCGCCTGCGCGGGTGCGACGACACCTGCCGCCCTCGCCGAGGTGAAGAAACAGGGCTACGTGTCGGTGCTGAACCTGCGGATGGCGAACGAGGCCGGAGCGGATATCGACGCCGCCACCGCCGCCGCCAAAGCGCTCGGCCTCACCTACATCCACCTGCCGATGAACTCGGCGGCTCCGGATCCCGCCGTGGTCGACACGTTCCTGAAGGTCGTGACGGACGCGAAGAACCAGCCGGTCTTCATTCATTGCGCGAGCGCCAACCGCGCCTCGGCCCTCTGGATGGTGAAGCGGATGGTGGTGGACAAGTGGGACGCGGAGAAGGCCGGCACAGAAGCGGCAGCCCTCGGCCTCACGAACCCCGCGCTCAAGGCGTTCGCCCTGGAGCAGGCCGCGAAGCGGAAGTAGATCAGCGAGGAGTGGCGATGAAGCGACTGCTGGTAGGCGCGTGGATCGTGGCGGCGGCGGGGTTCTGGACCACGCTGGCCGCGCAGCAGACTCCCGGAATGGTGTTGAGTTCCCCAGCCTTTGCCGACGGGACCGACTTCCCTCAGCACTTCACGCAGCACGACCCCGGGCACCCGATCTCGCCGACCCTCGCATGGACCAACGTGCCAGCCGGTACGGCCAGCTTCGTGCTCATCCTGCACGACATGGAGGTCGCGCAGAACAAGACGCTGGAAGACTCGCTGCACTGGATCGTCTTCAACATCCCCGGCACGTCACGGGGCCTGCCCGAAGGGGTCCCACGTGAGGCCACGCTGGCGGACGGCACCATCCAGCCGATGAACCCCAGAGGTCACTACGGCTACCGCGGCCCCGGTGCCGTGGTGCCGCCGCGCCACCACTACACCTTCGAGCTCTACGCGCTGGACACCAGGCTCACCCTCGGCACCGACGCCACGCGTGCCGAGATTCTGAAGGCCGTGGACGGCCACGTCCTTGGCAAGGCGATCCTGATGGGGCTCTACAACAAGAAGTAGCGCTGATGGCACCCACGCCAGCCAGCAGCGCGTCGGTTCTGGCCGGTCGGTCACCGCATTGTTCTCTGCTCCGGGGCAGATCGACTAGCAGCGCCGAGGCCAGGGGCAATCGAGAGCCCTCTCCTGCTGAAAGTTGTAGACTGGTTTTACAGAACTCTCACGAGGCTAGACGATGACCAGCAAAAGCAGTTCAAACACGGTCGCCACGTTCCTCGATACCTTCAAGACGTTGGAATCAACACGCCCGTCTCCAAACAGGGAGTGGCCAGACGTCTTCACCATCGTGACCACTCTCGCCGATTCGAATGGCGCTGCACCTCTGAGAACCGTGATGGAGCGGCTGCATCTGCCTAACGATGTATTCCTGACCGCCGTCATGTCAGGAAAGGATCGCGGCCTCTTCGAATTCGAAGAAAAACAGGACGAGACACAGATCAAGCTCACGAAGCTCGGCAAGAATTTCGTGAAGTAGGCCAGAACTCTGTGCCAACGATAGCGTCCGTCTTCGCGGCCGGCCTCTTGGTAGGACTTGCCGAGCTGCTGTCGAGGCATCGAGACTATCCCGCCGCCGCTGCATGGTCGTGGCCCAGCGCAGCCTATCTGGCCCTCAATGGCACGCTCTCAATCATCGCGCTGTTCCTGGTCGGGCTCTCTCCACCGCAGTGGCTAATGAACGGAACCGGGCCAGACATTGTCAAAACCACCTTGTTTGTCGGATTTGGAGCGGCTGCGTTCTTTCGGTCCTCGTTCTTCAAGGTCCGAACAACGGACGGCGAGTTGTCTGTCGGTCCAGGCCTCATCATTGAAGTCTTCTTACGGGTAATCGATGACGCTGTGGACCGCAAGCTGGGCGCCCGGAGACTGGACGACGCCTCAACCATCATGAGCGGGGTGAACTTCTCCAAAGCCGCGAAAGCTCTTCCCACCTATTGTTTTTCGGCATTAAAACGACTCTCCCCCGATGCGCAGCAACAAGCCGCGATCCAGATCAAGGCCATCGAAGACGCGACCGGAATGGATGAGAGAACCAAGGCCGTCGCGTTAGGCCAGTCCATCATGGCCCTCACCGGAAGAACCATCCTTGAAAAGGCCGTAGGCCACTTGGGCGATTCAATCAAATAGCCTTCGGCCCTGGGCCACGCAACGGATGAGCGGATGTGTCCCTGAGCAACGCCGCTCCGGGTCGCCGGACTACTGCAACCGCGATCTGACGTCAGGCCGTGTGTATTTCAGTGGGAGAGCCTGGCCGGCCAATGCGGAGCAGACAGTTCCGATTGGCCGGGGCATTCACCGGCAGCGCGAAGGTGACTATTGCTGCGCTTTGAGAGATGGAGATGACCCCGACAGGCAACGCCACGCGCGCCGGCCGTCGTGATCATCGCGCTGAGGAGTCACTGCTTCACGTAGATCTCGCCCGCCTTCTTGAACTCCGCTGACTTCTCCTGCATCCCGGCGCGAAGCGCCTCGACATCCGTCACCTGGTTGGCGGCGGCGTAGTCGCGCACCTGCTGGGTCAACTCCATCGAGCAGAACTTCGGCCCGCACATCGAGCAGAAGTGCGCCACCTTCGCGCCCTCGGCCGGCAGTGTTTCGTCGTGGTAGGCGCGCGCTGTCACCGGGTCCATCGCCAGATTGAACTGGTCCTGCCAGCGGAAATCGAACCGCGCCTTCGAGAGTGCGTCATCCCACGCCTGCGCGCGCGGATGCCCCTTGGCCAGGTCAGCGGCATGGGCCGCGATCTTGTAGGCAATCACGCCCGCCTTCACGTCATCGCGATTCGGCAGGCCCAGGTGCTCCTTGGGCGTGACGTAGCAGAGCATCGCCGTGCCGTACCAGCCGATCATCGCGGCGCCGATGGCCGACGTGATGTGGTCGTAGCCGGGTGCGACGTCCGTGGTGAGCGGCCCGAGCGTGTAGAACGGCGCCTCGCCGCACCAGTCGAGCTGCTTCTCCATGTTCTCCTTGATGAGATGCATGGGAACGTGGCCCGGTCCCTCGTTCATTACCTGGACGTCGTACTCCCAGGCGATCTTCGTCAGCTCGCCCTGCGTCTTGAGCTCGGCAAACTGGGGCTCGTCATTCGCGTCCGCAATCGAGCCGGGCCGGAGACCATCACCGAGCGAGAAGGAGACGTCGTAGGCCCGCATGATTTCGCAGATCTCACGGAAGTGCGTGTAGGTGAAGTTCTCCTGGTGGTGCGCCAGGCACCACTTCGCCATGATGGAGCCGCCGCGCGAGACGATCCCAGTGAGGCGCTTCGCCGTCATCGGCACATAGCGCAGCAGCACACCGGCGTGCACGGTGAAGTAGTCGACTCCCTGCTCGCACTGCTCGATGAGCGTGTCGCGGTAGATCTCCCAGGTCAGATCTTCGGGGCGGCCGCCCACCTTCTCAAGCGCCTGGTAGATCGGCACGGTGCCAATGGGCACAGGCGAATTGCGGACAATCCACTCGCGCGTCTCGTGGATGTTCTTGCCCGTGGACAGGTCCATCACCGTGTCGGCGCCCCACAGCGTCGCCCACCGCAGCTTCTCCACTTCCTCGTCGATCGAGGAACTCACCGCCGAGTTGCCGATGTTGGCGTTGATCTTCACCAGGAAGTTGCGGCCGATGATCATCGGCTCGAGCTCGGTGTGGTTGATATTGGCCGGGATGATCGCCCGGCCGCGCGCGACTTCCGACCGCACGAAGTCCGCAGGCAGTCCCTCGCGGGCGGCGATGTACGCCATCTCCGGCGTGATCTCGCCCTTGCGCGCGTGAAAGAGCTGCGTGCCGCAGTTCCCGGCCGCCTTGCGCGCCGCCACCCACGGCTCGCGCAGCTTTGGCAGCCCCTGGCGGACATCGACATCCTGCGGACCGCTCGTGTCGTAGAGGCGCACGGGCGCGTTGCCGCCCTCGAGCGCGACCTCTCGCACCGGCACGCGCAGGGTCGTCGTGGTCCCGCCCGGCGTCAGTTCGGCCGTGTGAGGCTCGTAGATCTTGGTGGAATTCGGAAAAGCTGACGAGTACTGGTTCACCGCGCTCCCTCCGCCGGTCTCAACCGGTTCAGGTTCCAAGGGTCGCTCTCAATCCCGCCGCGTGGTCCGTACGCGGTCCGGGATGCCCCTGGCGGACGGTGAATTATAGCGCCCCGGAGGCCCCGCGCTCCGCCGAGAGACGGGCCAGTTCGACGACCACGCGCACGGCCGCCTCCATGTCCTGGCGGGACGTCCACTCCAGCCGTGAGTGGATGTTGTGCTCCCCGGCGAACAGGTTCGGCGTGGGCACGCCCATGAACGAGAGCCGGGATCCGTCAGTGCCGCCACGGATGGCCCGCCGGTGCGGCGTGATCCCGGCGCGGCGATACGCCTCCGCGGCCCGTTCCACGACGTGCGGCACCGCGTCGAGGACTTCGCGCATGTTGCGGTACTGCTCGTCGACAGTGAGCTCCACACGCGCGCCCGGCACGGCCGCCACGGCCGTGCGGGCCAGGTCACGGACGAGCGCGGCCTTCACGGCGAGCTGCGCGGTGTCGAAGTCGCGCAGGATCAGGCGCACCGCGGTGCGCTCCACCGACGCGTCCACGCCGTACGGATGCAGGAATCCCTCGGACCCTTCTGTCCGCTCGGGCGACTGCTCCGCCGGCAGGCTCGCGATGAACGCCGACGCGACGCGGATGGCATTGACCATCGTGCCCTTCGCGTAACCGGGGTGGGTGTTGAAGCCGTGGAAGGTCACGGTGATGGCGTCGGCCGAGAAGCTCTCCGCCTCAAGCTCGCCGACCGGGCCGCCGTCGAGCGTGTACGCCCAGTCGGCCCCGAATCGCTCCACGTCAAAGTGCGCCGTGCCGCGCCCGATCTCTTCGTCGGGCGTAAAGGCGACGCGGATCGCGCCGTGCGGGATCTCGGGGTGCGCCAACAGGAACTCGACGGCCGTCATGATTTCGGCGACCCCAGCCTTGTCGTCCGCGCCAAGGAGGGTGAGGCCTGAGGCCGTCACGATGTCGTGACCGACCTGCGCGGCCAGTTCCGGCTGCTCCGATGCGCGAAGGACCGCGTCCGGCGCGTCAGGCAGGACGATGTCGGCGCCCGACCAGGCCTCGTGGACGATCGGCCGCACATCGGTGCCGCTCATCTCGGGTGAGGTATCCACGTGCGCGACAAAGCCGATCGTGGAGCCTGGCGCCGTGGCCGGCACCGTCGCCATCACATATCCGTGCGCGTCACGCACCACCTCGGCCGCGCCCAGGGCGCGCAGTTCAGCGGCCAGCGCATCGAGCAGCACGAGCTGTCCAGGGGAGCTGGGTGAGGCGGGATTCGACTCGTCCGCCCTCGTGTCCAGGGTGACGTACCGCAGAAACCGTTCAAGCACAGTGGCCATGCGGGCATTCTACGGAAGCGGGGCGGATCTACACTGACGGTATGCGGACCTTCGTCCTCCTCGGCGCGCTCGCCTTCGCCGTTCCGGCCCTGAGCCAGACGGCTCCGGCCCCATCGGCACCGAAACCCGCACCCAGTCCTGCTCCGGCGACGCCGGCGCCCCAGGCGCCCGGTGCCAAGCCCGCGCCCACGGCTCCGCCACCGGCCGGCAGCACGCCCGCCACGCCGGTTCCGCCAAAGCCCGCGGCAGCACCGGCGCCGCCAGCCGCCAAGTCGAACATCGTCATTGAGGTCACCAATCCCCGCGGGCTCGGCCTGAGCGGCGTCCACGTCGAACTCTCGGGGCCGGTGCCGCGCGAAGGCACGACCGACGCCAGCGGATTCGTCCGCTTCCTGGGTCTCAAGGCCGGCACCTACCGGGTCCGTTTCTCGGGCTCCGACGTCCTGACCCTTGAGAAGGAAGTCACGGTCGCGGCCTCCCGCACGACTGACACCGAGGCCACGCTCACGCCGGCCCCACCCAAGCCGGAAGCCCCGCCGCCCCCACCACCCGCCGCACCGGCGCCGCCGCCCGCCCCGGCCGCACCGCTTGTCGGACCAGCAGGCAAACCGCACGCGGTGGACCTGCTGTCGCGCGAGAAGCCCGGCAAGGCACTCACGCGCCTCGAGACACTGCTGGCCTGCAGCGGCAACACCCGCAGCACGCTGCTGCAACTGGCACAGGACCAGCCGCAGCGGCTCTATGAGAGTGCCGAGGTGGTGCTGTACGTGCTGACCGGCGAGGCCGGGATCACGATGGGTAATGTTGAGGGCGTGATCGCACAGGGCGGTTTTGTCTCCATCCCGCGATCCACGCCATTCACCCTGAAGCGCCGCGGCGCCAAGACGCTTGAGGCACTGGTGGTACTGGCGGGCGAACCGTGCGAGGAGGCGCGATAACACCGTGAGCACGCTGCACATGGATACCCGGGGCATCCGCCGCTCGTGCCCGTCCTGTGGGACGGTGAACCGGCTCGTATACGGGGCGCTGCATCAGACGTCGCGGTGCGGCAGTTGCGGCACCACACTCGCACCACCCGACGGCCCCGTCGAAACGCCGTCGCCCGAGGTGTTCGAGGCGGCGCGCGCCGCTTCGTCGCTCCCGATCCTGGTCGACTTCTGGGCGCCATGGTGCGGCCCATGCCGAGCGGTTGCCCCCGAGCTCGAAAAGGTCGCGGCGCGGCATGCAGGGGAGTGGCTGGTGGTCAAGGTCAACACGGAGGCCCACGGAGAAATCGGCCAGCAGTTTCGGATTCAATCGATCCCGACCATGGCGGTGTTCTCCGCCGGACACGAGGTGGCCCGTTCCTCCGGCGCGAGACCGGCCGAGGCCATTGAGACCTTCGCGCACTCGGCGCTCACGGGCACCAACTGACATGGCAGCCCCACAGCGCAATCCTGGCATCGCCGCCGTCCTGAGCCTCGTGCTGCCTGGGACCGGCCAGGTCTACAACGGCGACTTCCTCCGGGCCATCTTCTGGTTCATCATCACGCCCGGACTCTGGATCGGCACCGGTGGGATGCTCGGCTGGGTCTGCCATGTCATCGCGGCGTTCACGGCCTATCAGCGCGCCTCCGATAAGAATCGCGGGTTCTGCTGACCGCGTGACGCCCCCGACAGACCCTGTCACCCGCTGGATGGCCGCGCTCGAGGCGCGCCACCTCTCGGATCTGCGCTTCCCGGAAGTCTCGCGCGCGCTCCGGGCGCTCTCCTCCGCTTACGTCGAACGACGGCATGCGCTCAGCCGCGGCGCGGCCCTGGACGGCCGGGGGAAGCGTGCGGCCTTTGCGATGTTCTATGGGCCGCTCCACTTCCTGACTGTGGCCCACGTCGTCCGCGCACTGGATGCGCACCCACCCGCCGGCGGACCGATTGTGGACATCGGGTGCGGCACGGGCGTCTGCTCCGCGGCCTGGGCACTGGAGCAGCCGGTGCCGCCGCGGCTCGTCGGCTTCGACACGAATGACTACGCGGTCCAGGAAGCGCGGTGGACGTGGACGCAACTGGGACTCACCGGCTCGGCGCGCAAGGGTGACGCGACCGCGCTGCCACCGCCCACCCAACGGCGCGCACTGGTTGCCGGCTGGGTCCTCAACGAACTTTCCGAGGAGACGCGCGCCTGGACCTGGGCATCGCTGCAACGGTCGGCGGAGGCGGGCGACGCCGTCCTCATCGTCGAACCCATTTCACGGACGGTCAGCCCGTGGTGGGACGACGTGGCCTCAGCCACCATCCGTCTGGGCGGGCGGGCGGACGAGTGGCGCTTCCCCGCGGATCTACCGCCGCTGGTCGCCAAGCTCGATCACGCCGCGGGTCTGTCCCACCGGGAGCTGACGGCACGAACGTGTTACATCCCGCCCAAGTGACCGACGGAATTGTCCGGCGAGGCGGTGCTATGCTCGAACCTGCATGTCCGCTGGGCCAGATAAATCCCGCTCCATCAGTTCACTGCTGCCTCTGACCCTTGGTGCCGTCGGTGTCGTCTACGGCGACATCGGCACGAGCCCGCTCTACACCATCCGCGAGTGCTTCACCGGCAGCCACGCCGTGGCGCCGACGCACGAAAACGTGCTCGGCGTGCTCTCGATGATCATCTACGCGCTGATCGTCGTCATCTCGGTGAAGTACATCGCCGTGGTGATGCGCGCGGACAACCATGGCGAGGGCGGCATTCTGGCGCTCACGGCCCTGATTCCCGCCGGCGTGGCCAAGAGCACCAAGCCGGTGCTGATCGGCCTCGGCATCTTCGGCGCCGCGCTGCTGTACGGGGACGGCATGATCACGCCGGCCATCACGGTCCTCGGCGCCATCGAAGGCCTGAACGTGGTGACGCCGCTGTTTCAGCCCTACGTGGTCCCGCTCACCGTCGTCATTCTGGTCGGTGTTTTCTTCATTCAACAGTTCGGCACGCACCGCGTGGGCACGCTCTTCGGCCCGATCATGGTGGTCTGGTTCCTGGTGATCGCCGCGCTCGGCATCAGCTGGATCGTGCGGTATCCCTCGGTGCTCCTGGCGGTGGATCCGCGCCACGCCGTGCATTACTTCCGTGAGCACGGCCTGCGCGGCATCACGGTGCTGGGCGCAGTCTTCCTGGCCGTCACCGGAGGCGAGGCGCTCTACGCAGACATGGGCCACTTCGGCAAGCGCCCGATCCGCTTCGCCTGGTTCTCACTGGTGCTCCCCGCTCTCGTGCTGAACTACTTCGGCCAGGGCGCGCTGCTGCTCATCAACGCCGAGGCCACCGAACAGCCGTTCTTCCTGATGGCGCCCAGCTGGGCGCTCCTGCCGATGGTCGTGCTGGCCACCTTCGCCGCCATCATCGCGTCCCAGGCACTGATTTCAGGAGCCTTCTCGCTCACGCGTCAGGCCATCCAGCTCGGCTACGCGCCACGACTCGACATCGCGCACACCTCGTCGGATGAAATTGGCCAGGTCTACGTGCCGCAGGTGAACTGGGCGCTGATGGTGGCCACGATCCTGATCGTGCTCGGCTTCAAGACCTCGAGCTCACTGGCCGCGGCCTACGGCATCGCCGTCACGATGACGATGATCATCACGGTCCTGCTCCTGGCGAAGGTCGCGATCGAGCGCTGGCACTGGCCCTTCTGGGTCGTGGCCAGCGGCGCGACAGTCTTCCTCGTGATCGACGGATTGTTCTTCGGCGCCAACCTCGTCAAGGTCGCGCAGGGTGGATGGCTCCCGATTCTCATCGGCATCGTGCTCTTCACGGTGATGACGACCTGGAAGACCGGACGCCGCATCCTCTTCGAACGCCTGACCGAACGCTCGGTGCCGCTCGATCGGTTCATGAACATCGTCGCCGAGCAGCGCCCGGCCCGCGTCCCCGGGACGTCGGTCTTCATGACCGCACAGGCCCAGGGCACCCCGCCGGCGCTGGTCCACAACCTCCGGCACAACAAGGTGCTGCACAACAAGGTCGTGGTGCTGACCGTGCTGACCACGCAGGTGCCGCACGTCCCGGCGAACGAGCAGGTCGAGATTCGCGACCTGGGCGCCGGCGTCTCGAACGTGCTGGTCCGCTACGGCTTCATGCAGAACCCGGATGTCCCGGAAGCCCTGCGACTCGCACAGACTCTGGGTCTGCAGATCGACGAGGAGGACATCACGTTCTTCCTGGGCCGCGAAACCATTCTGGTCAGCGACCGTCCCGGCATGGCGAAGTGGCGCGAGAGCCTCTTCGTGCTCATGTCCAAGAACGCCGTGCGCGCCACGGCCTTCTTCCGCCTGCCGCCCGACCGCGTCGTCGAGCTGGGCGTCCAGGTCGAGATCTAGTCAGTTCCCCGAGGGGAGCGAGGGCGGGCGGCGCGCGTGCGTCGCCTGCTCGAACGCATAGGCGAGCCCAAGCAGCGTCGGCTCACTGCATGCCGTGCCCGTGAAGCTGAACCCCATCGGCACGTCCGCCGGGTGAAACCCGGGCGGGAACGGCACACGAGGATCGGCCACATCATCCGACTCCGCCCACGGCACAAAAGCCATTGGCACGATCACGGTGGGATAGCCCGCCCGTGCCGCCAGGTCCGCCCCCCGCGCGCCAGGAAACACCAGCGCCGTCAGGCGATGCGCCGCCAGGGCCGCATCGATCCCCCGCGTCCGCGTCAGTTCCAAGTCCCGGGCACGGTCTGCCTCGTACCTGGCGCGGTCACGAGTGGTGTCCATCTCATCTGAGATATCGAGTTCTGCCTGTCCGAAACGCGCGGCGCCACCGTCCGCGTACTCCCGGTTCCATCGGCGAAGGGCACTGAGGCTGGCAATGGGCGCGCGCGGCCCCAGTGACGCGAGCCACGCCGTGAAGTCGCGCTGCATGCCGTACTTGAGCACCACGGAACAGTGGGCGTCCCGGCCTCGACCACGACCCGCTCCGGCGCAGATCGGCCAACTCAGCAGATTCCGCTCAGGGTCTGGGTCCACGACACTCGGGATGTCCACCGGATCGATGACCTCGGCCCCAAGGCGGCGGAGCGTCGCCAGCGCGGATGCGACGGCGGCATCCGCCACCGGACCCGCGGGGGCAAAGTAGGGATGGCGCGGCACGCCGATGCGCGCCCCCCGGAGGGCGTCCCTTCTGAGGGCGCGCGTGTAGTCATGTGCCGGAAGCGCCGCGCATCGGGCGCTGGCCGGATCGGCCAGGTCTGGCGCACGGCCCTCGAGTGCGCCGAGCAGCAGCGCCGCGTCCATCACCGTGCGGGCCATGGGTCCTGGCGTGTCCTGGTCAGCGGTGATGGGGATGACGCCATGGCGGCTGATGCGGCCGACGGTGGGCTTGATACCCACGAGCGCGGTCTGCGTGGAGGGCGACAGGATGGAGCCCGACGTTTCGGTGCCAACGCTGGCCGCCCACAGGGATGCGGCGGTGCCGACGCCGGAACTCGATCCGCCAACATCCAGCAGGGCGAACCCCGTGCGCCCGGGACGTGGGTCCGTGCGGGGGTCATAGGGGTTCAGGCTGAAGCCGCCCACGGCGCTGTAGCCATTCGGCATGTCCTCGGCGACCCAGTTGGCGAGTTCCGTCAGGGTCGTCTTGGCCAGAATCACGGCGCCCGCCGCGCGCAGGTTGGCGACCAGGGTGGCGTCAGCCGGCGCCGGCCAGCCGGCGAAGGCGAGCGCGCCGCCGGTCATCGGCATACCGCTGACCTGGATGTTGTCCTTGATGGCCACCGGGATCCCGTGGAGAGGGCTGCGAACCCGGCCCCGCGCGCGTTCGCGGTCGAGGCGCGCGGCCTCGGCCCGGGCCTCCGGGTTGATGGCCATGGCCGCCTTCAGCACCGGGTTGAACCGCGCAATGCGGGCCAGGTAGGCGTCCACGAGGGCGACGGAGGTCGTCCGCCGGGCCGCCAGGGCGCGAGAAAGGGCTGGAATCCCAGCCTCGACGACGTCCACTGGTGCCAGCGCCCGGCCGGCCGTCGGCACCCCGGCCAGCCAGAGGCTGGCCACCGCCAGCCCGGCGACGGTCGTCCAGCGCCTCACGCCGGGCAGTCTACTCCGCGCCCACAAGCCGCGAGCCCTCAGGCCCCGACGCGCTATCTCTGCTATGAGACGCGTCCGGCATGGATTAGACTGTGGTGTTTTTCAGTAACCTCCCATTTCTCAGGAGTATCCGCACGATGACTACGAAAGGACGCGTTTCCGCCGTCGTAGGAACCGGCTTTGCCGTGTTTCTCGCCGCGTCGCTCAGTGGCGGCGTCAGCGCTCGCCAGGGCGGCTCTTCGGCCGTCGCCATTGACGCCGATGACATTGGTGGCGTTGTCACCAGCTCGAAGGGCCCTGAAGCGGGCGTGTGGGTGATCGCCCAGACGAGCGACCTGCCGACCAAGTTCATCAAGATTGCCGTCACCGACGACAAGGGCCGCTATGTCATCCCCGACCTCCCGACGGCCGGCTATGACGTGTGGGTCCGCGGCTACGGCCTGATCGACTCGCAGAAGATGCGGGCCACGCCCGGCAAGCGGCTGAACCTCACGGCCGTGCTCGCGCCCAATGCGAAGGCCGCTGCCGAGTACTACCCGGCGAATTACTGGTACGCACTGCTCCAGCCGCCCCCGACCACCGACTTCCCCGGCAAGGGCACGCGTGGCGCGGGTGCCAACGGCATCCCGGAAGCCCTCAAGAACCAGGGCGCCTGGCTCGGCAACATCAAGCAGACCAACGCCTGCACCCAGTGCCACCAGATGGGCAACAAGGTGACGCGTGAGCTCGGTCCGCACCTCGCCCAGTACAAGACCTCGGTCGAAGCGTGGGACGCGAAGGTGCAGATCGGCATCTCCGGCGCGTTCATGAACAGCACGATGGCCCCGCTCGGCCGCGACCGCGCCCTGAAGATCTTCGCCGACTGGTCAGACCGGATCGCTAAGGGCGAGCTGCCGCAGGTGCCGCCCCGCCCGACCGGCGTGGAGCGCAACATCGTTGTGTCGGAGTGGGAGTGGAACGCGAGCCACCTCTTCACGCACGACGAGATCTCGACCAGCCGCCTCAAGCCGACCATGAACGCCAACGGCCCCGTCTACGGCGTGACCGAGCTCTCGGGCGACTACATCACGGTCCTCGACCCGGTGAAGCACCAGGACCGCAAGATCCCAATCCCTGACGAGATGCCGCCCAACGCACCCTACTCCTGGGTGCAGGAAGTGCCGAACCCGTCGCCCTACTGGGGTGACGAGTTGATCTGGAAGGGCAAGATCGGCCCGCACAACCCGTGGATGGACAGCAAGGGCCGCGTCTGGATCACCGCCCGCAACGGCTGCCGCATGTATGAGCCGAAGACGGACAAGATCACCCGCGTGCCGGAGTGCCAGATCGGCCACCACCTGCAGATCGACGAGAACGACGTGATCTGGGGCGACGGCGGCGGCGCCAACAGCTTCGACATCAAGAAGTGGGAAGCCGGCGACGCCAAGGGCGCGATGAAGCGCTGGACGGTGGTGCTCGACACCAACGGCAACGGCAAGCTCGACGAAGGCTATGTCGACGCGAAGTCGCCGGTCGACCCGACCAAGGACAAGGCGGCCGCCTTCGGCCAGGCCTACACGTCGGTCTTCAGCCCGGCAGACGGCTCCATCTGGACGTCCTACTCGGTCATCCCCGGCGGCGTGGCGCGCCTCGACCCGAAGACGGGACTCTACGAGTACTACGAGATCCCCTACATGGACAGCCGCGTGAAGACCGAGGGCTACCTCCCGCACGGCGTCGACGTGGACCGCTCCACGGGCGTCATCTGGATGGCGCTCAACAGCGGCCACTTCGCGGAGTTCGACCGCCGCAAGTGCGGCAGCCTGAAGCAGCCTGACGCCAGCGGCCGTCACTGCCCCGAGGGCTGGACGCTGCACGTGATGCCCGGCCCGAACTTCAAGGGCGTGGAGCAGAGCGGCACGTCGGACTCCTACTACCTGAACTGGACGGACTGGTTCAACACGACCGGCTTCGGCGAGAACACGCCGATGGCGAACGGCAGCGGTTCGGACGCCCTCTACGCCTTCGTGAAGGGCAAGTACGTCACGTTGCGCGTGCCGTATCCGATGGGCTTCACCACCCGCGGCATGGACGGCCGTATCGACGACCCGAACGCCGGCTGGAAGGGCAAGGGCCTCTGGTCCACGCACGCCGGGCAGGCGGGCTGGCACCAGGAGGGCGGCAAGAGCGAGCGCCCGAAGGTGCTGAAGTTCCAGCTGCGCAATTCGCCGCTCGACAAGTAAGACCGCTGCGGCTTCGGCCGCCGGGCACGACCAGGGGCGGGTCCTTCGGGACCCGCCCCTTTTTTGTTGGCCGCTGTGCTATTCCTATGGGGCCTTTCCCGCGGCCCAACGCCCCGGGGAGCGGTCCTTCCCCATGAGGAGCACAGTTATGGTCAGGTTCTCGCGTCTTACACGCCGTTCGGCCGTCGCCGCCTCCGCGCTGTTGCTGGCGGCCGTCGCCGGTCTCAGCGCCCGTCAGAGCGCCCCCGCAACGGTGGCCATCGACGCCGACGACATCGGCGGCGTGGTCACGGGTGCGAAGGGCCCAGAGGCGGGTGTCTGGGTCATCGCGCAAACGAGCGACCTGCCGACGAAGTTCATCCGCATCGTCGTCACCGACGACAAGGGCCGCTACGTCCTGCCCGACCTCCCGAAGGCCGGCTACGACGTGTGGGTGCGCGGCTACGGCCTCGTCGACTCGCCGAAGGTCAAGGGACAGCCCGGCAAGATGCTCAACCTCAAGGCCATCGCGGCGCCGACGGCGAAGGCCGCCGCCGACTACTACCCTGCGAACTATTGGTACGCCCTGCTGGAGCCGCCGCCCAAGAGCGACTTCCCGGGCACGGGCCGGACTGGTAACGGCATCCCCGAGCAGAACCAGACGCAGGGCTCCTGGCTCGGCAACGCCAAGATGACCAACGCCTGCACGCAGTGCCACCAGATGGGCACCAAGGCCACGCGCGAACTCACGGCGGATCAGAAGGCGAAGTTCAAGAACTCCGTCGACGCGTGGGACTACCGGCTCGTCATTGGTATCAGCGGCACGTTCATGAACTCCACGCTGGCCCCGCTGGGCCGGCAGCGCGCGCTCAAGGTCTTCGCGAACTGGAGCGATCGCATTGCCAAGGGTGAGATTCCCCCGGTGGCGCCGCCGCGTCCCGCGGGCGTGGAGCGCAACCTCGTCGTCACCGAGTGGGAATGGGCCAACTCGAAGCGCTTCGTGCACGACGAGATCACGACCGACCGCCGGAATCCCACGCTCAATGGCTACGGCCCGGTCGTCGGCACCGAGGAACTGAGCGGCGACTTCATCGCCGTGCTCGATCCCGTGAAGCACACCGACAAGGAAATTCCGGTTCCCGCCAACGACCCGAACGCCAAGGCGACCTGGTCCGACTCCATCCCGAACACCTCCGAGTACTGGGGTGACGAGCTCATCTGGCAGGCCAAGGTGGCGCCGCACAATCCCATGTTCGACAGCAAGGGCCGCGTCTGGATCACCGCGCGCGGCGGGTGCCGCGTGTTCGACCCCAAGACCGACAAGGTGCTGCAGCTGAAGGACTGCCCGGTGGGCCATCACCTGCAGTTCGACGATAACGATGTGCTCTGGGGTGACGGCGGCGGCGGCGCCTGGTTCGACTCGCGGCTGTGGGACAAGACCGGCGACGAGAAGAAGGCCGGCGGCCACATCGTGCGCGTGATGGATGCCAACGGCAACGGCAAGCTGGACGCGGGCTGGGTCTCGGCCAAGGACAAGCTGGATCCGACCAAGGACAAGGAACTCGATCCCGGCCAGGCCTACTCCGTGATTCCGAATCCGGTGGATGGCTCGGTCTGGATCTCCTACTCGGTGATCCCGGGCGGCATCATGCGGTACGACCCGAAGACGAAGCTCTCCGAGTGGTACGAGCCGCCGTACATGAACAAGAACGCGAAGACTCAGGGCTACCTGCCGCACGGCATCGACGTGGACCGGAAGACAGGCGTCATCTGGACCGGCCTCAACAGCGGCCACTACGCCGAGTTCGACCGCCGCAAGTGCAAGGTCACCAATGGCCCGTCCGCCACGGGCCAGCACTGCCCCGAGGGCTGGACGCTCCACCAGGCGCCGGGTCCCAACTTCAAGACAGTCGAGGAGTCCGGCACGGCCGACTCCTATTACCTGAACTGGGTGGACTGGCACAATACGTCCGGCCTGGGCGACAACACGCCGTTCCTCGTCGGCAGCACGTCGGACTCGCTCATGGGGCTGGTGAACAACAAGTGGGTGGTGCTGCGCGTGCCCTACCCGCTGGGCTTCCACCCGCGTGGCATGGACGGCCGCATCGACGACGCGAAGGCCGGCTGGAAGGGTCGCGGACTCTGGTCGACGCACGCGGCACAGGCGTCGTGGCATCAGGAGGGTGGCAAGAGCGAACGCCCCAAGGCGATCCACTTCCAGCTCCGGCCGGATCCGCTCGCAAAGTAAGCGTCACGTCAGCACAAGGAGTTTAGAGATGGGCAGTCTTTCGCGCTTCACGCGCATCATTACGGGCGTCTCGGCCGCGGTCGTCCTCCTCGCCGTCGCGAGCCTGGGCGCCAGGCAGGCCGGGCCGGCGGTGGCCATCGACAAGGACGACATCGGCGGCGTCGTCACCGGATCAAAGGGTCCCGAAGCCGGCGTGTGGGTCATCGCGGAGACACGCGACCTGCCGACGAAGTTCATCCGCATCGTCGTCACCGACGACAAGGGCCGCTACGTGATTCCGGACCTGCCGGCGGCGACCTACGACGTGTGGGTGCGCGGCTATGGCCTCGTGGACTCGCCCAAGGTGAAGTCGGGCCCGGGCAAGACGCTCGACCTCAAGGCCGTCACGGCACCGTCGGCGAAGGCCGCGGCCGAGTACTACCCCGCCAACTACTGGTATTCCCTGCTCGAACCACCGCCAGCTACCGAGTTCCCGGGCACGGGCCGCAAAGGCAACGGCATCCCCGAGACCGTGAAGACGCAGGGCGAGTGGATCGGCAACGTCAAGATGAATCTCGCCTGCACGCAGTGCCATCAGATGGGCACGAAGGTGACCCGCGAACTCTCGCCCGACCTCAAGAGCAACTTCAAGACCTCCGTCGAGGCCTGGGACTACCGCATCCAGATCGGGATCAGCGGCGCGTACATGAACAGCTCCTTCGGTCCGATCGGCCGCGGCGCACTGAAGTACATGGCCTCCTGGTCCGACCGTATCGCCGCCGGCGAACTGCCGCAGGCGCCGCCGCGCCCCCAGGGGCTCGAGCGCAATCTCGTCGTCACCCAGTGGGAGTGGTCGACCGCCAAGACATTCGTGCACGACGCCATTTCGACGGACCGTCGCAACCCCACGGTCAACGCCTACGGCCCGCTCGTCGGCGTCGAGGAACTGAGCGGCGACTGGATCACGGTGCTGGACCCGGTGAAGAACACCGAGCATCGCGTGCCCGTGCCGGTGCACGACGAGTCACTTCCCTACGCGTGGGCGCAGGAGATTCCGCAGCCGTCGCCCTATTGGGGTGAAGAGGTTATCTGGAAGGGCAAGCTGGCGCCGCACAATCCGATGTTCGACGGCCAGGGCCGCACTTGGGTGACGGCGCGCGGTGGCTGCCGCGTCTTCTATCCGAAGACCGACAAGGTGGTGCACCTCCCCGACTGTCCGACCAATGGCGGCCACCTGCAGCTCGCCGACGACGACAAGATGTGGTTCGGCGGCGCGTACTTCGACATCAAGAAGTGGGACGCCACGGGCGACGCCAAGGCGTCCGCGATGCGGTTTACGGACACGGTGATCGACACGAATGGCAACGGCAAGGCGGACCTGCCTGGCGTCTCGGCCAAGGAGCCGATGGATCCGACCAAGGACTGGCAGCGTGCACCAGGTGGCTACGGCCTGATTCCGAACCCGATCGACGGCTCGGTCTGGTACTCCATCCTGGGCATTCCGGGCGCCATCACGCGGCTCGACCCCAAGACACACCTGATGGAGGTGTACGAGCCGCCCTACAACAACCCGAAGGCCAAGGTCTCCGGGTACCTCCCGCACGGCATCGATATCGACCACAGCACGGGCGTCATCTGGGTTGGCCTCAACAGCGGCCACTACGCCGAGTTTGACCGTCGCAAGTGCAAGGTGCTCAACGGCCCGACGGCCACCGGCCAGCACTGCCCCGAGGGATGGACCCTGCACCAGGCGCCAGGCCCGAACTTCAAGACGGTCGAGTGGTCCGGCAGCGCCGACTCCTACTATCTGAACTGGGTGGACTGGCACAACTCCGGCGGCTTCGGCGACAACACGCCGATGCTGGTCGGCTCCGGGTCCGACTCCCTCATGGCCTTCACGGGTGGGAAGTGGGTCGTGATGCGGGTGCCCTATCCGATGGGCTTCCATCCGCGCGGCATGGACGGGCGCATCGACGATCCGAAGGCCGGATGGAAGGGCCGCGGACTGTGGTCCACCCACTCCGAGCAGCCGACCTGGCACCAGGAAGGCGGCAAGAGCGAACGGCCCAAGGCCATCCATATCCAGCTCAGACCGAACCCGCTGGCCAAGTAAGAAGGCACCGGTGGCCCGAACCCACCGGCCGGCGTCGGGCTGAACAGGCCCGATGCCGGAAAGCCGTTCTGGCGTTGAAATTGCTGAATGCCTACCCAAGCGGACGCGGGTGTTCTAGGATGGAAACTGCCACGGCCCGTTCAGGGCTCGTGACTATCGACGGAGACACGGTATGCGCGCAGTTGTGAAGGGTGTGTTCGTGGTGCTGATGGCTGCCTTCCTGGCGGTCGCGATCACCGCGCAGGAAAAGCCAGGTGGCAACGCCGAAGCTGCCAAGGTCAAGAACCCAGTGGCCATGTCACCGGATTCCATCGCAGCGGGCGAAGCGATCTACATGAAGCGCTGCCGTGGCTGCCACGGGCGCGAGGCGACGGGTGGACCGCCCAAGGAAGCCGGCGATCACGAAGCGTCGAATCTGGTGGACGACAAGTGGGACCATGGCTCCACCGACGGCGAGATCTTCTATGTGATCCGCAACGGTGTGCCGCCTGAACTCGTGATGGAACCCTGGGACGACCGCCTCAGCGAGACGGACACCTGGAACATCGTGAACTGGCTGCGCTCCAAGGCCAAGAAGTAGGACGCGGATCGACGGCCGTGGCCGCCTATATCCTCATCAACATCACGATCACGGACCCGGAGCGCTACGCGGACTACGCGAAGCTGGCTCCGGGCACCGTGGCCCAGTACGGCGGCCGATACCTCGCCAGGGGCGGCCGCGCGGAAACCCTGGAGGGCTCAACGCCCGCCGGGCGCGTGGTCGTCATCGAGTTCCCGTCGTCAGACCAGGCCAAGGCCTGGCTCAATTCCCCCGAATACGCCGGACCCAAAGCCATCCGGCACAGCGCCTCCACGAGCCAGATGTTCGTCGTGGACGGTCTGCCTCCCTCGTAAGACCCCTCTACGGCATCACCTCGGACGCGAGTCCGGGGAAGCCCACCGCTCCACTCGACGAGGTCTCGCCCGTCAGTACCCGGCGCAGGTAGCCGGCCTGGCCGATGTGAAACGACAGGTGCGTGGCGAGGTGCAGCAGGAAGAGCCCCGTTGGCAGCCGCATGCCGTTCGGCACAAAGAGACACACCTCCTCCAGCCGCGACTCGGGCAGGGCCGCAAGCGCGCTGACCACGCCTTCGCGCGTGCGCGCGATCTCGGCCGTGAGTTCGGCGCGTGAGATGCCTCTGGCCGCGAACTCGTGGTCGCGATTCCTGGTGTAGTCGATGCCGCCCAGCTTGAAACCGATGCAGTGCCGCAGATTGCCGCAGAGGTGCAGCGTGATCGTGCCCACGGAGTTCGTGACGCCAGGCGCGGTGGCCCAGATCTGGGATTCATCCGCGAACAGATCCAGTTCCTTCACCAGATCGTCCAACTCCCGCGTCATCAGCAGAGACAGCCACCGTACGGTCACCAGGCACCTCCTCGCGGTCGCGTCATCGCGGCCGCCACAACACTGACAGGATAGGCGGGATCGGCGTTCCGCCGAGAGCCCTGCCGCACCTGAGTGGTCATCGCGCGGACCTGGTGACACGGAGCAGATCGTCAGCCGCTTCACGCACGAGCCGCTGCTGGTACGGCGAGAGAGGCGCGTGCCCGAGCACCCGCTCGACAACCACGGCGGCCTCGCGGCTGGAGTGCCCCTGGAGTACGGCGTGAGCCCAACGCCTCGGCAGGAAGATGTCGCCCGAGGCCTGCACGGCTGGCAGCAGCGCCAGGCACGGTTCGATGAGCCCGACGGCGTGCACCTGCCGCAGCGGGTGATGGATCCGCGCTACGGCGTCCAGCGCCCACACTTCGGGCCGCCTCGCCTCTGGCGCGGCGAGCCGGCGCACCATCGCCTCACGAACCTCCGGCTCGGGAGACAGGGCGTCCGCCAGATAGGCCAGCAGAGCACGTGCCTCCGGGTTCACGGTCCGGGTCATCTGCTCGCGAAGGATCTCCGTCTCGCGTTCAGGGCTCAGTACGCACAGGGTCTCAGCGAGCGCCATCTCATCGGGCTCGACCAGACGCGCACCAGCCACCGCCCCGATACGCCACAGCTCGTGCAGTCTGGCCACACCCTCCGCGCTTGATGTCACCGCACAGAGCACGCGCAGCCACTCCCGCACGTCGGCGTGGCTGTCCGCGCCTTCACACGCATGCCGGCACGTCTCTTCCACGGCTGGTGCCAGCGCGCCGCGAACGGCCCCTGGCAACCACTGCCAGAAGGCCCGGCGCAGCGACGTGAGCAGATATGAGCGGACGAGCGGCTCTTCCTCCAGCGGGAGCGCGGCCAGCAGCGTCCGGACATAGCGCTCGGGCGCGAGGGCGCCGTCGGCCACGGCCTCCCAGAGCGCCACCCACGAGGCCGCACGCTCCTCGCCATCGGTGATGCGAGACATTCTGGCGCCGAGGCGGTCCAGCTCGGCGCCGGTCAGCCCGACGTGTCCGTACGCCGGTGACGGCCACGTGCCGTTCACCGTCGGAACTTCAGGCCGGCCGGCGGTCTCGATCCACCGTTGCGACCACTCGCGGAGCGGCTCTCCAAGCGCTCGCTCGCACGACGCCAGCAGGTCAGGCCAGTCCGCCACGCCCCATGCATGCGTCCGCAGGTACTCGCGGACGGCCTCGCGGAAGCGTGCGTCCCCAAGACAGCGTTCGAGGTCGCGCAACGCAATCGGGCTCTTCTGATACGCGATGGGCCCGTAGAGCTCGCTGGCGCTGGCGAGGTTGTCGAGCTCCTGCCGGATGGCCGTCGCGCCTCCCGTGCGGTCCACGTCGTAGGCCACCGGGTAGTGCGCGAGGTAGAACCGCACGTCGGCTGCGTCATCGGGTTCGCCCGCGGCCAGGATCTTCTCGGCCATCAGGTTCGCGAAGACCTCCTTCAGCCACACATCGTCGAACCACGGCATCGTCACCAGATCGCCAAACCACAGGTGCGCCGTTTCATGAGCGATGAGATGCGCGCGGTTCCGCAGTTCCCCGGACGTCGCGGACTCGGGCAGCAGGAGCGATGCCTGCTGGTAGAACACCGCACCCGGGTGCTCCATGCCGCCAAACTGAAAGGCCGGCACGAGGAGCATGTCGACCTTCTCGAACGGACACGCGATTCCCGTGTACGCCTCCAGCCACGCGAGCGCTCGCGCATGCAGTGCGCCGATGGCGGCGAGGTTCCGCGCGACCCGGGCCTGGTCCGTCCCGACATGGAAGACGCGGAATGTGCGTCCGTCTGCCTTCGCGGTTGCCACCTGCAGGGAGCCCGCGGCCCACGCCATCAGGTAGGTCGAGATCGGCGGGGTCTCGCTGAAGCGAATCAGCTCGCGCCCTGCACCGCCTTCACCGGCCATCGCGGCTCGCTCCACCTCCGCGCCATTGGCCACGGCGTTCCAGCCAGCCGGCACCTCAAGCTCCAGCGTGACGCGGGCCTTGAGGTCCGGCTGGTCGAAGCAGGGCACGCAGGTGTGCGCCCGTGCCGGCACGAAGAGCGTGTAGAACACGCCCTCGCGTCGATGGATCGCATCCTGGCCCGCGGAGAAGGAGCACGTCACCACGTTGCGACCGGCGCGGGTCTCGCCCGCGGCAATCACGACGTGGTTGGCGACGACCTCGACGGGCACAGGCCGCCCGTCGCAGGACACGGCATGGAGCCTGGTTGTGGCCTCGGCGAAATCGAGCACCAGCCGCGTGGGCGCGGCCAGCACGCAGCCGATCTGGATCTCGCCGGTGATGGCCTGGTCTGCGCCGTCCGGAAGGCGGAGGCGGAGGGCGTAGGTGAGGTCGCGAATGGCGGCCGTGCGTTCCCGCGCCAGCGCGCGGCTGATGCCGGGCGCGAGCGGCCCGTCCGCGCCCGCGCTCAGTGCGTCTTGCGGTAGGCCCACGAGAACCGCCGCTGCACCTGCATGAGCACCCACGGTGCGTGACGCGCCACGAAGGCCATCACGCGATTGACGCGGCCCGGCACGTAGACGGCGATGCCGGCCATCACGGCGTCGTAGCCGGCGCGGGCCACCGTGTCGGCGTCCTGCCACATGAAGCCCGGGAGCTTGCTGACCGACGCGCGGGTGCCGGTCACGTCGTGAAACTCCGAGAGCGTAAAGCCCGGGCAGAGCCCCGTCACCTGAACGCCCGTGCCGCGCACTTCCTCCGAGAGCGCCTCCGAGAAGCGCATCACGAAGCTCTTCGAGGCCGGGTAGATCGTGTGACCGGCGGGTGCGGGAATCAGCCCCGCGAGCGAGGCGATATTCAGGATGCGGCCGTAGCCGCGCGCCTGCATCCCCGGCAGCAGACGGTACGCCAACTCGACGACCGCGACGATGAGCACCTGGAGCGCGTCGCGCTGCTGCTCCCATGCCGGTGTGGTCAGCAGGCCCGGCACGCCATACCCGGCGTTGTTCACCAGCGCATCCACTGTGAGGCCACGCGCCTCAAGCTCCCCGCAGAGCCGGGCCACGCTGCCAGGCTCGGCCAGGTCCGCCGTCAGCACGTGCACCGCGCAGCCGTGCCGTGCTGTCAGTGAGGAGGCCAGCGCCTCCAGCCGATCACGACGGCGCGCCGTGAGGATGAGGTCGAACCCGTGCGCCGCGAACACTTCGGCAAAGGCCGCGCCGATGCCGGCCGACGCACCCGTGATGAGACAGGTCCGCTTCGCCACCTCAGTGACCCACTAGTCCAGCCGGCGCAGGATGAAGCACTTCAGGTAATAGGTTTCCGGCACGCCGAGCAGCACCGGGTGATCACGGCCCTGCATCCGCTTCTCCACGATGCTCACCGGCACCTGGCTGTCAGCCGAGGCCTCGTGCAGCACGGCCTCGAACATCGGCTCCGTCACGTTGTAGGAGCAGCTGCAGGTGATGAGCGTCCCGCCCGGCGTCAGCAGGCGCATCGCGCGGAGATTGATCTCCTTGTAGCCCGCCAGGGCGTTCGGCACCGATGTCTTGTTCTTGGCGAAGGCTGGCGGGTCCAGCACGATCGTGTCGAAGCGCTCACCGGCCTTGCCGAGGCTGCGCAGTTCGTCGAACAGATTCGCCTCGACCGCCTGGAGGTGGGCGATCTTGTTGCGGGCGGCGTTGGCCGCCGTGCGCGCCACCGCGTCGGCCGAGATGTCGACGGCGATGACCTGATCGCACGCGGATGCCAGCCGGAGCGAGAAGCCGCCGTTGTAGCTGCATCCATCGAGCAGGCGCCCCTTGGCATAGCGCAGCGCCGCCTCGCGGTTCTCACGCTGGTCGAGGAAGAGGCCCGTCTTCTGCCCCGTCCACACGTTGACGTCGTACTCGACGGGGCCTTCCTTCACGAGGATCGACTCGGGCACGGTGCCGTGCAGCAACCGGACTTCCTGTGGCAGCCCTTCGAGCGACCGGACCTTCGGGTCGTTGCGCGCCAGGATGCCCTTCGGGTGCACGCGCTCGGCCAGGATCGCCGTGATCTCGGGCAGCAACCGGTCCGTACCCTGCGAGAGCGCCTGCACGACCAGGTAGTCGCCGTAGCGGTCGACGATGAGCGAGGGCAGCAGGTCGGCTTCCGCGTTCACCAGCCGGAAGGCCGTGGCGTCGATCGCCAGGCCTTCGCGGAACGTGACGGCCGCGTCAATCCGGCGCCGCCACAAGGCGAGGTCCGCCGGCGTCTCGCCCCTGGTCAGCATCCGGAGCGTGATCTGGGACTCGCTGCTGAACAGCGCCTGTCCGAGGACCTGCCCGCGGGGGCTCTTGACGGCCACGGTGTCGCCCACCTCCGCGTCCACGTCGGCAACATCGGAGCGGTAGATCCAGGGGTGACCAGCGGCGAGGCGCTGTTCCCCTTTGCGGGAAATGAAGGCGGATGGGTGTGACATGTGTGGGGTTCGCTCCTATGGTGTCACGGCCGATTCGATCCCCGGCAACGAGAACAGTACAATCGGGGTTCCCATGTCCGACACCCTTGCCCGCATGCAGCGCTCCCTGGCCGCGTTCGACCCCGATATCGCGCAGGCCATCCGGAATGAAACCCATCGCCAGGCCGACGGCCTGGAGCTGATCGCCTCGGAAAACTTCGTCAGCTCGGCCATCCTCGAAGCGGCCGGCTCGGTGATGACGAACAAGTACGCCGAAGGCTACCCGGGCAAGCGCTACTACGGCGGGTGTGAGTTCGTGGACGTCGCCGAATCGCTGGCGATTGCACGAGCGAAGGCGCTCTTTGGGGCCGACCACGCCAATGTGCAGCCCCACTCGGGCGCGCAGGCCAACACGGCGGTCTTTCTCGCGATGCTCAAGCCGGGCGACACGCTCCTCGGCATGAACCTCGCACACGGCGGCCACCTCACCCACGGCCACCCGCTCAACTTCTCGGGCAAGTTCTTCAACATCGTGCCCTACGGCGTGCGGCAAGAGGACGAGCGCATCGACTACGAGGAGCTTGAGCGCCTCGCGCACGAGCACAAGCCGAAGCTCATCGTGGTGGGCGCCAGTGCCTACCCGCGCATCATCGACTTCGCGCGCATCTCGGCCGTGGCCAAGGCCGTCGGCGCACCGATGATGACGGACATGGCCCACATCGCGGGCCTGGTGGCCGGCGGCGTGCACCCGAGCCCCGTCCCGCACTCGGACTTCGTCACCTCAACGACGCACAAGACGCTGCGCGGACCGCGCTCGGGCCTGGTGCTCTGCACGGAGCGGTATGCGAAGGACCTGGACCGCGCGCTCTTCCCGGGCGTGCAGGGCGGCCCGCTCATGCACATCATCGCGGCCAAGGCCGTGTGCTTCAAGGAAGCGGCCGAGCCGGCCTTCAAGGACTACGCGAAGCAGGTCGTGGCCAACGCCGCGACGCTCGCGAAGGTCCTCAGCAGCCACGGCTTCCGGCTCGTCAGCGGCGGCACGGACAACCACCTGATGCTGGTGGATGTGTTCAGCAAGGGCATCACGGGCAAGGCCGCGGAAGCCGCGCTCGGCAAGGCCGAGATTACGGTCAACAAGAACGCCATCCCGTTCGACAAGAACCCGCCGATGACGGCCAGCGGCATCCGCGTGGGCACGCCGGCCATGACGACCCGCGGGATGAAGGAAGCCGAGATGGAAATCATCGGCGACCTCATCGCACGCGTGCTCGCCACGCCGGACGACGACGCGGCCATCGCCACGGTGAAGGCCGAGGTGCTGGCCCTCTGCATGCGCTTCCCGCTCTACCCGGAACGCCAGCAGTAAACAGAAGGGGAGGGCCGCGGCCAATGTGCCCGGGCGGGGTGGGGCTCTCACTCCCCGACACCGGTTGGAGTCTCACCTCCTCAGCGTTCGCCGCCGACCTCTCGTGTATGCGACTACACAGCCACGGTGCCCTGGAGTGACAGGGAACACCGCGCACCCGTCGCAGACCTAGCCCTGCAGGCCGGCCTTCCGCAGGATGGCCATCATCGGGCACCAGTTGCTGAAGGCCGACTGGAAGAGATTGAGCCCGACAAAGAGCGTGAACCAGTAGAACCCGGGGTGCACGTACATCCCGAGCACGACGCTGGCGGCCACGAATCCTCCGCCGATCAGACGGATTGCACGATCAACATTCATCACGCTACCTCCAGCGGCACTTGCCGCCGCCGCATTACGAAATAGAGCACCGGCACCGTCATCCGCGACAGCAGCAGCGATGCCACTTCGCCAGCCATCAGCGAGATGGCCAGCCCCTGAAAGATCGGATCGAAGAGAATCACGCCCGCGCCGACGACCACGGCGGCGGCCGTCAACACCATCGGCCTGAACCGCACCGCGCCAGCGTCCACCACAGCCTGCTCCAGCGGCAGCCCCTCGCGGAGCCGCTGCTCGATGAAGTCGACGAGGATGATCGAGTTGCGCACCACGATCCCGGCACCGGCGATAAAACCGATCATCGAGGTGGCCGTGAAGAAGGCGCCCATCGCGGCATGCGCCGGCAGAATGCCGACCAGGCTGAACGGGATGGCCGCCATGATCACGAGCGGCGTCGTGAACGACTGGAACCAGCCCACGACCAGCACATAGATGAGGATCAGCACCGCACCAAAGGCCAGGCCGAGGTCGCGGAAGACCTCGATGGTGATGTGCCACTCGCCGTCCCACTTCATCGCATAGCGCGAGGTGTCCGTCGGCAGCGACGCGTTGAACACCTCAAGGCCATAGCCTTCCGGGAGCGTCAGCGCCGCAATGGACTCATTCATGGTCGAGATGGCATAGACCGGGCTCTCGGCGCCTCCGGCCAGGTCACCCGTGACGTAGGTCACCGGCTGCAGGTTCTTGTGGTACCGGCTCGCCCCCTCGACGCCACTCTCGGGCACGGTCAGCTCACCCACCGAGACCGGCCTGGTGCCACCCACCCGGAGCGCCTGAAGCGCGGTCAGGTCCCGCTGCGCCTTCGGCAGTCGCACCACAATCGGCACATCCTCACGGCTCGACGCGTCGTGGAGGAGACCTGCCACCGCGCCCGCCCCACCCAGTTGCACGAGCGACGCCACCTCCGCCGTGGAGACTCCCGCCGCGGCGGCCTTCTCGGCATCCACGCGGAGCGAGATCTTCGGTGCGTCCTCCTCGACGTACCAGTCGGTATCCACCACGCCAGGCGTCGTCGTGAAGATGCCTTTCACCTGCGCCGCGATCGCGCGACGCCGGTCCGCGTCCGGCCCATAGACTTCGGCCACCAATGTCTGCAGCACCGGCGGACCTGGCGGCACCTCGGCCACCTGAATCGTGGCGTGGAGGGATTCGGCCAGCGGACGCAGCCGGTCGCGCACGCGGCGAGCGATCGCGTGGCTCTGGTCCGTGCGGTCGTCCTTCGGCAGGAGGTTCACCTGCAGGTCCGCCAGGTGCGGACCGCGGCGGAGGAAGTAGTGCCGCACGAGGCCGTTGAAGTTGTAGGGCGCGGTCGTGCCCACGTACTGCTGCACGTTGACGACGGCGGCATCCTCGAGCACCGCGGCGCTCAATTGGGCCGCTACGCGTGCCGTCGTCTCAAGCGGCGTGCCCTCGGGCATGTCGACCATGACCTGGAACTCGCTCTTGTTGTCGAACGGCAGCATCTTCACGGTCACCAGCTTCAGCGGCACGAAGGCCACCGCGATGAGCAGCAGCACCGCCACGCCGCCGAGGAAGCCCCAGCGGGCCGAGCCGCTCGCGAGCAGCCGGCCCATGACGCGCCGATAGAGCACGGTCAGCCGGTCCTCGTGGACTTCGGCCCCGTGCGCCCCATCTTTCAGGAGCCGCACGGCGGCCCAGGGCGTGACGACGAAGGCGACGATGAGCGAGATCACCATCGCGGCCGAGGCGCCCACTGGAATGGGGCGCATGTAGGGCCCCATCAGGCCACCCACGAACGCCATCGGCAGGATCGCCGCGACGACGGTGAAGGTGGCCAGGATCGTGGGGTTGCCCACTTCGTCCACCGCGCGGATGGCGACGGCTGCAAGTCCGCCCTCGCCCCGGCCATCGGCCCGCGCGTGGCGCACCAGGTTCTCGACCACCACGATCGCGTCATCCACGAGGATGCCGATCGAGAAGATCAGCGCGAAGAGCGTGATGCGGTTGAGCGTGTAGCCGTAGAGATAGAAGAGCAGCAGCGTCAGTGCCAGGGTGACCGGAATCGCGAGCAGCACCACCGCCGCCTCGCGCGCGCCGAGCACCAGCCAGATGAGTGCGGCCACCGAGAGCACGGCGAGGAGCATGTGGTAGAGCAGCTCGTCGCTCTTTTCGGCAGCGGTCTCGCCGTAGTTGCGCGTCACGACCACGCGCACGTCACCCGGCAGGAGCGTGCCCTTGAGGGTGTCGACCTTCGCGAGGACGCGGTGCGCCACATCGGTGGCGTTGGTGCCCTTCCGCTTGGCCACGGCGATGGTCACGGCCGGCCTGGCACCGGTGCGGTCCGCAAAGCGCACATACGCCTCGGGCTCCGCCGGGCCGGTCGTCACATCCGCCACATCCTGCACGCGCAGGACCCGACCGCCCTGGGAGGTCACCACGACCGCTCCAACCTCGGCCGCGGTGCCGAGGAGCTGCCCGCTCTCAACGGCCGTGCGCACGCCTCCGCGAACCACACCCGTGGCCATCTGCTGGGCGTTGCGCCCACCGAGCGCCGCCAACACCTGGGGCGCCGCCACGCCGTGCGCCTCGAGCCGGGCGACGTCGAGCGTCACGTGCACCTGCCCCGGCTGCCCGCCGATGAGGCTCACTTCAGACACATCCGGCACTTCCGCGACGGCCTCGCGCAGCTGCGCCGAGAGGCGGCGGAGCTGGTCGTCGCCGTACCGGTCCGATGAGAGCGTGAGCGCCAGAATCGGCACGTTGTCGATCGAGCGCGGCTTGACGAGCGGCCCCACCACACCGGGCGGAATGCGGTCCGCATTGGCCGCCATCTTCTGGTTGAGGCGCACCAGCGCTGCTTCTTCCGGCTCGCCGACCTTGAAGCGGACGATGACCATCGACTGCCCCGGGCCCGAGGTGGAGTAGAGGTACTCGACGCCTGGGATCTCCCAGAGGAGCTGCTCCAGCGGACGGGTGACGCGCTGCTCCACTTCGGCCGGCGACGCGCCGGGCATGCCCACGAACACGTCCACCATCGGGACGATGATCTGCGGCTCCTCTTCGCGCGGCAGATCGAGCACCGCCACGGCGCCCAGGGCCATCGACGCCGCGATGAAGAGCGGTGTGAGCTTGGACTGGATGAAGGCCTCGGCGATGCGACCAGCCGCGCCGATATGGGGCGTCATCACCGCCCCCCCTCCGCCACGCGACGGCCGTCTGTCAGGCCGGGCGGCGGCGCAATTACGATGCGGTCGCCTGTGGCCAGGCCCGCGAGCACTTCACGCCCGCGCAGATCCACGAGGCGCAGATGCGCGACACCCGCCTCCACGACGAAGACGGAGGACACCTGCCCGCGGCGTACCACGGCCGACTCCGGCACCTGGAGCGCCTGCCTCGGCCCACCCTGCACACGGACGCGGCCGAAGAGCCCCGAGCGAAGACCTGGCGTGGCCGGCAGGGCCACCTTCACGAGGAAGGTGCGGGCATCGACATCCGCGGCGCGCGCCACCTCCTCCACATGCCCGGCAAGCGGCGTGGTGCGGCCGAGCGCATCGACCACCACGTCCACCGTCACGCCGGGCGTCCACCGCGCGGCGCCCGACTCGTCGATCCGCACCTCCACCCGGAACGCCGCCGGGTCTTCCAGGCGCAGCAACGGCATCCCCGGCAGCGCCATCGCCCCGGGCTCCACGAGCTTCTCCGTCACCACGCCGGCAAAGGGCGCAGCGAGCATCGTGTAGGACTCGACAATGCGCGCCGCCTCGCTCGACGCTTCCGCGCTCGCCGTGCCCTGCGCCGCCTGCGCCACCCGCGCACGCGCTCCGGCCACTCGCGATTCGGCCGCCGCCAGCGTGGCAGAGGCTTCGTCCAATTCCTGCTTCGTGGCGGAGTGTGAGGCCTCGAGCGCCCGGACCCGCCCGTGCGAGGCGCGGGCCAGCGTCAGCGCCGCTTCCGCGGCCCGCAACTCCGCGTCGGCCGCTGCTGCTCCCTCTCCAGCCGCACGCGCCGCGGCCGAGGCGCTCTTGGCCTGGGCCGCGAGGTCCGCACCGTCCAGCACCACCAGCACCTGACCGGCACGGACGCGGTCGCCGGCCTTCACGCGCACCTCGCGCACCTGGCCCATCACGCGCGCCGCCAGCGCGGTCACCGTGCGCGCCTGCACCGTGCCCCCGGCCTCATGCGCATCGGTCACATCTCCGGTCGCCAGCAGCGCCGTCTGCACCGCCAGCGGTGCCTCCGCCGCGACCGTCGGCACCGCGTGCTCCTTGCCGCACGCCGACGCCAGGATGGCCAGTGCGGTCACGGCCGGCAGCAGCTTCATTCTTCCAGTCACTCGCGTCATCAATGACTCCCCTGTGCGCGATCCAGTTCGGCGCGCGCGGTCAGCACCCCGGCCGCCGCCGTGGCCTGTGCCGCGTCCGATTCGTAGACCAATTCAGCCGCGCGCAGTAACGCCACGCTCTCGGCCAGTCCCTGTTCATAGCGCTCGCGCACGATGCGCTGACTCTCGCGGGCCTGCGCCGCAACGCTCGCCATGGCGGCATCCGCCGCTTCGGCCGCCGTGAGCCGCGCCTGGGCGGAGAGGATCTCCACCTCGGCCGCTGATTCCACCTGCCGGCGCTCGGCCGCCCGCTGTTCCGCATCGCTGCGCGCCGCGGACAGGCGAGCCTGATCCCCAAAGCCCCGGAACACATTCAGCCGACCGACGACGCCCACGGCCCAGCTCGGCGAGCGCGATCCCCACGAGCCGCCATTGGCTTCCCACCCCGCCTGGGCCGACACCTGCGGCAGAAACGCCGCGCGGGCACCATCCACCGCGGCTCTCGCCTGCGTCTCGCGAGCCGCAGCCAGACGCACGTCGGGCCGCCCCCCGACACCTGGGGCAACGACCGGTGCCGCGGTTGCCGACGCCGGCGACCGCTCGGCCGTCACCGGCATCACGGCGGTCGGCGCATCGAGCGGCTCGCCGATCAACCCATTCAGATGGGCGCGCGCCACGCGCTCCCCGGCGACGGCCTGGGCCTGCCGCGCCTGCGCGCGCGCCACATGGACGTCGAACTGCAGCACGTCCGCATCCGTGGCCCGGCCCGCGTCGCGCCGATGCCCGGTGCGGTCGCGGTCCGCCACCGCCGCCTCCAGGGCACGGTCGGCCGCCATGTGCACTGCGATAGCCGACAGCACTCCCGCGTAGGCCGCGGTTGTCGCCAGGCGAAGGTCCGCTGCCACCGCCGTCCGCGCGATGCCGGCCATCGCCTCTCCCGACGCGGCGCCGCGCACGCCCGCATCCGTGGCGCGATTGAAGAGCGGCTGCTCCACCGTGACGCCCAGGCGCAGATTGTTCGTGGCGGGCGGGTGGTTGAGGGCATCGAGCGCGAGGTTCTCGCTCAGAAAGCGCCGCTGGGCCAGCAGCGACCCGAAGGCGTAGACCGGCTGGTTGCCACGCTGCCACCCCTCCACCACATCCGCCGAGGGGAGGCGGCCGGCCCTGGCCTCGCTCACCCGTGCCGTGGCGGCACGCTCCGCCGCAGCGGCAGCGGCGACCGCGGGGTGACGGGCGAGGGCCCGCGCAACCGCGTCATCCAGACTGATGGCACCCTGCGCCAAGGCCAGCGAGGCACCCGGACCCGCAAGCGCCAGGGCGGCGAGTACAGAGAGGCGTCGTATCATCGGGCTATCGTCCACACTCATAGAGATGCATGAATAGCGAAAAGGTGACACCGGAGTACGCCGGGCTGATTGAGGCCGCCTCATCCGGGGACACCGACGCCCTGGAGCGGCTCCTTGTGGCCGCGCAGGATGTGACCTGGCGGTTCAGCATGGCCGTGTGCGGCCAGCCCGACGACGCCCAGGACGCCATGCAGGAAGCCATGCTCCGCACGTTCCGGCATGTGGGGAAGCTTCGGGACGCCGGCGCCTTCCGGCCCTGGCTCTATCGGACCGTGCGCAATGCCTGCCTGATGAGCCGGCGAAAGCGAGTGGACGAGCCATCCCGGGTTGAATCCCTGGACGCCAGCTCAGCCGATGGATCAAAGGCCGGTGACACGCTCGCCCACCCCGGCCGATCACCCGAGGACCTGGCCGCCTCGCGCCACCTGCGCTCGCACCTCGCCCGCTCGCTCAAGGCCCTGCCCGCCGAGTCGCGCGCGGTCGTGTTCCTCCGCGAGATTGAAGGGCTCTCGACGCGCGAGACCGCGCATGCCCTCAACATCAGCGAGGACAACGTGAAGGCGCGCCTGAGCCGTGCCCGTGCGGCGCTGCGGGCCGAGATGGCCGCCCTGCGCGACGAGCGCCCCTCCAGAGCGCCACGCGCGATCCGGTCGCGGGCAAAGCACGCCGCCCAGCGGGTCATCGAAGCGTGATCGACGAACCGGGGCGCCCGACCCTCGCCGAGGTCGTCGAGGCCGCCTTTTCGCCTGACGGACCACTCGCGCGGGCCGTTGAAAGCTACGAGCCCCGCGAAGGGCAGCGGCTGATGGCGAACGCCGTCGCCGAGGTGATCGCGGAAGGCGGCACCCTCCTCGCCGAGGCGGGCACCGGCACCGGCAAGACCCTCGCCTACCTCATCCCCGCCATTCTGAGCGGCGGGCGCGTGCTCGTCTCCACCGGCACCAAGAACCTGCAGGAGCAGATCTATTTCAAAGATGTGCCGGCGCTGCGCGACGCGCTCGGCATCCCCTTCACGGCGACGCTGATGAAGGGGCGCAACAACTATCTCTGCCTCCACCGCTTCGAGCAGTACCGCGACGGCGTCGACGGCGACACCTCGGCAGCCGGGCGGCTCATTGCCTCCGGCGACCGCGTGCTGCTGCCTGTGCTCAATCGCTGGGCGCGGACGACGGAGACCGGCGACCGGGCCGAACTGCGCGAGCTGCCCGAGGACCTGCCCCTCTGGAAGGACATCGCCGCCGACGCCGATACGTGCCTCGGCCAGGAGTGCCCGCGCTACAGCGAGTGCTACGTCACGCGGGTGCGGCAGCGGGCGGCCGAGTCTGATGTGGTCATCGTGAACCATCACCTGCTCTGTGCCGATGCCTCCGTGCGGCAGGGCAACTACGGCGAGGTGATTCCCGCCTGCGCCACGCTCGTGGTGGACGAAGCGCACCAGCTCGAGGACGTGGCCACGCAGTACTTCGGTGTCTCGGCCAGCAGCCACCGGGTGGACGAGCTCGTCCACGACGGCGATCGCGCCATCCTCGACGGGCTGGCCGCCACGGTCGCTGCCCGCGAGGGCCTACGGCGGGATCTCATCCGCGTGGCCGACCACGCCCGGGCGTTCTTTTCAGGGCTTGTGCTCGAAGCCGGTGGCGGCGGGCCAGGCGGGGCCGAGACCCGCGCCCGCTATACCGCCGAGTCGATGAGCGAGCACTTTCAGGAAGGTGTGGCGCTGGCCGGGTCGCTCGATGGGCTGCAGGCCTCGGCGGCGCTCGCCTCGCGCCCGCCGGATCCATCCCAGGGCGGAGCCGAGAGCGCCTCGGGCAATAGCGACCTCGATGCCATCGCCCGCCGCGCCGGCGACCTGGCGCGCGACATCAAGTTCCTCGTGCGGGCTGCCGACACCGACTTCGTCTACTACCTCGAAACCCGCGGCCGGGGCGGCGTGCTGCTGCGCGCCGCGCCCATCGACGTCTCGCGCATCATCCGCGACGCACTCTTCGATCGCATGCGGAGCACCATCCTCACGTCGGCCACGCTGGCCGTCGACGCCTCCTTTGATTACGTCCGAGGCCGGCTCGGCCTGCGCGAGGCCGATGAGCTGCGTGTGCCCTCGGAATTCGACTTCGCCCGACAGGCCGTGCTCTACCTCCCGCGGAAGATGCCCGCGCCCAAGCACCCGAGCTTTGCCGAGTCAGCCGCGCGCGAAGTGCTGGAGCTGCTGAAGTGCACCGAGGGCCGCGCCTTCGTGCTTTTCACCAGCTATGCCGTGCTCCGCACCGTCCAGCAGTTCCTGCAGATGACGCTTCCCTACCCCGTGCTCGTGCAGGGGTCGGCGCCGCGCACCCAGCTCATCGACCAGTTCCGGACCACGCCCAACGCCGTGCTCCTCGCCACCTCCAGCTTCTGGCAGGGTGTGGACGTGGTGGGCGACGCCCTGAGCTGCGTCATCATCGACAAGCTCCCCTTTGCCTCGCCCTCGGACCCGGTGACCGCGGCCCGCATCGAGGCCATCACCGCCCGGGGCGGCGACGCCTTCGCCGAATACACCGTGCCGCTCGCCATCCTCACGCTCCAGCAGGGCCTCGGCCGGCTCATCCGCCACCGGAACGACCGCGGTGTGCTGGCCGTGCTCGACCCGCGGCTGCGGACCATGGGCTACGGACGCCGCTTCCTGAACAGCCTGCCCCCCGCTCCGGTGACCATGAGCCTGGAAGATGTTGCTCGGTTCATGGGAACTGACGACCAGGATTAGGCCAGAACGCGCGGATTCAGGCCAGAATTCGCGCCCACGGGACTCGGCCCGCGCTTTGCAAAGTTTCATCATGTAAACTGGTGGGCGCTCCGAGGCATCTCGTCACCCGCCATTGGGGCACGGCCCGTTACTGACTGGAGGAGAAATGGTTATGCGGACCCACCTGTTCCGCGCGGTGTTTGCTCTGGGCGTTGCCCTTGCGCTGTCGACCTCGGCATTTGCGCAGGCCGGACTCGTGAAGGGCACGGTCACCGATCAGGCTGGCGCGCCCATTGATGGCGCCACGCTCGACTTCTCGGGCCCCGACGGGGTTTCCAAGAAGACCAACACGGACAAGAAGGGCGAGTTCGTGATGATCGGGCTCAAGTCCGGCGCCTGGAAGGTGACGGCAAAGAAGGACAAGCTGGAGCAGACGCTGATGGCCAACGTGCGCCAGGGCGGCAGCTCGAACCTCGCGTTCAAGATCGCGCCCGGCGCCGCCGCTGGCGTTGACCAGAAGAAGTTCCAAGCCCTGCAGGCCGCCTTTGCGGCTGGCAATGCCGCGGCCGACGCCGGCGACCACGACGGCGCCATCGCAAAGTTCAGCGAAGCCCTGACGGGTATGCCGGACTGCAAGGACTGCTACACGAACATCGGCTACGAGTACAACGCCAAGCGCGACTACGCGAAGGCCATCGAGAACTTCCAGAAGGCGCTCGATATCGACAAGGAACACGCGGATGCCGCCGTCGGGATCGGCGTGGCCCTCTTTAACACGCAGAAGTTTGCCGACGCCAAGAAGATGTTCGACGTCGCCGTCAAGGTGAACCCGAAGCACGGTTTTGCGCAGTATCAGCTCGGGATGACCTCGCTCAACCTCGGCCTGCTGCCGGACGCCGTGAAGGCCCTCGAGGCGTATCTCGAAGCCGAGCCCAACGGCGACAAGGCGGCCGAAGTGAAGGCCACCCTGCCCGCCATCAAGGGCATGATCAAGTAAGACCGTGTCACTCGTCGATCGGCTGACCGCGCTCCGCCAACGCATCACCACGGCAGCGCAGTCAGCCGGTCGCGACCCCGCCTCCGTCCAGCTCGTCGCCGTTTCCAAGACCTTCCCCATCGAAGCCGTCCGCGAGGCCTACGCCGCCGGACACCGCGTGTTCGGCGAAAACCGCGTGCAGGAAGCCCTCGAGAAAATCGAGGCCTTCAACCCCGCCGACCTCCGCTGGCACCTCATCGGCCACCTCCAGACCAACAAGGCCAAGAAGGCCGCACCCGGCTTCGCCATGATCGAATCCGTGGATAGCGTCGAACTGCTCCAGCGGCTCGACCGCGCTGCCGCGGACGTGGGCGCCACCCCCGAGCTCCTGATTCAGATCGACCTCGCCGGCGAAGCCACCAAGTTCGGTGCGAGACCCGAGGAGGCCACCGCCATTCTTGACGCCGCCGCACAGTGCACCGCCGCGCGCGTGGTGGGATTGATGACCGTGCCGCCGATCGCCGCTCAGCCCGAGGACGCGCGCCCGTGGTTCCGCAAGCTCCGCGAGCGGCGCGACCAGTGGCTGGCGAGCGGCGTGCCCGCGCCGATGCTCCGCGAACTCTCCATGGGCATGAGCGGCGACTTCGAAGTGGCCATCCAGGAAGGCGCCACCATCGTGCGCGTGGGCACCGCCATCTTCGGCGGGCGCACCTACCCCTCGCCGCCCGCGCCGTGATCACCGCCGTGGCCGGCGGCGTCGAGCTTCAGATCAAGGTGATCCCCCGCGCAGGTCGCACCGCCCTTGCCGGCACCCGCGACGGCGCGCTGCTCGTCCGCCTCGCTGCCGCGCCCGTGGACGGCGCCGCCAACGAGGCGCTCATCGACGTGATTGCCGACGCCCTCAGCGTGCCCAAGCGGAACGTGACCATCGTCAGCGGTGAGCGCAGCAAGCAGAAACGCGTGCGCATCACTGGCGTTACCGCTCAGCAAGCGACCATCGCGCTCACCAGCGCCCCCACGTAGATCCCGCCAGGTCGCCGTCACCGACGCCGTCCGGCGCTCGGGCATCACCAAGCGCGCGTCCTGCCATACGCTTCGGCACTCATTCGCCACTCACCTGCTTGAGGCCGGCTACGACATCCGGACCGTGCAGGAACTGCTCGGCCACGCCGACGTGAGCACCACCATGGTCTACACCCACGTCCTCAACCGCGGTGGATCAGGCGTCCGCAGCCCTGCGGACTCTCTCTAGCGGGATTAGGCCGCTCTCTTCGCAGCCTAACGCGGCGGCACCTCGTCATTCCTCTTCGCCACAACCCTGTGCCCTTCAGTCACTTGGACGCCATCGTTCACAGGACGCGGGCCCGCGAAACACTGCTGCTCTCGCAGCCTTATCCAACAACGTTAGGCCGCGGCCGGCACGGCCGAACAATCTGCGGCCCACGGTCGTGTTCTGGGGCTAGAATCCCGCTCATCAATAGGTTGGCCGTATTGGCGTTCGCTGGACTTGGGTCGCGTTAGGCTGCGACCTCGGCGGCACGGGCGGTCTACTGAATAAGTAGTTAGCCCTCTGAACGAGCACTAGATGCATCACGAGAATCGCAGTATTTGCCAGCTTGCGACGAGGTGGCGAAGGTGCGACCATCAGCCAATGGCGCCTACCGTACTCGCAGAGTTGCTCGGCCTGCCGGAGGCCCAGCGGGCCGACTTGGCCATTGCTCTCTGGGAGAGCCTGTCCGACGTTCAGCGCGATCAGTCGCTCCCGATTGACGCGGAGCTCGCTGCCGAGCTCGACCGACGCTTGGCTGCGCACACGGCTGACCCGGGGTCTGCGATCCCCTGGAGTGAGGTTCAACGGAAGCTCCTCGGGTAAGTCGTGCTGCCAGTCGTCTTCCGGCCACCGGCGGAGGCCGATGCCCTCGGCGCACATGCGTGGTACTCCGGACACAGCGAGACCACGGCCGCGCGATTCGCGGGCGATCTCGCAGACACGGTTGAACGGGTGGCCGAGCATCCAGAGGCTTTCGCGCGAGTTCACGGCCATGTCCGGCGTGCAGTGCTTCACCGATTCCCCTACGCGGTTTACTACTACGTTCAGGCCGATGTCGTCGTTGTCCTAGCCGTGCATGGTCGGCAGGATCCCGCGCGGTGGAGGGACCGGGCATGATCGATACGAGGGCTAACACGCGCTGGAGCCGACGCTACGCGGCGGTGATATTGTGACGCCGCGCAGCGCGGCTCAGCGCTGACGTTATGCTGCTCGTCTTCGAGGCCGAGGCGCGAGCAACCGCCCAACATCTTCAGGACCGGCGCCCAGTCGAAACAACGACTTCAGGAGCAGGTCTGTCGTCACCGTGCGGTGGGCGGCCTCCATCTTGGCCACCCGCGACTGACTGGAGCCGAGGCGCTTGGCAACCTCGCCTTGGGTGAGCCCCAGGTCCTCTCTGCGGCGACGAAGCCCGTCGGCCAGCGCCAGTTTCACTTCAACGAATCGGCGTTCCTCGACCGAGAGGCCCAGGAAGTCGCCCGCATCCCCGACGGTCCACCCGGCCCGTTCGAGCTTCTTCCGTTTGTCAGCGCGCATTCCGGCTTCCTTTCCCTGTTCGCATCACTCGCTGAAACAGCGCCAATCGTTTCCGGCACTCGCCAATCACGGCTGCCGGCGTCGCCGCCTTCTTCTTCGGAAACACCGCCAGCATCACGATGGCACTCGGCGCCACGTGGTACATCAGTCGCCAACTCACGGCGCCATCCACGATCCGCAGTTCGTGGCAGCCTGGACCCACGGTTGGCATTGGGCGCGAGTGCGGCATGCCCAGGGATTCGCCGCGCTGGAGCCGCCGGAGCAAGAATCCGGCTTCCACTCGGGCCTCGGCGCTTACGGGCGGGGTCCGCACCTCTCCACTCAGCCAGATAATCGGCTTATCGGTGGGGGCTTATGCGGTGCAGTCTATGCCAGATCCGACATAGCGCAGGGGCAGCATAACAACCGGCTACACTTGATGGCGGCCGCGGTAGGATCCGGGCAGACTGCGGCGTCTCTTGGCGGCCGCTGGTGAGCGCTGACGTTATGCCGCCAGTCAAGACCTGCGAGGAAAATTGAATGAACGCAGTACTTGACCCGACCCGACGTTTCCCCAAGAGTTCCCGGAGCAAGTGTGCCTGATAAACACTTTCGATGGGAGGTGCACGCGTGACAGCGAGAATCGCGTTCTTCACACTTGCCGTCTTGAAGGAGCCCGTTGGCGACCCTGTTGTGCAGGGTTTTGTCGACCGGATAGCGTCTGTGTATGCGGCTGCCGACGGGAGCGCCGGGTTCTTCGCACGATCCATCCGAAACGTGGAGACATGGGAGCATTCGTGGGGGCCGGTGCTTGCGCCCACGTGTGTACCAGCAGAACGTGGACTCAACCAGCTCGCGATGACGTTGAGCGTCTGGCGAGATCTCGAGTCGGTGGCCGCTTATGCGTATCGAGGCGTCCATGCTGAGGCCCTGTCCAAGCGCGGGGACTGGTTCGAGCGCGGCCCGTGGCCGAGCTTCGTTGCTTGGTGGATCGAAGAACATCACAGGCCGAACTGGAGCGAAGCCGTCGAGCGTATCGACCAACTCCATACGAAGGGCTCAACGCCCGAGGCGTTTAACTTCCGGCAGCCGTTCGACTCGGCGGGTAAGCCCACTAAGTTGAACCAGGAGCGTGCTTCGCCGTGACGCCGGCGTTCAGCGACTCACGGCATAACCTTCAGATGGAGCCGACGCCCTTCGACGGCTTGCGCGTGTCCCGGGCGCGGCTCGTCTGAATCGTTGGACGCACAGCACGCGCGTCATTCGAGCCCGAACACCTGGGAGTGGAGTTGCAGATGAAGCCGCTTGCCCTTGTCACCGGTGCGACGTCCGGGATCGGACGCGCATACGCGGAGGCTCTCTCCGCAGACGGATACGACCTCATCTTGGTAGGCCGTCAAGTGGACAGGCTCGATGAGTTCGTCGCCTCGCATCGGGATACCCCAATTCGCACCGTCTCGGCGGACTTGGCCACCGACGACGGAGTGGCTACGGTCGCGCGCCTCTGCGCGGACGAACCGCTGACGATGCTCGTCAACAACGCCGGTGTCGCCAACTACATGCCGCTCGACGTCCTGCCGCCGGAAAAGGCCCGGGAAGTGATGAGTGTCAAAGTCGTAGCGCCCACGATGCTTGCACGCGCCGCCGTCGCGGGCATGAAGACACGGGGTGAGGGGGTCATCATCAACGTCGCCGGGATGATCGCCTTCAGCGGTCCGGCTCAGGCTTCGGGGCGGGTCGTGTACGGAGGCGCGTTGGCCTATCTCGTCACGATGTCGCAGATCCTCAGCGCAGAACTCGCCGGAACCGGGGTCAGGGTACAGGTCGTGTGTCCGGGCATTGTGGCTACGGAATTTCATTCGCGACAGGGGCTCGACATGAGTCAGGTACCAAGGATGTCGGCGCAAGATGTCGTGACCGCGAGCCTCCGTGGGCTGGAACTCGGAGAGGTCGTCACCGCACCGGGACTCGAGGATGCCGGCCTTCTCGAGACAGTCTTCCAATCTGAGCTGACCGCCTTCCGCGCACAGGGCACAACGCTGGCCACCCGCTACCGCCAGGCGGATTCCTAGGGAGTCGATGCGAATGCGCGCGTATCGCCTGGCGTCCAACAAGCGCGTCGAGCAGACGCGCAGACCGTTGGGATAACCCGAACGCGCACGGCACGCAGCTCACGCGCACCACGTTAGTACTCTGCACCAGCAATTAGATTCATCACGAGCGTCGCAACATTTGCCAGCTTGCGACCCGGTTACGGCGGTGCGACCATCAGCCCATGGCGATCAGTCGCTGCCTATTCAACCGGAACTGCCTGGCGAACTCGATCGACGCGTGGCCGAGCACACGGCGGCCACGTTGCGCCACCATCCTCATCGGCTGTGCACTCACGCCTTCGAATAGATCCCATGACACACCGTGCTCGATTCGCGCTTTATATGATGGCGGCCGTCCTGAGCATCACGGGATGCGGGAGGGCTCAGTCGTCGCAAGCACGCCTCTCGACCGATCAGGGGATGCTGGTGGGCGCATGGCGCTCGACGGTCGTATTTCGGACTGGTCCGCTGGCCGAGATGAAGGGCCTCGAGTTCCTCTATGCCTACAACGCTGGAGGCACCATGACCGAGTCGTCCAACTACGACGAGGCTGCGAATTCATCTCCTCCGGCCTACGGTGTGTGGAAGCAGATCGCCCCGCTGACATTCGAGACGAAGTACGTCTTTTACACGACACAGGCTCCCGGGCCAGGCGATGGCGCACCCATCGGGGGCGATTGGTGGCCGTCTGGGCACGGAGTCCTCACTGAGACGATTACGCTCGCTGACGATGGTCGGACCTACAGGTCTACGATCACATTGGCCACATACGACCGGGCCGGCTCGCCCATTGCCGGCAACGGCGAAGGCACCGGAGCCGGCACGCGAATCGTGTTCTAGGCCACGAGGGCACCTTGGCACGCGGCAGACCTGGGTGCCGCGCTCCTCAGTGCGCGATTCAACCTCCACTCCGCGGATCGTTCGCCCTGTTGTGGCAGGCGTTGTCCAACACGCGCTTGCAGTCGGCGGCGACAGGCGCAATGATGGGCCGCTGCGGCTGCAGGGCCGCGTTGGGCGTCTGTTGCCATAGCCGGATGCGGACACAGGCGGCCCCTACCCAGAGAGCGTCCTTAGGCCACACAGGAGACAGAACGATGCGGATAGCCAAAGAGGACGTGGACGTCAAGATGCAGATCCCCGGTGCCGTGATTCGTCAGCACATGAATTTCGGGGATGCGACCGGACTCGGCAAGATCAGCTGCGAGTTCTTCAGTTTGTCAGCAGGCGTCGATACCACGCCGTTGTTTCAGGGGCTGCAGGGCAATTCGTGCCAGTGCCCTCACTGGGGTTTCGTCTTGCGAGGCCAGCTCACGACGACGGACGACCACGGCGCACAGGAGTCGGTCAGCGCGAACGATCTGTTCTACTGGCCGCCCGGTCACAATGTCAGGGTCGACCTAGACGCGGAGATCGTGATGTTCAGCCCTCAGCACGAGCACAGCCTGGTCATCGACCACATGATCGAGAAAGTGAAGGCGTGAACGCGCCGCTCGCAGCAGGCCGGACCTAGATGGGCGATTTCGTCCGGCTGCTTTCCACTGGATCAGCGACGGCCGTCCTCCTGGTCGTCGCCGTCCTGATTCTCTGCATTACGGTGTCGGCCATGTATGGGACGGCGTTCGTCCAGGGCCGCAGTGTCTCCTTCTGGCCTCCGTCCATTGGCGAACGTCCCCGGCCAACCACGGTCGAGCACGGCGCATCTGAAGGCCGGCCATCGGCATCGGTCACGTCTACTGGAACCGATCTGAATCCGGTGGTGGACCGCGGCACCATCTTGCAGGCGGCTTCGGGCAAGACGTACCGGGTCTCATCGGCGTTCTACGGTGGAGCCAACGCGACGCTGTACAAGGCCGAGGCCGGGGACGGGGCCACCGTCATCGCGAAGGTCTACTGGCGTGGACTGGCGCCGAACTCGCCATCCTGGGAGATGTTCCAGCAGGAGCAACGCTCGTCGGACATCCTGACCCACCGCAATATCGTCCGCACACTCGACCGAGGGCTGCGCGCCGGGTACCCCTTCACGATCATGGAATTCCTTGGCGGGGGCACACTGCGGGATGTGCTCCGGACACGCGACAGACTGCCTGGCCACGATATCCTCGCCATTGCGTCACAGGTCGCCGAGGCCATCGACTACGCACACTCGCGCGGCGTGCTTCATCGCGACATCAAGCCCGGCAATGTGCTGTTTGAGTCCGATCCCAACGGACGCGTCGCGTTGAGCGACTTTGGGATCGCGGTGATCCTGGGTGCCGTCACCCGTGACATTACCGCCGTAGGAGGCGAGTTCGCGGGTTCGTCGAGCTATCTGGCGCCGGAGTTAATCATCGGGGGCGGCGTGACGCGCCTAGCGGACATCTACAGCTTTGGAGTCGTTCTCTACGAGATGATTTCAAAGGTAGTGCCGTTTGACGAACATCGAGAAGTCCTCGCGATCATCCGCGCCAAGGTTGACTCGGATGCGCCAGACATTCGACAGTTCAGAGCCGATGTGCCGCCTGACATCGCAGCGCGGCTTGCACGTGTGCTGGCGCGCGATCCCTCGCTTCGTCCGACATCCGCCCACGCCGTCCTCGAGGGGCTTGAGGATCAGGTCAGGGGCTTATAGCGTGGCGGCCGCGGAAACAACACGGTTGCTACCACACTGCGTCGTCGTGGCTCCTGCGACGAGGTTGGTCATACCCATGGAACCCGGGGCCCTGATTCACCAATGAACAACGTGCTCGTCATCACTGGCGCGAGCCGTGGCATTGGGGCTGCCACGGCACGACTCGCAGGCACGGCGGGATACGCCGTCTGCGTCAACTTTCGTCGAGACCAGGCGGCCGCCGACGGGGTTGTCGCGGACATCGAGGCGATGGGTGGGACAGCGATTGCCGTGGGCGCCGACATCTCCGTAGAAGCCGATGTGGTGCGGCTGTTTGAGACGGCTGACAAGAGATTGGGCAGACTGTCCGGCCTGGTGAACAACGCGGGCATCCTCGAGACA
>CANKJK010000012.1 GCA_947482665.1 Acidobacteriota bacterium
ACGATCACGAGCCTCAGCTACACGGCCACGGCCGTGTCGCGCAGCCTGGACGTCAACGTGCCCATCAATGAAAGCCGCGTGGTGGAGACGGTTGAGAAGTGGGCCGTGCAGATGGCCAACATGCCCGCGTGGGACGACCAGCAGTTCAATCCGAATCCGCTTGTGTTCGGCCTGAAGGCTGGCGAGTACGTCACAGGACTGACCCACTCACGGGAGGAGACGCGTGATGGCAAGGTGCGCGGGCGAAAAATACTGACGGGCCACCGCTGGAACGCAGCGACCGGCAACGAAAACACGATCGATCTCAAGTTCTGGACCCGCTGACGCCCGACATCTGAGAGACGCAGTCGCAGCCATGTGCGGCTGCGGCGAAAGCCCCCGCGTATCTGAGAAGTCCTCGTCAGCGCCGCACGTCGTGTCACGGTTGAGCCGTAGCTGTGGGGATACCGCGCACCTGACCATCCGGGACCTCGCCGGCCAGTTCACGTGGCGCGGAGGCATCACGTGCCCCTGACCAGCGCGCGACATTGTCGCGCCGGGCGGGCGTGACCGCCCCGCGTGAGCCTCTTCGCGTGTCGCCGGTACGGCCCTGCGGGTCATCGTGATACAAGGTCACAGATGTGCGGGCCGCTAGGCCCTGATCGAGCGGCTGGCCCGCCGCCTACATGAGGAGATGCGCGTGATGTTCTCACCTGCCAGGGATTTGCGGATGCGGCTGGCGCTTGCCGCCGTGCTCACCGCTGCGGCCGTGTTCTGTGTGTCTGATGTCGGCCCGCTCCGCGCGCAGAAGCCCGCGGCCCCTCTTCAGGCCGGCGAGTGGATCGACTTCAGCGGCGACTACAGCGCGCAGCGGTATTCCCCGTTGAGCCAGATCACGCCAGCCAACGTCAGCAAGCTGCAGGTGGTCTGGCGGTGGAAGACCGCCGACCGCGACATCCAGCTCTCCGCCCCGAATCTGCGCGGGTCGCGCTACCAGGACTCGCCGTTGATGGTCAATGGCCTGCTCTACACCGTGACGCCGCTCGGCATGGTGGCGGCGCTCGACCCGGCGACGGGCGAGCAGAAGTGGCTGTTTGACGGCAAGGCCTACCTGGAACCGAAGCCCCACAGCATCGGCTGGACGCACCGCGGCCTCTCGTGGTGGAGCGACGGCAAGGGCACGGATCGCGTGTACGTGGCGACGACGGACGCCTACATCTACTCGCTGGATGCGAAGACCGGCAAGCCCGACCCGGGATTCGGCACCAACGGCCGTGTTGATGCGACCGATGGCGTGGCCAACGCGAAGCGGTCGGTGAACATCACGGCGCGCCGGCCTGTCGTGGCGGGCAATATCCTCGTGGCGGGGAGCGCGCTGCTCGACCCGCCCGCAGGGCGCGAGGCCGAGTTTCCGAAGGGCATCGTGCGCGCCTATGACGCGCGCACCGGCAAGACGCTCTGGACCTTCAACATCATTCCGCAGAAGGGCGAGTTCGGGTACGACACCTGGTTGAACGGCTCGGCCGACAAGCAGGCCGCCGCCAACGCGTGGGGCGGCATCACCTACGACCCCGAGACCGACCACGTCTATTTCGTCACGTCGAATCCCGGCAACGACTACAACGGCGTGGCACGCCCGGGTGACAACCTCTTTGCCGACAGCATCGTGTGTGTCGAGGCGAAGACGGGCAAGCGCGTGTGGCACTACCAGGTGATTCATCACGACATCTGGGACTACGACCTCACGATGCCGCCGACGCTGGTCGAGCTGACGGTCAAGGGCAAGCGGGTCAAGGGTGTCGTGGGCATCAACAAGACGGCGATGGTGTATCTGCTTGATCGCCGCACCGGCGTGCCGTTGTTTCCCACCCCGGAGACGGTGATTGCCGCCGAGCCACAGGCCAACGGCGATCAGTTCTCGCCGACGCAGCCGATGCCGCCACAGTCGATGCGCCTGGATCATCAGGGGTCGAGCTTCGAGCAGTTGCTCGACCTCACCCCGGAGCTGAAGAAGAAGGCCATCGACAACGTCCGCTTCCTCGACATGGGGCCGGTCTATACCGCGGCGACCAAGCGCGGGTTGCTGGCGTCACCGACCTCGCTGGGCGGCGCCAACTGGGGTGGGTCCGCCGTGGATCCCGAAACCGGGATCTTCTACATGCCAACCCGGACGACGCTGCAGGTCCTTCGCCAGCGAGCGGTGACCGGCGCCTCCGGTGCCCCACCACCCGCAGAACCCGTGCACGGCGCCGGGCCGACGCCGCCAGCCAACCTTGCGTCGTTGCTCTACGTGGACGACCTGCCCCTGTTCAAACCACCGTGGGCGCGTGTGTCGGCCGTCGATCTCAACAAGGGCCAGACGCTCTGGGTCACGCCGATCGGCAACGGGCCGCGGAATCATCCCGCGCTCAAGAACCTCCCCAACCTGAAGCCGATGGGCGACGCGATCCTCGGCGGGTCGCCCCTGGTCACGAAGACCATGCTCTTCGTGGGCGTGACGTATACCTTCGTCACCGGGCTCCCGCAGCCGGTGCCGTGGGAAAAGTGGCTGGACGCGGACTTCCAGAAGAACGTGCTCTACGCCTTCGACAAGAAGACAGGCAAGCAGCTCGCCGTCTTCAAGGCCGACAACCTCGGCGCGGCCGGTCCATCGACCTATCTCTACAAGGGGAAGCAGTACCTCGCGCTAGCCACGGGGAACGGACCCGACTGCGAGCTGGTCGTCTACGCGCTGCCGTAGACGGCCACCGTCACTTTGCCCGTCATGAGCACTCGCGGTAGGTGATACTGAAGACGTTCTGATGCGATCCAGGTCCCTTGCGCTGCTGTTGATGCTCCTCACGTTCGTGGGGACCACTACGCTTCCGCACGGGGACGACGCGGACGCCGACCAGGCGCTCGTCATCCACGACCACACCGCGCATCACGAGCGGCTGCGGGTTCCGGCCGCTGCCGGGGCGCCTGCGCACTGCGCGCTCTGTCACTGGCTGCAGTCCCTGCGGGTCGGGGCCGTCCGCCAGGCTCGTGGCCCGGTGAGCGCCGCCGCCACGCGCGTGTTCCTGGCGCGCCGCTCGGCAGAGCTCCGGACTGTCGAGCTCTTGAATCTGCCCTCCCGGGCGCCTCCCGTCTAACCCTCCCTTCATCCGACGTTCGGACAAGAGAAACAGGTGCGTCACCCGCTGCGGGTGCTCGTGCCGTTGTGCGGCCATCGTCTCCGGCCGTACGGGAGGCTTCATGAAGGTGTTGCGTGTTCTACGGGTTGCCGTCGCGGCGCTGTGCGTCGTGGCGGTATCCCACCCCAGTCCGGCATCAGCCCAGGCCGCGGCTGATGTGCAGGCGCTGCAGGCGCAGATTGACCAGCTGAAGAAGGAGTTCGGCGATCAGCTGAAGGCGCTCGAGGGGCAATTGCAGGCCCTCCGGGGGCAGGCGGCTGCGCCCGCGCCCCAGGCCGTGGCTCCGGTGGTCGAGCCATCGCTCTCATCGGCACCGCCCCCGGGCGCGTCGAAGGTGTTCAATCCAGACATCGCGGTGATCGGCGCCTTCCAGTCGTCGGCGGGGCGCAACACGGTGAGTCCGGACCCGTCGCTCGAGATGCGCGAATCGGAGCTGTCCCTCCAGGCCGTGGTCGATCCCTACGCCCGCGCCGACTTCTTCCTCTCGTTCGGGCAGCAGGGCGTCAATCTTGAAGAAGGCTTCATCACCTTCAGTTCGGTCCCCGGAGGGCTGCTGACGAAGGTCGGCAAGATGCGGTCGGCCTTCGGCAAGGTGGATGGGCTGCATACCCACGGGTTGTCCTGGGCCGATCGGCCCCTGGTGACCAAGAACCTGCTGGGTGGGGAAGATGGGCTGAGCGACGCGGGTGTCTCGGTGGCGAGACTGATTCCCGCCGGTCCGTTGTTCCTTGAGGCCACCGGTCAGGTGTTCCGCGGGGAGAGCGGTGAGGGCGTCTTTGCGGCGTCGAAGCGCAGTGACCTGAGCTACGTGGGGCACCTGCGTGGGTATCACGACCTGACCGAGTCCACGAACATCGACCTCGGGACGTCCGTCGCGTACGGACACACCGCTGCCGGCGTTATCAACGATGTGGATGTCGGGCGCTTCACCTCGCGGCTCGCCGGCTTTGATGCGACGCTCCGGTGGCGGCCGCTCACGCGGGCCATCTACCACCAGTTCGTGGGCCGCGGTGAGTTTGTCTGGAGCCGGCGCGACGCATTCGGGGGCACCCAGGCGGCCAGGGGCTTCTATGTCTCCGGCGACTACCAGTTCGCGCGGCGCTGGTTTGCTGGTGCGCGCATCGACCGCTCCGACCGTGCCGACAACGCCCAGCTTACGGATACCGGTCAGTCGGCCATCCTCACCTACAAACCCAGCGAGTTCAGTCTGCTCCGCGGCCAGTACCGCCGCACGGCCTACGCCGACGGCTCGACCGCCAACGAGCTGCTCTTTCAAGTGCAATTTGCCATCGGGGCGCACGGCGCGCACCCGTTCTAAGGAATCACCATGTTGAGACGCGCACGCTCGCTTGCATTGCTCCTCCTGCTGGGGATGCCGCTGGCCGCCCATGCGGATTCGAAACTCAACGTCGTCGCCACCACCGAGGATCTGGCGTCGCTCACCCGCGAAGTGGGTGGCGACAAGGTGACGGTCACGGCTCTGGCCAAGGGCTATCAGGACCCGCACTTCGTGGATCCGAAGCCGAGCTTCATCCTCGCCGTCAGCCGGGCCGACCTGCTCGTGGTCGTCGGACGTGAGCTTGAGATCGGGTGGCTCCCCCCGCTGCTCTCCAGCAGCCGCAATGCCAAGGTGCAGCCCGGCAGCGCCGGTTATCTCGACGCTTCGGCCGGCGTCCATATCCTGGAACTGCCCACGGGGCAGATCACCCGCGCGATGGGCGACGTGCACCCGCTCGGGAACCCGCACTACTGGCTGGATCCGGCCAACGGGCGACGGATGGCGCAGGCGATCGCGGCGAAGCTCGGCGAGCTGGCCCCGGCGGACAAAGCCTTCTTCTCGCAGCGCTACGCCGACTTCGACGTGCGCCTGGCCGCGGCCGAGAAGCGGTGGGACGCCACGATGGCGCCCTACAAAGGCACGAAGGTCGTGACGTACCACCGGTCGTGGCCGAACTTCATGGACCGGTTCCGGCTGGATGTGATGGGCTACGTGGAGCCGAAGCCTGGCATCCCGCCGTCACCTTCGCACACCCTGGAGCTCATCGAGGACATGAAGCGGCAGGGGGTGAAGCTCATCGTCGTCGAGCCGTACTTCGACGCGAAGACGCCGCAGGCCATTGCCAGCCAGGTCGGGGGCCAGGTGCTGACACTGGCGCCGTCGGTGGGCGGCGCCAAGAGCGTCACCGACTACATCCAGCTCTTCGACTACAACGTGAGTCAGCTTGCAGCCGGCCTGAAGCAGGCCACGGGAAAGTAACCCGTCATGGAATGGACCACCCTGCAGTTCCTGTTGCCGGCCATCGTGGCCAGCCTGATCATCGCCGGCATCCACGCCTACCTCGGCCTGCACGTCGTCGAGCGCGGTGTCATCTTCGTGGACCTCTCGCTCGCGCAGATTGCGTCGCTCGGCGCGGCCATCGCGGTGTGGCAGGGGTTTGACGCGCACGACCCGGCGATCTCCTGGATGAGCCTGGGCTTCACGCTGGTAGGCGCGTTCATCTTCGCCATGATCAAGGGCCACGAGACGCGGGTCCCGAAGGAGGCCTTCATCGGGATCTCCTACGCGGTGGCCTCGGCGGCCGTCATCCTCACGATGAGCAAGGCGACGGGCGAGGCGGAGCACCTCCAGGACATGCTCGTCGGCAACATCCTGTCGGTGCAGTGGCCCGAGGTCTGGCTGACCGCCGCCATCTACGTGGCCATCGGGCTCTTCCACGTTGTGTTCCGCAAGCGCTTTCTCGAGATCTCGTTGAACCCGGTGGCCGTCGCGGCGCGTGGCATCTCGGTGCGCTTCTGGGACTTCCTGTTCTACGCGTCGTTCGGCCTCGTGGTCACGCGGTCGGTGGCGATTGCCGGCGTGCTGCTGGTCTTCTGCTACCTCATCGTCCCGTCTGTCGGCGGCATGCTGTACGCCGGCCGGATTGGGCCGAGACTGGCGATTGGCTGGGTGATGGCGGGCGTGGCCTCGATGCTGGGTATGTACACCTCGGTGCTGTTTGACCTGCCGACAGGGGCCACCATCGTGGTGACCTTCGGCGTGGTGCTCGCGCTGATGGCCGCCGTGCGGCCCCTCGTCGTGCGCGCGACGTAGCGCTGGCGGCGCCCGGCGGGGAGGCCGGGCGGCGGCGATTTCTCTCTGGCACTCGCGGCTGAGACCGTGTACGGTCCACCGTCATGAGACACCTTCAGCGGTTTGCGCTCGCCCTTGCGGTCACTCTCCTCGTGGCGCAGGCGCGCGGCGGCACCCAGGCGCCCGCCGGCGTCCGGTTTGACGAGTTCGCGCCCACCACCTTCAGCGTCGTCACCCACGACACCCGGGCGATGGCGGCGGCGTGGGCCGATGTGCTCGGCATCGCGGTGCCGCCCATCAACCAGCCCGACGTCACCTATCCCCCGAGCTTCGAGGGCGACCGTACCGGCAAGCCGACCATGGCTTCGCTCCAGGCGGTCAACATGACGGTGTCGCTCCACCAGCCGCCGCCCGGCACGTACTGGCGCCAGATCCTCGATACGCACGGGGAGCGGCTGTATCGCATGAACTTCCGCGTCCACGGACTCGCGGATCAGACGGCGTACTTCGAGCGCGCGGGCGGGAAGCTCGTCATCGGCGACCCGGCGAAGGTGCCCTACGTCAACGTCAACCTGTGGCCGAAGTACGGCGTGGCGCTGGAGCTGAATGGCGTGGCGGCCGATGCGCCGGAGCCCGCGCCCAGGCCGGCACCGCCGGCGGGGAGCTTCGCCAACAACCCGGTGGTCAAGATCGCCTTCGTCGTCCCAAATCTCACGGAGGCCGTCCGCGACTACCGGGCGCTGTTCGGACTGTCGGCGCCGGTGACCGGTGCGACGAAGTCGATCGTGTTTCCCCAGAGCGCCAAAGCGGACCGCGCGACCACGATCAACTGGGCAAAGCTGACCTTTCCGAACGGCGTGCTGCTGGAGCTGAATGAGCCGCATGGCGGGGCGAGCGTGTGGCGCACGCACCTCCAGGCCCACGGCCGATCGATCTTCAGCGTCGGCCTCCGCGTGAAGAGCGTGCGCGAGGCGGCGGCCTACCTGGCCTCAAAGGGCGGCGTCCTCGTGTTTGGGGGACCTGGCGCGCGGTATGCGGGGTTCGACTTCACCTCGAAGCTGGGCACGATCATCGAGATTCAGGAGTAGCGCCACCTGCCTATCAGCGGTGTATGGCTGCCGGGCCGCAGACTTCTTACAATGTGATCTCCGTGTCTTCCCCCAGCGACCTCAGAACCACGCGCCGTGAGCGGCTCCGGCCAGGAGTGGGCGGCGAGCTTCGGGCGGCCCGCCTCGCCCGAGGGCTGCAACTGAGTGACGTGGCTGACCAGCTCCTGTTGTCGACCAGGCAGATCGCCGAGCTGGAGATGGAGCAGACGGGCGCATTCCATAACGAGGGGTTCCGTCTTCGGGCGGCCCAGTCCTATGCGCGGTGGCTCGGGGTGCCGGACCCGATCGAGGGCGGGGACGAGCCAGAGGCCGTTGCCCCCGAGGTCACGCATCCTGTTGACCAGCCGACGGCGCGCGCACGATGGCCCATCGTCGTGGTCGTCGGCCTCGTGGTGCTCCTCGTGGGCTACGTCATCACGCGACGTGTCAGCGGGCGCCAGCAAACCGACCGTGGTGCGGAAGCGCAACCGGTGCTCCCGGCGGTTTCGGTTCCCGCTCCCGTTCCTGCTCCCGCTCCCACTCCCGCACAAAGCGCCCCAGAGGCGCCGGCCCCACCGCAGTTTGCCATCACGGCTGAGGAGTGGCGCGATGTCTCCGGAGCCCAGCGCGCGGGTCAGTCGCTGCAGCTCACGGTCAGCGCGCCATGTTGGCTGTTCGTCCGATACGTCGACGGTGAGACCGTGGAGCGGCAACTGGAGTCTGGTGAGGCGTTCCCCCTGAAGGGTGAGCCCGCATATCTGGCTCTGGGGATCGAGCGCGCCGAACTCTCGCTCGGTGGGCGCATCCAGCACCTCGACTCATGGGCGAGTCAGGGCCAGATCCGGATCAACCGGACCGGCCTCGATCAGATCGTCTCCGCGCTGACGAGCCACTAGTCGCGTCACGCTCGCCTCGCAACTCTTCCACACGTCAAGCTCAACCGGTCGCATTGGCGCCATAGACAGCCAGATTCAGGTGCGAATTCCTCGCCTGGGACCGGGTGATTTCTCCGGCTGCGGGCATGATCCGCGAACAAGTTCGCGGTGTTCAAGCCCGCCCGTGCGGCTCCGATAACTGAGGCAGGAGCACACAGGTAATGCCGCACCTTCGACCTCAGCCAACCGGTCACGAACGCACCTTTCACGAGCACGAGATCATCGTCAGCAAGACCGACGTGCATGGCGTCATCACCTATGCGAACGATGTGTTCCTGCGCGTCTCTGGCTACCACGAAGAAGAATTGCTCGGCCAGCCGCACAGCATGATCCGGCATCCCGAGATGCCACGCGCGGTCTTCAAGCTCCTCTGGGACACCGTCGCGGCCGGGCAGGAGATCTTTGCCTACGTTGTGAACCTGGCCGCGAATGGCGACCACTACTGGGTGCTGGCGCACGTGACACCGACGTTTGACCCCCGTGGCCGGATCACCGGGTTCCACTCCAGCCGCCGTGTACCGGACCGAGGCGCCGTGCAGCAGGTCACGGGCCTCTACGCGCAGCTGTGCGCGGAGGAACGCCGGCACCGCGACAAGAAGGCGGGCCTGGAGGCGTCCTCGTCGATGCTGGGCCAGGTGCTCTCGTCCAAGGGCATTGGCTACGATGAATTCCTGTTCTCTCTGATACCTGTGGAGGCGCGGTGATGACCGTCATCCAGATGGACTCACGCCGGACGAGCGTGCCTTCCGCGGTGTCTGCCGAAGCCTACGAGCAGGTGGTGGCGGAGCTGGAGGCGTGCCGCGCGGTGCTCAAGCGGACGGCGGATGTCTGCGAGGCGGCCGCGCACGGTGACCTCGAGGCGCGTGTCACCGGATTCGAGCAGCCCGGCGATGCCGGCCGACTGATGCGGAGTGTGAACCACATCCTCGATGTGTCGGACGCCTTCGTGCGCGAAGCCCGCGCGTCGTTGGAGCACGCGGGGCAGGCCAAGTACTTCCGCCGGGTGATCCTCACGGGCATGCCAGGGGCGTATCGCCAGGCGTCGTGCGTGATCAATCAGGCCACGGCCGCGATGGCGGAGCAGGCCGCCGCGCTGGGCCGGGCTCGCGAGCAACAGCTGGACATGGCCCGTCGGTTCGAGGAGACGGTGGGCTCGGTCGTCCGTACGCTGGCCACCTCCTCCGAGGCGATGCAGACCAGAGCCGACTCCCTGACAGGTGTCGCGCGCCAGTCTGGCTCGCTCTCGGGCGAGACCGTGATGGGCCGGATGGTGGAGCGGTCCCGTGAGATCGGCAGCGTGACCAAGCTCATCACGCACATTGCCGACGGGACACGCCTGCTTGCGTTGAACGCCACGATTGAAGCGGCCCGGGCCGGCGAGGCCGGACTGGGATTTTCAGTGGTGGCTTCCGAAGTGAAGCAACTGGCTCAGGACACCGCGAAGGCCACCGGTGACATCTCCCGCCATATCGGGGACATGCGCGAGGCGACACAGGAGGCCGTGGCCGGCATCACTGCGATGGGCCAGGCCGCCCACGAGCTCTCGCAGGAAGTGGAGACGCTCTCCATCGGTGCCAGAGACTTCCTGGAGGCGGTTCGCGGCTGACTGATCCTTTCGCGCCGCGCGCGCACGGGTCAATCCTCTGCTAACGTTGGGAAACCGGAACGGTTTCCCGGCGTGGGCAGTGTGGACGAAAGGAGTCAGCCATGAAGGTCGGCATCATCGGCGCCGGCATGATCGGAGGCACGCTCGTCCGCAGGCTGACCAGCCTTGGTCATGACGTGGCCGTGGCGAACTCCCGTGGACCGGAGACGCTCCGCGCACTGGCCGCGGAAACCGGCGCGCGCGCGGTGAGCCTCCACGAGGCCGCACAGAACCGCGAGATCGTGGTGGTCACGATCCCTGAGCGGGCGGTGCCCGATCTTCCGAAGGATCTTTTCGCCGGCGTACCCGCCGACGTGGTGGTCATCGATACCGGCAACTATTACCCGGCGCGTGATGGCGCCATCCCCGCGCTCGATGCTGGCCAGGTTGAGAGTGTCTGGGTGGCCGAGCATCTGGGCCGCCCCGTCATCAAGGCGTTCAATCACATCTACTTCAAGAGCTTGCTGGAAGACGGCACGCCGGCGGGCACTCCGGGCCGGCTCGCGCTGGCGGTCGCCGGTGATCCACCGCAGGCGCGTGGGACGGTGATGCACCTGGTGGACGAGTTGGGCTTTGAACCGGTCGATGCCGGAGCGCTTGCGGATTCCTGGCGGCAGCAGCCGGGGACGCCCGCGTATCTGGGCCGCAGTGATGCCGACACGCTGAAGGTGGCGCTGGCCGCGGCCGAACCCAGCCGGTTCGGCGACTACCGCACATCCGCCAACGACGCCGTCAAGGCGATCTTCGCGAAGGCGAAGCCAGAGACGCGCTAGTCCGAGAGGTCGTCGACGGAGAGGTCGACCATCAACTCGCCGGCAAGCGACTCCAGCACCTGCTTGAGTTCGTCTGCCGTGACCCCGGCCGGCACGCGCAGCGCGGCGTCCGCGTGGAAGAGCGCTTCGCCGGACATGGGGGCGCTCTCGACGCTGGTATCCAGCATTTCGATGTTCACCTGATGCGCGGCAAGCGTGCGCGCGATGTCGCGGACGATGCCGGGCCGGTCGTTCCCGACCAGACTCAGGTGGAGATGCTGTGCGGGGGGTGGTTCTGGAACCCGGCTGTCCGCGACCACCACCGATAGGCCCTGTGCATCGAGGGCCCGCAGGGCAGCGGCCAGCCCTTCCGCGCCATCCGACGGCACGCTGACCCGCAGCACGCCAGCGAACTTCCCGGACAGGCGCGCCATGCTGCTTTCTTCCCAGTTCGCCCCGGCGGAGAGGACCCGATCCGAGATCAGATCGACGATGCCGGGTTTGTCGTCCCCGATGATGGTCAGTACAAGCGACGTGCGCATCGCTCCATTGTGTGCCAGGGCTCGCTGTCTGCCACCGATACACATATTTGTTGGTGCGTATGAGCTAGCGGACAGGAATGTTCAGACATCGGATCCAGCCAGGAAGACTCGAACGGCGGTTTCGATGAAAAACAGGCCTGATTCATGCGGAATGAGGCCCTTCGCGACTCACCCCGTTGTGGCTTCTGGTTTGCTCTTGTTGAGCAGGCAGGGGGCTACAGTCATGGCGGGCAATCCGAATGCAGCGGTGCGGGTCGACGACACGGAGGGTGGCGCGAGTCCGCTTACCAGCCTGCGCGCGTCCCAGGCCTTCGGCATCCTGATCGAGGTCAGCCGCGTCCTGAGTGGTGCCACCAATCTGCGTGGCGCATTGACGCGCGTGCTCGAACTGCTCCGGGAGCACGGCGCGATTCGGGCCTCCGTGGCCCTGCTGCATGAGAGCGATGGTGCCATCGTCGTGCAGGCGGCCGAGGGGCCCGTTCGGGCCGGGGCCCATACCGTTCACTACCGACTTGGCGAGGGCATTACCGGCCAGGTCGTCGAGCGCGGCCGGGCCGTCGTCGTACCACGCATCAGCCAGGAACCGACCTTCCTGTACCGCGTGGCGCCGCGGCCGGAACTCCGGGATCGCGAACTGACCTACATCTGTGTCCCCCTGCTGCTCCAGGGACGGTCCATCGGCGCGCTCGGTGTTGACCTTGCCTTTGAGCTCGATCGTGACTACGAAGGCGACCTGCAGTTCTTTCAGCTCGTGGCGGCCATGCTCTCCCAGGCCGTGGCCGTTCGGCGTCAGGTGGACGTCGAACGCCGCCGGCTCGTGGACGAGAATGCGCACCTGCGTCAGGAACTGAAGGAGCGCTACGACTTCAGCAACATCATCGGGACCAGCGGCCCGATGCGGCAGGTCTCGAGGCGATTGAGCAGGTCGCGCGGACGACGACGACCGTCATGCTGCGCGGAGAATCCGGCACGGGCAAGGAGCTGATCGCGCATGCGATTCACTACAACTCTCCGCGCGCGAACGCACCCTTCATCAAGGTGAGCTGCGCAGCGCTGCCCGAATCCCTGATCGAGTCTGAGCTGTTTGGCTACGAGAAGGGCGCGTTCACCGGCGCGCATCAATCCAAGAAAGGCCGCTTCGAGATGGCGACCGGGGGCACTCTGTTCCTCGATGAAATCGGCGAGCTGAGCCTGGCCACGCAGGTCAAGTTGCTGCGCGTCCTCCAGGAACGTGAGTTTGAGCGACTGGGCGGCACGCAGACCATCCGCACGAACGTGCGGCTCATCACGGCGACGCACCGCTCACTTGAGCGCGCCATCGAAGAGGGTGCGTTTCGTTCGGACCTGTACTATCGGCTGAACGTGTTTCCGATCGCCATTCCTCCTCTGCGCGAGCGCAAAGCGGATCTGTTGCAGCTGGCGGATCACTTCCTGGAGAAGTTCTCCCGGGAGCACCACAAGAGCATCAAGCGGATCTCGACGCCGGCCATCGACATGCTCATGAGCTACCACTGGCCCGGCAATGTCCGCGAGCTGACCAACGCGCTCGAGCGGGCCGTCGTCGTCTGCGATGGCCAGGTCATTCACGCACATCACCTGCCGCCCACGCTCCAGACCGCCGAAGCCTCAGGAACGGTGCCGGCGATCAGTCTGAGCGACGCGGTGGAAACCTTCGAGAAGGACCTGATCCAGGATGCGCTCAAGAGCTCCCGCGGCATCAGGGCCGAGGCCGCGCGCCTCCTCAAGACCACGGACCGCGTCCTGAACTACAAGGTCGAGAAGTACAGCATCGACTACCGGCGATTCATGGCCAGGCAGGAGGAGTAGCCGACCCGTCAGGCCGGGCGGCCATGCTAGAACCGGAGCAGCCGGTTCACCTTCACGATGATCGCCCGCGACAGGGCGCCTGCTGGTCGGGCCGTGGCCGTGTCGCGTTCGTCGTTGTAGACCACGAACAGCTCGCTGCCGGGCCGGTACTCCCATCGGAACCGAGCGTTGGTCGACGCGGTCCGCGTCGACGAGTTGAACTGCACCAGCGCGCTGACGAACATCAGGGGTGTCACGGTGTAGGTAATCCGCGACCCGGCGAGCTGGGTTGAGAAATCGCCCTGCAGCAGATGGACCCGGTTGTAGGAGTAGGTGGGCTCCAGCGACAGTTGCGACGTCACCGGCGAACCCGTCGGGGCTCCGCGGCAGCCTGGGTGCATCACCGTCGCCGTGGTCGGCGCCCATCTCGCGGGTCAGCCGCTCAACGGGCAGCTCATCGAGCGTGGGGCGCGGCTTGTGGCCACCACCTCCACCACGCGGGACTACCGCCTGTTCGCCTTGGCCGAGTCCGTCCCACCCAAGCCTGGTCTCGTGCGCGAACCCGGGTTTGATGGGCCGGGCATCGAGGTCGAGGTGTGGGCTGTGCCCGAGGATGCCTTCGGGAGCTTCGTGGCCGCGGTGCCGCCGCCACTCGGCATCGGCAATGTGCGCCTGGTCTCGGGTGAGTGGGTGAAAGGCTTCATCTGCGAGGCGGCGGGCCTCGCCGGTGCGACCGAGATCACGGAATTCGGCGGGTGGCGCGGATACCGCCGATCTCTCCAGACGGCAACTGTCGGAGCGTAGCCACGCAGACGGCGCCGCGCCGCCCTCGCCCATTGGTGCCGTTCGTCCCACGTCACGGCTTTTTCATCGATTGGCTTTGCCCTCGTACGGCATGATCGCCGGACGGTGACCACCTCACTTTCCCGCGCTCTTATCCTGGCCGGCGTTGCCCTGATTGCCGGCTGTCAGCTCCAGAAGGCGCCACCGCCCGCGCCACCGCCAGCCGCACCGCCGCCGGTGCTGTTCATGACCGTCGCACCGCAACAGGTGACGGTGGCCAGCGAGTGGGTCGCTACGCTGGATGGCTTTGTGAACGCGCAGATCCGGTCGCAGGTCCCCGGGTATCTCACGGCCCGCACCTACCGGGAAGGCACGGTGGTTCGCAAGGGGCAGGTGCTCTTCGAGATTGACCCGCGGCCGTTTGAGGCCGCGCTGGAGCAGGCGCGCGCGCGACTGGCCGAAACTCAGGTGCAGGTGGGCCGTGTCGAGACGGACCTGAAACGCGACCGGCCTCTCGTCGAGCAGCACGCGCTGGCGCAGAGCCAGCTCGACAACGATCTCCAGGCGCAGCTCGCGGCCGCCGCCGCTGTGAAGTCGGCCCAGGCGGCTGTGGCCACGGCCGAATTGAATCTGGCCTACACGAAGGTGACGGCGCTGACCGGCGGCGTAGCGGCGATCGCCACCGCGCAGATCGGCGACCTGGTCAGCCCCACGACGCTGCTGACGACGGTCTCGCAGGTCGATCCGATCAAGGCCTACTTTCCGCTGAGCGAGCAGGAGTACCTGAAGGTGGCCAGCCGCATCAATACGCCTGGCGCCGCCAGCCGGCTGTGGTCTGAAGGCGCGGGCCTGCGGCTCGTGCTGGCCGACGGCAGCGTGTATCCCGAGCGAGGGACGTTTTACGCGGCTGACCGTGAGATCGATCAGAAGACCGGCACCATCCGGATCAGCGTCACCTTTCCGAACCGAAAGGGGACGCTCCGGCCTGGTCAGTACGCCCGCGTGCGGGCCGACACGCGGGTGATTGCGGACGCGCTCCTCGTCCCACAGCGCGCGGTCACCGAAATGCAGGGTTTGCGCTCGGTGAAGGTGCTCGGCGATGGCAACAAGGTCAGCGTGCGCCCCGTGACCGCGACCAACCGTGTTGGCGGCGACTGGGTGATCAGCCAGGGCCTCAAGCCGGGCGACAGGGTCATTGTCGACGGTGTCGGCGCGGCAGACGGCGTCGTGGTGAATCCCTCGCCCTTCACGCCGGGCCGGCCCGCGGCGCCAGCCGGACGCTGAGATGTCGCGCTTCTTCGTCGATCGGCCGATCGTCGCGATCGTCATCTCGATTGTGACCGTGCTCGTCGGGCTCGTCGCGATGACGGGCCTGCCGCTCGCGCAGTTCCCGCCCATCGTGCCGCCGCAGATCTTTGTCGGCGCCAACTATCCAGGCGCCGATGCCGTCACCGTCGAGCAGTCCATCGCCACGCCCGTCGAGCAGCAGATGAACGGCGTCGACGACATGCTCTACATGCAGTCGGTCAACGGCAACGACGGCACGATGCAGCTGCAGGTGACCTTTGACGTCGACAGCGATCCGAACATCGACCAGGTCAACGTGCAGAACCGGCTGGCCCAGGCGCAGCCGAACCTGCCCTCGGAGGTGTCGACCTTCGGCCTCACGATGCGCAAGTCGACGGGCCTGCCGATGCTGGTCGTCTCGCTCTATTCGCCCAACAAGACCTACGACGCGCTCTTCCTCTCCAACTTCGCGACGATCAATGTGAACGACGCGCTGTACCGCGTGCCGGGCGTCGGCCAGGTGAGCGTGTTCGGTGCCGGCGATTACGCGATGCGGATCTGGGCGAAGCCCGACATGCTGGCCAAGCTCGGGCTGACCGTGCCGGACCTTGTGCGGGCGGTGCAGCAGCAGAGCACCGTGAACCCCTCGGGCCAGATCGGAGGCGCTCCGCAGCCCGGATCGCAGGAGTTCACCTACACCGTCCGCTCGCAGGGGCGGCTCCAGACGCCGGAGGAGTTTGGCGCGATCATCGTGCGCGAGAATGCCGGCGGCTCAACGGTCCGGCTGCGCGACGTGGCCCGGATCGAACTGGGCGCGGTCAACTATCAGCAGATTGGCCGCGTGAATGGCCAGCCGGGCTGCGCCATTGCCGTCTACCAGGCCCCAGGGTCCAACGCATTGCAGGTGGCGGCCGGTGTGCGGGCCCTGATGGCGGACCTGAGCAAACGCTTCCCGAACGACCTGCAGTACACCTACACGCTCGATACCACGCTGCCGGTCTCCGAAGGTATCCGCGAAATCCTCATCACGCTTGCCGAGGCGATGGTCCTCGTGCTGCTGGTCGTCTACCTGTTCCTGCAGAACTGGCGCGCCACGCTCATCCCGATGGTGGCCGTGCCGGTTTCGCTCATCGGCACGTTCGCCTTCTTCCCGGCGCTCGGCTTTTCCATCAACACGCTGTCGCTCTTTGGCCTCGTGCTGGCCATCGGTCTGGTGGTCGACGACGCGATCGTGGTCGTCGAAGCCGTCGAGCATCACATCGAGCAGGGTCTCAGCCCGCGTGACGCCACGCTAGCCGCGATGAAGCAGGTGGCAGGCCCGGTCGTCAGCATTGCCATCATCCTCTCGTCGGTCTTCATCCCCGTGGCGTTCATGACGGGCATCCAGGGCCGGTTGAACAAGCAATTCGCGCTGACCATTGCGATCTCGGTCCTCATCTCCGCGTTCAACGCCCTCACGCTGTCGCCGGCACTCTCGGCCATGCTGCTGCGCCCGCGCACGCCACGTCGGGGGCCGCTTGGCGCCTTCTTCCGCGTGTTCAATCGGGGCTTTGCGTCCGCCACCGGCGGTTACATCCGTGTGAGCCGGCTGCTCATCCGCCGGGCGGTCATCGGTGTCGTGCTCATCCTGGCGTTCGGCGCCGGCGCCGTTCAACTGGGCCGGGCGATGCCGACCAGCTTCATTCCCGACGAGGACTACGGCTACTTCTTCATCAACCTCGAACTGCCGCCCCCCGCCTCGCTCACGCGCACCAACGAGGTCTGTCTCCGCGTGGACGAGATCCTCAAGCGCACGCCCGGGATCGCCACGTTCAACACCGTGGTCGGCTTCAACCTGCAGACGCGCGTCTCGGCGGGCAACTACGGCTTCTACTTCGTCTCGCTCAAGCCCTGGAGCGAGCGCCGGTCGCCGGACATGGAGGTGCAGCAGATCATCGCGCGCCTCCGCGCCGCGTTCCCGAGACAAGTGCCCGAGGCCCGCGTGTTCGTGGTGCCGCCGCCCACCATCCCGGGCCTCGGCCCCGGCGGAGGCCTGACGATGTGGCTGCAGGACCGCAGCGGCAACGGCGACATCAACTTTCTCGCCGGTCAGGTGCAGGGCTTCCTCGCCGAGGCCCGCAAGCGGCCGGAGCTGGTCAACGTCCGGACGACCTGGGTGCCGCAGACGCCGCAACTCCTCGCCGATGTGGATAAGGAGAAGGTGCTGAAGCAGGGCGTGGCGCTGGGCGATGTCTATCAGACGATGCAGGCCTTCCTCGGGGGGCTCTACATCAACCAGTTCAACCGGTTCGGCCGCCAGTGGCGCGTCTTCGTGCAGGCGGAAGGCGCCGACCGCATGACGGTCGACGACCTGGACAAGTTCTACGTGCGGAATGCCGAGGGCACGATGCTTCCGCTCTCGACGCTCCAGACGCCGCGGAACCTGACCGGGCCGCTCTTCACGAATCGCTTCAACGTGTTCCGCTCCGCGCAGATTCTCGCCAACCAGGGGCCCGGCTTCAGCACGGGGCAGGGGCTTCAGGCGCTGGAGCAGGTGGCGAAGAAGACGCTGGCGCCGGATATTACGTTCGAGTGGGCGGACCTCTCGTACCAGGAGAAGAAGCTGGGCAGTGCGGGTCCGATCTTCGCGCTGTCGCTGGCGTTTGTGTTCCTGATCCTCGCGGCGCTCTATGAGAGCTGGTCGCTGCCCTTCTCCGTGCTGCTCTCCGTGCCAGTCGCCCTGTCCGGCGCCTTTGTCGGCCTCCTCGGGCGCAAGTACGACTTCGACGTCTACGCGCAGATCGGCGTGATCATGCTGATCGGGCTGGCCGCGAAGAACGCCATCCTCATCGTCGAGTTCGCCAAGGCCCGGTTCGAGTCGGGAAGCGAACTGGCCGCGGCCGCGCTCGAAGGTGCGCGCCTGCGGCTCCGGCCCATCCTGATGACGTCGTTCGCGTTCATTCTCGGCTGCGTGCCCCTGTGGATGGCCGAGGGGTCTGGCGCGGTGGCGCGGCGCATTCTTGGCACGGTGGTCGTGGCTGGCATGCTGGCCGCGACCCTCATCGCGATCTTCTTCATCCCGATGCTCTTTGTGACGGTGGAGCGGATCGCCGGACGCGGGGCGGTGCGACCCGGTCCTGCGCCGGACGGCGAGGTGCACTCATGAGCCCGCGGCTGACCCCGGCACTGGGGCTGGCCCTCGCCGCCCTGCTGGCCGGCGCCTGTCAGCACCAGGTGCCCGCGCCGCGGCCCGTCGCGGTGGTGCCGGCCACGATGCCCGAGGCCACCGTGTCGGACGCCCCGTCGATTGGCGATGCGCAGTGGGCGGCCGTCTTCCGCGACGACGCCCTGCAGGGTCTCATCCGCACGGCGCTCGAGCGGAACGATTCGCTGCAGGTGGCCGCGGCCCGTGTGCTCGAGGCGCAGGCCGCGCTCGGCGTGATCCGGGCTGATGAGCAACCCCAGGTCAATGCGGGCGCCTCCGGTCTCAGCCAGCGCACGTCGACGGCGTTCGGGTTTCCGTCCCGTCAGGCACACGTGATGCAGCTGCAGGGCTCGGCGGCCTGGGAACTGGATTTCTGGCACCGCCTGCGCGACGCCACCGACGCCGCGCGCGCCCAGTTGCTGGCGACAGGGTGGGCCGAGCGTGCGGTCCGCGTGACGGTCGTGCAGCAGGTGGCGGATGCCTACTTCCGGCTGCGGGCCTATGACGAGTCCCTTGAGATTGCGACCCGGACGCTCGCGACCCGGCGCGAGTCGTTGCGGCTGACCCAGATTCGTGAACAGGGCGGGGCCACCTCGATGGTGGATGTCCGTCAGGCCGAGCAGCTGGTGTCGAGCGCGTCGTTGGAAATCGTGAATCTGCGCAAGGCGATGGCGCTCGAGGAGCACCTGCTGAGCGTGCTTGTGGGAGGTCTGCCAGGGCCGATCACGCGTGGCCAGCCGCTCTCCGAGCAGCCGCATCCGGATGAGATCCCTGCCGGGCTCCCGTCTGCGCTGCTGGAGCGCCGGCCCGATATCCAGCAGGCGGAGGCGTTGCTGGTGGCGGCCGACGCCCAGCGTGCCGCCGCGCGCACGCTCTTCTTCCCCCGCATCACGCTGACCGGCACCGGCGGACTCCAGAGCGCCGCGCTGACGGCCTTGTTCAGCGGTGGCGCGGGCATCTGGTCGGCCGTTGCGGCTGGCACCGTCCCGGTGTTCACGGCCGGACGGACGCGGGCACAGATCGCGGCCGCCTCGGCCCGTCGCGATGCCGCAGCCGCTGGATATCAACAGGCGATTCACCTGGCGTTCCGGGAAGCGGCCGACGCACTGGTGGCCTACCGGAGCGCCCGGGACCTCAGGCTGGAGCAGGCGCGGCTGCTCGAGGCCGCGCGTGACAGCCGCCGGTTGGCCGACCTGCGGTATCAGGGCGGGGCGACGAGTTATCTCGAGGTGCTCGATGCCGACACGCGGCTCTTCGCGGCTGAACTGGGCGCCTCACAGGCCCGGCTCGGCGAACTGTCGTCACTCGTCTCGGTCTATCGCGCGCTCGGCGGCGGCTGGCAGCCCTGATGGCCACCGGCAGCGATCCCTCTCGCGTCAGTCAGTGATGCTGGATGTTCCGGGATTCTGCCCGTCGGACTGCGCGGTGTCAGGGGCCTCCTCGGCCGGTGGCTGACGCACCAGCCCGTGCTGCAGCCCGAGCATGGCGGAATCGAGGAGCGCACGCACGGTCGTATCGAGGTTCAGGGCCGGCGGTCGCCCGGTCAGCCCAATCACGGCCGGTCCATGTACGGCGCTGAGGAGGATTTCCCCGGCTCGCAGGAAGTCCAGGTCGGCCGGCATGAGGCCCAGATCGATGCAGCGCCGCAGGCGCCGGTTCACATCCTCGGTCATCCGCATGATCATCGCGAGTTGCGGTTCCTGCTGGCTGGTGGCCGCGGCCGGATCCATCCAGAGGAGCGTGAAGTACTCCGGGTGCGACTTGCTGAAGTCGTAGTAGCGCAGGAAGGGCAGGCGGAGGTTGTCGAGTGGGTCCGCCAGTTCCTCTGACGGGTGCTGCGCTTCGAGCAGCCGCAGGCCTTCGTCGGCGAGGGCCGAGAACATCGCTTCCTTGCTGGGGAAGTAGTAGTAGATGGCCTGGGCGCTGAAGCCGATGCGCTTGGCGACCTCGCGCATCGAGACGGAGGCATAGCCCCGGACCGAATAGAGCGCGTGGGCGGCCTTCAGGATCTTCCGCCGGGTGCGCTCGTGCTCGTCGCCTTGCGCGGCCGTGGCCCGCTGACGCAGGACGCTCGTGACGACGGAGGAGGCAGGCCCTCGCCCGCCTGCTGCGCGGCCCTGGGCCTTTCTGGTCTTGCTGCTCGTCGTGCGTGCGATGCCAGCCACCAGGATCATTCTAGTCACGGGCCGCTCCGAACGGACCGGTCCGCGGTGGCGGAGACCGTCCCGGGGGTGAGGCCACGCTAAGATGCGCAGGAAACCCGCGGGCATCACGCCGGTGCAGTACCGGTGACCGGGGGCCGATTAGTGGAGCGAATGAGCGATACCCCGGCGAGCGTCCAGCAGAAGGCCCTTCGCATCAACCTCGACCCCTCCCGCTACGGCACGTTCGCCGAGATCGGGGCGGGGCAGGAAGTGGCGCGCTGCTTCTTCCGGGTCGGCGGCGCCTCGGGAACGGTGGCCAAGACCAGCTCTGCCTATGACATGGCCGTGAGCGACGCCATCTACGGACCGGCCGAGCGCTACGTCAGCCGTCAGCGTCTTGTCGCCATGCTCGATCGGGAGTACTCACTCCTCGTGGACCGGCTGGGTTCCACCCGGGGCGCCGACACGGCGCTCTTCGTCTTCGCGGACACCGTGGCCACCAGCAGCTTCAAGACGAAGAACGACGGCCATGGCTGGATGGGCATCCGGTTCCAGGCCGAGCCGGGCGCGGCACCCTCGGACATCCTGATCCATGTCCGCATGTTGGACAAGGAAGCCGAGCGGCAGCAGGAGGTGCTGGGCGTGCTCGGCGTCAACCTGGTCCACGGCACGTTCTATTCGTACCGGCAGCCCGAGGCGCTCATCGGCGAACTGCTCGACGGCCTGACCTGGGAGCACGTCGAAGTGGACATGATCCGCTTCTCGGGGCCGGCGTTCACCGGGGTGGACAACCGGTTGATGGCCCTGCAGCTGGTGAAGTCGGGTCACACCGAGGCGGCGATGTTCACCGCCGATGGCGAGACGGTGCAGTGGTCGGAGCTGCTCTACAAGAAGCCGGTACTGGTCCAGCGCGGCAGCTATCACCCGATGACCAACCCGATGCTCGAGATGCTCAATCGCGCGGAAGAGCAGTTTGTCCGCGAGCCGGGTCTCGAAGGCGAAGCGCCCGTCGTGCTGCTCGAGATGACGCTGCGGCAGCTCCGCGTGGGCGACGAGATCAATTACCAGGACTTTCTCGATCGGGTGGACATGCTGAGCGCCCTCGGCCGGCCGGTGCTCATCTCGAACTTCCTCCGTTATCACCGGCTGGTGTCCTACCTGTCCCGCTATACCCAGAAGCCCATCGGGCTGCCCCTGGGCGCCCAGCGGCTGCGCGACGTGCTGGACGAGAAGTTCTACACGGATATGCCCGGCGGCATCCTGCAGGGCGTGGGGCAGATGTTCCGGCGCGGGGTGAAGGTGTACGTCTATCCCTCCCTGGACGCCAATGGTGGCGTGGTCACGGTCCGAAACCTCGAGGTGGCGCCGCATGTGCGCCATCTCTACGCGCACCTCGTGGAGAACCACCTGGTCGAGGATCTGACCCGCTACACGCCGGCATTCCTCTCGACCAACTCGGGTCGCGTGCTGGAGCAGATCCGGGCGGGCGATGCCGGATGGGAAGCCCATGTGCCGCCGCCGCTGGCCCGGGTCATCCACGAGCAGCGACTGTTCGGCTGCGCCGGCTAGTCGTGTCCTCGCTTGTGCGGGAAGGGCGCCTTCACTACGATGTGCGCGCCATGACGCACCGGACCCTGTCGCTCTCCGCTCTTGTCGCCGGCGTGTGCCTGGCGGCCGCGTTCCACGTCAGTGTTGCCACGCAGCAACCAGCCCCGGCGAAGGATCTGTCGCCGGAGGAGCTGCGGAAGAGCATGGGCCAGGATCTGACGAGTCCGTTTGTCCCGTTTCCTACCGTCAACCGCGCCACCTCGGCGAGCTGGCCGCTGAATCATCTCGACGCGAAGAACTCGCGTCACGCGACGCTGACCCAGATCACCGCGGCGAATGTCGGCTCGCTCGCCGTCCGGTGGCTCTATCACACGAAGGGCGCGGGCTCCTCGCCCATCGTGGTGGACGGCGTGATGTATGTCGCCACCCCCGAGAGCGTGGTGGCGCTGGACGCCGCGACGGGCCGGCTCGTGTGGTCCAACACCAACGTGGGCTCGGTGCGCGGTGTCGTGTATGGAGACGGGGCGCTCTATGTGTCCAAGGGCGTGACCGTCACGGCGCTCAACGCCCGGACAGGCGAGCCGGTGCCATCATTCGGTCAGGCGGGTGTGTCGAGCGCGGTCGCCGAGGTGCTGAAGGCGCGGTTTCCCGACCTCCAGAATCCGGCGGCGTGGGGCTATTCGGTGAACATGGTCCCGCAATACGCCAATGGCGTCCTCGTGGTCGGGACGGCCCTCAGCGAGAACCATATTCCCGGCGGCATCATCATCGGGATCGACGCCAGGACCGGCCGCCCGCTGTGGAAGTTCATGGGCGTGCCGCAGGGGCCCGGCGATGAAGGCTGGGAGATTGCGAAGGACACGTGGGTGGGTGGTGTCCGGCACGGCGGCGGCATCTGGGCGACGCCCTCGATTGACGTCGAGACAAACACCGTCCACCTGACGATCGCGAACCCATCACCCGATCAGGACGGCTCGGCCCGGCGCGGCATCAATCTCTTCACCAACGCATTTGTCACCCTCGACCTGAAGACAGGCACGCTCCAGTGGTACTTCCAGCAGGTGCATCACGATCTGTGGGATTACGACGCGGGGCAGCAGCCGATCCTGTTTGACCTTCGCGTCAAGGGCCGCCTCGTGAAGGCCAGCGCGGCAGGCAACAAGAACGGCTTCATCTACGTGCTCGATCGGACGACCGGCCGGCCCATCAATCCGATCGTCGAGACGCCCGTCTCCACGGTGACCGATGTGCCCGGCGAAGAGCCCTGGCCCACGCAGCCGATTCCACACACGGCCGCGGGCAAGCCCATGACGCCGACGGCGCCCCAGACGGTGGACCGGCCGCTCTTTCCGATCTTCGAGAAGTACCCGAAGGTGCCGTTCTATACGCCGCCGATGCGCAACGGCGCGGTGCACGCGCCACGGGAAGCGGTCCACTACGGTGGCAATGCCTTCAACCCCGAAACGGGCCTGCTGTACGTGGCGGGCAAGGATCTGCCCATCTTCATCACCGTGGTACCCACGGGCGCCACGCTCAAGAACGGGCAGTTCAGCACGGCGGGCCGCCGGGATTCGGCGGCACCTGAGCGCGGGAGCGTGTCGGCCTATGACCCGGCGACCAACGAACTGGTGTGGCGGACGCCCATCGCAGGCGGTCCGTCGGCCGGGGTCTTCTCGACGGCGGGGAATCTGGTGTTCGTGGGTGACCGCCAGGGGAACTTCGCGGCACTCAATGCGAAAACGGGCAAGCCGCTCTGGAGCTTTCAGACGGGCGGCGCCATCCGTGGCGGCCAGATCACCTATCAGGTGAATGGCACGCAGTACGTCGCCGTCCCGTCCGGGGGCGACGTGGTCCTCGCCTTCGCGCTGCCAGGCCGCTGAGCCAAGCCCGCGCGGGGTTCCGTCAGGTCAGCAGATACGCCCAGGCCCCGAAGCCGGCGACGGCAACAACGGCGGCCACGATGAACCCCGTGGCGCGGCGCTGGTCAATCCTGGTGGCGCGGACCTGCCAGCGCCGCCAGCGGACCGCCCCCGCGACATCAATGCCGGCCGGGTCGCTCATAGCGTGACCGCGGCGAGGGGGGCCACCCGGTCGTACTCCGCGGACCAGGCCGCGTAGGCCGCGGCGCCCTTGACGCGGGCGGCCGTCCAGAGCTGGCCGCAGCGCGGGCAGCGCCACTCGTCATCAGGACCGAGCGTGTCAATGGTGGGCGAGGGTGTCTTGCACAAGAGGCAGACACCGTGAGTCGGCGCGAGTGGTGATGTGGTCATGGGGTAAACGTGGCCTTGTTGGTGGAGCGCGTCTTGTCGCCCGCGGCCTTGGCCGCCGCGGCGGCATCCTTCGCGCGCGCGGCTTCGCGGACGGGCGCCTCGCGTTCGTCCATCGTCACGGAGGCCGCCTGTGCCTTGCGTGCCAGCGCCTCACGCGACGTGGAGGTGATGACGAGGCCATAGGTGGCGCTGTATTCGGAGGTCTGCAACGCGATCGTGGTGTCTCCCTGCAGCCAGAGCGCCACGGTGGTGGGCGCGTCGAGGCTGTCGTAGCCCGGGCGGCGCCTGGGCTGAGCCGGCAGGGGGCCGACAGGGCCGTAGACCGCGACGAGTGAGGCCGTCATGTCCCCCCGGCTCAGACCTTCCGTGCGGCTCCGCGCGTATTCCACCGCGATCCGGTAGAGCCGGTTATCCAGGAAGCTGAAGACGACGCCGCCGATGGAGTCGCTGCCGCTCCTGGTCATCGTGTGCGCCGGGCGCCACGACAGCTCCTGGAGCAGCGAGGGGCGGGCATGGAGCGTCGTCAGCTCACGCGGAGTGGACATCGTGGCGGAGAGAATATCTGCGGTTGAGGCTCCCAGCTTGTAGTCGCGATACTGGCTGAAGTCGGCCGCGTTCGCCGAGATCACTGTCAGGAGGCAGAGCGGCAGGAGAGCACACCAGCAGAGCAGACGAGCCATGGAGTCACGGTATCACGCCGGGTCCCCAGGCGCTGTTCTCTTCTGAACACGTCGTAGCGACGCGGTATGCTGGGCGACCGATGCAAACCCCTCTTCGAGCCCTGTCATGGTGCGCGGTCCTGAGCCTCTCTGCCGGAGCGGCTGCCGCACAGTCCCCGGTTCCGCCACGGCAGGCACCTGCGGCTCCGGCCGCCATCACCGTGCCGGGGCTCCCGGTGCCAATCTATGGCCCGCCGCCGCCAATCGCTCCAGCGACCTCGGCCCGTGATGCCGCCGGACGTCTGACGATTCGGGCCGTGCGCTTGACCTCGCCGCTCAAGATTGACGGCAAGCTCGACGAGGCTGTGTACGCGAACGTGCCCCCTGTCGCCGGCTTCATCCAGATGGATCCCCAGGCCGGCGCGCCCGCGACGCAGGACACCGAGATCTGGGTCTTCTTCGATGACAACAACGTCTACGCGGTCGTGCGCGCTCATGAATCGAACCTGGCGGGCATGATCGCCAACGAAATGCGCCGCGACGCCGTGGTGCTGACGCAGAACGAATACGTGAACTTCGTCTTCGACACCTTCTACGATCGCCGGAACGCGCAGTTGTTTGTCATCACACCGACGGGCGGGCGCATGGATGGCCAGTTGACGAGCGAGCGTCAGTACAACGGCGACTGGAATCCGGTGTGGACCCTGCGCACCGGGCGATTCGACGGCGGGTGGACCGCGGAAGCCGCGATTCCCTTCAAGTCGCTACGCTACCGGCCGGGCAAGGAGCAGGTCTGGGGCCTGCATGTCAGCCGGTACAACCGCTGGAAGAACGAAGTGTCGTTTCCCATCCCGATGGATCGCGCCCGTGGCACGTCTGGTGCCTTTCAGATGTCGGTGGCGCCGACGCTGGTGGGCATCGAAGCGCCGCCCGCCGGCCACAATATCGAGATCAAGCCGTACGCCATCGGGGGCGTGAGCAGCGATCTGACCGCGTCGCCGCGGATCATCAACGATGGCACCGCGTCCGCGGGCGTCGATGCCAAGCTGGGCGTCACGCAGGGCATCGCGGCCGACCTCACCTACAACACGGACTTCGCGCAGGTGGAGGCCGACGAACAGCAGCTCAACCTGACGCGCTTCAATCTCTTCTTCCCAGAGAAGCGCGATTTCTTCCTGGAGAATCAGGGGACGTTCCAGTTTGGCGGGATTGCGGCCGCCAGCGGCGATGCGCCGGTGCTCTTCTACAGTCGGCGGATCGGGCTGAACGGTTCGCGCGTGGTCCCCATCCATGGGGGCGGTCGTGTCTCGGGCCGGACCGGCCGGTATAGCCTTGGCGTGGTCGACATGCAGTCCAAGGAGGACGACGCGTCACACTCGCCCAGCACGAACTTCTCGGTGGTCCGCGTGCGGCGCGACATCCTGCGCCGGAGCAGCATTGGCGCGCTCTATCAGGGACGGTCACACGCGCAGGCCGGGCCCGGGTCCAACCAGATGTACGGCGCGGACGGCGTGTTTGCCTTCTACCAGAACCTCGTCGTGAACACCTATTGGGCGCGCACGGACTCCCAGGGCCGCTCTGGTGATGACACCAGTTACCGGGCGCAACTCGACTACGCCGGCGACCGGTACGGTGTGCAGGCGGAGCGGCTGGGCGTGGGCCGCAACTTCAATCCGGAGATCGGGTTTGTCCGCCGGACCGACATCGAGAAGGCCTACGGGCTGGTCCGCTTCAGCCCACGGACGAAGCGCTTCACGTCGGTCCGCAAGTTCTTCACCGCGCTCTCCAGTCAGTACATCCAGAATGCCGCCGGTCGCCGTGAGCTCCAGAGCGTCAATACCGAGGCAGCCATCGAGTACCAGAACAGCGACCGGCTCGCGGTGAACTACGACCGCACCTACGAATACATCCCCGTGCCGTTCCGCATCGCGCCTGGCGTCACCGTGCCGGTGGGTGGCTACGACTACGACAACGTCAAGCTCTCGTTCAACATCGGGCAACAGCGCCGTCTGAACGGCATCGCGTCCGTCGAGCACGGCACGCTCTACGCCGGGCACAAGACGGCCGTTGGCTTCAGCCGCGGCCGGATCAAGCTGGCGACGCGCTTCTCGGTCGAGCCCACGGTGACCCTCAACCATGTCGAGCTGCCGCAGGGCACCTTCAACACGAACCTCATCGGGTCCCGGGCCACGTTTACGCCGACGCCGCTGATGTTCCTGAGCGCGCTCGTGCAGTACAACTCCACGGCCCGGTCGCTCGCCGCCAACGTGCGGTTCCGATGGGAGTACTCGCCCGGCAGTGAGATGTTCGTCGTCTACAACGATCAGCGCGACACGCGCGGCGCCGGGTTCCCTGACATGACCAACCGGGCCTTCATCGTGAAGGTGAACCGTCTGTTTCGATTCTGAGCGGCGCTCTGTAGCAAGATAGGGGCATGGCATTCCGCTCCTTTCATCCTCCCCAGCGCGTCCTCATGGGGCCCGGCCCCTCCGATGTCAGTCCGCGGGTGCTGGCGGCGATGGCCCGCCCGACGCTCGGGCACCTCGACCCGGTCTTCATCTCGATGATGGACGAGGTCAAGGCGCTGCTTCAGGCCACCTTCCTGACGGCCAACGAGCTCACCATGCCGGTCTCGGCGCCCGGTTCCGCGGGGATGGAGACCTGTTTCGTCAATCTGGTCGAGCCTGGCGATACGGTGATCGTCTGTCAGAACGGCGTGTTCGGCGGCCGCATGAAAGAGAACGTCGAGCGGTCCGGCGGGATTCCCGTGATGGTGCAGGACGACTGGGGCCGCGCCGTCGATCCCCAGAAGCTCGAGGATGCCCTGACGGCGCACCCCGAAGCCTCTCTCGTGGCGTTTGTCCACGCCGAGACCTCGACGGGCGCGCAGTCCGACGCCGGGCCGCTGGTGCGGATTGCCCATGCGCACGGATGTCTCGCGATCGTTGACGCGGTGACCTCCCTCGGCGGCACGCCGCTCAGGGTGGACGACTGGGAGATCGACGCCATTTATTCCGGCACGCAGAAGTGCCTCTCCTGCACGCCGGGTCTCTCGCCCGTCAGCTTCGGCGCGAAGGCCCGCGAAAAAGTGACGGGGCGTAAGTCCAAGGTGCAGAGCTGGTTTCTCGACCTGAATCTCGTCATGGGGTACTGGGGCGGCGCGACCAAGCGGGCCTATCACCATACGGCGCCCATCAATGCGCTCTACGGCCTGCATGAGGCGCTCGTCATCGTGCAGGAGGAAGGACTCGACGCGGCGTGGGCGCGGCATCAGCGGAATCACCTCGCGCTGCGGGCCGGGCTGGAGGCCATGGGGCTCCGCTTCGTGGTGCCCGAGCGTGAGCGGCTGCCGCAGCTGAACGCGATCGCGATTCCAGACGGTGTGGACGACGCGGCCGTGCGCGGTCTGTTGCTCGCCGACTACAGCCTCGAGATCGGCGCAGGCCTCGGTGCGATGGCGGGCAAGGTGTGGCGCATCGGCTTGATGGGCCACGGCAGCAATCCACGCAACGTGCGCTATTGCCTCGCGGCGCTCGAGGACGTCCTCGGCCGTGTGAAGGCGCCGGTGGCCCGCGGCGTCGCGCTGGACGCAGCCAACGCGGTGCTCGGCGCCGCCTAGTCGCATGCACCGCGCCTTCCGCCTGTTCGCGCTCGTCTGCGTGCTCGGCGGGGCGGCGTGGCCGGCCGGCGCGCAGGCCGAACTGCCGCCGGACCAGCGGGCGCTCCGCGCGGCGCGGCTCCTCGGCGAGCCGCAGCAGCAGCTCGACGCGCTCCGGAAGGTTGCGGCCGACTATCCGACGAGCCGCTACGGTGAGCGCGCGCGGATGGCGGTGCTCGACGTCCTCGCGAAGCAGTTCCCGTCGCGCTCCGCCGACATCCGCCAGCAGGCCGCGCTGCTGGTGCGGCGCGCCGACCCGGCCGACCCGGGGATGTACGACGACGTCGCCACGGTATTGGTGGACGCCGGCGTCGAGCTGGAGACGGCCCGGGCCCTCTCGGCGAAGACCGTCCGCGCCTTCACCGAGCAGGCGTTCCTGCGGGCCGCCCGGAAGGACTACGCGGCAGCGAAGCAGGCGCTGCCCGCCGCTGAACAGCTCCGGAAGAATTACCTCTCCTCGCGCACGGCGCTGCTCGGCACGCTCGGGCGTATCTACCTTGCCCTGGGAGATCGATCCCGTGCCGCCGCGACGTTTGGCGAAGCGGAGCGCGGTCACCCCTCAGCGCAGGCCGCGGACGGCCTGGGTGCGATCGCGCTCGCCGAAGGCCGGGAGGACGACGCCTACCGCTGGTGGCTCAGGGCCCGCGTGACGGGTGTCCTCTCGCCGGCCTCCGCCCGGGAATTTGAGCGGCTGTTCGCGGCGCGCGAGGGCGCCCGGGGCGTGCCGCTCGAGCATCTGCTCGACGAGGCCTATCGGGCGCTTGGTCCGAATCCCGTGCACCCGGAGCGCTACGTGCCTGCCCAGCCCGGAGACCGGACCGTGCTGCTCGAGATGTTCACCGGAGCGGGTTGCCCGCCCTGTGCGGGCGCCGACCTGGCGGTGGACGCGCTTCGCGAGCGCTTCAGCGCCGAGCAGGTGGTGGTGCTGATGCACCACGTGCACATCCCCAGGCCGGACCCGATGGCAAATGCCGCGACGGTCGCGCGGTCGGATCTTTACGCCATCACCGGGGCGCCGACCTTCATCGTGGACGGCACGCGCCGAGAGACGGGTGGCGCGTCACGGGAGAACGCGGCCCGCCCCTACGAGCGGGTCAAGACCCATCTGGAGGCGGCGCTCGCCACGCCGGCCGGAGCAGACCTCCGCGCGCGGGCCACGCTGGCCGGGGGCGTGGCGACGGTCCGCGTCGAGCCCCAGCTCAAGATGCCGGCGGAGCGGATCATGGTCCGCGTGGCGCTCGTCGAGCGCGAGCTCCGCTATGGCGGCGAGAACGGCATCCGGTTTCATCCGATGGTCGTGCGGGCGCTCGCGGAGCGGCCGCTGCCGAAGCCCGGCGACGCGGTCTCGGTGGAGTTTGCCGTGGCCGACGTGGCCGCGTCGCTCCGTTCCTATCTGGATGGGTTCGAGCAGCGCAATGATCGCTTCGGCCCCATGCGCTTTGCCGAGAAGAAGGCCGCGATCGATGCGCGCAATCTGGGCGTCGTCGTCTTCCTCCAGAGCGACGAGGATCGGGCGGTGCTGCAGAGCCGCTACGTCGAACTCGGCGCCACCTCAGGAGAGCGCCCGTGATCGCCGCGCTCGTGGCGCTGCTGCTCGCGCAGTCGCCGGCGCCGCCCGCCGTGGCGTGGACGCTCCGCGCGCCCGAGGCCAGGGCGGGCGAGACCCTCGAGCTCACCCTCTCGGCGGTGATCGCGCCGGGCTGGCACCTCTACGCGATGACGCAACCGGAGGGCGGCCCAGTGCCTACGGAGTTCTCGGTGCCGGCCGGACAGCCCGTGCGGTTCGCGAAGCCGGTCATCGCGTCCAAGCCCGCGACCATTCACGACCCGAACTTCGACCTGCGCATCCAGCTGTACTCCGGCACGGCGACCTTCCGTCTTCCCGTCCGTGTGGACCCCTCCACGCCGGCCGGTCCGCAGACCGTGGTTGTCCACGCGCGGTATCAGAGCTGTAACGACGTGCTCTGTCTGCCGCCGCGCACCGTCCCGATTGAGACCACCCTCATCGTCAGGTCCCGTTAGCATGCCGATCGTTGCGACTGCCGATCTCTGCGACCAGGGTGGAGACGCCCTCCAGGTCCTGCCGCCAGGCCTGCTCAACCTCGGTGGCCTCGCCGCGTTCAACGGTCGCGTAACCACGCTCCGCGTGCATGAGGACAACGCGCTGGTCCGCACGGTCTTGAGCAGCGCCGGCGACGGGCGCGTGCTCGTCATCGACGGCGGCGGTTCGGTGCGCACGGCCCTGGTCGGCGGGAAGCTCGGGCAACTGGCGCAGGACAACGGCTGGAGCGGCATCGTCGTGTGGGGAGCCGTGCGGGATGCCGTGGAGCTGGCGGTGGCCCGCGTGGGGATTCGTGCGCTGGCGACCTGTCCGCGGCCTCCGCTGAAGACCGGGGCCGGTGAGCGGGACGTGCCTGTCGTCCTGGGCGGCATCACCATCACGCCCGGCATGTGGCTGGCTGCGGACGCTGATGGCGTCGTCGTGGCCGCGCACCCACCCGAGACGCCGTGAGCGGGGCCACCCGAACGTCTTGCCTGGTGGCGGCCGTGCTGGCCGCGCTGGCGTGTTGGCTGCCCTTCCAGGTGCCGGTGCGCGTGGCCGTCGCGCGCGTGACGTGGAGCGCCGGGACCGACCCGGCCTCCCGTGGCTATCTCGAACGCAAGCGGCACCTGCGCCCGCTCGGCGCGTCCGGTGACACGTGGTCCTATGCCCTGATGGATACGTCACCCACGGCTCTTGAGGCGGTGCGCCGCACGCCGGGGCTGACCCTCGTGGAGGGTCTCGATGCTGGCGCTGGTGAGCCGACCCTGTGGCGGAGCCTGTCGGTCGTCGACTGGCTGGACCGCGTGCATGGGCGCGACGTACGGCGCTACCTCCAGCCGATGACGGTCGTCTTCGCTGTCTGGCTCGCGTTCGTCGTCTCCCTGCTCGCCACGTCCGGCGGCCGAGCCTGGCTCGTCTCTCGCGTGACGCCAGTCGACCGGCGGGCCCTCGGCGCCTATCGTCTGGCCGTGGCGGCCGGCCTGCTCGTCGTGGTGGCCTGTGCGCACTGGCCGGCGGGCTGGTGGGTGCTGCCGGGGTTCGTGCTCGTCGCGGCCTTCGGCGCCGGAGTCTGGCCACGCGTCGCGCTGGCGGCGCTCGCGGTGCTCCTGGCCTCGGCCCTTGGAGGGGATGCGGCGGATCATGACTACTTCGCACCCTATCAGGCGTGGCTGCTCTTCCTGTGCGTGCCCTGGGCCGAGGGAGTGTGGCCCTGGCAGGGGCGTGAGATGGCAGCCGAGGCGTGCGCGCCGTCGCGCCGGTATGGTGTGGCGCTGGTGATCGTGCCGCTCGTGCTGGGCACCGCGTATCTGGCGGCGGCACTGGCGAAACTGGATCAGAGCACGCACGCCTGGCTGCTCGGCGGCGCGGTGCGGTATCACATCGCGCAGGATGGCCCGGCGGCCCCCGGTGAGCTGTGGCGTGTCGTGGCCAGTCACGATTGGCTGACGCGTGCGCTGTCGCCGATGGTGATCGTCCTTGAGGCGCTGGTCATCCTGGCCGTCCTGCTCCCGCGTCCCGCCGTGCGGGCAGCCGCCGGTGCGGTGGCGCTGTCGCTCCATCTGGGCTTCGGCACCCTGCAGGGCGTCTGGTGGGAGGCGTGGTGGGTCTTGCTGCCGGCGTTCCTGCCGTGGGCGTGGGTGGTGGACCGATGGTGGCCGGTCGCTACGACGACGGAGATGCGGCCGGTCACGACGCCGGTGGCGTCACGCTGGCCCGCGTGGGTGAGTGCGGCGCTGGCGCTGTTCCTCGTGCAGCAGCCCGTGGCCTCCGCGCTACGCCTGGAATGGAAGCCCTTCCTCTCGAACTTTCCGATGTACTCGAACGTCGCGTGGGCGTCGAAGGCGGAATACGCCGCGCATATGGATCGCTGGAAGCAGCCGCAGGGCCGGGCGCTCAGACTGCTGGGCGCGGACGGGTCACCAGTGGAGGCCGCGCACGCGCTCCGAGCGCTTGAGGCGTGTGGGGCGCTCGCCGTGCTCACGGCTCCGGTCACGGCGCGCGAGGCCGTCATGCCGGATGAGCGCACGGCGCTGGACCGGTGCGCCGCCGCCTATGCGGCCGGTGCGACCACGCGCCCCACGCTCTCTGTTGAAGCGTCACCCCGGCGCTTCAGCTGGGAGGTTGTCGACTTCGTGCCGACCGGCGAGTTGACGGCCGTCGGATCGCTCGCATCACGGCCGGGCGGCCTCCCGGCAGCGCCGTGACGTTCTGACACAATACCTCGCGTGAATCACAGTCGGACACGCGGGTTTCTCCTCACGGTGCTGGCCGTGATCGTCTTGACGTCGGTGACCAGGCCTGTCCTCGCGCAGGCGCCCGCCACGGCCCCGCGCCCCACGCTCACGGCGGTCGAACTCAAGGAGCCCTTGCGTATCGACGGGCGACTCGACGAGCCGTTCTACGCCACGACGCCCCCGACGACGCAGTTGACGCAGACGGAGCCCGTGGCCGGCCAGCCCTTCTCCGAGAAGACGGAACTCTGGGTGGCGTTTGATCGCCGGAACATCTACGTGACCTGGCGGTGCTGGGAGTCGCATCCGGATCGTGTCATCGGCTCGGAGCTGCGCCGCGACAGCAATCTCATTGTCACGGCCAACGACAACGTGGCCTTCGCGTTCGATTCGTTTCACGACCGCCGGAACAGTGTGCTCTTCGTCGTCGGGCCGGACGGCGGCCGCGTGGACGGACAGGTCGTGGGGGAGCGCCAATGGAGCTCGGACTGGAATCCCGTCTGGAGCCTGAAGACGAGCCGGTTTGATGGAGGCTGGATCGTGGAGGCGGCCATCCCGTTCCGGTCGCTCCGGTACACGCCAGGGTCTTCGAAGCCGTGGGGCTTCATGGCTCGCCGCATGAGCCGCTGGAAGAACGAGATCGCCTACATCACGCCGGTGCCCAATGGATCGGGCATCGCCTCGGTCATGTGGGCGTCCTTCTATGCGGACCTGGCAGGCATCCACACGCCGCCAGCCGGGAAGAACCTCGAGGTGAAGCCCTACGTCACGGGGAGTCTCACGACCGACCGGACCGCGACGCCCCGGCGGAATAACGACCCCGCCGGTGATGTGGGCGTGGATGTGAAGTACGGCCTGCGGCAGAACCTGACGGCGGACCTGACCTACAACACCGACTTCGCGCAGGTCGAAGCCGATGAACAGCAGGTGAACCTGACCCGCTTCAGTCTGTTCTTTCCAGAGAAGCGCGAGTTCTTCCTGGAGAACCAGGGCACGTTTGCGTTCGGCGGCGCCGGGGGCGCCGGCACGGCCGGGCCCGATGTACCCACGCTCTTCTACAGCCGCAGGATTGGCCTGGATGACGGGCAGGCGATTCCGATCCTCGGCGGCGGACGCGTCACCGGCCGGTCCGCCGGTCTCGAAATCGGCGCCATGCAGATCCGCACGGACAACGGCGGCACGGCGCGGCTCCGCGCGACGGACTTCTCGGCACTGCGGCTGAAGCGCGACATCCTCGGCAAGAGCAGCGTCGGCGTGATGGCCACGCGCCGCTCCGAAGCGCCCGGGCGGCGCAGCCCTGGCGCGACCTACGGCGCGGATGCGCGCTTCGCATTCGGTCAGAACCTGTCGGCCAACGCGTACTGGGCCGAGACGGATACGCCTGGCGTCTCCGGCGATCAGCAGAGTTACCGCGCGCAACTGGACTACAACGCCGACCGCTATCAGCTCCAGGCGGAGCGGCTCGACGTGGGCGCCGGCTTCAATCCGGAAATCGGTTTCGTCCGGCGGCGGAACATGGTGAAGTCCGCGGCCTTGATGCGGTTCAGTCCGCGTCCCCATCACGGCCCTGTACGAAAGGTCTCCATGTCGTCGGCCATCAACTACATCGAGAACGGCACCGGGCGCCTTGAGACGCGTCAGGTCGACGGCGACGTTTCGGTCGAGTTCCAGAACAGCGACAAAGTGCTGATCGGCGTCACGGACGAGTACGAGTTCCTGCCCCAGCCCTTCCGGATTGCCTCCTCCGTGACGCTGCCGAGTGCGGGGTATGGCTTCCGATTCTTCCGCGCGGGCTTCGACTTCGGGCAGCAGCGCGCCGCGTTCGGCCAGGTGCGGGTGCAGCGGGGTGAGTTCTACAGCGGCACGCAGACGACGGTCGCACTCAGCGCGGCGCGGGTGGCCTTCAGCCCGCGGCTGGCGGTGGAGCCCACGGCGTCCATCAACGCCGTCGAGCTGCGCGAGGGCCACTTCACGAATCGGCTGGTCGGTGGACGCGTCACCTTCACCGCCACGCCGCGGATGTTTACCAGTGCGTTGATTCAGTACAACTCGAGCACGGCGTCGCTCAGCAGCAACGTGCGCTTCCGGTGGGAGTACCTGCCTGGCAGCGAACTGTTTCTGGTCTACAACGACCAGCGAGGCACCGTAGGCGCGCAGGGGTTCCCCGACCTGCAGAACCGCTCGCTCATCCTCAAGATCAACCGGTTGCTGCGCTTCTGACGGCGTCTGTGTCTGCGTTGCCGGCCGCGAGCGCCGTGCCGACCGCGAGCCGGCGTTGGAGGGTGAGGTGAACGGACCCGGCGATGCCGTGCGGCACCGCCGGGAACCGGGGGAAGAGGCTACTGCTCCGGGTAGACGAAGGGCTTGTTGCTGACGCCCTTCTTGTCCGTGGCTTCCGGCGACGTGTTCTCGTAGTCGTGCGGTGAGAACTTGCCGATGGACTTCGCGCCGAGCGTGCGGAGGAAGACCGCCGTGTCGGGGCGTTCATAGAAGATGCCGTCCACGGTGCCTTCGACAAGGCCCAACGGAGACTGTCCTTCGAGATAGTACCGGCCCAGGCCAAAACCCTTGAACGGCTGACTGACCGGGTTGAGGTCCGCGCCCTTGGCCAGCATGAACTTGATGATCTCGTGGAAGCCGGCCCTGGCGGCCACGTGCATGGCCCGGTAGCCGCGCTCATTCTCGGCTTCAAGCGTGACCCCATGGTCCAGTGCGGTTTGCGCAGCGGCCAGCCGCTTCTCTTCCGTGACGAGCGTGACGTTTTCCAGGATGCCGTCGCACACCGCCATCAGGGCGGTCTGCCCATCCTTCGCGGTCAGCAGCGGGTCGGCGCCCTTGCTCTTCAATAACTGCATGACTTCCGCGTCAGCCGACTGCGCGGCGATCAGGTAGGGGGTGGCGCCCATGTGCGGCGGCCGGTTCCCGGCGCCGTTCTGCGGATTCATCTCGGGCAGCATCCGCGTGCTCGTCGCATTCACGTTGGCGCCCTTGGCGATCAGCAGGTTGATGAGCGCGAGCTTGGCCGCCCGGTCAGGGATGCCGGCGAAGGTGCCCCATTCCCCGTCGGCGTCGATGCCCTTGTAGGTCATTGGGATCGGCTCGAAGGTGGCTGCCGCCCACATCAACGGAGAGTAGCCGGCGGCCTTGAGGTCGCCATCCGCCCGCGCGCCGCGCTCAAGCAGGTAGGTGGACAGCGCGGTATGACCTTTGACGGTGGCGATGAGCAGCGGCGAGCTGCCGTCTTTTGCCGCCGCCTCGAGGTCGTCGCCCTTGTCGAGCAGCAGCCGGGCCATGTCCACGCTGCCCTGACGCGCGGCGTACATGAGCGGCGTGTACTCGGCCGTGGACCGCAACTTGATGTTTGCACCGGCCTCGATGAGCGTCCGCGCGATCTCCACGTGCCCCTCGGCCACGGCCCAGTGCAGCGCCGACTGACCCTTCGACAGCTGGGCGGCGTTGGGGTTGGCGCCGCCCTTGAGGAGCCGTGCCACGGCGGCGGTGTTTCCGCTGCGCACGGCCGACATCAGCACTGTCTCGCCGGCCGGGCGTGTGGCGTTCGCGTTGGCGCCGCCGGTGAGCAGCGTGTCGAGCATCTCGACGCTGCCGTTGATGGCGGCCAGGAACAGCGGCGTCACGCCGTAATCGTTCGTGGTGTTCGGCTTCGCGCCCGAGGCCAGGAGCCGCTTGGCCAGGGCGACGTCGTTGTGGTGCGCGGCCCAGTGCAGCGCGGTCGCGCCATCGGCCTGCGGCTGGTTGACGTCGATGCCCTTCTTGACGAGGGCCAGGACACCCGCGCTGTTGGCGTGTTCCGCGAGGTCGGCCAGCGTGGGCGAGGGCGTGGCGCCAGCGCCCAGGCCGGCCGCGATGAGGACCACCAGAGAGGCCGAGGGAATGATGTGCTTCACGGTCAGGCTCCTTCGCGGCAGAGTGTAGCCGGATCCCTCCGGGCCGCGCCAACTGAACCATGCGTCCGTTCAAGTCGTGCGTCGTCACGCCGATTACTGGAGCACTCGGAGGTGGACGTGTCTGTGCGGCAGGTGTTGGGTGTCTGGGGTCTGGGCGTATTGGTTGTTGGCGTGGCGACTTTTTCGGTGCGTGCCGAAGGGCCGTCGCCGGATGCCAGCCTGGCCCGCCTGAAATCGGGCAACGCCCGGATCACGCATATGGCGGTGAAGTCCGGGACCGAGGCTCCGATGCCGAGGGCCGCGCAACCGGTCGCGGCCGTGCTCTCGTGCGCCGAATCCCTGATGCCCTCGGAAGAGGTGTTCGGGGCGGCGCCAGGTGAGCTGTTCGTGGTCCGCTCCCTTGGCCACGTCGTGGACCACGCGACCCTGGCCAGCGTCGAATACGCCGTGGAGCGGCTGCACGTCCCACTGGTCGTCGTGTTGGGTCACGAGATGTGCGGCGCGCTGCGCGCGGCCTCGGATACGCTGCCAGGTCAGTCGTCCGGCCCGCACTATGACTTCCTCATCAAGGCGCTCAAGCCTGCCGTGAGCCGGGCCAGCGGCATGCCTGAGTCGCAGCGGATGCGCACGGCCGTGCTTGAGAATGTCGAGGAGTCCATCAACACGCTCCTCCAGGACAGCGCCATCATTCGTCACCTGGCGCAAGAGCACCGGATTCGCCTGGTGGGGGCGTTTCACGAGAGTTCCAGCGGCCGGGTGTTCTTTTCGGAGCTGGTCGACGTCCCGCATCTTGAAAGCGCGGTCGCGGAGCGACATTGATGAGGGCCAGAACGCTGCTCATCGGCGTGGCGCTGAGCGCGATGGCTGCCAGGGCCACCGCCCAGCATCATGAAGAGCCGCACACAGGTGCGGCAAAAGCGCCGCACGCGCCCGTGGAGGCGTTTGCCGGAGCCGCCGCGAAGGCGTCAGCGGGGCACACGCCGGAGGCACCACCCCGCCAGGGGACGCCCAGCCAGGAGTCGGCCCGTGTGCCGGTGCTGGGGCAGGTGATGCCGGCCAAGCCGGAGGTGAAGCCGGCCGGCGCGAAGCCGACACGGACCCCTGAAGCGGTCGCGGTGGAGAAGGGGCACGTGGCCGAACGAGACCAGCCTGCAGAGAAGGCGCGTGCTGCGGAGCGCGGGAAACTGGCGGAGCACGGCCACGCGGAGGAGAAGGGGACCGCGGAGTCCCCGGCGCCCGGCCGGGACACCTCTGCGCGGCGGAAGGCCGAGCCGGCCAGCCGGTCAAACCCGGTGGACGTCGCGGCGTCCATCAATCAGCGGCTGGCAGAACTCGCGGAACTGCGGAAGACCGTTCCGGCGGCTTTCACACGGACGGCACCGCCCGTGAAGCGGGAGGGAGCGGTCAAGCCGCCCGAGGCGGCTCGACCACCTGAAACGGCTCGACCGAGAGTGCAACTGCAGTGGCGGGTTCCGGTGACGTGGCCCGAGGACCTCGGCGTCACCGGACACTCCTAGCCTTACTTCTTCTTGACCTCTTCGAACTTCTTGTCGACCGCCTCGGGCGAGTTGTTCTCGTAGTCGTGCGGGTTGAACCGCCCAATGGACTTCGCCCCGAGCTTGCGGAGGAAGTCGGCCGTGTCAGGCCGCTCATAGAAAATGCCGGAGAGCGTGCCTTCCACGAGGCCCAGCGGGCTCTGACCCTCCACGTAGTAGCGCGAGAGGCCGAATCCCTTGAAGGGCTTGCTCACCGGGTTCATCTCGGCGCCACGGTCGAGCATGAAGGTGATGAGGCTGTGATAGCCGGCGCGGGCGGCGACGTGCATGGCGCGATAGCCGCGGTCGTCCTCGGCTTCCAATTTCACGCCGTGCTCAAGCCCCGTCTTCATGGCCTCGATCCGCTTCTCCTCGGTCAGGAGCATCGTATTTTCGAGGATGCCTTCACAGGCTGCCATCAGTGCGGTCTGTCCGTCCTTCGCGGTTAACAGCGGATCGGCGCCCTTGTCCTTCAGCAGGCGCATCATTTCCGCGTCCGCGGACTGCGCCGCGATGACATACGGCGGCGCCCCGAGATGCGGCGGCCGCGCGCCCTCGCCGTTGTGGGGCGCCATCTGCGGGAGGCCGCGAGTGCCCTTCAGATTGACGTTGGCGCCCTTCGCAATGAGCAGGTTGACCAGCGCCATCTTGGCCGCGCGGTCCGGGATACCGCCGAACGTATTCCATTCCCCGTCGGCGTCGAGTCCCTTGTAGGTCATCGGGATCTGCTCAAACGTCCCGACGGCCCACATCAGCGGCGTATACCCCGCCGACTTGAAGTCCGCCTCCGGCTTGGCACCCTTCTCGAGCAGATACGTCGCCAGGGCTGTATTGCCCTTGACCGTGGCGATGAGCAGCGACGTGCTGCCGTCCTTGGCTGAGGCCTCAAGCTCGGCGCCCTTTTCGAGCAGCAGCTTGGCCATGTCCACGTTGCCCTGTCGTGCGGCGCCCATGAGCGGCGTGTACTCGCCCGTGGAGCGGAGCTTGATGTCGGCGCCGCCCTCGATGAGGGTGCGAGCCACGTCCACGAAGCCCTCGGCCACCGCCCAGTGCAGGGCCGACTGACCCTTCGAGACCTGGATGGCGTTGGGATTGGCTCCGCCCTTCAGCAGCCGGGCCACGGCGGGTGCGTTCCCGCTTCTGACGGCGGTCATCAGCACCGTCTCACCCGTCGGCCGCGAAGCGTTGGCGTTGGCCCCCGCTGTCAGGAGTGCATCCACCATCTCGGCGCTGCCGTTGACGGCGGCCAGAAACAGCGGCGTGACCCCGTAATCATTGGCCGCATTGGGCTTGGCGCCGGCAGCCAGCAGCTGCTTGGCCAGCGCGACCTCGTTGTGGTGGGCGGCCCAGTGGAGGGCCGTCGCGCCGTCAGCCTGGGGCCGGTTCACGTCGGCGCCCTTCTTGACGAGGGCCATGACGCCGGCGGCGTTGCCCCGTTCGGCCACATCAGCCACGGTGGCGACATTATTCGTGCCCGCGCCCATGCCGACCACGGCGAGCGCCGTGACCGCGGTGGCCCGAAGGATGAAATTGCCCATGTCCTGACTCCTTGACGGCGTTAAAAAGGCCTCCCCTGGGAGGCTCCAGTCCTGTATGCTACCGGAGCCAACAGGTCCAGAGGGACATTTTCTATGTTCACGCGCATGAGTTCATTCAGGTTTCTGACTGCCTTCGGTGTTCTGGCCGTTGCCGGCACCGTCTATCTTCAGGGTGCGCAGGCGCCGGTCGCGAAGACCGCCGCGCCAGCCGCCGTGCCCGCCAAGTCTGTCGCCCCGCCGGCGCCGGATCTGCCGGGTGTGGTCAACAAGTACTGCGTCGGGTGCCACAACGAGCGGATGAAGCTCGGCAACCTGGTGCTGGAGAAGAAGGACGCCTCGCAGATCGGCGCCGAGGCCGACATGTGGGAGCGCGTGGCCAAGAAGCTGCGGGCCCGCTCCATGCCGCCCATCAATTCGCCGCGGCCCGACAAGGACGTCCTGCAGGCCTTCGTGAACAATCTCGAGGCGACGCTCGACCACGCGGCCCTGGCTGACCCGAATCCCGGCCGCCCGCCCGTGCACCGTCTCAACCGCTTTGAGTTCACCAACGCCGTGCGGGACCTGCTTGGTCTTGAGATCGACGGCAAGGCCATGCTGCCGGCCGACGACACGGGGTTCGGCTTCGACAACATCGCGGACGTGCTGACGGTGTCCCCGGGCTTGTTCGAGCGCTACATGCTGGCCGCGGCCAAGATCAGCCGGCTGGTGGTGGAAGACCCGACCATGCACCCGAAGCTCACCCAGTACGAGCTGCCGTACCTCTCGCTGGGCCAGGACGAGCGCATGAACGAAATGCTGCCGTTCGGCTCGCGTGGCGGCACGGCCATCAAGCACTACTTCCCGCTCGATGGGGAGTATGAAATTCGCTTTACGCTGCAGCGCAGCGACCTCGCAGCCGGATACAGCGTCCGCGGTCTGAATGTGCCGGTCGAGATCGATGTTCGCCTCGACAAGCAGCGGATCAAGCTCTACCAGATCGGCGGCAAGACCCAGCGGCCGATGTTCAGCGACAAGCCTGACCCGGAATATCCGGATGAGGGCCTCTCCCTGAAGGTAAACGTGACGGCCGGCATGCACGTGGTCGGCATCTCGCTCAACCAGGATGTGTGGAAGGCCGAGGGCACCAGCGTCGGCCAGCTCCCGCTGACCAACAACGGCTATTCGCAGGGCACCAACACCGGCCCGCAGTACGGTCGTGTGGACGCGGGCCTGGAGCGCGTGGACATTACCGGCCCGTTCGGGGGCAAGGCGCCTGTCGAGAGCGCCATCCAGAAGCGGATCTTCACTTGCACACCCGGCAAGGGCGTGACCGAAGATGCCTGTGCCCGCCAGATCCTCTCTCGTCTCGCGCGTCTGGCCTACCGCCGGCCCGTGGTTGAGAAGGACATGACGACCCTGTTGCAGTTCTACAAGCAGGGCCGGAAGGACGACGGGAACTTCCGTGGCGGCATCCAGGCGGCCATCGGCCGTCTGCTCGTGGACCCGAACTTCCTGTTCCGCATGGAAGCCGACCCGGCGGGCGCGAAGCCCGGGGCGGCCTATCAGCTGGCCGACCTGGACCTGGCGTCGCGGCTCTCGTTCTTCCTCTGGAGCAGCATCCCCGACGATGAACTCCTGACGGTGGCGGCCCAGGGGCGCCTCAAGAATCCCGTGGTGCTTGAGCAGCAGGTCAAGCGCATGCTGGCCGACGACAAGGCCAACGCGATGCTCGACAACTTCTTCGGCCAGTGGCTGACGACCAAGAACATCCAGTCGGCCCACCCGGACCCGAAGGTGTTCCCCGAGTTCGACGAGAATCTGCGCTCGGCGTTCATGGAAGAGACGAAGCTCTTCATCCGCAGCCAGGTGCGCGAGGACCGGAGCGCGGCCGAGCTGATCACCGCGAACTACACGTTCCTCAATGAGCGGCTCGCGCGGCACTACGGGATCCCCGGTGTCGTGGGCACGCACTTCCGCCGCGTGACGCTGCCTGATGACAAGCGCGCGGGTCTGCTCGGTCAGGGCAGCATCCTGACCGTGACCTCCTACAACGACCGCACGTCCGTCGTGCTGCGCGGCAAGTTCATCATGGACATGTTCCTCGGCACGCAGCCGCCGGCACCGCCGGCCAATGTGCCGCCGCTCGAGAACACGAAGATCGAAGGCACCCTGCGCCAGCGCATGGAGCTCCACCGCAAGAACCCCGTCTGCGCCGCGTGCCACAACACGATCGACCCGATGGGCTTCGCTTTCGAGAACTTCGACGGCGTCGGCAAGTACCGCCTGCTCGATGCGCGGAACCCGATTAATGCCACGGGCGCCCTCGCGGACGGCTCCAAGTTCGATGGTGCCGCGTCCTTCCGCAAGGCGCTCTACGACCGCAAGGAAGCCTTCCTGGGCGCCATGGTCCGCAACATGCTGACCTACGGGATGGGCCGCGGTGTTGAGACGTATGACATGCCGGCCGTCCGGAAGATTCTGAAGGACGCCAGCGCAAACGATTACAAGTGGTCTTCGATTCTGATGGGCATTGTGAAGAGCCGGCCCTTCCAGATGAAGAAGGCGCAGGCCTAGATTTTCATTTCCGCAGAGGAGACGTCAGTCATGATCAATTTCAAGAAGCACATTGCCCGCCGGACGGTTCTGCGTGGCGCCGGCGCGACGCTGGCGTTGCCGCTGCTTGATGGCATGATCCCGGCCTTCGCGAACACCCGTGAAGCCGCAGTGGCGACGCCGGTCAAGCGGTTTGGCGCCATCCACGTCGGCATGGGCAAGGACATGCGGACGTGGACGCAGGCGACCCCAGGCGAACTGAAGATCAACCAGATCCTGACGCCGCTGGCGGCCTACAAGGACCGGATGGTCGTCGTCGCCGGGCTCGACAGCAAGGAAGCCATCTCGAACGATCAGGGGCCGCACCCGCGCGCACAGTCCGCGTGGCTGACGGGTTGCCGAGCCAAGAAGACGGACGGCCCGGACATCCGCCTGGGTGTCTCGCTCGACCAGATCTTCGCCAAGGAATACGCCAAGCAGACCCAGCTCGGTTCGCTCGAGCTCACGGTCGAGCCGACGGACCTGGCCGGAAGCTGCGCCTACGGCTTCAGCTGCGCCTACAACAACACGATCGCGTGGCGCACGCCGACGACCCCGCTGCCGATGGAGAACAACCCGCGCAACGTGTTCGAGCGGTTGTTCGGCGCCAGCGACTCCACCGACAAGGCCGTGCAGGCCAAGATGCGCAAGGCCAATGGCAGCGTGCTCGACTCGCTCGTGGAGCAGGTCGGCGGCTTCAACAAGGGTCTCGGCGCGAGCGACAAGCGCAAGCTTGAAGAGTACCTGGATGCCGTGCGCGACTCCGAGCGGCGCATCAAGAAGGCCGAAGAGCAGTCCGACAAGGAACTGCCGCTGGTCGAGCAGCCCACCGGAATCCCGGCTGGCTACGAAGACTACGTGCACCTGATGCTGGACCTCCAGTTGCTGGCGTTCCAGACGGACCTGACCCGCGTGTTCACCTTCGTGCTCGTGCGCGAGTCCAGCGTCCGCTCGTATCCCGAGGTCGGCGTGCCGGATTCGCACCACCCGCTCTCGCACCACCAGAACAACGCCGAGAAGCTGGCGCGTCTGGCGAAGGTCAATACCTTCCACGTGAAGCAGGTCGCCTACCTGGTGGGCAAGCTCGCCAACACGAAGGACGGCGACGGCTCGATGCTGGACAACACGATGGTGCTGTATGGCTCGGGCATGAGCGACAGCAACCTGCACATTCCGACGAACGTGCCGACCCTGCTGGTGTCTGGCAAGAGCTTCGGGGTGAAGGGGAACCGCTATATCCAGGCCGAGGAGCGCACGCCGCTGGCGAACCTCCAGATGAGCATCCTGGAGCGCTATGGCCTGCCGATGGAGAAGTTCGGCGACAGCAACGGGGAACTGAAGACGCTGACCGCCATCTAGTTCCCGGCGGACTTCGGAAGGTTGATCAGGGCGTGCCGTCCACCAGGACGGCGCGCCCTTCGTCTTTGATGGGGCCTCTTAGGCGCCGCCCTTGATGTGCTTGACGCCCTTGAGGGCGACTGGCGCCGTCTTGAAATCCTCGAGCCGCACGCTCTTCACGTCACCGTCGGCGATGACTTTCCCGGCGAGGGAGGTCTTCCCGGCCGGAGCAGCGGCTGCCACGCTCAGCTCCACGACCGCATACGGATACTTGGCCGGTGCTGCCGTGGCGCCAGGCTTGTTCACCCACGTCGCCAGATCCGAGTCCGTCACGATCACGACGTGCTCGCCATCGGCGGCCTTGAATTTCGTGGCGTACCGCACAAACGCGCCGAAGCCGCTGCCGCTGCGCCACATGTAGCCGAGACTGGGTGCCTGGCCGAGGGCGGATGCGAACTCCTTGTCGCCTTTGTCCTTCAGCGTCGCGACGAGCTTGTCGCGCTCGGCATCAGTCGACCAGCGGATCAGGTCGATGATCACCGTCTCGCCGTCAATGCCTGGGAGATTCGCCGCGACTCCGCCAAAGCGGTCAGCCGTGCCCTTGCCTGGGGCGTCGAGTGCGACGGCCTTCGCCGCAGGCGCGGCGGCAGTCGCCGCCGGCGTGGCTGGCTTCGGGGCGGCCGGCGTGGCCGCACCCGTCTGTGCGAGTAGGGGAACGAAAGAAGAGCAGCCGATGGTCAATGCCAGGGCCGCACGGCGTGCATACGAGCGGGTCAAAGACATTCTTCTCCTCCTGAAAGCGTCCAACGATGCATGTTTAGCACAGTCCATTGGACCCGCGCACGCCTCGTTCGCTCACCGGGGACTCGTCGATAATTGCAGCTGATGAACCACGACGACTGGATGCGCGAAGCCCTGGCGGAGGCGGCCACGGCCTATGCCGCGGGAGAGGTCCCGGTGGGCGCGGTCGTGGTCATGGACGGTCGCGTCGTCGGGCGCGGCTCCAACCGTCCGTTGGCGACATCGGACCCCACGGCGCATGCCGAGATTGTGGCCGTGCGCGCGGCGGCGGCCGCCGTCGGGAACTACCGCCTCACCGGTTCGACGCTGTACGTCACGGTCGAGCCGTGCCTGATGTGCGTCGGAGCGCTGGTCCACGCACGGGTCGAGACGGTGGTCTTTGGCGCGCCCGAGCCCAAGAGCGGCGCGTTGATCTCCGCGGCACGTGCGCTGGAACTGCCAGGCTTGAATCACCGGTTCGTGGTCGTGGGGGGCGTGCTCTCGCAGGAGTGCGGGGACCTCATGCGCGGGTTCTTCCGTGAACGCCGGGTATAATAATCAGACTGCGGAGAGGTACCGAAGTGGTCGTAACGGGGGCGCCTCGAAAGCGTCTTGCCGGGTAACCGGCACGGGGGTTCGAATCCCTCCCTCTCCGCCATCTCTTCCCGCACGTCCAGACCGTGCGCGCGTCATGTAAGGGTGCAGCCCATTGGGCCGCACCCTTTTTTCGTTCTGGCCGGTGCACCACCCGCCCTGCGACGGACCGACATCGCGCCGTCGTGGAGACGGGGCCTATTCAGCGCTTCGCGTGATCGTCACCGTCCGGATGACGACATCCTTCAGGGGGCGGTCCCGACCGTCGGTGGCGACGCGGCCGATCTGGCGGATCACGTCCATGCCCTCCACGACCTCCCCGAAGACCGAGTGCCGGTTGTCCAGGTGGGGGGTGGGAGCCAGCGTGATGAAGAACTGGCTGCCGTTGGTGTTCGGCCCGCGATTGGCCATGGAGAGAATCCCCGCCTTGTCGTGTCGGAGACCGTGCTTGAACTCATCGGCGAACTCGTACCCAGGCCCGCCCACGCCCTGTCCGAGGGGGTCGCCGCCCTGAATCATGAAGCCCTCAATGATCCGGTGGAAGATCTGGTCGTTGTAATAGGGCGCGGTCGTCTTCTGACGCGTCCGGGGATCGGTGAACTCCTTGGTGCCTTCAGCCAGCCCCACGAAGTTGGCCACGGTATTCGGGACGTCGTCCGCGAACAGACGGACGGTGAACGAGCCTTCGGATGTGTCGAACAGAGCGAAAACGTCAGCCAACGGAATCTCCAGAGTGGGGGCCGGTCCGACCCGGCCTTGGCAGCATAACCCGTTCAGCCCACGGCCTGGCGGATCTCGTAGAGGGCGATCGCCGCAGCCGTGGCGACGTTGAGCGAGTCGGTGCCTGGTGCCATGGGGATCCGGACCTGCATGGTGGCACCGGCGAGTGCGTCCGGCGAGAGGCCGGCGCCTTCGTGGCCCAGCACCAGCACCACGGGCCCGCCGCCGATGGCCGCCCGTGCCTCCCGCAGCGGGGTCGCCCCGGGTTGCAGGGTCAGCGCGGCCACCGTACATCCGCGCTCGCGCAACTGGTGGAGCGTGGCGGGAAGCGCGTCGACGCGCGCATACGGCACCTGCAGCGCTGCCCCCATCGAGGTCCGGATGGCTTTGCGATAGAGCGGGTCCGCGCAACCCGCTGACAGCAGGATGCCGGTGGCGCCGAACGCCGCCGCGTGCCGGAAGATGCTCCCGACGTTGTCCGGGTCGGCCACGCCCTCAAGCGCCAGCAGCACACCGCCTGGTCTCGAGACGTCCTGCCAGGGCAGCTCGCTGCCCCGCTCGGCTACCGCGAGGCACCCGCGGTGCACGTGAAACCCCGCCACGGCGGAGAAGTCCTCGGCCGGCAGCACAAAACAGGGTAGGTCTGGATACCCACGGATCACATCCGCGAGGTCCGCAGCCGCCGGTGGGGAGACGAGCAGGGAGCGAGGCGTGAAGCGGCCGCCGTCGAGCAACCGTCTGACGACGAACCGGCCCTCGGCGATGAAGAGCCCTTCGACGCGCAGGAGCTCAGCGTCGCGGACGTGGCGATAGACCGTCAGCCGCGGGTCATCGGGGCTGACGAGGACAACGGGCACGGAGCGCAGCCGATGGAGGAATCAGCCGAGGACGGTGTAGGCCGACCACGCGATGGCGGCGACCGACGCCAGCAGGCAGGCGATCGCAATGGCGAGGTGGTCGATGCGTTCCGGCGTGAGCGGGTCCAGCAGGCGGGCAATCAGATACCCGCCGGCGAAGCCGCCCGCGTGCGCGTAGTTGTCGATGCCGGGCATGACGAGACCGAAGAGGCCCATCGTCAGCGCCCATGAGACGGCCTGGCCATGCACGGCGGAACTGCCCGTGCGCCGGCCGTAATAGACGAGGGCGCCGAGCAGGCCAAAGATGGAGGCGGAGGCCCCAACCGTGAACTGCCCACCGCGCAGAATGAACAGGTTCGGGAGGTAGGCGCCGGCGAACGAGCTGAGCGCGAAGCCGGCCACGCCCGCAGCCGTGTAGATGATCACCGTCCGCCCGGGGCCGTACAGTTCGGCGGTTGCCGGCGCGAGCTGTCGCACCCACATCAGGTTGAAGAAGATGTGGAGCACGCCGCCATGGAGCCACGACGCGGAGAGCACCGTCCACCAGCGGCCGAGGCGGAAGACGGGCAGCGCCCCGCTCGCTCCCAGCGTGAAGAGCGCCTCGCTGTTCGGAGAGAACAGGCTGAAGAGCCCTCCCATGCCGATGTCGCCCCGCGAGAGCAGGAGGCTGGCGCCAAAGGCAAGAATCGTCGCGCCCATGATGAAGGGCACGAAGCCGAGATCGCGCCCGAGGTTGCGGAGCGCCGGCGCGAATCCCCAGAGGCCCGGATTACGCCGGCCGCAGTTGTAGCAGGTCGCATCGGCGACGCCCACGAGGACGCCGCACGAGGTACAGAGGACGGAGCCGGAGCGTTGGCGGGCGAACACGCTATTCGTCGGTGACGCAGCCGTCGGATGCCGTACTCACGGACTTGATGTACTTCGCGAGCACGCCCCTCGTGGCCTTATAGGGCGGCATGGTCCAGGCCGCCCGGCGGCGGGCGAGCTCCGCCTCGTCGACCATGAGATCCATGCGGCGTGTCGTGGCGTCGATGATGATGCGGTCGCCCTGCTGCACGAAGGCGATCGGGCCGCCGTCCTGCGCTTCCGGCGTGATGTGGCCGACGATGAAGCCGTGCGAGCCGCCCGAGAAGCGGCCGTCCGTGATGAGCGCGACTTTGTCGCCGAGGCCCGCGCCCATGATCGCGGAGGTCGGCGTCAGCATCTCAGGCATGCCGGGCCCGCCCTTTGGGCCTTCGTAGCGGATGACGACCACCGTGCCGGGGCCGATCTCCTTCCGCTCGAGTCCATGGAGCACCTCCTCTTCGGAGTCGTAGACGGCTGCCACGCCTTCGAAGCGCTCGCCCTCTTTGCCGGTGATCTTCGCCACCGCGCCACCGGGCGCAAGCGTGCCGTAGAGAATCTGGATGTGGCCTGTCGCCTTGATGGGCTTCTCAAGCGGATGCACGACCTCCTGCCCGGAGGTGAGCGAGGGAGCGGACGAGAGATTCTCCGCGACCGCCTTGCCCGTGCAGGTCAGGCAACTGCCATCGAGTAGGCCCCGCTCGAGCAGGTACTTCATGACGCCCGGGGTGCCGCCGACCTTGTGCAGGTCCTCTTCCACATAGCGGCCGCTCGGCTTGAGGTCCGCCAGAAACGGCACGCGGTCGCTGGTGACCTGAAAGTCGTTGAGCGTGAGGGGCACGCCGGCGGCCTTCGCCATCGCGATGAGGTGGAGCACGGCGTTCGTCGAGCCGCCCAGCGCCATCACGACCACCATGGCATTCTCGAACGCGGCGCGGGTCATGATGTCGCGCGGCTTGATGTCGCGCTCCAGCAGCAGGCGCACCGCGCCAGCCGCTGCCGCGCACTCCTGCATCTTCAGGGGATCCTCGGCCGGGGTCGACGAACTTCCGGGCAGGGACATGCCCATGGCCTCGATGGCCGAGGCCATCGTGTTCGCCGTGTACATGCCGCCGCAGGCGCCCGCGCCCGGGCAGCTGTGACGCACGATTTCCTGCCGCTCCTGTTCGTTGATGCGGCCGGCGAGCAGCTCCCCGTAGGACTGGAAGGCCGAGACGACGTCGACGGGCTTGCCGAGCGCGACGCCGGCGCGAATCGTGCCGCCGTAGACCATGAGCGACGGGCGATTGAGCCGGGCCATCGCCATGAGCGCCCCCGGCATGTTCTTGTCGCAGCCCGGCACGGCGATGAGCGCGTCGTACCACTGCGCGCTCATGACGGTCTCGATGGAGTCGGCGATGATGTCGCGCGATGGCAGTGAGAAGCTCATGCCGTCGGTGCCCATCGAGAGCGCGTCACTGACGCCGATGGTGTTGAACCGCATGCCGACCACGCCCGCGGCCGGTGCGGCCTTGCGGATGGCCGCGGCGAGCGTGTCGAGGTGCATGTTGCAGGTGTTGCCCTCGTACCACATGCTGCAGATGCCGACCTGCGGCTTGGCGAGATCCGCGTCGGTCAGGCCGACGCCGTAGAGCTGGGCCTGCGAGGCGCCCTGGCTCTTGGGCTGCGTGACGCGCGCGCTATAGCGGTTGAGCGCCATGCTAGCGCCCCCCTGTGGGTGCGGGTGCGGGGCGACGCACCGTGCGGATCGGGTAGCTGCCGAGGACCTTGAGCGAGATCACGTGCGCCGTGAGCTCCTTGAGTGCGTCCTCGACGTCGGGCGACTTGAGGTTGCCCTCAAAGTCCACGTAGAACACGTACTCCCACGGCGCCCCCGGCCGCGGCCGCGATTCGAGCTTGGTGAGATTCAGTCCCTTGTGTGCGAGCACGTTCAGGCAGCCGACCAGCGCACCCTGTTCATGCCGCGTCACGAAGATGAGCGACGTCTTGGAGGCGACCCGCGTATCGCAGGGGAGGTGCTGCGCGCCGACGACCACGAACCGCGTGAAGTTCTCCTTCTGGTCGTTGATGTTGCGCGCGATGATCGTGAGTCCCCAGATCCGCGCCGCTTCCTCGCTGCCGATTGCGGCCTCGGTGGGGTCGTTGTCGTCGCGCACCTTGCGCGCCGCCATCGCCGTGTTCGAGAACGCCTCGACGCGGGCATGGGGCAGCCCCGCGAGGAAGATCGAGCACTGGGCGATCGGGTTCGGGTGGGTGAGGATCCGCCGGATGCTCTCGACGGGGACGTTGCCCACGGCCATCAGGCAGTTGTCGACCGGCTGGATCTCCTCGCCCACCAGGGCCAGGTCCATCTGCGCAAGCAGGTCGTAGTTCTCGTAGACCGGTCCGGCCGTCGAGTTCTCGATCGGGATCATCCCGAAGTGGGCCACCCCGCTCTTGACCGCCTCCATCACCGCCTTGAAGGTGGGGAATGGGCGGTATTCCACGTTCGGGCCACGGGTGCTGAAGTGGCGCTGGGCGGCCAGGTGCCCCCAGGCGCCCTCGACGCCCGCATACCCGACCACCGTCGGCTGGTCCGGCCCTCGCTCGCGCGCGAGCAGGTGATCCTGCTGGCGGCGGACGGAGTAGTCGAGGATCTCGCGGAAGAGGCGCGTGACGAAGTGCGGGTCGAGCCGCAGGTCCCGCGCGCGCATCGCGACGCGGTCGAGCAGCTGCGCCTCGCGGGCTTCATCGCGGATCTGGTCCGTCTGGGTTTCCTTGAACGCCGCGATGACGCCGATCACGCGGAGACGGTCGGCCAGGGCCTCCACGATGCGCGCATCGATAGCGTCGAGTTCGGAGCGCAACTGCGTGAGCTGGGCGTCCCGCCCGGCCTTGACGTCGTCTGCCATGTCTCTGTCCGCCTACTGCTGTTCGTCCGGCGTCACGGTCACCGGGTCGAGGAAGGGCATCATGGCCCGGAGTTCCGCGCCGACCTTCTCGATGGGCTGGCGCTGCTCTTCCTGCCGCCGGGCGTTGAACCACGGCCGGCCCTTCTTGTTTTCGTCAATCCACTGCTGCGCGTAGCGGCCCGACACGATGTCGTCGAGCATGCGCTTCATTTCGGCGCGCGTGGCGTCGGTCACGATGCGGGGGCCGCCCGTGTAGTCGCCGTACTCGGCTGTGTCACTCACCGAGTAGCGCATGTAGTTGAGACCACCGCGGTACATCAGGTCCACGATGAGCTTCAGCTCGTGCATGCACTCGAAGTAGGCGATCTCGGGCTGGTAGCCCGCGTCGGTGAGCGTCTTGAAGCCGGCCTTGACCAGTTCGCTCACGCCGCCGCACAGGACGGCCGACTCCCCGAAGAGGTCGGTTTCCGTCTCCTCGGCGAAGGTCGTTTCGATGACGCCCGCGCGAGTGGCGCCGATGCCCATCGCATAGGAGAGCGCCAGCGCACGCGCGTGTCCCGTGGCGTCCTGGTGAATCGCCAGCAGCGCCGGAATGCCGCCGCCCTCGCGGAAGACCTCGCGCACACGGTGGCCTGGTCCCTTGGGCGCCACCATCGTGACGTCGACGTCCGCGGGCGGCACGATGCAGTTGAAGCGGATGTTGAAGCCGTGCGCGAACATCAGCATCTTGCCGGCCGTCAGCGCGGGCTTGATGTCGCGCTCGTAGACCTCGGCCTGGCGCGTGTCCGGCACGAGCAGCATCAGGACGTCCGCCCAGGCGGCGACCTCGGGAATCGTGCCGACGACGAGGCCCGCGGCCTGCGCCTTGGCGATGGACTTGCTCGTCGCGGGGAGGCCGACACGCACCTCCACGCCGCTTTCCTTGAGGTTGAGCGCGTGGGCGTGGCCCTGTGAGCCGTAGCCGATGATGCCGACCTTCTTCGCCTGGATGAGGGCGAGACTCGTGTCAGCGTCGTGATACATGCGTGCCATCTGAGGTTCCTATCGCTTCAGGGTTTCGTCGCCACGGCCGAGCGCAATGCCGCCGCTGCGCACCATCTCGATGATGCCGATGGCTTCCAGCTCACGGATGGCGGTGTCGATCTGTTCTGGTCCGCCGGTCAGCTCCAGCGTGATGGTGTTCTCGCCGCTGTCGATGAGGCGCGCGCGGCCTTCGATGACGAACCGGTCCGCCAGGGTCCGGTTGGCCGGGGCACTGGCGACCTTGACCAGCGCCATGTCGCGCGCGACGGCCCGCCGGTCGCCGAGATCCTCCACCTGGAGGACGTTGACCACCTTGCTGATGCTGGCAATCACGCGGTCCACCGAGCGCTTGTCGCTGTCGACCACGACCGTAATGCACGACATGCCGGGAGCGGTGCGGCCGGCGCTGACCGACACGATGTTGAAGGAACGGCGCCTGAACTGCGACGACACCCGTTCAAGGACGCCAGGCTTGTCTTCGACGAGGGCGACAACTGTGAGATGCATGGGGAGTGGACCCTGACGCGACGGCGTCAGCGGTCCGTACAAGTGTAGGCCACTTTGGGCGGTCGATTGGGGTCGGTGGCGGTGGGGTCGGGCTCTCGCGGGACGGCGTGGCGCCGGAGGGCGGTGCGGTACCATTGCGGGCATGCCGCCGCGCCGTGTCATCGTGGGAATCACCGGGGCCACCGGAGTCATTTACGGGGTCCGGTTGCTTGAGCGCCTCCGGGACGCCGGAGTGGAGACGCACCTGGTCATCAGCCAGTGGGGCGCGCGCACGCTCCTGCACGAGATGCAGCTGGGGCGCCGGGACGTCGAGGCGCTGGCGAAGGCGGTCTATGCCCCGGGCGACATGGGCGCCGCCATTGCGAGCGGCTCCTTCCGGACCGACGGCATGGTCGTCGCGCCCTGCAGTGCCAAGACGCTGGCCGCGATCGCGCACGGGTTCGGAGACAACCTGATCCACCGCGCGGCTGACGTGATGCTCAAGGAACGCCGACGACTCGTGCTACTCCTGCGGGAGACGCCGCTCTCCACCATCCACCTCGAGAACGCCCTGGCCGCCACGCGGGCCGGAGCCATGATTCTGCCGCCCGTCCCGGCCTTCTATCAGCTGCCACGCACCGTGGACGATCTGGTGCAGCACACCGTCGAGCGCGTGCTCGATCAGTTTGACGTCGAGATCGCCGATGCCCAGCGCTGGGACGGCGACATGGGCGCCGGCGCCCGCCTCGACGAATAGGACCCGACCATGCGCTACCGCCCCTTCGCCAACACCGGACTCTTCGTCTCGGAAATCTGTCTCGGCACGATGACCTTCGGCGCCGGGAGCGCCAACCCCACCTGGTCGGCCATCGGCCAGCTCGGTGCGCTCGACGTGCAGCGCATGGTGGGCGCCGCGCTCGATGCCGGCGTCAACTTCATCGATACCGCCGATGTGTATTCCGGCGGGCAGTCCGAGATGCTCGTCGGCGAGGCGCTGGCCGCACTGGGACGCCCGCGCGAGGGCGTCATCGTCGCCACCAAGGTGCGCGGCCGCACCGGCCCCGGCCCCAATGAGATCGGCCTCTCGCGCGCGCACATCCTGAGCGCGGTGGATTCGAGCCTGCGCCGGCTGCGCCTGGACTACATCGACCTCTATCAGATTCACGGCACCGACGCGGCGACCCCGATTGAAGAGACCGTCCGCGCGCTGGATGACCTGGTCCGCGCCGGCAAGGTGCGCTACGTCGGCTTCTCGAATCTGGCGGCGTGGCAGGCGATGAAGGCGCTGGGCTATGCCGATGCGCGGGGCTATGCCCGCTTCGTGAGCGCGCAGGTCTACTACTCCCTCGTGGGGCGCGACATCGAACGCGAGATCGTGCCGCTCGCCGAGGACCAGCAACTCGCGATTCTGCCGTGGAGCCCGCTGGCGGGTGGGCTTCTGTCTGGGAAGTACGACCCCTCGGGCGCCGGGCCCGAAGGCGCGCGCCGCACCCAGTTCGACTTCCCACCGGTGAACCCGGATCGCCTCGCGGTCGTCCTCCCCGCATTGCGGAAGGTCTCCGCCGAGACCGGCGTGTCGGTGCCACGCCTGGCGCTGGCGTGGGTGCTCTCGAAGCCCTTCGTGACCAGCGTCATCATCGGCGCCAAGAGCCAGGCTCAGTTCGAGGACAACGTGGCCGCGGGTGACGTGCGTCTCTCGGCCGAACACCTGGCGGAGCTCGATGCGGCCAGCGCGCTCGCGCCGGAATACCCGGGCTGGATGATGGCCTGGCAGGGCCGGGGCCGCCGGCCGGAGTAGGCACCGATCCCCGGCGCATTGCTCGGTTTGTGCATATTGTCCATAATGGACGTATGGCACAGACCGCAAAGCGCAGCACCGTCGCCCCTGCCACCGTCGCCCCTGCCGCCGCCACGCCCCGCGCCGTGGCCCTTGCCGCGCCGATGACCGTCACCGCCACCGAGGCCAAGACGCGCTTCGGTCCGCTGCTCGAGCGCGCCATTCAGGGCCACACGGTCGTCATCACCCGGCACAACACCGCGAAGGCCGTGCTGATTCCGATGGCGGAGTACGAAGCGCTCACCGCGCGGCGCACGCCGGATTTACCGGCGGAACTCACCGCTGAGTTCGACGCGCTGCTGGCCTCCATGCAGACACCCGAGAGTCGCGCGGCCATGCGCACCGCGTTCAACATGTCGCCACAGGAACTGGGCCGCCATGCCGCGGCCTATCACCGACAGCAGCGTGGCTGACGTGGACCGCGGCCGGATCTACGTGCTGGCCGGCACGAACGGAGCGGGCAAGAGCAGCGTTGCGGGTGTGGCGATCCGCAGGGCGGGGGCGAACTACTACAACCCCGACGAAGCTACGCGCCGCATCCGCACGGCGCGCCCGGAGATTTCAGAAGCCGAGGCCAACGGTTCGGCGTGGCTGCAAGGGACGCATCTGCTCGAGCAGGCGATCGACGCGCGTCTCACCTTCGCCTTTGAAACGACGCTCGGTGGCCACACCATCGCCGAACTGCTGGAGCGTGCGATCGAAGAAGGCCTGGAGGTCCGGATCTGGTTCGTGGGGCTGGACGCACCGGAGCGGCACATCGCCCGCGTGCAGGCGCGCGTGGCGCACGGCGGCCACGATATTCCCGAAGACAAGATCCGTGAGCGGTACGAAGCCAGCCGGTTGAACCTGCTCCGACTCCTGCCGCGCCTCACCGAGCTTCGGCTCTACGACAACAGCGTCGAGGCCGATCCGGCGACGGGCCACACGCCAGAGCCGCTCCTCGTGCTGCACGTGGTGGAGGGCGTCGTGGCGGAGATGTGCCCGCCCCTCACCGTGCCGCACTGGGCCAAGCCCATCGTGGCCGCGGCGCTCCGGGGGCAGGCGCCACGGTAGCCCCGCCCAGCGTCAGCCACGACGCGCGGGATCCTTACGACAGTTGCTCGGCCCGCTCCCGGGCGTGCGCAACGGCCCGCTCGGCGCTCTGCAGCGCGTCGGCTGCGGCTTCCGCCGTCCGCGCCCGTTCGTGCGCGATGGCCAGCGCCGCGTCCGCCTTGCCGGCGGCTGCGTCGTAGCGGCGATCGACCGTCGCCTTTTCCCGCTCCACGGCGGCCTTGGCCCGTGTGGCCATCTTGGCCCGCTCGGCCGCGTTCTTCAGCGCCATCTCCGCCTGCCGTGCCGCGGTCTGCGCCTTTGCCAACTCGCGTTCGGCCTCGCGCAGCGCCCTGGCCGCGGTGCCACGCGCGGCGGCGTCGTCGCGTTTCTGCCGGGAGGCTGCCGACTCCTTTGTCTCTCCCGGTCGAAGAGCGCCGGGCGGGCCGAAGGGCACGACCGCGGCCGCGCCAGCGTCGCGGCTTGGCGCGCCAGTGTCGCGGGGAATGAGCGCCGTCAGCGCCTCGAAACCCTGCGGTGCGAGCTCCGCGATGAGGCGCCCGCGCGGCGGCGCAAAGAGAGTGGTCCCTAAGGTTGCCAGGGCTTCCAGCGTCGTCGTGATGCGTCTCAGGACGTCTGGAGTGGGCGTGTGCCCGTGCGCGCGCAGGAGCTCCGTCGCGGCCGAGACGGCTGCAGCCAGCGCGTCGCGGCGCTCGTCGAAGGCGGCCCGCAGGTCGGGCCCCCCTCCGGTCAGCCGCGCCGTCTGCGCCTGGCGGAAGCGATCACCGGCGGCAATCAGGTGATCCATCACCGCCGTCCGCTTCCAGTGGAGCTGGTTGATTGCCCAGACCGGCACGGGCGGTCTGGGGAATGCCTTTACGCGTGCCGATTCCTCATTCAGACCCCGCTTTTTCAACTCGGCGACCAGGGTGTTCCTGGCGCCGATGAAGGACTCCAGCGGGAGTTTGAAGAGGGCCGCGATCTCGTTTTCGGCCTGAAAACCGGCCTCAATTGCCATGTGACCTAGTCTGTCACAGGCCCTTCGTAGGCTGATGCCAGAGAGAGAGGAGATTTCATGTCCGCCCTTCAACAGCTGGCTCTATACGAACCCACCGCCCCCGTGGCACCCATGCCGCGCGCCCGCGCGCCGCGTCCGGTCACCTCCAGGGTGTGCGCCGGGTGCCGCGCCAAGGAAGCCCGCTACGGCTTCCGCGACGGCCACCGCCAGGAAAACAGCCGCACGCTGTGCTTCGAGTGCTTCCGGATGGAACTGGACCGCCGGCACTCCGTGGCAGAGCGCCTGGCCCACGGCTGGGATGGGAGCCAGGAGGCGCTTCCACTGGCGCAGGTGCTGGAAGATGCGACGCGCCGTCGCCGGCGTGCGCAGATCGCCGCCCGACACGCACTCGGCCTGCGCTGATTCGGGGAGCGCCCCGGGCCGCGCTGACTCAGGCGGCGCCGATTCCGCCAGCGCCGCGTGGCGCAGCGCCGCTGCAGGTAGCGCCGATTCAGAGGGCGCCAATTCAGAGGGCACTGTCCCCAGTGCGCGCGGTTACGGCAGGCGCAGGAGGCGCATCGTATCGAGGCGCCGCACGGAAGTGATCACGGCGTCCGCGGAGATCCGGTCGACGATCTCCACCATGTAGCCGCTGGCCGCGAAGGTCCTGGCCGTCGTTGCCCTCACGACGACCACGCCTTCGCCGGCCGCCGGCGACCACTCCGGCACGTCGCGCCGCAGGTAGTAGTCGAGGCCGTAGTCCATCGTGCGTTCGAGGCCGAACTCGTAGATCGGGCGTCCTTTCGCTTCACGCAGTGCCGCGACGGCCGCGGCGCGCGAGGTCAGCAGCGGATCGAGCACGGGCGCGACACGGCCCATCACCCCGATGACGAGGATGGCCATCACCGCCGCGGTCAGTCCGAGGGCGATCCACTCCCGAAGCCGCAGGCTGAGCAGGATGATGCCGACTCCGGTCGCGGCAATCGCGATGGCCCACGTGGTGAGGCCGAGTGCCTCGATGGTCGGCACAAGGGACGCCGGCAGAAGGGGCCGCGCCGCGAATGCCAGCACGCTCCCCGCCGCCAGGAGCGTGGCGCCCACGCTGGCGAGCAGTGCCCGGCCGCGCCCAGGGGCCGCGAGTGATTCCGCCATCGCGCGGGCCATCAGCAGCGCGAGCGGCGGAAACATCGGCAGGATGTAGCCCGGCAGCTTCGAGCGCGACACGCTGAAGAAGACAAACGGCACCACCGCCCAGCAGAGCGCGAGCACCGGCACCGCGCCGCGCCGGAGCGCCGCGTCACGCCAGGCGTCCCGGAGCGCCGGAACCAGGAGCGCCGTCCACGGCATGAGGCCGGCCACCAGCACGCCCGCGAAGTACCACCACGGCTGCTCGTGGGCGAAGACCGGCGTCAGGAATCGCTGAAGGTTGTGCTCGAAGAGGAAGACGCGCAGGAAGTCCGGATTGCGGGCCGCGCAGAGCGCGTACCACGGCAGCGCGACGACCGCGAACACCGCCAGCGAGGCGGGAGGCATGAAGGCCAGCACCAGGCGCCAGTTCCGCAGCACCAGTGCCCAGAGCACGAGGCTGCCGCCGGCGAGGAGCACCGCGGCCGGGCCCTTGGCCAGCACGGCGAGGCCGAGCGCGCAGCCCCAGGCCAACTGCCACAGTCGGCGCTCACCGGTGCGGCCCACCGCACGCAGGCTCGTGGACTGCGCCAGCGCTAGTTCGCCCAGCCGGGCAGCGGCCACGAACGCCAGCGTGAGCGTCGAGGCAAAGACCATGTCCGTGCTCGCCGCCCTGGCAAAGGCGATGGTGGCCAGCATCGAGGGGAGGATGAAGCCGAGCGCCAGCGCCGGGCCGCCGCCCCAGGTGCGCGCCGCGAGCGCCACGAGGGCGAGCGCCGCCAGCGAGATCGCAACGGCCGACGGCAGGCGTGCCGCCGTCTCGGATTCTCCGAAGACGCGGAAGGCGGCCGCCGCGCTCCAGTAATAGAGCACCGGCTTTTCAAACCACGGCTGGCCATTGAGCCGCGGCGTGACCCAGTCGCCTGATTCCGCCATCGCACGCGCGATGGAAACGTAGCGTGGTTCGTCCGGACCGACCAGGCCAAGGCGGCCGGCGCCGCTGAACCACGTGGTCCAGGCAATGGCCACGGCGAGCACGGCCAGAAGCAGTTGATGGCGGGTCAGTGAGAGCGGGCTCGGCATCCGGCGAAGGGGCAGGCGGCAGAAGGCCGCGCAGGCCCGGTCATTGTGTCACGCGCGGACCGCTATGATCGGGCGGATGGCATCGGTGCTCGTCGGCTCGGCCTTCGTGGCCAAGTACCCGAATGGGGGAGGCAACTATTGGGTGCCGCTCCAGTATCTGCGCGGCCTGCGCGACCTCGGCGTGGACGCGTGGTGGCTGGAACTGGTGGCGACCACCGGCAACGCATCCACCGACCGCCTGTTCCGCGAGACCTTCCTCGACTCCGCGCGCCGCCTCGGTGTGGCGGACCACGTCGTGCTGATGGAGTTCCCCGAGGGCTATGACCATCCGGACCGGCGGAACATCTACGGCATGCCTGCCGCGGAGTTGGCCGCCCGCTGCCGCGATGGCGTGCTGCTCAATCTGGCCGAGAGCGTGCCGAAGCACATTCGCCCTGAGTTCGGCCGCACGGTGCTGATGGACATCGACCCGGGGCCGTTCCAGATCTGGGGCCGGCAGTGGGACTTCGGGATCGGCACCCACGATGTGCACGTGACCATCGGCCAGCATCTCGGCGCGGTCGACTCCCCGGTGCCGCTGGGCGACGTGGTGTGGCACAAAGTGTGGCCCACCGTGCATCTGCCCTCGTGGCCTGTGCAGCCGTCGCCCGGGCGGTGCTTCACCACCGTCACGCAGTGGTGGAGCCAGGAGTACGCGTTTCTCGACGGCGAAACCTTCGACTGCAACAAGCGCACGAGCTTCATCGAGTTCGTGGACCTGCCCGGGCGCACCCGCGCGTCACTGGAGCTGGCCGCCAACATCCATCCCACGGAGACCGAGGATCTGGCGCTGCTCGCCACCAAGGGCTGGGCCGTGTGCGCGCCCGAGAGCGTGGTCCGGACGCCGGAGCAGTATCGCGATTACGTGCAGACCTCGCGCGGGGAGTTCAGCTGCGCCAAGCCCGCCTATGTGAAGGCCCGCTCCGGCTGGGTGAGCGACCGCACGATTTGTTACCTCGCCAGCGGCCGGCCCGCCGTCGTGCAGGACACCGGCGCGGCTATGCATCTGCCGGAGACCGCCGGGCTGCAGTTCTTCCGCACGATCGATGAGGCGGCCGCGGCCCTGGACCGCGTGGAGGCGGATTACGCCCGCGCTGCGCGCGAGGCCCGCGAGCTGGCGCACAGCGTCTTCAGCACGGCCGTCGTCCTGCCGCGGATCCTCGGCCTCGCGGGGCTCTAGCGCCGCTGCCCGCTGGTGGTGTCGGAATCCCGAGCCACTGGTGGCATGGCTTGCGCGCGGACTCAAGCGCGTGCCAACCGTGCCGATTGATGCAGCGTGAGGCCAACCATGCGCTGTGAAGACTTCGACGACATTGACGCTCTTGAGCCAGTGGACTTTTCCGAGGAATGTGCCGAAGAGGCGGGCATTGCCGAGGCTATCCGGCAGGTGAAGCGCAGCGCCGTGCTGATGCGGGTGGCTGTGCTCGTGATTGCCGCCGCTGTTGGATTTGGCGTGCTGGCCCGGCCCGCCACGCTCCACGCCATCGGCGTGGTGGCGCTCGACGTGCGCTAGGGCTGCCGGGTCGGTCGCCCGCAGCCGGGCGCCGCAGGTCTTCCATTCGGTCTGTCAGATACGACGGAGCGCGCGTCCCGGTCCCTGTATTCTGTCAGCGCGTGTTCAGGGCATCTCTGTCGTGGCGGGAACTGGCGCACCGGACGTGGCGCGCCGTGATCGATGACGATGTGCCCGGGCTTGCGGCGCAGCTCTCCTACTACTTCTTTCTGGCGCTGTTTCCCGCGCTGCTGTGCCTGCTCGCGCTGGCCAGCTTCTTCCCCTTGTCTGATGTGACGGACGACGTGGGCCGTGCGCTCGGGCCGTTCGTGTCGTCGCAGGTCCTGAGCCTCATTCAGGAGCAGATGCGGCGACTCGCCAACAGCGCGAATGGCGGCCTGCTGACCGTGGGCGGCGTCGGCGCGCTGTGGACCAGTTCCGCGGCGCTGGTTTCGATCGTGGGCGCGCTGAACCGTGCATGCGGCGTCCGGGAAGGGCGGCCCTGGTGGAAGGTGCGCCTGGTCGCGATGGCGCTCACCCTTGGCGTCGTGCTGCTCATCCTGGTGGCGCTCTCGCTCGTGCTCGTGGGGCCGGTGGTTGCCCAGTGGCTCGGCCGGATCACCGGGTGGGGCGTGCCGTTTGAGTGGGCGTGGTTTGCCCTGCAGTGGCCGCTCGTGTTCCTCTTCGCCGCGACCGGGATCGGCCTGGTCTACTATTTCGGCCCCGACACGCATCAGCGCTGGGCGTGGATTGCGCCAGGCGCCGTGGGCGCGTCGCTCCTCTGGCTGCTGGCCTCGATCGCCTTCAAGCTCTATGTCGTCAGGTTCACCGATTTCGAAGCCTCGTATGGCACCGTCGGCGGGGTCATCGTGGTGCTGCTCTGGTTCTACCTCTCGGGTGTCGCCGTGCTCGCGGGAGCGGAGTTGAACGCCGAGATCGGGCGCGCCTCCAGAAACGCCGAAGGCCCCGCTGCCTTTTAGATTGGGCCCGATCCGGAGTGGCAGCTATACTGGAGGCCGTCTCCGCGTCCCCCGGCTCCGGCCAGCGCGGTGAGGTTCCGGGCTCTTCCACTCGCCCGCGAACGGTTGATTCCCAATACGGAGAGATGTCCGAGTGGTTGAAGGAGCACGCTTGGAAAGCGTGTGTAGGGGAAACTCTACCGTGGGTTCGAATCCCACTCTCTCCGCCATTTCTACAACCGATTCTCGCGGAACCGCTGAGCGGGAATCACAATCCAGCAGCACATGCCGCGCAAGGCGACCGTCGACGGCGGCAGCGCCGGGCCGACGGTCACCTCCCGTAGTGGTCGCGACGATTCAGGATGTCCGCAATTGGACTAGACGAACTGAATCAGGAACGGGCTGCCATTCACATCGAGGGCGTTGACGTCATTGACGACCTGCACCGAGGTTTCGCAATTCCCAACGATCTGCCCGGCGAAGGTGAAATTGGCCAAACCCGGAGCGGCCTGACTGAAGGCGAGCGGTATCAGGGGATAGCCATTGGTCGAAAACGCCACGAAGTTGTCGTGGAAGTTCAGGACGGGGTTGCCGGATGCGTCGTTCATGGTGAAAACGAAGGTGTTGGCGATGCCAGTCGGGTCGCTCAGGTCGTTAGTAATGACGCACAAGGGGCCATAGCAGCTGTTCAGGACGAAGATGTTGCTGTAGGGCGAGTTCAAGATGGGGACGCCGTTCACCGTGATCGTCAGCGTCACGTTCTCAACGGTGAGGGGAAGGTAATAGCAGTTATACAGGCCGTTGCCTTGGTCGATGATCTCGACGGGAAACTGGGTCGACGCGGTCGTCGCCGTCGCGGCGACGACGGTGCCCGGCTCGTATAACACGTTGCTGTGCTGATCGACGGTGGTCACCACGAAATACGCCTTGTAGAACTGGTTCGCCGAGGTGAGGCCCACGCCGTCGGCGAAGCAGAGTGACGGCGTCAGCACCTGCGACACCACGCTGTCTACGACCATGGTCGCGCCCGAGCCGACGAGCGGCCGGCCGAAGATCGACGCGTCGATGACGTACGTGCCCGCCGCCTCCGCGCTGAACGAGTACGTGTAGGTGCCGTTCTGGTTGTCCACGCCCGTCACCAGCACCGGCAGGTTGTTCGGCCCGGTGACGATCACGTTGAACAGATCCGTGCCTTCGCCCGCCGTGACGGGCGTGCCCGCGAGCGTCACGCCCTGGATCGTCACCGCGACGGTGCCGCCGAGGGACGCCGTGGCCGGCACGCTGACCGTGGACCGGTCGCTCGCCAGGAACGACGCGAACGCAAACGGCGACCCCACGATGGCGTGGCCATTGACGGTCACCGTCGTCGCGTACAGCCCCGTCTGCGTGATGCCGTCGGTCTGGCCTGTGTACGTGCCGTCACCCTGGTCGGTCATCAGCACCGTGAACGGTGTGAACCCGGCCGGTCCCGACGTCACGCGCACGGCAACGGTGTCGCCGCCGGTCGTCAGGTTGTTCCCGGCCGCGTCGCGGGCCTGGACGGCGACGTCGAACGGCGTGTTGACCGTGCCCTGGGTGACCAGTTCGCCGGTCGCCGTCGACGCATCGCTCGCAACCGGTATCGTCCCCACCGTGACGGTGAACGGCGAGTCCATGATCTCGCGGCCGGCGTGCTTGATGTGCAGCGTGTACACGCCGTTCTTCGGGCATGTGTACGTCAACAGGTAGGTGCCGTTGCCGTTGTCGGTCCAGCGGGTCTTGACGTGTCCGTGGCCGACGATGTGTGCCCTGAACCTTCCGCCACCGACGTTGATCGGCTGGTTGTAGATGTTGTACGCGCGGACGAGCACCGTCGCCGGCATACCCTTGTAGGCAATCGACGTGGCTCCGCTCGCCGTGCAGTTCGGGCCGTAGATGATGGTGGCCTTCGAGGGCCGCTTCCTCTTGGGCGGCGCCGGAGGCTTGGGCGCCGCGGCCGCGGCAAGGCTCGTCGCACCCTCCGATGCCAGCAGGACCGCGCCGGCGGCCGCCAGGCGGAAGAGATCGCGCCGCGGGATACCGGGCTGGTTGCTGGCGTCCGTGGAGGATTTCTCCCGCGGTGATTCCCGGTCGATGTGCTGGTCGTGGTTATCGGTTGGCACGGTCAACGCTCCGTTCTCTGGCGCACCCATTTGCGAAGGCCGCAGTATAGGCGAGCGCGACACAGTACCGGGAGCCCGGTATTTCCAGCGCGCCGGATGATGGCGGATGCTCCGAACGCCCTCGGCGTACGACCAACGGGCGGGATGGCAGTGTGTGTGGGTACGGAGGGTGTGTGGTGCGACCGCGTGTGATCTCAGTGATGGCCGGGCTGCTGTTGGCCTGGGCCGGTGAGGCTCCTGGCCAGAGCATCACCGCCCAGGCGGGCGCGGCGGCCACAGCCACCACGGTGCACGTGCCGCCCCCCGCACTGCCAGAGGTGATGGCCCGAGACGGTGAGGGGCACGCCACGATGCGCGCCGTCCGGTTGACGGGCCCGATCAAGGTGGATGGGCGTCTGGATGAAGCGGTCTACACGGCCGTCAAGGGCGCGACCGACTTCACCCAGCTCGAGCCGGTGCCATGGACGCGCGCCACGGAGCAGACCTTCGTCTGGCTGTTCTACGACGACGACGCGATCTACTTCGCCGCGCGGTGCATGGACAGCCAGCCCGGGAAGTCCCTGACGACGGACATGCGCAGGGACAGCGCGGGGGTCGTGGGTGGCGACTACGTCGGCTTCATCCTCGACACGCTGCACGACCGCCGCAGCGGCGTGCTGATCAACGTCAGCCCGATCGGGGGCCGCCGGGACGGACTCGTCACCGAGGAGAAGAACTTCAACGTCGACTGGAACGGCGTGTTTGAGTCGGCCACGGCCCCATTCGACGGTGGCTGGGTGGCAGAGATCCGCGTCCCGTTCCGGACCTTGCGGTATCGGCAGGGGGCCGGTCAGGTGTGGGGCTTCAACGTACACCGGGTGGTGCGTTGGAAGAACGAGAAGTCCTTTCTGATGCCGATGAAGGGCCTCACCGCGGGGGGCGCATTGATGCGGCTCTCGATGGCCGCGGATGTCGTCGGCATCGAGGTGCCACCGCCGGGGAAGAACATCGAGATCAAGCCGTATGGGGTGTCGACGTTGACGGACGTGGCGCGGCCGACGGCCTCGACGAAGGTCAGTGGCGACGTGGGCGTGGACGCCAAGATCGGCGTGGCCGAAGGCCTGACAGCCGACCTGACCTACAACACGGATTTCGCGCAGGTCGAGGCCGACGAACAGCAGATCAACCTCACCCGCTTCAGTCTCTTCTTTCCGGAGAAGCGGGAGTTCTTCATCGAGAACGCCGGCCTCTTCGCCTTCGCCAACGCCACCGGGAGTAGCTCCCTCACGCCGCTCCTGTTCTATAGCCGTCGCATCGGACTGGACGGGAACCGGATCGTGCCGCTCCGGGCGGGTGGGCGTCTGAGCGGCCGTGCTGGGCGGTTCACCCTTGGAGGGTTGGGCATCACGACCGAGCCTGCCAACGGCGCACCGGCCACGACGTTCTCGGTGTTGCGCGTGCAACGGGACATCCTCCGGCGCAGCAGCCTCGGCGCCATCGTCACCAATCGTTCGCGTGCGCAGAGTGGCCCCGGCTCGAATCAGGCGTATGGCGCGGACGCCGCGCTGGCCTTCTTCACCAACCTGACGGCGAGCGCCTACTGGGCACAAACGCGGACTGATGGCGAGACGTCCGGCGCGAAGAGCTATCGCGCACAGATGCTCTACGACTCCGACCGGTACGGCCTGCAGGCCGAGCACCTGTTGATCGGGGAGCGCTTCAGCCCGCAGGTCGGCTTCGTCAGTCGGCCCAACATGCGGCGGAACTTTCTGGACGCCCGCTTCAGCCCGCGCACGAAGGGTCGCCGGGCGGTGCGGAAGTACTGGTGGACGGGGAACTACGACCGCATCGCCTCGGCGTCCGGGCGCCTGGAGAGCCGGACGGTGCACGCGGACTTCGAGTCGGAGTATCACAGCGGGGATCGCCTGGGCGTCTACTACGACCGGCACTACGAGTTCCTACCGGCGCCGTTCCGGATCGCCACGGGCGTCACGCTGCCGGTCGGCGGCTATGCCTTTGACAACGTCCGCGCCAGCTATGCCTTCGGTCAGCAGCGCGTGGTCGCAGGTACGGTCTTCGTCGAGCGGGGCAGCTTCTACAGCGGCGACAAGACGACGATTGGCGTGAGCGGCGGCCGCGTAGCGATTTCGCCGTTGCTCTCCGTGTCCCCGGGCGTGTCGGTGAACCATGTGACGCTCCCCCAGGGCACGTTCACGAACCGCCTCGTGACCACGCGGGTCGTGTACACCGTGACGCCCTTGATGTTCACGAGCGCGCTCATCCAGTACAACTCCGCCTCCAACAGCCTGACGGCGAATGTCCGATTTCGCTGGGAGTATCAGCCCGGCAGCGAGATGTTCATCGTCTACAACGAAGAGCGGGACCCGCGCCTGGGCGGCTTTCCCGCACTGCTCAATCGCGGCATCATCGTGAAGATCAACCGGCTCTTCCGGTTCTGACGCACGGCGATCCGGCTGTCGCCACCTCCGTAATCGTCGCTTGCTCCTCAGGCGGGCACATGCTCGAATGCTCGGATGCTCACCCGTGTTCTGACCGCTCTGGTGGCCGCGTGCGTGCTCGCCGCCGGCGTGGGGGCGCTGGCCGCACCGTCGTCACTGCCGCGCACCGCTGAGGGCAAGCCCGACCTGCAAGGCTTCTGGCAGGTGAGTGGCCGCCCCGGCCGGAACCTTGAAGCGGGCTTCGTGGTGGGCGGAAAGATCCCGTATCTCCCCACAGCGGCCGCTGAGCGCGCAACGCACGCCGCGGCAAAGGCGACGGCCGATCCCCTCTCACAGTGCTACATCCCGGGCGTGCCGAGGGTGATGGGGATGGAGCGGCCATTTCAGATCCTGCAGACGAAGGGCCAGGTGGCGATGCTCTTCGAGTGGACGCTCAACTACCGGCTGATCTTTGCCGATGGCTCGCCGCACCTGACGCCCTTCACGCCCTTCATGGGCGACGCGCGCGGCCGGTGGGAGGGCGACACCTTCGTGGTTGATGTGGCGAGCCTCAGCGATCGCACGTGGCTCGATGAGACGGGCACCTTTCACAGCGACGCGCTGCACGTGGTCGAGCGCTACACGATGGCCGACCGGAACACGATTCGCTATGAGGCCACGCTGGAGGACCCGAAGGTCTTCGCGCGGCCGTGGACGCTCCGCCTCACCTTCACCCGCCAGAAGGGCGTGGACCGGATCCGCGAGTACCACTGCCAGGCTGAGAAGGAAGAGGCGAACGGCGACTTCGAACGCGACGAGCGGACCTGGTATCCGGGGCCGAAGGCGGCGGCCCAGGTCTTCGCGTTCGCCCCGGCTCCCGAGCACCATCGGCCTTCCACGGCGCCCGCGTCCGTGCGGCGCACACCCGACGGCAAGCCGGACCTGAACGGCAGCTGGGAGGGCGATGCGGGTGGCGCGAACTTCGGGATTGAAAAGCACCCGCGCGAGGGACTGATGGCTGCCGGCCGCGGGATCGTGACCGACCCGCCGGATGGCAAGCTGCCGCTGCAGCCCTGGGCACGGGAGGAGAAGAACGCCCGCAACACCTCGATGCGCGGCTACGACGATCCGACGGCGCACTGCTTCCCGGCGGGTGTCCCCCGGGCGTTGTATGTGCCGACGCCGTTTCAGATCGTGCAGACGCCCGCGACGGTCGCGACGCTGCATGAGCGGATGGCATGGCGAAGCATCTCGATGACGAGAACGACGCACCTTCCCTCGACGCTCCGCTTCTGGCAGGGCGACTCAATTGGCCACTGGGATGGCGACACGCTGGTGGTCGAGACGACGAATCTCAACGGCAAGACCTGGGGCAGCGAAGCGGGAGACGTGTTCAGCTGGGCCCGCCACGTGCTGGAGCGCTTCACGCCGGTGGACGCCGATACGATCCAGTACGAAGCGACGGTCACGGATCCGGTCGCCTACACACGGCCCTTCACGATTGGCTTTCCGCTGAAGCGGCTCAAGGGCGAGATGATGGAGCAGGCCTGCCACGAGGAAGACAAGGACCTGCCCATCCTCAAGCGGATTCGGGATCAGGAACGCGAGCGGCTCGGCATCCGGCCCCGGACGAAGTAGTCCGGGTGCCCCTCGGGGGACACCCGGCGTTCGTTACTGTCTGGGCGCGACCCAGGTCAGATCAGGGTTCTTCGCCCCGTACTCCTGAATGAGCTGTTGCAGCGACACGCGCCCGGCGCCCGTGTCTGCGTTCCAGATGAGCGGTGCCCATGGCGGTTGTCCGGGCTTCTGCGCCCACACGGTGTAGCCGCCAACGCAACTGCCGTTGTCATAGCGGAACGGGAAGGCCCACTCCACGCGGAGGAACTCGGAGCCCCAGTTGGACCTGAAGTGGCGCTCGATCGCCGTCATGGCGCTCTGGCAGGTCTGCGCGTAATTGGGCGCGGGCGCCGTACCGCGGGATTGCGGCATGCCGCCCTGCGACGACCACGGCAGATCCGGGTTGTCCTTGGCGTAGGTCTGAATCAGGTTCTGCGTCGGGACGCGGCCCTGGCCCGTGTCGGCGTTCCAGATGAGCGGCGACCATTCCGGTTGTCCGGGCTTCTGCGCCCACACGGTGAAGCCGCCCACGCAGTCGCCGTTCTCGTAGTGGAAGGGCGGCGTCCAGGTGACACGCCGGAAATCCGGGCCATAGAGCTTCTGGTTGTAGCGCTCGATCGCGACCATCGCGCTCTGGCAGACCACGGACGAGTCCTGCGTGCCTCCGGCCTGTGGTGGCCAGGTGGCCGAGCCTCCGGCTGGAGGCTGGTTGCGGGCCACCGGTGGCTGCGTGCGCACGGTGGGCGTTCTGGTGGTCGGCCTTGCGGGTGGTGTCGCTGGTGTGCTGGTGGCGCGTGAGAGCGTTTCCTGGAGGAAGCGCGTCACGGCCGGGTTGACCCAGATGCCTTTGTGAGCCGTGATGCCAAACGGATCGAAACGGCTCCCCGAGCCGGTCACTTCGACGTTCTGTGCACCCTGCAGATTAGTGGATCCCTTCGACACCGGATCGGCCGGGTCGTAGAAGTTGGTCCAGTGGTTCACCTGGGGCGGCAGCCGGTCGGAGACGTCGACGTTCAGCAGCGGCAGCGTGCTGCCGTTGATGGGCGAGCCCAGCGTGATCCACTCCGTGATGCGGGCGCCTCCGAGGTCGAGGGGATGAATCTGGTTGCCCTGGAGCGTGAGCTCGCGCGTCTTGCCGCCGCCGCTACCGCCGCTGAGCGCCATGGACGTAGCCACGGTGCCCCAGGAGTGGGAGACGATCACGATGGGGCGGCCGGGATTCTGAGCCACGGCCTGCTTGATCTGGCTCTGGACCGAGAGCGCCCAGTCGCCAGCGTAATAGGAGGCGTCCGTGTACGACGTCTCGTCATGCGTGTCGTTGCGGAAGGTGATCTCGCGGACTTCGCCAATCCGCCAGGCCTGCTGGTAGGTCGTGGACCAGCCGTCATCGCGGTTGCCGCCGCCGACTCCGTGTACGACCAGCACGAGTGGCTCGGCCTTCCTCGCACCGTAGCTGAAGATGGATTGCCCGCCGGCGGGCGAGGCGCCAGCCGCGACGAGCCCCGCCACGCACGCCAGGAGCAGTGCGCATGGCACACCGCGCCTTCCGGGAGTGCGGTTGCGGTCGGTCCGGTTGTGTGCGCGCATGGCAGTGTTCCTTTCCCTGGGGGCTCACGCCAGCTGCCGTTCGGTGGTCAGGTGGCGACGAAGAACAACGGGAACCCACGTCCAGCCCGAGGCCAACGTGGCATCGATGAGTGGTTGCTTGATGCGGCGGACGTCGAAATCGAAATGGAGCACGTCCTTCGGCACGGCGGGCAGCGGCCCGGCCAGTGCCCACTGGCGATACTGCGACCGCTCAAAGAGCACAATGCCCTGGAAGCTGTTGGCCGACGCTTCACCTGGTCCCGTGCGCGTGCTGCTGCGTTGCTCCAGCACGCGGACCTCCCGGTGCGCGGGAGCGAGGGCGAGGGTGGCGCGATAGTGCTCGGTCGCACGAAACCTGGCGAAGAACTGCTGCCACGTGGCGTCGGCGATGCGCCACTCGGCGACAACCGTTCCGTCGGGCTGCGCTGCGTAGCTGAAGGGTTGGGCCGGGTCATTGAGGGCCAGCAGACGTGCACGCAGGAGCGTCGCCTCGGCGGTCTCAGCACCGTTCCGCGGCCGAATGGCGGCCCATCGGCTGACGGTGCCCCGCCACATTGCCAACGGCACCGCGAGGGCCAGGGCAACGCCCGCTAATCCGACCACGAGTCCCAACACCGTACCGGCAGTCATAGTCACCGCCCCGTATAACGGAAGGCGTCGCCCATCTGCTGGAACACCGGCATGTAGCGATCGAAGAGCTGGGTCGGCCCGAAGTAGCTGAGGATGACGAAGTGCTCGGGATACTCGAGCACGATCGAGATGTGACGCACGGCAACGAGACCCCGGTCGGCTTGCAGCGCGTAGGTGGCCCTGATAGCCAGGGCGCGGCGCATGCCGTCTCCGCGCGGCTCCGGTGGCTCCACGCTGGCTTGCGGCTTGCCCGAGAGGCCACGCACCATGATCTGGCCGACGTCCGTCAGGCTCTGCCCGCGCAGGTTCACCTTCGGGGCGATTTCCATCTCCACGGTCGCCTGGTAGGCCTCGGTGCCCTGCTGCCCTTCAAAGATCGTGGTGCCACTCTCCGACTTCCGTGCGTTCCACGAGGCCGGCATCTCGCCGGCAAATGGCGCGTTGTCCACGGTGAAGGGAATCACAGCGCCTGCTCCGCTCATCCCGCCCCCTGATGGGGCTGGTGCCGGCGCCGGTGCCGGCATGGGCACGGGCTCAGGCGGTGGAGGCAGCGCGCGAAGCTGCGCCTTCATCCGATCGAAGTCCGGCGACGATGTCGTCAGGTTCCGCTCGGGAAGGAGCGGCACGTAGTCGTTGACCGCATTCAGCCGATCGAGCGAGAAGGGGTGCGTGCGGGTCATCCGGTCCCACGCCTTGCGGGACGACGGCGCCATCGATTCGAACTTCTGGAAGAGAGAGGCCAGGGCCCGCGGGTCGTAGCCCGCGTCGTAGGCGATGTGGATGCCGAGCCGATCCGCCTGGGCTTCCTGTTCGCGGCTGAAGGCGAGCTCACCGAGTGGATTGCCGATGGCCAGCAGCCCGGCGAGGAACTTCGATACGCCACCCTGGGAAGTCTGGAGCCGCGTGAGCGTCTGCTGGTTCTGCACCGACTTGGTCACGGCCTTCCCGGAGTGGTGGGCGATGGTGTGGCCCATCTCGTGCGCGAGCACGCCGACCAGCTCCGCCTCGGTCGTGACCGTCTCGAGCAATCCCCGGTAGACGAAGATGAAGCCGGGTGTCGTCTGCGCGTTGACGACGGGGCTGTCGAGCACGGTCATCTCGTACTGCGGGGGAAATCCCTTGGCGACCGGCACGAGCCGATCGCACAGGCTCTGCACATAGTCCGAAACGCGACGGTCCGGCATGCGCGGGATGCCGCTGGCCGTGATCTGCTGCGAAAACTCCATCCCCCACTGCCGCTCCTGCTGGGCCGTGGCCGCATTGGCGGCGCCACCCGCGGGGTTTTCCGCGATCTCGTACCGCTCCGCGAACAATTGTTGCGAGGTCCGGAGCGCCCGCTGCGCCTCATCCCGCTGTGTGGGGGAGAGGTCCAGCGTCAGATACCGCATCCACATCTGGGTGGCGTCGCGGTAGTGCTGCATCTCGCTGTAGCTGGCGGCCATGCCGGCCAGCGCGCGCACATGCGTGGGGTCCTTCTTATAGATCTTGCTGTAGCGCTTGATGGCGTCATCCGGCTTGTGCAGCCGGATGTAGGTGTCTGCCGTCGCGAGCTGATACTCGAGATTCTTCTCGTCCTTCTTCTCGGCCTGCCGGAAGGCCTGCTCGGCCTCCTTGTAGGCGCCTTGCTGGAAGAAGATGAGGCCGCGCTCGTACTGCGCGGCGGCTTCCACCTGTTCTTTCGCGTCCTTGGTCTGACCGGCGGCCGTGCCCGCCACGGGCTGGAACAGCGCGACGGCGAGCGCCAGGGACAGGCACTGCGACGTGGCCCTGAATCTCACGATCGAACCCTCCTGCGATGGCTGTGTCCGTGGATACAGCCATCGCTTCCCAAAAGTGCAAGAGTCGAACCACGGCCCAGGTGGGACCAGTCAGTTCTTGGTTTGACATCAGCGCGAACGCCCTCGGTGGACGCCGGAGAAACTCGCGCTGACAGGGACTACTTCACAGCCGTGTCAACACGACACGCCCTCGAAACGGGGTGTGACGAGATCGGGCGGTGGGCCGACGCCGAGCGGTGCCACGGTTCTTGCAGCACATAGTTGGGAGAGGTTGTTATGCGCACACGAGTGATTGTCGGCATGGTGTGTCTGGTCATGGCCAACGAGGCCATGGCTCAGGTGTCGTCTCCGCAGCAGCTCTTCGAGAGCGGCCAGAACGAACAGGCCGCTCAGGGCCTTGCGGCTCGGCGCGAGGGCGGCACAGCTGAGCCATCCGAGGCCTTCCTCGAAGGCCTGGTGCTCACCAAGCTGGACCAGGCAGACGGCGCCAGACAGGCCTTCTCGCGCCTGGCGGCCTCGGACGATCCCGCCTGGGTGGCGGTCGGCGAGTCGGCGCTGGCCCTGGTCGCGTCGGACCTGTCGGCGGCGCGCGATGCCGCGACACGAGCCGTCGCCGCGGCGCCAGGGCTCTTCGAGGCGCAATACCAGCTCGGTGTGGTCCGTGCCCGATTCGAGGACTGGGCCGGCTGCGCCGAGGCGTTCAGCCACGCGGCTGAGCTCAATCCCAGCTTTGCCTACGCGCACTACTACGCCGGCCTGTCGTACTCGCGCAGCGGCCGCGCCGACCGAACCTCCGAACACTTCGAGCGCTTCCTGAAGCTCGCGCCCCGGGCGCCCGAGCGCGCCGCGGTCGAGTCGCTCATGCGCACGCTGCGCGGTCGCTAGAACACGTGTCCGAAGGCGACTGAGTACCGGACGGCGCGGTTCTGGCGCGGGACTGGCGCGGCGACATCGAGGCGGAAGAGGCCGACCGGCGTCCGTAACCGAAGCCCCGCGCCGGCCCCGACCTGCAGCGAGGCCAGCGAGAGATCGGCGACGCGCGGATAGACATTGCCCGCGTCGATGAAGGTGACGCCGCCGACCCTGCCCAGCACGGGGAATCTGAATTCCTGATTCAGCACGATGCTGGCCTGGCCGGGGATCGGGTCGCCGAAGATGTCGAAGCCGGCGAGGGCATTCTCGGCATAGCCACGCACCGTGTTGGCGCCTCCAGCCAGAAAGCGCTCGCTGAGGATCAGCGACTGGCCGAAGCCCTTTCCCACATTGAGGCGGACGGCTGAGGCTGAGACGACACGCGGAACGGGGCGCACGAACAGGAACTGCTGCAGGGAGTACTTCACGAAGCGGCCGGCACGGCCGAGGGCTTCGAGTCCGTACTCCACGGTGGAGGAGTGCAGGGTGCCGCGCACAGGCTCCAATGCGTCGTTTCGCGTATCGAAGACCACGGACGAAGCCAGCCGGGCCTGACGCCACCGTTCGTTGAGGGCGAAGGGGTCGGCCGGATTGGCGTTCGGATCGAAGACATGGTTGCGTTCGAATTGATAGGAATACGACACCTGCACCCGGCCGCCGATGTGGAAGCGCTGCTCGGCTGTCAGCGTGGTCCGGTCGGTGATGAACGACAGGATCTGCGCTCCGTTCACGGAGTCCCGCGAACGGGAGACATAGAGGCGTGACGAGAGTGCCCGGCCAAACAGCCTCGGCCAGCTCACCGAGCCGCGGATGACCCGCTGGTCGTTGTTGTAGCGGACCGAGAGCAGACTGCTGCCAGGCCTTCCGAAGAGCCCCGTGCGGTCGAGGGTCCCGCTCAGTCCGCCGCCAAAGGTCCGGCCCTGGTCGGCCACCGGGGCGCTCTCGTCCGTGACGTTCACGCCGTAGCGGATGCGCCACGGCTGTACGGGGAGCAGCGTCACCTCTGCACGGACGGCCTCGATGCCCGGCGCCGTCTGCGGGGCGCCTGTCGGCACGGCCGTCACGTCCGCCCGGCTGAAGAGACCCGTCTGAAAGAGTCGCCGGCGTCCGGCATAGAAGGCGTCAAGGTTGGCGGGTGCTCCGGGCGTGAGCTGGAGCGCATCTGTGACCACGCCGTCGTGAACGCCCGTGTCGCCCATCACGGTGACGGCCTCGAGAATCTGCTGCACGCCCTCCTGCATCTGCACGGTGACATCCACCGTGGCCGTGGCGACGTGGACGGTGGTGCGCACCTCGGCCTGTACGGCGTTGAAGCCCTCGGCCGCGTAGGCGCGCAGCAGGCGCTGGCGTGCGGGCGGGATCGTCTCGGCGGTGTAGCGCGCACCCTCGGTGAGTCCGAGGTCCTGACGGGCCCTGGCGTCGGTCCGGGCCTGGGTACCCACGATGGCGATCTGCCCGATGCTGAACGGCTCGCCCTCCCGGACAGTCACGGGGAGCGTGGCGGCACTGGTCGAGTACGTGACCGGGCCAGCGCTCACCGTGGCCGCCAGGAAGCCGCGCTGGCGGTACATCTGGGTGAGCGCGTCCGCGAGGCTCGCCGGCTTCATCCATGCACCCACGCCCAGCGTGTCGGCGGCGTCGTGCACTTCGGCAGTGGTGATGTGCGTGTTGCCTGTCACGGCGAGTGTGCGCGTGGCGCTCCTGGGGCCGCGCGCGACAGCCACCCGCAGACGCGCCAGGGCCGACGTAGCATCCGGGGCGACGCGCGTCACGCGAACCCGGGCCCGGAGATACCCCTCGTCGGCCAGCGCGGTCCGCACCGCGGACGTGACGTCCGTCAGCAGCCCGATTTCGAGCAGGGCGTTGCTCCAGATGCGATCGATCTGCTGGACGAGCTGTGCCGACAGGCGCTCGCCTGTGATCTCGATGGCGGTGCGTGCGCCAGCGGCGATGTTGTAGTCGAGTGCCACGTCCGGGCCCTGCTCGCGCGTCTGCCGCGCCGAGACCTTGACCTCGCGGTAGCCGAGGTCGAGATAGAGCTGCCGGAGTCGGCTGCGATCCTGTTGCCAGCGATAGAAGTCGAAGCGGTCACCCGCGTGAAGGTGCAGCCGCCGCGTCAGCGCCGCGACGGCCAGCACCGGCTCTCCGGTGAAGCGGATGGCACTGATGCGCCCGGGCTGCTCCTGGCGTGTCGTGGGTGGAGCCGCAGGTCCGCCGAAGGAGACGTCATGGCGCACCTCGTACGACCGGCTGGTGTCGTCACGCGAGATGGCGCGGACTTCGACGGCGCGGGTGGGCGTCACCGCCACAATCCAGGTCAGCCGTCCGGTGTCACGCAGATTCTGGGACACAGTCACCTGGGCCGCGCCCGAGATGCGCCGTGCGATGGTGAGTCGCTGGGCGGGGTTGACCTCGCCAGCCAGCGAGGCATCTGACGCCAGCGCGTCCTGATTCGCCCCGCGTTCAAACCGGATGGAGTCCATGCCGATGGCCTTCGCGGCGAATCCGAGGGTCTCGCCTGACAGATATCCGAGGAACTGATCCCGCGCGACGGAGGCCCCGGCGCCGCCGATCTGATCGGCCAGCCTGCCCGTAGCCAGCAGCGAGACGATGTCCGCCTGCGGGCGGTCCGGTGTCGAGGTCAGCGTGGTCGTGAGCGTGTCTGGCGTGCCGGTCACCGTGAGCGTGATGTCGTACTGCGTCGGCGATCCGGCGTCGTTGGTGCCATCCACCCGCGTGCGGCCCGAGATGTCCAGCTGCGGCACGATCGCGTGCGGGTCGGAGAAGTCGATCACGCCGCGGTCGATCACATAGGTGCGCCCGCCGAGAAACAGCACGCCGCCTTCGCGCACAGCCGCGCGACCGACGACGGCCGGTGACGCCGCGGTTCCGACCAGTCGGAGATCCAGTCCCAGGTCCAGGCGTCCGTAGTTGTTGTCCACGGCCAGGTCCTCGGCGCTGGTGACCGCCACGTCCAGATCGATGGCATCGAGCGTGGGACTCGCCGTGGCATCCACGGCCACCGCGTCCTGCTGCCGGCCGAAGGACGCGATGGCGGCGGCCAGGCTTAAGGGCTCTCGATACGCACCCTGCAGCACATCCAGGCGGCCCGAGAGCTTGGCCCGGCCCCCGAGCGCCAGCGTCAGGGCCGCGTTCACTTCCGAGCGCATCCCCGTCGGCACATCAAGGGCGACGTGGGTGGCATCGAGGGTGAAGGCACCATCGGTCACCCGCAGGTCCTTGTAGCCGAGGGCGCCGTGCATCGAGACGCGACCGCCATTGACCGTGCCTGCCAACTGCTCGATCTCGATGCGATCCGGCCGGAGCATGATGGCGCCGGCGACACCGGAGAGCCCGAGTCGTGGCTCGCTCAGAAGCAGTTCGCCGTCTCGCAGCCGAAGCACGCCGTCGGCCACGGGCGTTCCCACGGTGCCCTTGATGGTCAGGGACAAGTCGCCGGTTCCCTCGGTGGCGGCGTCCGGCAGGAAGAGGCTCAGCAGCCGGAGGCTGATGGCGCCATCCACCTGCAGGTCGACCGGATCCGCGGGGCGGAGGCCCGCTGTGCCCGTGAGTTGCAGGGGGCTGCCCGCCAGCGCCCAGTGCCAGTCGGCCGCGCGAAGGATGCCGGACTCCAGTTCGAGCCGCGTGGGCCGCGTCTGCTCGACCGGCACGCCGTCCGAGTTGAGACTGAACTCGGACATCACCAGCGATCCGTTCAGGTGATCGAGCGCGGGACGGTCGGCCTGGAGATCGATGCGCAGTGCGGCACCCCCGGTCAGTTTCGACAGGCGGACCGGGTCCAGGAAAGGTTCGAGGACCGCGGGTGTGACCGTGTCGAGTGTGACGCGGGCCGAGGCCGCGCCATCCGTCACCCCAGCCGCTGGGATCACCCGCGCGGGCAGCCACGCGTCCAGGAAGCGGAGTGGCATGCGCGCCTGACCTGCGAGCACGGCTCCCTGCCAGTGCGCTTCCAGCACGGGCACGTCCACGACACCGTGCTCCAGCGTGGCGGTGGCCGTCAGCGCGGTGGCCTCGGGATAGCCGGGCCAGGATCCGCGACCGGCCGTCACCTGCACCGTGCCGCCGAGGACGGGAGCGTCGAGCGTCCCCGACGCGTGCGCGTCGAGCGTGAACGCGCCGTCGAGGCCAAACGCCGCGGGTGCCCCTGCGGCCACCATCCACGTGTGCAGGTCGGCCAGATTCCCCTTGACCTGCAGCGAGAGGGCGTCGCCAGCGGTCGCGCCGAGGTTGCCCGAGATCTCGGCCGTTGTGGTTCCCGTCCGCACGCGCAGCGACTCCACCGCGAGTCTGCCGGCGGCGTAGCGCGCGACGGCGGGCTGCTCAAGCGCCAGCGCGGTCTCGTCCGTGCGCAGGTCGAACGCCTCGAGCGTGAGGTCCCCGGCCATCTCCGAGGGCGCGCCGGCCTCGCCCGTCGCCGTGACCCGGCCGCGCACCACGCCAGACAGCCCGTGCAGCTGCGGTGGGAGTGACCAACCCAGGCTCGCGATGACGGCGGCGACATCGGGTGTTCCCTCGGCGGTGACGGTCATCGCGTAGGGCGCGCGGGGAGCGATGGCGGCGCGCGCGGTGAGGGCGAGTGCCGGTGCCTCGGCGGTCACCGTGACGGCGTCATCCGCCACGCGGATGTCGGCGCGGATCGCGTCGACGTGCGCATCGCCCCAACGCAGGTCGGCGACGCGGATTTGCCCGCCGCCCTCCGGGTGTTCGGGTGTGCCGTGCAGGTCCAATGCGCCGTCGAGTACGGTCGACAGGGGCCAGTCGCCAGCAGCCGTCGAGATTGGGGAGAGGCGGAAGGATTCGGCCTGGAGCGCCAGTCCGTGCCGGTCTCCGGTCAGGCTGTACTCGCCCGTCGCCGTCACTCGTCCGCCGGTGGGCTGCCGGATCTCGGCGCGCGTCAGTGCCAGTGACGACTGTGATGCGAGGGCTGTCGCAGACAGGTTCCCCAGCGTCTGCCCAGCGATGCCCAGGTCGTCCCCCGCCAGCGTGATGGTGGCCGTCGGCGCCGTGAGCGTGCCTGCAAGATCCGCATGGCCCGTCAGTCGGCCCGTCGGTCGCCAGTCGGCTGCCGTGGGGCCGAGCGCGGCGACGTTGCCGACCACGATATCCACGCTGCCCTCGAGCGTGCGCCTGGGAAGGCCCATCGCGGCGCGGCCGCTGAGGGTGTTGCCGCCCATCGTTGCCGTGAGGTCGTCGATGGCGATGAGTCCCGTATTCGCCCGGAGGTTCAGCCGGGCCGAGAGGGCGTCCGCGCCGGGCACGTGTGCGTCAGTGAGGCCCAGGCTGCCGGTGACGACGGGCGACGCCAGCGTGCCCGCCAATTGCAGATCCGCTCGGAGACGGCCCGCGTCCGGCGTCGGCCAGGCGCGTGGCCAGAATCCCATGCGGCCCGCCGTGGACGCGAGCCGCGCGAGATCGTCCGCGGACGCGGCAATCGCGCCGCGGAGCGTGGAGTTCGTGAGGCTCGCCTCCGCGACTTCACCGTGGGCTGCGGCGTCGATGGTGGCGCCGTCGAGCGTGATCGCGGTGTGTGCGCGCCAAGTATTGTGTGACGCGGCGAGGGCGACGATGCCGGTCACCGCCGTGTGGGGCTGGAGGTCCGCGCGGACAGTGGCGTCAACGGCCAGCGTCGGGGCGCCCGCGAGGGTGGCGGTGAGGGTGGCGCGCCCGCTGAGCCTGGTATCGCGTAGCGCCTGCTGACCGGCGTCCGCGAGGGCTGACAACGGAATGTCGCGCCACGAGACCTGGGACGTCGCCTTCAGCGTGTCGAAGTCCAGTTGCCCTCGCCCCTCCACGAGGCCCGAACCCAGACGCACCGTGGCCGACTTGACCGTCAGCGTGCGCGTCGTCGCGTTGAGGTGCGCTGTGAGTGCGCGTGCGGCCACGGTGGTCCAGCGGAGCTCGCTCGACTCAAGCTCGAGGGAGATCTCCGGGGAGTCCATCGAACCGCTGATCTGGCCGGTCAGTCCGAGCGTGCCGGTGACGGGCGCTCCCGCCGTGAGGGCGGCGGACAGGGGGCCAAGGGCGAGAGTGCTCTCCATCCGCAGCGCGAGTGAGGCCGGAGCCCCGAAGAGGCCGGCGCGACCATCGAGGCGCAGACGGCCCAGGTCACTCGCGTACACGAGTCGGTCGAGGGAGAGCGTCACGCCGTCATAGGCAAGCGAGCCATCGAGCGTACCGTGGGTAGACAGTCCCGGCGTCTGCAGCGACAGCCCGCGCGCGACCAGGATGTGCCCCGTGGAGGTGCGGCCGTCGGGCATCAGGTCGAACGAGAGATCCTCGGCCGCGACATGCCGCTTGCCCGCCGCATCGTCATAGCGAACGGTCGCGTGAGTGACCTGTATGTGCCCCAGGTCCAGGCGCGCCAGCGGTGCGGCACCAGGTGTGCCCGTGGGCAGGTTCAGGGAGCCGTCCGCCTCCGTCGCCACGGTCAGCGTCGGGCGCGTGAGCGTGACTTCCTCGGTGCGGATGCCACTGAACAGCGCGGCCCAGGGCAGGTCGACCTGAATGTCGTCGGCGATGAGAAAGGGCGTGCTGGCGTGGCTGGCTGAGACGCGGACACCCCGAAGGTGGAACCGCAACGTGAAGAGGTTGTAGGAGAGTGCGTCGAAGGACACGCGAAGGCCCCGCGTCTCAAGCCACGAGACGGCCTGCCTGCCAATCAGCGCCCGAGCTGGTGGGGAATGGGCTCCGGCCAGCCCCAGCGCGCAGACGGTCACCAGGATCAACCAGGCGAATGTTGCCGGCACGCGGGTCTTCGTCATCGGCACTCGCACTCTGTAACCACCTTGGTCGAGCAACACGTGTACCACGTTCGGGAGGCAAGATCTGTGGCGTGTTGCGCAGGCAGAGCCCGGACGCCGCGTAATTCCGCCCGGCGCCACGAAAAGACGTGCCGCGCGGCGCGCCGGTCTTGCGCTACTCTCCTGCACCGGGTGCCGCTGTGCATGACTCAGGCGGCCGCACATGCAGGCAGAGGAGCAGCCGATGACGATCAGAACCACCGCAGTACTTGTCGCAGCAGCCCTGTTGACGGGCTTCACGCTCGGCACGCAGGTCGGAGCCGTGCAGGCACCGGCCGACAAGCCGGTCACGGTGCAGCGCGTAGACCACATCAGCGTCTTCGTCCGCAGCGTCGAGAAGACGGCGGAGTTGCACAAACTCCTGCTGGGCACCGATGTGCCGACGTTCAGCGAGCCGCCTCGCCAGCCGATCTTTCCGCCCGACTTCAAGGGCGACCGCAACTCGCATCCCCGCTACGGCCACGTCCAGCTGGCCAACGCGCGCATCGAGCTGATGGAGCCGGTGGGTGGCGAGAGCCGCTGGCGCGAGTTCCTGGCCACGCACGGGCAGGGTGTCGAGCATCTGGGCTTCGTCGTGGCCGATGTCAAGGAAGCGGCCGCCCGGTTCCAGAAGGCCGGCGGCAAGCTCATCATGGGCGGCTGCGATGGATGCACCGCGCACATCGATATGCGCGAGCAGCTCGGCTATATCGTTGAGCTGATGCCCGCTCCGAAACAGTAAGCGGGAGTTTGCGCGTTACGATAACGTCCCGATGGACGTCCGTATCTTTCCGAACTCACGTCGGCCCGGCATCGGCCTGCGCCCCCACCGCGAGGGGCAGCGCCCGTTGCTGCCGCAACATGCCCGCCATTGCCCGGTGCTTGAGGCCGGCAATACCCTCGGCTTTCTCGTGCATCCCCCACTCGCGGAGCGCGAGTCCTACGTCGTGGAGTATCACGGCGAGGGGCGCTATCACTTCGGCTACTCGATTCAGACGGATGCGACGGAGTGGAAGACGCTCTTTGCCGTCGACTTTCAGTTGTCAGTCGGCGGCACCGGCGCGCGCCGGGAAGACGTCACCCTGATGATTGAGCCTTCGGAGCAGGCCCGTGACCTGGCGCTGACGATGATGCGGATGTTCATCGTCCCGGGCGACCTGGGCACGCCGGCCGGCGCCGTCACGCTGCGCGGAGCCTGGAACTTCCGGACGCCAGAGGGGTGGGACACGGTCTACACCCAGGTGTTCAACAACATCGAGCGCCCGGTGGCGCCGATGATGTCGATTCGCGTGGAAACCGACTGGTACGTCCACGAGACCGAGTTCCGCTACGTGCTGCAGCCCGGCGAGTCGATCACGGGTGCCCATAACCTGCCGGTCGGACAGGTCTTCTTCGTCCCCCGGGATGAGATCCGGCTGAAGGACTGCACGGAGGCGGAGTTGGCGGCGCTCCAGATCGCCCGCGATGCCTTTGCCAAAGGCAAGGCTGGCGAGAAGCTCAAGACCCCGTATGGGCTCGAGTACAGCCCCTTCTATCTGAAGGTCAGCCGGGCGCAGGCGGCGGCTCAGGCCGGGCGTGGCAAGGCCGAAGGCGAAGAAAGTGGGCCCCCAACCCGGCGGACAGACGACCCCGCCGATTCGGCTGACGGGCAGGAGTGAGCCGAAATATCTGAAATATGGCCTGAAATCGTGTGCTCTTCCCACATTCTGGCGTCTGAATCGGCTCGGAGGGCGCCTGCGAGAGGTTGCGACAACCTGAGCCGTCGAAGCGTGATAGTTTCTGTGAACCTTTTTAGACCAGTGACTACTTCTATGCCTAAGAATCTCCGCGTCTCCTGTGCTCTCGCAATCCTCCTGGGCGTGATCCCGGCCCTCTCTTCTGCCGCTGCTACCGGTCAGGCGGCTGCGAAGCCCGCTGCGGCCGCCATCAAGCCCGCCGCGGTCGCCGCGAAAGCCGCGGCCCCTGCTGCCGAACCGGCGCCCGATGTGCAGGCGTTCGTGAAGCAGTACTGCGTGAGCTGCCACAACGAACGTAACAAGAAGGCCGTCCGCAACTTCGCGCTCGATGCGGTCGATATGAGCACGGTTGCCCAGCGTGGCGACATCTGGGAGAAGGTTGTGACGAAGCTGCGCGCCGGCCAGATGCCGCCGCAGTCCGCCCGCCGCCCGGAGCGCGAACTCTCGCAGAAGGTGGCCGGATGGCTGGAGTCTGAGCTGGATCGCCAGGCGATCGCCAAGCCCAACCCCGGACGCACGGACGCGCTGCATCGCCTGAGCCGCACGGAGTACAAGAACACCGTCCGCGATCTGCTCGGGCTTGAAATCGATGTCGAGAACCTCCTGCCGCCCGACCCGCTCGGCGGCGGCGACGCCAACTTCGACAACATCGCCAGCTCGCTGCGCATGAGCCAGTCGCTGCTGGAGCGCTACATCACAGTGGCGCGCCGTGTCAGCCGCACCGCGCTGAGCGGTGCGACGCCCGCGTCGACCCAGATGTTCAAGGCGCCGCAGGGGCTGCGCCAGGACATCCGCCTCGACGGCATGCCCTTCGGCACGCGCGGCGGGTGGACGGCCACCTATGTGTTCCCGCTGGATGGTGTCTATAAGATCGACATCGCCCTGGGTTCCTCGCTCGGCGGCGATGGCTTTGGTTCGGCGGACCTCCCCGGAGAGTCGCTCGAACTGAGCATGGACGGCGAACAGGTCAAGGAATGGGCGGTCCAGAAGCCCGCGGGGCGTGGACCTGGTGGTCCGATGGGCAACCGTGCCAGCCCGTATGTGCTCGACCTGCCCGTGAAGGCTGGTCAGCACACGCTGATCGCCACCTTCCGTAAGGTGCGCCCCCAAGTGGAGCAGGAAGGCGACCGCCTGCCCTTCGTTGGCCAGCAGCTGCCCGGTAACGCAGCGCCGCCCGGCGTGAACTCGATCGCCATCATTGGTCCCCAGCAGGTGCTCGGCAAGGGCGACACGCCCAGCCGCCGCCGGATTCTGGCGTGCACCCCCAAGACCACGGCCGAAGAAGAACCGTGCGCTCGCCGGATTCTGGCGTCGCTGGCGCGCCGCGGCTATCGTCGGCCGTCAAACGCCGACGACCTGTCCTTCCTGATGCGCTATTACACCGAGGGCCGTCAGGGTGCCGACTTTGACTCCGGCATCGAGCGCGCGGTGCGCGCCCTCCTGGTCAGCCCGGACTTCCTCTTCCGCACGGAACTCGACCCGGCCGGCGTGGCGGCGGGTGCTGCCTATAAGGTCAATGACCTTGAACTGGCCTCGCGGCTCTCCTTCTTCCTCTGGAGCAGCATCCCGGACGATGAACTGCTGGACGTGGCGATCAAGGGCCAGCTCAAGACACCGGCCGTGCTCGAGAAGCAGACGCGCCGCATGCTGAAGGACCCGCGCGCCGCCGCGATGACGCAGAACTTCGCGTCCTTCTACCTCTGGATCCGCAACGTGAAGGATGCCGTGTTCGACGCGGACCTCTATCCCAACTTCGACGAGACGCTCAAGCAGGCGATGGCGCGGGAGACGGAGCTGTTCTTTGACAGCATCCGCAGCGAAGACCGCAGCATCCTGACGTTGCTCGATGCTGACTACACCTTCCTCAACGACCGCCTGGCTCTGCACTACGGGATCCAGGGCGTGGCCGGTTCGGACTTCCGCCGCGTGTCGCTTGCGGCAGACAGCCCGCGGCGCGGCCTGTTCGGCAAGGGCAGCATCCTGACGGTGACCTCGGTGCCGACGCGCACCTCGCCGGTAAAGCGGGGCAAGTGGCTGCTGGACAACGTCCTTGGCGTGCCGCCGCCACCGCCGCCCGCGAACGTGCCGCCGCTGCCGGAACAGAAGCAGAACGACGGCCGGGTGCTCTCGGTGCGTGAACTCATGGCGAAGCACCGGGCCAACCCGGTGTGCGCGGGCTGCCACAGCGTGATTGACCCGGTTGGGTTTGCGCTGGAGCAGTTTGATGCGACGGGCCGGTGGCGCGAAGTCGACCGCTCGTTCACGCGCATTGACCCGGCCGGCACGATGCCGGATGGCGCGAAGTTCTCCACACTGGGAGACTTCCGCAAGACCGTGACCGCCAACCCCGGTCCGTTCCTGCGCACCGTGACGGAGAAGCTGGTGATTTACGCGACCGGTCGGCCGTTCGAGGCGTATGATGCCCCGGCTGTGCGCCAGGTGGTCCGTGGCGCGGCCGCCAACGGCTATCGGTTCAACGACCTCGTGGTGGGTGTGGTGAAGAGCGCGCCGTTCCAGATGCGGCGCACCCCGGACGCGTCGACGCAAGTCGCGTCCGCGCAGTAAGACAGACCTGGAATCGGTGCTGAGGAGACAACTGATGCGAATGCGAATGACCGGTGTTCTGGCCGCGCTTCTTTCGGTCGGCCTGGCGTCTGCGGCTTCGGCTGCGGCGCGTGCGGTGCCCCTGATCGAAGCGGTCAAGAGCGGCAACGTCGCGGCCCTGCGCACCCTGGTGGCGCAAAAGGTCGACGTCAACGTCACGGAGCCAGACGGCACGACGGCACTTCATTGGGCCGCTGATCTCGGCGACGTCCGGACCGTGGACATGCTGCTCAAGGCCGGCGCCAAACTGAAGGCGTCCAACCGGTACGGCGCGACGCCGCTCGGGTTGGCCGCTGCGAAGGGCAATTCGGCGGTCCTCGAGCGGTTGCTGCAGGCCGGCGAAGACGCCAATGCGGTCGTCAACGGCGAACCGGTGCTGATGCAGGCCGCGCGCGCGGGCAGCGTTGATGCGGTCAAGGTGCTGCTCGCCAAGGGCGCCAAGGTCAACGTCGCGGAGCCCGTGCACGGGCAGACCGCGATGATGTGGGCCGCCGCTGCCGGGCAGACCGGCGTGGTGAAGACCCTGATCGAAGCCGGTGGCGACATCAAGGCGCGCAACCGCGCGCCTGGCAAGGGCATCGAGAAGGACGTCAACTTCCGCATCCCGGCCGAGGGTGACCCGCTGGGTATCCGGTCGCACCGCAACTCCGGGTCCTGGGGCATCACGCTCGACGGCATCCAGTTCACGCCGCTCATGTGGGCGGCCCGTGCGGGCCATGCCGAAACGGTGCGGGCGCTGCTTGATGCCGGTGCGGATGTCAACGAAGCGAAGCCCGAGGGCACGACGTCTCTGGTTCTCGCAATCATCAATAACCACTGGGAACTGGCCTCGAAGCTGCTCGACTGGGGCGCCGACCCGAACAAGGGACCCGGCTACACGGCCCTGCACCAGTTGGTGTGGTCGCGCCGCATCAATCTGAAGGCGGCCTTCCACCCCGGGCATCCCGATCCGACCGGAACGGTGGACAGCCTCTCGCTGGCCCAGAAGCTCATCGATAAGGGCGTGAAGGTGAATGCCCAGATGACCGAGAGCTTCAAGGACAACATGCGCAACCGGTTTAACCGGATTGGTGCGACGGCGTTCCTGATCTCCTCGAAGGTGGTCGACCTCCCGATGATGAAGCTCCTCATCCAGAATGGCGCCGACCGCAAGATCCTGAACACGACCCACCAGACCCCGCTGATGGGGGCCGCCGGTGTGGGCCTGAGCAACCCCGGTGAGGACGCGGGCAACGAAACCGAGACGCTCGCGGCCGTGACCTATCTGCTGGAACTGGGCGAAGACATCCACGCGAAGGACGACAACGGCGAGACGGCGCTGCATGGCGCGGCCTACCGCGGCTTTACGCCAGTCGCTCAGTTGCTGGTCGACCGCGGTGCGGTCCTCGACGTGCCGAACCGCCTCGGCTGGACGCCTCTCTCGGTGGCGGACGGGGCGTTCTATGCGGGCATTTTCAAGCAGCAGCCCAAAGTGGCCGAACTGCTTCGCGAGACCTACGCCAAGCGCGGTCTGCCCGTGCCGGCCAAGAACGATGCGACGGCAGACGCCAGCGCCAAGGCTGAAGCCGCCAACGGCGGAGTCCTTGGAACGGTGGGTCTGGACGACGCCGGGAAGAAGGCAGCGGCCGAGAAAGCAGCAGCCGAGAAGGCAGCGGCCGAGAAGAAGTAGTTTCGGGGTAACGTTTACATACGTATCTGGAGGGAATTGACGATGGTAATTACGAAGATGGCGTTGCCTCGGCGCACGATCCTCAGGGGCATTGGTATTACGGTTGCGCTTCCGATGCTGGACGCGATGGTGCCGTCACTCTCGGCCGCGCCGAAGGGCACGCCCCGCATGGCGTTCTTCCAGACGCCCAACGGCATCTCGATGCCCTACTGGACGCCGAAGAAGATCGGGACGGATTTCGACTTCACCGCTCCGCTCGCGTCGCTCGAACCGCTCCGTAAGCAGGTGACGGTCGTCAGCGGCCTCAATAACTTCTGCGCCGGCCTCGGCGACGGCGGTGGCCCGCACACGCGCGGCTACGCAGCCTGGCTCTCCGGCATGCTGGCGCAGCGCACGGAAGTGCACCCGCTGCTGGGCACGACCGCTGACCAGCACGCGGCAAAGCTCCTGGGCAAGGACACGGCGATCAGCTCCCTGGAGCTCTCCGTCGACCGCAACACGGTCAAGGCTGGTGCCTGCGAGAACGGCTACAGCTGCCTGTACACGCTCCTCTCGTGGCGGTCGGCCACGCAGGCGAACCCGGCCGAGGGCGACCCGCGCGTGGTGTTCGAGCGCATGTTCGGTGACGAGACGTCCAACGAAGAGCGTCTGTCGCGCATCCGCGCCGACAAGAGCATCCTGGACGGCGTGACCGGTCAGATCAACAAGCTGCAGGGCAAGCTGGGCGGCAGCGACCGTCTCACCGTGTCGGAGTACCTCGAGACGGTGCGCGACGTTGAGAAGCGCATCCAGAAGTCCGAGCAGCAGAATGCGAACTCGACGTTCCAGACCGGCGAGCGTCCCACGGGTATCCCCGAGGCGTTCCAGGATCACCGCGAGATGATGTTCGACCTGCTCGCGCTGGCCTTCCAGGCGGACATCACCCGCGTCGCGACCTACGACATGGGCGGCAGCAACTACCAGTTCCTCGGCGTGCCGGAAGTGCACCACGACCTGTCGCACCACGGCGGCAATCCTGAAAAGCGCCAGAAGCTGGTGAAGATCGACACCTTCAACGTGATGCAGGTGGCCAATCTCGCGAAGAAGCTGGCCGCCACGCGCGACGGCGACGGCACGATCCTCGACCACTCGATGCTGATGTTCGGCTCTTCGCTGAGCGACGGCGACATGCACAGCCCGCTGGAACTGCCGACGGTCATCGTCGGTGGCGGCAACGGCACGCTCCGGGGCAACGAGCACATCCACTACGCGCCCGAAGTGAAGAAGCCGATGTCCAACCTGCTCGTCACCATGCTGGACAAGATCGGTGCCCGCGTGGACAAGCTGGGCGACAGCACGGGCGACCTCGCCGAGCTCTAAAGGCGGGTCAGCCGAAGTCATTGGGGCCGGCTGCTTTCATGCGGCCGGCCCTTTTTCTTTGTCAGGGTGTTATGAATACGATTCGTCGCTTCTCGCGTCCGACGCTCGTCGCGTCAGCGCTCCTCCTCGCCGTCCTTGCCGTGCGGCCGCTCGCGGGCCAGGGGAAGCCGGCTTCGGCCGGTGTGGCGCCCGTGCGGATGATCAACCATCTGCAGATCCGCGTGACCGACCCGCGGAAGTCCTTTGAGTTCTACATGAAGCTCTTCGGCGGACACCTCATCGACACCAGCCCGAACGGCTGGACGATGATGGTCGCCGACACCAAGCAGTGGCTCAGTTTCGGGAAGGTGCAGCCAGGGTCCAATGCGAAGGCGGGCACGCTCGACCACGCGGCGATCGGCATCGACTTGCCGAAGAATGCGGAGAGCCTGCGGCAGGCCCTGAAGGCCGCATTCCCGGCCGGAAACGTGTACTCGCCCGGGAAGCCCGGCGACCTGACGTACGACCGTTCGATCTACGTCACTGACCCGGACGGCTTCAGCCTTCAGCTCATTTCCCGCAAGGACGACGGCCATCTCCCTCGCGCCGACAAGACCCCGGCTGCGTCGCGCACGCCGGCGAAGGGCTTTGTCCGCTTCCGCGGACTCAATCACCTGTCCGTGGCCGTCACCAACCGTGAGGCGTCGCGTGACTTCTACGCGAAGCTATTGGGCGCCACCGTGCGCGACCAGAATCGGGGCCAGATCAACCTGACACTGCCGGGTGCGGGCTCCTGGATCAGTCTCCTCCAGGCGGGGCCGCGATCACCGGTGCCGATGGGCCAGCTCCACCATCTCGGCGTGGGCATCGATTATCCGAGCGACATCGCCGGGATCGACGCCCTGCGCGAGCGCCTGAAGGCCGCGTTCCCGGAGGGCAAGGTCTACTCGCCAGGGGAGCCCAGTCCGTCGATGGAGGCGAACCACAATCGATCCATCTACGTGATCGATCCCGACGGTGTGAGCCTGCAGCTGGTGACCAGCAAGGACGACGGCTGGCTCGCGGCGTCCACCAAGGAGTAGGGCCGGTCGCTACCGGCCTGGCGTTCCGCCGTCGAGGATGACCAGTTCGCTGGCGATCTTCCCGCCGGTGAACGTGAAGAGCGTCAGGGCCTTGGTGGAGGCCCCGCTGGTGTGGACCACATCCACGTGACACGCCAGCTTGTCGCCCTCGGCCACCATGTCGCGGACCACATGGCGGGATGCTCCGGCCGGCATCCCGCCGATCATGCCCGTGAACTGCGCGAGCGAGATGGGCGGGGCGCCCCCGAACTGAAAGGTGGCGGCCTGCGCGCACAGCGGGCCGATGGCCGCCACGTTGCCCGTGTCGATCGCGGTGTAGAACTCCTGCACCAGTGCCTTGTTCGCCTGCGACATGTGTCTGCTCCGGGAGTCTGTGGGGTGTGGCCGTTGCGGGATCAGGCCGGCGAGGGGCCTCTGTCCGTGAAGATGAGGTCGGCTCGATCGCGCTCGGTATGGAGTTGCCAGTAGAGCTCCGCGATGATGCCAGGGTCGCCAGGCGTGCCCGGGCGGATCCCTGTGCCGATGGAGACGGTCCCGGCATAGACGCCCTGCGGCGCCAGTTCCTGATGCAGAGACCGGGCGTAGCTCCGCACGGCGGACATCGCCATGCTGATCGGCGTCAGCAGCGGAAACGGCATCACGGCGGAAATGCCCGTCGTGAAGATGAGGGTGCCGCGCTTCCGCTCGATCATGCCCGGCAGCACGTGGCGCGCTGACGCCATCGCTCCGACGGTCTGCACGCGCACGTGGTGCATCAGGTCGTCGATCGTCGTGCCGGCGGCCGTGAAGGTCGGCATGCTGGTGAAGGGCATCGGGCTAAACTCCAGCACGTCGATCGGGCCGAAGCGCGCTTCGACCCCGGCGAGGGCCGCCGTCAGTTGGTCTGGCTGACCCGCATCCGCGGTCAGGGCCACGGCCTCGATCCCGTCAGAGGCCAACTGCTCGACGCAGGTGTCGAGCACGTCCTGGCGCCGGGCGATGAGCCCGACGCGGAATCCCTCTCGTCCGAAGCGCCGGGCCACTGAAAGGCCCAGCCCAGGTCCTGCTCCGACAATGGCGAGTGTCTGCATGGCGGCAAGTGTATGACAGCCCGCAGGGGCAGAGTCGCCTGGCCCCGGGCCATGAGCCACCAGCGTCCGATGCCGGTGAACGGCGGCTTCCGCAAGATGTCCGATTCGTCGCCGCTCCACGGCGCTGTGCACCGGGACAACCCCGAACTCGTGCGTTTCCTCGTGGAGGCTGGCGCCACGCTCGACGCAAAAAACGGCAAGGGCTTCACGCCGCTGGAACTCGCCGTCAACGGCGTCGGCATCAACAACGGTACCCGCCCCACGGCCGCCGCCACCCTCCGCGACCTCATGCGGGCACGTGGCATGAAGGCCGACCTCGAGGAAGACCCGGACCGCTACCGCTTCGGCGTCACCGCGAACTAGGCACCGCGGTGCCCCCGGGGGCACCCTCACCTTGGCGGCCGGATCGTCCGGCGGCTAGTCGAGCTGTTCGACCTTGACGACCCGCGCGCTCCGCTTGTTCGCGAACCACACGGTCTTCCCATCCTTCGGGTCGATCGCGATCTTCTTTGTGTCGAAGTCGCGCGTCGGCATCAGATACAGGATCGTCTGCCCGGTCTTGACGTCAATGCGAGCCAGCCGGTCGGTGGTATTGCTCGAGACGAACACCCGCTCGCGGGCGTCCGGATACGAGACGGTGTACGGCGTGAAGTACTTGATCGGCATCGCGTACTCCCGGATCGTGTCGGTCTTCATGTCGAGCATGCCGATCTTGTCGCCGCGATAGATGCTGAACCAGAAGCGATCCTGCTTGTCCATGCGGCCGCGGCGCGGCATGCCGTCCTTGGTCGGCACCTTGAGAAACGAGATCGCTTTCGTCGCGCCGTTCATCTTCGAGATGTACCCACCGATGAAGTCCGTCAGCACCGGGTTGCCCTTGGAGTCCACCTCCATCTGGTAACCGCCGCCGGTGGCGTCGGCCGGCCGATTGGGCGCGCTGCGGATCTGGTAGGCCTCCTCGAACGTGTTCGTCTTCCGGTCGATCTTGAACCAGGGGCCGAAGCCCGACCACAGCTTCCCGTTGCCGTCGAGGCCGAGAAACTGCGTGCTCGCGTCTGCCGGCATGTTCTTCACGGGCTCGAACGTCTCTGTCCGCGGATCGAACCGCGTGATCATGCCGAAGGTGGCGGTGGCCTTGTCGCTGGTGGCCGGGAACCAGACGTAGCCGTCGGGATCGATGACGATGTCACTGACGCCAGCCGGTGTCTTCGTCGTCCCCGGGACCGCCCATTCCTTGAAGGTGGCCGTCTTCGGATCGAACCGGCCGATGAACATGGCGCTCTGGTCCGTGTACCAGAAGTTGCCGTCCTTATCGACGTCGCCATCGTGGGCGACGGTGCTCTTCCTGGGCATGTCGTATTGCGTGACGATGACCCGGGTCTCCACGCCTTTTGGCCTGGGGAGCGTCTTGAACGTGGCCGGCAGATTCTTGCCGAAGCCATTTTGATTGAGCGTGGCGAGATAGGCGCCGAGGTCGGTCTTCTTCAGCGACGGCCAGTAGCCCCAGGTCGGACTCTTCTCGGCGCGCTCCTGGGCCTCCTTGGTTTCCATGGCGGACCGGCCGCGGCCTTCGTAGCCGTAGGTGGTGCCGTCCAGGTAGTACTTCTGCATCCGCGTGATCACGGTGGGGAACTGCTCGGCCGTATGCCGGCTGCGGATGATGCGCTCGATGTTGTGGCAATAGGCGCAACTCGCGGCCTGAATCATGACCTTGTCCTTGTCCGCATCGGACCCCGGCATGTTCATGGCCCACTCGACGGAGGTGAGCTGCTTCGAGACGTCGGCGGCCTTCTGCAGGGAGAGGTTGGCCGTGGCTGTCTTGCTGGCCGTCACCGTCGCCTTGACGGGCTGGCCCAGGTCGAATCCGACCGCCCGAATCGTGACCGCGTAGTCGCCGGGTACCAGGTGGGTGCGCGGAAAGCGGTACTGACCTTTCGCGTCAGTGACCACCGAGACGTCAAACGTCGCGCCCTCGCGGCGGGCCGTCACGACCACGCCTTCCATCTTGCCCTCTGCCTGGGATGAGGCCACGCCGGTCAGGGCTGTGCCCCCCTGAGCGTGGACCCTCGCCTGCACGGTGACAGCCACAAGGAATGCCGCGCCGAGCGCGACGAGCGTGTTCCTGCTGATCATTGGATCCTCCAAGAAACAAACAGGGACCGGGGCCGGTCGAGCCGGCGCCGGTCCCGGGGGGCGAGCGGACGACTACAGCAGGCTGAGCGTGCCCGTGCTGTCGCCGAAGCGATCCACGCGGACATTCATCTTCTCCAGCATGGTGAGCTGGAGATTGGTGAGCGGCGTGCCCTTGGCCTGCCGGATGTGGCGGCCGGTCTTCATGCCGAAGAGCGGTCCGCCGAACACGATCGTCGGGACGTCGTAGGGCAGGTGCAGGTTCGAATTGCTCATCCCGGAGCCATACAGAATCATCGTGTGGTCCAGCAGCGACCCCTCGCCATCCCGCGCGCTGGCCAGCGTCTTCAGGAAGTGGGTGAACAGCTCCATGTGGAACACATTCAGCTTGGCCTGCCGTTCGAGCTTCTCGATCTGGTCCTGATGGTGCGAGAGCGCGTGGTGCTGGTCCGGCACGCCGATCTCAGGGTAGGTTCGGACGCTCAGCTCGCGGGCCATCATGAAGGTCGTGATGCGCGTCATGTCGGCCTGGAGCGCCAGCGCATTCAGGTCGAACATCAGCTTGGCGTAGTCCGCGAACTCCGTGGGGATGCCGGCCGGCTGGCTGACAGACGGCAGCTCGCGGTCGGTCTGCTGCTCGGCCTTCTGGATGCGGCGCTCGACGTCTCGTACCGCGTCGACGTACTCATCGAGCTTGGCCTGGTCGCGCGGGCCGACGGTCTTCTTCAGATCAGCCATGTCTCCGAGCACGGAGTCGAGAATGCTGCGATCGCGCTGGAGGTCGGCCGTCCGCGTCTTGACGTCCGTGCTGTCGCTGGTCCCGAAGAGACGCTCGAAGACCGCCCGCGGGTTGTGCTCCATCGGCAGCGGCGTGGCCGGTCCACGCCAGCTGAGGGTGGAGGTGTAGGCGCAGGTGTAGCCGAGGTCACACGCGCCCAGCACGTCGTTGGTCTCCAGCGCGAGCTCGAGCGAGGCGAGTTGCGTCTCGCCGCCGATTTCGCGGGCGGCGACCTGATCCATCGAGATGCCGACCTGCATGTCCGGCCCCTCGGTCCGCTTGGCGTGCATGCCCGTCAGCCAGCAGGGCTGGATGCGCGAGTGCACACCGCCGCCGTCGCGGGCGTCGGCGTTCTGCATGTCGAGACCGCTGATGACCAGCGCGCGGTCCTTGTAGGGCGCGAGCGGACTCAGAATCGGCGAGAGCTCCAGCGCGCCTTCTGACTGTGGCGTCCACTTCTTCATGTACGCGCCCATCGGGCTGTACACGACCGCGACGCGCTTGACCGGCGCGGCGGCCGTCAGGGCGATGGGGGTGAAGGCCGGCACCATGCTGTCAAGGAGCGGCAGGGCCAGCGCCGTGCCCGCCCCGCGCAGGATGGTGCGGCGGGAGAGATGCCTACGGGTGATCGTCATGATGTGGCTGGACTCCTCATTTGGAACGGCATGCTGCGGACGATGCCCAGGATGAGCGCGGACCACCGGTAGTTGTCGGTGGCCGATTCGCGCACGATCCGGCGCACGGCCGGCATGTCGTAGTGTTCGACGCCGCGTCCGAGCGCGTAGGTCAGCAGCTTTCGCGTCACGGTGGTCACGAAGGCGTCGGGCCGGCGGAGCAGCGCCTGGCGGAATTCAGCCGGTCCGCTGAACTTGGTGCCATCGGGCAGAATGCCCGAGGAATCCACTTTGCTCTCGCCATCGTCCTCGCGCCACTGGCCGACGCCGTCGAAGTTCTCGAGCGCGAAGCCGAGCGGGTCCATCTTCGAGTGGCAGGCCGCGCACGCGGGATTCTTCCGGTGCTGCTCCATCCGCTCGCGGATCGAGGTGGGCAGCTTCTGCCCTTCATTGCTCTCGGCCAGGGGCGGCACGCCCGGCGGTGGGGGCGGAGGCGGCGTACCGAGCAGATGCTCAAGCAGCCACGCGCCACGCTTGACGGGCGACGTACGGTTCGACATCGAGGTGACCGACAGAAGGCTGCCCTGGCCAAGGATGCCGCCGCGGTGATCGTCGGTGAAGGTGACGCGCCGGAAGCGAGGCCCGTACACGTTGGGAATGCCGTAGTGCCGCGCGAGGCGCTCGTCGACGAACGTGTAGTTGGCGCTCAGCAGCTCCGTGACGCTGTGGTTCTCGCGCACCTGGCTGGCGGTGAAGAGCTTGGTCTCATTGATGAAGGCGTTGCGGAGGTTCTCATCGAAGTCCATGAACGCCTTCGGGTCTGGACGGTGCAGCTTCATGTTCCGGAGGAAGAGCCACTGACCGAAGAAGTTCTCGATCATCGCGCTGGAACGCGGGTCGGCCACCATGCGCGTGACCTGCTGCTCCAGCACGGCCGGGTTGCGGAGACGGCCGGCGATGGCCAGGTCCAGCAGTGTGTCGTCCGGGAGGCTGCTCCAGAGGAAGAAGGACAGGCGCGACGCCAGCTCCACATCGGAGATCCGGTACGGGACGCCGGGCTTGGCCTGCGGCGGGTCGGCTTCGACGCGATAGATGAAATACGGGGACACGAGCACCCGCTCCAGCGCGAGCTGGATGCCGCCATCAAAGCCGCCCTTGGTGTACCCGGTGGAGAAGAAGCCCATCAGGGCGTTGAGGTCCGTGGGCCGCACCGGGCGTCGATACGCACGGCGCGCGAGCCTTGAGAGGATCCGCTTCGCGCAGGCCGCCTCCGCTACGGACGCGCTCGTCTTGGCGGCACCAGGGGGCGCCGAGCATACGAGCAGCGCGCGGCGGCTCGGGCTGTCGGCCGGCGTCGCTCCGTTGAACGGGCCTTCGATGTGGATGGTGTCCACGGCCATCTCCACACGGCCGAAGCCGGTCGTGGTGCCCTTGGCCGACTGACGGCCGAAGCTCGCCGCCGGGAAGCGGGAGGGGCCGAGACCTTCCTGATACCAGTTGCGCTCCTGGAAGGAGACGCCGATGGCGTGCGAGCCAGCCGTGACCTTCACGCGCACGCGGAGTTTCTGGTCGGCGGCAGGCTTCATTTCATTGCTGGCGTACGGATTCGGGCCGACGGCTTCAGCGCCGCCGATCGGCAGCAGAGAGAGGCGCTCGCCGTCCAGGCGGATGTCCACCATCTCCTTCGTGGGTAGCCCACGGGGTTCCGTGTCGAGATAGGCGCGCTGCATGGTGACCTTGAACTCGTACTCGCCGTCCACGGGGAAGACGTGCTTGATCACGGCACCGCCGCGCGAACCGAACGGCAGGTCCTCGCTCATCCGACCGTCCTGCAGCAGCACCATGTAGGGCAGGCTGTAGGTCTGGAGGCCGGGTTTCTGGGTCGGGTCGCCGAGGGCCAGCCGGCTGATCTTGCGGGCCGCGCCGAGATACCGCTCGAGGAGTCCGGGCGAGACGGAGAGCACGTCGGCGTTGTTGTCGAAGCCGAAGCCGGTGGTGTCTGCGGGCAGGAGCGCCGCGCCGTCGATGTCAAGCGCGAGCAGGTCACGGATGGCGTTCGTGTACTCCGTCCGGTTCAGGCGGTGCACCGCTGGCCGGCCTGGATCAGGCGTGACCGCGGCGGCTTTGTCGAGCGAGCCTTCCATCCAGGAGACGAAGCCGCCCATCGTCGTGTCGTCCGGCCGGGCCACACCCTGCGGCGGCATCGCGCCGGCCCTGAGCTTGCGCACGACCCGCTCCCACAGCTCCGGGTTTGTGGAGAGATGGTCCACATCCGCGGAGTCGAGTTCGAGGCCGGCCTGATGCGTGCGCTTGTTGTGGCACGTCACGCAGTACTTGTCGACAAGTGCGCGTTGGGAGGACGGCCCTGCGGCCGCGGGAGCCGCCGCCTGCCGTGCCGCCGCATGGGCCGCCGGTGCGCACAGGCCGAGGATCGTCAGGGCGAAAACCAGTCGTCTCATACCCCCCATAATATGGATCCTTCGCTATCCTCCACGCAGTATAGGGGGATTCCGGTAGCCCCTCCAGTGTGTCGCTGGGCGCTACGATGAGCGGTAATGAGGCGTCATCCCATGCACAGGATTCAAAGGTCGACTCCGTTTCTCGCCGCCCTGCTGGCCCTGGCCAGTGTGGCCACGGCGGGGGATGTGCGCCTGATTCAGGCTGTACGCAACGGCGACCTGAACCAGGCCCGGCAGCTCATCCAGCAGAAAGTGGACGTCAACGGACGCCAGCCTGACGGCGCCATGGCCCTGCACTGGGCCGTCAACGCCGAGGACGCCAAGATGACAGCCCTGTTGTTGGCGGCTGGAGCCACGGTCGATGCGGCCAATGACTACGGCGTGACCCCCCTGGCTATCGCGGCAGGTGGCCGCAATGCCGACCTGGTGGAAGCGCTCCTGGCCGCTGGCGCGAAGCCGAACACCGCGCTCCCGACCGGCGAAACGGCCCTGATGACGGCTGCCCGGACCGGCTTGACTGGCGCGGTCAAGGCGCTGCTCGCCCGCGGCGCCGATGCGAACGCGAAGGAACACACCATGGGCCAGACGGCCCTGATGTGGGCCATCACCGAGGGCCACGATGCGACAGCACGCGCACTGCTCGACGGTGGTGCCGACATTCACGCGCAGACCAACGGCGGCTTCACGCCGTTTCTGTTCGCGGTCCGCGAAGGCCGGGCCGACATGGCGCGGCTGCTGCTCGAAAAGGGCGCCGATGTGAATGAGACGTCGAAGGACGGGACGAGCGCCTTGCATGTGGCGGTCGTTCGCGGTCACCTCGCGCTCGCCAAGGAACTGCTGGGCCGGGGCGCCGACCCGAATGCCGCGAAGTGCGGATACACGCCCCTCCACTGGGTGGCTGGCACGTGGGAGACGATTCACTCCCACGACTACATCTTCAATCAGGCCGCGGTGAACCGTGTGCAGGAGTGGGCGGTACTGGCCGGTGTCACCAACCAGGCCGCGAAGCACGACCTGATTCGGGCACTGCTCTCGCGAGGCGCCAATATCAACGCGCGTATCACCAAGGAGCCGCCCAAGTACGGCTTCTCGCTCTTCAAATTCAATCTGACCGTCGGCGGCACCCCGTTCTATATCGCGAGCATCGTGTCGGATATCCCCACGATGAAGCTCCTGCTCGAGAACGGTGCCGACCCCACGATCGCGGCCAACGACGGCACGACGCCGCTCATCGTGGCGGCCGGCCTGGCTCGGGTGCCGAATGAGACGCGGATTCCGGAGGAGCGCGTGCTGGACGGCGTGAAGCTGCTGCTGACGCTCAAGAACGACATCAACGCCTCGAACAAAGGGGGCACGACGCCCTTGCACGCAGCGACGATGGCCGGCCTCGACACCGTGGTGCGCTATCTGGTCGATCGCGGCTCGAACGTCAACGCGAAGAACAAGAACGGCCAGACACCGCTGAAGATGGCGAACGGCTTCGAGGATTCGGCGCTGTTCTTCATGCACCCGACCACCGCGGCCATCCTCAAGGAGCTCGGCGGCACCGAATAGGTCCAGCGGGCCCCGCAACGGACCCCGGCCGCCTCACTTGAGGTGGATGATGCCGCGCCGCAGCGCCACGGTCACGGCCGCGGTGCGATCGCGCACGCCGAGCTTCGTGAAAATCTTCTTGGCGTGCACCTCGACGGTGTCCTCCGCGATCTCGAGTGCGGCGGCGATCTCCTTGTTGCGCATGCCTTCCGCCATCAACTGCACGACCTGTTGTTCCCGCGGGGTCACGGTCGGCGCCTCCGACCGGGCGGTCAGCTGCGCCGCCACATCCGAGGACATCGGCCGCGCGCCGTCGTGGACCTGGCGGATGACGCCGATGAGTTCGTCAGAGACGGTCGTCTTCAGCACGTAGGCGGTGGCGCCGGCGAGGAGTGCCCGGTGGATGTCTTCGTCGCCGTCGTACATCGTCAGCACGATGATGCGCGCGTGCGGGTGCCGGCGCCGCAGCGCGACGATGGTTTCAAGCCCGCCCATGCCTGGCAGGTTCAGGTCCATCAGCGTCACGTCCGGCTGATGGGCCTCGAACACCGAGAGGGCTTCTTCGCCGGTTGAGGCCGTGGCCACGACGGCCATGTCACGCTCCAGGGCGATGCGCCGCGTGAGGCCTTCCCGGACGACCGGATGGTCGTCGACGCAGAGAATCTGGATCCGCGGTTGCGCTTTTGTGGTGGTCATGCTGGTGCGCCGCCCGGCGCGATGACTTCGATGCTCGTGCCCCGGTCGGGGGCACTGACGATGCTGAACCGGCCGCCCAGCTGTTCCGCGCGTTCGCGCATGATGGAGAGTCCCCAGTGGCCGCCAGCGTCGGCGCGGGCGGCGTCGGGGTCGAATCCGTGACCGTCGTCGGTGACGCGCAGCCGCACGGTGCTGCGCTCGTAGCTCAACTCCATCCCCACGTGGCCGGCCTGCGCATGTCGCATGGCGTTCACCACCGCCTCCATCCCGATCCGCAACAGCTGCTGTTCCACAGTGGGCTCGAGTGGTCGCGGCGTGCCCGTGACGGTCAGGTCGAAGCGGATCCCCGCGTGCTCCAGCATGGGACCGGCGCTCTCGCGCAACCGGGTCACCAGGTCGCGTGACTCCGCCCTCGGCGTCCGTAGATCGCTGATCGAGCGCTGTGCCTCGCCGATGGCGTCTTGCACCTGCCGCCGGATGCGCCCGACTTCCTCGCGGATGCCGGCAGGCTCCTCGGTGTGAGCCACGGTGTCCAGTTGCAGCGCCATGCCGACCAGACTCTGCAGTAGCGTGTCGTGGATTTCACGGGCCACGCGTGCCCGCTCCCGGATCACGTCACGGAACCGCCGGTTGATCTGCCGGACACGGAGCTGCCAGGCGCCCCACACCAGGAGCGCCAATCCGGCGGCCACCGCCGCGTAGAAGAGACGCGATTCGTACCACCGCGGTGGGACGACGAACGTCCAGACCGCCGGCTCGCCCGCCCAACGGCCGTCCCCGGCACTGGCCCCCACGCGGAAGCGGTAGGTGCCGCTCGACAGGTGCGCGTAGACCGTGCGAGTCGTGTCGCCGTCGTCGACCCACCCGGGGTCGACACCATCCAGTTGGTGGCGGAAGCGGACCTTCGTTGGCGCGGTGAGGTTCAGCGCCGCATATTCGATCTGGAGACTGGTCAGATCGCCGGGCAGCCGGGGGCTGCCCATCGTGAAGGGCCGTCCGTCCACGAGCACCTGTTCGATCCGGGGCACGGGCGACGGAAAAGCCTCGCGCAGCTGGCTCTGGCGGCTGATGACCGCCACGCCGGTACTGGTGACGAACCAGAGGCCCTCGCTGTTGCGCGCCGCCGTCGGGTAGCCGCGGACCACGGGTGTGCCGCGCAGGCCGTCCGAGACGTCGAAGAGTTGAAGACGCATCTGGTACCGCGGGTCCGCGAGCGCCCGCTCCAGTTCCGGCGTGTCGACGCGCACGAGTCCCGAACTGGTGCCGAGCCAGAGCCGGCCCTGCTCGTCTTCGGTGACGAAGAACATCCGGTTTCTCGGGAGGCCGTTCGCCGAGGTCAGCGTCCGGACGCGGTCCCCGTCGACGGCGCTCAGGCCGCTGTCACTCGACACCCAGATCCGCCCGGACCTGTCTTCGAGCAGCGCGGACGCGTTGCCGGCCGGCACCCCGTGCTCACTCGTGAGGACCGAGAAGGTCGTGCCGTCGAGCCGGCCGAGGTGCCCGTGATCCGCGGCGATCCACAGGCGGCCCCGACGGTCCGCGACGATGAAGCGCACGGTGTTGTCCCTGATGGCCGGCGGCGGCACCAGCGTCGTGGCGGCGCCATCCGGAGTGAGCAGCAGCAGGATGCGCCCGTTGTAGAGCCACACGCGGCCATCGGTGCTCGAGGCGATCGCGGTGACCGGAAAGGCCGCGAACGCCTCCGGCAGCCGCACGGCCTCGAAGCCGCTTCGGGTTCGCCGGACAACGCGGTGGTCCTCCGTTGCGACCCACAGCACGCCGTCTCCGTCCGTGTGCATCGCCGAGATGCGGTCGAAGCGAGCCCCCGCGCCATTGGTAAACGCCGTCCGCGTGCCACCCGACACGTGGACCAGCGCCCCGGGTGCTTCGACCCAGAGGCCGTCGGCGGCGTCGCGCTCGATGGTCGAGATGTCTTCCGCGGTCGACCCGGGCCGCACCGCCACCGAGCGGATACTGGAGGGCGTGACTCTCGTCAGGCCGCTGTGCGTGGCCACCCAGATGTTGCCGTCGCGGTCCTCGAGTACCGCGCGCACGAGGTCGCCGGAGAGTCCGTCGCGCTCCCTATAGCGATGGAGCACGCGGCCTGTCCGGAGATCGATCAGGAGGAGTCCGGCGCCATTGGTGCCGAGCCAGAAGCGGCCATGACGGTCGACCAGCGCCGGCAGGGCCTGCTCGCGCCAGGACGCCCGTCCCCACTCGATGGGCGCGTTCTGATCCGTGAGCCGCAGTGAGAGGACCGGTGTTGCGTGGCCGGCACCGTCCAGCGCCACGACCTTGAGGCCCGTCGCCAGCGACGACACGAGCATCCCATCCTGTCGCTCCGCGAAACGCACGCCGCCTTCCGTGGTCACCGGCAGCGGTTGGAACGTGCCGTGCTCCTGCCGGTAGATCCGGCCTCCGGTGGCCGCCCACAACTGGTGGCGACGATCCTCATGGAGCGCGCTGACCGCGAGGCTCTCGGCCCGCGGCAATGGGACGCGCTGCCAGGCGTTCCCGGTCAGGCGCGCCAGGCCGCCGGTGCCGGCCGCCCAGATTGTGCCCTCGCTGTCCTCGACGAACGAGCGGGTCACGCCGTCGACGGGCGGGAGTACGGTGAGCTGGCCCCCCTGGTCGTGAATGATCGAGGTGCCGGCCGCCACCCAGAGCGAGCCGTCGCGGGCGGCGAGCAGCGCGTTGATGAGCGTGCTCGGCGAGGGCACGACTCCTGTCCTGGGCCAGGCGGAGAAGTGCTGTCCGTCGAAGCGCACGAGGCCCGCGTTGGTGCCGACCCAGAGGTAGCCGTCCCGGTCCTGGGCCAGCGACAGGAGGTAGCTCGAGGGCAGGCCGTCGCGAGTCGTCCACGACGTCAGGGTGTAATCGGCGGGTTCATCGGCGAGGGCCGGCTCGGCCAGCAGTCCGCATGCGAGGAGGCTCATCGCGCAGGCGAGCCCGACACGTTTCGGAGTTGTGTGCAGCCGCATGGTCCTGATATCAGTGACAGTGCTGACGAACGACGGGCACGCCGTTCGCCGGGGCGACATTACCTCAAGGCTTCAGCGCTGACTAGGATCAAACAGTTCGGCGCTCCCGTGTCACGATAGGTGCCTCATGCGCACATACCTTGGTCTCACAGCGGCAGTCGCACTCGGCGGGTTGATGGCGGGGGCGCTGGCCTGCGCGCCGGGGCCGAAGCCGGACGCCAAACCCGTGGCCACCTACTGGGGCGGCGACCTGACGCCCGTGGTGTCCGTGAAGGAGCTGATGCGGGATGTGATCGACCCGCTCTCCGACAACATCTTCCTGTCTGTCGGCACCCGGATTTCCTCCAAGGGCACTGAGGACTGGGTCCCGAAAACCAAGGAGGACTGGGACAAGGTCCGGACCGGCGCCGTGGCGATGGCTGAGGTGAGCTATCTCCTCAAGGTGCCGCGCCCGTTTGCGCCCGCCGGTGACGTGAACAACAGCACCGGACCTGATGCGCCCGAACTCTCCCCGACGCAGATCAAGGAGAAGATCGAGCGCGACCCCGTGCTCTGGCAGGCGAAGATTGAAGCGCTCCGCAACGTCGGGCGCGAGGTGCTGGAACTGGTCGAGCGCAAGGATGCGACGGGCCTGCAGGAGGCCGCCGAGCATCTCGACGAGGCGTGCGAACAGTGCCATCTGGAATTCTGGTATCCCAACCAGAAGGTCCTGATGAAGCGTCTCGGCTTCCAGCAGTAGCGGCGGTGCTTCGTCTCCTGACGGCTGTGGGCCTCTGGCTGCTGGTTGCAGCGGCTCCGGCCGGAGCCCATCATTCCTTCGCCGCTGAATTCGACGCCACGCGGCTGGTGACGATGCGAGGCACCATCGTGTTGATGGAGTGGGTGAATCCGCACTCCATGCTGTGGATCGATGTGCCCGGGCCGGCGGGCCGCGCCGAGCGCTGGGGACTCGAACTCTCGCCCCCGAACCGCCTGATGAGGCATGGCCTCCGCCGGGAAATGCTGCGCCCAGGCGACCCGATTGTCGTGAAGGCCTATCCCGCCCGCGACGGCCGCCGCTTCGCCAGCGTGCAGGCCCTGGAACTGGCCAACGGCCTGATCGTCGGACTCGAAGCGGTCAGCACGGCCCCCCGCTGACCGTCCGGCCTGCGCCAGCCCTGCGCTCCGCTCTCAGCCGATGAAGTCCGGTTGAATCGGCAGCGTGAACATGAAGTGGGCAATCTGCCACCCGGTGCCCGCCCGGTGCATCACGACCAGATAACTGCCCGACCGGATGTCGGCGCCGCGGAGGCGATTCCTGGTCGAGAGGGTCAGCCGACCCGACACCACGGCCACGCCCTGCGAAACCGAGGTGTCCACCGACAGCAGGTCGAGGGCCCGCGGACTCCGGAACCGCTCCTCGAACGCTGCGGCGATGGCCTCGCGCCCTTTGGCGGGCGGCGCGTCCGGAGGAGCGAAATCCGCCGTGGGTGCAAACAGCGCGGCGGCGCCGGCCGCGTCCCCGGCGTTATACGCGGTGATGAGCGCCGTGATCACGGCCCCTGGTCCCGCTCCGGTTGGCGCGATACCGGCCATCAGCATGGCCACCAGCACGAATCCCGGCATCACGTCTCCTCTCTCTCTCCATGCCCGTTCAGCGGACGGTCTCCGCGCCGACCCATCCTAGTGCCCATCCATGCAATGGACTCTGGTGTCCGGCCTCTGGGTGTGGGCAAGCTCAAGCGTAGAAAGACCTCACGGAAAGTCGGGACTAGCCCGTTTGGCCAGCCTCGGTTACGATGGCGAACGCATTGGGACCCGGTGGTCCGGGGCGACGTTGCCTGCTGACCAGCCGTGTCTGACGACAGTTTTCCAAGAGGAACACTATGAGACGGATCGTATTGTCGGCTTGCATCGCGATGGCTCTCGCCGCAACGGCTGTTCGGATGCAGGCGCATCACGCATTTGCTGCGGAGTTTGACGCCGAGAAGAAGGTGACGCTGGTCGGCACGGTTGTTCAGATGGAATGGGTGAATCCCCACGCCTGGCTGACGATCGATGTGGCCGATGCGGCTGGCAAGGCTGACCGGTGGCAGCTCGAGTTTGGTCCGCCCAACGCACTCTTCCGTCGCGGCTGGCGCAAGAGTTCGCTGATGCCGGGTATGAAGGTGACCGCCTCTGCCTTCCTCGCGAAGGACGGCCGCAAGGTTGCCAACGCGGACAAGGTCACCCTGCCGGATGGCAGCGTCTTCGGTGCGGGTTCGGCCGAAGGTACGCCGGCTCCGTCAGCCGAAACGGCCAAGTAGTCACCGCCAGTCCTTCCACCATATGACTCGACTCACTCCGCGTTTGGTCCGGACGGTTATCGGTATCGGGCTGTCGGTAGGCGTAGCGGCGGGCATCAGCGTGCTGGCGCAGTCCGCGCCATCCGCGCCCCGTCGTGCCGCCGCAGCGGCGCAGGTGCCGGATCTTCAGGGTATCTGGCAGGTGATGAACGCGGCCAACGTGAATCTGGCTGCGCACTCCGCAGGGCCCGACGGGCCGGCGGGTCAGTCTGTGGTGGAAGGCGGCGTCATTCCGTATCAGGACTGGGCGGTCAAGAAGCAGCAAGAGAACCACGCGAACCGGGCCAAGCTGGATGGCGAGAACTCCTGCCACCACTCGGGCGTGCCGCGTGCGACGTATCTGCCGTTTCCGTTTCAGATCGTCCAGACCCCGGGCATGGTTGCGCTCCTCTACGAGTACGCGCACATGACGCGGCGCATCTACACGGACGGTACCAAGCATCAGGAGGACGTCGAGTTCTACAACGGCGACTCCCGTGGGCACTACGAGGGCAACACGCTCGTGGTGGATGTGACCAACTTCAACGACCAGACCTGGTTTGATCGAGCGGGGAATTTCCATAGCGCTGACCTGAAGGTCGTGGAGCGGTTCACGCGGACCGACAAGGACCACATCAGCTACGAAGCCACGATCACTGACCCGAAGGTCTTTACGCGGCCGTGGAAAATCAAGATGCCGCTCTACCGCCGGGTCGAGCCGAACGCCCAGATCCTCGACTACCTCTGCTACACCTTCGAGGACCGCACCAAGGGAATGTCGGTGCCGCTCTTCCGGGAGAGCCCGCTCAAGTGACGGCCCGGAGCCGCACGCTCTGCGTTGCCGCTGCGCTCGCGGGCCTGGCGGCCCTGACCACACCGAGCCAGCGCGTGTCAGCGCAGACCGCGGCTCCTGGTCAGAAGGCTGGCGCGGCGAAGGCCGCGTCTACGGGCCCGTGGCAGCCTGCGAAACGCAAGGATGGCCAGCCCGATATCGAGGGGTATTACCAGGCGATCGGTGGTGGCGGCGGCGCCGGCACCAATATGGAGCCGATGGCGGGCATGATGGGCACCTCGGCCACCTCGCCGGGCATTGTCATCGACCCGCCGGACGGCAAGATCCCGTATCTGCCATGGGCCCGCGTCAGGCGCGACGAGGTCCAGCGTGGACACCTGACGCCGACCCAGGCCCAGGTGGATACCCGCAATCGCGGATGGCCTGACGGCGTGCCCCGCATCAACTACTACTCGGTCAATCCGTTTCAGATCGTGCAGTCCGAGGGCGGTGTGCTGATCCTGTACGAGGCGCAGCACGAGTTCCGCTTCATTCCACTCGACGGGCGTCCGCAACCAGACAGCGGCGTCACGATGTGGATGGGCAGCTCGCGCGGGCACTGGGAGGGCACGACGCTCGTCGTCGAGGTCACCAATATCAATGACCGTGTCCGCTTTTCCGTGTCGGGTGACTTTGCATCGGACGGGGTCAAGATCACCGAACGGTGGCAGTGGGTGGATCGCGACACGATCCAGCACTCCGCGACGTTTGAAGACCCCAAGGTGTACGCGCGCCCCTTCACCGTCGCCAAGACGATCAAGCGGCAATTGCAGAAGGGCTTCGAAATCATGGAGTACGCCGGCGTCGAGGGTGAGAAGGACGCTCCCCTGATGGTGGATATTCCGGCGACCCTTCAGAAGAAGTAAGGCCAGAGGTCGGGAGAATCCCCGTGCGTATGATGAAGACCATCAGCACCTGTGCCGCCATTGCCGCAACGGCGGTGGCGGTGCTGTGGTTCAGCTCCGAATCCCCATCGGCCCAGCAGCCGGCGACCCGCCCCGCGGCGGCAAAGCCGGCCCAGCCGGCCGGCCCGTGGCCACCCGCCACGCTGAAGGATGGGCAGCCCGACGTGTCCGGCTTCTATCAGTCGACCGCAGGTGGCGGCGGCGCCGGCACCAACATGGAGCCGATCGAAGGCGCCATGGGGCGTGCCGGCATTTCACCCGGTATCGTCGTGGATCCGCCCGACGGCATGATTCCCTATCTGCCGTGGGCTCGCGCCCGACGCAATGAAGTGCAGAAGGATCACCTGCGGCCAAACCAGGCGCAGGTGGATACCCGCAACCGCGGGTGGCCTGATGGCGTTCCACGCATCAATTACTACTTCGTGAACCCCTTCGAGATTCGGCAGACCAGTGGCGCGGTGCTGATCATGTACGAGACGCAGCACGAGTTCCGCTATATCCCCATTGATGGCCGGCCGCAGCCGGACAGCGGCGTCAAGATGTGGATGGGCAGCTCGCGAGGGCGCTGGGAGGGCACGACGCTGGTCGTCGAGGTCACCAACATCAATGACCGGGTCCGCTACACGGTCGCCGGAGACTTTGCGTCCGACGACGTGAAGATCACCGAGCGCTGGCAGTGGACTGATGCCGACACGGTGAAATACTCGGCGACGTTCGAGGATCCCAAGGTCTACTCGCGACCGTTCACCATCGCCAAGGTGATCAAGCGGCTGCACGAGAAGAACTTCGAAATCCTGGAATACGCCGGGGTCGAAGGTGAGAAAGACGCTCACTTGATGGTGGACATTCCCGCCACGCTCAATAAGAAGTAGCCGAGTACCACATGAGGAGTACGCCTGTGAATATCGTTGCCGCTGGTTCCGTTGTGAAGTCCGCCAAGGTCATCGTCCGTCGCGCGGGCGCCGGTCTTGCTGTTGTCGCGATGAGCGTCGCGTTGGCCACGGTCGTGGCGGCAGGCGGGCAGCAGCCCGCGAAGCCGGCCGCGCCGAAGGCGGCGGCTCCCGCCGCCAAGGCGGCTGCGGGTAAGCCGGCCGCGAAACCTGCCGGTGGAAAACTGGCCGATGGCACGAGCGGTCTCGTGACGGCCGGTGAGGGCTTCAAGAACGTCCAGGCGCTGAAGGACGTGCCGATGGACGACTTCCTCCCGCTCATGGGTCTGATGACGCACGCGGTGGGGGGCGACTGCGCGACGTGCCACCTGAATGCCGGCACGGAACTCGTGGCGTGGGAGGCCGACACTCCGAACAAGAAGAAGGCCCGCGAGATGGCGTTCATGGTCCTCGCGATCAACAAGCAGCACTTTGGCGGCCGGACGGTCGTGACGTGCTGGACCTGTCACCGCGGCCGGTCGACGCCGATCCAGACGCCGAACTTCGATCAAATCTACGGGGAGCTCGAATTCCTGCAGGAGGATCTCGTGATGGCGACGGCGCCGGGCCTCCCGCGTCCTGAGCCCATTGTCGATCGCTATCTGAAGGCGATCGGTGGCCTCGATAAGCTGAATGCCATCACCAGCCTCTCGGCGACGGGCACCAGCGTCGGCTTCCGCGGTTTCGGCGGCGGTGGCGAAGTGGAGCTCTTCGGCAAGTTCCCCGATCAGCGCAGCATGGTCATCCATTACAAGGAAGCCAAGGGACGTGACGCCACGGTGCGCAGCTTCGACGGCAAGATCGGCTGGACGAAGACGCCGCTGAACGTGCTCGGTGAACACCAGCTCCACGGCACGGAGCTCGACGGCGCCCGGTTCGACGCGCAGATGATGTTCCCGCAGCAGGTCAAGCAGATCCTGACGCGGCTGCGCACCCTCGACCCGACCGAGATCAATGGCCGTGCGGTGGACGTGGTCCAGGGCAATGGCCCGCGCAACACGTTTGCGACGCTCTACTTCGACAAGGAAACAGGGCTGCTGACCCGTCTGGTTCGTTTCGGGCCGTCACTCATCGGCCGCCTGCCGACGCAGTTCGACTACTCGGACTACCGCGAGGTCAACGGCGTGAAGATGGCGCACAAGATCGACTTCGTGTGGCTCGATGGCCGTGAGGCGCTCCTCCTCAAGGAGATCAAGGCCAACGTGCCCGTGAACCCGGCCTATTTCGGCCGGCCGACCGACGTCGAGAAGCTGAAGTAAGACGCTCGTGGCCGGCGCCAGCCGGCCCGTTTGTCGCGTCATGTCGCGGTCCGGCATCTCCCTTTTCGGGGGATGCCGGATTCCCCTGTCCCCGCATACAATCACTGCCCAGTCTCAGTCAGGAGGGCAGATGCGGGCTCGTCTCATACAGAAACATCGGGTTGCCGGGTTATGCGCGGTTGCCGGGGCCGTGGCCCTCTCGGGCAGTCTCTTCGCCGCACCCAGGGTCCCTGCGCGCGCCAACCAGGCGGCTCCGGCCAAGGCCGCGGCTCCTGCCGCACCGGCCGTCCCCATCAAGGGGTTCGTCGACGCGTACTGCGTCACCTGTCACAGCCAGCGCATGAAGGCGGCGGGTCTCGTGCTCGAGAATCGCGACGTCGCGGCGATGGCGCAGGACGCCGAGATCTGGGAAAAGATCGCGACCAAGATGCACGCCGGCGCGATGCCGCCTCCTGGCAGCAAGCGTCCGGACGCTGCCACCTATCAGGCCTTCATTGATACCGTCGAGCAGTCGCTCGACAAGACGGCGTCCAGCAGTCCGAATCCGGGCCGCCCGCCGATTCACCGGCTGAACCGTCTCGAGTACACCAACGCGATTCGCGATCTGCTGGCGCTGGAGGTTGACGGCAAGGCCATGCTGCCGGCCGACGACTCCGGGTACGGCTTCGACAACATTGCCGACGTGCTCTCCGTCTCGCCGGGCCTGCTGGAGCGGTATCTCCTGGCGGCCAACAAGATCAGCCGGCTCGCCGTCGGAGACCCTTCCATCGTGCCGGGCTCCACCGTGTATGACGTCTCGGACCGCACGATGGGTCAGGACGACCGCATGAACGAGGAGCTGCCGTTTGGCTCACGCGGCGGCGCGGCCATCCGCCACTACTTCCCGCTCGACGGCGAGTACAGCGTCAAGTTCTCCCTCCAGCGGTCGGACCTGGCGGCCACGAACATGATTCGCGGTCTGGACGTCGAGAACCTCATCGATGTCCGTCTCGATCGGCAGCGCCTCAAGGTCGTCAAGATCGGCGGCGGGGGCGACAAGCCCACGTTCGGCGCCGTGGCGAACTACTACGCCGAGGAGTTCGCGCCGGATGAAAAGGCGGAATTCCGCTTCAAGGCCACGGCCGGCACACACACGGTTGCTGTGACGCTCAATCGCGACCTCTGGTACATGGAGGGCGTGGGTGTGAACCGCCTCTCCCTGACGAGCGATGCCTTCAACCAGGGCGTGACCTCGGGCACGGGCTCGGGGCGTATCGACATGACGATTCGGAAGGTGACGGTGGGAGGCCCGTTCGACGGCAAGGTGCCGGCGGACAGCCCCTCGCGCCGGCGCATCTACGTCTGCAAGTCGACGGGCGCGGCTGACGAAGACGCCTGCGCCACGCGCATCCTCTCCAATCTCGCTCGCCGTGCGTATCGCCGGCCGGTGAGCCTGCAGGAAACGAAGGACCTCATGGTCTTTTATCAGAAGGGCCGCACGGGCGCATCCTTCGATGTCGGCATCCAGACCGCGCTCGCACGCCTGCTGGTGGACCCGAAGTTCCTGTTCCGTCTGGAAGCCGACCCGGTCAGCGCGCCCAAGGGCGGTTCGTACCGCGTCAGCGACATCGACCTCGCGTCGCGCCTCTCGTTCTTCCTGTGGAGCAGCATCCCCGACGACGAACTGCTGCGCGTGGCCACGAACGGGACGCTTCGGCAGCCGGCCGTGCTCGAGCAGCAGGTCAAGCGCCTGCTTGCGGATCCGCGCTCCGGCGCGATGATCAGCAACTTCTTTGAGCAGTGGCTCTACCTCCGGAACATGGGGAGCGTGCGTCCGGACCCGGCCCGGTTCCCGACGTTCGACGACAACCTGCGCGTCGCCTTCCAGCAGGAAACGCGCCTCTTCCTCGAGAGCCAGGTGCGCGAGGACCGACCGGTTACGGAACTGCTTACGGCCAACTACACGTTCCTCAATGAGCGGCTGGCGCGCCACTACGGCGTGCCCAATATCGCAGGCAGCCACTTCCGCCGCGTCACTCTGACGGACGACAAGCGCGCGGGCCTTCTCGGCCAGGGCGCGATTCTGACGGTGACGTCCTACAACGACCGCACGTCGGTCGTGCAGCGTGGGAAGTGGATCATGGACCACCTGCTGGGTGTCCCTCCGCCGCCCCCGCCGCCCAATGTGCCGCCGCTTGACGACACGAAGATCGAGGGCTCGCTCCGGCAGCGCATGGAGCTGCACCGGAAGAATCCGGTGTGCGCGACCTGCCACTCGCAGATCGATCCCCTGGGCTTCGCGCTCGAGAACTTCGATGCCGTGGGCCAGTTCCGTGCCCTCGACGGCGTGACGCCGGTCGACCCGTCGGGCAAGCTCGTGGACGGGACGGTCTTCGACGGGCCGTCGTCCTTCCGTAAGGCCCTCCTCACCAGGAGTGATGCGTTCCGGGGCACGCTGACCAAGAACCTGCTGACCTACGCCATGGGCCGTGGCGTGGAGTACTTCGACATGCCGGCTGTGCGGCAGGTCATGCGCGAATCACGAATGTCCGGAGACCGGTGGTCGGCCGTGGTGCTGGCCATCGTCAAGAGTCAGCCGTTTCAGATGAGGAGAGCGGAGTCATGATCATCACCAAGCGTCACCTGCCCCGCCGCACGGTCCTGCGCGGTGTCGGCGCCACACTCGCCCTGCCGCTGCTGGACGCGATGGTGCCGGCCATGAGCGCCGCGCCCGTCCCGGTGAAGCGCTTCGGCGCGATGTATGTCGCAATGGGCATGAGCATGCCGACGTGGCTGCAGCCCGAAGGTCCGCTCCAGATGAACGCGATCCTCGCCTCGATTGAAAAGCACCGCGAGCACCTGGTGGTGCCGGTCGGTCTCGACAGCGAAGGCGCGGTCTCGGTGGGCGACAACGGCAACCACCCGCGCGCGCAGGCGGCCTGGCTGACCGGCGCCCACGCCAAGAAGACCGATGGTCCGGACATCCGGCTCGGCGTGTCGATGGATCAGATCATCGCGCGCAAGTACGAGAAGGACACCCAGATCGGCTCCGTCGAGCTGACGCTTGAGGCGACCGACATGGTCGGCAACTGCGCCTACGGGTTCAGCTGCGCCTACAACAACACGATCGCGTGGCGGACGGCGACGACGCCGCTGCCGATGGAGAACAACCCCAGGAACGTGTTCGAGCGCCTCTTCGGCGCCGCCGGGACCACCGACCCGAAGGTGCGCGGCCGGCAGCTCAAGATGGACGCGAGCATCCTGGACGCCGTGACCCAGCAGGTGGGCAACGTGAAGAAGGGCCTCGGGTCCCGCGACATGCTGAAGCTCACCGAATATCTCGATGCGGTCCGCGACGTCGAACGGCGCATTCAGAAAGCCGAGGATCAGGTGGACCGCGAGATGCCGGTGGTTGCACAGCCCGTCGGCATTCCGGCGACCTTCGAGGAGCACGCCCGTCTGATGTTCGACCTGCAGACGCTGGCGTTCCAGACGGATCTGACCCGCGTCTTCACCTTCGTGCTGGCGCGCGAGTCGAGCACGCGCTCCTATCCCGAGATCGGCGTGCCGGATTCGCACCACCCGCTCTCGCATCACCAGAACATTCCGGAGAAGCTGGCGCGGCTGGCCAAGCTCAACGCCTTCCACCTGAAGCAGCTCGGCTACTTCATGGACAAGCTCCAGGCGACCAAGGATGGCGACGGGACGCTGTTCGACTCGACGATGCTGCTCTACGGCTCTGGCATGAGTGATTCGAACATGCACTCGCCGAGAAACATTCCAAACCTGCTGGCCTCGGGCAAGAACTTCGGCATCAAGGGCAACCGCGCGCTGGCCTTCCCGGACCGCACCCCGATGGCGAACCTGCAGCTCACGCTGCTCGACAAGTTCGGCGTCGACGTCGAGAAGTTCGGGGACAGCGACGGCCGGCTGAAGCCGCTGGCCGGCGTCTAGGACGACGGGACACAGGAGAATCACGATGTCAGTCAGGTACACGCTCATCGGCGCCGCGCTGCTGCTCTCAGTGGCCGGTCTGGGCGCCGCGGCCCGCGACACACGCGTGGCGGATGCCGCGGAGCGTCGCGACGGCAAGGCCGTCCGGGTGCTGGTCAAGCAGGGGGCCGACGCCAAGGCTGCGCAACCGGATGGCGCGACGGCGCTGCACTGGGCCGCACACTGGAACGACGTGGCCCTCGCGAAGGACCTGGTGGCGGCCAAGGCGGACGCCAATGCGGCCAATGAGTACGGCGTGACGCCGCTCTTCCTGGCGGCCACCAACGGCAGCCTCGAGATGACCGAGGTCCTGTTGGGCGCAGGGGCGAGCGCCAAGGCCGCGCTACCACCCGGCGAGACGGTGTTGATGACCGCGGTGCGCGGCGGCAACGCGGCCGTCGTCAAGCGGCTCATTGGCGCGGGCGCCGATCCGAACGCGGCACAGAAGTCCAAGGGACAGAACGCGCTGATGTGGGCCGCGACGGCAAAGAACGTCGATGTCGCCAAAGCCCTCATCGAAGGCGGCGCAAAGATCGACGCCACCACGGGCACGGGCATGACGGCGCTGCTCTTTGCGGCCAAGGAAGGCAGCATCGACATGGCGCGGCTGCTGCTCGCCTCCGGTGCCAAGGTCGACGAGCAGGCCAAGGACGGGACGACCGCGATTCTGGCGGCGACCGTCCGTGGGCATGCGGACCTGGCAATCTTTCTGCTGGATCAGGGCGCAAAGCCTGACGGCGCGGTGGCGGTGGCCGGCTATAGCCCGCTGCACTGGGCCGCGGCCCGCTTTGACGACTCCCTGGCCCCGATTGAAGCGAACCCGAGCGGCGAGTGGAAGGCCCTCTGGGGCATGCCGGATCGCAAAGGCAAGCTTGCGCTCGTCAACGCGCTGCTCGCGAAGGGTGCGAATGTCAACGTGATGTCCACCAAGCCCCTCCCGCGCACCGGATTTGGCGAGATGTTCATCGGCTGCACACCCTTCATCGTGGCGACCGGAAGCGGCGACGTCGAGGTGATGAAGCTCCTGCTCGCGAAGGGTGCGGACGCGAAGGCGCCTGGTGATGGCGGGACGACGGCCGTCATGGCCGCGTCGAAGGGGAACGCCGATACGTCGATCATGATTCCCGAGGCAGACCGCATCGAGGCGATCAAGCTGGCGTTGGCCTCAGGTGTGGATGTCGAGGCGGCCGACGCCAAGGGCTATCGCGCCATGCACTTCGCCGCGAGCGACGGGTACCACAAGATCATCAAGGTTCTCCTGGAGAAGGGCGCGGATCTGAATCCGGTCACCAACAACCGGACCGAGAAGGACTACGGGACCGGCGTTCTGGTGGTGGCAGGTCAGAGTCCGCTTGGCATCGTCGAAGGCACCTTCACCGGCGGCATCATCCGTGAGCGCCCGGAGACCGCGGCGTTTCTCAGGACCCTCGGCGCCAAGTCGATCGGCAAGGCGTCACTCGACACGTATCTGAAGCAGTACGAGGACTCGAAGAAGGGCGCGGCCGGGAATACCTCTCAGCCGGCCGCGGCGGGAAAGTAGCGCGAGCCGGACCGGTTACCGGTCCGGGTCCAGGTGTCGCCGGAACCGCACGATGGCCACGGTGCCGGCGATGCCAGAGGCAACGACCACGCCGACCAGCATGTGGCTGGCGCCTCTCCAGGCGAGCACGGTCGAACTCAGCAGGATTGAGGTCCACATGCCCGTCAGGGCCGCCTTCCGAGCGCCCGCCGGCAAGGGCGCTGTCTCGTCGAGGTACACGGCGTGGCGCCGGAAGACGGGGTGCTCCCTCAGCCGGCGTTCGAGTGCGGGGCAGCTGCGCACCAGACAGTAGGACCCGGCAATCAGGAACACCGTCGTCGGGAGGCCTGGCACGATAGCGCCCACGGCCCCGAGCGCGAAACACAGCACGCCCACTCCCGCCAGTGCCCACCGCGTTCCGCTCACCAGTGTGTGAGCCGGCATGGTGCTCCGTTCGACCATTGTCGTTGCCATGGTGCAGTAATCGGCCAGGTCGAGCCCTCGCTGCAGTGTCTGTCCGCCCGTCCATGGAGGCCGGCGGGAACCCACGGCAGTACCACTTCCACTTCGACGGGCATTGGAACGCCGCCGGACATCGGATGGCCGGACCGGCGCTGACCGGAGGGTCGCTGATCGGAACGGCGCTGGCCGATGCACTGGCCCGCTGAGGGCTGACGTCAGGCGACTGCGGGCACGGTGGTGGAGGCGCGTCGTGCGGCCCGAACCTCTGCCACACACTCCGCAAGCAAGGCTCGATCGACCGGTTTGGCGAGAAAACCGTCCATGCCTGCGTCGGTGCAGGCTCGACGCTCTGACTCAAGCACACTCGCCGAACAGGCCACGATGCGCACGTGAGAGGCCTCGCCGCCATCCGTGGCCCTGGCGTGCTCATGTGCCCGAATCTGCCGAGTGGCTGTAAAGCCGTCCACGTCGGGCATGTGACAGTCCATCAGCACCAGGTCGTAGGCACCGTGGAGCCACCGCTCAACCGCCTCCGCGCCGTCGGCTGCGACGTCGAACGTGCAATGGAGCTTCGCGAGGAAGCGTGTGAGCACGAACTGGTTCGTCGCGTTGTCCTCGGCGACGAGCACGTGCACCGTGTCCGCGTTCGCGTCCGTAGCCGTAGCCGTAGCCGTAGCCGTAGCCGTAGCCGTAGCCGTAGCCGTAGCCGTAGCCGTGGGCAACGTGAACCAGAAGGTGGAGCCTGCGCCGGGTTCGCTGTCGACACCGATCTGGCCACCCATCAGCTCGACCAACTGCTTGCTGATGGCGAGTCCGAGTCCGGTGCCCCCGAACCGTCTGGTGGTGGAGGCATCACCCTGTTCGAAGCGAGTGAAGAGCCGCGCGCGCGCGCCGGGGTCGATCCCGATCCCGGTATCACGCACGGCCGTGCGCACGGCGCCATCGAGCACCTCGACGGTCACCGTGACCTGCCCGGCTTCCGTGAACTTCACGGCATTGCCCAGCAGGTTCACCAGCACCTGCCGGATGCGCCCGGCGTCACCGGCGACCCAGCAGGGGGCGTCGGCCGGTGCCTGCAGGGCCAGCGTGAGGCCCTTCTCCTGCACGCGCGGTGTGACGATGTCGATCGCCTCGCGCAGCGGGTCGCCAAGCCGGATCGGTGCGATCGCGATCTCCATGCGGCCCGACTCACTCTTCGAGTAATCGAGGACGTCGTTCAGAATCCCGAGCAACCCGGTGGCTGAGCGCTGCAGGGTCTCCACCATGTGGCGCTGTTCCTGAGAGAGGGGCGTCTCCATCAGCAGCGAGGCCAGCCCCAGCACGCCGTTCATGGGCGTGCGGATCTCGTGGCTCATGGTCGCCAGGAATTCGCCCTTAGCCATGGCGGCCGTATCGGCGGCATCTTTGGCCACCTGCAGGGCGGCTTCGGCGGCCTTTCTGGCCGAGATGTTCTTCCGAAGCGCGATGAATTGCTCCGGGCGGCCGTTGACGTCCAGCACCGGCACGATCGTGGTCTCGACCCAGAACAACGTGCCGTCCTTGGACCGGTTGCACATTTCGCCGTGCCACGTGCGGCCCGCGAGCACCGTTTCCCACAGCGTCCGGATGAACGCCTTGGAATGGTGCCCGGAGCTCAAGACGCGGTGATCCCTGCCCAGGAGTTCGGTGGGCGTGTAGCCGGTGACCTGGCAGAACAGGGGGTTGGCGAACGTGATCCGGCCCTGACCATCGCTGATGGTCACCAGCGCATGTTCGTCAACGGCGTGGCGCAGGTCGGTCAGCGCCTTCATGGAACTCGTGGCCGTGGAGTCCAACAGCCGCGAGATGTCGCCGACCGTGGCCCCGAGGGAGCGGCGCCACGGGTCCGCCTCGGAACCCCACTCGGACTCGGGTCTGACCTCAAACGCGCAGTGGGGGTCCCCCTTGGCGATGCACTGCGTCTCGATCGCCAGAAGTGGACGGCCAAAGAAGGCCGAGCCCCACCCCGACGTGTACCCGGTGAGCGAGGCGCACACGGGCACGGAGCTCATGCCGAAGTTCCGCTGCCAGTTCTCCGCTTCGAACGACTGCCTCCAGATGCCCGTCATCCGGAACCGCCCCTGCTCCCGGTCCACGTCAACGAGCGTGGGCTCCACATGCACGAGGCCTTCCCACATATGCATGACCGGTCCGGAGGACAGCCGATCCATCTCGCTGTCCCACTCGGCGAGCGAGTTCAGGGCCGCGTAGTCGCTCTGGCCGCATCGATAGCCAAACTGCGCGAAGAGGGCCTGCGTGTAGTCGCGTCCCTGATGGGATCCGAGAATCTCCGCGAGGTATCCGAGCGCGCGCTGCGAGAGCAGCAGCATCCGTTCCTGCCCGAGGAGGAGTTGCCCCCGCTCGGGCTGGAACGTCAGCAGGCTCCGGATGTCGATGTCTTGTGCTTTCACGGCGAAACCCCTGGTCCCTGACTGAATGGCCTGTCTGTTCCCTCGACGTCAGGCGGCCGCGCGGACCTTGATCGGTCTGGCGCTCAGCAGCACGTCGAAGGCGACGCTGGTGCCGGGCGAGGAAGCCCGCAGGGCAAACTGGGTTCGTTCGGGTGTCGCCACGGTGTCGATCACGATCTTCGGAATCGTGAACGAGGCGGGGCCGTGCGCGACGGCCGCCGCACCCTGAATGCGGCCGGCGATCACGTTGGTGAGCTCGCCGACGGCCGAGAGCGCATCCTCCTCGATGGCTTCACCCGGCGCCAGGCCTAATAGGCCTGACGCGGTATCCATGGCCGCGGCGACCGTGCACCGCAGCTCGATGTCGACGGCAATCGTGCCGCGGGCCATCGTGAGCGTGGACCGCGCCGAGACATCGCCGGCCTGGCGGGGAGGCGCCGGCACCTGCTGCACAGTCACATCGGTGTTGGCGAGCATGCCGAGGGCCTGTCGTGCCGAGGTGGTGGCGGTGTTTCTGACCAGCGTGAAGGCCGGAATGTCCGACAGAAGCGAGAACCGCTCCTCGTAGCAGACCCGGAAGGCTCGCGAAAAGGTATCCGCGACAAAGGTGCGCTGGAGGTGGCTGTCGAAGCCGATGGGTGCGCGGCCGCCGGCTTCGTCGACGACCGCCACGAGGGCCGAATCGGTGCAGCCGATTTCGCGAATCTTCCTGGCCAGCAGGCCAGGCTTCAGCAGGCCGATGTCATCCCCGATGATGACGGCCGAGGGTCGCTTGGACCGGCACAGGTCAAGGGCTGCGACACCCGTCGCCGCCTGCACCACTTCGTGAGAGGCGGTGAGCGCATTGGACACGAAGTGCCGGAAGTCCGCGCTGCCGTCCACGACCAGCACTGGACCACTCTGGGGCAGGTCGCTGGTCTTGGGCCGTGAGGGCACGCCACGCGGGCGGGCAAGGGCACGCTCCAGACGAGGTTTCACCACGGCGAGTCGAAAGGGCTTCAGCAGGAAGTCGTCCGCGCCGAGGGCGATGGCCTCGCGAGCGGCGTCTTCGTCGTCGGTGCCGCTGAACACCACAAAGGGCAAGGTTTCGTGCGTCGGGGACTGGCGCACGATTTCCAGGACTTCGAGGCCGTTCAGTACCGGCATGTTGATGTCCACGACGGCCAGCGAGAGTTCGGGATGCGTGGTCAAGACCTCCACGGCCGACACGCCGTCCTGGGCCTCAATCACTTCACAACCAAACGACGAGGTCAGCAGCCGCCTCAAAGACAGGCGAACGGACTCCTCATCGTCGGCTACCAGCACTTTCCTCATACAGCCGCCTCCGTATGGCACTAATCGGCAGCGCCCTTCGGGGCTTGAGGTGGCCGGTCAGGCGGACAGGGCGGCGTTCACCTTGCGAAGCAGTTCTTCCGCGGTGAACGGCTTTTGGATGAGGTGCGGGATGCGGGATGCGTCCAGGACCTCGGTGGGCGCGTAGCCAGAGACGAACACCACGCGCAGGTCCGCGCGCACGGCCGTCAACTGGTCGGCGAGCGCCGGGCCCGTCATGTGAGGCATCACGACGTCGGTGACGAGCAGGTCGAGATGGACCTCGGCCTCGGCCATCCGTATCGCCTCGTGTCCGTCCGCGGCTTCAAGCACCTTGAAGCCCCTGCGCCTCAGCGTCCCCGCGATGAAGAGTCGCACCTCGGCCTGGTCTTCCACGATCAGCGCCGTGCCGAACACGGGTGCCGTGGAACTGGCCTTCCTCAGGGGCGGCACCGCCACCTGCCCCTTCGACTCCGGCCAGTACAGGGTGAAGGTCGTGCCATGCCCGAGGTCACTGGTGACCGTGATATCGCCGCCCCGCTGGCGAATGATGCCGTACACGATCGAGAGTCCAAGGCCTGTGCCCTGGCGCTCCGCCTTGGTCGTGAAGAACGGCTCGAAGATGCGTGGCAGATGGGAGAGCGGAATGCCGTGGCCAGAATCGCGGACGGTGATCGCGACGAAGGGGCCCGGCTGAAGTCCTGGGAAGTCGGTCCGGTTGGTGTCGTCGACGCGCAGGCGCGTAGTGGCGATGTGGATCAGCCCGCCGCCCGGCATGGCGTCTCGGGCGTTGACGATCAAGTTCATCAGCACCTGGAGTACCTGATTCTGATTGGACAGGATGACGCCATTGGAGCGGAGGGCCAACTCGATCCTCACGTCCTCACGTACCAACCTCCGCAGAAAGGAGTGGCAGGCGAAGATCGCCGAGTCGATCGCGAGCGGAGCGACCTCCTGGACCTCGCTCCGGCCGAATGTCAGCAGCTGGCGGGTCAGGCCCGCCGCCCGCTCGCCGGCCGTCAGGATCGCCGAGATCGGTTCATCGAGTTCCGGCTGGTTCGGAATGTCCTCCCGCATCGAGGCCGCGTAGCCGTTGATCACGGTGAGCAGATTGTTGAAATCATGCGCCACGCCGGCGGCCAGCTGGCCCAGGCTCTCCAGCTTCTGGGTCTGCCGGAGCTGGGCCTCGAGCCGGTCCTGTTCTTCTACGTCCGAGACGGCAACCATCACCAACGCGCCATGACCCGCCGTGATGGGGGTGAGCATGATGCTGACAGCCGTGGATGTGCCGTCCTTTTTGCGGGCCATCAGATGGCGTCCGTGGGCCATCGGCTGTGAGGCCGGACTCGCCAGGTAGCTGCTCATGAGGCCCTCGTGTCTCGTCCGCAGAGACTCGGGCACCAGCATCTGAACAGGCTGACCGATGAGTTCGTCTCTGGTGTAGCCAAACAGGGCTTCCGCGCGACGGTTGACGCGCGTGATCTGCCCGGTATTGGTCACGAGCAGCACGGCGTCCGGCAGCTCCTGAATCATGACGTCGCTGGTCCTGCGGGCAGTCACATCCATGGCGATGATCGCCACCTGCGTGACCGCACCGGACGGCCCCATGATGGGCGACGCCGTCGAGTCAAAGATGCGCGGCTCGTCTCCTCGCTGGATGACGGATTCCCAGTGCACCGCTTGCCGCTTGCGCGCGGCCTCCCGGACCTTGGCGATGACGAGCGCCGCTCGATCCTTTGACACGAGCGCCTCGAGGGCCTGCCCCATCACTTTCTCGACCGGCAGGCCGAACGCTCGGATGGCAAAGTCGTTGACGGAGATCACCGTCACTGCCCCAGAGGCATCGAGTGCCACCAGCAGGAGCGCGCACTCCACATAGTTGGACAGGGCGGCCAGATGCGCCCGTGTCTGCAGGTCATCCTCGACGCGGTCTGCCATGCGGTTGACCGAGTCCGCGAGGACCCCCAGCTCGTCACTGGAGGTGACCGTGGTCCTGGCGCTGAAGTCGCCACTGGCGAGCAGGCTGACCGTGCGCGAGAGGCCCACCACCTTTCGGGCGACCGTCGTGTCGAGAAACAGCCAGACACCCAGAGGCAGGAGAAGGGAGGTCAGGCCGAGAGTCACGGCTCGCTGGATGCCACCGCGCTGCTCGCGGGCCAGCGGCACCCGCAGGTCGTACTCCAGCACGAGCGCACCCGCCTCATGCGACCGCTGACTCCCCAGATTCAGGCCGGTCGTGAAGGGTGTGACCGAGAGCAGCGACTCAGGCGTCTTGCCCGGCTGTATGAGCGGCGAGCCCATGCGCCCCGCTTCCCCAATCACGTCCGAGTACGCGGCCAGACGCGTCTCCGATATGTGGATGCCGGCCAGTGCACGCTCGGACGAGGCGAGGATCGTGCCGGAGACGTTCACGACATGGGCGCTCTCGATGCCAGGGTCGGTCAGGAGCAGGGCCACGTGCGTTTGCAGCTGCTCAAGGTCCGGGTCCGGCGGCCCGTCTTGGAGACTGGCGAGAGCCTCGGTGGCGGTCAGGGTCAGCTGCTGCCGCGCGTTCGACTCGGCCAGCGCGCGGTGTTGGCGCAGGTCGAGCATCGTCAGGATCGCGAAGCTCAGCAGGCCGGCAATGGCCAGGCTGACAGGGAGCATCAGCCGGATGGACAGGCGAGGATGCATCTCAGGGTACGAAGCGGTCGGTGAGCTGCACGCTGTGGCGCGCAGGCGTGGGGCTCATCATGGGCGCGGGCGCATTCGCCGCCACCGCCGAGAGCACCTCTGTGAGTCCCGGCGAGGTGCCACCGAGCAACTGATGGTTGCGCGTGCGGTCCATCAGCTCGATGCCCTGGAGGTGGGTCTGAAACGACGGACGGTACCGTGACTCTATCTGCGCCATCCGGGCCGCCGCATCGGCCGGGTGGGTCCGCATGTGCTCGCGGCCGGTCATCCACGCGCTGACGATGCGCCCCAACGTGGCCGGCCTCTCGCGAACGGTCGATTCCCGTGCGACCAGCGCATCGAAGATCTCGCCCTTCACCATTGAGCTGTCAAAGAGCACCGTGGCGCCCGCGTCCAGCAAGGCCTGGCGGTGAGGGTTGAACGTCACGATGGCATCCACCGCGCCGGAGGAAAACGCCTCCACGTGACGGGACCAGGGTGTGTCCACGATCGACACGTCGGACGGCGTCAGCCCGGCCTGCCGCAGTGCACGCCTGAACAAATAGCCGCCCACGGCACCCGATTCCACGCCAATGCGTGCGCCCTTGAGGTCTTTCAGCGACTTGAGCGTGGCCTGACCGACCAGCGCGTCGCCGCCATTCGAGAAATCCGTGACCAGCACGATCTGGAGCTGCGGCATGGTCTGCGCGACCGAGAGGATTTCGTCGCCCGTGAGGGCGGCCACATCAATGCCGCCGTTGCGGAAGGCCAGGGAGACGCTGACGGCCGAGGGAAATGTGACAAGGCGTACATCACGGTCCGAGACAGCGCCGAGATCGCGTGCGAGGTAGAGAGGCTCGTAGCCGGGCCAGACGTTTGTTCCGACGCGCAGCGGCGCGTCGGGCACGGCCTGACAGGAACAGGCCAAGACACCGGCTACCACGACTGGCATGGCGCACGCGGCCCTTCCCGGGCGCTGAAGCATCCGGGTATTCAACCATGGTTCTGCGGAAGGGGGTTTGCGGGGCCGATTGCAGAACGGAAGTATCCTCGCAAGGCGAGCTGGGTGGAGGCGTGTAATGGACGAGTCTAAGGCTGGGCCAGGCGTGGCTCGGCAAGAGGGAGACGCCGCAGCGGGGACGCTCCGCCGCGCCGCGCTTCGCCAGTTTGTCCGCGGTCTTGGCAAGGCACGCGACCTGACGTCGGTCTGCGCCACAGCGGTCGACACGCTGGTCTCCGGTATCGACAACCGGGGCGTGGCCATCGTGCGCCGGGAAGAAGCCGGTTTCCGAGTGCTGGCGTCCCGAGGAGTCTCGGCTGCGTATGTGGAGGCACTCGAACGCGGCGTCGTTGCCTTCCCGGCGTCCCCGAATCAGGAGCCTCAGCTCATTCAGGGCCTGCCCGAGCATCCCACCTTGGCCCCCGTTCGGTCGATCCTCCTGGATCAGGGATTCGTCAGTTGCCTGTCCGTGACGCTGACAGAAGACGGGAAGGACCAGGGGCGGTGTCTGCTGTTCCGCGATGTGGCCTGGCAAGCCGATACGTCAGAGATCCAGTTCGCTGAACTGCTCGCGGAGCACGTGGCGGCAGCCATGCAACGACAGCGTCTGGAAGACCGCCATGCCGGCCTGCGCTCCCTCGCCAGACGGGTCATCGAGGCCTCACCGCATCTGGTGTCGGTGAAGGACCTGCAGGGGCGGTATCTCATCTTCAATGCGAAGGCGGTTGAGATGACCGGCTTGGCCGAGAAAGATGTAATGGGGCGCACCGATGCCGAGCTGTTTCCGGTGGCGATGGCGGCCCATGCCAGGGAACTCGATGACATCGTGTGTCGCACGGGCACGGGCCCGACGTACGAGCAACCGTTCATCCGGCCTGACGGGACCAGCCGCCTGCTCCACACCACCAAGAGTCCGTTCTTCGACCACGCCGGGCGCATTGCCGGGGTTCTCTCGATCACCGTCGACCGGACGGCCCAGATAGAGGCGGACGAACAGCGCCTGCGTGCTGAGGCGATGTTCAGCGCGCTGGTCCAGCAGTCACGGGACTTCTTCCTCATCGTGGGAAGCGACGGGGTGACCTGGGCCAGTGCCGCCTTCTTCCGACTGCTGGGATGGGCGGAGGCCGACGTCGTCGGCAGGCCCCTGGCGGCCTTCGCGCATCCGGATGATGCCGAGCGGGTCAGGGGCCTCGTGAGTGCCGCGGAGCGCAATGCCGACGTCACTCGACTGATTGAGCTGCGTCTCCTGAGAGCGGATGGGGGAAGTCTGCCGGTGGAACTCCTGGCGAGCGACCAGCGCTTCGACCCCGTCATCGCCGGGGTGCTGATCTCCGGGCGGGATGTCTCCGAGCGCCTGCAGGAAGCGGAACGCCGGAGGCGCGCCGATCGGATGGAGTCCGTCGGCCGGCTGGCGGGCGGTATCGCGCACGACTTCAACAACCTGCTGATGGTGGTGACGGCCAACGTCGACGTGCTGCTGAACGAGCCGCATCTGGACGCGCAGCGCGACATGCTGATGGAAATCGGGACGGCCGCCACCAGCGCCGCGAGCCTGACCCGCCAGCTGCTCCGGTTTTCATCCGGCCGCGCCGATCCCGCCGGAGACTGCGATCTGGCCGACGTCGTGGAGTCCATGCGCTCGCTCTTGACTCGCTCCTGTGGTGCCAGAGTCGCCCTGCAGGTGGAGGCACAGCCGGTGACCGTGCGCGTCAACCGTGCCGCCTGCGAACAGCTGGTCATGAACCTGGTCCTGAACGCCCGCGATGCCGTGGGAGGCGACGGTGTCGTTGGTCTGCGCATCGGACCGGTGGACACGGGCTGGGCGGAACTCGTCGTGTCCGATGACGGCCAGGGAATGGATGTTGAGACGCGGGCCCACGCCTTCGACCCGTTCTACACCACCAAAGCGGTGGGCAAGGGGACCGGCCTGGGATTGGCCACGGTGCACCGGGTCGTGACCGATGCCGGGGGCACCATTGACCTCTCCAGTGAGCCGGGTCGTGGCACGACCGTCTCCATCAGGCTGCCAGCCTCCGCTGGCATCGTGCGGGAGGCTCCCAGCCCACTCCCGGCCCAAGCGGCACCCGCCCAGGGGGAGACGATTCTGCTGGTCGATGACGAGGCCCTGGTGCGGGGGATGATCCGCCGCCTCCTGGTCAAGCGAGGCTACACGGTCATCGAGGCGGCCTCTGGCGATGAGGCGGTCGCATGCTTTGGTGAGCATGCCGATGCTGTCGCCCTGTTGCTGACGGATGTCACCATGCCCGGCATGGACGGCTGGGAACTGTCGCAGCAACTGCTGGCGCTGAAGCCGGGATTGCCCGTGTTGTACATGTCCGGGTACAACGCGGTGCCCACGCTGCAATCGGCTGACGAGCGGGGAGATCTGCTGCCGAAGCCGATCAAGCCGGCTGACCTGGCCAGGGCCGTTCGTGCGGCGCTGGACCAGCGCACGTAGCTCCCTTCATAGCAGGCCCCTCAAGGCCTCCCGGCCGCGCGCCGATTAGGGTCCCAGAGACGGTATCGCACCGCTGACTGCCCGATGGGGGCAGGACCGCACACGCGGTTACGCAGGTACGTGCCCTCAGGCGACTTCATGAACGCACTGGTCTGTGACGACGATGCCTCCACCCGCTTTGCCGCTCGCCGGCTGCTCGAGGAACAGTTCGGGTGCGTGGTGTACGAGGCCGCCGACGGCGCCGAAGCCCTGACGCTCCTGTCCCGCCGCCGCATGGCGTTCATGTTGCTGGATGTCGACATGCCGGGACTGAGCGGACACGACACGCTCGAAGAGGTGCGGGCCTCCGACATGACCAAGGCCCTGCCCGTCGTCGTGCTGTCGAACGAACGGCGCGAGCACGCCATCATCCGGCTGATGCAGTTGGGCATCTCGGACTACCTGTTGAAGCCCATCCGGCCCGCGAGTTTCACGGCCAAGTTCGAAGCTCTGCTCAAGTCGTTGCCGGCCTCCGTCCGCAATGCGGTCGATGTGGGCGGGATTGTCGTCAGTCCGGAGTCGCCCGCGCTGGTGGCGGATGGCAGTCTCGACTTCCGATTCTTCTTCGCCACCCAGGTGGGCCGGTATGGTCCGGTGATTCAGGCCGAATCCGGTGCGGCGGCGCTGGCCGCGTTCAAGCGGTCGCCCCGCGGTGTCGTGTTCGTGGGTGGCGACCTCGGGGTGGTGACGGCCGAACGCCTCGCCACCAAGATCCGGGAAGCACAGCCCACCGGCATGCGCATCGTGCGGCTCGCGGATCTCCCGCAGGACGTGCCCCTGCCATCCGAGTTATGGGACGGCGTCATCAAGCGCTCGTATCTGCCGGAGGCGTTCCGCGAGGCGATCCGGCCCTACGTCTTTATCCCGGGTCCCCTGTCGACACTCGGCAAGGTGATTCCCAACATGACCGAAGTCATCGACGCCGCGGCGGCCAATGTCTTCGGGACGATGTTCAACACCGAAGTCGCGCAGTCCAAGGCCGAGACGCCTGTTGCCGTGGCCTTTACGGCCACGCTCGATGTCACGCTGCTGGACCGCTTCGTGGTCCGCGTGGGTCTGCACCTGCCCATGGAAGCGGCCGCCAGCGTCGGCGGGCAACTGCTCGGCATTCCCAGCCAGGAACTGGGAGAGGAAGACCTGCAGTCCATTACCGGGGAACTGGCCAATCTGCTCTCGGGCCGGCTCCATGCCCGCTTCCGCGAGCGGGAACTGGCGAGCACTGTCGGCCTTCCGTCAGTGAGTGTCGGACCCGCGTTCGCCAGGCCAGCCGAAACAGACGGCGTCCTGCACCGGTATGCCCTCCCCATGGTTGGAGACTTCTTCCTGTCCATCACGGTGACCGAGGAGCCGACCGCTCCGGCCAAGTCCGAGAATCAGGCCCATTCAGCCCGGGAAGAGGCCGTGCCGGCTGGTCACGACACCACGGTCTCGACACCGGACGAGCACCGCTCGCCGGCCAGCGCACAGCCGGCGGCATAGCACTTGCCAGTTCAGTGAGGCACAGCACATGGACACGAATCCTGAAATCATCAAAGAGTTCCTGATCGACTGCTACGAGAACCTCGACCGGCTCGACTCCGAGCTGGTGGCGCTCGAGCAGGACCCCGGCAATGCGTCGCGGCTGGCCAGTGCCTTCCGTACGGCGCACACGATCAAAGGCGCGGCCGGCTTCCTTGCGTTCGGCAAGCTGGAGAAGATCACGCACGTCGGGGAGAACCTGCTCTCCAAGATGCGTGACGGGAAACTGGTGTTGAACCAGGACGTGACCAACGGACTGTTGCGGATGATCGACGCCGTCCGGGAGATTGCCGAGTACGTCGAAGCCCACGGCTGTGAGCCCTCGACCGACTACGGTGCCGTGGTGACCCTGCTTCGCACCCTGGACGAAGAGACCTCCGCCCCCCCGCCGGCTCAGGCCGAGGCGACGCCCGCGGTCGACGCGCCGGTAGCCGTTGCTGCTCCGCCCACTCCGGTCCCCGCTCCCGTCGCCGTCGCTCAGGTGGCGGAGGTGCCTCCGCTGGACCACCTGTTCGTGGCGGACCCCGCCGACGCCGGACGGTCGGACGCCGATAGCCCGAACAACAAGAAACAGGCCGTGTCCGACACGGCCCTGCGCGTCGATGTGGATCTGCTCGACAAGCTGATGACGCTGGTCGGCGAGCTCGTCCTGGCGCGGAATCAGATTCTGCAGCTGACCTCCGAGCAGGCCGACAGCGGACTCGCCAGCGCGACGCAGCGGCTGAACCTGGTGACCTCGGATCTGCAGGAGGGCGTCATGAAGACGCGCATGCAGCCGATCGGCAACATCTGGAGCAAGTTCCCGCGCGTGGTGCGTGACGTGGCCACGCAGTGCGGCAAGCAGGTTCGAATCGAGATGGAGGGCAAGGAGACAGACCTCGACAAGACCATCATCGAGGCCATCAAGGATCCGCTCACCCACATTGTCCGGAACGCGGTGGACCACGGTGTCGAGGACCCCGCCATCCGGACCCAGCGCGGCAAGGCCGCCGAAGGCGTCCTGCGCCTGCGCGCGTTCCACGAGGGCGGCCAGATCAACATCGAGATTGCCGACGACGGCGCCGGCATCGACCCGGAAAAGATTCGTGCGACGGCCGTCCGCCGCGGCGTCATCACCCAGGAGCAGGCCGCCCGGATGAGCGACCACGAGGCGATTCGCCTGGTGTTCGCACCCGGTTTCTCCACCGCGGAGACGGTGACCAATATCTCGGGTCGAGGCGTCGGCATGGACGTCGTCAAGACGAACATCGAGAAGATCGGGGGCCAGGTCGACATCCAGAGCCGTGTCGGCGAAGGAACGACCCTCAAGATCAAGATTCCCCTGACCCTCGCCATCATTCCGGCCCTCATCATCACGAGCGCCGACGGGGCGCGCTACGCCATCCCGCAGGTGAATCTGCTCGAGTTGGTCCGCCTGGAAGCCGAAGCGGCCGCCAGTGCCATCGAGCGCATCAAGGGGGCCCAGTTCTATCGGTTGCGCGGGAATCTCCTGCCGCTGGTCCATCTGCATCGTGCCCTGGAGCTGCAGTCGTATCAGGGCGAAGGCGACCACGCCATCAACATCGTGGTGCTCAAGGCGGATAACCGGCAGTTTGGCCTCGTCGTCGACCGCATCAACGACACCGAGGAAATCGTCGTCAAGCCGCTCGGCAAGCAACTGAAGGGCGTGAGTGTCTTCGCGGGCGCCACCATCATGGGCGACGGCACGGTTGCGCTCATCCTTGATGTGCTCGGGCTGGCGCAGCGCTCGTCGGTGCTCGGAGAGAGCCGCACCAGGAATCAGGCCGACCAGGCACTAGAGACTGCCGGCGCCGATACCGCCAAGCAGACACTGCTGCTCTTCAGGGCCGGCTCGCACGAACGGCTCGCCATCCCGCTGTCGCAGGTGGCCCGGCTCGAGGAGTTCCCGGCCGAGATGGTCGAGCGCAGCGGCGGACTCGACGTGGTGCAGTACCGCAACGACATCCTGCCTCTGGTGGCGATGTGGGGAGACCGGTCGGACCGGACGGGTACCTCCCGACAGGCCATCGTGTTCGACCACAAGGACGCCCATGTGGCACTGGTGGTCGACCAGATCATCGACATCGTCAACGAGACGGTGGTCGTCCAGAAGAAGCTGGCTCGCCGGGGTGTCCTCGGATCGGCGGTCATCCAGCAGAAGGTCACCGAGCTTGTCGATGTCAGTGAAGTGCTGGCGGCCGCAGACCGCCAGATGACCGGCCAGGCGGCCTAGAGGCACACCATGTCCAATCAATGCGCCACGTTCTACGTTGACGGCCTGCACTTCGGGGTCGAGGTCCTGCAGGTGCAGGAAGTCATCCGGTATCAGCAGATGACCAGGGTTCCGCTGGCACCCACGGTCGTCGAGGGCCTCATCAACCTGCGCGGCCAGATCGTGACCGCGCTGGATCTGCGGCGCCGTCTGGGTCTGCCGGATCGGCCGGACGGACATCGTCCGATGAACATCGTTGTCCGCACCGAAGACGGCGTCATCAGCCTCCTCGTCGACGAGATTGGGGATGTCGTCGACGTGCAGCCAGACGAATTCGAGGCCGTGCCCGAGACCGTGCGCAGTGAAGTCGCCGGTCTGGTCACGGGTGTCTACAAGCGGAAGGAGCGGCTGCTCCTGTTGCTCGACGTCAATCGCGCCGTTGCGGTGGATGGCGATCGCATGTTGCCCGGGGGCTCGAGCAGCGCCGGGGCTACCAGTTCCACGAAGTCACAGGTCAACTAACACAAGCGACGGCCGCGAGCCGTGGGGAGAATGGCAGTGTCAAACGGACGATTCAAGCAGGTCGGCAATCTCGCGATGAAGGCGGAGCCGGAGTCGGCAACGACGTCGCATGTGGAAGGTACCAACGACGCGCAGCGCTTCCAGGGCGCGCTGGACGGTGTCTCGAATGCTGTGATGATGGTGGACCGCGACTTCGTCGTCCAGTACATCAACAAGGCGTCGTACGAAATCTTCAGCAAGTACGGGCCCGAGTTCAAGAAGGCCTTTCCCACGTTCGACCCGTCGAATCTGATCGGGGCCTGCATCGATGTGTTCCACAAGAACCCGGCACATCAGCGGGCACTGCTGTCCGATCCGTCGCGACTGCCCCACAAGGCGAACATCAAAGTCGGCGACCTGTGGTTCTCGCTGAATGTCAGCGCGATCATCGAGGACGGCGTCTACACCGGCAACACGCTGGAGTGGGCCAATGTGACCGAGTCCAGCTTCATCCAGGGCCAGATCGACGCCATCAACCGGTCCCAGGCCGTGATTGCGTTCGAGACGGACGGCACGGTCGTGACGGCCAATGACAACTTCCTGCAGACGCTCGGCTACCGCCTCGACGAGGTGCAGGGCCGCCACCACAGCATGTTCGTGGACCCGGCCTATGCGGCGAGCCCCGAATACAAGCAGTTCTGGAACGACCTGCGCGCCGGCAAATACCAGGCGGGTGACTACAGGCGGATCGCGAAGAACGGGAAGGACGTCTGGATCCAGGCCTCCTACAACCCGATTCTGGATGTGAAGGGCAACGTGATGAAGGTCGTGAAGTTCGCGACGGACATCAGCGAGACCGCCCGCCTGATCCAGGGTGTCCGCGAGAACGCCAACTCTCTGGCGGCCTCCGCTGAAGAGCTGACCGCAGTCAGCAAGCAGATGGGCGCCAACGCCGACGAGACGGCGGCCCAGGCCACGGTGGCGTCCGCCGCGTCCGAGCAGGTCAGCAAGAACGTGCAGACCGTCGCGACGGCGGCCGAGGAGATGAGCGCCTCCATCAAGGAGATCGCCAAGAACGCCAACGACGCAGCCAAGGTCGCCACGACTGCGGTGAAGGTCGCCGAGACGACCAACACGACGATCACGAAGCTGGGCGAGAGCTCCGCCGAGATCGGCAAGGTCATCAAGGTCATCACCTCCATCGCGCAGCAGACCAACCTGCTTGCGCTCAACGCCACCATCGAGGCCGCCCGAGCGGGTGAAGCGGGCAAGGGCTTCGCGGTGGTCGCCAATGAGGTCAAGGAGCTGGCGAAGGAAACCGCCAAGGCCACCGAGGACATCAGCCAGAAGATCGAGGCCATCCAGGGCGACACGTCCGGCGCGGTGCAGGCCATCGGCCAGATCAGCGAAATCATCAACCAGATCAACGACATCTCGAACACCATCGCCAGCGCCGTGGAGGAACAGACCGCCACGACGAACGAAATCGGCCGCAATGTGACCGAGGCGGCGAAGGGCAGTTCCGAGATTGCCCAGAACATCACCGGCGTCGCCCAGGCGGCGCGCAGCACCAGCGACGGTGCCGGCGATTCCAAGGAAGCCGCGGTGCAGTTGGCGCAGATGGCTGCCACGCTGCAGTCGCTGGTCAGCCGCTTCAGCTACTAAGACACACGAGCCGAGTTGCACGGAGGAATGTCATGAAAGCACTGGTGGTTGACGACTCACGCGTCATGCGGATGCTGCTGTCGCAGATGTTGAAGGAAGTGGGCTTCTCCGACGTGGCGCAGGCCCAGCACGGCCGGGAGGGGTTGACTCACCTGACAGGCAATCCGGACGTGCAGCTCGCGCTGGTTGACTGGAACATGCCGGAAATGAGCGGGATCGAGATGGTGGAGGCTGTCCGGAAGGAGAGCAGCCTCAACGCGACCAAGCTCATGATGGTGACCACCGAGAGTGAGCTGTCCCAGGTCGAACGGGCGCTCACGCTCGGAGCGAACGAATACGTGATGAAGCCGTTCACGAAAGATGTGATCACCGACAAGCTGCGGCTGCTCGGCTTCAATCTCTAACTGACGTGGTGCGCCGGCTGCCCCGCCTGACGGCGGAGCGGCCGGCGTCCTGCACTGGAGACCGTGGTGTCGCAGCCCGCAGCAACTCTTCTCGCGAGCAAACCCATCGATGTGCTCGTCGTGGATGACGCCGTCGTCGTCCGGAGGATCGTCAGTGATGCCCTGTCCGCGGATACCGCCATCCGCGTGATCGGTACCGCCGCCAATGGCCGGATCGCGCTGCAGAAGCTCGAGCAGTTGCGGCCGGACGTGGTGACGCTGGATTTCGAGATGCCGGAAATGGACGGCGTCGAAACGCTCAAGGCGATCCGCAAGACCCATCCGACGCTGCCCGTGATCATGTTCTCCACGGTGACGGTGCGCGGCGGGGCACAGACATTGGAAGCCCTGGCCGCCGGTGCGACCGACTACATCACGAAGCCGGCCAATGTCGGCAGTGTGACGGAAGCGCAGCGACGGATTCAGGAACAGCTGATTCCCAAGATCAAGGCCTTGTGCCGGCGGAGTGGGGCCGCGGTTACGCCCAGGGAGGTCGTCCCCGTGCGGCCGGTCCAGGCCGTCCGCTCCGTGCAGACCGTACCGGCCAGCCTGATTCAGCGGCGGCCGGACGCGGTGGCCATCGGTGTCTCGACGGGTGGTCCAAACGCGCTCGCGGAGCTCCTGCCCGCGCTGCCGCGGGACCTGGCCGTGCCGATCCTCATCGTGCAGCACATGCCGCCGATGTTCACCAGGATGCTGGCCGAGCGATTGGACCAGCAGTCGGCGATTCACGTGGTGGAGGCCCAGGCCGGCATGCGGCTGCAGCCCGGGACGGCCTATGTAGCCCCAGGCGATTACCACCTGATCGTGAAGCGTGAGGGCGACCACGTCGTGACGGCGTTGACCCAGGACCCGCCGGAGAATTCATGCCGGCCAGCGGTCGATGTGCTTTTCCGTTCTGCGGCCGATGTATATGGCAGCGCCCTTCTCGCCGTCGTGCTCACCGGAATGGGGCAGGACGGGCTTCGTGGGTCTGAGGAAGTGCGGCGGTGCCAGGGACGTGTGCTGGCTCAGGACCAGGCGTCGAGTGTGGTGTGGGGCATGCCCGGGTTCGTGGCCGAGGCGGGTTTGGCCGAGCAGGTGCTGCCCTTGAATGAGATGGCTGTAGAGATTACCAGGCGGTGCGCGCTGTCGCTCCACCGCAGAGGAGCGTGAGCGGTGCCCGTCGAAACAAATCCAGTCGACAAGCAGGTGATGTCCTATCTGAGGGACATGGTGCTGAAAGAACTTGGCATCGTCCTCGATGAAGGCAAGGACTACCTGATCGAGTCCCGGTTAGGTCCGATTGCCCGCCGCGAGAGCCTCGGTGGGCTGGACGGACTGGCCACTGCCATCAGGACCGGCCGGTCGCCGGAGCTGAAGCGGTCGGTGCTCGATGCGATGACCACGAACGAGACGACCTTCCTTCGGGACGTGACGCCGTTCGAGGTACTCGAAACCTCGGTGCTGCCCAAGCTGATTGAAGCCCGGCGCGCCAGCCGGAAGCTGCGCATCTGGTATGCGGCGAGTTCCTACGGTCAGGAGCCGTATTCGGTGTCGATGATTCTCAATGATCAGTTTCCGGAACTCGCGGGCTGGCAGGTGGATCAGCTCGGGACCGACATCTGCCGCAATGCGCTGGAACGGGCGAAGGCGGGTCGATACTCCCAGCTGGAGATCAACCGTGGTCTCCCTGCGCGTCTGCTCGTCAAGCATTTCAAGAAGGAAGGCCCTGACTGGCAGCTGAGCGACTCCATCCGGAAGATGGTGAAGTTCGAGGAGCTCAACCTCATTCAGCGGTGGCCGCCGATGGGTACCTTCGACATCATCTTCATCCGGAACGTGCTCATCTACTTCGACATCGAGACCAAGCGTCAGATCTTTGGCCGCATTCACGACATGCTGGCACCCGATGGCTACATGTTCCTGGGTTCCGCCGAGAGCACCCTGAACATCGATGATCGGTTCGTGCGCAGCGAAAACGGGAAGGGCGGCTGCTTCCGCCTCGCCAAAGCGGCAAAGGCGGCGGCCTAGGGCCGACCTCGCTCATGGATTCCTCGGCCGGGCCGATTACGGAGTCAGGAGGCGCGACGTGGTGACGCAGTTTCTTGGTGCGGAGTGCGGTGTGTCCGGCATCATCTGCCGGCCGGGTGTCGTGGGGGCCGTGTTGACGTGGATGGTGTCCCTGTCCGTACTCGGGGCCGCTCTGGTGCGCCGCCACGCCGCCCACATCCGTTGAGCAGGAGTCAGTGAGGCCGGTCATGAGCTACAACCCAGGAGAGGTCGCGGAGCTGTTCGGAGAGGCGGATGCCCGGGAACTGCTGCGCCTGGCGAGCGCCGACCTGACGACGCGCCTGGCCACGCTTCGCACCAGTCTGGAAACGGACGACCGCACAGCGGGGGCCAGAGCGGCCCATTCGATGGCCGGCGTGTCGGGGAATGTGATGGCCATGACCCTCTCGGAATTGGCACGGGAGCTGGAGGGTGCCCTGCGGGATGAGACCGATGCACCGCTGGCCGTGCTCGCGGAACGCGTGACCGGGGAATGCGATGCCGTGATTCGGACTATTGCCAGCCATTTGGCCGGCTCCCCCGCGTAGTTAATCCTCCGCTGGCTTGGCCACGGCGGGTAGAATGGCGCGGAAGGCGGCGCACCGCAGGCCCCTCCCATGTCAATCGACATTCTGGACTCCCTTCGGGATCAGCTCATCGAGTTTTCACCTGAGCTCGTGCAGGTCATCCGGCCTGACGGTACCTTTCTGGGCGCAAACACCCGCTGGCGGCAGGTGCTGGGCTACACCCCTGACGATCTGTCCCGGATCACGGCGTTCGACGTCATCTGTGAGGACGGTCGGCCCCACTGTCAAGTTGTCTTCGACCGCATCCTGCGCGGCGAGGACGTCGGGCTCTTTGAGGTGCCCTTCCGGACGAAGGACGGACATCGGCGCTTGCTCGAGGGGCAGGCGGTGACGCAGCTGGATGCGCAGGGCCAGCTGTCCGTGGTCTGCACCTTCCGCGATCAGACCACCCGCCGTGAGGTCGAAGAGCGGCTGCACGATGCCGAGCAGCGCTGGCAGCTGGCGGTCGAGAGTACCGGCGACCGCTTGTTCGACTGGGATGTGGACAGCGGCGGCGTGGTCCTCCCGCAGTCAGAGTCTGGCGGACCGGCGGCCGGCGAGAAGCGAGCGTTCCTCACGGAGCGGGACCGGATCCATCCCGACGACCGGCCGGCCTTTGAAGACCACCTGCGCGCTTTTCTGGACCGCTCGGTGCGTGCGCTGAGGGCCGAGTTCCGTGTCAGGCAGGCGAACGGGGAGTGGTCCTGGGTGCTGGTACGTGCGGCGGGCTGGCCTGGCCCCGATGGTCGCGTGACCCGGGTGATCGGGACCAGCTCCGATATCACCGAGCGGAAGGCACTTGAAGAGAGCCTGCGCATCGGTGAAGCGCAGGCCCGGGGGCTCATCGCGGCGCTGCCGGCGCAGGTGATCCGCCTCGGCCGCGACGGCATCCTGAAGGAGGCGCACGTGCCGCAGTCGGCGGCATTGGCCATGCCTGCGGACGCCATCGGGCACTCGGTCACCGAGTTCATCGGCCAGGTCCAGGCCGACGAGGTGCTGGCGGCCGTGGACCGCGCCCTCGAGACCGGCCAGGCACAGATCTTCACGCGCGCTTATGAGTTGCCGAGCGGGCCCCGCGTTTTTGAGTCGCGCGTGGCGCCCATGCCCCCGGACGAGGCGCTGGTCCTGTCGATCGACCTGACCGAGCGCCGCGCTGCCGATCGGAGCCGGCGCGAAGCCGAAGAGCGATACCGCACGACACTGGACGCCATTGCCGAGGGTGTCCTGACCCTGGACGCCGAGTCCCGGGTGTCGGCCATGAATCCGGCGGCACTCCGCCTGACGGGAGAGGACGGGCCGTCGACGCTTGGCCAGCCCGTCGACGTGGTCTGCCGGCTCGTCGACGAACTCACCGGCATGGACGTGCCGCCACTGGCGGCGGCCGCGATCCAGTCCGGTGAAGCACGGACGGCGGATCGCGAACTGGCGCTGCTCCGCCGGGATGGACGGGCCGTCAGCGTCGACGCCTCGGCCGCACCGCTCCGGGACGCCGCGGGCACCGTGATCGGTGCCGTGCTGGTGCTACGCGACATGACCCAGGCCCGGGAAGCCACGCGCACGCTCCGCGACGTGCAGGCCGAACTGGAACACAAGGTCGACCAGCGTACGGAGGAGATCGCGCGGGCGGCGTCGCTCCTGCACTCGGTGTTTGAAGCATCCACCGACGGGATTCTGGCCATCGATGCGCACGGCGCGGTCACCGCGTCAAACCGGCAGTTCCTCACGGTCCTCGGCCTCGACAGCGTCAGCGATTCGATAGCCGACCATTCGGTCATCGAACAGTTCGCCCGCGACCGCGTCGTCAATATGGACGCGCTGCTGGCGCACACCAGAGGCCTCTTCGCGGCGCCAGAGGCCCCCAGTCATTTCGTGATGACGCTCAAGGACGGCCGTTCCGTGGACACGGTTTCCCAACCGCAGTGGGCGGACGGCCATGTGGTGGGTCGCGTCTTCAGCTTCCGCGATGTGACGGAACGTCTGCGCACGGATCTGCATGCCAATCGTGCCCAGCGGCTGGAAGCGCTGGGGACACTCGCGGGCGGCATTGCGCACGACCTGAACAATGCGCTCGCCCCGATCCTCTTGGTCCTCAGCAATCTCCAGGAAGAGTTTCCCGACAGCGTCCGTGAGCTGGAGATCCTCACCGCAAGCGCGAACAGGGCCGCGGCGATGGTCCGCCAACTGCTGACGTTTGCGCGCGGCTCTGACGGGGCGCCGCAGGTCCTCAATCCGAGGTCGGTCGTGCAGGACGTCGAGACCATCATCGGCGCCACGTTTCCGAAGAACATCGAAATCCGCACCGCCTTTGGCCGGGACCTGCCCCATTTCATGAGCGACCCCACCCAGGTGCACCAGCTGCTGCTCAACCTGTGCGTGAACGCGCGGGATGCGATGACGGGGGGCGGCCGCCTGACCCTCTCGGTGGCGTCGAGAGACGTGGAGCCGGGGAGGCCCGTGCGAGCGGTCCCTGGAACCGAGGCCCATCCGGGCCGGTATGTCTGCATCTCGGTGGAGGACACCGGGACGGGCATTGCGCCGGACGTGCTGGACCGGATGTTCGAGCCGTTCTTCACCACCAAGGGGATCGAACAGGGCACCGGTCTCGGGCTGTCGACCACGCTGGGCATCGTCAAGGGGGCTGGTGGATTCCTTCAAGTGGAAACGGTCGTCCGGCGTGGGTCCCGCTTCAGCGTCTGGTTTCCGGTGGAGGTAACGCTGGCCGCCTCCAGGATCGAGGAGACCTGGAGGGCGGTGGCGTTCAAGGGACGGGGCGAGCTGGTGCTGTTCGTCGACGATGAACCGTCCGTCCGCGCTGCCGCGCGGATCGTGCTGGAGCGCCTGGGTCTCTCGGTGGCACTGGCGTCCGACGGCGCCGATGCGCTGATGCAGGCGCTGGATTATCGCGACAGCATCGCGGCGGTCGTCACTGACGTTCACATGCCCGCGATGGATGGATTCCGTTTCATCCGGGCGCTGCGCCAACTCCTGCCGGATGTACCGGTGATCGTGGCATCAGGTCGCCTCGACGACCGGGCCATGCAGGAGTGCCGGGCCCTGGGCGTCCGGCACACACTCGAGAAGCCGTTTACCGAGGGGACCTTCGCGGCCAGCCTGGCAAGCGCGCTTGCTGAGCGGACCGCCAAGGCTCCGAAGGTGGACCCGTCCGCGGCTACCTAGCCGGAACGGCGCGGCCCTGTAACCACACCGCGATCGCGTCGTAGACCCCTGCCATGACGGCGTCCCGTGGCGGATTGCCCCGTTTCGGTGTCACCAGCGAGTGGTCACCCTGCGCCACGGCACGCACGGAGACCGCACCCGGGACCTGCCCGAAGTGGGGCGCAAGTTCAAGCGGCGACCCGAAGGGATCCCGCTCACCCTGCACGATGAGCACGGGCACCTGAATGGCGGAGAGGTGCGCCACCCGCAGGGCCTCGGGCTTGCCTGGCGGATGTAGCGGATAGCCGAGCAGGACGAGGCCGGAGAGGCGCGCCGCGAGTTCGTCCCCCGCAGCCGCCAGGTGTGACGCCACACGTCCCCCCATCGATTTGCCGCCGATGACGAGCCGGTTGCCGGCACAGGACGGCTCCGCCATGACGGTGGCGATGACCGCGCGATAGCAGCGTTCGAGCGCGGGCAGCCGGTCAGGAAGCCGGCGTCCACGCTCGGTGTAGAGGAAGTTGAAGGTGGCGATGTCGATGCCGCGAGCCGCCAGCCCTTCGGCGCACGCCACCATGAAGGGGTGGGTCTGCGGCGCACCCGCGCCGTGCGCGAGCACGAGTGTCACGCCGGCCCTGGAGCCCCCGGCGGTATAGAGGCGGGCGGTGGTGGTGCCGTCGTCGACCGGAACGGTGATCGCGATCGGCGATGCCATCGCCCCGTCGTCCTAGCAGCCCGTGGTGCAAGTCCCGCGTTGCACCGAGACGGACGAGGCGCCCCGATGGCAAGGCGCGATGACCGAAAATACCGGGAGTATTTGACGGAAGAGCCACGC
>CANKJK010000013.1 GCA_947482665.1 Acidobacteriota bacterium
ACCAAGGACGGCTGGCGCTTCAAGAGCCGCACGGCCGCGCCAGGCAACGGCGTGCCGGCCGGCGTGCCGCTTCCGAAGGTGCGGTAGACGCCGCGTTCATGTGGCGGCGCGTTCTACGAGGCCCGGCGGCGCAGGTCTATTGGCGTCTCCCGGATTCACAGCGTTCCTGGATCGACGCGCTACGACTTGCGTGGCGGATGCGGGCCCTCGCCCGGATCGGCGTGATCGTCCCGGACCGCACACCTCAGGAGCCTGATTCCAGGTACGAGGGTGTGCCCGAATGGGGTCGGGCTCTCGGTGTCAATGTGACATTGGCCCTGCGCGACACCCCGAGCCCTCGATGGATGGCAGCGTTGGGGTTCGTCTCTGTGGCCGCTGCGCTGGGGAGACGCGCGTCCCAGCGCCGGCGTGGCACTGCCATTCCGGCGGTTCTGGTCAGGACGCAGCTACTCCGCCGGCAGGAGACGATCGACGCGGTGAGTCATGTGCTGTCGTTCGCCAGGCCTGGCGTGCTGGCGTTCGACGCTGACTACGACACCACCCTTGCGACGTTCGCGTCCTTGCTCCAACAGCATCAGCCGCTCGTCGCCATCCCTGCAGCCGGGGACCAGACCCTGATCTTGCCCGGCTGGTCGCGACAGAGACTTCTTGATGCCCTCGACGGCGCGCCCCCGATCGCCCGCTGTGCCGTACGGGAATACTCCGACTACCTCCGCGATCTGCCTCAGCCCGCTCCTCCGCCCCGCGCGGTGCCCGAGAGGCTGTACTCGCAGTACACGATGGACGGAGGCGTGAAGGTGTTGAGGCATTACGTCAACAGCACCTGCGCCCCCGGCGAAGCGAAGGTCTACTCATCCGAGTGGGTGGAGTCCCTGATGGCGCGCGCGGCAGGCCGCGAGACCGGGGAATACAAAAAGACGGATACGTGGCTCTACGAGGCACTGACGACACACAGTATTCACGGCAAGAGCGTCGCCGTCATGGGGTCCACCAGCCCGTGGTACGAGAGCATCAGTCTCGATTTCGGTGCGCGATGCACGACCATTGAATACAACGCGATCGAGTCGCGGCATCCACGCCTACGCGCCATGACACCCAGCGAGTACGCCGCGGCGCCCGAGACGTTCGACGCGGCGATCTCCATTTCGTCCTTTGAGCACGACGGGCTCGGACGCTACGGAGATCCTCTCGACCCGGACGGCGACTTGAAAGCGATGGCGGCGATGAGATCGATGCTTGGGCCGAACGGCCGGCTGTTCCTGGCCGTGCCGCTTGGTCAGGACTCGCTCGTATGGAACGCGCACAGGGTCTACGGTCGCCGGCGCCTGCCGCTCTTGCTCCGCGGGTGGAATCTGATCGACAGCTTCGGATACGAAGACGCGCGTCTCGACACCGATGTCGGCTTCGCCTGGGACAGGCACCATCCCGAATATCCGCAGTACCAGCCCATCTTGGTACTGGCGGTCACACCGCCCTGACACGGGACGGCTGCAGCCGGCAGCGTGCAGCCCGCGCGTAGTCGCCCCGTCCCAGCGATTCAGTCAGCATCGTCGTCCAGCCTCGCCCCGCCACCGCACCGAGTGCCGTGGCTGCGGCCGTGCGCCGCTGAAACAACCCGAACACGGTCGACCCGCTGCCCGACATCGACGCGGCCACGGCCCCGGCACGCAGCAGCACCGCCCGCATCTCGGCGATCTCCGGGTGCCGATGGGCGATCGGCGGCTCCAGATCATTCACCATCTGCGCCGAGCGCGAGGGCCACGGCCCCGGCACGAATTGCGGTTCGGGCCGCGCCAGCGTCCCGGCTGCGCGGTCGCCGTCGTACCAGCCATAGGCATCCTGCGTGGAGACTCCGAAACGCGGCGTCAGCAGCACGACCCAATGCTTCGGCAGATCGGCCAGCGGGTAGATCTCATCGCCACGGCCGAGCCCGAGCGCCGTGCCTCCAGAGAGGAAGAACGGCACATCCGCACCGATGAGGCTGGCAAGGTCCATCAACTGCGCCGGCCGCACGTCTGCCTTCCAGAGGCGCGCCAGCGCCACGAGTGCGGCGGCGGCATCCGCGCTTCCGCCACCGAGCCCCGCCTGCATCGGGATGTGCTTCCGGATGCGGACCACGGCGTCACGCACGTCACCGGTGCGCCGGAGTGACCGCCAGAGCACTTGCGCAGCCTTCCAGGCAAGGTTGGTGGGATCCAACGGCACGCCGGGCACGCTGCACTCCAGCGCGAAGGGACCCGGACGCGCCTCGCAGCTGAGGACATCGTGCAACGCGAGAGATTGAAAGACGGTGCGCAGCTCGTGGTAGCCGTCCGGCCGGAGGCCGAGAATCCGCAGGTCGAGGTTGATCTTGGCGTGGGCGCGTACGGCGACGGCACTCATCGCGGCTCCTTCAATGCGCCGCTCCGGCGGATCTCGTCCAGCGTCACGTGACGGGTTCCGGGCGGCAGCGACACCGCGAACGCCTTCGCATCGAGCTCGACGTTCGCCTCAACCTGGCGGAGTTCAAGCATCAGGTCCACGTCGGCAGACTGCAGACGCATCGTCGCCGGGAACGTCCCCGTCCACGAGGGATACTCCACGCGCCAACCGCCCCTGGCAGCGCCGCGCACCGTCCATCGCTGGCCGCTCCGGCGCAGATACATCACGCTGCCATCCTCGAACACGAGAGACGCCCAACCGCCAGGAAACACGGTGCCGGCGTTCACGGCGGTATCGGAGACACACCCTGTCAGCAACGCCCGCAGACTCGTGGGACCAAGCGCCACGCCGGTCAGCGCCTCGAGCACCGCTTCCGGTGTTTCCCCGGTCAACACGGCCGACTCCCGCGGCAGCAGGAGCGTGGCCGCGCCACCCACGGTGGCGATGACAAACACCGGCGGACCAAACGGGGCCACGGCCTCGATCCGCATGGCATCGGGATTGGCAAAGCCGGTCACAAGCCTTCCGCGGACGCGTGTACCACTCGTGCGTCCGCTGAGACCGAGTTCTGCGGTGAGTGATCGGAGGCCACGGCACCGGGAGGAGACGCCCGCATGAACGGCGGTTAAATCAGGAAGAGGGGTGCCCGCTCCCGTGGGAAGCCGCAGCCCGGGGGTGGCGCAGGCGGAGAGTCCGACCGACGCGACCAGCGTCACGAGCAGGTGGCGGATCGGCCAGCGAGACAGGGCTACTTCCTGGTGGGGCGCGGCGTCCCGTGCAGCTTGCGCTCGACGGCAGTCCGGTCCATCTCTTCACCATCGCCGGCCAGCGCCTTCTCCCAGGCCAGCGTCGCCTCCTTCTGGCGACCGAGCTTGGCGAGCACGTCGCCGTAGTGGTCCTGGACGACGGAGTTCAGCGGCAAGGCGTCCGAAGCGCGCGAGAGATACTTATCAGCCTGGGCGAAGTCGCCCTTCTTGAAGTAAACCCAACCGAGGCTGTCGAGAAACGAGGGGTTCTCTTCGTCCTCCGCGAGCGCGCGGGTCACGAGATCGAGTGCCTCATCGAGGCTCCGCCCCTGATCGGCCAGCATGTACCCCAGGTAGTTCAGGGCGTCCGCGTTCTTCGCGTCCTTGGCCAGGATGCCGCGGAACACCCGTTCCGCATCCGCGTGGCGCTTGGCGTCCCCGAGTACGGCGCCCCGCCGGAAGGCAATCGAGCCCGCACCAGGGAATCGCGCATCCGCCTTGTCCAGCAGGGTCAGACCGTCGTCCACGCGCCCGGCCTGCCCGTAGAGCTCGGCCAGGCTCAAGTAGATCTCGAGTCGATCCGGCTTGGCCTCCAGCGTCCGCTCCAGCAAGGTCAGCGCGGCCGGCCTGGCACCTGACAGGAACTGCGCGCGCGCCTGCAGGGTGGTGAAGCGCAGATCCTCGGGCGCGGACTTCTGCCCGGCTTCGGCCAGCGACGCGGCCTCCTTGTACTGACGGGCCGTGAGGTGCGCCTGCACGAGATAGAGGTCCAATGTCTCGTCTTCCGGGTCGAGCACCTTGGCCCGCTTCAACGCATCAATCGCCTTGTCGTGTTGCCCGAGCGACTGATACGCGGTGCTGAGGTAGGTCAGCAATTGCACATGGCTCTGGGCCTGTCCGGCACCGGCGACGAATGGCTCAATCGTCTCGATCACGTCCTTGTAGCGGCGGGACTGGCCGAAGGCCTGCGCCAGAGCCGAAACACCGGACGCGCTCTTCGGGTCCACCGCGAGGATCGACCGCGCGGCCCGCTCGGCCGCGAAGACATCTCCGATGCGGCGCAGGGCCTGCGCCTGCAGGTACAACGCACCTGTGTCACGGCCGTTCCGCTCGACCAGGGGCCCGACCGCCCCCAGCGCCTTCTTCGCGTCGTCCTTCGTGCCCAGCGCGAGGAGCGCCGCGGCGTACTGCAGCTGCGCCTCGCGGTTCCCGGCATTCGCGGCGGCCGCGCGGCCGAGGGCGTCTGACGCCTCGCGAATCCGCCCCGTCCGCGTGAGCAGCTGCGCGAGCGTCGTGTTCAGGCGCGCGTCCGTTCCGGCCACAGGCGCCAGCGCCTCGATGGCGTCCTCATTCCGGCCGGCGCTCGACAGCGCCTGCACCAGGGTGAGCCGCGCCTGCATGAGGAACGGCTGTTCCTCAACGATGCGGGAGAGCAGCTCAACGGCTTTCTCAGGTTCGCCGGTGATCAGGTAGAGCCGCCCCAGCGTGAACTGCAGCGAGACGTCGGTGGCGCCGGTCGGAGTCGCCATCACCTTCTCCAGGTGGGTGCCCGCCTCCTTCATGCGATCCGGCACGGCGCTCAGCACCAGACCCAGCACGCGGTGCGCCTCGGTGGAATCCTCATCGAGGGCCAGTGCGGCGCGCGCGGCCTTCTCGGCGGCCTCTGCCTGGTTCTGACGCAGGTAGAGACCCGCGATCTCTGCTCGGATATGGGCGGACTTCGGCGCGGCGGCGGCGGCTCGCTCAAAGGCCGCGAGCGCGCCCTTGTCATCGCCTTCGCCATCAAGCCGATGGCCGAGCATGAAGTCGTAATAGGGTTCGGCGGGTGCCTGCGCCAACGCCGGAAACGGTGCGGCGAGAAGTGAGAAGGCCGCCAGGACCATGCGCTGCGTTCGCCGCGCGTTCATCGGGTCAGTCTACTCCAGAATGCTATAGTTCCCGGGGAGTTCACCCCGGGAGACACACCGTGCCCATTGATGCCGCGCTGCTCGAGATTCTCGCTTGTCCCAACTGTAAGACGCCCGTCACGCTCGTGAAGGACGGGACGGCGCTCAAGTGCGGCCAGTGCCACCGTGTCTACGCGATCAAGGACGACATCCCGGTGATGCTCATCGACGAGGCCACCATCGAAGCCTAGAGGCCTTGACGACACTCCCCCTCCCGGCGCCTCGCACCGCCACGCTGGAACGCGTGACGTTCGGCCTGCTGCTCGCCTTTGTTGCCGCGCAGCAGGTCTCCATCGCCGGCGCCCAGATTCTCCTCACGCTGCTCCTGGTGGCCTGGGTCGTGGGGCTCGTCCAGGAACACGGCCGTCCCGACGCTCCGCCGTTCTTCATTCCGCTGATCGCCTACGCTGGCGTCACCCTCGTGGTCTCACTCTTCTCGGTGGACCCGATGGGCAGCTTTGGCCGTGACAAGCAGCTGGTCCTCTTTGCCGTCGTACCGGTGGTCTATCAACTGGCACGGGGCCGGAAGGCCACGACGGTCGCGGATGTGATTGTGTCGGTGGGCGCCATCTCCGCGGCGGTCGGCATTGTCCAGTTCGGCATCCTGCATTACGACAATCTCGGCCAGCGGCCCCACGGCACGCTCGGCCACTACATGACCTACTCCGGCATCCTGATGCTGGTGGTCACCGCAGCCGCAGCACGGCTCGTCTTCGGTACCGAGAGCCGCCTCTGGCCGGCCCTGGTCATGCCGGCGCTGCTCGTGGCGCTGCAGCTCACCTTCGGCCGCAGCGCCTGGGTCGGCGTCAGCGTGGCGGTCGGCCTGCTCTTCCTGCTGAAGGACTTCCGGCTGCTTGGCGTGATTCCGGTCGTCATCGCGCTCACGTTTGCGTTCGCCCCGGACCGCGTCGTCGACCGGATGGTCTCGATCTTCGACCGGAAGGATCCGACGAGCCGGGATCGCGTCGCCATGCTGGAGATCGGCGAGGCCATGGTGAAAGCCCACCCGCTCACCGGCGTGGGCCCGAACATGGTGCCGCGCGTCTACGCGCAGTACCGGGTGCCCGATGCCGTCAATGACGTCAACCCCCACTTGCACAATGTGCCGATGCACATCGCCGCGGAACGCGGACTGCCGGCGCTGGCCGTGTGGGTCTGGTTCCTCGTCTCGCTGGTGCTGGGGCTCGTGAAGCTCTTCAGACGACCCGACACGAAGATGCTCGCGGCCGGAGGGCTGGCGGCCGTCGCGGGCATGCTGGCCGCCGGCTTCTTCGAATACAACTTCGGAGACTCGGAGTTCCTGATGCTCTTCCTGGTGCTCGTCACGCTGCCCTTCGCGTCAGCCCGGGAATCCGCACCGGCCGCAGGCGCCTAGACCCGATCAGGGCCCCTTCGGATACTCAACATCCGGGAAGTGTTCAGAGAAACACGTCGGGCAAATCCCGTGTGAGAACTGCACCGGTGCATGGGACCGCACATAGGCTTCCACCTCGCGCCAGTAGTTTTTGTCGTCGCGGATCCGCTTGCAATAGGAACAGATCGGCAGCAAGCCGCTCAGCGTCCGCGACCGTTCGAGGGCATCCGCCAACGCGCCGGCGATCCGGCGGAATTCCAGGTGTTCGACCACCAGGCGTGACAGCGCCTCGAGGGCATGGGTCTGCTCCGCCGTCAACTCGCCAGGACTGCTGTCGATCACGCAGAGCGTGCCAAGGCGGCCGCCCTGCGGCGTCACGAGCGGCGCTCCGGCATAGAACCGGATATGCGGGTCACCGGTGACGAGCGGATTGTCCTGAAAGCGGGTGTCCGCCGACGCGTCGGGCACCACAAGCGGACGGACGTCCAGGATGGCGTGGGCGCAGAACGCGTCCTCCCGAGGCGTGGAGGTCGCCGCTATGCCAATGGCGGCCTTGAACCACTGCCGGGTCTCGTCCACCAGCGAGACAAGGGCGATGGGCGTGCCGCACACCAGGCTCGCCAGCCGCACGATGTCGTCAAACGCCTGCTCGGGCGGCGTGTCCAGAATCTGGTATTCGCGCAAGAGCGCGAGTCGCTCCGCCTCGTCTGGCGGAAGTGGGGCAGCCGGCATCTAGCTCTCCCCGCTGAGCATAGCACCGCCGGTCACTACACTGCGGCACCGAAGATCCGGCCGACGACGGCCGTCGCCCCCATGGCCACCGCGCCCCAGAACCCGACACGCAGCGCGCCACGCACCGGCGATGCCCCACCGAGGCCACCAGCCACGGCACCCAGGGCGAGCAACAGCAGCAGCGACACGCCCGCAACCGTGGCAGACACCCCTGCCAGCGGGAGCACCAGCACGAGCAGCACGGGCGGCAGGGCGCCGATCGCGAATGACGCGGCGGACGCCAGGGCCGCCTGCATCGGACGCGCCTGAGAAAACTCCGTGATCCCGAGCTCATCGCGGGCATGCGCGCCAAGCGCGTCATGGGCGGCAAGTTCGCGGGCCACCTGGTCCGCCAGCGCCTCACTCAGACCTCGCCCGCGATAGATGCCGGCCAGTTCCTGGTGTTCCGACTCCGGAGTCGTGGCGAGTTCCCGCCGTTCACGGGCCAGGTCCGCCGCCTCCGAATCCGCCTGGGAACTGACCGACACGTATTCACCGGCCGCCATGGAGAGTGCACCGGCCACCATGCCCGCGAACGCCGCGAGCAGCACAGGGCCGCGAGCCGCCTGTGCGGCCGCGACGCCCACCACGAGACTGCTTGTGGAAATCAGCCCGTCATTGGCGCCAAGTACGGAGGCACGCAGCCAGCCAATACGGGAGATGCGATGGAATTCACGATGCGGCATGTTGGATGTCCTGCCTCTTCAGAGGGATCGTCATCAGTGACGGAAGTGCCGCCGGCCGGTGAAGATCATCGCAAGGCCCTGCTCGTTGGCCGCGTCAATGACCTCCTGATCGTTCTTCGACCCGCCGGGTTGCACCACAGCGGTGGCGCCAGCCCGCGCGACGGCATCAAGGCCGTCCCGGAACGGGAAGAACGCATCCGAAGCAGCAACCGAGCCCTTCAGCAGATTCACGTCGACACCCGCGGCCTTCATCACCGCCACGTCGACGGCGTCCACCCGGCTCATCTGTCCGGCGCCAATCGCCAGGGTGCGATCGGCGCTCGTGAAGAGCACCGTGTTGGACTTCACGTGCGCGCACACGCGCCACGCAAAGCGCAACGCCTGCCACTCCGCCGGCGTCGGGGCGCGTTTCGTCACCACCTTCAGGTCCGCCGCGCCCGGCCACTCCGCCTCGGCCTCGGTGACCTGATCGCGCGCCTGGACGAGCACCGCCCCAAGGATCGACCGGAGCTCGCGCCCCCCCTCGCGCTTCAGGCTCTCGAAGTCGGCCGTGACCACGCGCAGATTCGGCTTCTTCGCGAGGATCGCGAGCGCCTCGTCCGTCACCTCGGGCGCCACCACGGCCTCGATGAAGGTGGACGCAATGGCTGTGGCCACCTCGGCATCGAGGCAGCGATTCAACCCGATGATGCCGCCGAACGCGGCGCGCGCGTCCGCTTCACGCGCACGGACGTAGGCGTCCGTCGCGTTCGCGCCGGTTGCGGCGCCACAGGGATTGGTGTGCTTGATGACCGACGCCGCCGGCTCGCTGAACTCCAGCACGATGCGCGCGGCCGCATCCAGATCGAGCAGATTGGTATAGGAGAGCTCCTTGCCCTGCCGGAACTGCGCGCCACCGAGTCCCGTGGCTCCAGCCTCCGCGTACCAGGCCGCCTGCTGATGCGGATTCTCTCCGTACCGAAGGTCGCGCAGTTTCTTCAGCGGCACCGTCAGCAGCGCCGGCGCGGTGGGCGCCACGGCCGGGCGGGAGAAGGTTGTGCCGTCAACGGTGACCGTGCCGAGGGTTGATGCGATGGCGCTGTCGTAGCTACCGGTGTGCGAGAAGGCTTTGCGCGACAGCTCGAACTTGAACGCGAGCGAGGGACCGCCGGTCGCATCGAGCTGCGTGAGGACCTCGTCGTAATCGGACGGCGAGACCACGACCATCACATCCTGGAAGTTCTTGGCCGCACCGCGCACAAGGCTCGGCCCGCCGATATCGATCTCCTCGATGAGGTGATCAAAGGAGGTGGCCGGGTTCGACGCCGCCTTCACGAAGGGGTAGAGATTCACCACGACGATGTCGATCATCCCGATCCCGTGCTCCGCCGCCTTGGCCAGATCATCGGGCCGCGACCGCCGCGCGAGGATGCCGCCGTGGATGAGCGGGTGCAGCGTCTTCACCCGGCCGTCCATCATCTCGGGAAAGCCGGTGACATCGGAGACGTTCGTGACTGGGAGCCCGGCATCCGCCAGGGCCTTCGCCGTGCCTCCCGTCGAGACGAGCTGGAATCCGCGGGACACCAGGCCCTGGGCAAAGGGGATGAGACCGGACTTGTCCGAGACACTGATCAGGGCGCGCTTCTGTGGCATATGTGGATTTTTCGGTGCAATGGGGCGACTGGGCCTAATTTTCCCCGTTTTGGGGCGGGTTCTGCTTGACACCCCGACAGAGGGTGCCTAGCATAGCGAAGCGTTCTTGGGGAGGTCCCCGGCGTTGAAGTCGAGACCGCTGCAACATCTGCGGTCTTTTTTTGTGCCTCGGTGCCCGTGCGCGGGTGTCCAGGGTGCGTTTATGAAAGAGTGGTCCACGCAGTCGACTGACGGGGACCATTCACGCAAGCAGGAAACAGAACGATGCGTATTACAGGCAAGGTCAAGTGGTTCAATAACGCGAAGGGTTACGGATTCATCGAGCGCGAAGGCGGCAGCGATGTGTTCGTCCACTACTCCGCAATCCAGGGCAACGGCTTCCGGTCCCTCGAAGAGGGTCAGGCGGTCGAGTTCGAGATCGTTGACGGTCCCAAGGGCCCGCAGGCCGGGAACGTCACCCGCGTCTAGAACCACGAGTCCATGCCCGGCGTCGCCACGTTGCGGCGCCGGGTCGCCCCAGCCTCCCCGTTTCACATCCCCCGCCAATTCATCGCCTGACCGCCGGATCACCGGTTGTCACTCCTCGTCACGCGCCGCCGGCAACCCGGCCAGTCCACGCGCGGTAAACGCCAACCGCCCATCCGTGATCGCGACGCGGAACGCCACGTCGTTCGTCCCGCTCTGCTGCATCTCGGCCATCTGATTCTTCACCAACTCGGCGAAGCGATGAAAGGGCGGCTGCGAGGCCCCCAGTTCACGCCGGCCATCCACCACCGCGTGGTAGAGGTCGCGCAGTTTGTCCTGCTCGGACGCGAGGTGGCTGAAGGTCGCGACGTGCAGGATGCGATCAACCGGCCTCCGCGCGTCCTCCGTCGGCGACTGCCGGAGGTGCGAGAACGGTCCAGGCCGGCCCTCTTCGCGCGCGCGAAGCCCGCGGTCCCACAGGTCACAGAGGACTGAGAAGCGCGATTGCAGGGTGCCGAAACGAAACCGGTCGACCGCGGCGGCAGGGCGCTGCCGGTCCAGGTGCTTGACGGCGCTCTCGACGCTGTGTCGCAACTCTGCCGGGGGACGCGCGGCGCGACCGGAGAAGAAGGCGTTGTAGTCGGCTTCGAGCTGACGCAGATCGGCCTCGAGGGCGAGCAGGGCGCGGTCCGCCTCGGGTGGCATGGAACGATCTTACCGATCCTCGCGCCCTCGTGGCGCCGGACCTCCTTGGAAGCCTACGGCACCTCAATCGCCAGCGGCACCACCACCGTGCCCCAGTGGACGACCAGCTCCGCCTTCCGGCCATCCACCACCGGGAAGTACCACGCCAGAGCTTCCATGTGCGTGGCCTGCCTGGGCGTGGCCGTGAGACGCGGCAGGTCCTTTTCCGCCACCTCCGCGTGACGTAGGTGGAACACCGGGTGCGCGGAGTTGAGGATGATCGCCCACTTCTCCGGCCCCGGCTCCGACCACACCGTGTAGGTGCCGGCCGGCACCTTCTGCCCGTTGATCGTCACGTCGGTCGACAGCGTGAGCTCCGTGGCGTCGTTGGCGCCGGGCGTCCAGATCTGTCCGTAGCCGACGAGCTTGCCGAACAGCTCGCGTCCGCGCGCCACCGGCCGGCTGTACTTCAGGGTGATGACGGTCTTGTTGACTTCCTGCGTGACGGAGCCAAGCTGACTCGGCTTCGGCCCATCTGGCTGCGCCTCAGCCGCCACCGCCATCACGAGCACCACCACCGCACTCACGACCGTCCGACACATCGCCTGGATGCTCATGCCCCACCTCGCCGGAACCCCGGCATGTCCATCACCCACGCGCCCCGCAGCGAATGCGCCACCGCGTGCACCAACGCGTCGATCATCTGTGCGTGCGTCACCAGACCACGCCGTGTCTCGCCCTCGCGCGTGAGAGGCACGGCACGCAGCAGAGCGTATACGGGAAGGAGGGCGTACGGCCACCAGTGGCTTGGGCCGCGGACAACAGGCACCATGGCTGGAGGTACCCCTGGGCTCTTGCGACTGCGGCCTACCGCCAGTCACCGGCGGCGACGAAGGCCGCCCAGTAGAAGGGGCTCGTGCTCAGTCCCTTGGCGCGGCGATTGCGGAGCACGGTGAGGCTCGCGTAACGAACCGCATCGGGCGTGTCCAGTCGTTGCTCGAACCGCGCCGCATACAGCGCCGTCATCCAGTCTCGAGCCGAGCGATCTTCAACGGGCCACAGACTCATAATGACCGTCCGCACGCCAGCCATCTGAAACGCCCTCCGCAGCCCGTACACGCCCTCGCCAGCGGCCAGGGTCCCGAGGCCGGTGTCACAGGCCGACAGGACCGCCCACTCCACACCTTCCAGGTCCAACGATGCGACTTCCTCAGCGGTGAGGATGCCATCCTCCTCGCCATCTCGTGACGAGCGACGCGCGTTGGCGCCTGCCAGGGCGAGCCCGGACAACAGCAATGGACTCTCTGGCACGACACTACCGGAGCGAGGGTTCTGACCGGTCCCGGTCATGACTCCCGTGAGCCCACCAACCGAGCGGGCACCGGCGGGCGACGCTTCGCACTCTCGTCCCAGAAAGAAGCCGTGCGTCGAAAGGTGAAGGACTCGCCTGCCCGAAGCAAGAGCTTTGAACGCGCGTTCGGTGGCCGCCGCCCCGAAGAGCGACGTCGCCGGGTCGTACATGGACGAACGCCACACCGCACCAACGGCCTCCACTTCATCCTTGGATCCCGGCAAAAGAGAGAACCGGACCTGTCCGAACGGGGTGCAACCCGATGCCGCACTTCTCAACGCACCGCTCGGCACGGCCCGGGCCAATGCGGACGCCAGTAGCGGGACCGCAGGCGCCTGACGCGGCACTCCCCCGGCCCGTGAAAACGCCGCGCCGCCAAGCGCGAGCAGTCCGTGGCCGAGCTGCGGGGCCTGCTGCAGCCGGTCCAGATCGCGCTCGGCTGACAGCTGATGAATGACGAGGCCTTCTTCGGCGAGAAACCCTCCGCCCTTCGCCGGTAACGCCGCCGGCGGCACCAGACCAATGGCTCCGTCCGGGACGACGTACACGCGGGTCGCTCCAGACAGATGCGGCGTCAGGGGATCCCAGAGCCGCTGGCGTAGCCGCATACCCGCCCTCAATGCGTTGTCTCTCGCCGCCGCATCCCGCGGGGTCGCTTCGGCCTGAACCGCGGAGCGCCAGCGCCCAATTAGTCCATCGATCTCGGCTGCTCTTCCCAGACGCACAAACGCGGGTACCCTGGCCCCCGCACGCAATACAAAGGCGACGTAAGAAGGAACCGGCGCGCGCCACCGACCTGAGCCGATGTCGTCATAGCGCAAAAAGGAGACAAGGGCGGTACCCGCAGGCACGTCTTCGCGCACGACGGTGAGACCCACCTGGGCGCTCCTCTGGTCGGCGCGAAAGCTGGCGCTCACTTCCGCAACAGCCCGTTCGGCCGACTCCCGTGCCGCCCTCGCCTCCGTTACGGCAACGGCGTACTCCGCATCCGACCTCGTCCCCGGCCCCCGCATCGCAAGATTGGCCAGCCGCAGGCGTGCCGCCGAGAGGGACGCCCATGCCGCCTCGGTGCCGCGAACCTGCTGTCGCGCCTGTCGCTGCCGGACAACAACTTCGTCCAGGACGAGAGCCCGTCCCTTGATGACGGCATCGAACGCAAGCGACGGATCGTCTTGGGCGGCAAGCAGGGAGACCACCAGGCCGAGCCCTCGCGGGCGAGTCAAGGCGTAATCCAACGCCTGACGCTCCGGCAGAACGGTCGATATGAGGACGGCATGCGCGCGACCAATCTCCTCTGCGGCAAGCGCCGCGGCCGCAGCCTCCGCCATCCGCCCCAGGGAAGAGAGCGCCGTGGCTCGGGCCAGTTCCATCCTGGCGATCTCCGGATGAGCCGAGCCGAGTGCCGAGGTTTCCCTGGCCGTCAGAACATCAAGCAACGCGAGCGCACCGGCCGGGTCGCCCGTCGCCTGCAGCACGGCCGCATGAATGAGCTGCGAGTCGGCGTACAGCGGACCGCTCTGGGCGTCCGACGCCTCCCAGATCCCCATGGCCCGTCTCGACACGGCAAGCGCCCGCTTCACCTGGCCGGTGGCAACCAGGCTCCGGGCCAGGGAGGAGAGTGATTGCGCTACCAGGATGTGATTCGGCCCCAGGGCGCGTTCACGAATCACCAGCACGCGGTCCAGAATCGCGACGGCCTCGAGATGCCGCCCCTGTTCCGCCAGTGTGCGGGCGAACTCGTCACGGGCAACGGCCACGACGGCATGACTGGGGCCGACCGCATGCACCCACTTGCTGATCGCACGCCGATGGAGCGGCATGGCACCGTCGAAGTCACCGAGCCTGGCATGCAACACGGCCAGATTGTGAAGAACCGTCGCGCTGTCGAGGTATTCGGGGCCGAGCCGTTGGTCGTAGATGCGAAGGGCCCGCTCCCAGAGCGCCCGCGCCGCGATAAAGTCCGCCTGATTGAAGAGCGTGGCGCCGAGGTCCTGGATGCAATCGGCGGTCAGCGGGTGCATGGGTCCGACGCTTGCTTCAGCCATCGAGGCCGCACGCTCCTGAAGCGCGCGCGCTCGGGCCGCGTCACCCAGTTCCTGCGCTGGAATGGCAGCAATGCGATATACCCAGGCTCGATCTGGATGTCCCTCACGGAGTGTTGCGTCGATAACCGACAGGGCGTGTTCGAGGGCCTCGCGGGCCTGCTCCAGATGCCCTTCGAACTCCAGCTGTTCTCCCCAGTGCATCAGGGTCAGCGCCCGATCCGGATGTGGCGACGTCCGAGCCTCCTCCAGTTGCATGGCTCGCTCCGCATCGACATGGCCTTTCGGGTAATCGCCGATGCGGTGCCACACCATGATGCGCACGTGCAGCACTCGAATCACCGACGCTGGCCCGTCCGCCGGGAGAGCTTCCGCCAGCGCGAGTGCCTGGTTCAGGGCAGCCAGCGCGTCGGTGTTCCGGCTGGCCTGGATCAGTGCCAGGGCCAGGTACCGCAGTTCCTCAACGGCGAGCCGCCCCCCAGAGCCGGCGGGCAACGCTCGACGCAGCGCCTGCGCCTGGGTCAGGAGGTCCCGCGCGCTCCAGTAGTTCCCCCCTTGATACTCCGTGACGCCGAGCTGACCCACGGCCCGGGCTCGGCCCGCAGGGTCGGTGGAACCGGCCGGCAGGGCGGCAACGGCACGTTCGGCGAGACGACGCGTGTTGGACTCGACTCCGCGACCATCTTCGAGCAACGACTCAAGCAGCAGCCAGCTGGGCGCCGACACGGAACCAGGGACGACGGGTGCGCGCAGCGCCGTCGCTCGCTGCACCGCGTCTGAGTACCGGCCCTCGCGGATAGCCGCATGCACCGCCGCCTCGTCCGGGGTTTCGCTCCAGGCCACTCCGATGAGGGACGCCCAGAGCGTCACGCACACGGCGGTGCGTCGGCAGATCACGCGCCAATACATCGTCAGCCGGATACTGGCCGTTGCAGAAGCGCAAGACTCCGGCGATTCAGGCCGGCGAACTGCGCCAGCTGTTCTCGCGCGGTCTCGTCGAGGCCACCCCGCTCGAATGCCGACGTAAACAGAGGGTGAGCCACGACGCTATTTGCCACACGCCTGGCGTCGCACGCCGCCTCGATCGCCTCCGCGCAGAGGGCCCCGAGTTCATCCTCGAGAGCCTCCCGCCGAAAGGATTTCGCCGTCGCACTGGCATACACGGCGGCTTCGATGGCTTCGAGATTGCCCTCAAGGCCCCGCAGGTGGGAGGCGACGGCCTCGAGCCAGTCTGCGAGAGCGGCGCCCAGGTCTCCACGTCCCGGCACACTGGCATCCAGCACGACGCCGCGGTTCTCGCTTTGGTTCTTCACCAGCATGCCGTGGTTCTCGCCCTGGTTCTTCACGAGCATGCCGTGGTTGTTCCCTTGATTCTTGGCAAGGAAACCTCTGGAGCTTCCCTGATCCTTCACGATCAGGCCATGACCCTGGTCCTTGGCGACCGGGCCGTGGTTTTCGCCCTGGTTCTTCACCAGGAAGCCGCGGCTGTCCCCTTGGAACTTTGGGCCCAGCCCGAAGTTACCCCCGACTAGGACTTTGACCAGGGTGCGTTCCACAAGCCCGAGCGCACGCTCGATGCGGGCAAGGTCATTCACGACGGACTTCCGAATACGCTGAACAGCCTGTGGCGCCGCCAGTCTGAGCGCCGGTCGGCCGAAGGGTGCGGTTTCGTCTGTCCCCCGATCGACCACATTGGATACCAGCCGCGAACGCGCAGCCTCGAGAACCCGCTCAAGCTGATTGAAGGCGGCATCGATCGCCGGAGCGTTGCGCAACGAGGTAGACGCAGGCGCCGGACGCACGATGCCATCGACGACCACCTCTTCCGGCTCTTCCCGGAACAGCGTGTCATACACCAGATGAGGCCACGGCCTGACCTTTGCGCCGCTGTGCGGGTTCGTGACACAGGGTTCAAAGATTTTCAGCTGCTCGTACTCGCGGCGTCCCTCGCCTTCGATTTCGAGCAAGAGCCTGAGCTGACGCTCAACCAGGAAGGGCGCAAACACCCCTATCCCATTCACATTCTCCAGTTCGCGATGGCAACGAGACCAGACGACAAGGCTCTTCAGGTCCTTCGAGATACGGTCACACTCGGTGACCACTTCCCGGAGCGCCTTCGTCAGGGTGCTATCAGGCTGTTCAAGAAGGGCGTCTGTGGCGTATTCCTTGAGAGCCGAGGCCAGCGCGGCCAGGTCGATAACGGGGCGCTCATCTCCTACGGGGTTGGTCAAGAACACATCCTGAAGCTCGCGGCAGGCCCGTGGTGAACGGCGCACCGGTTCCCCCTGTCTCACTACGACCTCAAGCGCCTTCGCGAGATTCGCGAGGTGTCCCTCAAAGCGCGACGCCTTGGCGACATTGATCAGAGACAGGGCCACCTTGTGCGTTGCAGGCTCAATGGAAAAGCGGTCTACGTAGCGATCGACGAAGTACCTTCCCATCTCCTGCGGATCCGTCGTCGGTCCGACTGCCGAGAGGATTTCCTGAAAAGGGAAGCCGGCGAGCGGCATGAACAGCTGCGAGGCGACCAGATACGTGGTGCAGTCCTTCAATTGGAATGCGCCCTCGACGTAGCCCATCGTGCAGGCGTTGGTCGCGAGCACAGACACAGGTAGTTGGCTCTTCTTCAGCTGCTCGGCCAGTTCTGAGATGGTGAGCGCATCGCCATGGTCACGACCGAACCCCAGCCCATAGGAATGCCCCCAGAGGAGCAGGCACACGTGGATGTCTGCATCTCGGTTGGCCTTCTGCATGGCCTCGTGTTCCTTACGCGCGAATCCGAGGAACGCCCCGAACACCTCCGGGTCGCCCATATCGGCGCCTGTGGTACCAGCCGGAGACTTGACGAATTCCACGATCCGCGCGGAGGCACCATCGTCCAGTGACAGGCGATATCGCTGCGGAGAAGCCGGCCACCGCCGCTGCAGCTGCACGACCACCCTGGCGTGCGGACTAAGCCCTTGTTCCATCTCCAGGAGGTCGAGTGCAGCCACAGCATCGAGCTGCGTGGTATCGCCGGCTTGCATGTACGCCAGAATCAGCCACTTCTTCGTTTTCGCCACGTTCGTCAGCTCCATCTCCAGCGACTGGCCCATGACACCTGCGTCGTGCGTTCCAGATCGGCCACCCGGCCGCACTATAGATCACAGGCTCGCCAGTTCCACTCCTCTCGACACTCAACGACGGCTCAGTGATGACCGAACACGGTCCGGCCCTGTTCGATCCCGGCCGCAGCATCGTTCTTACCTCTGTCGGCCTTCCGCCGCCGCAGGAGACTCCCATGCCCTACGCCGCCACGCTCCCAACCCCGGCTATCATGGGGCCCAGGCTCCAGCAGACCCGATTCCGCCTCGTGAACCAGCCCACGCCTCCTCCCTTGCCTCGGCCCGCCAACACCGCGGAGTCGACCTTTGCGTTGGTGCTGCGTGCACGTGGAGGCGACCAGGCCGCCGTCGAGGAAATCTGCACGCGCTACATCCCCAGGCTGAACCGCTGGGCGCGAGGCCGGTTGCCGGCCTGGGCACGAGGCGCTCTCGACACCCAGGACCTCGTGCAAGACACGCTGGTGCAGGTGGTGAAGCGGCTCGACCAGTTCGACCCGAAGCACGAAGGCGCGTTCCAGGCCTATGCCCGGCAGGCGTTGTTGAACCGCATCCGCGACGAGATCCGCCGGGCGCAGCGCAAGCCGGCTGGCGACGTGCTGGAGACGGCGCACCCCTCGCTGGAGCCGTCTCCGCTCGAGGAGGCGATCGGCCAGCAGGCTCTGGAACGCTACGAAGCGGCACTGCAGCGGCTGCGCCCGGAAGAGCGGGAAGCGATCGTGCTGCGCGTCGAGCTTCGCCAGTCGATGGCCGAGATTGCCGCGGCCATGGGCAAACCCAGCGCGGCCGCCGCGCACATGGCGGTGAGCCGGGCCCTGGTCCGCCTGGCCGAAGAGATGGCGCGTGGCCGAGAGGCCTGACGACTCCGTCCTCCAGACGGTGGCCGACTCCATCACCGATGGACGGCCCGTGGACTGGCCGGACGCGACGAGCCACACGCGCGAGGCGGTCGTGCTCGAGGAGCTGCGCCTCATCGATGGCATCGCCCGCTTCCATGAAGAGCAGGTGGCTGTGCCGCGAAGCGCCGCCCCTGTCGCTGCCGCCGGAGCGGCCGGTCAGCCGAGGCGCGCCGAGCCACTCGGCACCTGGTCCGGCTTTGAGCTTCGGGCGTCACTCGGCCACGGCTCGTTCGGCGACGTCTACCGGGCCTTCGACCCGAAACTGCAGCAAGAGTGCGCGGTCAAGCTCCTGCCCGGCGGAGGTGATGAGGCCGTGGCGCGCAGCCGCATCCTCGCCGAAGCACGGATGCTGGCCCGCGTGAAGCACGCCAATGTCGTCGCCATTCGTGGTGTGGACGACGCGGCGAATCCACCGGGACTTTGGATGGAGTTAGTGGAGGGCCGCACGCTGGACGAACTGGTCCGGTCACACGGCCCGTTCAGCGCGCGCGAAGCCGCGACCATCGGGCTCGACGTCTGCCAGGCGCTCTCGGCCGTCCACAATGCGGGCCTGCTGCACGGGGACGTGAAGGCGCACAACATCATGCGCGAGGCTGGCGGCCGCATCGTGCTGATGGACTTCGGCGCCGGGCGCGACGCGACGGCCGCACCCACCGCAGACACGACCGGCACGCCGCTCTATCTGGCGCCTGAAGTCTTTGCGGGACAGCCGCGCACGCGCGCGGCTGATGTCTACAGCCTCGGCGTGCTGCTCTACTTCCTCGTGACGGGCGCCTATCCGATTGAAGCGGATTCACGAACCGGCGTCGTCCGGGCGCACGAGACGCCGCAGCCTATCCGCCTTCGCGACCGCCGGGCCGACCTGCCGGATGCGTTCGTCGCCTGCGTGGAGCGCGCGCTCAGCCTCGTGCCTGCCAACCGATTCCAGACGATCGGCGAGTTTGCCGCCGACCTTGCACAAGCAGCCGGTCTCGGTACGGCCCCCATCACGACCGCCCCGAACACGGCAGCGCTTCCGAGCCGCTGGCCGATGATCATGCTGCTCGTCGTGGTCGGCATTGCCGTCCTTGTGGCAGGAGCCGGAGTGGTGTGGCGGGTGCACCAGGAAACCGTGATCGCCACGAAGGCCGCAGACGCACGCAAAGCCGCCGGAGTCCCCGGCTCGGCACCCGCACCCGGTAGCTATCAGATTGAAGCGGCGCTCTTCAGGCGTCGCGCAGGCGGCGCCAGCGAACGGTTAGCCCCTGACGCGACTGTGGGCCCTGGCGACAGGCTGTTCCTCGAGGTCCGGACGTCCGTGCCCACCCACGTCTACGTGATCAACGAAGACGATCATGGAGAGTCCTACGTCCTCTTCCCGCTGCCCGGGCAATCGCTCGCGAATCCACTTTCGGCGGGCACGGTGCAGCGCCTTCCCGGTCGAGTGGGCGCCGAGGATACGGACTGGCAGGTGACGAGCGCGGGTGGGCGCGAGCACTTCCTGATCTTCGCGAGCCCCGAGCGGCTGGGCGCGTTGGAGACGATGCTGGCCGCGCTGCCGCGTCCAGAGGCAGGGCGCCCCGTGGGTGCGGCGCCCGTGGCGCCCGCGACCGCACAGCTCCTGCGCGGCATTGGCGGCCTTGCCGCGGCGCCACAGGAATCGGCCGCGCCTCAGGCATCTCGCCTGAGCGCACAGTTCGCGACGCCGCTCTCCGCGTTCGCTGAGACCGTCTCCGGCGTTTGGGTAAGACAGCTGACTGTTCAGAATCCTCGGTAGGACCGAGAGCGTCAGCCCGCACCCCAGGCGCATGCCTGGCCGCCATTCACAGAGGAGACCCATGGGCACACCAGTCACCGTAGACATCAGCGTCAAGGCGGAAATCGCAAAGCTGGAAATCGACGAAGCACCCGTCACACTCACGGACGGGGAAGCCTCAGTGACGGTCCCCCCTGGCAAGCACGACATCACATGGGCCGTGCGGGGTGCAGCGGGCACGAAATACTCCATCGCGATCTCCGCACCCAAGGAAGCCGCATTCAGCCACACGGACACCTTTGATGAAGAGCAGTTTGATACGGGCGTGAAGACGTTCACCGTCAACGAGGCCGAGTAGATGCGACGCACACTGCTGCTCGTCACCTGCATGCTCACCACGTGTGCGCCTGCCTGGGCGCAAGCCCCGCTCAGCGCATCCGATCAATCGGAAACGTCCGCCGGCGTGGCCGCACGAATCACCGGCGCGGCTTCAAGCTCTGTAACGCAGGTCGCGCCTGTCTTCTCTCTGCAGGGCTCGACTGCCGATAAGACGGCCTCCGGCCAATTCGGGCTGCAGTTGCGGCTGGTCACGCTAACCATCGGTGCACAGGTCCCGCTTGGCGGTGACGCACAACGGGCCGACCTGGCTGACCTTGATGGCCTCAAGAGCAAGGCCACCGGAAAAGTTGGCGTAATGTGGCAGCACTGGAGAGCCGACCTTGCCTCCTACCGCACACAGCTCCTCAAAGCCTGCGGGACGATCACGCAGCGAGCCCCTGAGAGCCAGAGCGATGCGAGCTGTACCTACCTAGGTCTGAAGAACGACGCGACTGAGGAAGGGAGACGCCGATTCAGGGCGTTGCGCCGGAGTATTTCTCCAGGGATGGTCTACTTTGGCGGAGCGCAGGCCGCAATCTCACCGGAAGAGTTCACCTACATCAAGTCCGACGATCTCAGTGAGGGCAGCATCCGGCACACCAGCTGGTCGTCGGGTGTATTTGGCGGTGTCTTGCTTCCCAACGCCACAATGCTTGCGCTCAGTTACCGTCGACAGGTGGCGTACCTGGCGAAGGACGAGGTCCAGTTATGCACCCCGATCGGTGCGCTGGCGGCCACCCAATGCTCCAGCCAGGTGCTGGGAGCACCGGGCGACCCCAGGAAATCGCATCAGGCGGGCATTGAAGTCCGGAGGATCTTCAATCAACACTTCGCGCTGAGTCCCAAAGTCACACGGGACTGGACTCACCATACGACAGGAGCGGAGCTCCCCATCTACTTCTTCAACGATTCGGGCGGGGGGCTGAACGGCGGCATCTCGCTGGGCTACATTTTCGAGAGGAAATCGGTCACGGCAACCGCTTTTATTGGACAGGTTCTCGGCCTGATCACTCGATAGCACGATCAGTTCTCGGCGGAGTTCGCGGCTCACTGCTGGACCAGCGAACGGCCCCTCGATCATCTGGCGGTGCACAGCGCCGCAAGAGCACCCTGCGTGTTCGCTCATGCCTGGGGCGACGTTTCCTCAGGCATGAGCGACTCCAGTCTCCTCACTCTCCACCACGAACTCTCCGCCGAGCGGGCCCAGACCCACCACGTCGCGCTCCTCTCGCCAGCCGCCCGTGCCCTCGCTATCGAGCGCGGCATTCTCGCGCTCTATCGCTGGTACACCACGCATTCGCAGCAGGCCCGCAACTGGCATCCGGATACGTGCGTCGACTGGCGCACGCTGCGTCGCGACCACGCCGACGAGGTGCACACGATCGTGGAGGGGTTCTTTGCGGTCGAGCAGTACACCCCCGACTACGTGCTCCCGCTGCTCCGACTCATTCGACGGGCCTACGGTCGGGCGCAATGGCACATGCGCTGGGGGGCTGAGGAGGAGAAGCACGCGGATCTGTGGCGCAACACGGTGCTGTGCCTGGGGCGACGCTCGGAGGCGTGGATGGAGGCGCACGTTGCCACCCTCCGCGGCCGCGAGTGGCAGTTGCCGTGGGACTCGCCGCTGCACATGGTCTTCTACCAGGTCATTCAGGAGCGGGCGACGCAGGTCAGCTATCTGAATCTCGGTCTGGCAGCCAGCGGCCGTCTCTCACGGCTGGAGGGCGGCCAGGACTCCACGCTGGCCCGGGTGTGCCAGCTCATCACCACGGACGAAGCAGCGCATTACTACTTCTTCACGGAGGTGGCCCGCCTCCTGCTCTACTACGACCCGGACGCTGCGGTGACGGCCTTTGCTGACGTGCTACGGCACTTCTCCATGCCGGCCCGGGATCTGGTGCCGGACTACGAGACCTTCGGGCGCGTGCTCCATGCCACGGGCGTGTTTGGCCGTGCTGTCCACTATCGTGACGTCGTGCAACCGGTTCTTTCGCAACTCTCGCTCCCCGCCGTACGGGCATTGGAGGAGGGTGTGCGCCGAGCGAGGGAGATTCCCGGCGACGACGGCGTCATCCGCACGTCGGCCTTTCTCGACGTGCTGGACCTCGATGCCGTGGAGTCCAAGGTGCGGACCCTGTTCGCCAGAACCGCCACGCACCTGAACGCCGCAGGGCTTGCCGAGACCTCAGACACGTCATGGGAGCCCGCATGGAGCCGCAGGGTCGACACACCCCGCGCATGAGGCGTTCGATTTCGGCAGCCCGCGCGTTGATCCGGGCATGGACACTCTCCTGCTTGAAACCGAAACAGCCACCTGGATATCGGAGCTCTCGCGCATTGACGCCGGATTGCGCTCGGCGCAGCCATATGCCGCACTTAACGATCTGCTGCACCACTTGCGGGCGCTGAAGCGCACGTGCAGCGCGTCAGCATGGCTGACTGCAGTCGGGACACTCCGTGCGCACCCGCTGCATCAGGCGCTGCTCCAATCCCCGCTCACGGGTCGCGCGTTTCGAAAGCCGCGCGGATATGCCGGCGACGCCGTGCTGCTGGATGTGATCTACGGCACAGGAGACCGGCCACAGGCGGAGACGAGCCTCGGCCTGGCCATCTACTCCTGCGAGTTTGAGTCGCACGCTAGCCGCAGCACCCGCGCGCGGAAGGCCCGCCTCGCCAGAGAGTTCGACCGCGCCGCTGCGCAACACGGCACGGCCTCGGTGCTTTCGCTGGCCTGCGGACACCTGCGGGAGATCGAATTGAGCGAGGCTGCCCAGCACAATCGCCTGCGGATCACGGCGGTCGACCAGGACCCCGAGAGTGTCGCCGTCGTGGCGCGGGAACACGGGGCGTTGGGCGTCACCGCCCAACACGGCTCAGCGCTGGACGCCCTGAAGGGCCAGTTTACCGCAGGAAGCTTCCACCTCGTCTACGCGGCCGGACTCTACGACTACCTCGAACAGAAGCTGGCAACGGCGCTCACGGCCAGCCTCTTCCGGGCTGTCGCACCTGGCGGCTGCGTGTTGGTTGCGAACTTCACGCCGGACTTCCTGGACATTGCCTACCTGGAGGCCTGCCAGGACTGGCATCTGCTCTATCGGGACGAGGCGCAGATGCGCGAACTGCTGGCCGGGGTACCGGAGGATGAAGTCGCCGGCGTGGAGCAGTTCCGCGAACACGAAGGCGCCATTACCTACCTCCGCATCACTCGTCGCTAGCCGACAGATCCAGCAGCGAGTCCCGCCGCCACGCGTATGCGCGGCGGCGGTCGCCGAGTGCGCCTCTAGCTGCGGGGGCCTGGCGGGTGTCCAGCGGGGGCACCTGCTGGCCGCTGGCCTGGCGAGGGCGCGCCGGCCGGGGGTTGGCCCGTTGGAGCGCCCGCTGGGCGCTGCCGGCCTGTCGGCGCTCCCGCTGGCGGCTGCCATCCCGTGGGGGCGCCAGTCTTCGGATGCCCGCCCGTCGGGGCGCCTGCTGGCGGTGTGCCGCTCGGTGCCCCCGCGTGGGGTCCCCCAGTTGGAGTTCCGGCTGGACGTCCTGGACCAGGGGTCGGATGCGTCTGCGCGGCAAGCGGCGCCGCCAGTGCGAGGGCGCACATGGCGGCAAGTGAAAAGCGGGTGGTCGGGGTCATGGAGTCTCCTCAGGGACTGGCACAATGCCGCCCTATTCATCGCACGTTCAGACGCGCGATGTGTGACAGACCCGTGACCGGGATGAGGAAGAACGAAGGCGCCGGACGGCGCCTTAGAAGATTGAGCCGATGGAGGCCGCCGCCAGGTTCAGCACCCGCGTCGGCAGAATGCCCAGGTAGAGAATCACGGCCACCGTCACGACCAGCGCCACCATGCCGACTCCCCGTACGGGCGTCGGTGCGGCGCCGGTGGACTTGTCGGTCATGTACATCATCACGACGACGCGCATGTAGAAGAAGACGGAGATCACGCTGCTCAGCACGCCGATGATCGCCAGACCGTAGTAGCCGGAGCTGACGGCTGCGCTGAAGACATACCACTTGCCGATGAAGCCGGCCGTCGGCGGCAGGCCGCCCAGCGAGAGCAGCGCCACCGTGAGAAGTCCGGCCACCCACGGCCGTGAGTACCAGAGTCCCGCGTAGTCGTGCAGGCCGTCACGGGCGCTATCCTTCGAGCCGAGCAGCGCAATGGCGCCAAAGGCCGCCAGGTTCGTGATGGCGTAGGTCGCGAGGTAGAAGAGAATCGCGGCCTTGCCCAGCTGGTTGGCCGCCACGAGCGCGACGAGGATATAGCCTCCGTGCGCGATGCTCGAATAGGCCAGCATCCGCTTGAGATGGCTCTGCGCCACGCCCACGACCGTGCCGACAATCATCGTCGCCGCGGCCAGCACCATCAGCGCCGGCGCCCAGTCAGCCTTGAAGGGTTCAAAGGCCGCCAGGAACACTCGCACGAAGCCGGCAAACGCCGCGGCCTTCACCCCGGTCGACATGAAACCCGTGACCACGGCAGGAGCGCCCTCGTAGGCATCGGGCGTCCACATGTGGAACGGCACCGCGGAGACCTTAAAGGCGAAACCAACAATGAGCAGGCCCATGGCCAGCAGCACCATCGGATTACCGGTCATGGACTGCGCGGCCAGGAACGCCGCCACCTTGTCCAGACGGGTGCTGCCGGCCACGCCGAACGTAAAGGCGATGCCGTAGAGGAAGAAGGCGCTGGCAAACGCGCCGAGCAGGAAGTACTTGAACGCGCCTTCAATGCCCGCCAGGTTGTCGCGCCGGATGCCCGTCAGCACGTAGACACCCAGCGACATCACTTCGAGGCCGACGAAGAGGACCAGCAGGTCGTTCGCCATGGCCATCATGATCATGCCGACCACGGCGAAGAGCACCAGCGCGTAGTACTCGCCTTCGGGGATGCCGTCCCGCTCAAGCACCTGCGTTGAGAAGGCGACGGTCAGCAGTCCGGCGGCGACGATGATCAGCGAGACGAAGACCGCGAAGTTGTCGGCCGTTACAACCTCGAAGCTGACCTGATTCCGTCCCCACAGAAAGATCAGGGAGATCCCAGTGGCGGCCAGGGCGATGAAGGCCAGGAGCGCCATCGGAAACCGCTCACCCTTGCGGCGCCAGGCCTCTGCGAGCATCACGACAAGCGCACCCGCGCCTGCACAGAGCATCGGCACGACGGCGTTAAACGAGGCGGGCAGCATGGCTACTTGCCCTCCGCGGGAGCCACAACGGCGGCGCTGACGGCGTCAGGCACGGGAGCGGCGCGATGTTCGGCATGTTCAGTCTTCACGGCGTCCAACCGCTCGACCACGGCCTTCACGGCCTGATCCGTCGGGCGGATGAAGATACCCGGCGCCACGCCCATGAAGACGGCCAGCGCCACCAGGGGCACCAGGGCCGCCCACTCGCGGGGCGAAAGATCTTTGAGCTTTGCGTTCTTCTCATTGGTGACCGGGCCGTAGAACACGCGCTGGAACATCCAGAGCATGTACACCGCCGAGAGAATCACGCCCAGCCCGGCGACGATCACATAGCGCGGGTCCGCCTTGAATGCACCCAGCATGATCAGGAACTCGCCCACGAACCCGTTCATGCCGGGAAGCCCGATAGAGGCGAGGGTCATCAGCAGGAATCCTGCAGTCAGCTTGGGCATGACGGCCTTCAGGCCACCAAACTCGGCGATGAGGCGAGTGTGGCGGCGGTCGGACAGCATGCCGACCATGAGGAAGAGTCCGCCGGTGCTGACGCCATGCGCGAGCATCTGGTAGACCGCGCCCTGCATCCCCTGCATGTTCATGGCGCAGATCCCGAGCACGACGAAGCCGAGGTGGCTCACCGAGGAATACGCCACCAGCTTCTTCATGTCGGGCTGAACCATCGCGACCAGCGCCCCGTAGACGATGCCGATGATGGCGAGCACCGCGATAAACGGCGCGAAGTAGGCCGCGGCCTCCGGAAAGAGCGGGAACGCGAAGCGGATGAGGCCGTAGGTGCCCATCTTCAGCAGCACGCCCGCCAGAATCACCGAACCGGCGGTGGGCGCCTGCACATGGGCGTCCGGCAGCCACGTGTGGAACGGAAAGAGCGGCACCTTGATGGCGAAGGCCAGCGCGAACGCCAGGAAGAACCAGAACTGCGTCCGGGGCGCGACATGAAGGAGCGCCAGCTTCTGAATATCGAAGGAGTACGACCCGGTGGCCACCTGGTTCAGATACGCCAGCCCGAGGATGGCGATGAGCATCAGGACGCTGCCCGCCATCGTGTAGAGCATGAACTTCACGGCCGCGTAGACCCGCTGGTCATAGCCCCAGATGCCGATGAGGAAATACATCGGAATGAGCATCGCGTCCCAGAAGACGTAGAAGAGGAAGAGGTCCAGCGAGATGAAGACGCCGATCATGGCGGCTTCAAGCAGCAGGATGAAGATCGCGAAGCTCTTCACATGCGCGTGCACGGACTCCCACGACGAGAGGAGCGCGATCGGCGTCAGGAAGCCGGTCAGCACGATGAGCATCAGGCTGATGCCGTCGATGCCCACCGAGTAGTTGATGCCGAAGGCGGGAATCCAGGGCACGCGCTGTAGGAACTGATAGCCCTCTGCGGCGTTATCAAACCGCAACCAGAGCAACAGCGTGAGACCGAACATCACGACGGACACCGCCAGCGCAAGCCAGCGGACAAGGCCATCCTTCCGGCCGTCGGCATTCGGCACCGCTGCGAGCAGCAGCGCGCCGATCACGGGAAGCACTACGAGAAGCGTCAACATGCGAATCCCGGCCTCATCTCCAGAAGTAGTAGCCGAGCAGCAGCACCACGCCGACAAAGACCGAGCCGGCGTAGGCGCGGACCGAACCGGTCTGCAGCTGGCGCAGCGCGCCCGCGAGGCTGGACACGATGGACGCAACGCCGTTGACGGCACCGTCGACGATCTTTGCGTCCATGGTCCACAGGCCGTCGCGTGACAGCGCGTGAATAGGCCGGACGACGACGGCGTCGTAGAACTCGTCCACGTAGTACTTGTTCAGCAGCGTCCGATGGATCGGGGCCAGGCTACGGGCCGCCCCCTCTGCAATGTCACGCCGCTTGAGCCAGACGAAGGCCGCGAAGCCGATGCCGAGGAGCGCAATGACGCTTGAGACACCCATGAGGGTCACCTCAAGTGACTCATGGCCACCCTCGTGCGCAGCGGCGTGGCTCTCGTGCTCGGGCTCAACTCCAGGCGGGGGCGCAAACTCGCCGGTGGCTTCCACCACTGGGGCTTCGAACACCGGCGCCAGCCAGGTTCCGAGCCAGTTCGTGCCGCCAAGCGGCTCCGGACGGCCGATGTACCCAGCCGCCACGGATCCAGCCGCCAGCAGTATCAGGGCCAGCGCCATCGCCGCCGGCGCATCGTGCAGGTGTCCACCGCCGTGGGCATGACCGGCATGGGCATCGTGCGCACCGTGCCCGTGCGTGTCGTGCGCCGAGGGCGCGTCATGCCGGCGTTCGCCGTGGAAGGTCAGGAACACGAGCCGGAACATGTAGGTCGCCGTCAGCAGCGACGTGAGCGCGCCAACCACCCAGAGGATCGTGTGGCCATTTGCGAAGGTCTCGAAGAGGATTTCGTCCTTCGAGAAGAAGCCGGCGAGACCCGGCACGCCGGCAATCGCCAGCGACCCGATCAGGAAGGTCCAGTAGGTGATGGGCAGGTGCTTGCGCAGGCCGCCCATGTTCCGGATGTCCTGTTCGCCGTGCAGCGCATGAATCACCGCGCCAGAGCCGAGGAAGAGGAGGGCCTTGAAGAACGCGTGGGTGTAGAGGTGGAAGATCCCCGCCCCGTAGGCGCCGACGCCCATAGCCAGGAACATGTAGCCGAGCTGGGACACGGTCGAATAGGCCAGGACGCGCTTGATGTCGTTCTGGACGAGACCGATCGTGCCGGCGAAGAGCGCCGTGGCGGCGCCGACGACCGCGATGATCTGCAGCACCTGCGGCGCGTGCGAGAAGAGCACGGCGTTGCGCCCAATCATGTAGACGCCGGCGGTCACCATCGTCGCCGCGTGGATGAGGGCCGAGACCGGTGTCGGGCCTTCCATGGCATCCGGCAGCCAGACGTAGAGCGGAATCTGCGCCGACTTGCCCGTCGCGCCGATGAAGAGCAGCAGCGCCGCAATTGAGAGCATCCCGAAGTGGTGCTCGATGGGCAGCGGTGCGATGGCGGAGGCCAGCCCCTGGAACTCCAGGGTGCCGAAGTGCGTGGCCAGAATCAGCGCCCCCAGAATGAACGCGTAGTCGCCGACGCGGTTCACGATGAAGGCCTTCTTCCCGGCATCCGAGGCCGACTTCTTCTTGTAATAGAAGCCGATCAGCAGATACGAGCAGAGGCCCACGCCTTCCCAGCCGACAAACATCACCAGGACGCTCGAACCGAGAACGAGCGTGAGCATGAAGGCGGCAAAGAGGTTGAGGTACGAGAAGTAGCGGGCAAACTCGCTATCCGTCTCGTCGTGCATGTAGGCCGTCGAGTAGATGTGAATCAGCGACCCGATGCCCGTGATGACCAGAATCATCAGCGCGGAGAGCGGGTCGAGCCGCAGCGCCACGTCGAGATGGAAGTCGCCGGCCGCAATCCAGGTATAGAGCGGCTCGGTGATGGACCGGACACCCGGCGAGAAGCTCGCCAGCGTCATGACCTTCATCACCGCCACGATGAAGGACGCCACCATGGCCAGCGAGGCGAGCCCGCCGGATACGGCTTTTGGCAGACGCTTGCCGAGCGTCGCGTTGACGAGGAAACCGGCGAATGGGAAGAGCGGGATTAGCGACAGCACCGGATCACCACTTGAGCGACGTAAACGCGTCAGGATTGAGTGATTCGCGGTGGCGGAACAGCGCCACGACGATGGCCAGGCCGACCGCGGCCTCCGCGGCCGCGACCGTCATCACGAAGGCCACGATGATCTGGCCGTCGACGATGCCGGCGTGGCGTCCGAAGGCCACAAACGCCAGATTCACGGCATTGAGCATGATTTCGATGGAGAGCAGGATCGTGATGAGGTTGCGGCGCATGAACACGCCCGCGCTCCCCACCGCGAAGAGCACCGCCGAGACGATGAGGTAGTGGCCGAGAGGAATCATCGACTCTCCTCACGGTTCGCCAGATACACGCCGCCGACCAGCGCGACCAGGATGAGGACCGAGGTTGCCTCGAAGGCGAACGTGTAGTCCTGGAACAGCACCCGGCCGATGGTCCTGACCGAGGCGCTGGAGCCATCCGACGTCCCGTTGACCGCGTCCTGCAGGCGGGTGGTGCGGATCAGCGCCCAGGCCAGCTGCACCACGAGGAGCGTCGCGAGACCTGCGCCGAAACGTGCCATGCCGGGCCGCTTGAGCGGATGCGCCACATCCCAGTCGCCGTCATCCTCACTCGGCCGGTTGAGCAGCATGACGACGAACAGGAAGAGCACCATCAGGGCGCCGGCGTAGACCACGATCTGCGTCACGGCGATGAACGGCGCATCCAGCAGCACGTAGAGTCCGGACATCATGCCGAAGGACGCCACAAGCAGCAGCACGCTGTACATCGGGTTGCGCTGCCCGATGACCATCGCGGACGTGCCAATGGCCGCCGCGGAGAACACGTAGAAAAGGAGCGTCTCACCCATTGATGTAGAGCACCCCGGCGGCAGTCACCAGCAGGTTGATGACGGAAAGCGGTAGCAGCCACTTCCAGCCGAACTGCATCAGCTGGTCATAGCGGTACCGCGGGAGAGTCCAGCGAACCCAGACGTAGAAGAACAGCAGGAAACTGACTTTGATCAGGAACCAGATCCAGCCGTACTCGGCCGGAATGAAGGGTCCGTGCCAGCCGCCCAGGAACAGCGTGGTCGCCATGGCCGACACCGTCGCCATGTTGATGTACTCCGCCATGTAGAAGATCGCGAAGCGCATCGAACTGTATTCCGTGAAGTAGCCGGCCACCAGTTCCTGCTCGGCTTCGGGGAAGTCGAATGGCGCGCGGTTGGTTTCGGCAATGCCCGCGATCATGAAGATCACGAAGCCGACCGGCTGCAGAAACAGATACCACTTCGGCAACACACCGAACCAGGCACCCGCCTGTCCGTCCACGACTTCGCGGAGCGACAGCGACCCGGCGATCAGGACCACGCCGGCCAGGGCCGTGCCGTAGGACAGCTCGTAGCTGATCATCTGCGCCGAGGAACGGAGGGCTCCAAGCAGAGAATACTTGTTGTTGGACGCCCAGCCTGCCAGCACGATGCCGTAGACCCCCATCGACGCGATGGCGAACACCAGCAGCATCCCGACGTTGACGTCGGCAACCTGCAGGCCCACGGGCCGATCGAGCAGGCCGAAGAGCGTCGTCTGCGCGCCGAACGGCACGGGCGCGAATGCCGCAAACGCCGCCACGGCAGAGATGATCGGCGCGAGCGTGAAGAGAATCGCGTCAGCCGACTTCGGCCGCAGCTCCTCCTTCATGATGAGCTTGATGATGTCGGCCAACGGCTGCAGCAGCCCATAGGGACCGACACGGTTTGGCCCATCGCGCTGCTGGATGAGCGCGCACACCTTGCGCTCCACCCACACCATGATGGCTGCCACGTTCAGCAGCATCACGAAGGCGATGAGGATGATGACGATCTGAGCGATGACGACCAGCATTAGTGGTGCCCTGCCAGAGCGGGCGCACGCGTGCCCCGCCACGGCGCCGGAATCGTGCAGCAACCCTCGCGCACGTGCGCCTCGTATTCATGCCGGAAGTGCTTGATGGTCGAGAGGACCGGGGCGATCTCCGCATCCCCGAACGGGCACAGGGTCTTGCCGCCGATGTTCTTCGACACATCGAGCAGAAGATCGATGTCCTTCATCTGCCCCTCACCGGCTTCGATGCGGGTCAGCAACTTCAGCAGCCAGTCCGCGCCCTCGCGACAGGGCGTGCACTTGCCGCACGACTCGTGCCGGTAGAACGCGAGCAGGTTCTTCGCGAGCCAGACCATGCAGGTCGTGTCATCCACGGCCATGATGGCGGCCGAACCGAGCATCGATCCGGCCTTGGCCACGGCGTCGAAGCTGGCGGGAATATCAATCTGGTCGGGCAGCAGCACGGGCGTCGAGGACCCGCCGGGAATCACGGCCTTGAGCGTGCGGCCGTCCTTCATGCCACCGGCGTACTGGTCGCCAAGGATCAGTTCCTTCAGCGAAACGTCCATCGTCGCCTCGAACACACCCGGGTTCTTCACGTGTCCGCTGACGCAGTAGAGCTTCGGCCCGTTGTTCTTCTCAGGACCCAGGCTCGTGAACCACTCGACGCCCTTCGAGATGATGAGCGGCACGTTGGCGAGCGTCTCGACGTTGTTCACCGCCGACGGGCAGTTGTAGAGGCCGGACACCGCCGGAAACGGCGGCTTGATACGCGGCTGGGCCCGCTTGCCCTCGAGCGACTCGATCAGCGCGGTTTCCTCGCCCGCCTCGTAGGCGCCGGCGCCGCGATGCACGAAGACGTCGCAGTCAAACCCGCTGCCGAAGATGTTCTTGCCGAGGAACCCCGCGCGGTAGGCCTCTTCGATCTGCTGCTCGAGGACTTTCTGCACGTGGTAGAACTCGCCGCGGATGTAGATGTAGGCGACTTTCGCGCCGATCGCGTAGCAGCCGATGGCGCATCCCTCGATCAGCAGATGGGGATTGCGCTCCATGAGCAGGTGGTCTTTGAAGGTCCCCGGCTCGCTCTCGTCCGCGTTGCAGCAGATGTACTTGGGTTTGGGCGTGTCCTTGAGGACGAACTGCCACTTGAGGCCCGTCGGGAATCCGGCCCCGCCACGGCCACGCAGGCCCGACGCCTTCACCATCTCGATGACGTCGTTGGGCTGCATGGTGGTGACAGCCTTCCGCAGCGCCTCGTAGCCGAGGTCCTTCGCCTTGTAGAAGTCCAACGTGTAGCAGTTGGGCTCCTTGACGAACTTGGTCAGGACGGGTTCGTAGGCCATCGTCCTATTCCACCTTGTGATGACAGCCGGTCAGAGCCGCCAACCCTTTCACCCGCAGGTCTTCGATGAACTTCGGCACGCCGTCGGGCGTGAGGTGCTCGTGCCAGTGGTCGTTGTTCACCATCACGACGGGTGCGCGGTCACACGCGCCCAGGCACTCGAACTCCAGCAGCGTGAACGTGCCGGACGCGTCAGTGCCACCCACCGGCACCCCCAGATGATCCGACAGCGCCTCGGTCACACGCTCGGCGCCGGCCAGCGCGCACGAGAGCGTGCGGCACACAGCCAGGGCGTAGGTGCCGACGGGCTTCTGGAAGAACATCACGTAGTAGGTGACGACATCCTCGACCTCGGCCGGCGTGCAGCCGATCTGCTCGGCCACGAAGCGCATCGCGGCGCGCGAGACATACCCCTGCTGCTCCTGCACGAGGTACAGCGCATAGAGGATGGCCGACTTGCGCCGCTCGGCCGGGTAATGCGTGACGAGACGATCAAACGTCGCCTGATGTTCGGGGGAGAAGCGGAACGGCTCCCCCACATCGGCCAGCCGGCGTTCCGACTTGTGGAACTTCGCCGGCGAGTAGTCCATCCTGGCGTGAAAGCTCACCGGTCCACGTCTCCCATCACGACGTCGGACGAGCCAATGACGGCCACGACGTCCGCGATCATTCCGTCCTGAATCACAGTCGGCAGCGCCTGGCAGGCATAGAAGGACGGCGCCCGCATCTTCACGCGCCACGGGCGGTTGGTGCCGTCCGACACGATGTAGACGCCGTGCTCGCCGCGCGCGCCCTCGACGGGCACGTAGGCTTCGCCCGCAGGCACCGAGAAACCCTGCGAGTAGATCAGGAAGTGCTGAATGAGCGCTTCCATCTCGGTATACACCTTGTCCTTCGGCGGCGGCACGACGCGCGGGTCGCTGGCGGCCCACTGCCCCGTCGGGGTGATGCGCGCGATCGCCTGCTTGCAGATCTTCACGCTCTCCCGCATCTCACGCAGCCGGAGCCGATACCGCGCATAGACGTCACCTTCCGTGAAGGTCGGGACCTCAAAGTCATAGGAGGCGTACGTCAGATACGGGAAGGACTTGCGGACATCGTAGGTGGAGCCGGACGCACGGGCGATCGGGCCAGGCAGGCTCCAGCGCATGGCCGTCTCGAGCGAGACATACCCGACGTCCTCGGTGCGCAGCCGATAGATGTGATTCTTGGTCAGCATGTCCTCGTACTCGTCCAGCTTGCCTGGGAACATGTCGAGGAAGTTGTTGACCGACTCGTGATACCCGCGCGGCAGGTCCTCACGCAGACCACCGACGCGGATGTAGCTCGGGAACAGCCGGAAGCCGGCCGTCTGCTCATTGATGTTGAGCAACTGTTCGCGCTCGCGGAAGCAGTAGAGCATCACGGACACGGCGCCGATTTCCATGGCGTGCGTGCCGAGCCACACGAGATGGCTCATGAGACGCTGCAGTTCCGCGATGAGTACGCGGATGTTCTGGACCCGCTCGGGCATCTCGAGGCCGAGCAGCTTCTCCACCGACAGGGCGTAGGCGAGGCTGTTCGACTGGGCGCCGAGGTAATCCATGCGCTCGACGAGCGGGATGACCTGCTGCCACTTCTTCTGCTCGGCGGTCTTCTCGATGCCGGTGTGGAGGTAGCCGACGGTGACGTCGGCGTTCTTGACGATCTCGCCGTCGAGGGTCAACACCAGCCGCAACACGCCGTGCGTGCTGGGGTGCTGGGGCCCCATGTTGACGGTCATCGTCTCGGTGCGCAGGTCAGCCATGGCTTAGGCCTTCGCTCCCGGATCGCGCGTCACACGGTCGCGCTGAATGTTGCTGCGGAACTCCTGCTCGGTGACCTGCAGGGGCTCGTAGGTTTGCGCGGTCTTGCGGAGCTGGACCGGGTAGTCCTTGCGGAGCGGATGCCCTTCCCAGTCGTCCGGCGTCAGAATCCGGCGCAGGTCAGGGTGTCCGTCGAACACAATCCCGAACAGATCCCACACTTCGCGTTCCGGCCAGCCAGCAGCCGGCCACACGGCCTGCACGGTCGGCACGGTTGTGCCGGCAGCGACGCGCACCTTCATGCGCAGACGGCGACGCGCCTCCGTGGAGACCAGGTGATAGACCACCTCATAGCGGGGTTCACGCGGGAGGTAGTCGACCGCAGTGATATCGATCAGCAGATTGAAGGCCCCATGGTCGCGCAGTGCCGTACACACGGCCACGAGCTGCCCGGCTGGGACGTAGAGCACCGGCATGTCCACGGCGGAGCCAGCCTCAAGGGCGGCGCCCGGCACGTGCGGCGCGACAAGGTCAATCAGAGCGGCTGCGTCCATGGCTACATGCGCGAACGGGCGATCTTTTCCTGCAGCTGCACGATCCCGTAGATCAGCGACTCAGGGCGAGGAGGGCAGCCCGGCACAAACACGTCCACCGGCACGATCTGGTCGACACCCTGGACGATGGCGTAGTTGTCGAACACGCCGCCGACTGACGCGCAGGCACCCATCGAGATGACCCACTTCGGCTCCGGCATCTGGTCGTAGATGCGGCGCAGCGCCGGCGCCATCTTCCGGGAGAGGCGCCCGGCCACGATCATCAGATCGGCCTGTCGCGGTGACCCGCGGAACACCTCGGCGCCGAAACGCGCGATGTCGTACCGGGAGCAGCTCATCGCCATCATTTCGATCGCGCAGCAGGCCAGGCCGAAGGTGACGGGCCAGACGGCGGAACGGCGGGCCCACTGAACCAGCCACTCGACTCGGGTCGTCAGTACGGGCAGATCCATGTCGGCGTCAGTCGCCGGCACGATGAGGGGAGAAGACTGCAGAGAAGTTTCGGTCACGCCGCGTTCCTCTCGCGCATGGCACGGGCGGCTGCACGCGCCGCGCTCGTCGTCGCAGGGCCCCAGTCCAGCACGCCCTTGCGCCAGATGTAGATGTAACCCACGACCAGAATCAGGAAGAACGTCACAATCTGCACGAACCCGGTCCACCCGAGGTCCCGGAGCGCTACGGCCCAGGGATACAGGAAGGCCACTTCGATATCGAACAGCAGGAACACCATCGCCACGAGGTAGAACTTGACCGACTGACGCTCGCGCGCGTCGCCGACCGCGGGCATGCCGCATTCATACGGCGCCAGTTTCTCGGGCGTGGGATTCTTCGGCCCGAGCAGGCTCGACAGCAGGATCATCACCACCGCGAACCCGAGACCGAGGCCGGTCATGATCAAAAGGCCCAGCCAACCCATGTCAGTCCATCCTCGCGCGCACCGATGGCGCTTGTGAACAGTTTCGCAAAGCTCGTTCATGCTATAGAACGCTGACGATTTGGTCAACGATACGCACGACGACTTACCACACAACTCCATGCGAATCAGCTGGTTCCGGCCCGATCCTCCTGCCGGCGACGTCCTTCTGGACGCGATGGGCTCGCTCGTAGCGGCCCTGGCGGCCCGGCACGACATCCGGGTCGTCACGCGCGCCTCGGCCTACGACGAAGTCTGGCGCTGGCACCGGGAGCTGACCGATCTGGCCATCTATGAGGTGACCGACACACCAGGCGACGCGTACCTGTGGCCCTACATGGTGAGGTTTCCCGGACTGGCGCTCGTCCTGGGGCGGCACCCCGGGAGTGCGCACAGTGCCGATCTCGTCCGGCGCAGCCGGGGTGAGGACGCCGACGCGGAGCGCGCCTTTGTCCGCGAGGCGCCCGGGGGCGCCCTTGCGATTCCGTTGCACAGTTCCCGTGCGGTCGCCGTGCTGGCTGGATCCGCCTTGGCCACGTCCGAGCCGCCGGACCACGGGCAACTCCTGGGCTTTGAACCCGCGATGGCGAGGCCCACGGTTTCGCGGATCGGGCGCAGCGGTCCTTTGCGAATCGGGATGCACAGGGCAGACGCCCGGGCCCGCGCCGTCGTGGACCGCGCCGTCGGGCGCGCCAGGGAGACAGGGGCTCGGCTGGAGTGCGTCGCCTCCGATAGCGCCGCTGACGTCCTCGGCAACGCGGACGTCGTGCTGTCGCTCCAGTGGCCGCCGCAGGGAGGCTGCGACGGGATCCGCCTGGCCGCGGCCGCACTCGGCATCCCGGCGGTCGTACTGGAATCGCCCGATACCAGCACTCTTCCCTGCTTCGATCCCCAGACGTGGCAACCGCGGGACCGTGGGCCTGGCGCACCCGCGCCGGTCGCCGTCAGCCTCGACCCGCGCGACGAAGAGCATTCCCTGATGCTGGCGCTGCGGAGGCTGGCCGAGAACGCGGACCTCCTGGGTGCCCTCGGGGCGGCCGCCGAGGCACGCTGGCAACACCTGCATGAACCGGCTGCGGCCGCAGCCGCCTGTGCCCCGCTGCTGGCGATCGCCCAGGCCGCGCCGCCGCCGTCCGCGCCCGCGACGTGGCCTGCGCACTTCCGGGCCGATGGGTCGGGGACCGCGCGGCGGATTCTTGGAGAGTTCGGGCTCCAGGTCGATGTGCTCCGCTGACTGCGGGCACGGCGATCAGTCCCAGGCGTAGCCTGGCTCGGTCGTCAGCCGCCTGTCCTCCACCGGCTCACCCATGGAGAAGTGATAGAGGCTCTGCAGCGTGTGTCCGGTGATGCCCAGCACGTCGTGGACGGCGTCGTCGTAGAAGCAGCCGATTCCAGTGGCACGACCACCGCTTCGTTCGGCCTCAAGATAGAGCACCTGCCCGATCAGGCCGCTTTCCCAGAACAGCTCCCGATAACAGGCCGGGCCATGCGCGTCGAGGGCCGAGGCGAGTGGGGCCAGCATCGCCATCCCGATGAAGCCATCGGCGGCGATGTCCTGGTCGCAGCTCAGGCGGCGCGCCAGCCCCCGCGCATCGAGAGGCGCCAGCAGGAACAACCCGTCAAACCCGGCGACGGGCTCCCACAGCAGGTCGCTCCGCAGTCCAGCGCGCAGGGCGCTGATCGCAGACGGGACACGGGGCTGCGCGTAGATTCCGGGCGCCAGCCCGTCCACGCGGTGCACGAACCAGATGGGATGAATCCGCGGCTCCCAGGGCAGGGCGGCCCACACCGGAGAGGGCCCGAGCCCGGAACCGGGGTGCCCACCCGGAATCAGACGGGCCGCCATCCGCGCAAACGCACGATGGTCGAGCCGTCCCCGGCCATCGAATGCCACCGCGCTGCGCCGCCGAATGAGCCATTCCCGGCCGACAGGATCCACGTCGTGCGCACTGTCGCCCGCGTGCGTCCGGCCGACGGGGGCGGCGCGCGTCACCCGCTGCGTCGCGACCGTCACCGCATCAATGGCGGGCCACTCGACATGCGAAGGGCTGAGCGCGTTGGCATCACCCTGCCACGACGCGACTCGAGCCGCGCGCAGCCACGGGTCGGGCACGGACCAGACAACGGCGTCGACATCCCCGGGCCCCACCGCCAGAAGGCAATCCGGGTGCTCGACCTCGACGCCCTTGGGTAGGGGGCGATCCACGCCCAGCAGCGCCGCCACGTCCGCATCGCTCCAGCCGTCCAGCAGGCGAACCCGCCAGCCCAGCGTTGTCGCCGCATAGATCAACGCCCCGATCGCATGACCCACATCGTGCTGGCAATAGCGGAACGCCCGCTCGCCGTACTTCCACGCCTCGCGCCAGTGAACTGATGAGAGGCCCACGAGACACACACCGGCGGGGCACGCGGGCACGACGGAACCAAGAGCGGCGCGCTGCTCCAGCGCATGCTCTCGCGGGGCGTAGTGAGACACACGCCACCCCTCGCCGGTCACCTCAGGCGCGACGACATACGCCTCGGTTGGGTGGAGATTGCCGCTTGAGGGGTTCGAGCGAAGGGCCCAGCGAGAGGCGCCCGCCTGCTTCCACGCCGTGAGCCCGAATGCACAACGCAGGCACTCGCCCAGGGTGTCGAGCGTGAGTGGCCCGGCAGTGGCCGCAGCCGGTACCCGGCGTGGCAGTTCCACGACGGGCGCGCCGGCGTAGCGCCTGAACGGGTCTGGCTGGGTGGCCCAGTCCAGATAGCCCAGCGCCGGCGCAAAGCGATCAAACGCGTGTTTGGTGCGGTCGTGATAGGCCAGCACCTCGGCGACGCCTGCGCGGGACGCGTCGTCGGTCACGGCACGGTCCTAGCCGCCGAGCGACTTCAGCTGCTTCTCGACCTGTGCCAGCGCAGCCTTGAGCTGCTTGCGGCGAGCTTCATGCTGCGTGGCAGCCATCTGACGCTCAAAGTCCGTGCGCGCCAGCGTCAGCGCCGCGATCTCGCGGGCCTTCACCGGATCGACCACGACCTTCTTGCGTCGCGACAGCTTCTCTTCCGCGATTTCGTCAAGGCGCTCCTGGATCCGCGCCTCGGCGTCTACGAGTCCTTCGCCTGCATCACCCATAACTGTCTGCCCCGCGTCGATCCCGACCAGAAGTTCTGCGCCGCCCCAACGACGGCCGGTTATTATGCCACGGCGGCCCGAAACCTCTGCACCTCCCGACGTCCTATGGCACCCTCGTGACCCCAGATTCCAGCGTCCCAGCCGCGAACACCTATCGCCGGGAGATCGACGGCCTGCGCGCCCTGGCCGTCCTGCCCGTCATCGGCTTCCATGCAGGTTTTCCGTTGTTTCGGGGTGGTTTCGTCGGCGTGGACGTGTTCTTCGTCATCAGCGGATATCTCATCACCTGCCTCATCCTGGCCGAGCAACAGGCAGGCCATTTCTCGCTCGCACGCTTCTACGAACGCCGGGCGCGGCGCATCCTCCCCGCGCTGTTCACGGTGCTGGCCGTCTCGTCCGGCATCGCGTGGTTCAGACTGCTCCCGTCGGACTTGAAGGCCTTCGCCGGCTCACTCACCGGCGTCGCCGGGTTCTACGCCAACTTCGTCTTCGCACGCGAAACCGGCTACTTCGACACGGCTGCGGAGTTGAAGCCGTTGCTCCACACGTGGAGCCTGGCTGTCGAAGAGCAGTTCTATCTGCTCTTCCCGGCGGTGCTCCTCCTCACGCGCCGCTGGGGGACCGTCTCTCGAGGGTGCTTGCTGGCTGCGCTGGGCCTGGCCAGCCTTGTCGCCGCGGAGCGCGGCGTGTACCGGCCGGCCGAGGCCGTGTTCTTACTCCAGACCCGATCGTGGGCGGTGATGATCGGCGCCCTGGCCGCGTTCTACGACCGCCATCGGACGCCGGCCGTCTCACCAGGGTCCGCCCAGCTGGCGAGCGCTCTCGGACTCGCGCTCGTCCTGCTGCCCGTGTTCACATTCAGCCGGCACACACCGTTTCCAGGGCTCTACGGACTCGTGCCCACCGTCGGCGCGGCGTTGTTGCTGCTGTTTGCGACGCCTGGAACAGTGGTAGGCGCAGCATTGTCGAGCGCACCGCTCGCAGGCCTCGGCCTCATCAGCTACGGCGCGTATCTGTGGCACCAGCCGCTCTTCGCGTTTGCCAGGCACAACACCCCTGCCCCGCCAGGCCCGGCGACGTTTCTCTGGCTGTCACTCGCCGCGCTTGTGCTCGCCTACGCGAGCTGGCGGTGGATTGAGCAGCCATTCCGGAGAAGTGCGCGCCTCAGGCGCGTGCATGTGGCGATCTTTGCCGTCACCGGCTCAGCGCTCTTCGCCGCCCTTGGAGCCATCGGCGTCGCCAACGAAGGCTTCGCCGCCTACTACATCGACCACCGGCTCTCGCCGGCGGACCGGGCGCTCTACCAGCTCGTGCGCGACCACACCAGCCGGCATCTCTCCGACGACATGGTCGACGACGGCGCTTGCCACTTCTGGGCCCAGGAGCCGACTCCCGCGTTCGAGGCGCGGTTCACCGGCTGCCGGGCACGCTTCGGGCCCGCGGTGATCGTCCTCGGCGACTCGCACGCCATGAACGTCTACAACCTCGTCGCGAAGGCGAACGTGGCGCCGTTCGTCGCCGGTGTGGCCAAACCCGGATGCCGGCCGCAGAACGACAACCCCGACTGCCACTACGGGGCGTTCGGCCGCTTCGTGAACCGGCACGCGGACGATATCCGTGTGGTCCTCTTCAACCAGAGCGGGTCGTATTTTCTCGAAGACCGCAACGGCGAGCTCGACACGCGCGAAGCGTTTGCGCCGAACGCGCCCTTCATCCTGCACGACGAGGGGATTACGGTGGCTGTGGATTACCTGAAGGCGCTAGCCAGACACGTGCCGACAGTCTGGCTCGGACCCTACACAGACGCCCGCGTGGACTTCCGCGATCTCTCGTATCTCTCCCGCGGCCTTCACATGTCGGACGTGGCCCTCCGTCACTATGCCTTGCTCGAAGACGAACTGCAGCGCCGGGCACGGGCAGGCCGGTGGCCATTTCGGTATGTGTCCCTGCACGACCTCTTCAAGCCGTCCTCGGAGTTCGTCCGCGTCGGCGACTGCATCACCTTCCGCGACACCGACCACTTCAGCGCCTGCGGCGAAGACCTGCTTGCCCCGACCCTGAAGCGGGCCTGGGACGCGGGCCGCCTGGCGCCCTCCCGGTAGCATCGCGCGGTGCCGCGCACGATGCCCGTGCTGCGCTCGTCCGCTCCCTCTGTCCGCGCCTGAGCACGCAGGGTGCGAGCCGCGTCAGGCCACATCCCCCGCCAGCACGCGCTTCCTGTGCGGCGCGGACAAATGCTCGATCGCATAGCGGAGCGTCGTCCGCGGCATGCGTGGGTAGTGGGTCTTGAGAAAACGCAGCAGGGCCGCACGGTCTCGAACACCGGCCTCACGCAGCATCCAGCCCACCGCCTTGTGCATCAGGTCATGCCGGTCGTCCAGCAGCAGGGCCGCTATCGTGAAGGCGTCGTCCGTATCGCCCTCGGCAATCCAGGCGTGGGTGGCCACCATGGCGATGCGCCGTTCCCAGAGATTCCCCGACCGTGCCAACCGCAACACCGGCCCGCGGTTTCGCGACAGCAGATGGACGCCCACGATGTAGCGGGCAGAGGTATCGACGAGATCCCAGTTGCTGATGCCTGCCGTGTGGTCCAGATAGAAGCGGTACACGCGCTCCCGGGATGCCGTGTCCCCTGATTCGTACTGCATCACGAGGATTTCGAGCGCCGTGAACCGATCCTCGTGGACAGGCGAGGCCAGGAGCCGTGCGGCCTCCGCCAAGGGTAAGGCACGAAATGTCCGGGCCACCGCGCGCTGGGCGGGCACCGTCAGACCCAGAAAGCGGTCGCCCTCGCCGTATTCACCAGGGCCGGTCTTGAAGAACCGCGCGGCGCCGGCTGCCCGCACCGGATCGGCCTGCGCACGAAGCCGCGCCTGCACGGCACGCGCGGTCAGCGACACCGCTTGTGCGGCACGAAGCGAACGGGAGGTCGTCATGCGCCGGAGTCTACCTGGGCGTCCTCACGGCTGCAGGTCCTGCCAGGGCTGGTAGGTGTCGGCCTTGTGACAGAAGCGGGTGACCTCCTGCCAGACCCTACGGGCGCCGGACGCGGCCGGATTGCGGACGACACCGCCGAATGCGGCACGTGTCGGAGGGTCTGATCGACGATCCGCCGGTCCTCGGGCTCACGCTCAGGGCCCACGCGCGGTTGTTGCAGGTCGCGGCGACGCGCTCGTGCGTCGAGCGGGTCTCGCCTGTCTCGCTCATGGTGCTCCCCCAAGCGGCCGACGGGCTTTCTCAGGCGCCGAATTGCCGCAAGTGATGGTCCATGTGGCCGTATCCCCAGAGCAGCCACTCGTCCCGGCTCATGGCACCAAACGAGGGATGCGGCACGCACGTGGCCTCAGGCTCGAGAAACCGATCGAAGAGGGCGAGGAGCCGCGTGCGGTCCGACTCAAGATCGCCGGGCCGCGTGCCCTGTTCCTTCGGGTTGACCTCCGGCCGGGTCGGCACACCGTGCGGCCACGGAAGCGACGTATGCAAGGCAATCCACTTGACCACCGTCCTCGAGAGCCAGGACTCGACCGAAGAATTGGGGCGCAGACCAAGGACGGCCTCAAAGGAGTCGGCGAGATGGCAGATCATCTCGTGCGCGGTCATCGTGCCCCAGTGGCGTGCGCTCCCGGCCTGCACGGCCGCCAGCCGCTGCCGAAGCTCGTCGACCCGTGTGCGGTCCCGCAGCGAGTGGTGCGGATACATGAACGGATTCTACCGAACGCGACGGGCCCGTACTGCGGCCAGAAACGCCTCACGCGCGACAACCCGCTCGAGCTCGCTTTCCTCGACCATCGGAATGTCGGGCAGGGCCGTCGCGACCGCTTGCGCAAAGAGGCCCCGGCCCGACAGGCGCAGGGTCCCGCTGTGCACCGGCACACCGCCGGCGCCGCAGCTGGGAGATCCAGCTTTCAGCACGACGCCGCTGATCCCGGCGGCCGCCCACTTCCCCGCATGCCGTGCCGCCCAGTCGTGCATCCGGGTCGTCCACGATGTGCCGGTCTCGACGCCCACGAGCCGCACGCGATGCGCGCCCGACGGCACGCCGTTCGGGGAGACCTGCAGTTCAAGCAGCTCGCGCGGCGTCGGCATCCCGATTTCCACCTCGGGACAGATCGGCCAGAGCTCGACGCGGGCTCCAAGCCACGCCACCAGGTCGGCGGCGTCGACGACGGCGCCGTCATGGCGCACCGGGTCGCCCAGGAGACACCGCGAGATCCCGATCCGGAGGTCTTCGCGCATCGCGGGCCCATCATGCCTTGAACTAGAATCGCGTGCCATGGCCTCTGCGTGTTCGTTTGACATCACCTCCAACGTCGATCTCCAGGAAGTGGACAACGCACTGAACCAGGCCCGCAAGGAACTGGCCCAGCGTTACGACTTCAAGGGGTCGAAGGCATCCATCGAATTCGACGCCAAGGAATCCAAGATGACCCTGGTGGCCGACGACAACTTCAAGCTGACCGCGCTCTGGGAAATCGTCCAGACGCGGCTCGTCCGCCGGAATGTGCCCACCCAGAACCTGACCCGCGGCACCGCCATACCCGCGGCCAACAGCACGGTCCGCCAGGAGGTCACGCTGCAGCAGGGCGTGTCCTCGGATGCGGCACGGGAGATCGTGAAGTTCCTGAAGGAGAGCGGGCTCAAGAAGGTACAGGCCTCGATTCAAGGCGACCAGCTGCGGGTGACGTCCAACTCCAAGGACGATCTGCAGGAGGCGATGCGGGTGCTCCGCGGCAAGGAATTCGGCGTCGCCCTGCAGTTCGGCAACTACCGCGGCTGAGGCGACCCAAATAGAGACGCCTGCACGGCCTGGCCGGAGCCGGTTGCCGCGCAGGCGTCTGTCGACGAGCGGGAACGGGCCTACTGCGGGGGCGGAGGCTGCCGGCGCGCGCCGCGGCGATCCTGCATCTGCTTCCGGAAGTCCGTCCGCTCCGCCTGCTTCGAGGCGCGCTCGGCTTCGAGCTGCTTCGCCTTCGTCTGCTGCTCAGGTGTCAGCAGCGCCCACACTTCGTTCCGGACACGCGCGCGCAACAGGCCCGCGTCCGTCGTCGCCGCGGCAAGCGCCTCTGCGCTGGCGCGAATCCCGTTCTCGTCGGCCGGGATCGCCATCACCGCCTTCTGCTGGGCGTCGTGCGCCACCTTCAGCTTCTGGCCCGCGGCCTCCATCTCCGGCCGGTGTCGCTGCATCACGTCCTTGACCTGGTCCATCTGCGTCTCGGACAGACCAAGGCGCGGCAGGGGAAACATCGGCCCGCCCATCATCCCGATGGGCCCATCGGGCCCCCCGGGGCCGTGCCCCATCGGTCCGCCGGGGCCACCTGGGCCACCTGGGCCGCCCGGACCACCTGGTCCTCCGGGACCGAACCCGCGCCGACCAGGGCCGCCGGGACCCTGCGCCAGCATGCCAGCGCCGAGAGCCAGCACCAGGGCAGCTGCCGCGCCCCCCACCACCATCCGTCTGCGAATCACTCGTGTCATGTCGTGCCCCATTCGAAGCTACGGCTTGAGTGCCGCCGCTCTACTGCATTCGACGCGATCTTCGTGGCGCCCCACGGTCGGAGTCGTGAAGAAACTGTGACGACCGGCCTATCTGCGGCCGAAGGTCACCGTGCTCAACTGCTTGCCCCGTGGCGTCTCGAGCGTGACGGTCACCGTCATCGTGTTCGGATCCGCCCCCAGTGTCCTGACCTCGCGGCTCTTCATCGTCATCTTCCCGCGCGGCGTCTCCATCGCGGTCGACAACTCCGTGACCAGGGCCACGCCTTCCCAGCGCGACTTGCTTGAGGACGCCCCGCCGCCCAGGCCTTCGTGTTTCACCTCGGAACCATCCAGCGCGTAGCTCCCCATGGCCGTGACACCCTCGCCTTCACGCGTCACGATCAGAAACTCCGGAGACTGTTTGATGGTGACGACTTCGCCGACGTGATACATCGGTCCCGGTCCGGGCCGGCCGGTTGGCCGGCCGCCATCGGCTCGCTCACCGCCGCCCGGGCCTCGACCACCGCCTCCGCCACGGCGCCCTCCGCCAAATCCACCACCGCCTCCGGGCCCGCCGAATCCACCGCCGGCACCGGGGCCACCGGGCCCGCCACGCCGTCCGCCGCCACCGGGTGGCCCATCTATCCCGTCCGGACCATCGGGCGCGCCGCCGCCCGCGTGATCCACCTTCTCGACCACCCAGGTACCGGAGAAGTCCGGGTGGGCCTGCGCCGCCGCCAACCGCACCAGCAGTGCGACGGCCACAGCCGCGAGCACCACGGTCACACCCCTCCGCATCATCACTCTGCTATTCATAACGAAGCGCCTCGATAGGATTCATCGCCGCCGCCTTGCGCGCCGGATAGAAACCGAAGAACACACCAATGGCCGCCGAGAAGGCGAAGGACAGCAACACCGCATTGCTGGAGACGACCGTGGGCCACCCAAACACACGGCCGATCCCATAGGACGCCCCGATTCCGATCGCCAGTCCGATGGCGCCACCCGCAAGACTGAGCACGACGGCCTCGACGAGGAACTGCATCAGCACATCGATATCCCTGGCGCCCAGTGAGAGACGGAGCCCGATCTCCCGCGTCCGCTCGGTCACCGATACCAGCATGATGTTCATGATGCCGATGCCGCCGACCACGAGCGACACGGCCGCGATGCCGGCAAGCAGCCCCGTCATCGTGTCGGTCGTCGAGGTCAGCATGCTGGTCATCTCATCCTGCGTGCGGACGTTGAAGTCGTCCTGGTCGCCATTGAGCTTGTGGCGAATCCTGAGCAGGGCTGTAATGCTTGCCTGGACCCGCGCGAGCGGCACACCGTCCTCCGCCTGGATCACCATGTTTTGAATGTGCTGGATCCCCTGCAGCTTCTTCTGCGCGGTGGTGTACGGAATGAAGACGGTATCGTCCTGGTCCTGGCCCATGGCGGCCTGCCCCTTCTTGCCGAGCACGCCAATCACCTTGAACGGCTGGTTTTTGATCCGGATCTGCGACCCGGTCGGGTCCGTTCCCGGGCCAAACAGCTGATCGCGGACCACCGACCCCAGCACGGCCACCTTCGCGGCACTGCGCACGTCCTGCTCGGTGAAGAATCCACCCCGCTCCGCGGGCCAGCTCCGGATGAGCGGCAGCTCGTCCCCTGTTCCCTGGATCTGCGTGCCCCAGTTGCTGGTATCGGAAATCACCTGCGAGCGCAGGTTCACGCCCGGCGAGAGGTATCGAATCCCCGCCACCTCCTTGCGCACCGCTTCGGCGTCCTCCACGCGGAGGGTGGTCGTGTTGCCGATGCCCATGCGCACGGGCCCCGCAGGACCGGAGCCTGCATTCACATTGATGATGTTCGAGCCGGCACTCTTGATGTTGGTCTCGATCTGGGCGCGCGCGCCGTTGCCGATCGCCACCATGACGATGACGGCCGAGACGCCGATGATCATCCCGAGGGCGGTCAGCGCCGTCCGCATCGCATTGCGCCTGAGCGCCTTGAGGGCGATAAGAAACGTCATGAAGATGGACATGGACACCTCAGTCAGGCAGAGCGTTCGTCTTCGTCTGTAGGGCGTTCGGCGTCCAGCGCGGCCAATTCGGTCGTCGCGTCCCGTCGCGTCGTCACCGGGTTGTCAGACCGCACGCGGCCGTCGCGGAAGGCCACAATGCGCGTGGCGTATTCGGCAATATCGTGCTCGTGCGTGACCAGCACGACGGTGATGCCCTGCTCGGCATTCAGCTTCTGGAAGATGCCCATGACCTCGATGCTCGTGCGGGTATCGAGATTGCCCGTCGGTTCATCGGCGAGCAGGATCTTCGGCTGGTTCACCAGCGCCCGGGCAATCGCCACGCGCTGCTGCTGGCCGCCCGACAGCTGATTCGGGTGATGATCCGCGCGGCTGCCGAGGCCCACGGCCTCAAGCGCCGCCCGCGCACGGGCCTTGCGCTCCTTCGCCTTCACCTTGCTATAGAGCATCGGCAGCTCCACGTTCTCGAGGGCGGAGGTCCGCGAGAGCAGATTGAAGCCCTGGAACACGAAGCCAATCTGATCGTTGCGCACGCGCGACAGGGCGTGCGCGGAGAGCGTCGAGACATCGCGCCCGTTCAGCAGATACCGCCCGCTGCTCGGCCTGTCGAGACACCCGAGCATATGCATGAACGTCGACTTGCCTGACCCTGATGGACCGGTGAGGGCGACGAATTCTCCCGGGTTCATCTGCAAGGCCACGCCGCGCAGCGCATGCACGTCGACCTCACCGACGTGGTACGTCTTGACCACGTCCGTCACGACGATGACAGGCTCAGTGCTCACCGGCGGCCGGCGCCCCCACCAGCCGCACCCGCTCCACCGTTGCGGTTGGCATTGCCGCCGCCCGCGCCGCCAAAGCCACCGCCACCCGGAAAGCGCTGGCCGCCGAACGGCATCAGCGGATTACCTGCCCCCTGCGCCTGCGCCGCCGGCTGCGTCATGCCCGTCACGACGACATCGCCTTCCTGCACCGGGCCGTCCACGACTGCCAGAGCGACGCCGTCGCTGATGCTCACCCGCACGACCGCGCGCTCAAGCTTGCCGTCCCGCAGCAGCCACACTGGGCGCACCGTGATCTTTGGAGGTTCAATGGGCGCCACCACGGCTTCGGCCGGCGCGCCGTTTCGGCCTCCAACCGGTGCGCGGCGCCCGCCCACGAGCGGCGTCGCCGTGCGCGGACCAGCGCCCGGCGGCACAGATCCCGCAGGACCTCCGCCCTCGCGCATCCGTTGGCGGAATGCCTCGCGCGCCTCTGGCGTCATGTTCTGCATCCGCTGACGGAACGCGTCACGCTCTTCCGGTGACATATTGCCGAACCGACCGCCTGGCGCAGACGCGCCTCCACCGCTGCCCCCTGCGCCGCCACGTTCGCTCCCGGAAGCTTCCGGCGCCCCATTGCCGGTCGTCCGACGCTCCTCGCGCATGCGCTGACGTTCTTCTGGCGACGCATTCTGCATCCGCTGGCGGAACGCGTCGCGCTCCTCGGGCGACAGGTTCGCGAAGCGGCCACCGCCAGAAGCGGCGCCAGGCGTCGATGGGGCAACCGCTCGGGCACCATCGGTCCCGCCGGTCCCCCCGGTCCCAGCGGAACGCGCAGGCGCCCCACCCGCAGCGGGCGCACCAGGCGCGGCGGCGGGAGGCGTAGCCCCGCTGGCCGCACCGGCCCCGCCACGTGCGCCACCGGGACCACCGAATCCACCCGCGGGCGCCGGCTGTCCGAGCGAGGCGAACAGTTCGGGCGTCGGGCGGAACCGCACCGCGGCACTCGGCATGCGCACGACGTTGTCCGCGCGGGAGATTTCGACGGTGACACTGGCCGTCATGCCCGGCCGCAGCTTCAGCGTGGGATTCGGGACCGTAATGATCGTCGTGTAGCTCACGACGTTCTGCGTGACCACGGGCTGGAGGCGGACCTGCCGCACGGTGCCGGTGAACACGTCGTCCGGGTAGGCGTCCACCTTGAAGGTGACACTCTGTCCGGCGTGGATGCGGCCGATATCTGATTCGTCAATGGCCGCACTCACCTGCATCTGCGCCAGATCCTTCGCCAGCACGAACAGCGTCGGCGCCTGCATGCTGGCCGCCACGGTCTGGCCGACATCGACGTTCCTCGAAACCACAATGCCGTCGATCGGCGCCTTGATGATCGTGTACGACAGGTTCACCTGGGTCTGATTGAGGGAGGCGCGCGCCTGCACGATCTGCGCTTCAGCCGACTTGAGCGCCGCCTCAGCCTGCCTCGCGGTGCTCTCCGCGGTGTCGAGGTCGGACGCCGCCAGGAGCTGACGGGCCGAAAGCTCCCGCGCGCGCTTGAGCTTGATCTGTGCATCTTCCACCTGGACCCGCGCGCGGTCACGATCCGCCTGCAGCCGGGTCAGCGTCGCCGAGGCCTGCTCCACCTGGGCCTGAAACAGGGACTGCTCAAGCTCAGCCACGACCTGGCCCTGGCGAACCTGCGAGTTGAAGTCCGCGTGCAGCGCCTTGATCGAACCGGAGACCTGCGACCCGACCTGGACGGTCGTGACAGCTTCCAGCGTGCCGGTCGCCTGCACGGCCTCTACGACATTGCCCCGCGCCAGCGTGGCCGTGATGAGCGCGCTGCTGGCCTCGGCCGGCTTGGCCCTCCGGTAGTAGAACGTGCCCGCGGCGCCGGCGGCGGCCAGCACACAGAGCGTCACTATCCATTTCTTCATGCGTTCTCCTGGTCCCTCACCGGTCTTGATCAAGGATGACACTGTTATTGACGTCATGGCGGCACTTGGCGTTTCCCAGACCATGTGAAAAATCCGTGGCACGCGCCCATTTGCGGCCCATTCCCGGGACGAGACGCCCTAGGATCGACAGCACAGATGACTGGCGCGACAGACTCCCGCACGGCGCTTGTGGTTGAGGACGAACGCAACATCCGCGATCTCGTCTGTCTGCACCTCGGCGTCGAGGGCTTCGCCTGCGTCCAAGCGGAGAACGGGCCCGCGGCCCTCGCACTCGCCGGGAGCCAGCGCTTTGATGTCATCGTGCTGGACCTGATGTTGCCCGGGCTTGATGGCCTCTCGGTCTGCCGGGCCCTCCGTCGCAGCGAACTGAACGCCACGGCACCGATCCTCATGCTGACGGCCCGGCGCGAGGAGACCGACAAGGTACTGGGCCTGGAAACAGGCGCAGACGACTACCTCACCAAACCATTCGGCGTGCGTGAACTGGTGGCGCGGGTACGAGCCCTCCTGCGTCGTGCAACACACGCACAGACCGCCCCCGCAGGCGTCAGCGCGGCAAAGCCTATCAACTACCGGCATCTCGCGATGGACCCGGCCCGCCGGCGGGTGACCCGTGACGGCGAGGAGGTTGAGCTGACGACGCACGAGTTCGATCTGCTCTACGTGCTGCTCTCACATCCGGGCATCGTCTTCAGCCGGGAGGCCCTGCTGAACCGCACGTGGAAGGAGAACACCTTCGTCACCGAGCGCAGCGTCGACACGCTGGTGAAGCGCGTGCGGAAGAAGATCGAGCACGACCCGGCCAACCCGGACGTGATCGCCACTGTATGGGGCTCGGGCTACAAGGCGACCGATGTCTAGGGGACCGGCCTGGTATCGCAGCCTCTACTGGCGCATCGGCGCAGGCCTGGTGGTGCTGTTCGCCATCATGCTCGTCTCGCAGGGCCTGCTGTTTCTGTACTTCACCTACCCACAGGCCGGGTCTCTGCAGTCGCGAACCCCGGCACAGCTGGCGGTGCTCGCCGCCACCGAGTTGTCGACGACCCTCGCTCGGGAGCCAAAGACCGACATCGCTGCGTTCGTCCATGGGCAGTTTGATCGCGCGTTCCAACCGGTCGTCGTGGCGATGCGCGACGGACAAACGGCAGCGAACCACGAGGGACTGGTGCCCCCGGGATTCCTGGCCATGCTCCGGCGGCAGGCCGCACGCGGGGCTGTACCGCAGATCGACGGTCCTCGCGGCCCCGCTGGCCGTCCTCCATTCGCGGACCCGGCCGAAGACGAGATACCGGGCAATCGCGACGCGACCTCCGCGACCGACGGCCGTCCGCGCGGGCCCGGCGGGCCCGGCGGGCGCGGATTCGGTTTCCGGCGCCTGGCGGAGTTTCAGCCGGTCATCGCCAACGGCGAGACCGTCGGCCTGGTCGCCGTGCTGCCGGGCCGTCCGCCCTTCACGATGATCCTGCAGGAGGTGGGGCCGACCATGGCGCTCGCCGGGCTCGGTGTCCTGCTCATCGGCGGCGTCATCATGGCTGTGGTGGTGTTCGGCCCTGCACGACGGCGCCTGCGACACCTGCAGGAAGCCACCGAGACGATCGGGCGCGGCGACTTTTCCGCCCGTGCGCCTGGCGATGGTGGCGACGAAGTCGCGGAACTGGCTCGTTCGTTTAATCGCATGGCGGATGAACTGGCCGCCCGCGCGGGTGCCCTTGAGTCCGCCGATCGCGCGCGACGGCAGTTGCTCGCGGATGTCTCACACGAACTCATGACGCCGTTGACGGCGATGCGCGGCTATCTCGAAACGCTGGCGATGACGGAACTGGCAATCGATGCCCCCACGCGCGAGCGCTATCTCGGCATCGTGAGCGAAGAGACGCAGCGCATGGAACACATCGTCGGCGATCTGCTCGACCTTGCCCGGCTCGAAGGGGGCAGCCCCACCGTTCGCATGGGTGATGTGTCGGTCGCCGCCGTCTTCGAGCGCGTGGCGACCCGGCACGAACGAGAGCTCCAGCAGCACGGGATCCGGTTGGCACGGACCATCGCCCCGGGGGCCGGGACTGTCACCGGCGACGCCGATCGTCTGGAGCAGGTCCTCCAGAATCTCACCGGCAATGCCCTGCGGTTCACCCCCGATGGCGGCACGATCACGCTCGACGCCGCCGTGGCGGCCGGCGGCGTGCGCCTCACGGTGCGGGACACCGGGCCTGGCATTCCAGACGCCCACCTGTCCCTCATCTTCGACCGCTTCTACAAGGCGGACGCCGCACGTCGCGCCACGGGCGGCAGCGGCCTCGGCCTGTCCATCGTGAAGGCCATCATCGAACGCCACGGCGGCTCGATCACGGCACACAACGACGGTGGCGCCGTGTTCGTCATCACGCTGCCGTCCGCCCGCGCCTGATCGTCACCTGCAGCGGGCGGGTCCCGCGTGACTGTCCACCGCAGGCGACGCAGCCGACGCCATCCACGCCTGAATCCTCGCCTCCGCCAGGGACGATACGCGGCACGCGGCTTGCTCCACCAGTCGCTGATGCCCACGTGGCATCGAGGAGGATGTCACCGTGCCTTGCCGCACATCACTGGTTCTCGCCGCCGCGCTCACGACGCTGACCGCCGGCACGGCGCTCGCACAACCCGGTGTCCCCATCGTGGGTCCCATCCCGGCGTACCGGCCGGTGCCACACCGCGGACACGCCGCCCAGGAAGGCGCACTGCGGCTGCGAGTCACGCCGAAGGACGCCGAAGTCTTCGTCGACGGCTATCTGATGGGCATCGTCGACGACTTCGATGGCGCCTTCCAGCGGCTGCACGTGGAGGCCGGCCCGCACACACTGGAGGTGTACCGCAGCGGCTTCCGGATCGGGCGGCAGAAGATCTTCGTCGGGCCGCATGCCACGCTCCGCGTGACGTACGCCCTGGTGACGCTCGGCCCCAACGACGCGCCGGATCCGCGGCCGGTGGTGAAGCAGGTGGAGGCTCGACGTGAACCACTGCTGGAGGGCGCGGGACCTCGCGATCCCCGGCGTGGCCCAGGCCGCCCATGGCCCATGGAGCGCCGTCCTGACACCGATGACCACAGCGGTCCGCGACGCGACGGTCGTGAGCGCCAGGCCACCTACGGCACGCTGGCCGTGCACGTGCAGCCACAGGGCGCCGACGTGCTCATCGACGGCGAGCGGTGGGATGTGGATCGCGATGGGCGCCTTGAGCTGCAGCTTGCCGAAGGCCGGCACCGCGTGGAGGTGCGGGCGCGGGGCGCCCGGCCATTCACACAGGAGGTCGAGGTCCGGCGCGGCGAGGTCACGCCGCTCAATGTGAGCCTCGCGGTGGAGGGTGGACGATGAACCGCGTACGTCTGATGGCCGCGGTCGGTGTCGCCCTCCTCGTGGCGGGCGCCCCGGCGATGGCACAGACGGCGCCGGCAGGAACCGGGTCGATGGTGGTCGAGCGCGTCCAGAGCGGCTTCACGGTGGCGCCGGTGGTAAAAGCCGGTGACATTGATGGCCTCACACACGTGCTGGCCGGCGGAGAGGCCGGCTGGGTGGTCGACCAGACGCTGCTCATCGGCGGCGCCGGCTACGCCATGACCGACGGCGGCCGGAACGAGACGCTGGGCTACGGCGGTCTCGTCATCGAGTGGCGGCTGCTTCCGCCCAGTTCCCCGATCCGGTTCGGCGTGAAGGGCCTCATCGGCAGCGGTAGCGCCACACTCGCAACGGACCTGGCCACGCTCGCCTCGCAGCTGCAGCGCGGCATGGACAGCGTGCGCGTGAGCGTCGACGGCCGGCAGATCGGGAACGTGACCGACCTGCGCGGGGCCATCGGGGGCCTCGCACCCGGCAGTGCCGGAGGCCGCGTGGGTACGGCGCTCGCCCCTGCCGGTCGCGTCGCGCTGCCACGGATCCTCGTCCGCGACGACTTCATCGTGTTCGAACCCGAAGTCACCGTCGACATCCGCCTGAGCCACCTGGTCAACGTCTCGGCCGGCGCGAGCTACCGAGTGACCGGCAATACCGGGCTCCTCGAGGACCGGCTCAATGGTGCGGCGGCCAGTCTGGCCGTCCACTTCGGCGGCTGGTAGCCGCGGGGGCGGTCACTGGGAACCCGGGGGCGCGGCGTCTTACCCGCCGGTTGCCCAGGCCACACGCCAATTGCGGTCCGGGGGTGAGTGCGGGAGAATGGCGGCATGCCCATCTTCGAATTCGACTGCCGCGGTTGCGGGAATCACTTCGAGCACCTGGTGCTGCCCTGGTGGGAGAACGCGGGTGAGCTGCCAGAGTGTCCCGCGTGCCACAAGCAGGACGTCGTCAAGGCGCTCTCCATCTGCGCGGTGAGCTCGGAAGGTACACGGCAGAACAACCTGGCCAAGGCCCGGAAGCGGAACAGCAAGATCGTGCAGGAGAAAGAGACCGAAGAATTCAAGGAGATGGTCGACCACGCGAACGAGCATCACTAAGAGCTGCCCCGGTCGAAGACGACGCGCCACACGCCATCGTCTTCAAGCCGCCAGATCGAGTTGAACCGGCCGACGGGCTTCCCGTCCGCGCCGGTCACCGGGCCGCTGGTCAGCGCGAGCCGGCCCGACTCCAGCACTTCCACCAGATCCGGCGTCCACGAAAAGGGCGCCGCCGGCGCCTCGAAATACCGCCGCCACGCCGCGGCCACCTCCTCACGCCCGCGCAGCACGGTCGCACCGGCGAACACCGCCTCGCTCGAGAGAAATGTCGTGAAGGCCGCGTGGTCCCGCTGCGCCATGGTCCGGGCGAAGGCTTCCTCACGCGCCCGCACCGTGCGCGTCAGCGTGGCGTGGTCCTGCGGTGCGGGCCGCCCGGACTGCGCCACAAGCAGGGTGCCGCCCACCATCATCAGCGCGAGGGTCGCTGGCAGATGCGTCATGGTGGTTGACTCTAATCCATCCGCCGCATTGAATGGCCCTATGCGTTCCCTCGTCCTCTGCCTCCTGTGTCTCGGGATCGGCCTGGCCACGCCTCGCGCGGAGGACTGGCCGCAGATCCTCGGGCCCGGACGGGACGGCGTCTACCGCGGCAGCGTGAAGATCGCCGACACCTGGCCCGCCGGCGGGCCGCGCGTCGTCTGGAAGAAGACCATCGGCGCCGGGCTGGCCGGCCCGGCCGTGTCCGGGGGCCGGCTCTTCCTGCATCACCGTGTGCAGAAGGAGGAGGTCGTCGAAGCCTTCGACGCCCAGAGCGGAAATCCCGTCTGGCGTTACGCCTACCCCACCGGCTACCGCGATGACTTCGGCTTTGATGAAGGCCCGCGGGCCGTGCCCGTCGTCGCCGGCGGCCGTGTCTTTACCTACGGCGCCGAAGGGGAACTGACCGCGCTCGATGCCGCCACCGGACAAGTGGCGTGGCACCTCAACGCCATGCAGCAGTTCGGCGTCGGAAAGGGCTACTTCGGGGCGTCCGGCTCACCGCTCGTCGACGGTGACCGCGTGTTGCTCAACGCGGGCGGCAAAGCAAAGAATGCCGGCATCGTCGCCCTGGATGCCGCGACGGGCAAGGTGCTGTGGACGGCGACAAACCACGAGGCCAGCTATTCCTCCGGGACGATGGCGACCATTGGCGGCACGCGACTCGCCGTGTTTCTGACCCGCGAAGGGCTGGTCGGCCTCGACCCCGCCACCGGCACCGTCCGGTTCCAGCAGCGCTGGCGCGCGCGGTACGCGGCATCCGTCAACGCGGCCACGCCGCTCATCACTGGCGATCAGATCTTCATCTCCGCCAGCTACGAGACCGGGGCGAACCTCCTGCGCGTGGGCGCCGCCGGTGCGCTCACCTCGGTATGGGCCGATGACGACACCCTCTCCAATCACTACGCGACCAGCGTGCTCGTCGACGGCGTGCTCTACGGCTTTCACGGGCGACAGGAGTACAGCCCGAGCCTGCGCGCCGTCGAGTTGAAGACCGGAAAGGTCCGTTGGAGCGAGGAGAAGTTCGGCGCCGGCACCGTGATGGCCATCGGGAACCGGCTCCTGGTCCTCTGCGAAGATGGCCGGCTGATGCTCGCGCCGCTCGGCACCCCGACGTTCCGGCCGCTGGCCCGGGCCTCTGTGCTCCCGGCCACCGTGCGGGCGTACCCGGCGTTTGCCGACGGCCTGCTGTATCTCCGGAACGACCGCACGCTCGTCGCGCTCGACCTGCGCTGACCCCCGCCTTGGACACCGGGCCTCGCGCTCCCGGCACCCGCCTTGCTCCCCTGGGTGACGGGGCGCCGCGTAAGGGTGGCGCACGGCACTTCCAACGGTTTTTTGGCGCAATTCCTGTCTTGGCCTCGCGCGTGGCGCCTGTGCCTTGGCCGGGGCGCCGACGTGAGGGGACGTTCTACCGACACATGCGCGCGACCACCATCTTTCATCCCGTGCTCGTCATCGCCACCGCGCCAACGGACGCTGTGCTGGCCGTGGCCTATGCCGCCCGCGCACAGACACCGTACCGGCCACTGACGATCATCGTGAACCAGGCCCGCGTGGACACCATCCAGCGCGGGGCGCCGCCTGACAGCACCGTGCTGGGCTTCGAGGGCGAGCGATTCAGTCTGGATAATCTCTCTGTGCTCGCCCTCGCTGCCCGGATGCACGCGGTGGACGTACACCGCACACTGATCGCCGCCACCGGCCACTCGGTCCATGAATACGACCACGCCGTCCGGACGGCCGCGCGCTTCGGCGCGTTTCCACGTGACGTGCGGTTCGCGCAGGTCCACACCAACGGCGCGGTGACGATTACGCCCGTGCTGCTCCGCCGCGTGCAAGAAGCCGGTGGCCAGGCGGCCTCGCTGCTCCGGAGTCCGCTGGGCTGGGCGCTGCTTGGCCTGGCCGGAGGTGGCCTCGGACTGACCCTCGACCATGGCGCCGCGCCGTGGCTGTGTCTCCTCGCGGCACACGTGCTGACGGCGATGTCGCAGTGGGCGTCCTGGGGTGAATACACCGGGGATGCCGGTATCCATCTTCAACTGGCGCGACGGACGGGATCCGGTGAACCGTTCTGCTTCGACCCCGGACAGTATTCGGCCGGGTCCTCCAGTCCCCTCTGGACGCTCCTGCTCGCGGGACTCTGGCGTGCGGGTCTCGGCCGGCGGCTTGAAACAGGCGGCACGTTCATGGCCGTGGCCTGCGCGCATCTCGCGCTGCTCGCGCTTGCGGTGGGCGCCTACCGGTGGCTTGGCGCCGGGCCCTGGTGGGGCCTTGCGCCGCTTCTGCTCGCGACGCTGCCACAGTTTCACGTCTGGACCACGCGGGCCATGGAGACCAGCCTGGCCGTGCTGACCGGCGCGCTCGTGTGCGGCGTCACGCTCTCCGGTGCCGGCCTCCCGATCAGCGTCCCCCTGACCGTGTTCGCACTCGCCTTCCTTGTGCGCTGGGAGCACGCAGTCCTGCTCGCACCCGTCTATCTCCTGAGCGTCTGGCGTTACGGGCCGATGCTGCTGCTGGCGCCCCTCCCGATTCTGACCATCGCCGCGCTGAACTTCGCTCGGACCGGATCGCCCGTGGCCTCGACGGCCTCATCCCGTCGCCGCGCGGCCCAGGCGGCCCGCCACGACGCCAGCGCACCGCAGTGGCCGGAGGCTGTGCGCGACCTGGTGTTCTCGAAGCCCGGACTCGCGCTGGCCGCCCTCGCCGGCATCGCCGCAGTGGCGCTGAGGCCAGAGCCCGGACCCGCGGCCATGACGGCGTCGTTTCTGCTCGGCGCACTGTTCTTCTCCGTCGTCGTTCCGATGACCTACGACGAGCGGTACCTGATGCCGTCCATCCCCGCCTTCGTCTTGCTGGCCGTGTCCAGCGTGCAGGCGGCCCCTGCCCCCTCCATGCGGCAGGCGGCGCTCATCGCCGCCGGTATCCTGACGATGGAACGCATCGTCACCCTTGTGGATGGCTGGCCCGCGCGGCGCCGGGCGGCGGCCCGCGGCCACATCCACGAGCGCGAGTTCCGCCGGAGAGTCGGCCGGGAGATCGACGCCATGCTGCCGCCCCACGGGATCCTCGGCTGCATCGAAGTCGATCTGCGCTGGTTCATGCCGCGTGCGGACCTGCAGGTCGTCGGCTTCGACGCCGTCCTCGACGGTACCGTCGCGCCCTCCGTCCACTCTGGGCACTATGCCGACCTGCTCCGACGGCGCGGCGTCTCGCATGTGCTCATCGAAGAGAATCTGCACCGGCGCGCAGGGTGGCGCGACACGGACCTCTGCCTGCTCGTCGGGCAACGTGGCGAGGTCGAGATTCCCGGGGCCGGAAGGCTCTCGCCGATCCGAGCGTGGGCCTATCGGAACTGGGGAGACGGCACGCCCGTCCGCTGGGTGCTCTGGCGCGTCGAGGGTGACACCGTCGCGCAACCGCCCGCCGCGGCCACGGCCGTCGCGCCTACGCGCACACCCGTCGACACCTCCCACACAGAGGACCTGGCGGTGGCGGCATGACCGGCTGGGATCCCCTTCATCGCGCCGAACACGCGTGGCTCGATCACGCGCAGGCCCTCTACGCGCAGACCGGTGTCAGCCTGCGTGAGACGCCGGTGCACTACTACCTGGACGGCATGCGCACCGGAGGATCCATTCACAAGGATGACCTGTTCGTCCTGCGGCGCATCCTGACGGGCGTGGACGTGGAGACCGCGTTCGTCGTCGGTGCGGCCTTCGGGTTCTCGTCCCTCTTTCTCGCATCGGTGCTGCGCGGCGCCACCGTGCTCAGTCTCGACAACTGGAGCGAAGGCACCGACGGCCGCCGCGCGGGCGCCATCTGCGCCAGCCTTGCGGCGCTCGACGATGACGCGTGCCGCCGGCTGCGCTTCGCAACCGGCCATTCCCCGCAGGACACCGGCTCGTCGCTCGAGGCCGCCGCCATGGGACAGGTCGATCTGGCCTTCATCGACGGCCTGCACACCAACGCACAAACCATGCTGGACCTCGAGGGCGTCTGGCCCCGGCTCCACCATGGCAGTCTCGTGCTCTTGCACGACGTGCGGCTGTTCCGGCTGCATGAGGCGCTCGGGTGGCTTGTCGGGCAATCGGCCTTCGACACGGTTGTGATGTTGAACACCGCCCCAGGCACGGTCATCGCCTTCAACCGCGAGGTGCATCCCACCGCCTTCCGCGCGCTGCAGGAGCCTGGCATGGTGGCCCACTGGCGACCGGAGCTCTCCACGCCCGAGAGCACGACGATGCGATTTCCGGCACTGGGCTGGTCCCCCGACGACGATACGCGGGAGCAACGGCATCACGAGACGCCGCGGCCGGCCACGCGCTGGCCCGTCAGGCGCACGGCCTAGAGGCGGTCAGGAATCAGCCGCGCGGGCCCGAGTTCAATTCAGGTCGACTTCAGACCGTCCAGATCCATCTCAGTGGGCCTGAGCGGCGAGCGTCTGGAGCAGAGCATCCTTGAAGTACGACGGCGGGATCTGCCCCTGGGCCATGAAGGCGAGGTGGAAGGCCTTTGCCGAAAATGCCCGCCCCTGCTGCCGTGCCGCCTCCTCGCGCATGGCATAGATCAAGTCCTTGCCCACGCGGTAGGTGACAGCCTGGGTCGGCCACTTGGAATACCGGTAGATCGCCCGATCGGCGGCTTCGCAGCTCGCGCGCTTGGCGGGCAGCGCCAGCACCGCCGCGTCGGTGCACTTGCCAGGCAGGAAATCGCGCGTCTCCGAGAACAGCGTGACGGCCTCGTCGTAGCCCAGTTTCCCGGTGTGCATGCCGGTGTCGATGCGCACGCGCAGGTCGCGGTAGAGCTTGTACCAGAGCTGATAGAGCCGCTCTTCAGGCGCGTAGAAGCCGTTGAGTGCGCCCTCCACGGACTCGGCCATGAGCGACTCGGCATAGAGACCCCACCCTTCCGCTGACACGGAGTCCTCCCACATCGAGGAGGAGTCCTCGACGGCCCCTGGAGTCAGCCACCGCACGGGCGCGATCTGGTCCCGCACACTGGTCACCACTTTGTAGTACCAGTCGTGACCCGGAAAACCTTCGTGCGCGGCGAGTGCGGCAATGGAGGCGCGGTTGTTCTGCTTGAGTGCTTCCACGTCATTGTGGGTCGGCGAGACGTAGAAGCGGCCCACGCCCGCGTTCTTGAAGGGCGGCGCCGGATAGTAGGAGGCACCATCCATCGATGGCTGCAAAGGCAGCGGCGTCTCAACCACGTCCAGCTTGTAGTCGGATGGCACGTCAAAGAGGCCGTTCGTCCGGCCGAACGCGACAAGGCGGAAGGCCGCGTCGCGGTACCAGCCGATCATCTCCTCGTCCGAGCGTGGATAGTCCTTGGACAGTTCGTCGAGAACGATCCGCACGGCGGCGCGGTCGTTGTCGGGTAGTTTCCACTCGTGCTTGATGGCAATCTGCCTGGCGAGGGTCGCCATGGCGCGCACGGTCCGCTCGACGACCGGCCACGCGTCTTCAAACAGGGACCCCGAGGTCATCGGCAGGTGGAGGTTATTCGTCAGCGCCCAGTTGTATTCCGCTTCGCCCATGGCGAATCGGTCCGCAGTAAACGCGGGCTTGAGCGTCCCGTGGGGGCCGCCGTCAAAGAAGGTCATCCCGAGGAAGTCGCGGAACTGGAGGAAGGCGGCCGAGGCCTCCTGGCCGGTGGCCTTCACCTGCGAGACCATTTCAGCCTTCCTGGGGCCACTGATCCTCGCGGCCGCCAGGGCGGGGAGCGTCTGGGTGAAGTACTTGGCATTCGCTTCTGACGTGGCCACGCCGTCACGCTGAATCATGCGAGGGTCTGGCGTGTTGCCGGACTTCACGCCTGCACCGATCTGCGCGCGAGCCGTCACGAGAAACGCCGGCACAGCTTTCACGCGCGCAATGATGAACGCCCACTCCTCGTCGGTCCCAAATGTGGAGGGGCCCGTCTGGGAGAGCCCCTGAATCTGCCAATCCAGCGCGCGGAAGGGTTCGGCCGTATAGGTGTCGAGCGCCCGCTCCTGGTAGCGGCGGCCCTGATGCTGGTGCAGCAGGAACCCAATCTGCGAGAGTGCGACCTCGCGGTCGATGCGCATCGCGGGCGACAGGGGGGACTCCCGCATCTTCTCAAGGTTCGCCTTGATCCAGCTCAGCCAGGCGTCCTCCCCGGCCAAAGCCGTGGCTGAATGGTCCCTCAGCTTGCCGTCCACGTCTCGGAGCGAGACGTCCAGACCGCTGCCGCCGAGATAGGTGTTCACGGACGGATTCCGGCGGAGGAACTCGACGCTGTATTCCCGAAGAAACTTCTTCAGGATGGCACTCGGGTCGCCCTTCGGCTCCACGGGCGCGCTCGGCCGCCCGCATGCGGAAACCAGACACAAGACACACATCCCTGCCACGCCGACGCGCATTACACCCCCCAGCCAGTTCCTGGGAACGGAACGGACCTGAACTATAGTCCGTCTACGCGCCCATCCCTACCACTCCGACGAGGACCGCTGACCATGCGCACATCGCTCCGTTTCGCTTCGGCCTGCGCGGCCGCCCTGCTCATCACACCGGCCGTCGGGCTGGCCCATTTCAAGCTGCTGGAGCCGGCCAGCGCCATCGTGGAAAACGAACGCGGCGACCCTCAGAAAGCGGAACCGTGCGGCGGAGACGGCAAGGGACCTGGCACGCCGTCCGGAGTGGTCAACAAGGCCACCGGCGGCTCGAAGATCCACCTCAAGGTCATGGAGACCATCTATCACCCTGGCCACTACCGCGTGGCGCTGGCGGTCAACGACCGGACCGAGCTCCCGCAGGATCCCGTCACCACGACGCGCGAGACCGAGAAGGGGCCGTACTCCACGTGGGCGGTGATTCAGAGCCCGGCGCAGTTGCCGGTGATCGCGGACGGCCTCTTTCCGCACTACAAGCGGCCGGCGGCTCCGCAGACGTTCGAGACAGATGTCGAGCTGCCCAACATCAGCTGCGAACGCTGCACGCTGCAGATCATCCAGTTCATGGCGGAGCACGGCTACAACAAGCCGGGCGGGTATTCCTACCACCACTGTGCGGACTTCCAGATCACAGCGGACACGTCCAAGCCGCTCGACAAGGGCTGGCCCGCGGCGGCCGCGAAGTAAGCCGGGGCCTAGCTCTTCACCGGCTTGAAATACGCCGGCAGCCCGGACTTGGTCTCGATCAGGATGTCCACAATCGCCTGCCGGTCGGCCAGCGTCAGCACCGACCGGTAGCGCGGATCCTTCTCCGCGCCTGACAGGACCTGCCACATCCGTTCATAGATGAGCCCTTTCATCACGGGCGGTAGCGCATCGAACATCGGGGAGTACACGAGATAACTGCAGGGATACTTCTGCAGCCGCGTGGTGAGGTCGAGCTGGCGCAGCGACCGGCCGCGCTTGTCGGCGGGCCCCTGCGCCGCGAAGCGCTCTGCGAACCCAGAATTGCCCTGGACCCGTCCGCTGAGCGGTGCCTCGCCGATGAACAGCAGGCTGTCCACAACGTCATCGGCCACGGCCTTCAGCACCGGCAGATTTGCCCCGGGGACCTTTGCGGCCGCGCCCTGGCCCCCCGCCATCCGCGCCTCCCAGCCCGCGCGGATCAGCAGGTCGACCATGCCGACCTGATGGGAGAACACCATCAATGCCGCCACGTCGCTCTTGAACGACAGGTATCCCTCGGGATCGTAGAGTCCGTCGGTGGAGGGGAGAACGGCCGTGGGCTTCTCGCCGAGCGCATCGAGGCCATTCCCGAGGTGCCCACCAGGCGTCTCGGCGCCGGTCACCAACCAGCCGCCGAACCGCTTCGCGAATGGCATCGTGTGCCGGGTGAAGGTCACTGAGCCAAACGTCTTATCCGTTTCGGGCGTGGTGCTGAACAACAGCATGCCGGGAACACCCTGTGTGTCGCCCGTCATGTGGCACCCGAGACAGATCATCTCGCGCTTGAACCGCGGCTTCTCGACGGGCTTCTGCGGCAGCGTATAGAACACGACGCCCTGCCGGGCATCCTGCACCGCCACTTCGAGCGCCTCACCGCCACGGACGAAGCCGACGGCCGCGACATCGTTGAAGAAGATCGCGCGGGGATTCTGCTGATTGATCCGGCGGCCCTGCAGGCTCCCTTTCGAAAAGACCAGCATCTGCGAATCGGGATTGAGGCCGATGGCCTCAACAGCAGCCTTCAGATATCCGGCGGGACCGTCAAACCCAAGCGTCAAGGTGCCCGCGTCGATCCGGGCATTCAGCCGGTCCACGACGTTATCGAGCGGGCCTGTGCTGTATTGGATGCTGGGATCGTCAGCGGAGCCCTGGAAGAGTCCGGCCCGCTGAGCAGAAGGTGTGGCGCCGGTGAGCAGCAGCGCCACCACCAGCAACAGAGCCGAAGACGCGAAGACAGTGATGCGCATATGAGACAGATAGTTCCGCCTCAGATTCTAGCCGGGCGTCCGGACTGCCGGCCAGCGCCGACTGCGGTGGGCGGTTGAGCTTGGGGTCAGCGCCGGTAGAGGCGCCGGTTCGGCCCAAAGTCCGTGAACACCGGTCGGGTGGTCACCCCCGGAAAGAGCTCCACGCTGAGACGGTCACCGTCGAGCACCTGCACGGCCGCGAAGCCCGCTGTCACGCCACCCTCAATGTCATAGCCAACAGGAAGCGGCGCCTCATTGACCAGCGGCGTCGCGAAACCCCATTGGCGCAACCGATAGACGACGACGCCGTGCGCCACGGTCAGAGCCCCTGGAGCGGGCTGCCCAGCGTCGGGTTCGATCAGCAATTGCTTGGGATCGCCACGCTCATCCGCGAACCATCCGGTCGACAAGAGCCATTTCGAAGGCTGCACCCAGTGCGGCACAAGGGCGAGATGGCTCCACGCGTACGTGTTCTTGCCCTCGACCATGCCACCGGCTGGCTGGCTCTCACTGCGCAGGGTCTCCAGCAGCATGCCGGAATAGCCGAGGGTGCCGTCGAGAAACCAATTCCCGGAGGCGGTGCCTGGCACGTCGAGGTCAATGCGCCCCCACCGCGGCTCGGCCTGACGCTGCATATGCGCCGTATAGAGTTCCGCCAGGTCCGGCGCGAAGTACGGCCAGGGATCGACGGTGTAGGGCTTCCACGATTCACTGCTCGTGTAGGAAAACGGTGAGGCGAACCCACGGAGCCATGCCCCGCCATCGTGGACCGAGAAGTCGAGCGGATTGTCGCGCTGGCGTCCGAATTCCTCACCTGCCAGGATCCGTACGTTGACGCGAAGACTCCCCCGGGCCTGAAGGTCGTCCTGGAGGAACGCTAATGCACCGCTCAGCCGGTTGAGCACCATGTAGACCGAGTAGGTGTCGCAACCATGCGCCACGACCACACGGATCGATGTCGGACTACCAAGGAGACTGACCTCGGTCACATCGCCGTCGGCGGGAGCCCGCACCGCGACAAAGTCATCCTCGGTACGTGTGGCTCTGGGCTTCACGAGGGGCGTCACGCCAAAATAGCCGTGATCGATCGGCGTCACGTGGTCCGCCACCATCATTCCCTGCGGAATGATGGGAGCCAGGTCCTCCGGCGCGATGACCGGGCTCGTGAAGGTGACACGACCGGTCAACGGGCACGAGGGTGGCGACTGCACAGGAAACACCATCGCCAGCGGGGGATACCAGAAGGGACGGCTCGTAAACCCACCTTCGGGCGCGGGCGGTATATCGTCAGGCTCAGCGTAGCGGTAGGTTCCACCTGCGCCACAGGTCAGCAGAAAGCGGCCCATCGCAAGGTCACCAGCGGTGCACGGCGCTCCGTAGGTGCCCACGTGATAGGTCTGTGCGGAGACGGAGACGACACGCAGGGCCAGACACGCAGCCAGCACGACGTGGACCCGGAACGAAGACAACGGCATCACCAGATCCATTATCGGCATTCGCGCGAATCCGGACACGGCCCGGAGAGGAATCCGCGACAATCACCTTGTGCCGCACCCGCCGTTCTGGCCACTCGCCCTCGGCCTGTTCCTGCTGACCACCGGTCACGTGTCGGCAGCTCCTCGCGTCGATCCCCAGGAGCTGGCTGGCGCCTTCGTCACGATGACGCCAGGCGCGCGGTGTCCATCGGTCTCGACCATCGCCTTCCAGGCGCAAGGGGAGGCCACGGGCCCGATCGAGGGCATCTTCGACCTCCGTGGCTCGATGGATCTTGCGGCCGCGCCCGGGACCGCCGGCACGGCCATCCATGCGTTCGTCGCCGCGCTCGATTTCAACCAGCAGCGGATTCTGGGGACGCTCCGGTGGGACCCGGCGGATCCCCCGCTGCGCCTGGTCTGCGATGCGCTGTCGCTACGGCTCGAAGGCACGCTGCGGTACGCGGTGGGCTCCACCGACAGTGGCACGGCCGACATCGAGGCCTACGGGTCACGCAGTGCCGTGACCATGCCCTACTTCGGGCGAACCACGCTCCACTTGATCCCTGGCGGACGCGCCACGCGATAGGCGACTCGCCGGACAGCTCGGCCGTATGGGTCCAGTATCATCGCGACATGAACGAAACCCACGCATCTCCGGATCAGGCGGTCTTCTGGCATCGCAACCTGCCTCCGGCTGACGCCGAGGCCATTGGCGAGCACACCATCGAGGCCGCCAGCGAACGCGTCTCGGGACGACTGGCGCACGGCGACGCCATGTGGGGGTCCTGCTACGAATCGCTGCTGCGGGAACTCGACGCCCGCCTCCGGCAGGAACTGGCGCGCCTTGGCGGTCACTACGCACACATCCGCGGCGAGTCGATCGACAGCAAGCACGACATGCACACCGACCAGGGCTGGCTGCACGGACGCTTCGATTACGTGATCTACAAGAAGCCCTGAGGACTCCCCAGCCTGCCGGCCTCCGGCGGCGGGCACCGCACGCAGGCAGCACAGCGCGCCGAGGGCCAGCAGACGCCCCCCGATGCGACGACTATGCCTTCAGCAGCAGGCTTTTCACGTAGTCGGGCGTCAGCGGCGTGCGCCGCGGCTGCACACCCGTGGCGTCGAACACCGCTGCGAGAATCGCCGGCTGCGGGAGCGAATTCGCCGCTTCCCCCACGCCGCCGAAGCCCACGTCATCACGCGAGATCGTGACGACCTTGATCTCGGGCAGGTCCTTCATCGTCGGAATCCTGTACTTGGTCCAGTCGATGGAGGTGACCTTACCCTGGTCGAAGGTGAGCTGCTCCATGAGGACCTCGCCCATGCCCATCACCACGCCACCTTCGCAGTTGCTCTTGAGGTGACGCGGGTTGATGACCTTGCCCGGGTCGACGCCGATGGTGAACTTCGTGACACGGACCGCGCCCGTGGACGGAACGACCTCCACCTCGGCGGCACCAGCCCAGTAGGCACCAAAGCGATACATCGCCGCGAAGCCGCGACCTTTCACCGGCGCGTCGCCCGTGCGGCGCGCCGCCGGGTTTGGCGAGGGGCGCGGTGCCCACCCAGCCTCGGCCACCGTCTTCCTGATGATGTCGATCAGGCGCTGGTCCGTGGTGTGGTCGATGCGGAACTGGGCGGGGTCGGCACCCGCGGCAACGGCGGCCTCGTTCAGGATGGACTCGAGCGCACAGACATGCTGCCGCTGGCCGGGTGTGCGCATGATGTTGCCGCGCAGGCCCACGCCTGACGGCGGCTTCATCAGTTCTACACGGGCGCCGGCGCCCTGATGGAATTCGTTCGGGATGACATACGGCTGCGTCACGGCGCCAAAGCCGAACTGTGCGGGGCCGCCCCCAACGGCCGGGGCAGGCACGTCGGGCAGGCCGGCCAGCATGGCCCCGACCATCCGGTAGTCGATACCCGGCGCCATGATGAAGTCACTCTCGAGCGCCGTGAGCTTCCCGTGCGCGTCCAGTCCCGCCTTGAGGTCCGAAATCCACGCGGACGAGGCCGTCGACCACGCGAGATCTTCCTGCAGCGTCCACTGCACCCGCACCGGCTTGCCCAGGAGCTGCGAGAGGACGACGGCGTCCGCCTCCGCGCCATCCCCGCCCATCGACGTGCGGCCGTACTGCCCGGCGCCTTCGAGCCAGCGCACTGTCACCTTGTCCGTCGTGCTACCGAGCATGTGCGCCAGGTGCGCGCGCATGCCCTGCGACTGTGCCGTGTGCGTCCACACCGTGGTCGTGCCGTCGGCTTTCACGTCGGCCACCGAAATGTACGGACCAATCGGCGCGTGCTTCACGTAGGGCTGTTCGTAGGTGGCCGAGACGACCTTCGCAGCGTTCTTCAACGCATCGGCCGTCTTCGCCTGATCGCCACGCTTGCCACCCTGCACGCGATTGGCCTTCATCACCTCGCCGAGGTTCGAATGGCCAGGCAGGCCCGCCCACTCGCTCCAGGTCGTCGACGCCGCCACGGCGCGGCTAGCGCTCATGGCTTCCCACTCATCGGGCGAGACCACCGCGACGAGGTTGCCTTTGGTCACCACCTCGGCCGTGGGGAACTTCGCCTTGTCGAGCGCGCCAACCTTGAGCAGCGTGGACCCGAGCGTGGCCGGCCGCACCATGCGGGCGTGGAGCATGCCTGGCAGGCGCATGTCCCCGGCCCACTGCGTCTTGCCCGTGACCTTCTCTTCCACGGAGGGCGACGCGAAGGACGTGCCGACGACGGTGTACTTCGACACCGACTTCATCGGTGGATTTCCGGTGACGGTGACACCCATGATGTTGTTGATGCCGGTCCCCTTGTCGTTCATGGCGGCGAGGCCGCCGGCGACGGGAATCGTCAACTCGAACTGCTGTCCCTTGAGCAACTCCGCATAGGAGATCGACTTCCGTCCGGACGGCGTGTCGGCGCTGACCACGCCGTTGACCACCGAGAGCGCCGTCTGCGGCACGCCGATCCGCGTGGCGGCAAGGCCGAGGAGCGCCTGATACGTGTAGGCAGAGACCTTGCGGAGGTTCGCCGCGCCTTCGAGAAACGACGCCGACCAGCCGCCATCCGGCGTGCGATCCGTGTCGCCCATCACCAGGTCGATGGACTCCGGCCGCAGGTTCAGCTCCTCGGCGACCGTCTGGCGGAAGTACGCCGCCATGCCCACGCCCATCTCGGCGCGGCCCGTTCTCGCGATCACGCGGCCGTCCGCCTTGATCTCCAGCCAGGAGTTCAGTCGGGTGGCATCAAGCACGGCCGCGTCCGCGTCAGCCCCATTGGGGGTAAACGCGTCCGGCAGCGCGGCGAGGGTGACGACCAGGCCTCCGCCAATCTTGACGAAGGAACGACGAGTGAGAGTCGGTTCATTGATCATGACGGTCCCCTAGGCTTTCATCGCCTTGGCGGCGACCTGAACGGCATCGATGATGGCGGTGTAGGTGCCACAGCGGCACAGGTGCGGGGAGGGTCCGCCCGTGTAGGCGTCCGTGATCTGCGCGACGGTCGGATCGGGCACGCGTGAGAGCAGATCGACGGCAGTGATCATCATGCCGCTCTGGCAGTAGCCGCACTGCGGCACCTGCGTCTCGATCCAGGCCTGCTGGACAGGGTGTAGCGTGGACGCCGCCTTCTCGCCCGTGAGGCCCTTCTTCGCGGCCCATAGGCCCGGCAAGCCCTCAAGGGTGTGAATCTTCTTGTCGCCCACCCGCGAGACCGGCGTCACGCACGAGCGGATCTCCTTGCCGTCGGCCAGCACGGAACACGCACCGCACTGCGACGCGCCGCAGCCGAGGCGCACGCCGCTCAGCTCCAGGTTGTTGCGCAGCACATACAGCAGCGGCGTATCGGCAGCGACGTTCACCGTCTTCCGGGCACCGTTGACGGTCAGATTGAAGGTCGGCATTACCTGTCTCCTTGCGTTCAGGACTGGCGCCGGCCCTCGGAGCCGGCGGGTACGGCTGAAATTATACGGAGCCTAGAACCGCAGCAGGCGGTTGATCTTCACAATGAACGACCGGTTCTGCAGGTCCGGAAAGCCCGTCACCCGGCTGTCTCGCTGGTCGTTGTAGACGACAAACATTTCGCTGCCCGGCAGATACTCCCAGCGGAACCGGATGTTGCTGGCCAGGGTCGCTGCGGTCGAGTTGTATTGGACGAGCGCGCTGACAAACGCGCGCGGCGTCAGGGCCAGGTTGACACGGGAGCCAATCAGGTTCGTGTTAAACGAACCACCTGGCAGGTCCACGTTGTTGAATGACGCGGTGGGCTCAACGGCCAGTCTCGGCGAAATCTGCAGACGGCCACGGGACACGCTCAGCGTCGTGCGGTGACCACCGTAGAAGCTGCCGTGCTCCAGCGTCATGGAGCTTGAGAGCTTCCGCTGCTGGCCGAAGGCGGCTGTCACCTTCGCGATGCCGTAGTCATACCCGCCGACCGGCACGATCACGCGAGGGGCAATCGTGAAGGGTCGTGGGATGTACTCGTAGGTCTGGTCGAAGCCCACGGTGAACTTGTCGCTGTTCTGCAATTCGATGCTGGCCTCAGCGGAACCGACAACGAAGTCGCGCCGGCCACTGCCATTCTCGATGTAGTTGCCGCTGCCGATGGCGTAGTACTTGCGAATCCTATTCCGCACTTTCGGCCGGGGGCTGAATCGACCCTGGGCGTACGTCTTCCGCATGTCGAGGCGCCGCGTGAACCCCATCTCGGGGTTGAAGTTCGCACCGACGCGGGCGTGCTCCACCTGCAAACCGTAGCGATCCGCGTTGTAGTCCAGTTGACCGCGATAGCTCTGGTCGTCGCCGGTCGCGCCTCTCGCCTTCAGGACCTCAGAATCACTCTTCGCCCAGTAGGCATTGATGGAGAGGTTCGTGTAGAAAGCGAACGTCGCGTCGGCACCCGCGACGGTATTGCGACCAACGCCCGTACGCGAGACGGACCGGTTCGTCGCCATTACACCGATCGAACTCCGGCGAAGGATGTCGCGCTTCAGGCGCATCACGGAGAAGTTGGTCGCCGGCGTCGCGGTGGCTTCAACCTCCTTCGACTCGATGTTCACCGCTCCAAAGCTGTATCGACGCGCGCGTCCCGTGAGGCGGCCACCGACCTGGAGCGGCACCTGCTGTGCGCCATTGAGGCCGATGCTCCGGCTGTAGAAGAGGATCGGCGCATCGCCCGCCGCACCGCCGGTGCCGGACGTGGTGCCGCCGAAGGCGAAGGTGCCCTGGTTTTCAAGGAAGAACTCGCGCTTCTCCGGGAAGAAGAGATTGAAACGGGTGAGGTTCACCTGCTGCTCGTCCGCCTCGACCTGCGCGAAGTCCGTGTTGTAGGTGAAGTCGGTGGTGATGTTCTGCCGTACGGCGTACTTCACGTCGAGGCCGACGTCGCCGTCGCCATCATTGGACTTCACCGGTCGCGAGAGACGATCGGTCGTCACGCTCCCGATTGCGTAGGGCTTGACCTCGATGTTGCGGCCGGGCGGAGGCGCTTCGAGTCCCACGAGGTTGCCGTACTTGGACGCGAGCATGAAGCCGGAGGAACCGCGCGACGGATCGCTCGGGGCCATGAAGTCGACTTCATTCACCCACCGCCGGATACGCTGAATCTGAATGCCCCAATCCTGCACCGGCTTTGCGGGATACCGAAGCGTCTTGAACGGCAGCGCCATCTCGATGGTCCAGCCCTGTTCGAAGCGGCCGGTCTCCACCTTCCAGACACCGTTCCAGTCGCCGTTGTACTGCGCTTCGTTGGCGGACTGTCCTTCGCCGCGCCCACCAATGGGATTGATGTAGAAGTTGAACGAACTGCGCCGATCCTTGAACGTGTCGAGCGCGACCGTGATGAGTTCGTTCTGCGCGAGGTTTTGCGCGGCATCCCGGCGCATTTCATTGGCCACCATGCGCTCGGGATGGTCCTCGTAGACCTTCAGCGACACGTAGAAGTTGTCGTTGTCGTAGAGCAACCAGACTTCCACCGGTTGGCTGGCCGGGGCACCGGGCTTGGGGTCGACCTGCGTAAACCCACTAATCGGCTTGAGCGTCGCGTAGACGCCGTCGTCCATCTTGCCATCCACCCTGAGCGGCGATGGCAGCCGGACCGCACGGACCGTGGGACGACCGGACGCGTCGCGCACTTCCACGTCAGAGGCCACCGGAGCCGAGGAGGGTGCGGCCGGGGTCTGGGCCAGCACGGAACCCGCACTGGTAAGAGCGAGGAGACCGGCGAGGACAACTGATGCACGCATGCGACTCAATATCTCCACTTGAGGAAGGCCAGGAGCGCCGTCAGTGCCAGCGTGACACCGTTGCCGACGATCACAGGCCGCGACCCGGTCAGGACGCCATAGACGAGCCAGCATCCGACGCCGACAGAGAAGGTGGCCAGCCACGCGACGGACAGGCCATGGGCCGACCGCGACCGCCAAGTGTGAATCACCTGCGGGAGAAAGGCCACCGTCGTCAGCGTCGCGGCTGCATATCCCAGGAGGTCGGTCGGTGCCACCGCGAGAGTGTACGCGGGGGCGAGGCGGCTGAGCCAGACGATTACGCCAGTTGCCGCGCGGCCGAGGCAGCCAGAGCCCGGACGCCGTCAGACAGGCGCGGTTCGTCACTGGCGCGCCCCCAGAATTCGCCGGCCGCGGATCGGGTGTCGTCCCAGACGTCACCGGTACCGGGATTCGCCTGCGGTACGACAAATGACCGGTCGGGAACCTGGCCCGCGGACGAGGGCGCGAGCAGCCCCGGCCTGAGCCCGCACACCGGAGCCAACCGGGCGCGGTCGCCGCCTGTCAGAAAGGCCACGCGGCGCTGGTGGCGATCCGTGGCGGCGATCAAGACGCCGAAGGCGTCGAGCCAACGAAGAAGCCTGGCGTCACTCTCGGACACGACACCGGCCTCGCGCAGGGACGCGCCGGCCTCGGTCCAGGAATCTGCGGGGTTGCGGTGCAGCGCAGAGAGGCGCATCACGGCACGGCGCCCGCGGAGACCGATGCGGTCGAAGCGCACCACCTCCAGGCACAGATAAGGGCCCGCTTCAACGATGGCCAGTTCCGCCGTTGGCACACCGCGTTCCGCGATGACACCGTGGGCCAGTGCCTCCAGGTAGAGCAGGTCGCGCCAGCGCGTCGCGACAGGGTCCGCACTGCCGTGCCCCGGGGCAAACTTGACCAGCGCGTGGCGCCCCTCGACCAGCGCCCCGAACTTCGGCCGGCTGCCGCCGAGCAACGGGCTGACCGGCTGCCCCGCCACCACGGCGTCTGCCAGCGCCGGGAAGTCCGCGCGCGTCCGGAGCGACGGCCTGATGGCCTGCCATCGCGCGAGCGACTCCAGGCCCACGATGAGATTCCCCGGCAGGTCTTCTCCTCGCCGCGTGAGCGCGAGCAGGCTGTGGGGTGCAGACCACTGCGCCCGCTCTGGCGGCAGACGCAAGTCCGAGTGCGCCACAGCGAAGTGCGCGCTCAGAGGGCCGCCCGGCAGCGCATCGTCCACCTCGGCCGGCAAGCCGCGGCCGACCCGCTCGGACGGATGCCACAGGGTCTCACCCGCGGCGAGCGTGACGAGGTCACCCACGGCCTCCGCGCGCCCGGTCTCGCTCACTCGGAACACGGGAAAGGTCGGACCCGCGAACCCCGGCCAGGCTTCCGGGAGGGCATAGCGCGTCGCACGGGCCCGGCCCATTCGCAGCACGGAACTGCCCTCCGCTCTCACGGCCCGCATCAGCGTGGCCGGGGAGACGCCGAGGCGCCGCCGCAGGTCAGCCGCGCCGAGACTCCCGGCCTGAAGACATCCAGACACGCCCATCTATTTGAAATGATTATTTACCAGTTATTAATCTAATTAAACATATATATAACAACTACTTACATACACATACTCAAACATACGTGCCATTTATTGAAACGATTTAATCAGAAACAATTTGGCGACAGCGAGGCCTGATTCAGTCAGCGACTCGCAGCGGAGAGCTCCGCCCGGAATCTGGCGCTGGACGACGGCAAGCCTGGAGAACGGGAGTCGAGGCGCTGGAGGTGATACGGCGCAGGGGAATGCCGGAACCGGCCTTGAAGCAGCCGGTCCCGGTGGGCATAGCGGACGACTACTTCGCGGGCGGGGCCGACTTGGACGTGCCGTTCAGCTCAAAGATCAAGCCGAGCGTGTCGCTGAAGTCGAGATAGGCATAGGCACCACCGGGCTTGCCGTTGGTCCACTTGCCGCCCTTCGCCTGGAGGTCCTTGATCATCTCGTCCATGCGATTGCCGACGTTGATGGCGAGGTGCTGCGCGGCCGAGCCCTTGTGCTGCGTCACGTACTCGGACCACGGCGTGGGGCCGCCGACGGACTGAATCGCCTCCAGCCCCATCCCGCCCTGACTCCAGAACGCCAGCTTCAGGAACGCTGCGGGGTTCCATTTATTGTTCGGCGGGTACTGCGAGTCGCGGTACTCCATCACCTTTGGCGCGGGCACGCCGAAGGTCTTTCCGAAGGCCTCGGTCAGCGCGGCCGTGTCAGCGGCGGCGAAGCCGACGTGCCCTACGTTCAGGGACGCCAACGGGGGCAGCGCGTCGCCGGGCGGCACGGCAGGCGCCGGTTCTCCGGGCGGGCTCGCGCCACGCACCACCTCATAGGTGGTACCGAGCGTCTTCGTGAGATTGACGTAGGCATAGGTGCCGCCCTTCTCGCCGAGCGTCCACGTCCCGCCCTGCTGTTCGAACGCGGCTCTGGCCGCATCCACGCTGCCGGAGCCAGGAAGCGACAAGCCCAGATGCCCGATGCTCATGCCCTGCGCCTGGAGATGGTCGTAGAACGGACCGACCTTGTTCACCGGCTGGTTCAGCTCCATGTAGAAGTTCGGCATGTAGAGCATCGCGACCTTGATTTCCGCCTTGCGGCCATCGGGGGTCGGGAGAGGGTAGGTATTGACCTTGGGTGTCTTGAAACCCATCACGCGCACGTATGCCTTGATCGCCTTGTCGATATCGGGAACGACCACGCCAATGTGGCTCAACTTCGCCGTCGTCAGTTCGCTCCCCTGCGCACGCACAAGGCCCTGCACCATGACTGCCGCCGCGACAACGGCTACCGCCACACACACATTTCTCACTCGAGACATCCTGGCTCCTTTGAAAGAGAACGACACGTCAGTGACGCGCCCCGTTACTTGGCGCGATCGAGCGGCCCGTGCGCGAGGGTCCGCATCTTCCAGATGCTGCCCTGCGACACCATGTAGAGACTGCGCCGGTCCTTTCCGGCAAAGGCGAGATTCTGCATCTTCTTGGTCAGGGGAATGCGCCCCAGGAAGGCCCCCGCGGGACTGAAGACCTGCACGCTGAGCGGCATCGCCACATAGATCCGTCCGTCCGCATCCACGCACAAGCCGTCGGCCTGATACGCAAAGGTCTTCCGCATCTCGTCCGTGATCTGGTACGCCGCCACGTTCCGGCGGTTGGTGAGTCCTCCGTCCGCCTGCACGTCAAAGCCAACAAGGTGGTCGCCGCGCGAGTCGTTCACGTAGAGCGTGCGGTCGTCCGGGCTGAGCGCGATGCCGTTGGGCATCACAATCCCCTCCGCCACGCGCCGCGGCGTTCCCTCCTTTGGCAGGTAGTAGATCGACGTGGGCTCGGTGCCCGCAGGCTTCATCAGGGTGCCGGCGTCGGTCATGTAGACACCGTCCCGCTTGGTGACCACGAAGTCATTCGCCTGGAAAAGCGGCTTCCCTCCCACCTCGGTGGCCAGCACGGCGGCCGAGCCGGCCGGATAGAGCACACGGAGGTGGTCTGCCTTGCCAGCCGGGGTGCTGAGCATCAGCCCCAGGAGCCGCCCTCTCGAATCCACGCCCAGCGCCCGCGCCCCTGGAGAGTCCGGCAGCAGGGTCGTCAGTGTGTCGTCCAGATTGATCCGGACAATGCGCGGACTGTTCTGTTCAATGAAGACCGCCGTGCCATCGGGCATGCCCACGATGCCGTCGGCACCCGGCAGCCCATCGTGAATCAGCGTGATCGGCTCACCCGCGGCCACCACCCCGGGAATCGCCTCGGCCGCCATCGACTTCGCCGCGAGTTTCGGGCCCAGGATGCCCGGTTGCGCCGGAGGCGGCGTCTGCGCAACGAGCGCGCCTGAGATGACCAGCGAGAACGCGGCGAGGGCAAGCGGTGCACGCATGGGTAACCTCAGCGATAGGTGGCCGGAGCGCCGGTGAGATACATGATCTGGAATCCCTCTGTGATCCGGCGCTGCTGAAGGGCCACGCCCTCCTCGCGCGTGTTGCCAGCCACCGGAATCGCGCAGGGCACTTTGTACTCGTGGCAGGTGGCCACGATCTGCTGCATCACTTTCTCCACGGCCGGAGGCGCACCGGCCGGACCGGTGACCAGTCCGGACACCTTGATGCCCATCGAATCGGTCAACGTGTTGGCACCGATGAGCACCGCCCCCAGGCCAGGCGTCGTGATGATCTCCTTCAGGTTCTTCACCGCTTCGACGGTTTCCACCTGCACCATCGCGAAGAGTTCACCGTCCGGGTTGAGCGGCCATACATCCGCGCGCCGCCTGTACTCCGCCTCGGAGACACCCCAGTACCACGCCGCGCGGGCCGCACTGCCCACGTGCCCTCCCGTGTAGCCGGCCGGGGACTGATACCCGTCGCGGTGCGGGTAGCGCATCGCGCGAATGGCCGCCTCGGCCTGCTTCCGGTTGTCGATCTCCGGGAACACGAAACCGGTGAGCCCCATGTCCAGCATTTCGCCGACGACGAAGGCCGGGTCGTCGTGGGGCCTGAGGGGCACCCGCGCGAACGACGTGATGCCGTGCTGCACGCTGGCGCGCTTCAGGATGTCGGCGCGGTCCAACAGACCCAGCAGCGACATCTGGAGGCGCCCCAGATCGAACATGCCGTTTTTCACGTCCCAGGAGACGAACTGGATCTTGTCGGCCGCTCTGGACAGGTCGATCGCAAACTCCGCGGACCCGATGGCCGGCCCCGTAATCTGCGGCCCGTAGACCACCGCGCCGGCTTCCAGCTTTTCAATCACGCGGTTGATCCGCACGCGCGCACCCGAGGCCGACTTCGCATCGCGCGCCTGCGCGGAAGGATTCGCGCCGCCGCCCACGGCACCGGCCGCGAGCCACGTGAACAGGGCCGCACCAGCGGCCAGTGCCATCCGACGATTCATGCTGCGCCTCTCCTTCGACACGCGACTACTTCCCTGGCCGCGCGGCGCCGTGCGAGAGCATCTTCAGACGGTAGATGCCCTGACGAGCCGCCACATAGAGGTACTGCTTCCCTGGACCGCTGAAGGCCACATTGGCCGCCGCCCTCGGCGTTTCGATCGTGCCCAGGTGCCCGCCCGTCGAGGATAGGACCTGGATGCCGATCCGGCTGGTCACATAGAGCCGGCCGGCGCTGTCCACCGTCATGCCGTCGGCCCCGCTGCTCTGCCCCGCCACAATCCCCGCCAGGCGCGCAAAGACTCGCCGGGGACCGGTCGTGCCGTCGGCGTGCACGTCAAACGCCGAGATCTCCTCGCCCTTCGTGTCATCCACGTAGAGCGTCTTGCCGTCGGGCGCCAGCGTGAGGCCATTCGGGAGCGCAATCTGGTCCGTCACCAGATGCAGCGCACCTTTCGGGTCCAGGTAGTAGACGTGCGTCGTCGCGGTGCTCTTGGGATCGAACGTGCCCGGGTCGGTAAAGTAGAGACCGCCGCGCGCGTCGAGGATCAGGTCGTTCGGCTGGACGATGGGGTGGTCGGGTGTGCCGGCGGTGACCGTCGCCACCACCTTTCCCGCGGCATCGAGCCGCACAATCCGCTTCGCGTACATCTCGGCGCCGAAGAGCGCTCCCGCCGCATTGACCGCCAGTCCGTTCACGCCCTGCGTTTCCGCAAGAGGCGTCACGCTGCCCTTGGGGTCGATCCGGAAGATGCGCGTGGGCTTGGCCTGCGTGTCGGTGAAGAAGAGCCCCGTATCCTTCGTACCGACGGGCCCCTCGGTGAAGAGAAACCCTTCCTGAATCAGTTCGATCGGCGTCCCGGCGGCCACGACACCGGGAATGGCCGCGGCGGTCGTGGCCTGGCCGCGCACGGTCGCGGTCCAGAGCACGGCCACCGCGCCCGCACAGAGCGCGCAGCCCAGCCAGAGAGAGTGTCTGCGTGACATAGCGCTCAGTCGATCGGCTCGACGCGCACGATCTGTGCGTTGCGGGTGTTGGCAAAGATTGCCGCCGTCCCGCTGAGTGGGTCGATGGACACTTGCTTCGTGTCGAAGTTCATCGTCGGCATCAGATAGGCGAGCACCTCGCCGGTCTTGGGGTCGAGGCGGAAGACGCGGTCGCTCGAGTTGCTGGGCGCGAACACGTGGCCCTTCTTGTTGGGCACCGACGCCGTATACGGCGCGGTCCACTTCGGGGCCGTCCACTCCTTGAACGTCTTCGTCTTCGTATCGAACATGCCGATCTTGTCGCCGAAGTACTCGCCGAACCAGAAGCGGTCCTGGCTGTCCATGCGACCACGACGCGGCAGGGAGTCCTTCGTCGGCACTTCGTGCAGGGTCACCGCCTTCATCTTGGCGTCCACCCGGACGATCAGGTTGGCCGAGAAATCGGTGATGTACCAGTTCCCCAGCGAGTCGACACCGGCCTCATAGCCGAAGTGCGTGCCCTTGGGCAGGCTCGGGTCGCTCCGCCACGGGAACCGGTCCACCAGGCCCTTGGTCTTCGGATCGAACTTGCCTTCGCCGACGTAGATGAAGCCGGCCTTATCCATGGCGAGGAACTGTCCGAAGCCGGTCTTGGGCGGCACCGTCATCCAGTCGCCCTTCTCGGTCTTCGGGTCGAAGTAATACGGCAGGCCGAAGTGCCCCTGCGCGTCATCGTGCGTGACGACCGTGTAGATGGTGCCGTCGAGGCCGACCTGCACATCGCTGCCGCCACCGAACTCATGGTGCTGCGCCTTGGGGAGCGGCCACTCCTTGAACGTCCCCGTCTTCTGGTCGAGATAGCCGAGGTAGTAGTCGCTCTGGTCCGTGTACCAGAGGCGGCCCTGCTGGTCCACGTCCGAGTCGTGCGACACGGTGTCCTTGCGGGGCTGATCCCAGGTCGTGACGATGACTCTCGTTTCCTTCCCCTTCGGGCGCGGCAGCGAGGCGACCGCCTTCGGCAGCGCGCGCCCACCGCTCTGGTTGATGCTGGCGAGGTACTCGCCCAGCTTCTTCTTGTCGGTCGGCGGATAGAAACCCCAGTTCGGGTTCTTGTGGTTGGCGTCCTTCTCGGCCTGCGACAGCACCCGCGCGCGGCCGCGGCCCTCGGTGCTCACCATCGAGCCATCGCCGAAGTAGTCCTGCATCCGGTTGATGACCGCCACGAACTGTTCGGCGTTGTGACGGCTCTTGAGGATGCGCTCGAGCGAGTGGCAGTAGGTGCAGCTCACGACCACCTTCTGCGCGCTGAACTTCTGCGCCTCCGTGCCACCAACCAGGTTCAGCCAATCCGCGGACGTGAGCTGCGTGGAGGGGTCCTTGGCCGCGTCGAGCGTGAGGTCGAGAGCGGCGGTCTTCCCCGCCGACACCTCGACCGTGTTCGGGCTGGCCAGGTCGTAGCCGGCGGCGCGGATCTTCAGCGTGTACTTGCCCGGCGCCACGTGGGTGCGCGGAAAGCGGTAGCGCCCCTTGGCATCGCTGACGACGGAGACGGCCATGGCGGCCCCTTCGGCACGGGCCGTCACGACGACGCCTTCCATCTTGCCTTCCGCCTGAGAGTGCACGGTGCCCGTGAGCGCATCGGCGCCCTTGGCCTGAACGGCCCCGCGACCCGAACCCAGCGCCATCAGCAGCGCCACCGACAGACTTGCCGCAATCGTCCGAACCATATCCGCTCCCCGCGGCCCGAGGGCCGCATTGCACCCGGCGCGGCGGTCACACCGCATCCGGCCACCGATGATAGCGCCGGGCTGGTCGTTCCGATCGATTCTCCTTCTCGGCTACCCTGTGGCCGGGAGGACTCGTGAAGATACTCATCATTGGCGCCACCGGGACCATCGGTCGGGCCGTCGCGGACCATCTGGCCGCCCGCCACGAGGTGCTGCGCGCGGGCCACTCGTCCGGCGATCTCCGGGTAGACATCAACGACGCAGCCTCGATCGCGGCGCTCTTTGCGACGGTCGGGCAGGTGGACGCACTCATCAGCACCGCGGGCCGTGTGCACGTGGGCCCGTTTGCCACCATGACGGACGCGCAGGCGCGCCTCGGCATCCTCGACAAGCTGTTCGGACAGATCAGCCTGACACGACTGGCGCTCCCCTCCATCACCGACGGAGGCTCCGTCACGCTGTCGTCGGGACTGGCGAGTCGCCTCTATCGGCCGGGCTTCTCGGTGCTGAGCGCCGTCAACGCAGGGCTCGAAGCCTTCGGCCGCTCCGGAGCGACCGACATGCCGCGCGGCATCCGCCTGAACATCGTGAGTCCTGGCGCCGTCCGCGAAACGATGGCGGCCATGCCCGGTGGCGCCGCGATGCTCGCATCGGCGATGCCTGCCGCCGAGGTGGCGCTGGCCTATGTGCGCCTGGTCGAGGGGAAGGAGACTGGTGCCGTGGTGGACGCTGGCCAGATCTAGCGCGACAGTGCTCCGTCGACTTGCCGTCGCAGCGACTGAACCCTTCGCCGCTGTGCCGGACAAGACAGTCCGCTCACCGAGCCTGGACCCATGATGGTTCGAGGCACACAACGATGAGACTGACAAGAATGGCAACTGGCATTGCGGCGGCCCTGATGCTTTCGGTTATGCCGACCCTCGCTGGACAGGCGCCCGCGGTCCATCAGCATGCAGGCGCAGCGAAGACAGGGCCCCATGCCGGAATGGCCGCCCATATGGCTGCCCAGGACCAGACCATGATGGCCAACCGGGAAAAGATGATGCAGGAGATGGCGCGCGCCGATCAGCGACTCGGCGAGCTCGTCACCACGATGAACGCCGCGTCCGGCATGCAGAAGGCAGACGCCACGGCCGCCGTCATCAACGAGATGGTCGCCGAGCGCCGGACGATGCGGGACGGCATGATGCAGATGCAGGACGGCATGATGGGCCACATGATGGAGCACATGCAGGCGGGCCCGGCGTCCATGGCGATGTGTCCCATGATGACATCGAAGAGCGACATGAAACACTGAGCGTCCCATGAACCCGCCGCTCACATGCGAGTCAGCGCATGAAGAACAACAACACGGCGCTGGTCATGATCGGGAGTGTCATCGTGGTCCTCCTGCTCGTCGTCTTCGGCGGCGTGGGTGGAGGCGGAGGCAGGGGCATGATGGGAACCGGGAGCATGACCCATTGGTGGCGATAGCGGCCTCGCTTCTTCCTTCGCCTGTCACGGCCCAGGCTGGTGTGTCGGCACGAGCCTGTCCACATCGAAGCCGCTGGCGCGCGCCGCGACCAGGGCGTTCGCGAGGTGCGGCGCCTCCAGAACCGGGGTTCTGGACAATACCCACAGATAGGCACGATCCGGCGAGCCGACGACGGCCCACGAGTAGTCGTCAGCAAGGCCAATGACCCAATAGTCGCCCCACACGAACGGCACAAAGGACAGCCACGCCGGCGCGAACCGCACTTTCAGTTTCGCGGAGGTTCGACGGTCCACGACGCGCGCGACACCGAGCGCCTCGACGACGCGGCCGTTCCCATCCAGGCAGCGATTGGCCACGTCTATGCGCCCGTCGGCTCGTGCGGTGTAGCGGGCTGTGACGCCGCCAGCGCAACCGCGTTGGAATCGATTGGGAAAGCGCGACACCTCAAACCACTCGCCGGCATAGCGCGACAGGTCCACGGCCTCAACGGTTCGCACCGGCACCGCGTCGGGCGCAGCCGCGGACACGACGCCAAGTAATGCCACAAGCATTGTCCTGATCAACACGGGTCTCCCTTCGACTGCCATAGCCTCGGGAACGATCCTCGCGTGTCCGCCGCAGTTCTGGCTATGCGATCAGGCACACCGGGCGCCTGAGCCCAGGCGAACGAGAGGACAGGTCCGGAGCGCCCGATTAGAAGGCGTCGTGGAAGCGGTAGCCCGGGTTCTGCTCGGCGGTGTAGTTGAGCGCCCACGTCGAGTCGTAGAGCAGCGCCTCGCGCCCATGCCGGTCGACGACCTGCACCACGCCCATGGTCGGCAGCTTCAGCTGAGTCGTCGACCCCTCGGCCGCCACCGGCCAGCGAGCCGCCACGTAGTTCCGCAGTTCAACGCGGCAGGGGATGCCGTACTCGGTCGCCATCCGCGAGGCAATCACATCAAACTGCAGTGCGCCCATCACGCCGATGATGGGGTTCCGCTGCCCGTGAACGGGTGTGAAGAGCTGCAGGAGCCCTTCTTCCGCGAGCTGATGGACCGCCTCGTCGAACTTCTTGTGCCGGCCGTCGGTGGGCTGCAGGTTGCCGAACTGCTCCGGCGGAAACATCGGAATCGGCGGGAACTGCACGGACTTGCCGGCGTAGAGCGTGTCGCCAATCATCAGCTGGCCCGGATTGACGAGGCCCACGACATCCCCTGAAAACGCCTCGGGGACCGTCTCGCGCTCCCGGCCAAAGAACCGATAGACCCGCGTCAGCCGCATGGTCGTGCCGAGTCGCGCATGCACGACCGTCATGTCCTTTTCGAGGATGCCGGAGCAGATGCGAAAGAACGCCACGCGGTCGCGGTGCCGGGGATTCATGTTCGCCTGAATCTTGAAGACGAACCCGGAGAACGCGGGGTCGGTCGGGTCCACCGGTCCGACGTCGCTCTGGCGCGGCCGAGGCGGCGGCGCCAGCGAGAGCAGTGCCTTCAGGAAGACCTCGACGCCGAAGTCGTTCAGGGCGCTGCCAAAGAAGACGGGCGTCTGCTTCTCGTCGTAGTAGGCCGCCGCGTCGAACGCGGTGCCGGCGCCGCCGAGAATCTCGACGGCCTCGATCAGATCCTGCTGCCGGCGAGCGCCGACCATCTCCGCCACCTGCGGATCCCGGGGATCGGCCACGGCGATCGGCGAATGCCGCTGCCCGCCACGCTGGCGCTCAAAGAGCAGCAGGCCGTGGTTCGTCAGGTCATAGACCCCGCGAAAGTCCTGTCCGTCGCCCAGGGGCCAGTTCATCGGCGCGGCGGAAATACCCAGCACGCGCTCAATTTCGTCGAGGAGCTCGAACGGATCCCGGGACGGCTGGTCGAGCTTGTTGATGAAGGTGAGCACGGGGATGCGCCGCGAGCGGCAGACCTCGAACAGCTTCATCGTCTGGGTTTCGATACCCTTGGCCGCGTCGATGACCATCACTACGCTGTCGACCGCGAGCAGCGTACGGTAGGTGTCTTCGCTGAAGTCCTGGTGACCCGGCGTGTCGAGCAGGGTCACGTGGTGCCCCTCCATCTCGAACTCCAGGGCCGAGGCACTGATGGAGATGCCCCGCTTCCGCTCGATCTCCATCCAGTCTGACGTGGCGTGCCGGCTGGTCTTCCTGCTGCGCACCGCGCCAGCCAGCTCAATCGCCCCGGCGTACAGCAAGAGCTTCTCGGTCAGCGTGGTCTTGCCGGCATCCGGGTGCGAAATGATGGCGAACGTCCGCCGCCGCCGCACCTCGCGTACAAAGGCATCGCGGGAAGCGGCCTGGTCGTCGGGAGTGGAAGAGAGCTGGGACATGAAAGTGGCTCCTCGGGCTGGATTCGAACCAGCAACCCTCCGGTTAACAGCCGGATGCTCTGCCGTTGAGCTACCGAGGAATACAGGGGTGGGGCTTGGCGGGCCGCGCGAACACGTAATCGTACCGGAACTGGAGCAGGCCGCGCAAGGCAGCGCGACCCGCTCCTCCCCTTTCGGGGCCCACCACCTGCTGAAATGCGCCTAGTTCAGGAACATCCGGTAGCCCCACTTCACGAGCTGCTCCCGGTATTCCTTGCCGCCACCGGCCGCAATGCCGCAGACGACCTTGTGCCGGCCACAGGCCTGGGCGATCTTCTGGATGGCGCCTTCGGTATCCGCCGCATAGGGCTTGGGACCGTTCTTCGGCGGACCGTCGCCGTGGCTCAGGCTCAGGTCGTAGGAGCCGACGAGAATGCCGCCGATACCGGGCACCGCGAGGATGGAGTCGATGTTCTTCACGCCCTCCATCGTCTCGATCATCACAATGGCCATCAGCTCACCCCTGGGATTGAGCGGCCACACGTCCGCCCGCGCGAGCAGCTCGTCCGCGCTCATGACGAGTGTCTTACCGCCGCGCGGTGCGCCGCTCCTGGTGCCACGGGGGAAGGGCGCCACGCTCGACCCCTTCTGTGGGGGAAACCGCATCGACGCCACGACCCGCTCGGCGGCGGCCTTGTTCTCGATGGACTGAAACACCACACCGAGCGCACCCAAATCCATGACCTGGAGCGCGGCCCAGGCCGAGGGCTCGTTCCCGTACATCGGGACGCGGACGATGGGCGCCTTCAGCAGTTTGCCGTCCGGACCCTTCTGTGCGGCCACGTCATCGAGCGTCTTCCGCAGGTCGCCGATGACATACGGGTTGTGCTCCATGTCTATGAAGGTCAGCACTTCGCCGTCGGCGATCCCGCCCGATTCCAGCCGGGCGATCATCGGGTTGACGCGCCCCTGCGGCGCCGGCGGCGTCGCCTGTGCCGCCACTGTCGCAGCCACGCCCACGCTCAGCAGCAGCCCACACACAAGTCCCTTACCCATACGTCCAGACCTCCAGCGCGGAGCCTACCGCAACGGGCTGGTCGGCACCAGACGCAGGATGTCGCCGGGGGCTGGGCAGCGGCGTGGTGGGGCTTTTGTGCGAATCGACCCGGCGCTACACGAACAGCGGGGCGTCGGCGCCGTAGCGCTGGAGGTACTGCTTCACCCGCACCTTGCGCGCCGTGTTGGCCGAGGTCATGTAGCGCACGGTGCCGAAGACGGGCCGCTCCGGTCCCCACGCGCGGTCGTAGCGGCCGAGCACCCAGAAGATGCCGGCGGTGGAATTCGGGTCGCGGCCGTCCACGGCGTAGCGGTTGTTGAGGTGCACCATGACCTCGAGTGCCTGCTCGGGGGACGCGCTCCACTTGAGGATCTTCTTGCCCCACAGCATCCGCAGCACGTTGTGCAGTCGCCCCTCGGTCACCAGCTGCCTCTGCGCCGCGTTCCAGAGCGGGTCATGGGTCGAGGCCGCGTCGAGGGCCTCGAGATCGTAGGTGTGCGCGCGCGGGTCGTCGGCATGCTTCGCCAGCGTCGCCCGAGCCCAGGCCGGGAGGGAGGCGTACCGTTCGTAGGCTGGCAGATGCGCCGCGCCGTTACAGGCCAGTTCCCGCCAGGTGATGAGCTCGTCGAGGAAGGCCTCGACATTGGCTTCTACGCCCCACCACCCCTCACGGTGGCCGGCAGCCGTCTCAGGCAGCCGCCCGCTCCACCCCGCATGGGCAAGCACCCGGCGGCAGACGTCGCGTGCGCTGATGTGGCCGAAGTGCAGATAAGGCGAGAGGTGGCTGCCGCCATCGAGGTCCGGATGCCGGCGGCTGGTGGTGTAGTCATGCAGGCCCGACGCGAGAAACTGGGTCAGTCGCCGCTGTGCCGCGGCCTCGCCACCGGGCTCTGTGCCTGCGCCGACCGTGTGGTCAATCGGCAGGGTCTCGCAGGTCTCGCGTGGTGACACCGCCGGATTCCACGCGGGCCAGCGTTGCTGCACGGTGCCCAACCAGGCGCGGTCCGCCTCCGGCAACGCCGGCAGGTCCGCGAGGTCTTCCTGAGGGGGCTCCCGCAGATCGCCGGTGATGCCAGGCAGTGACCGCTGGAGGAATCGCCGGAAGGCATAGGCCGTCGGGAAGGCGTGGTCCGCGGCTTCGATCGGCAGCACACCGTTGCCATCCACCGCCTCCAGCCGGCCCGGCACTACCCCAGCGGCAGCCGAGAGCATCCGGGGCAGAAAGAACATCGGGGAACGGTCCGTGATGACCACGGCGGCCCGCCCGGCCAGCGTCGCGAGCAGCCCCTGGGCCGCGCGCGGTGTCGGCTCGACGTAGGGGTAGTAGTGGATGGGGGTGCCGCGAAACGCGGCGGCGTTATCCGCCATCCCCTCCAGCACGAAGCGGTGCAGCCGGTCGCTGGCCCACGGATAGTCGACGCGCAGCGGCTCAAAGACGACGAGCGGGCGCTGGAGCTGGCGGCTGTAGCGGACGGCGCGGTCGAGCGCGGGATTGTCCCGGAGGCGCCGGGCCGCGACCATCCAATAGAGGACGAAGCGGCCGTCGGGGTTCTCAGGCAGGTCGTTGACGACACTGACGCGGAGATCGCCTGGCAGCAAGCGCATGGCTAACTCCGCGCGACACGTTCGGTGCGCAGCTCGCGCAGCAGCGCCGCGAAGCCTGGGAAGGTCTCAAGGCGCCTGGCGTCGCGCACGGCAGGCCACCGGCCGTGCCCACCAAGGACGAGGACGGCGCCAGCCCGGCGGCAGGCCTTTGCGAGGCTCGCGGCCTCCCTCCCCAAGGTGGATGGCTTCGACAGGCGTGAGGCCGATACGGCCACCAGTCGCGGTTTCCACCGGGCGACCGCGGCGGCCAGCTCCGTGGCCGGCATCGGGGCCCCCGCCCAAAGGGCACGCCACCCGCACTCCCGCAGCGTCAGCTCACTGAGCCAGAGTCCCCCCGTGTGCGGATCACCCTCCGCAGCCGCCAGCAGACAGACGGGCGCGTCCGACGACACCGGCAACGCCTCGGCGATCCTCGCCACGGCCCGGCGGAGTCGCTCGGACATCACGTGCTCCTCCGTGATCGTGAGCGACCCACGCGCCCACCGCTCCCCAATCTCGGTCAACAACCCGCCGATGCGGCTTGCGACCTCAGCCCAGCTCCCGGCATCCGCCCGCTCGGTGAGCAGCCGCGCCTCGGTACGAAACTGCCCCTCCTGATCCAGGAGCGCATCGAACCAGTCATCCCACCGATCAGGCCGGGCATCGGATCCCGCCCCGGACCGCAGCAGCGCTTCCAGCTCGGTCCGGCGGAATCGCCGGTGCCCGCCGGCGGTCTTCACGCAGTGCAGCCGGCCGTCATCCGCCCAGCGCTTGATGGCCGTCGGCCCGACTCCCGCGAGGCGGGACGCTTCGACTGTGGTGAGCAGCTCCGTCATTTTACTGATCGTATGGGGCGATTAAGACGATTTCAAGACAATAAATCGTCTCATTAGACTATTATCAAGCCATGCGCATCACCTTGACGGGAGCCACGGGACTCATCGGCCGGGCACTGGTCCCGGCCCTCCAGCAACGCGGACACAACGTGGTGGCCTGGGTGCGCTCGGCCGAGCGGGCGCGGTCGCGACTGGGCGCGGACGTCGTGCTGGTGGAGGATGATGGCAGCCCGGCGAGCCTGGATGCCGCCCTCGCGGGCGCGGACGCGGTGGTCAACCTCGCGGGCGAATCCGTCCTCGGCGGCCGCTGGACGACCCGTCGCCGCCAGGCTTTGCGCGCGAGCCGGGTGGATCTCACGGCCCGCCTCGTCTCGGCGATACGCCGCATGGCCACGCCGCCACAGGTCCTCGTCTCGGGCAGCGCCGTGGGCTACTACGGGAACCGCGGTGCCTACCTGCTACCGGAGACGGCGGCAGGTGCGGACGACTTCCTCGCGCAGTTGTGCCGCGACTGGGAAGCCGCGGCACGTGCGGCTTCGGATCTGTGCCGCGTGGTCACGCTGCGGACCGGCGTGGTGCTCGCCCGCGATGGTGGGGCGCTCGCGCTGATGGTACCGGCCTTCCGGTTCGGCCTGGGTGGCGCGCCCGGCAACGGGCGGCAGTACATGCCCTGGATCCATCTCCACGACATGGTGGAGGTCATCGTCCGCGCCGTCGAAGACCCGCGCTATGCCGGTCCCGTCAATGCGGTGGCACCCGAGCCGGTCACGGCGGCCGCCTTCGCCCGGGCCCTTGGACGGGCCCTGCACCGTCCCGTGTGGGCGCCACTCCCCGCCTTCGCGCTGCGGGCCGCGCTCGGCGACTCCGCCAGCGTGCTGCTCGACAGCCAGTGGGCGACGCCGGCCCAGCTCACGACCTGGCACCACCCATGGCACTTCCCCACGATTGACGCCGCCCTGGCCGATCTCCTTGAGCCGGACGACACCGTCTCGATCCGCCGGGTCGAGTCCGGCAGTGGCCCCATCCACCCGTATCTCACCGCCCGGCCGGCCCGCTATGTGTTGTCGAGCCGCACGACCCTCAACGCGCCACTGGCCGACACGTTCGCGTTCTTCTCAAAGCCCGAGAACCTCGGGCTCATCACGCCGTCGGCGATGCAATTCGTGATCACGGGGCGGCCGGAGGCGATCACCGAGTCTGCGGTAATCACGTACCGGATTCGCGTGGGTCCGCTCCCGATGCAGTGGCGCACGCGCATCACCTGCTGGGAGCCGGGCGTCCGGTTCGTGGATGTGCAGGAGTCAGGGCCGTACCGCGCCTGGTATCACGAGCACACCTTCCGCGCGGAAGGCGACCGCACAGTGATGGAGGACCGGGTCTACTACGCGCCGCCATTCGGGGTGCTGGGACGCATCGCGCATGGGCTCTTCATCGCCCCGATGCTGCGGCACATCTTCCGATACAGGCAGGACATCATCCGGCTGCGGTTCGGCGCGCCGGCGTAGACGCAGACCGGAGGGCGGCTACTTCTTGCGGCTGCCGACGCGGCCCTTCTCGCCGCCGGTGAGCCCCAACTGCACGGCCGCGCCCACGAGCCCGACGACGACCCAGAGGATCGGCACCCAGCGCTTCCCGGGCGCGGGGTCGAGGGGATACACCACCCAGGCGTCACCCGCGATCGCCGCCGCCATGGCGGAACGGTCGCCAACCAGCGCCAGCGCCCCCACGAGGATCGTCCACGCGCCGCCGAACGCCGTCCCGACGATGATGAAGTAGCGCTGCAGGTACACCGCGGCCACAGCCCCGGCCACGGCCGCCAGCACCACTACCCACACACCGGGCTCACCCTTGTGGAGCGCCGAGAAGGCCAGATGGGAAATGGTCGCGCCCAGCGCCGCACCCACCAGGGCCACGCCCACGAAGTAGGCCGCGCGCAGCAGCAAGGCGCCGATGATGCCGCCGACGGCCGCCGCGATGAGCATGGGCGTCCGGTCGCTCGTCCCGAAGATCGAGCTGGCGGCCAGCGCGCCGATGATGAAGCCGAAGAGGATGAGGACGATCCGGAACAGCCGGTGACCGAAGAAGCAGGCCACGGTGCCGCTCAGCACGAGCACGACCGCGGCAGGAAGCTGGTAGGCGGCAGGCAGCATCAATGCCTCAGAACTCGCGGCGGCCGTCCATGGCCCGCGACATGGTGATTTCGTCCGCGTATTCAAGGTCACTGCCGACGGGGATCCCCATGGCAATGCGCGTCACACGAACGCCCAGCGGCTTGAGCAGGCGCGCCAGATAGAGCGCCGTGGCCTCGCCTTCCACAGTGGGATTGGTGGCCACGATGACTTCCTCCACGGTGCCGTCACCCACGCGGGCGAGCAGGCTCTTGATCTTGAGGTCGTCCGGCCCCACACCCTGAAGCGGCGAGAGCGTGCCCATCAGGACGTGATACCGGCCCTTGAAGCCCCCGGTCTTCTCCACGACGGTCACATTCTGCGGCTCCTCGACCACACAGATGATCTTCGGGTCGCGCGCCGGGCTCGTGCAGAAGATGCAGGGATCCGTGTCCGTGATGTTGTGGCACACCGAACAGTAGGTGACGCGGTCCTTGACGTCGCGGAGCGCCTCGCACAGCCGCTCCACGTCCTCGCGTGGGGTGCGGAGCACGTGAAACGCCAGGCGCTGCGCGCTTTTGGCGCCGATACCGGGCAGCTTCTGGAGCTGCTCCACCAGTCGCGTGAGGGGTTCAGGGAGCGCAGGCATCAGGAGAGACCGGGGATCTGCATCCCTCCCATCAGACCGTTCATCTGACGCCCGAGTTCGTCGTCCACCTTGCGCTGCGCATCATTGATCGCCGCCACGACGAGGTCCTGCAGCATCTCGACATCGTCTTTCGAGACCACCTCTGGATCGATCTTCACGGCGTGCAGCCGCTTGTCGCCCGAGATGGTGACGGTGACCATGCCGCCGCCGGCCGAACCGTCGACGCGCATGGCGGTCATCTGCTGCTGCAGGCGCGTCTGCATCTCCTGCGCCTGCTTCATCATGTTCTGGATATTCATCGGGACACTAAATCTCCTCGACGTCGCCGATCTCGGCGGGAAAGACTTCAAGCATCGCCTGCACCGCCGACGAGGCCATGGCCTCGGCACGCAGGTCCCTGCCCGGTGTCGACGCGGCCGCCGGCTCGGGTCGTGCGGGCACGGCGCCCGCCGGGGGCGGGGCGTCGCCCTCTCCGAGTACCGAACGCACCGGGATGCGGCGCCCCGACAGGCGCTCCGCCAGCGCTTCGAGCCACTCGCGGTGCTGATCGAGCTGGGCCTTGGCCATCTTGTGGTTGGCCGCGAAGGTGAACGTGATGGCGCTCTCGGCCACGTCGATCACCTGTGCCTGCGCGATCGCCAGGTTGTAGAGCGTGCTCTTTCCGGCCCTGATTTCGACCAGCAGCGCATCCTTGAGCCCGGCAACGGAACCGCCCGGCGGCGCCATCCGTGGAGCCTCGCCCCCACCGGGCGCAGGCGCCGGTGCGGCAGCGGGCCGCGAGGCGGCAGGCGCGGCTTGCGGACGCGAGGCTGGAGCCTGAACAGCGGCAGCTCGTGGAGCCGGCGCAGCCGCCACCGGGCGCGGCAGCGAAGGCGGCAGCGGAGGCGCCAGCGGCTTCCTCACCGGTTCGGCCACGCGGGCCGCAGGCGCCGTCGGGCGTGCGGGCGCAGCGGCAGGCACGCCGCCAGCGAGCAGCTCCGCCAGCGGCACGAGCTTCCGCAGATGCATCCAGCGCAGCAGTGCCATCTCGAAGTGGAACCGCGGCTGGGCGGCCGCGCGAATGTCGTGCTCGGCCTTCGAGAGGACATCGAACGAGCGGAGGAGGTCTTCGCGTGAGCAGCGGGCGGCCAGCGCGGTCAGCCGCGCCGCGTCGGCTTCGCCCATGCCCGCCTCCGAGACACGTGCCGGGTCGATCGACACGATCGTCAGGTCGCGGATCACCCCGGCCAGCTCGCGGCACACGAGGCGAAGGTCGTGACCGGATTCGGTGGCCCGGTCCGCCAGCGCAAACGCCTTCGGCGCGTCCTCGTCGAAGACGGCGTCGATGATGTCGAAGAGCAGATCCCGGCCCACGAGCCCGAGCACCGTCGAGACGTCATCCCCGGTGACGGTGGTGCCCGCGAAGGCAATCACCTGATCGAAGGCGCTCTGCGCGTCGCGCATGCTGCCTTCCGCGGCGCGCGCGATGAGCATCAGCGCCGACTCCGGCACCTCGATCCCTTCGGCGGCGGCGATCGTCTTGAGCTGCGTGGCGATGGCGGCCGTGGGGATGGTCCGGAACTCATAGACCTGCGAGCGCGAGAGGATCGTGTCGGGGATTTTGTGCAGCTCGGTCGTCGCCATCATGAAGATGACGTGCGACGGCGGCTCCTCGATCGACTTCAGCAGGGCGTTGAACGAGGCGGTGGACAGCTGGTGCACCTCGTCGATGATGAACACCTTGTGCCGGTCGCGGACGGGCGCAATCGAGAGACCCGCGAGAACCACTTCGCGGATGTTGTCGATACCGGTGTGGCTCGCCGCGTCGATTTCGAGAACGTCGATGTCCCGCCCCTGGGCAATCTCGAGGCAGGCATCACACTCGCCGCAGGGGTCGGGCGTGGGCCCGTTCACGCAGTTGAGCGCCCGGGCCAGGATGCGCGCGGTGGTCGTCTTGCCGCAGCCGCGGGCGCCGGCAAAGACAAACGCCTGTGCGACCCGCCCGCTCGTGATGGCATTTCGGAGCGTACGGGTGGTGGCCTGCTGGCCGACGACATCGTCGAAGCGCTGAGGCCGCCACTTCCGGGCGAGGACTTGAAACGACATGGTTGGCGAGGGGACTAGATGTGTCGACGAGCCCCACCGCGGTCCGGATGACCTGCGGCACCGCAGGCTCTGTTTAGCGCTGCTGCCTTCCGGCCCTGACGCGGTTCGCAGTCTGTGATCACACAGGGTCCGAACCGCGGTGCGGCTCGCCGAATGCCCTCAGTGTACAACGCCCAGAGCCGTTGGCGGGAGGAACCTGCCCGCAGGAGCACCGGCAGGCCTGGCGCTACGAGGACAGCAACCGGATGGCGAGGGCGGCATACAGGTCGATGGCGGCGGCCAGTTCGTCGATGGCCAGATGCTCGTGGTCCGTGTGGGCCACGTGGATGGAGCCGGGGCCCATCAGGATGGGCCGGCCCCAGTTGGTGAGCAGCGGCACATCCGTCGTAAAGGGAAACACCGCCGTCTCGAACCCGGGTTCGGTGTACATCCGGACGGCCGGGATATCCACGACCGTCTCGATGTCGACGATGCCCCGGACCACGTCCAGCGCCCGAATCACCTCGGCCCCATCGCCCACGGTCCGGAACACCAGTTCGGCTGACGCGCTGGGCGAGACGACGTTGGGCGCCACGCCGCCCTCGATGAGACCGACGGAGTAGTGGGTCCGGCCGAGTTCCGGGTCCTCTGGCAGATCCACGCCACGGACCACCATCAGCGCATCGAGCAACTTGTCGATGGCGGAGATCCCGAGTTCGGGGAAGGAGGAGTGCGCCGCGCGCCCGGAGGCACTGAGCCGCACGCGGAGGCTCCCCCGCGTCGCGAGCCCCTGGCGGTTATCGGTCGGCTCCCCGTTGATCAGATACTCCACACCCGCGGGCGGCCTGGCATTGGCGAGCCGCGCGCCTTCGCTGCCCCGCTCCTCGCCGACCAGGAACAGCAGGCCCAGATCGCGATGTCCTGCCGCGCGGAGCTTCTCGGCGGCGGCAATCTGCGCGGCAAGGATGCCCTTGGCGTCGCACGCGCCCCGCCCGACGATCAGCCCGCGTTCCCGGCGACTCGGAAAGAAGGGGGGCACGCAGTCATAGTGCGTCGAGAAGACCACGCGCGGGGTGGCGCCCAGATGGGCAAAGACATTGAAACGCCCGTCGGCGACGGGCTGTTCGGTGACGTGGTACCCGAGGCCCGTCAGCAGCGCCGACACGTACCGCCCGGCTTCGACTTCCCGCCCGGTCGTCGAGTCGATGTCGACCAGGGCGCAGGTCAGGCCGATGGCGCGTTCAACGGGATCCATGAGGTGTGCGCCTCCGGCGCCGAGCGCCGGACGGAGGCATCAGGCCACCAGGGTCAGGTTGCGGAGCACGGCGAGAATCCGCTCGCGGGAGGCCGCGCGCGGCGGAACCATCGGCAGGCGGTAGTACTCGCCCAGCAGGCCCATCGCCGCCATCGCCGCCTTCGCCGGCCCCGGGTTGGCCTCGATGAAGTTGATGTTCATCAACGGCAGCAGCCGGGTGTGCAGCCGGCGCGCGGCGGCCCAGTCGCCCTGCTCGGCGGCCTCGACCATCCGCGCCATGTCGGCGGGCACTTCGTTGGAGGCCACCGAGATGATGCCGTGGCCACCAACGGACAGGAGCGGCAGCGTGAGCGCGTCATCTCCGGACAGCACGATGAAGCCGTCGGGCACATGGGCGCAGATCTCGACCATCTGCGGCATGTTGCCGGACGCCTCCTTCACCGCGACGATCGTCGGGCAGGCGGCGGCGATCTTCACCAGCGTCGCGACGTCCACATTCACGCCCGTCCGCCCCGGCACGTTGTAGAGCACGACGGGGAGCGCGGTGGCCCCGGAGACGGCCTTGAAATGCTCCAGCATTCCTTCGGGTGTCGGCTTGTTGTAGTAGGGCGTCACAGAGAGGATGCCCTGCGCGCCGGCCTTCTCCATGCGGTGCGCGAGCTCGACCACCTCACGGGTGTTGTAGCCACCCGCCCCGGCCAGCACCGGCACGCGGCCCGCCACGGCCTCCACGACGAGTTCCACGATGCGGACCTTCTCGTCCGCCGAGAGCGTCGGGGCCTCGCCCGTGGTGCCGCAGGGTGAGACAAAGTGCACACCGGCATCGACCTGCCGCTTCGCGAGCGCCGTGATGGCGGCTTCATCGAGCGATCCGTCCTGCCTGAACGGCGTGACCAACGCCGTCCCCACTCCTGTCCACTGCCTGCGCGCCATACGTGTCCCTCGTCATGCGCTCAGACGGCCTGGATGCGGGTGGCGCCGAACGGGGTGCCCCATGCAGCGCGGAGCCCGGTGAGGGCGAGCACGGCGTGGGGCTGTTCGGCGACAGGACCCGCTTCGGGGCGCTGCGCGCTATCCTCTGAGCTTACTCCGCACGCGGGTCAGACGATCCGCGCGTGGTGTTGCGGCCCCTGCTGCCCCTTGGCGGGTGGCGCCGAACGGGGTGCCCCACGACGCGCGCAGCCCGGTAAGGGCGAGCACGACGTGGGGCTGTTCGGCGACAGGACCCGCGTGAAGGCCACCCGCAACATCACAGAGTCGCTACTCGCCGCGCAGGACGTCCATCATCGAAAACCAGCCGGCGCGCCCGTGCACCCAGCGTGCGGCCAGGAGCGCCCCGCGCGCGAAGCCGCCGCGGTCGCGGGCCGTGTGCGTGAGCTCGATCGTGTCGGACTGGCTGTCGAAGCCGATGGTGTGCGTGCCGGGAATCTTGCCGGCCCGCGTCGATGACATATCGATGGGCCGGCTGTATCCCGCGCGGACCATGGCATCCCGCAGCAGCAGCGCCGTCCCCGAGGGCGCGTCACGCTTCGCGCTGTGGTGCGCCTCGTGAATCCAGCTCTCATAGTCGGCCTGCACGGCCATCCGGCGCGCGGCCTCTTCGGCGACGAGCTGGAACACATTGACGCCGATGGAGAAGTTCGCGGACGCCACGACGCCAATGCCGGCCGCCGCGGCTGTCGCCCGGATGTCCGCCTCATGCGCGGCCCAGCCGGTGGTCCCGATGACCACGTTGACCTTCCCTTCGGCCAGACGCGCGAAGTTCCCCGGCAGCGCCTCCGCGATGGAAAAGTCGATGGCCACGTCGGCCTGGGGCCAGGGCCCGCCGACGGTATCGACATCGAGCCGGCCCACCACGTCGATTCCGGCCGCCTGGGCCAGTTCGTCGACCAGGCGTCCCATCTTCCCGTAGCCGATGATCAGCAGCCTCACGACTCAGCCCCCTCGAAGAATTCGCGGTGCAACCGCTGCATCGCGCCCGCGACATCCACATCGGCCAGCACGACCGTGACATTCCTGCGCGACGCCGCTTGCGACACCATCCGCAGGGGCACGCCGTCCAGTGCCCGCAGCAGACGCGCGGCCACTGCCGGCTGCGCCATCAGACCGTCGCCCACGGCACACACCAGCGCCATCTCCGGCTCAATCGAGACTTCCGCAAACGCCTCGAGCGCCTGACGGATCCCTTCAAGGTGGCGCCGGTCCTCCACTGTGACCGAGACGCTCACCTCGGAGGTCGTGACCACGTCCACGGCCGTCCGGAAGCGCTCGAAGACCTCGAACAGCCGGCGCAGGAAGCCGTACGCCATCAACATGCGCGTGGACGTGATGTTGACGATGGAGAGGTGTCGTTTGCAGGCCAGCGCAGCAAAGGGGCCCGAGCCCGAACCGGACTCCGCTGAAATCAGGGTTCCGGTGCCCTCGGGCCGCCGGGCGTTCACGATGCGGACGGGGATGCCGCGCTCGACGGCAGGCAGAATCGTGGCCGGGTGTAGCACCTTCGCACCGAAATAGGCGAGCTCGGAGGCTTCCGCATACGAGAGACGGGGCACCAGACGCGGTCCGTCCACCACGCGCGGGTCCGCCGTCAGCATGCCGTCCACGTCCGTCCAGATCTGGATTTCATCCGCGTCGATACCGGCCCCGACGAGCGCACCTGAATAGTCGGAACCGCCCCGGCCCAGCGTCGTCGTGAGCCCGTCCGCGGTCGCGCCAACGAAGCCGCCAACGACCGGAACCAGGCCGCGATCAACTGCGCCACGGACCACCTCGCGCAGCGCCGCGTAGGTCGCTTCCGCCAGCGGCAGCGCCTGCCCGTGGTCCTCATTGGTCACAACCACCCGCCGCGCATCCACCCACTCGGCCGCAATGCCGGCTTCGTCAAGCGCCGCGGCGACCAGCCGCGAACTGAGCAGTTCCCCGGTGGCCACAATCGCATCCATCGTCCGCGGTGTGACCTCGCGGAGCAGCGCCAGCCCTCGAACCACGGATTCCAGCTGGTCCAGCTGACGCGTGATGAACGCCGTCGTGGCGGCAGCCCGCGTGCCGGTGAGCAGCGCCGCCACGGCCTCTGCCTGCCGCGCCCGGATGCGCGTGAGGCCTGCGAGAGCGGGCTCGAGACGCGCGGCGGAGGCATCCGCGGCCAGCGCCAGCAGCGCATCGGTCACGCCACTCATGGCGGACACGACCACAGCGGGGCCATGACCCGAGATATCGCGGCCATGCCGCACGATGGCGATGAGTCGGTGGATGGCGTCGGCGTCCGCAACCGACGTGCCGCCGTATTTCTGCACGAGAAGCATGATGAGGTGAACAGTTATTATGGACGAATGCAGGTCGGACTGATCGGATGGCGGGGGATGGTCGGCTCCGTCCTCGTGCAGCGCATGCGCGAGGAACGGGACTTTGACCTCATCGATCCCCTCTTCTACTCAACCTCCCAGGCCGGAGCCGATGGCCCGGCGGTTGGCAAGCGGGTCCCGCCTGTCCGTGATGCGCACGACATCGCCGCGCTCAGCGGCGCTGACGTCCTGATCTCCTGCCAGGGCGGCGACTATACGTCCGCGGTCTACCCACAACTGCGCGAGGCCGGGTGGCAGGGCTACTGGATCGATGCCGCGTCCACGATGCGGATGCAGGATGGCGCGATCATCGTGCTCGACCCGGTCAATCGGGACGTCATCGACCGCGCCATCGCCAGCGGCGTGAAGAACTTCATCGGGGGCAACTGCACCGTCAGCCTGATGCTGATGGCGATGACCGGGCTCATCCGGGCCGGGCTCGTGGAGTGGGTGAGCGCCATGACCTACCAGGCGGCCTCCGGAGCCGGCGCGAA
>CANKJK010000014.1 GCA_947482665.1 Acidobacteriota bacterium
ACCGGCGCCTCCGCGGGCGCCGGCACATCGGTCCGGGGCTTCTTCGCCGACCCTGACGCCGCCGGGGCCGGTGCGGCAGGCGTGGGCTTTGTCGCGGGCACGGCATGGGGCGCTGCCGGTGCGGTCGAGACGGACGTCTCCGCCGGGGCAGGCTCTGATGCCGTCCGATTCAGGAAGAGATAGACGCCACCCAACACCACGATGGCCGCCACTAGCGCGATGAGCGTTCGATTCACGGCGCCAATCGTACCGCAACCGCGGTGGCCGGCAGTAGACTGGCCCCCATGGCACGCCACGCCGGCCGCGTTGCCGCGGCCGTGGCCCTCGCGCTCGCCCTGGCCACCGTGATGACCGTCTCGGCGCAACGGCGGCGCTCGGGTGCCATCGCCATCGCGTCGGACCGCGACTTCGATGGCGGCTTCCAGTTTTGCCGCATTGCGTTCCGGCAGAGCCCGGATGGCGACGGTGGCGGCTGGTCCGTGGACTACCCGCAGGCGGACAGGAACGTCAGCGTCCGTCTCTCGGAGCTGACACGCGCGGCGGTGCGCCTACCGGGGGGCGAACCCCAGCACCTGGTGCTGCGCCTCACGGATGACACACTGTTCCGCTGCCCGTTCATCATGATGACGGAAGTCGGCGCGGCGTATTTCGACGCGGCGGAAGCGGCGCGGCTCCGCGCCTATCTCCTCAAGGGGGGCTTCCTCTGGGTCGACGACTTCTGGGGTCCCTACGCCTGGAGCATCTGGGAGCGCGAGATTCGCAAGGCGCTGCCGGCGGGCGACTTCCCGATCACCGACCTGCCGTTCGACCATCCGATCTACCGGACGCAGTTCATCCTCAACAGGGGCGTCCCGCAGATTTCCTCAATCAACTTCTGGCTCGGCTCCGGCCACACGTCTGAACGCGGCGCCGACAGCGTGGAGCCGCACGGCCGGGCCATCCGCGATGCAGAGGGCCGCGTGCTCGTGTTCATGACCCACAACACGGATATCGGTGATTCGTGGGAGCGAGAAGGCGAAGACCCGAACTACTTCCGGCTCTTCTCACTGCCTGGGTACAGTCTGGGAATCGATGTCCTGCTCTACGCGATGACGCACTGACGAGGCAGGCCCGGCGTCATGCAGGCCGGCTCCCTCTCCGGACACACTCTGCGCCTGAATGGCACGCCGAAATTCAAGAGGTCTGGCGATGGCGTGAAACGTCTCCTTCACGCCGCCGGTCCCCGACAGCGACACCGTGCCGTAGTTGAAGAGGCGTCCCGGCACGCTCTGCTCCACGGAGATCGCTTCAATCTGACGGAGCAGCAACTCCAGGGTCCTGCGCCGCACCAGGCCGACCTTGATGACCACCCGTTTGTCGGTGACGCCGAACTCCGAGGTCCGGGCATCGATCCAGGGCGGTACGGCTAGCAGGGCTCCAACGAACAGCACCGCGGCGCCTGCGGCAGCGGGCACATCTGTTGACGCGGACGCCACGAGCAGCGCCAGCCCCACGACGGCCACGGCCGCGGCACGCAGGTACACGATCGGGTGCAGGCGTGCGCGCGCCACCACACGTTCGCCGGGCAGCAGACTTGAATCGAGATATTTCATCACGTCCTCCTTGGACGCGCCCCGCTCAGGCGTCGTCGCGATCCCAATGGAACCGATGCAGCCCGCGGTGCACGACCGGCGCGAGCACAATCCCGGTCACCGCCAGGAACAGCACGCCCGCGTACAGGGCATAGAACCCCGCAAACAGCTTCCCCGCATCTGACTGCGGTGCATGGACAGGACCCATGCCGCCGAGCAGCATGGCCGCTTCCAGAAACGCATCGGGCATCGAGAGATGCTCAATGTCCATATACCCGGTCATGCCAGCGGCCAGTGATACGGCCATCAGCAGCGCCGCGGCCAGGGCATGCCGCGCAATCCGCCACAGAAACTGGCTGCGCGGAAGAACTGGGGTATGACGACGCTCGTACATCGAATGACCGCCGACTCAGACGGCCGCGCTCAGTTCAGGATAGAGCCGCGATACGCACACCGGGCAGATGCCGTGGGTAAACTCCACTTGTCGCGCGGGGCTTCGGTAGGCCTCGGCATGCACCCACCGCCCCAACTCCGTGCGCACCTTGTGGCAACCCGCGCAGATCGGCAGCAGGGGTGCGTTCATCGCATGCGGCGGCGGCGCGACGGCGTCCTGCTCGAGGATCCGCGCCACGAGCAGTCGCCCAGCTCTCGCGCCCCAGCGGTCCGACACCGGCACGACCCGGACCGCCACCGCGGCGCCGGACACACGGACCACGACATCGCAGGTATCGGGCACATGCATCCAGGACGGATAGCCCATCTGCCGCGCGAGCTCTCCGCGGTCCGCGAGCCTCGGTTCATCGGCGGCACGGTTCGCGAACACCTCTCGGCCCTGGGCATCAAGGACGATCACGGCGTCACTCATCGCCTGCATGAAGGCCGCGCGCGCCTGCGGCACGAGATCAAGCAGTCCCTGCCGCAGGACCAGCCAGGCGAGCAGGCCGCCACTGATCCCCACGGCGATGGCCACCAGGTCGAATCCTGGCCATGGCCCCAGCTTGAAGACCGACACCACGTTGGCCACCCACGGCACGCCAACCACGACGAGCACGACCGCGGTCGCCTGGCGGAAGTCATGCGCGACAGATGAGAGCGACCGGATCAGCAGCACCGCGGCGGCGACGTTCAGCGCGTAGTGCTGCCCCATCAGCACCCAGAAGAACCAGCCATAGTGGTAGAGCGCCAGAGAGGCGCCGGGACGAAGCTCAATCGACGACCAGATGCCGTGATGCCAGGGATTGGTCCACACCATGACCAGCGCCAACAGCGGCACGCCCCAGACCGCGAACGCCAGCCGCGGGCTCACCCGCCCCTCCGCGCCTGTCAGCTCCCGTGACGCGAGGAAGAAGAAGGGCGATGCCGAGACGACGCCGAGATACTGAATCTGGGAGAACAACTGGCGCGCAGCCACGGTCTGGGCGCGGACCTCGAAGGTGTCGCAGAGCGCCCACCAGGACACGGAGAGGAGGAGATACGCGAGCGGGCGACCGCCCGGTGCATGACGACGCGGCCACACGACAACACCCGCCGCGAAGGCGACGAGTCCTGCCACGAGGTACACGAGCGAAAACAGACCAGCCTGCATAGAAGCGCGCCGAACCCGGCGCATTGCGGGAGCGTACTACAGCCGCATCACGGTTCAGAGCGGGCCTGACGGCCCTGTCACAACATGTGCCTGAGAGTGCCCAGAGAAATGCGTGACCTGAATCTCGCGGCCGAAGGCGCGTGAGAGCTGCGGCCCCGTCAGGACATCGGCCCGCGGGCCGTCCGCAATCACGCGTCCGTCCTTCAGCAGGAGGATCCGGCCGATCTCGGGCACGATCTCCTCGAGGTGATGCGTCACAAGCAGCAGCGTCGTACTCGTGCGACTCACGGCACGGACCGTTTCAAGGAAGTCGTGTCGCGCGGCCAGATCGAGTCCGGTCGTGGGTTCATCAAGCAGGAGTAACGCGGGTTCAGCGACGAGCGCACGGGCGATGAGTACGCGACGCCGCTCACCGGCGGAGAGCTGCGGCAGCAGCTTCGTGGCCAGGGGCAGGAGGCCCACCGCATCGAGCGCGGCGCGCGCCCGCTCCCGTTGTGCGCGCGTCACCGCGTGGTGGACGAACACGCCTTCGCTCCCGAGCAGTCCCGAGACGACCGCATCGAGCACCGGAACGCGTCCACCGGCGCTGCTGCGTGCGAATCCGCTATCCAGATCGGCGGAGACCAGGCCAACGCGGCGCATCAGTTCGGTGCGCTCGATGCGCGTCCGTCCGAACCAGCGAATGGGTTCCGGATACTCCGGTGACGCCAACGGGTGCTCCGCAAGCGTGAGCAGACGAATGAGGGAGGACTTGCCCGATCCGTTCGGGCCGAGAATGGCGGCGTGACCGCCAGAAGGAATCGTGAAGGAGAGCTGGTGGAGAACCTGCGCGTCGCCCCGAATGAGCGACGCGCCGGCCACGATCAGGACTGGTGGGTGCTGAGAACTCACCGCGTCCTGTTGACGTCGTGCGACGCCTACTTCTTGACGTGCTTGTTGACGAGCTTGGTCATCTCGAACATGTTCACGCTCGCCTTGCCGCCAAAGACGACCTTGAGCGCAGCGTCCGCGTTGATGACGCGCTTGTTCTTCTTGTCCTGCAGGCTGTTCTTCTTGATGTAGAGCCAGAGCTTCTTCGTGAGCTCCGTGCGCGGGAGCGGCTTGTCGCCGACGACCGCTGCGAGTGCGGCGTCCGGCGTGACCGGCGCCATGAACGCGGCGTTCGGCTTGCGGGCGGTCTTCTTCTTCGCGGGCTTCGCCGCCTTCACAGCCTTCTTCGCGGGCTTTACCGCCTTCTTCGCGCTCTTCTTCGCAGCCTTCTTCTTGGTCGCCTTCTTGGCCATTGAATCTCCTTTGGAGAGGGTGAAGCGTGTCTGGCGGATGGTAGCACGCTCCGGGGTATGAGTTCACCCGGGAAACACCATAGGTGGGGGTCCCCGTCGAGGGGGAGGCGGTGGCCTGACCAGCGGGCGGCTCAGCCGCGCGACGCGGTATCGCGCTCGCCGCAGGCCTCATCAAAGGTGCGGATCTGCCCACGCGTCCCAAACACGATCAGCACATCGCCGGCAGCCAGCACGAAGTCCGCCGGGGGGCTCTGGAGCACTTCCCCCTTCCGCTGCACGGCCACGATGCCGAGGCCCCAGCGCCGACGCACATCAGCCTCCGCAAGCGAGACTCCCGCCAGCGGGCTCGCCGCCCGCAGCACCGTCTGATCCAGCTGCAGGTCCGTGTCCCCTCTGAGGGAGGCATCGAAGAAGCTGACGATCGTCGGCTTGACCACCATGTGCGCCAGCCGGTTGCCGCCGATTTGATACGGATTCACGACGCGATCAGCTCCCGCCTGGAGGATCCGCCGCTCGGCCTCGGCCGCCGTCGCCCGTGCCACGATGAACAACCGCGCGTTCAGCGAGCGGGCCGTCAGGACGGTGTAGACGTTGTGGGCGTCATCGTTCAGACAGGCAACCAGGCCGCTGGCCGACGCGATGTTGGCCTGTTGCAGGGTCTCGACCGAGGTGGCGTCTCCCGAGACGAACGGCACCCCGGCCTCGCTCAGGGCCGCGATCCGATCAGCCTCCCGCTCGACCACCACCACCGACCGCTCGGACCGCAGCAACTCTGCCACCACGGCCCGGCCCATGCGTCCGTATCCGCAGACGATCTCGTGGCCGCTCAGTCGCTCAATCATGCGTGACCTCCGCGCTCGCCCCAGGACGAGCCGCAATTCACCCTCGATGACCGTGCGGGCGATGTCGGTCGCCAGAAACAGAAACATGCCCAGGCCGGCCACCAGCAGCACGACCGTGAAGAACTGCCCGGCCCGGCTGAGCGGCACGACCTCCCGGTAGCCGACCGTGGTCAGGGTGATCACGGTCATGAACACGGCATCCCACCAGCCGGCGCCCTCGATCAGGACATAGCCTGCCGTGCCAATGAAACCGAGGGCCAGCAACAGGCCAGACGCCAGCAACAGACGCTTGTGAGACGGCATGGCCGACCCGTATCAGCGCCCCGCGGAGTTCGCCGCGCTAGTACCGGAATACACGATTGATCTTGAACACGACGGAGCGGTTCTGCAGGTCAGGGAAACCCGGCGCGAGGGTGTCACCCTGGGAGTTGAACACCAGGAACATCTCGCTGCCGGGCCGATACTCCCAGCGGAACCGGACGTTGGCGGCCAGTGTCTGCGAGGCCTCGTTGTACTGCACGAGCGCGCTGACGAAAGACAGCGGACTCAGCGTGTAGGTCACGCGCGACGTCACGAGCTTCTGCGTGAACTGCCCGCGGCTCACATCGACCTTGTTCACAGTCAGAGAAGGCTCGATCGAAATCTGCGGCCCGATGTTGAGCCGGCCGGATGAGATCGCGAATGTCGTCTTGTTGCCGTCGTAGAACGAGCCTTGCTCGAGCGAGATATTGGCCGAGAGGTTCCGCTGTTTACCGAAGTTGTAGCCGATCTTGCCGCTCTGAAAATCGTAGTCCCCAACGGGGAGGATGACGCCAGCGGCGATACGGAAGGGCGCGGGCAGGAACTCGTGCTGCTTGTTGAATTCCACGAAGAACAGATCGCTGCTCTGGAATTGCGTCTCGAAGTGCCCAGTCGTCAGCCGGCTTTCAAGGTGCCCGGTCTTGTTGTTGTCGATATTCGTAAAGGTCGCCTGGTACAGATACTTTCGAATGAGCTTGCTCTTCTTCGGTCTCGGGCTGAAGCGGAACATCCCCAGTTCCTTCCGCATGTCCAGGCGCCGTGAGAACCCCATTTGTGCGTTGAACCCGCGCTCGACGACGAGATGCTCGGCCTGTGCGGCGTACCGGTCGGCGTTGTAGTCGAGAAACGCCCGGTACGTATTTGGATTCGTCGCCGTGCCCGAACTCTTCGACTGCGCCCAGAAGCCACTCAGCGCCAGGTCTGGCCCAAACGAGAAATTGCTGTCAGCCCCGTAGGTCTGAGACGCATCACGACCTGCGGTGTCGATGGAGCGATTTGTCAGCATCATTCCGACGCTGCTGCGCCGGAGGATGTCCCTCTTCAGACGCAGCACGGAGAAATTGGTTGCCCGCGTGTTGGTGACATCCTCGGTGCCCGTCTCAACGTTCAGGGCCCCGAGCGTGAAACGCCCGACCTTGCCAGACAGACGACCGCCACCCCGGATCGGCACTTCGCGCCCGTTGGCAAGGCCGATGGACCGGCTGTAGAAGATCAGCGGCACATCGCTCGCGACGTTGGCGGTGGTCGTGGTGGAGCCGAAGGCAAAGATGCCGCCGTTCTCCAGGAAGAAGTCCCGCTTCTCCGGAAAGAAGAGGCTGAACCGCGTGAGGTTGACCTGCTGCTCGTCGGCTTCCACCTGCGCGAAGTCGGTATTGACGGTGAGGTCCGCGAGCAGACTCCGCGTCACCGCATACTTTGCGTCCACACCCACATCGCCACCCAGATCATTCTCCACGGCTGGCCGCACGAGGCGGTCCGTGGTCAGATTGCCACGGACGTAGGGCTTGATATCGAGGTTCTTTCCGCCCGGAGGCACCTCAATCCCCACCAGCGTGGCAGCCATCGCGGCGCGGAAGTGGCCCTGGCTGCCCACAGACGCCGGAATCGGCGTGAAATACGAATACTCGTTCTTCAGCATGTTGTGCCGGCGGAACTGGACGCCCCACACCTGCTGCGTGCCGGGATTGTAGCGAAGCGATTTGAACGGCACAGCGGCCTCCACGACATAGCCGCCCTCGAATCGCCCGGTCTTGACGTCCCAGATTGGATTCCAGTCCAAGCTGATCTGTCGCTCGTTCGTGACCTGGCCGTCGATGCGGCCGCCAGCCGCCGAGATTTCGAAGAAGAGCATGTTGCGGCGATCATGAAAGGTGTCAAAACCGAACGCGAACTGGTCGTTCTGCACGATGTTCGTGTTGTCACGCCGCATCTCGTTCGCAATGATCTGGTCCGGATGCGTTTCCCAGCATCGCGCCACGACGTAGACGTTGTCCTTATCGAAGAACACCCAGACGTCGGTCTTCTCGGTGGCCGGCGCCCCTTCCTTGGGATCGTTCTGAATGAAGTCGCTCATGAACGGCGTGTCGCGATACACAGCCTCGTCGAGGTGCCCGTCGATCTTGAGCGGTGTCGCAATCCGGACGGCGCGGACCGTCGCCTTTCCCGATGCGTCCCGGTTGACGACGGCCGGAGCCATTGGCGGAGCCGGGGTCATCGCCGAGGTCGGCGACACTGAGCCCGAGGGAGCCTGCGCTTGCGCCTGGGCGGAAACGGCAAGGGCGCCAACGAACAGAACGACACATACAGGGCGAAGGGAACTGATAAACATAAGCGTAAAAGGATAGTCCAGTCGGGGCCGGGCCCGGCCCCTGCGTCGCGGATTCAGCGGCAGGCCGCGACAACCCGCGACGTGGCCCGCGCACCTATACTGCGGTCCAGCCTCTCGGCCAGAATCCATGCGCCTTTCCTTTCTCGATCTGCTCCCTGTCGCCAGCGGTGGCAATGCCGCCGAGGTCATCCGGTCGGCCGCAACCGTCGCACAGGCCGCTGAAGCCGCCGGGTTCGTCCGCTACTGGGTCGCCGAGCATCACAACATGCCCAGCATTGCGAGCGCCGTGCCGGACATCCTGATCGCGCACGTCGCGGCGTTAACCTCGCGCATCCGCGTCGGAGCGGGCGGGGTCATGCTGCCCAATCACGCCCCGCTACGGATTGTCGAGGCCTTCAGGACGCTGGAGGCCCTGCATCCCGGGCGAATCGACCTTGGCCTGGGCCGGGCCCCTGGGACGGACGCTGTGACCTCGGCCGCGCTTCGGCGTGGTGCGGGCGACGACCCGAACGAGCGGCTCGCGGAGCTCCTCGCCTTCGAGCAGGGCACCTTCCCGGAGTCCCACCCGTTCCGGCAGATCACGCCCACGCCAGCCGGCGTCTCGCTCCCCCCGATCTGGATGCTCGGCTCCACGACAGCCGGCGCCGCGATCGGCGCGTCGCTGGGCGTCCGCTACGCTTTCGCTGGGCACTTCGCCATGCGGAATGCCCAGGCGGCCTTCGCGGTGTACCGGAGCCGCTTCCAGCCATCAACGTCACTGGCCGAGCCTTATGCCATGGTGGCCGTTACTGTCATCTGCGGAGAGGACGACGCGCACGCGGCGCGCCTTGCCGCACCCGTCCGTCTCGCCATCGCGCGAAGCCTGACGGGTCAGCGGCAGCCCATCGCCACCGAGGCGGAAGCGCTCGCGCATCAGTTCACCCCCGAGGAGGAAGCTGCGGCCAGCAGCTTTCTTGAGGGCGCGATTGTCGGAGGGCCGGAGAGGGTCAGGGACGGTCTTCACCGCCTGATTCAGGAAACGGGAGCGGACGAGGTCATGATTTCCATGCTGCTCCCCGACCTCAACGACCGGCTCGCATCCCTCGGACGCATTGCCGCGGCTGTCAGGGTTTCACAGACAGCGCCCGGCACCAGCCCCAGCCGCCCGCCAGCCACACCCTAAGCTCACGACGAGGCTCCGCGCCTGGCTGCATCCCTACGTCCCTTTGCAACGCTGCCAAAGGTGCGCCACGCCTCGTCAGTGGCGAATGCCCGTCTTGGTATGACGTAACCGGCCAACGTATCCGTCATCAGGAATAGATACCCGCCCGTCTGGACCACGTCCAGCACGCCCTCCCAGGCCGTGAAACCCCGGTGCAGGGGCGTCAACTGCCGTACCCCCTCCTCGGAGAGCGTGATCGTTCTCGGCCCGACAAGGGAACCCGTCTCGCCAGGCGCGGCAGCCAGACGATAGAGACGCGAGAGCGGCCACCAGATCGCCGGGACCAGCACCGCGACGACAGCGGCGGACTTCGCCTCCACGTGGACACCCAATGCCCCGGAGAGGACCGCCCCGGCCAGAACGGCTCCGAGGACGAGGACCAGCCAGTAGATCGGCGTGCGCACAGACGCCCGGATCCGCGCCGTGACGAAGCGCTGGAAGGCCGACATGTCTGCACGAGTGGCCGTGAACTCGACGGAGATTTCGGTCACCGGTGCTGCGGGTATTGACGGCATGGGGATCCCATTCAGGGCCAGATAGACCCGTGAAAGAAAAAGGGCCGAGGCGCGTCAGCGCCTCGGCCCTCGAATGCCACCGCGGTGTGAACTACTTGCCCGCGACGTAGGGCTCCGTGTCCGTGATCTGGCTCTGGGCGTCAACCGACACGACCTTCACCAATCCCGCCACGTTCGCTTTGATCTCGGCATCAATCGCCGGCACGTACCCGGCGCCTTCAGACCGGACAATCTGTCCGACCTTGTACTTCGCACCAACGGTCAGCAGGCTCGTGTCGTTGACCTTTGGCTTGTCTGGCGCCTGACGGCCGATCTTCGTGTAGTACTCGCGAAGATACACGGCCGTCTGCGGCTGCGCCTTGAAGAATCCGGCGAAGAACTGGCCGTCGCACACCTGAATCGGCTTCCAGCCCAGAAGATTCGCCTGATCGAGGCTGGCCGTCGCACCGTGATCGAGCAGATACCCCGCCACGGAATTCGTGCCGCTATAGCAGGCGCCATGGAGCGCGGTCTCACCATTCTTATTGACCGCCGCGACTGGAATCTTCAACTCTTCGACCAGATACTTCACGGCCTCATAGCGCTCCTGCTCCGTCCCCGCGTCTTCGAGCGGGTTCAGGATGCTGGTGCCAGCGGCCACCATGAGCGGCGTGTCCTCGTCCGCGTTCTTGATGTTCGGATCCGCGCCGTTGGCGATCAGGAGCTTCATCATCGGAACGTCCGCCACCTTCGCCGCCTGCAGGAACGCCGTGGCGCCTACGCGGTTGAAGCGGTTGCGGTAACCGTCGCCGAAGCTCTTCGTCGCCTGTGCGTTGACCTTCGCGCCCTTGTCGATCATCTTCTTCGCGAGCGACAGGCTGTCCACCGTGCCGGTCGGCTCGGGATTCAGGGGGCCGAACTTCGCATTCAGACGGCGGGTCCACACCAGCTGCTGGAGCGCCGTGTAGCCGGGTCCCTTGTTCGGGTCTGCGCCCCGGTCCAGCAGCACGCTGGCCAGCTCATAGTGACGGTTCAGGACCGCCAGGAGGAGCACCGTGGTGCCATCGCCCGGCTTCTCATCGTTGACGTTCGCGCCTGCGTCGAGCAGCGTCTTGACGACATCGATGTGCCCCTCGCGCGCGGCCCACATCACCGGGGTGAACTCGAGACCGTTCGTGTTCGGAGCCCAAGCCGGATCGCGGTGCGCGCGCAGACCGATGGGGTCGTTCACTCGCGGAATGCGTCCGCCCATGGCGCCCGGCTTCGGAGCCTTCGAGCGGGCATTGACGTTCGCTCCCGCCTCGAGCAGCACCTTCACCACGGAGTTGGCACCTTCCGAGGCTGCCCACATGATCGCAGTCTGCTTGCGCTCACCTTCGGCGACATTGGCGTTGGCGCCCTTGGCCAGCAGGACCTTGACCGCATCCGCGTTGCCAGAACGTGCCGCCATCATGACAGCCGGCTCACCAGTCAGGACGGCGTTCGCGTCCTCACCCTTGGCGAGCAGGAGCTCGATGACACCGGCGTTGCCCTTGTTGCAGGCCAGAGCGAACGGCGTGGCACCTGCCCGCGTCGCGGCCTTGACGTTCGCGCCGGCTTTGATCAGGAGGTCAGCCAGCTGCGTGTTGCCAATGTGAGCGGCCCAGTGCAGCGCCGTCGTGCCATCGGCCTCCGCGGCGTTCACGTCGACCTTCTGCGCGAGCAGGGTCTTCACAGTGGCCACGTTGCCGTTCTTCACCGCGTCGATCAGCGCAACGCGGCGGGCGGCCGCCTCCGAAGAGGCGGCCACCACGAGGGTCAGGAGAAGCGCGGAGGCCCCGAGGGCCAGGCGCCGGAAGTTGCGGGTCATCTGCATCACTCCTGCGTTCCGACTAGATGTCGGTCAACATGCCGGTCGAGTCGCCGATGTGATCCATGGGCACGCCAGCCTTGTCGAGCAGGGCCATGTGCAGGTTCATCATCGGCTGCTTGATCTTCGGGTCGTAGTCAATGTAGCGGTCGCCCTTGACCTTGCCGTTCAGCTTGCCCACCAGCAGCACCGGCAGGTCGAGCGGACTGTGGAGGTCGCCATCGCTCTGACCGGCTCCGTAGACGAGAGCCGCGTGATCGAGCAGCGTGCCGTCGCCATCCTGCGTCTTCGCCATCTTCTCGTAGAAGTGGTGCATCAGCGAGATGTGGTACGTGTTGATCTTGGTCAGCTGCGACTGCTTGTACGGGTCGTTCTGGTGGTGCGAGCACTCGTGGTGGCCTTCGGGCACCCCGATGTTGTTGTAGTTCTTGTTGCCCTGCTCGCGCGCGATGGAGAACGTCGCGACGCGGGTCAGGTCGGCCTGATACGCGAGGAAGATCAAGTCCAGCATCAGAAGCGTGTGCTCCTCGAACGTCTCGGGGATACCCACCGGACGCTCAATGAGGGCCACGTCCGAATTCTGGCTCTGCTTCTCGGCCTTCTGGATGCGGAGCTCCGCGTCACGAATGGCCTGGAGGTACTCGTCCACGCGCGACTTGTCACCGGCGCCAATCTTTACGCCGAGGAGCGACAGGTCCGACTGGACGGTGTCGAGAATGCTCTTGTCCGAGCGCATCCGCTTGAGACGGGCCTGCTTGTCGCTCTCCTCGCCGAAGAGGCGCTCAAACACCACGCGCGGATTCCGCTCCATCGGGTTCGGCACCGTGGGCGACTTCCACGAGATCGTGTTGACGTAGAGGCAGCTGTAGCCGTTGTCGCACGAACCCACCTGATCGGACGGGTCGGTGCAGATTTCCAGCGACTCAAGCACCGTCTCCTTGCCCAGACCACGCGCGGCATACTGGTCGGCCGTCGTGGCCAGGCGCACATCCGCCTCGCCCGACTTCGCCAGCACGCCGGAGAGCCACGCCGACTGGTTCCGCGTGTGCGGACCACCGCCGTCGCCCAGACCGGCGGAGTAGTTGTTGAGGTTGCCGAGGACGGTCACGTACTGCTTGAGGTCCTGCAGGCCGCCGAGCGTCTGCGACAGGACGAAGTCCTTGCCAGCCCCTGGCGTCTTCGGCTTCCACAGCGGCATGTGCATGCCGTTGGGCACGTAGAAGAAGCCCAGGCGCGGCGGTGCCGCAGCCGCGGTCTTGGACGAGGCCGTCAGCGCCGGAACCATGGCGTCGAGCAGCGGCAGAGCAAGGGTGACACCTGCGCCGCGAAGGAAGGTGCGCCGGGGAAGGGCCATCTTGGTAACGATCATCGCTCTCTCCTTATAAACGGGCGTTGCTATTGTCTGCGACGGCTAGCGCGCAATCGAGGCCGACTGCGTCGCCGGTGCCACAGCCGCCGCTTTCCTCATTTGGAACGGAACACTCTTCACGATACCCAGGACGATCGACGAGAACTTGTAGTTGCTCGCCGCCGCGTCCGCCACGACCTTGCGGACAGCCGGAGCGTCGTAGAACTCGGTGCCGCGACCAAGGGCATACATCATGAGCTTGTTCGTCATGGTGTTCACGAACTGCTCCTTCTTCGAAATCATCAGCGCGCGGAAATCGTTGATGCCCGCGAACTTGGTGCCGTCCGGCAGCGTCCCGGATGCGTCGATCGGCTGGAAGCCGGCGTCGACAACCCGCCACTTGCCAATGCCGTCGAACTGCTCGAGCGCGAATCCGGCCGGGTCGATATTGCTGTGGCAGGAGGCGCACACGGGGTTCGCGCGGTGCTTCGCCATCAGCTCACGCACGGTCAACACACGGCCGTCCGCCTGCTTCTGCTCTGGCAGCGGTGGCACGTTGGCGGGCGGTGACGGAGGCGGCGTGCCCAGCATGTTTTCGAGAATCCAGCGACCGCGCACAACCGGCGAGGTCCGCGTGGACCGCGAGGTCACGAGGAGCAGCAGCCCCTTGCCGAGGAGGCCGCGACGCGGGCTGTCGGCCGCGAGCTGCACCCGACGGAAGTCCGTCCCGTACACCCCGGGGATGCCGTAGTGCTTGGCAAGCCGGTCATTCAGGAAGGTGAAGTCGCCGTCGAGCAGGTCGAGAGCGCTCCGGTCCTCACGAACCACCGTCGAGAAGAACATCTCGATTTCCTTCTTGAACGCCTGCCGCAGCGTCTCATCGAAGTTCGGGAAGATCGGCTCCGACGGGAGTGAGGCCTTGAGATTGCGGACCCAGAGCCACTGCGAGGCGAAGCTCGTGGTCAGGGACTCGGCGCGCGGATCCGCCAGCATGCGCTTGACCTGCTTCTCGAGCACGCCAGGCGCGCGGAGCTGGCCGGTGGCTGCCAGGCTCAGGAGCTGTTCGTCCGGCACGCTGCTCCAGATGAAGAACGAGAGGCGCGACGCCAGATCGATATCGCTGATCTTGTAGACGCCGTCTGGGCCGGGCTTGACCGGGTCGGCCGTCACGCGGAACAGGAAGTTCGGGTTGACCAGCATGGCGCGAAGACTGCGCTCGATGCCGGATTCGAAGTCGCCCTCGGCGCGCCCTTCCTTGTACTGCGCCATCAGCACGTCGGTGTCGTGGGCAGTCAACGGGCGGCGATAGAGGCGCCGACCGAGCTTGGTCACAACGGTGCGAGCGCAGGCCTCTTCGGTCGCCGCGCCGGCCGGCTTACACGCAAAGACCTTCTGGCGGCTGGGCGTATCGCCCCGGCCGAGGACCTTCGCGGGCCCGCGCAGGGTCACTGACGTCACGCCACGCGCACCGCCGAACCCGGCATCGCCGCCGTTGCCACCACCGCCGTAGTAGGGCGTCCGGTCACCTTCGACCTTCAGCGTCGGCGACACCTTCAGATAGGCCGCCGTCACTTCGTGCGGGCCTGCCTTCACGACCATCTTGTGCGTGATCGTATTTTCGGCCGGGCCAGCCAGGTCGTACTCCGGGCCCCGGGGCTTGGGGGCAAAGTCGAACAGCTTGATCCGTTCGCCGTCGATGGCGAAATCGATCTGGCCCTTGTTGCCGACCGCGATCTCGAACTCATATTCCCCATCCACCGGGAAGATGTGCGTGAATCGCGTGCCGCCGCGGGTACCGAACGGCATGCCGTCGATGTAGACGTCCTGACGCTGAGCGGGCGGCGACTTGAACTGCAGTTCGACCGGGGGCGGCGTGCCGCCGACCGCGGTCCGCGCCACCTTCAGGGCCACGGAGAGGTACTGCTCGGTCAACGTCTGCGTCAGACGCAGCGACGTCGCGATGTTGTCGAACGCCGCCTGACCGCCGCCGGAGTCGTCAATCGGGAGCAGGTCGCTGAAATCCATCTCCATGCCGAGCACGTCCCGCACGATGTTGCCGTATTCGGTGCGGTTCAGCCGGTGAAGCGATTCGGTGCGGCCGGGATTCGGATGCCTGGCCGACGCGCCGTCCAGTTCCGTTTCCAGCCAGGACGCGAAACCGTCATAGGCGGCCTTCTCGGGGCGCGGAGCTCCGGGGGGCGGCATCACGCCACCACGCACCTTGCGCACCACGCGTTCCCAGGTCGCGCCGTTCTCTCCAACCTTCGTCACATCCGCGTTATCCAGACGCATCTTGCCGTTCTGAACGCGGGCGTTGTGGCAACCGACGCAGTACTTATCCAGCAAGGCGCGCTTGTCTGCCGTGGAAGCGGCAGTTGTGGCGCTTGCGGACTTCGGCGCGGCCTGCTGCGCAGCCGCACTGACAACGCCCTGCGGCGCCAATGTCAGTGCCATGAGACTGGCAACTCCCACCAATACGTGCTTAACCTTCATGAGCGACACTCCTCCTAGCCCACTACCGACTACTAAGTAGCTGGATGTTATACCCCAAAACCCGTAGATCCTGTCGCTAATTGTCTCCACAGGACTAGACCCGACAGAACAGGCCTAAACATCTGTAAAGAAAGCCATTTAGGCCTACCAGTCTGTTGCCTTGTAATCCTTGAGGAACTTACCCCACATGTGGGTGCCGGTGTTCTCGCCCGCGATGATGGGGTCGACGATTCTGGCCGCTCCGTCGAGGATATCGAGCGGGGGGTGAAAGCGCTGTTCGCGGGTCTTGCGGGCCGCGATGACTTCCGGGTCCTCGTCTGTCACCCACCCGGTGTCCACGCTGTTCATGTGGATCGCATCGACCTGATAGTCGGCCGCCGCAGTCCGGGTCATCATGTTGAGCGCGGCCTTCGCCATGTTCGTATGGGGGTGCTTGGTCGTCTTGAAGCGACGATAGAACTGCCCTTCGACCGCCGAGACATTGACGATGTGCTTGGCCCCGGGCGTGCGGCGCATGAGGTCCCGCAAGCGGCCGTTGATGATGAACGGGGCAATGGCATTGACCAGGTGCACCTCGAGCAACTCCACCGCGGAGACCTCGTCGAGCATGAGCCGCCACGAGTTCCGGTCGCGCAGATCGACCTGCTGGAGGTCCTGATCCAGTTGCCCCTCAGGGAAGAGCGTGGCGCTCCGCTGCAGGTCGGTCGGCAACAGCGAGACCTGGGAGAGCGCGGCGCTCGACGCCAGGACCGGGCGAGCCGTCTCCAGCGCAGCCCCCTGCCCGGTCGGCGAAGGAGGCAACTGCCGTAGCTGTTCATAGTGCCCCAGAAGGCGCCGGGCATCTGGGGAGAGTGTGGCCCCGCCCGCGTCTTCGCCCGCCATCATGTGCGCGTAGAACCCGGGCGGCCGCCTGACGGTCTGGCACGCGTTATTCACGATGTAGTCAAGCCGGTCAAGCGAGGCATTCAGATGGGCGCAGAAGGCCTCGACGCTTGGCGTGTGGCGCAGGTCCAGTCCATAGACATCGACCCGGTCGCCCCACACTGCAAAGTCCGGTTCGGCGGCAAAGCGGGCGGCGGCATCGCGGGGAAACCGGGTGGACACGATGAGCCGCGCGCCGCACCGCAGGAGCTTCAGTCCGGCCTGATAGCCGATCTTCACCCGCCCGCCTGTCAGCAGAGCGACGCGGCCACGCAGGTCGGTGAACTCGCCGCGCTTGTCGAAATTGAACGCGGCGCACGGCGGACAGAGCTGGTCGTAGAACGCGTGGAGCTGCTCATAGGGCTGCTTGCAGACATAGCAGTGCCGCACGTCCTCAACCCGCGGGGCGGCATCTGCCTCGTGACGGTCCTCGGGTTCAAACGCCTTCGGGGGAAAGACGTTCGGCGTGGTAAACACCGGCTTGCGGCGCAGCGTCCGGATTCCGGTGTCGTGCAGCCGCGCGTCGTCGGCGTGCGCGCGGGCCGCCCGACGCTCCCGCGCCGCAGCCTTCGACAGCTTCCGGCGCTCCAGACGGTCCGGGCTATAGACCCGCGCCAGTGCCTGCAGGAAGCGCTCACGCTCGTCGGCGGACACCTCGTCCAGGAGACGCCGGTCGACCGTGAGCTCCTCGAGCAGTGCCAGCGCCAGCCGGACCCGTTCGGCCGGCGTGGTGGTGATAGATCCCATCCCGCTATTGTGGCATCCCCGCGGGTGGGTCTTGCGCCGCGCCCGCGCCCGGTGCCATCGTGTGCGGGTGACCAAGAACAGGCTCGAAGCGTTCAGCGACGGCGTCATCGCCATCCTCATCACGATCATGGTGCTGGAGCTCAAGGTGCCGGATGACCCGTCCCTGCAGGGCCTGCGCGCCGTCGCACCAACTCTGGTCACCTACGCACTCAGCTACCTCTACCTGGGCATCTACTGGAACAACCACCACCACCTGATTCACGCGGCGGAGCACATTAATGGCGCCGTGCTCTGGGCAAACCTGTTTCTGCTCTTCTGGCTGTCATTGATCCCCTTCGCCACGCACTGGATGGGCCACTCCAGCTTCGCGCCAGGCCCGACGGCCCTCTACGGCGTGATCCTGCTCCTGGCCGCCGGCAGCTTCAAGCTGCTCGTGATCAGTCTGCTCCGGATCCGGAGCAACACGCGGCTGGCGCAAGCACTCGGCACCGACCGCAAGGGCAACGTTTCGGTGGTCGTCTATGTCCTCGCCACCGTGATTGCGCGTAGCCACCAGACAACGGCCCTCTTCCTGTATGCGGCGGTTGCGGCGATGTGGCTCGTGCCAGACCGCCGCATCGAACGGCGCGCGGCCTAGCAGCCCGTGGTGCAAGTCCCACTGCATTCGACGAACGATGCATCCCCGCTGGCTGCGTGGCTCTTCCGTCAAATACTCCCGGTATTCTCGGTCATCGCGCCTTGCCATCGGGGCGCCTCGTCCGTCTCGGTGCAACGCGGGACTTGCACCACGGGCTGCTAGAAGCGGACGCCCAGCGCCAACCGGACAGCGCGAGCGCCGTTCTGTCCGGGATACGGCTGCGGGAACTGGTTGTCGGCGGTCGCCTGGCCAAACCGGGCGCCGCGGATGAAACCCGTCGGAATGCCATTGGCATCCAGAGTGCTGGCGCGATCCACGGTCACCGTCCGGTCCCATGCGATCTGCTTCTGGTTGTTGAAGAGGTTGTACACCTCCAGCTTGACCCACGGCCGCAGGCGGGCAGCGACGGGAAACGTGTACGTCGTTGCCAGGTCCATCACGCCGTAGCCCTTGAAGGTCTCGACGCCGCGCGTGCCGAAGTACACGGTCTGACGGACGCCAGGACTGATGTCGTTGGCGGGATAGCCGGGGTTGCGCGCCAGCATCGCAGCCGGCGTGGCGAGTGTCGCCATCAGGCTGTAGGCCGTGCCAGAATTGACGCGCCAGATCGGCGCGACATCAATCACGCCGAGGCGGTGTGACGTCGCGCTCCAGGTACCCCAGACCCGGAGCTTGTGGCGCTGAAACTGGTCCAGGCGACCGAATGGCGCAAGCCGGTCCAGGGCCGGACCCAGGATTTCAGGGAAGTCTCCAAAGGGCGAGGCCGTGCCAGGCTGCCCCGCGGCCTCACCGACAAACGACGCGTGATTGCGAATCTGGAGCGTGTACGTGCCGGCGACCGTCGCATGATGGCCGGCGCGCGCCTGACCTTCGAAGATCGCCGCGCGGTAGATCCGGGAGGGCGCATCGGTGTTCGTGATCAGGCGATTGGTCACCGTGCCCACAAAGGGGATAGTGGTCGTGCCGTTGGCGAGACTGATCACGTCGTCGACGAAGTGCGTGGTGGACCGGTCCACGTAGGTACCGCGCACGCGCAGTGAGCCGCCGATGCGGTGTGCACCGCCGATCGTGAACTCCCGCACCACGGGCGAGCGCAGACCGTCTGCCACACGTACGTTGGCCGTGGGTACGTTCGCGAAGACGACCTGGGTGTAGTTCGCTGGATCCAGACCCGGCGCGAAATCGAGGCCCTGCCCGGCAGGTCCGGCATAGACGTAGTCGATTTCACTGGGGCGACCGACACTCGTGTTCTGGGAGAACTGGTTCTGCGTGTACTTGCCGGCATAGGTTCCGGCCGTGACAGACAGGACGGTCTCGCCGTCACCGGAGAGATCCAGCGCAGCAGCCAGTCTCGGCGACGCCGTCGTCGAATCCACGGTCAGGATTCCGCCAGTGGCCGTGCCCCGAACAAACTCCAGACGCACGCCGGCATCCACGGTGAGGCGCGGCGCCGCGATCCAGCGGTCCTGTGCGTAGAGTGACGCCGTTCGGATATCAACCTGGGCGCCACGCGTGGCCGTGAACTGCCAGGCTTCGGACACGCCCGGCGTAAAGACCGGAATCACGCGGCGTGCGGAATCCAGCGCCGGCACGCCGGCGCGCGCCAGGTAGTCCGTGACGAACACCCGTCCGGTGGGCGACTGCGAATTGCCACCGATCCCGGTCGTCACGAAATGCTCTCCGCCGACGCGCAGGTCGTGAGTCCCCCAGCGGCCGGCCGAGGCGAGCGCGGAGAGCGCACCTGTCAGCTGGTGGTTGTTCCGCGACTCCGGGTCGAGGGCGTCCAGGTAGGGAGCGCTATAGAAGAACCCGCCAGGGACGCCGGCAAGGGCGCCCTGCGTCTGGAACGGCGAGTTGGCGAGCGCCGTGCCGGCGCCGCCGTTGCCGACGAACCGCTGCCGCTTCGTGGACCACTGCACGGTCGCGAAGAGGCGCGACGAGAGCGGCGCGCTGTAGCCCGCCACGAACAGCCGGTTCGGCAGCCGCCGCGTGATCAGCGCGCCCGCATCCAGGAGACGCGTGGCACCGACCGCCGCCGTGTTCGCCTGCTCGGTCCCGTCCCCGATGAACGACACCCGCGCCGTATCGGCCGCGCGGAGCCGCCCCGTCAGCGTGAGCTCTCCCCGCTGGTTGCGGTCTGTCCGCGTGAAGGCGCCGCCTGTTTGGGCGAAGGTCTGTGGGGTCTCGCTGTGTTCCAGCCGGCCAGCGGTAAAGAACCACAGGCGGTCTGTCCGCAGCGGCCCGCCGAAGGTGCCCTCGTGTACGTAGCCGAGGACGTCGCGATGCGCGATGCCCGCCGTGCGTTCCCGTGGGGTCTCCCCGATCCACGACGGGTTGGAGAGGTTCTCGCGGACGCTTCCGCTGAAGCGGTTGCCCCCACTCTTGGTGACGACGTTGATCACGCCCCCGGTAAAGCGGCCCAGGCTGGCCGGCGCGCCATGCACCACCACACTGGTCTCCTCGACCGCGTCCTCGATGAAGAGCGTCGTCGAAGTCCCGAACAGGTTGTCGTTCACATCCACGCCGTTGACGAGGAAGACGTTGTCGTAGCCAAACGCGCCCCCGATCGCGAGCTGACCCGCATTGACCGTATTCGTCGTCAGCCCTGGGACCAGCTCCGCGATGTCCACCGGCCGGCGGCTCACGGGCAACAGGTCGACGAGCTTCTTGCCCACGGTCTGCCCGACCGCGCCGGTCCCCGCGGCCGGCCCGGCGGAGGACGTCACCTCAATGTGCGCCTCGGCCGTCACGGCCAGTTCAACGTCGAGGCGCACCGTCGTCGAGGCGTGCACGACCGCGTGCCGCTCGACCGGCGGCCGTCCCGAGGTCGCAATGGTGACGGCGTAGTCACCAGGCGGCAGCGACCGGAGCACGAACACGCCGTGCTCGTCGGTCGCGGTCTCACGCATGCCCTGGAGCGAGGGCGAGTGCACCGTGAGCGTCGCTCCGGATACCGCTGCGCCGGAGGCCACACGGATGCGGCCGGTCAGGGTCCCGGTCGCGGCAGTCTGGGCGCCCACGGGCAGCGCACGCACCCACAGGGCACACACGAGTATCAGCACGGGCAGTCTGGCCATCAGCATCTCCTGCGCGCCGGTCAGGGGCGCGAATCTAGACAGCGTCTAGATATATCTGGACATCGTCTAGATAGCAACTGGACCCGCCAGTGCCACAATGCGGCCTGTCCGGACCGGAGGGAGACCGCCTGATGACGCTGCGCACCCGATTCCTGCTCACAACCCTGCTGGCGATGCTGGCCGTCGCGCTGCCGCGGTTGCGCGCACAGACCAGCGGGCCGGTGCTCTACACCGGCGCCCGCATCATCACCGGCCAGGATCGGCCCCCCATCGAGCAGGGTGCACTGCTCGTCGACGGAGGGCGACTCGTGCGGGTCGGGCGCGCCGGCGATATCAAGGCCCCCACGGGCGCCCAGGTCGTCACGCTCACGGGGAAGACCATCATCCCCGCCCTCATCGACACGCACGCGCATCCGAGCACCGACCGCGAAGGCCTCGTGCGTGATCTCCAGCGGCGGGCCTACTTCGGCGTTGGGGCCCTGATGAGCCTTGGCACGGACAAGGGCGACCTCGCCTTCCAGATGCGGGCCACCGTCGTACCAGATGGCGCCCGGTTCCGCACCGCGGGGCGCGGCATCACCACGCCTGAGCCCGGCCGGTCGGACGTGCCCTACTGGGTCACGACACCGGAACAAGCCCGGCAGGCCGTCCGCGAGCAGGCAGCCCTGAAGGTGGACCTCATCAAGATCTGGGTGGACGACCGCGACGGCAAGTACGTCAAGCTGAGTCCGCCACTCTACAGCGCCGTCATCGACGAATCCCACGCGCACGGCCTCAAGGTCACCGCGCACATCTTCAACCTCTCCGATGCCAAGGGTCTGCTCGCGGCCGGCATCGACGCCTTCGCCCACGGCATCCGTGACGTTGACGTCGACGCGGAGGTGCTGGCGCTCTTCAAGAGTCACCCGCGTGTGGTGCTCGTGCCCAACCTGCCCGACCGAGGAGTGGCGACGGACCTCAGCTGGGTCGACGGTGCCCTCCCACCCGCCGAACTCGCGAAGCTGCAGGCCGGAGCGGTAGACCATCCCGAGGCCCGCGCCGCGTTTGCACTCCAGGCCAGAAACCTCGCAGCACTCGCTCGAGCCGGCGTCACGATCGCGCTGGGCACAGACGGCAACACCTTCTACGGTGCCCATCAGGAACTTGAGGACATGGTGATCGCGGGGCTGACACCCGCGCAGGCACTGGTGGCCGCCACGCGCAACGGCGCGGCGCTGCTGAATCTCACCGACACGGGCACGCTTGAGGCGGGCAAGCGGGCGGACTTTGTCGTGCTCGACGCGAATCCGCTTGACGCCATCGCGAACACGCGACGGATCCACGCGGTCTATTTGCATGGGCAGCCGATCGACAGGGCCGGGCTCTCAGCGCAGTGGCGCGGCGGACGGTAGCCGACGAGCAGGCCGACGTGTCAGGCCGTACCTCGCGATCCGGAGATCACATGACGATGAGCGGGCGCTCCGCGCGCGGCCTGTCGCGAGAGGCACGTGTCATCGCTGCGCTGTGGCTGCCCTGGATAGCGGCGCTGGCGCTGTCCCTCTGGCGAACGCCATTCCCGGTCAATGAAACGATCGCGCTGCTCGAGGACGTCCGGAACGCCACGCGAACCTTCTTCGATCCCACGATTCGAGCGTGGTACCGGCCGCTCTTCTTCTATACGTTCGACTGGCTCTGGCGCGGGACCGGCTCCCTGGACTCGGCCATGCAACTCTTCAGGGTCATCGAGATCGTCGCGCCTGTGTCTCTCGTGCTGCTGTTCATCCGTCATCTGAATCCCCGGGGCTGGCTGGAAGCCGGCGCTGCCACCGTGGCGGTGGCGATTCTCGTGGGGACACCCGGCTTCCGGCAGAACCTGGAAATCCCCCTGCTGATGACACTCGTGGGCATGCCCCTGCTGCTGCTCGTGTGGATGATCCTGACCAGTCCCCTGCGCGCCTGGCACGCCGTTGCCGTGGTCTCGCTCACACTGATTGCCATCGGATACAAGGAGCAGGGACTCGCGATCGCGCCGGCCGTCGTGATTGCCTGGTGGACACGCGCGCCGGGCGCGGATAGCCGGACGGCGGTGGGGTTGGTCGCCGCCACGTTCGGCTACCTGGCCTTCCGGTTCGCCTGGAATGCGAACTGGCCCATCTTCGAGCAGTCGATGGGCCTGGGCTTCCAGACGGTGGAGCCACGCGACGCCATCGCGCAATTCGGCGCATTCCCCTACTGGATGTACGCCTATAACGCGCTGAGTACGATGCTGAATGTGCTGGTGTCCGAACCAACCAGCGGTCTGTTCTTCATCGCACGCGACGTCGCGTACTCGCAGGTCGAGCCGTGGGAGTTCGTACACGTCACGTCATCCGTGGCCCTCACAGGGCTGATCGCGTGGTGGTCGTGGCGGGTGATTCCCGGATGGCGCCGGGACGGATGGACGCCGGAAGGTCGAGTGGCGCTGGCGTTCTGGGTGGTCCTGTTGGGGAGCGGAGCTCTGAGCGTCAAATACTCGCGCGACCGCCTGGGCGGAATGGCTGCCGTGATGTACGCCCTGGCCGCCTACGAGGCCCTCCGCTCTCTCGCCAGCGAGGCGCGTACGACGCCAGCGACTGGACGACGCTGGGCGGTCATGCTCGGCATGGTCCTGACGATCTCAATCGGATGGCACCTCCGCGCCGTCGGCACGCTCGAGTGGACCAGGCGAATGGCGGAGTCCAACTATGCAGGCTGGATTACCCAGGTGCCGACACGCCGGGTTCGCTTCGCTGACAGGCCCGTCTACCTGGGAATCATGAGCCGGATGACGCCGCAGGGTACGGCTGCCGACTCCCCCCGTCCAACCAACTACCCCGACGTCATCACGCGGCTGCTTGGGCCGCCTGTCCCATGATCGCCCACACACCGACCCAGGGCAGTCGCCGGCGCCTGGCCCTCGTGCTCGTGGTCCCGTCGGTACTCACCATGTTCGCGGTGCTCGGTGTCGAAGTCTGGCGCCTGGTGTCCCCGGCAGGCGCGGAAACGGGCCATCGCATCTATGGCACGCTGGGCGAGGCCATCGTCGCGGACGACCTGCGTGGCGTCATGGACTTTCTCCAGCGAGGCCAGAGTCCGGATGCCCTCATCCCCGTGCACGACCCGGCGCTCACCGGCGGGCGCGAAATACTCGTTCCCCCGATTCTCTGGGCCGCCGCAGCCGGGCGCCAGCGGATGGTGCTGGCCCTGCTCGGCGCCGGCGTGACCTTCGAGCGTGCCGCAGACAAGGCGGCGGCCTGTCTCGCTGATCAGTTGGCCTTCCCTGAGATCGCCACGTCTCTGCGTCAGATCGCGCGACTGCCAGCGCCCTCGGCCTGTCCACCCGCTCCGTCGGGACCTCCGCTCCTTCCACTCGGCCTTCCCACGCACACTCAGCCGGACCGCTGAGATCTCGCCAGGCGGTGCGACTCATCAGCGCCGACGGAGGCCAAGGAAACTGAACAAGAAGCTCGTCAGCACGACCTGGCCCCCAAGGCAGATGGCCGTCACGGCGGGAATCGCCACCTGCAACGCGTCACGGCCTGGAAGCAGGCTCGAACTCCACGGCAGCCAGGCCGCAGCCACGGCCGCACCGACTCCTGAGACAAGAAGGCCGGCACCAACAAGCAGCCCCGTCTCGAGTGTGAATCGTCCGAAGAGCGCTTCCAGCGGCGCGTCCTCAGGAAGCAGGCCTTCGTTGAAGGCATAGATCCGTGCGCAGAACGCGAACGCGACAGCCTGGAATCCGAGCAGGATGGCGGCGGACGATGCCAACAGCAGCCCCTGTCGGAGGGCCGAAGGCGCCCCGGCCAGAAGCACCAGACTCCCAATCGCGCCGCTGGCCATCAGGGCAACACCTGGATACAGAAACAACCACCGCGGGCAATAGAGCAGCATGAAGCGCAGGTGACGCCAGCCATCGCGCCACGGACGCAGGTGCGGCGGCCGGTTGCGGCCGTCCTTGTCGAGCGTGGTCGGCACCTCGACAATCCGCAGTCCGAGCAGCGTGGCCTTGATCACCATCTCGGAGGCGAATTCCATACCGGTCGTCTGCAGATTGAGCCGCTCGAAGGCCGCACGGGTGAATCCGCGCATGCCGCAGTGAAAATCCCTGGCCGGCGAACGGAAGAAGAGCCGCCCGATCGCGGAGAGCAGGGGATTGCCGATGTAGCGGTTCTTCCAGGGCATGGCGCCGGGCCGGATGCCCCCGAGGAAGCGGTTGCCCATCACCAGATCCGCGCCCGCCTGCAGCGCCTCCACGAACGGATCGAGGCGCGAGAAGTCGTAGCTGTCGTCCGCGTCGCCCATGATGATGAACCGGCCGCGGGCCGCACGCGCTCCGTGGTAAAGCGCCGAGCCGTAGCCGCGAACCGGCACATCGATGACACGGGCGCCTTCCCCACGCGCCAAGGCCTGGGATCCATCCGTGGAGCCGTTGTCCGCAACGACGACCTCCGCGCGCAGGCCCAGCCGGTCCAGACACGCGCGCGCCTTGCGGACGCACACCGCCAGCGTCTCCGCCTCATTGAGGCAGGGCATCAGGACCGTCAGTTCCAGATCAGGTTCGGACATCGGCGGTGCGATGTTACCGAAATCCGACTCAGCCGCGGCCGGCGTGCTCCATCCACCCGCGGCGTAGTTCGGCGGCGGGCACGCTTGAGAGATACGGCTTGATATCGAGCACGGGGCTGCCGTCGAGCATGTCCACGCCCGACACGCGAAGGCGGGTTCCCTCACGGCTGAGGAGCCGCACGACGGTGAGCCCGATCGGATTGGGCCGCCGGGGCGACCGTGTGGCGAACACGCCGTGCGGGCGCGTGTCCGTGGGAGGCACCCCGACCAGTTCGGCCGTGGCTGCCCGATCGAAGACCCAGATCACGAACAGATGCGAGAAGCCCTCGATGTCGAGCAGGCCGGCCTCGAACGCCGGGTCGATCTCGATCACACCTTCCGCCACGTGCTCGGCGCCGGGCCCCTTCGGGATCTCCGCCGTCCCGGTGAAGGGCGTGCGCACAACGCCGATGGGACGCATATCGCTCATGGCCGCCTACGCCCGCGCGATCCGGTTGACCGTGGCCACGTCCTCTGACGTCAGCTGCCACCGGACCGCCGCCGCATTCCCAGCCACCTGTGCCACCGTGCGCGCGCCAGCGATCACGGACGCGACCGCCGGCGACGCCAGCAGCCAGCCGAACGCGAGTTCCAGCAGCGTCCAGCCGCGTGACTCGGCAAATACCGCCAGCGCTTCGACGCGGTCCAGTTCCGCCTCCGTCATCCGGCCCGTGAGTGGCCCCGAGGTCAGGCGTGTGTCCAGTCCCTCCATCCGGCCTCGGCGGTACTTGCCCGTCAACAACCCGGCCGCGAGGGGAAAGTACGGCAGGAAGGCCGTCCCGGTCTGTTCGCACCAGGCCACCACATCGGCGGCAGACTGATTGAGGATGCTCAGTTCGTTCTGCACACTCACGAACGCCGGCGGTGCCACGGGAAGGTCCGGGCTGAGAGCCGGTTCCGGGCGCACGACCGGGGTCAGCACCGCGGATGCCGCGGCTGCGTCAGTCAGCTGGGCGACGGTGAAGTTCGAACACCCACCCTCGCGCACCTTCCCGGCACAGATGGCGTCTCCGATCACACCGAGTGTGTCGGCAACGGGCACCGAGGGATCCGGCTTGTGGAGCTGCCAGAGGTCGATGTAGTCCGTGCCCAACCGGCGTAGACTGGCATCGAGTGACGCGCGCATCGCGTCCGGGTGGGCTTTGCTGAACTTGGTGGCGATCACCGCCTCCTGGCGACACCCCGCGAGCGCCTGTCCGAGCAGCGCTTCGCTCTCGCCGTAGGACTCTGCGGTGTCGAAGAAGTTGATGCCGGCATCCAGTGCGGCGCGCACCACCGAGGCCGCCCCCGCGGCGTCCAGCGTGTTCGGCAGGACCGGCCAGCCGAACGTGTTGCAGCCGACGCCGACCACCGACACCGCGAGCGTGCCGATCCGACGGCGCTCCATCTCATGCCCTGACTTCATACGTATCTCCCTCACACCGGCTGCCCCGGCCACGCCAGTGAGCAGGCCTCCGTACAGGCAAAGGGGTCAGCGGTTGCTGACCCCTCCACGTTGATCCTCTGACGATCGAGAGCGCTCAGCCGCTCCAGCGGAATCAGTCTTGCGAGCCGAACTCCGAGGCGCGTCCGTTCCGGTTCTTCAGTGCCGCGGGCACCGCGTCAGGCGCAGCCCCTAAGGAGCGGCGTCAAGCCGCTCCGGTGGACGCTGTCGTCTACGACAGTGGTTGCGCTACGCGCAACCACCCAGAAGGAACGGCTCCAGCCGTTCCGGGTCTGCAGTGCCGCAGGCACCGCGTCAGGCGCAGCCTGACGTGGTGCCGCAGTTGGCGCACTTGTAGCACGCGCCGCTGCGGATCATGATGCTGCCGCAGGTGCTGCACGGCGGGGCATCTTCCTGATTCTGAATCGCTGCAAACTCCGACCCGCGCGCCGAGGGTGCGTCAGCCTTCACCGCGGGTGCCGCGGCTGCCACCGGAGCGGCAGCCTCCGCAACCGGCGTCGCGACCGCCTCTTCCCTGAGGTTCACGCCCGCGCGGAACTGTGCGTCCGCGGAGAGGAACTTGGTGGCCATCCACCGGAAGATGTAGTCGACGATCGACTTGGCAAACCGGACCTCGGGGTTCTTCGTCATGCCCGAGGGCTCGAAGCGCGCGTGGCTGAACTTGTCCACCAGCACCTGGAGCGGCACGCCGTACTGCAGCGCATAGGAAATCGCCTGCGCAAACGCATCGGCAAAGCCCGAGATCGTCGAGCCCTCCTTCGCCATCGTCAGGAAGATCTCGCCGGGCGTGCCATCGGCAAAGAGGCCCACGGTGATGTAGCCCTCGTGGCCAGCGATGTCGAACTTGTGCGTGATGGACTGCCGCTCATCCGGGAGCTTCTTCCGCGACGGCCGCTCGACCACCTTCACGACTTCCTTCACGACCTCGCGGATACCCTCGGCCGCGCCGACGGCATTGCGGGTATCGGCCACCCCGGCCCTCGACGTATTGAGCGGCTGTGTCCGCTTGCTGCCGTCGCGGTAGATGGAGATCGCCTTGGCACCGAGCCGCCAGGACTCGATGTAGGCGCGCTCGATGTCCTCCACCGTCGCCTCACGAGGCACATTGACGGTCTTGCTGATGGCACCGGAGATGAACGGCTGCGTGGCGCCCATCATCCGGATATGACCCAGGTAATGGATGGAGCGCTCGCCCTGCGCCGGCTTGAACGCGCAGTCGAATACCGGCAGGTGCTCGTCCTTGAGGAACGGCGCACCCTCGATGGTCTCGTGCTCGTCGATGTAGTGGATGATGGCGTCCACCTCGGGCTGGGTGTAGCCGAGCTTGCCCAGCGCCATCGGCACGGTCTGGTTGACGATCTTCATCAACCCGCCGCCGACCAGCTTCTTGTACTTCACCAGCGCGATATCCGGCTCCACGCCCGTCGTATCGCAGTCCATCATGAAACCGATGGTGCCGGTCGGCGCGAGCACCGTGGCCTGCGCGTTCCGATAGCCAAAGTCCTCGCCCAGTTCGACCGCCTCGTCCCACGCCTGCTTGGCACCGGCCATCAGGTCCGCGGGCACGAACTTCGTGTTGATCTCGGCCACGGCATCGCGATGCTTGCGCATCACACGGAGGAACGGCTCGGAGTTCTTCTCGTAGCCGGCAAAGGGGCCGCCGTGGTCGCGCGCGACCCGCGCGGACTGCGCGTACGCCTCACCCGTCATGACCGCGGTGATGGCGCCCGCGTAGGCCCGGCCCTCATCGCTGTCGTAGGGCAGACCACGCGACATCAGCAGCGCGCCGAGATTGGCATAGCCGAGGCCGAGGGGCCGGTAGTCGTTGGAATTCTTCTCGATCGCCTTGGTCGGGTAGCTGGCGTTCGGAACGATGATCTCCTGCGCGGTGATGAGCGTGCGGCACGCGGACTTGAAGGCCGCCACGTCGAGTTCGCCGTTCTCCTTCGTGAACCGCATCAGGTTGATCGACGAGAGGTTGCAGGCCGAGTCATCGAGGAACATGTACTCGGAGCAGGGGTTGCTCGCGTTGATCCGATCCGTGTTCGAGCAGGTGTGCCAGTCGTTGACCGTGGTATCGAACTGCATGCCCGGATCGCCGCACACCCAGGTGCCTTCGGCGATCTGGCGCATCAGATCGCGGGCCTTGTAGGTATCCATCACGGCGCCGTCGCGCACGGCCTTGGTCTGCCACTGGCCGTCGTCGAGCACCGCGCGCATGAAGTCGTCGGTGACGCGCACCGAGTTATTGGAGTTCTGGAAGAACACCGAGCCGTACGCGACGCCCGTGAAGGAGCCGTCGTAGCCGGCGTCGATGAGCGCCCACGCCTTCTTCTCTTCCTCAACCTTGCAGTTGATGAACTCGACGATGTCCGGGTGCTCGGCGTTGAGGATCACCATCTTCGCGGCGCGGCGCGTCTTGCCACCGGACTTGATCACGCCCGCGAAGGCGTCATACCCCTTCATGAACGACACGGGACCGCTGGCGGTGCCGCCGCCGGCGAGCACCTCCTTCGATGAACGGATCGCCGAGAGATTGCTGCCCGTGCCGGAGCCGAACTTGAAGAGCATCCCCTCCGTCCTCGCGAGGGTAAGGATGGATTCCATCGTGTCCTGGACGGAGTTGATGAAGCAGGCCGAGCACTGGGGCGCCTTCTCGAAGCCGCAGTTGAACCACACCGGGCTGTTGAAGGCGGCCTTCTGGTACACGAGCAGGTGCTTCAGCTCGGCGCTGAAGGCATCGAGGGCGTCGTCATTCGAGAAGTACTTCTGCTCACGGGCCCAGCGGGTGATGGTGTCCACCACGCGGCCGATGAGCTGCCGCACGCTGTGCTCGCGCTCGGGCGTGCCCAGCTGTCCGCGGAAGTACTTCGACACCACGATGTTCGTGGCCTGCTGCGACCAGAACTTCGGAATCTCGACGTCGTTCTGCTCGAAAACGACCTTGCCCTTTTCGTTGCCGATGAGGGCTTTGCGGACCTCCCATTCGACCTCGTCGAACGGATCCACCCCTGGCAGGGTGAAATAGCGCGGGAATTCGAGACCCTGCGTCGAAGACGCGACCTTCTTGGCCCGCGAGGCCTCGAGGCTGGTGGACCCTGATTGCGGCTGCTGACCGGCAGCAGCTTCGCGAGCGGCGCCTCGCTCCATGTAACCCTCCGACACAAACATGCGCACCCACCCCGTGGGCACGCGATGGAAGAACTTAAAAATAATCCGCTCGGAACCCCCGACATGGGAGCCCGCTGGCCATCTTGTAGCGCTAGCTGGGGTTCGCCTCGGAGCTGGGAGGATCCGGGGTCGAACGATCCGAAAGCGTGGACCGGATGATGCGCCCTCGCATCTGCCTTGTCAAGGCGAGAACCACAAGATATGGGGATTAATTTCTAGGTCAGTCGCAATATATGGACTTTTCGGCGTATTTCATCGCGATCGGCCGGGCGGCCAATCGGGGGCGGGCGGACCTGGATGGCCCGCCCGCATCGGGAGCCAGCTAGGGCGCCGGCGTGGCCGCAATCGGCAGCGGGAAGGGCTGGTAGTCGCGCTTCTTGAAGCGCCAGCCATCCGCCGTCTTCACGATGGTGTCGTGGTACCAGCCGCCGCCTGTCACGGCAGGCGCTTTGCCTTCTTCGAAGGTCACCAGCGCCACATAGGCCATCCCCTTCGCACCGTCTTCGGAACCCTCGATGAAGACGTTGGTCGGCATGTGCTTCATCTGGCCCTTGCCCGGGGCGAGGGGCCGCACCATCCCGGTAATGGCCTCCCGGGTACCGCCGGCCACCTTGCCCCCGACGATGAACTGGGCGTCGGGTGTGTAGACGCTCGCCACGAGCTTCGCGTCGCCGGTGTCAAAGCCGTAGGAGTACTTCGCGTAAATACCCCGGATCTCTTCATAGTCCGCGGGCGTGAGGGTGGTCTTCTTCTGCGCGAGAGCCGAGGCGGGCAGCGCCAGGCTCAGGGCCACGAGGGCAATCCATCTGTTCATCGAAGCTCCTTCCAGTGCCGTGATTCCGGGAGTATAGCCCCGGTCAAAGGGGCATAATACGGCCCCTTAGGAGACTTCAATGCACATGACTCGTTTCTACGCCGTGACACTCACCGCGCTCGCCCTCACGGTGAGCCTCGGAACCCCCGCATCGGCCCAGCCGGCCGCCACCATCGGATCGGCGCCGCTGGCGCGCATCGGCGTCGTTGTCCGCGACGTCGACAAGGCAGTCAAGACCTACGTGGACGTGTTTCAACTCCCCTCGGCCCCGGCCATCTCAACCGTGAAGATCGATCTCGCGAAGGGCAGCATGAAGGTCAAGCGCGCGACCGTGCAGCTGCCCAACGTGCGGATCGAAATCGATCAGCCACAGGGCAGCGACGGCCCGGCTGCGGCGTATCTGAAGCAGTTTGGCCAGGGCATCTATCGCGTCGGCTACTCCACGCCAGACGCGCTGGCCACGCGCGTCGCAGCGCTGGAGCAGAAGGGCGGCAAGCTCGTCGCGGGCAAGGCCACCGGGACGTACGCCTGGGTGGACATGACGCCCAGCCTCGGCACGATCATCGACCTGGTGCAGGACGCCACGCCGATTGCGGCCGGCTCGCCGAACGCGTCCATCACCGGCGACAAGGTGATTCTTGCCACGACGGCCATGTCCCACCTCGGGTGGGCGGTGACCAACGCCGACCAGGTCGCCAAGGCCTTCAGCGAAGCCCTCGGCATCGCCGCGCCGGCCGTCCATGACTACAAGCCTGTGGAGATTCCACCGAACTACACCGCGGACCCCGCGGCCACGCTGCGCCTGACGAGCTGGAAGCAGGCCAACACGGGCCAGGAGCTGATCCAGTCCATCGGCCAGACCAACTGGACGGACTTCGTCAACCGGCACGGACGGAACAGTGCGCCGCAGCATCTGGCCTTCCCGGTCGGCGACAAGCTCGCGCAGACCGTGAAGCTCTTTCAGTCGAAGGGGGCGGCCTGGACCAACGGCAAGGTCGGCGGCACCTACATGTATCTGGACTTCACCGAGACGCTCGGCATCATCTTCGAGCTGAACGGGAGCTGGAAGGAATAGCGAGACCTAACGGCCGGCAAGGTCCGCCGCCAGGGTGGCGGCCTTGTCGGCCAGCGTTGAGGCGAAGGCCAGGTTCTGGTCCTTGATCGCCTGCTCCGCCTGCTGCACAAAGCGTCGGGCCTGATCGTACTGCCCGCGCGCACCCGCCTCCAGCTTCGAAGCATCCACGCGTGCCAGGTCCGTTGTAGCGACGGCCAGCCTGTCGCGAATGGCTCGCTCACGGGCGACATCCCCCGGTGCGCGCAGCGTCCGAGGCGCGACGCGCGCGGCGGCGGGTGGGTCCGGTGGTTCAGGACGCGCCACGCGCGCCGAGGGCGCGGGAACGGGCCGCGGCGTCACGACAGGTGGCGCCACCGGAGGCACGGGCTGGGCAATGGGTTCCTCGACGGGCAGTGGGGGCGGTTCCGACGCCGCAACAATCACACGCGCAGGTGGCTGCGGCACCAGCAGCGCCGGCCCTTCAGGGACCGTCCGCGCATGTGCCTTCGCGCAACCCGACAGCAGCGCCAGCGACGCCGCCACGACGGTGAGCGTGACCAATTGCGCGTGTTGACGCTGCGGGAGCGTCATCACGCCGCCTCCGTCGCTCGAGGCAACAGCACGCGGAACGTGGTGCCGCGCCCGGGCGTGCTCTCCACGTCGATCTCACCGTCATGCATCTGCACGATACGGTACACCATGGACAAACCCAGCCCGGTGCCCTGGGCCTTCGTCGTGAAGTAGAGGTCGAAGATCCGGCCGAGATGTTCCTGCGAGATGCCGACGCCTGTGTCGGCAATCCGGATCTCCACACGGCCACGAGGGGCATCCGCGCAACTGATCCGCAGGACCCCGCCATCTGGCATCGCCTGACAGGCATTGATGGCCAGATTCAACAGGGCCTGCCGGAGCATCGATTCATCCGCGTTGACGGGCTGCGTGGACGTGGGACACGACACCTCCACGGTCACCTTGTGCCGGTCGGCCTCGGACTGTACGACGGGCAGAATCTCCTGCACGAGCGCCCCGACGCGCACCGGCTGCAGACGCAGATCGTCGGGCCTGGTGAACTTCAGAAAACCCTGTACCACCTCGTCGAGGCGGCGCACCTCGCCTTCGATCACGGCCACATGGTCGAGCGCGCCACCGACGGTACTCAGGGCAGGATCCGCCGCGCGGATCTTCGTCCGCAGCAGTTCCAGGTGAATCATCATCGCGTTCAACGGGTTCTTGACCTCGTGCGCGATGCCGGCGGTAAGACGCCCGAGTGACACGAGCTTGCGTGAGTAGGCGAGCGTGGACTGCATGCGCGCAAACGACGACAGGTTGCGCGACACGAGCAGGACGCCGACCAGCCCTCCGTCCGCGCCAGCGATGGCGTGCGTGATGAGCAGCCGGTCCTCGCCGGTGGCATCAGACGTGGCCCCCGCGGCCGGCACGTGGGTCTGCTCGGGTCCTTGCGACCGTCGGCTCTCGAGCGTCGCCTCCACGAGGCGCCGGTAGGGGTGGTCGGCCCCGAAGGTCACCGAGAGAGGCTGCCCGACGGCGCGCGGGCCGGTCTCACGCTGCATGGCCGGGTTGGCGAAGAGCATCACCCCCGCCGGATTCACCAGCGCGACGGCATCCTCCAGGTTCTCCACCGCCGACTGCAGGGGCGTCTGTGATCCGGCTGCCTGCTGCGACCGATCCTCTGAGAGCTGCTGCGACACGGCATTGAAGAACGAACCCAGCTCTCCGAACTCGTCTCCAGGCGGCAGGTCCAGCGTGACGCCAAACTCACCCCGCCCGAGCCGTGTCAGGCCGCTTCGCAGGACGTGAATGGGCCGAAGGAAAAGCTGCGCCAGGAGCGCCGCCACGAGAATCGCGACCGCGAGGGCCACGCCGGCCGTAATCAGCGCGGGCCGGAGCGCCGCGTTCAGCTCCTGCCGCAGCAGCAGCGTCGAAATACCGATGCGTATGGATCCAAAGGCCTGATCGTCCAGCATCATCGGCTGCCGCACTTCATGGGTGCCGGCATCACGCGCGTAGATCACGCGAAGCTGATCGAGCGCCGAGGCGTTCACCAGTTCCGCCAGATCCGGCCGCGGCGCGGCGTGCTGGCCCATGCGCGCCGAATCGCTGTCGGCGATCACCACGCCCTGCGGATCGGTCACCGAGGCGTCGGTCACGCTTTCGCCGTAGATACTCGACTGCAGCAGCGCCAGCAGGCCAGGGTCCGTCCGGATGGCGGAGTACGGGTCCGGACTCGCGGTCACCACCTGCCGGACGCGGTGGAAGATTGCATTGGAGAGCAGCTCGCCACGGGCCTGGCTCTCGTGCAGGCCCACCCGCGCCAGCCGCGTGATATGGAGGGCGCTGAGCGTCACGACCGCCAGGCCGACGATCGCCGTGACGGCCACGATCTGCTTGACGCGGATGGTGAACTGCATGCTCGGAGGCCCGCGCGTCCGGACCTACTCCTCGTCCGTGACCGTCTGGTCGGACCGGCTGCGGTCGCGCAACCGGTTCAGCTTGTTGTGCAGGGTCTTCAGGCTGATGCCGAGAATCTCGGCCGCCTTCGTCTTGTTGTCGTGCGTGTGCTGCAGCGTCATCAGAATGAGCTGCGTTTCCGCCTCGTCGACCGTCATGCCTGGCGCCAGCGTCATGCCTGGACCGCTCGCGGTCCGAGGTTCATTGGTCAGCACCGCCGGGCGCGTCGAGAACACCGGCAGGTGTGACGGCTCGATGAGCGGCCCTGGCGACAGGATGACGGCCCGCTCGATGGCATTGCGCAGTTCACGGACATTCCCCGGCCAGTGGTGCTGCTCCACGAGGCGCGCGGCGGCCGGGTCAAGCCCGGTCATGATCTTGTGATTCCGCTCGGCGAACTCGGTGATGAAGGCCTGCACGAGTAGCGGCAGATCCTCGCGACGATCGCGCAACGGCGGCACCTCGATCGCAAACACATTGAGCCGGTAATACAGATCCTCCCGGAGCTTGCCGGCCTTCACCGCATCGAGCGGGTTGACGTTGGTGGCCGCGATCACGCGCACGTCGACGGTAATCTCCTGCCGCCCGCCCAGCCGGCGGAAGCTGCGTTCCTGCAGCACCCGGAGCAGTTTGACCTGTGTGGCGGGAGCCATTTCCGCCACTTCATCCAGAAACAGCGTGCCGCGATCGGCGAGCTCAAAGCAGCCAAGCCGGCGATCCATCGCGCCGGTAAAGGCGCCCTTTTCGTGGCCGAAGATCTCGCTTTCCAGGAGCGTCTCGGGGATGGCGGCGCAGTTCAGTGCCACGAACGCCTGCTGTGCCCGAGGGCTCAGCTCGTGAATGCGCTGCGCGACCAGTTCCTTGCCGGTACCGGACTCGCCGAGCACGAGCACCGAGGCGGTGGTCGGCGCGGCGGCCTCGATAACGCGGAAGATGGCCTCCATCGGCTTGGAGCGGCCGATGATGCGGCCGAACCGCCCATGCTCACGATGCCGGCGGCGCAGCACCTCACTCTCCCGCTGCGCGGCCTGCTCCTTCCGCCGGGCCTCCGCGACTTCGCGATGGTGCTCGGCCAGCTTCTCCAGGACGAGCCTGAGTCGTTGATAGTCGATCGGCTTGGTGAAGTAGTCGTGCGCCCCGGCCTTCGACGCCTCAAACGCCTTGCCGACAGATTCACGCGGGTCCATGCCGGTGATGAGAATCACGTCTGGCGCATCCGCCGTCGCGCGAACCGCCTGGAGCAGCGCGAGGCCGTCCATGCGCGGCATCATCAGGTCACTGACGACGATGGAGGGGCGGAACGCGGCGCACTGCTCCAGCGCATCGACACCATCCACCGCGGCCTCGGTGGTGAATCCCCACGTCCGCACGAGTTCGGTGAGACCGGCGCGAGCGGCCGGCTCATCCTCGACGACCAGGACGCGTTCGGCAGCGAGATCAGCCATGCAGCGAGTCTATGGTAGAAGTGTCACGGCCGTCCGGTCCACCGGCGCGGCGCACCCTGTGCCAGACGCCGCTCCAGCCCCCCCCGTGTCTTCGGTCGACGCCGCGCCTGCGCGGCGCGACGGTCCGTGGCGTGCCCGGCTCCTGGCGGCGTGCGAAGTGCTGCTCTGCTCCAGCCTGCCCACCCAGGTCGTGGCCCAGTACGCCATCGTCGCGGCGGGCGTCCAGCCCTGGATGTCGCCTGGCGTGCCGACGCTCCGCTTCCTGGCCCTGGCGCAACTCGCGGACGCGGGACTGCTCATCGGCCTGATGGTCTGGATCACCCGGTTGCATCGCGATGATCCGCGCACGCTCTGGCTGGGCACCCGGCCATGGCTGCGCGAGTGCCGGCTCGGCATCCTCCTGGTGCCGGTGGTCTTCGCACTGGTCGCGGGCGCGCTTGTCGTGCTCGCGTTCATCGCGCCGGGGCTCCACAACATTGAGCAAAACCCGTTTGAACCCCTGCTCAGCACGCCGGTCAGAAGCGGCATCATGGTCGTGGTCGTGATCATCGCGGGAGGTGTGCGCGAGGAACTGCAGCGGGCCTTCCTGCTGCAGCGGTTCGAGCGGCATCTGGGCGGCGCCGGTGTCGGAGTCGTCGTCCTGAGCCTGGCCTTCGGGGCCGGCCACTACCTGCAGGGCTGGGATGCGGCCGTCGCCACGGGGCTGGTGGGTGGGTTCTGGGCCCTGATCTATCTCCGGCGGCGGAGCGTCGTGGCACCGATGGTCAGCCATGCGGTCTTTGACGTGCTCGAGGTCCTGCGCGCCACGCTGGGACCGATCGCGCCCTGAGCCGCGGCGGGGCGCCTCGCCCACTCAGCAGCCCGGGAGTCGACAGGCCACCGTGCCGCGTCTCCGGAGGTCGCGGACCCAACTGGCTCTGGCCCCCCCGGAGGCGTCTTCACCAAACCGCTGGCGGGCATACACCTCGGTCCACACCTGCTCACGGGCCAGCCGCTGCACGTACCCGGACGGCAGACCCGCGGCCGTGAGGATGCCGGCCAGGCGGGCCGCGCCGCCCGCCAGGAGCGTGAGTCCCTGCGCCACTCGGGCCACAGCCGCGGCATCCGGCTCAACGGGCTGGATGCGAAGCACCTCGATGAGCACCAGTTGGCGATCGACGAGGCGCCGGAGCGCCACGATCTCCTCGTCATCCGTCCGCACGCCGCCCAGGCCCAGCGCGCGAGCCACGCGCAGGTCACTGAGCAGGATGGCCTGGCCGTCCACGCGCGCGAGAATCCGTTCGATCGGATCAGCGGCCCATGCGGCTCCAGCCAGCAGCAACACCGTCACGGCGTAACCAAACGCTCTCGCCATCAGAAGGCCTGCCCCAGTGAGACATGGATGACATTGCCCTGCTCGCGGGTGCCGGGCAACAACTCGCGCCGATCCAGGTTGAAGCCCCAGTCCACCCGGACCGGGCCAACCGGCGAGCGGTAGCGGACGCCAAACCCTGCCGTCGGACGCACGCGGCTCAACCGCATCTGGCTGGCCAGCGGAAAGATATCGCCCGCATCCAGGAACACGACGCCCTGCAGCGTCGAGGTCATCGCGGTGCGCAGTTCCGCATTCAGCACAATCATCCCGTTCCCGCCGGTGGGGAATCCGCTCGCGGTGATCGTGTCGGCATCGCCGAGCCGGTCGAGCGAAAATCCCCGGACCGTGGTGTCGCCGCCGGCGAAGAACCGCTCGCTGGCCGGCAACTGGTCGCGCACGACCTCCCCATCGATCGATCGCTCGAGCCCGTGGGCCGCGCCGAGCCGGCCAGCCAGCGCAAGGATGATGCGCCGCCTCGCGGGCAACCGATAGAAGACTTTGCCCTCCAGCGTCGTCTTGAAAAACCCGACTTCGGACCCGTAGGCCCGCGCCGCGACGGTCTGATCGGCCGCCAGGAACAGCCCCTTCTCCGGATCCAGCGGGTCGGACCGCGTGTCGCGCAGCATGGCGACGCCGAACATGGAGAGCGCCACCTGGGGAAAGACCCGGTCGATGAGCGGACGCTCGCTCTCCGAGAATGTCTCTCCGAACAGATGGACCTTGCGATAGGTATAGGTGCCCGTCAGGCCATAGTGGGTGGCGGGCCGCATCGAGGCCCGGCCGAGCAATTCGCGCGTGTTGAAGTTGAAGCTGGTCCGGACGGACTGATCCAGCGTCGCGGCCGCCAGCAGGTCGGCGGCCGTGCCGAAGGCCCGTGGCTCACGGAAGGTCCCCACGACCCGGTACTGGTGCAGACCATAGCTGCTCGTCACGGACTGACCGGACGCGTCGACCGTATCCTTCGCCAGCGAACTGATGCGGGAAAAGATCGTCGCGGACCGATTCTTGCCCCAGAGATTCCGGCGAGTCACCTGAACGAAGCCACGCGGCGCCACATCCAGACGCTCTTCGGCCTGTCCACCGCCAGCCGTCGGCCGCAACCGCCGCTCCGCGCCGACACCGCCGCCGTAATCAATGCTGATCGCCGGAGCCTCGTCGAGTTGCACGATCACGTCGCGCTTCGGCTCACCGGCATGGGCACGGGTCGTCAGGGAGATGCGGCGGAACAGGCCCAGCGCCGCAAGGTGCCGCTGACTGTCGGTCAGCGCGGCGGCCCCCAGCGGTTCACCGGTCCGCACCTGCAGCTCGCGCTCGACGGTGGAGCGTGAAATCCGCCTGAGTCCCAGGATGATGACCTGGTCCACGAAGACCTGCGCCCCCTCGGTCACGACAAAATGGACCTCGGCCTCGGTATCTCCAGCCCCCAGCTTGACGCTGGACCGCACCGCGACCAGTTCGTACCCCCGATCCTGATACTCGGTGCTGATACGTTCACGGTCGGCGGCGGCATCGGCTTCCGTGTAGGGCTTGCCCGGCTGCGTCGTCAACAGGGCGCGGACCGCCGTCTCGGCCAGAACCGCCGTGCCTTCCACCACCACCCGCGTTACGCGGGTTCCGGGTCCCTCGTCGATCTGGATGTGCACCGGCACGACAAGGTCACCCTCCGGCTGGCCCGGCTCGGGGTCGGCCCGGGCCGTCACGACTGCCGACGCAAACCCTCGCGCCGCATACAGCCCCCGCACCGCCCTGAGCGTGGCCTCCACTGGCCCCGCCTGGAACGGCTCGCCTGACTTGAGTCGCACGAGGCTGCGAACATCCGACTCCGGAACCGCCGCCGCCCCGGCCACCGACACGGGCCCCACCACGGCACGACGGCCGCGGGCCGTCGTGAACACGATGACGAGCTGGCCGGCGCGATCGAGACGGCGATGCGTCACCACCGCATCGCGGTACCCCCGCGTCTTCCAGTACAGCTCGATCGCCCCAGCGCTGCTATCCAGGAGGTCCTCGTCCACCGACGCCTCGCGTTCCACCGGCACGAGCTGCTGGCGCTGCGACTGCGGTGGAGGATCGCCGTCGAACTCCACGCTGATCCGCGACCCGGTCTCGACGGCAATCGTGACCTCCACATCGCCTGACGGCGTGTACTCGAAGGAGATGTCGGCCCGGGCTTCGTAGTAGCCACGCGACCGCAGCTCCTTCTCGTACCGCTCCAGCGCGGCGCGCGCGCCGCGACCGTCATGTTCACGTCCCTCACGCAGCGCGAGCCGGTCCAGGAGCGCCGTGCGTCCGTCCGCGTCAAGCCCTTCGACGCGGATCGTCCGCACGCGGGCCACGGAGCCGGCGTTCACGGACAGCACCAGCGTGGCGCGATCCGGTTCGTGGCGCAGGTCCAGTTGCGAGGTGACCGTAGCTCGCGGATAGCCCGAATCCCTGTAGAAGGTCCGGACGAAGTCGACGATCTCAGGCACCCGCGGCGCCTCTGGCGTGGCACCGAACCGCTCGAGCACCGCCTGACGGACCAGCGACTCAGGCAGCTCGAGCGCGCCGCGCAGGAGAAAGCCCGCAACCGGGTGCTTGGGCACGAGACGGAAACGGAGCCGCACGCCGTCACGATCCGGCTCGGCCACGACCTCGATGTCATCGAACCGGCCCAGGCTGTCCAGATGGCCGACGGCCTCTCGGACCTCCGCCATGGACAGCGGCGCGCCCGGGCGGGCTCTGATCAAGGCGCGCATGGAGGCGTCCTCCACCACCCGGCCCTCGATCTCCAGCACGACGGCCGTGACGCGCTTGCCGGTCGCGTCAGCCGGAATCTGGGCGCGGGCCGGGACGGCGTGGAGCAGAAGCCAGCCCCCGAGACACAGCGCCAGCCAACGACACGCGCAGCGATGCAGGACAGTGGGCATCAGAACTGGTGCCGGCGGCGCATTTCGAGGGCATAGGTGTTGTCCTCGTTCTGGGAGAGCACCCACGAGAAGCGGTCGCTCTGGTCGTACTCAAGCAGGATCAGCTGGTCGCGGGCGGCCGTCACGAGGCTCCGGGAGAATGTCAGGAACATGCGTTCTGACAGCCGCTTGCCGATGGTCAGCCGCGCGCCAGGCGTGATGCGGGCCGACTGCTGGGTCAGGTCGTTGACGGAGAGGTCCAGCTGGAAGGTATCCACGCCAAGTGTCTGCTCCGCCACGCGGCCGACTTCGGCCGAGAGGCTCCCCGTCAGGGCCCGAGCCGCGCGGTCCCGCAGCAGCTGCTCTTGCGGCGTGATGCGGTTGTACTGCCGGAACTCGACATCGCGCCCCATGGGCGAGACATTCCCGAGGATGAGCGCGAGCGTCTCAATCTCGGGCAATGGCGGGTCCGAGGTAAAGCTCGGGGTCAGGCGGTCAAAGGTGCCCGCCGCGCTCACCGTCACGCGATAGGTCTGACCGGGCACGCGCACCCGCGTTTCCGCCTCGACGTCGAGGAACGGACGGATGCGCGCCGGATCGTTGAAGCCAATCGTTCCGCGAGTGACGAGGTACCGCTTGCCCTCGAAGGTGACCTGGCCCCGATCAATCTGCAGGCGGCCCAGCACGACGGGCTTGTCAAACGTTCCGGTGAGCTGCAGATCGGCCGTCGCCACGACCCGCGCGACGTTGTTCTCCACACGCAGCGTGGACGGCGCGGAGATGCGGATGTCGTAGCGGAGCGGGACTGCGGCAGACGACGCGCTCCCGGATCCGGTGCCCCCTCCTGCTCCGCCCCCGGTGAGGTCCAGCACCCCGGCGCCACCGTCAAAGCGCGCGGTGTAGAGCGCGCTCCGGACCAGCACGTCGCCGCCGAGCACGGCGGCCTCGGGCGTCCCCGTCAGGCTGAGCGTCGCATCCACGAGCGAACGCATGCCCTCGGGAAACCGGAGACGCATGTTGCGGCCCGTGAGCGTCAGGTCGAGCCCTCGTGGCCTGTAGCCCTCGACGTCCACGCGCCCGCCAAACACGACGTCGCCACCGCCAAGGCGGGCGCGCAGCCCGTCCAGGCTCGCGCCCTGTGAGTCGAACGTCACCGCGCCGGAGAGCCCCTCGAGGGCATGCGGAATGGCTGTATGGCGGATCCGCCCTCCATCCATGGTCATTCGGCCGGAGACGATGGGGTTGCTGACGGTCCCGGAGATCTCCGCGGTCAGCACGGCCTGCCCAGAGGCCCGGATGTCTGGCACGAACCCACTGATGATGCCGAGGTTGGCGGTGCCGGTCGCCTGGGCGCTGACTTGTTTCGAGTCCAAATCCACCCGGCCCGTGACATCGAGCTCGGTGCCATCACCCGAGAGCCGCATGCCCGCAATCGTCACGCGCTGACCATCCAAGACAATGCGGATCGGTGCGGCGTTTCTGAGCCGGTAGTCGAACAGGCTCACGTCGAGCCGATCAACGTCCCCCTCCATCCGCACCCGCGACCGGTCGGCCAGCGGGCCACGGACGCGCAGCGTGCCAGTGGCGATCGCCGTGGTCATCGTCGGGAGCGACGAATTGATCGTGCGGGCGTACGGGTCGAGCGAGGTGTCGGTGATCTGAAACGCCAGGTCGGCGTCCATGTCTTCGGTGAGCGCCACGCGGCCAGACCCGGACACGGCCAGGCGCGCCGAGGCCGCCTCAAGCCTGACGTTCAGGACGTCCCCGCGCAGACCCAGTTCGCCGGTAATCCGGCCGATCCCTTCGTCTCCGAGGAAGACATCGGAGACCGACCCATGGACGTCATACGTCGGCACATCGAACACGCCCTTGCCCTCGGCGGTGAACTCCAGCGTGCCGGTCAGCGGCGGGAGACCCTCGGCCTGGAGCACCGTGACATCGGACACGGGCAGATGCTGCCCGTTCAGGTTGAACGAGTAGGTGCCGTCAAAGCCGACAAACGCCGCCCCGACTCCGCGGCCGACCGACTTCCGGATCTCGAGTCCATCAAGACGGACGCCCGTGCCCTCGAACCGGAGCGCCGCTGTCGCCCGGTCGAAGGGTTCCTTGTACGCCGTGCCTTTCTCGATCGCCATCGAGCCGAACCCGAAAGGATGCTCGTACTGGCCATAGAGATGGAATTCACCCGACAACGACCCGTCGACGGGATAGCCATACAGCGTGAAGGCGTTCCGCAGCCGAACGATAGGCGCGTTGAGGACCTTGATCCGGGCATTAATCTGCTCGCCGCGGTCCTTCCGGGGATAGCCAAGCGAGAAGCGGCCCTCGGCCTCGACCCGCGAGTCCCCGGACTCGACGGCGACGCCGCTGACATCGGCATAGCTGTTCTCGATGACCGCATGCCCCCGCGCCCGGCCCCAGTCCACGCGCCAGGCCCGCATCGCATCGCCGGTAAAGTCCCCTTCGATCCGTGGCGCCTTGAAGCTGCCGCTCATCAGGCCATCGAAGGTGCCATAGCCCCCGACGTCGATGGGCAACGAGGGTGAGCCGAACAGCGTCAGCAGTCCCGCGAGCAACCGGTCACTCTCCAGCCAGTCGTGACTGGTCACGTGAAACGGCAGCGTGGAGCGATCCCCCCACGCGGTCCGGCCCTCAAAGGAGATGAAACTCGTGGCCGTGGCGACCTGGCTCGGTTCCACGGTGATCCACTCGGAGTCGAACGCGTAGGTGACCTGGCCACCGATCGGCACCGGTCCCTGGGGCAGGTGGTTGCTGAACGGACCCTCAAGAGAGGCGCGGTGGACCGCGTCGTCGGCGTCCTCGGGCGGCAGATGACGCGAGGCCAGACGCACGCTGGCAGTGGGCTCAGCAGTCACGTGCCCCCGCCCCTGGCGATCATGGAAGCGGCCGAGCGGCCAACTCAGGATGTTCTGCCCCGAGGCACGACCGGCCAGACGGAGCCCCTTGGTCCGGTAGAAGTCCGTCACCGCACCGAGGTCGACCGCCTCGTATTCCGCGTCGAAGGTGGCGACGGCGGGCTGGGCCGGATTCCCGAATGGCGCCATCGCATAGGTGAAGCGCCCGTCACCGCCGTACACCCCGGCACGCCCGCCGGTCACGTCGAAGCGATCAGGCGTCCAGAGGAGTTCACCATGCACGCCCGTGAAGCGGTAGTCATCCACACCGAGAGTTGGCGCCGAGAACACGCCGGCCAGGTCGCGGCCGCCCTTGTAGAGGTGCCAGTTACCGATGAAGGTGCCCTCACCGGACAACTCGAACCGCTCCTTCGCAAAGAAGATTCGGCGCATCGGGGCGAAATCGACCTTGGAATTGATCTGAAAGGTCATTTCCGGGAAGTGCGCGAGGTCGGCGCTCCCCGTCAACTGGGACACTGACCCGTCTGTCGTCAGGCCAATGCGATCGAACACCGCGAGCCCACCGTCGATCTTGAAGACAGCATTCATGTCCGCCGTCATCGGTTCGTACTGCTGGATCGCGACGGTCCCTCCGGTAAAGCGGGCCTGGCCTCGATACTCCAGGTTCGGCCTGGAGACGATGACGTCCAGATGCCGCGCCGTGGTGCTCCAGGGCACGCCGTGATCCTCATAGAGGAACTCGCCGTCGTGCGCACGGATCCACTTCGTCGTGACACGCCACTTCCGGTTCGGGTTGGCCGGCCCGTCAGGGACGAATTTGGGGAAATTGTGAGCGCCGCCCGCGAAGCTCTCCGCGTACATGCGCCAATCGGCCATGTCGATCTCGTCGAACACCACCTCGCGCGAGAGCATCGGAGCCCAGCGCATCGAGACCGAGATCCGGCCGGCGCGCAGGAAGGGCCGCCCCTCTGGTGTCAGGCCCTCGATCGAGAAATCCTCGAAGATGAAGGAACCCTTCCACAGATGCACGGACAGACGGCCGATGTGCATCGGCCGCTTGATAAAACGGGACCCGTAGGTTTCCGCGAGGGGCTTGAGCACGGGGCCAAGGTCCACCGCGAACGCGGAGACCAGGGCCACGGCGAGCAGCACCGCCACGGCCATGACGGCCAGGCGCAGGTAGCGCCGGACCCGTTCAGTGACCGGGTGCCGCAGGAGACGCTTCACTACTCCACGATAACAAGAACGGCACCCGCCTCGACGGTGGTCCCTTCAACCGCCTTGACTTCCTTCACGGTGCCGGCTCTGGCGGCCTTGAGCTCGTTCTCCATCTTCATGGCTTCCACCACGACGACCCCCTGCTTCGCGGCAACCTCGTCACCGACCTTCACGAGCACCTTCACGACCTTGCCGGGCATGGGGGCGAGAATCTTCTGGGGTCCCTTGCCGGCGGCGCCGCCGTCCTGGCCGCGCCTCGCCCACGAGCCGCGAGCGCCGGACACGGTGGCGGGCACCAGGCGTCCGTTGACGTGAACCACCAGCTCACCCGACGGGCCCGCCTCATCGATCGCGATTTCGTAGCTGCGCTGCCTCACATGACCGGCCGATCCCGCGTCCGGCACGTCGGCCAGGATCAGGGACCAGATGCCGTTGACCGTGGATACCGTCGCGGCCTGCCGACGACCGTCCACGCTCACCTCGAAGGCCTGACCGTGCCGGGTCACCGCCACACGCCGGTTCCGGCCGTTGATCTCCACGTCGTAAATCACGAGCGCATCCCCTCTGCACGGGCCACCGACGTCCAGCGGCTGCCGCGCGCCTGGCTCTGCACACCGGGCACGGCGGGCTTCCTCACGACCGTGCTGAGCGCCGCGGCAATGGCGGCAATTTCCTCGTCGGCATCGCCAGCGGGCATGAAGGGGGCTCCCTGCCGTTCCTTCAGCAACCGGTCCAGATAGATCGTGTCGAACTCAGCAGCCACGAACTCCGGCTGCGCAAGCATCCAGCGGTGGAACGGAATCGAGGTCTTGATGCCGACGACTTCGTATTCCGACAGCGCGCGGCGCATCCGCGCCGTGGCCTGCTCTCGGTTCTCGCCCCACGCGATCAGCTTCGAGATCATCGGGTCGTAGTAGATCGGCACGATTGCGCCGGACTCCGTCCCCCCGTCATCGCGGATGCCAGGGCCGGTCGGAATGCGCAGCGCCGAGATGTGGCCCGGCGAGGGCATGAAACCGGCATCGGGATCCTCCGCGATGATGCGGCACTCGATCGCATGGCCGTTCGGCTGGAGCAGGCGTGCCGGGTCCAGCGTCAGCTTCTCGCCGCGGGCGATCCGGATCTGCCACTGCACCAGATCCACGCCGCTCACCATCTCCGTAATCGGATGCTCGACCTGGAGCCGCGTATTCATTTCGAGGAAGTAGAAGCTCTCTCCGTCCTCGTCGAGCAGAAACTCGATCGTGCCCGCGCCGGTGTAGCCGACCGAGCGGGCGATGTTGGCGGCCGCCGTCGTCATCCGGACGCGCAGTTCCGGTGACACCTTGGCCGAGGGCGTCTCCTCGATGACCTTCTGGTGGCGCCGCTGGAGCGAGCACTCCCGTTCCACGAACGGCAGGACCGTGCCGTGCTGATCCCCGAGCAGCTGCACCTCGATGTGCCGGGCCTTGCCGATACGCCGCTCCAGGAAGATCGCGGAATCCCCGAACGAGGCGCCGGCTTCAGACCTGGCGGCCCGGATCGCGCCGGAGAGTTCCGCCGGCGACATCACCACGCGCATGCCCTTGCCGCCGCCGCCCGCGACGGCCTTCACCATCAGCGGATAGCCGATGGACTCGGCGAGTTTCGCAATCGCCTCGTCCGAGACCTCCGCACCAAGGGCACCCTCGGTACCAGGGACCACCGGCGCGCCCACTTTCATGGCGACCTCGCGCGCGGCCGTCTTACTGCCCATGCGCTCAATCACTTCGGGAGACGGCCCCAGAAACTTGATGCCGGCGTCGCGGCAGGCCGCGGAAAAGTCTTCGTTCTCCGAAAGGAATCCGTACCCCGGATGGATGCCCTCCGCGCCGCACGCGCGCGCGACGTCCATGATCTTGTCGATACGGAGATAGCTCTCGCCGGGCGGATTGCCGCCGATGGGATACGCCTCGTCCGCCATGCGGACGTGCCGGGCCGCCCGGTCACACTCGGAGTACACCGCCACCGACGCGATGCCCATGTCGCGACAGGCCCGGATGACCCGGACGGCAATCTCTCCACGATTCGCGATGAGAATTTTCTTCACGTGCGCGCCAGTCTACCATCGGCCCGGCGAGGTCTTCCCCAGCCGGGACGGGTGAAAAAGGTTCCCGCGGATGCCTGCCTCAGAGCGGAATGTTGCCGTGCTTCTTCGGCGGGTTCCGGTCGCGTTTGCTCTCGAGTGACGCCAGCGCGGCAATCAGCTTCGGGCGCGTCTGGCTCGGCGTGATCACTTCATCGAGATAGCCCCGCGACGCCGCGACAAACGGGTTCGCGAACTTCTCGCGGTACTCGGCGATCTTCTCGGCGCGCGCCTTGGCGACGTCCTGCGCCGCGTCCAGTTCGCGCTTGTAGAGGATGTTCACGGCGCCCTCGGCGCCCATCACCGCAATCTCCGCGGTGGGCCACGCGAGGTTCACGTCCGTCCGCAGGTGCTTGCTCGACATCACGCAGTACGCGCCCCCGTACGCCTTGCGCGTAATCACGGTGAGCTTGGGCACCGTCGCTTCCGCGAAGGCATAGAGCAACTTGGCACCGTGGCGGATGATGCCGCCCCACTCCTGCACGGTCCCGGGGAGGAAGCCAGGGACGTCCTCGAAGGTCACAAGCGGAATATTGAACGCGTCGCAGAACCGCACGAACCTCGCACCCTTGGCAGAGGCGTCAATGTCGAGCACGCCGGCCAGGTAGGCCGGCTGGTTGGCGATGATCCCCACAGGGCGACCGCCGAGACGGGCAAAGCCGACCACGATGTTCTTCGCATAGAACCGGTGCACTTCAAGGAAGTACGCGTCGTCGACAATCAGATGAATCACATCCAGGATGTCGTAGGGCTGGTTCGGCGACTCCGGGACGACCGTATCGAGCGCAGCGTCGGCCCGATCCGAGGGATCGGCCGACTCAATACGCGGCGCATCGTCGACGTTATTGCCGGGCATGAAGCCGAGCAGTTCACGAATGAGCAGAATGCATTCCTGGTCGGTATCGACCGCGAAGTGCGCCACGCCGCTCTTCTCGTTGTGCGTCATCGCACCACCGAGATCTTCCTTGGTCACGTCCTCGTGCGTCACCGTCTTGATGACGTCCGGGCCGGTCACGAACATGTAGCTGGTGTTCTTCACCATGATGGTGAAGTCGGTGATGGCCGGCGAGTACACGGCACCGCCGGCGCAGGGGCCCATGATGGCGGAGATCTGCGGCACGACACCGGAGGCCAGCGTGTTACGCAGGAAGATGTCGGCATAGCCACCCAGCGAGACGACGCCCTCCTGGATCCGGGCGCCGCCGGAGTCGTTGAGCCCGATCATGGGTGCGCCCATCTTCATCGCCAGGTCCATGACCTTGCAGATCTTGAGCGCGTTGGTTTCGGAGAGCGACCCGCCGAACACCGTGAAGTCCTGGGCAAACGCGAAGACGACTCGGCCGTTGACGCGACCGCGGCCACAGACCACGCCGTCGCCGGGCACCACCTGCTGGTCCATCCCGAAGTCGCGGCAGCGGTGGGTCACGAACTTGTCGACCTCCTCAAACGTCCCCGGATCGAACAGCAGGTCAATCCGCTCTCGCGCGGTGAGCTTGCCCGATTCGCGCTGCTTCTTCAGGCGCTCTTCGCCGCCGCCGAGCTCGGCACGCCGCTCGTATTCCGCCAGGAGTGTCTTGGTATCCATGCCTACGCCTTCTTCGCTCCCTGGGCTTGTTCCCAGTCCTTGAGGAACCGCTCGAGACCACTATCGGTGAGCGGATGCTTGAACAGCTGCTCGATGACCGACGGCGGACACGTCACGACGCCCGCGCCCATCCGTCCGGCTTCGATCACGTGAATCGGATTCCGGACGCTGGCGACGAGCACCTCGGTCTCGTAGCCGGCGTGGCCGAACAGGTCCACGATTTCCTGAATCAGATTCATCCCGGTCGCCCCGATGTCATCGAGACGGCCGACAAACGGACTCACATACGCCGCCCCGACCTTGGCGGCCAGCCACGCCTGGGCGGCCGAAAAGATGAGCGTGACATTGACGCGGGTGCCTTCAGCCGCCAGCGTCCGGCAGGCTGCCACACCGGCCTTTGTGAACGGCACCTTCACGACGACGTGCGGGTCGATCGCGGCCAGGTCACGGCCTTCCCGAATCATGCCGTCGGCATCAGTCGCCACGACTTCGGCGCTCACCGGCCCCTGCACCAGGTCGCAGATGCTCTTGATGATCGCGCGCGGATCGCCGCCTTCCTTCGCCATCAGGGACGGATTCGTGGTGGCGCCGTCCAGGATGCCCAGCGCGGCCAGCGGCGCGATCTCTTTGATGTTTCCCGTGTCCACAAACAGCTTCATGAATGCTCCAGACTTCAGCGGCTACCGCGGCTCTTCCTCGACGTGATTCGATTCCTCGCTCACGTTGGGCTCGGGCGTCCGGTTGTCAATCGCGACGACGGCGTAAAAGTATTTCACACCTGGCTTTACAGCCGCATCCCTATACCGGGTTACGGTCACCGGTTCTGCGGTCAGCCGCTGAAGCGGGGCACCGGAGCGGTCAGCGCGCAACACGTGATACCCGGCCAGGTCCTGTTCGTCGTTCGCTTCCCAGATCAGATCGATCGCATCGGCGGAGGGTAACGCCGCCAACTGCTTCGGCGCGGCCGGCGGAAACGTGTCAGCGGGTGTCACGCAGTGCTCGGGGGCGGGTCCCCCTTCGGCCACGCGCCCGTCCCCGCTGAAGACGCTCCGCACCGTGACGCAGGTCTCAACGCCGAAGACCACCGGCATGGTGAAGGTGGTCTTGGCCAGTGGTGCGGCATTGACCGGCGCTGGCCGTACCGTGCCGGCCACACGCACCACCGCGGCGGGCGCCGGTGTGGCGGGTGTCTCGCCGGATCGATAGACGTTGTAGCGCCAGGGAGAGGCATCGAGCGCGACCGGAGCCACGGCGATTGCGCGCGACGCCGCACGCTGCGCCGCCAGCCATGCATCCCCGTCGGAAGGCGGCGCCCACGTGAGCGTGAGGACGGACGCGTCGTAGGTCACGTCGAGATCGGCGGGCGGACCCGGGCGCGACGTCAGGTCTACGTCGGCCACTGTCCCGACGGGTCCGGACTTCTCTTTTGCGCCTAACGGGATGGCGACATAGAACCGCCGGAGCGGCACCGACGCCGGTCCAGTCTGCGGCTCCGACGCCGCGGTCATCGCCGCGGAATCGAGATGGTCATGCACGGAGATCTGAAGAGGCAGGCTGGTGTCAGCCGCCCGGTCTGTCGAGACACCGACCGCGTCGGGGGCCACATCGACGCGGCCGATCCGGGTGCCCAGCTCGGCCCACTTCTGCCGCGGCGGCGGCGTGCGGCCCGTGACGGCCCAGACCTCGACCCCCACGGTCGCAACGGGCTGAGAGCCATCGATATTCCGCTCCGGCAAGGTCGCGATGACGAAGACGTCATCCCCGACGCGCTGCGCGCTGATCGTCGTGACCGCCGCGGGAATGCGAACGATGGGCGGCAGGGGCGGCCCCTTCTTTCCACAGGCCGTCGCGCCCAGGGCGAGCGCCGCCACGACGACCCATGCGCGCCGCAGCATCACAGGATGTAACGCGAGAGGTCCTCGTTCTTGACGACCTCTCCCAGCATGCGATCGACATACGCCTCATCGATCACCACGGTGCGCACACCGAGATCGGCACTCTCAAACGAAACCTCGTCGAGGAGGCGTTCCATGACCGTGTGCAGCCGCCTGGCGCCGATGTTCTCCGTCCGCTCATTGACGCGCACGGCATAGTCTGCGATACGGGCCACGGCGTCGTCCGTGAACTGGAGCTGCACCCCTTCAGTCTGAAGCAGTGCGGTGTACTGCCGGATGAGCGCGTTCTTCGGCTCGGTGAGAATACGAACGAAGTCCTGCCGCGTCAGCGCCTCCAACTCCACACGGATCGGGAACCGGCCCTGCAGCTCAGGAATCAAATCTGACGGCTTCGAGACGTGAAACGCGCCGGCCGCGATGAACAGGATATGGTCCGTCTTGACCATCCCGTGCTTCGTGGTCACCGTCGTGCCCTCCACGATGGGCAGAATGTCCCGCTGAACGCCCTCGCGGCTCACATCCGGCCCGTGTCCCGAGCCTCCGTCCCGGCTCGCGATCTTGTCGATTTCGTCCACGAAGACGATGCCGCTCTGCTCGACGCGCTCAATCGCCAGGCGCGCCACCGACTCGGCATCAATGAGCTTCTGCTGTTCTTCCTCGGCGAGCGTCCGCAGCGCATCCGGCACACGCAGCTTCCGCCGCTTGCCGCGTCCGCCGAACCACGAGCCCATCACATCCTTGAGGTTGGCGCCCATCTCTTCGGGAGAGGTGCCGGCCACGACCTCGAAGGACGGCATGGCCGCGGGCGCGCTGTCGAGTTCGACCGTCCGCTCGTCGAGGCGCCCCGCCCGCAGGTCCTCGCGCAGTCGCTCGCGCGTGCGTGCCATCGGGTCAGGCAGCCCACCCGCATCGGCCTGGGGGCGCTGCCCTGGCAGCAGCAGGTCCAGGAGGCGATCTTCTGCCGCCGCCTTCGCCCGGTCCACGACGCCGGCCGTCAACTCGCCACGCACCATCGTCACGGCGAGCTCGACGAGGTCCCGCACCATCGACTCGACGTCGCGGCCGACGTACCCGACCTCCGTGAACTTGGACGCCTCCACCTTGATGAACGGCGACTGCGCCAGCCGCGCGAGCCGGCGCGCGATCTCGGTCTTGCCGACTCCCGTCGGGCCGATCATCAGGATGTTCTTGGGCGTGATCTCCTGGGCCAGTTCCGGCGGCAGCTTCTGCCGGCGCGTCCGGTCCCGGAGCGCGATCGCGACGGCACGCTTCGCGCCCGCCTGTCCGACGACGTGCTTGTCGAGCTCGGCCACGACCTCGCGAGGCGAGAGACTTCCGAGCGCGCTGGTGGTCCGTTCAGGCAGGGGAATCGACATGCCGTCCAATCGCCGCGGAGCGGCTTAGAGTTCCTCGAGCGTCAGGTGGGTATTGGTGTAGATGCAGATGTCGGCCGCGATGGCCATCGCTTCCTGAGCAATCCCGCGGGCATCCAGTGTGCTGTGCCGCACCAGCGCGCGGGCCGCCGCCGTGGCATAGGGTCCGCCGGAGCCAACCGCGACGATACCGTCGTCGGGCTCGATGAGGTCGCCCGTGCCCGACAGCAGGAACGTCGTCGCGTGGTCGGCCACGATGAGCATGGCTTCGAGCCGCCTGAGGGCGCGGTCACTGCGCCAGTCGCGCGCCAACTCGACCGCAGCCCGCTCAAGGTTGCCCCGGTACTGGTCAAGCTTGGCCTCGAACCGGGAAAACAGCGAGAAGGAGTCCGCGGCAGACCCGGCGAAGCCCGCAAGAATCGTATCGTTGTGGAGTCGGCGAATCTTCCGGGCGCCGTGCTTGACCACGGTGGTGCCAAGCGTCACCTGCCCATCACCGGCGAGCACCGTCCGCCCCTGATGGCGGACAGCCAAGATCGTGGTGGCGTGAAACACCTTCGCAGTATAGAGCCGGGCTGTCACCCTGGGTGAGCAGGCGTCCTCAGATCACGGCACTCCGGACAGGCGTCCATCTCTGGACTGCGAGAATATGGGCCAGAAACGCCTCGGCCCTCGCGGGAAGAAGTGGCAAGCAGGTTGCTCTAGGAAATCGTGAAGGAGAATTTCCATGACTCAACGCCTGACGGCACTCGTCATCGCCGGCCTGCTCGCCGGCTGCGGACAGGCCCTCGCGGGCCAGGAATCGGAAGCCGCGGCCCACGACCGGCACGCCGCCGGTGAAGGAGCGCGGGTGAATCCGCGTTTTGAGCGGGCAGAGCGGGCTCGGCCCCAGGCTCCCGTGACCAACGCCTCTCCTGAGCAGGTAGCCAGACCAGTTCGCCCGGAGGCGACCGAGCATCGCGACCAACCAACCCAGCCACGTCCCCGGGTGTTTGAACAGCGGCGCCACGGCGGCGGCAGCACCGTGATCATCGAGGGCCGCGGTGGCCGCGGTCGGGCAGCGGGCCCGCCACCGCGAGTCTATGAGCTGCGGCCGCGCGTCGAGGCACGGGCGCGGGTGACCGTCGCACCACGCCGGTTCTACCCCTATGCCTATGGTGGGTTCGGCCTCGGCTATTACTACTACGACCCGTACTGGTCGCCCTGGGAAACACGGGGCGGGCGGGGGTATCCGCGCGGTGTCTACGGCACCTACGATAGTCGCCGCGACAACCTCGGCAGAGTCCGCCTCGATGTGCGAGGCCCTCGTGATGCGACGGTGCTCGTGGACGGCTACTACGCCGGAACGCTGGATGACTTTGACGGCGCCTTACAGGGTCTGGACCTGGAGTCCGGCGCCTATCGCATCGAAGTGGAAGCCGATGGGTTCGAACCGCTGGTCTTTGACACACGCATCTCTGACGGCCGGAGCATCACGCTGCGCGGCGCGATGCGGCGAGCCGACGATCGGGACGACCAGTAAGTTCGGCTCGAGCTAGGCCGCCGGTCCCCGGCGTCTGAACCAGGCGTAGAGCGGAAGACCCGCCGCGATCACGACCAGCCCGGCCCCGGTGGGGCCGGGCTGCCTGATCAGCCCGTTCACGAGAATGCCGGCACTGACCAGCACATAGAGAGCCGGCAGCCAGGGATATCCCCACGTGCGAAACGGCCGTGGCGCCGCAGGCTCCCGCACCCGCAAGACAAACAGCGCCGCCACCGCGATCCCGGAAAACAGCACGAGCGCGAAGCCCGTGTAGCTGACCAGTGCGTCCGTCGCATCGCCAGCCAGCACCAGCAGCACGCTCCAGACCGCCTGCGCCACGATGGCTGCCGCGGGCGTCTGATATCGCGGATGGATACGGCCCGCCGCGGGCAGAAAAGCGCCATCACGGGCCATGGCGAAGTACACCCGGGGCCCGGCAAACGTCATCGCACTGATGCTGGCGGACAGGCTGATCAGGGCCACGATGCCCATGACGTTCCCAGCCACGGCCCCCAGCAACCGCTCGGCCACGACATCGAGGACACTGCCCTTGATGGCCGCCAGCTCCCCGACCGGCCAGACGTAGAGATAGATCGCGTTCAACGCGAGGTAGAGCACGGCCACGCCGGCAGTCCCCATGGCCAGCGCGCGGGGGACATTGCGCCCAGGGTTCCGGATCTCTTCGGCGACATACGACGCCGCATTCCAACCGGAGTAGGTGAACATCACGGGAATCAACGCCAGCAGCCACCCGGTGGCGGGCACGTGCCCCGTCACGACCAGATGCCCGGCATCGCCAGCACCGAAGCCCACGGCCATCACCACAAACGCCACCAGCGCCGTGACCTTGAGCGACGCGAGCAGATTTCCCACCGCACGGCCAGGCCCGACGCCACGCCGGTGCACCGCGGCCATGAGCGCAATGAGCGCGATCGCCGTCAGCGTTCTGGGTGAGAGGGTGAACGTCAGCACGCCAGGCACGGGCGACACCGTCAGATACGGCGTGGCATCAGCCGCCCAGGGGACGAAGCGTCCCAGGTAGAACGCGAACACCAGGGCACTGGTCGCGATGGCGCCCGAGAACCCGGCGACGAAGGACGTCCAACCGGTGAGAAACGCGGCGACGGGGCCGAACGCCCGGCGGAGATAGACATACTCGCCACCGGCGCGTGGCGTCATGGCCGCCAGTTCGGCATAGGCCAACGCACCGGCGAACGCCAGCGCACCGCCCGCGAGCCAAATCAGCAGGAACAGCGGAGCGCTCGGCACAGAGGCCGCAACCTGCGGGGGCGTGAAGAGAATGCCACCGCCGATGACGTTCGACACGATGATGGCGGCCGCGTCGAACGGACCGAGCCGCCTGGCGAGTCCCTCTGGCGCAGACGGTTCGGACGAAGCGGGAGTGGCGGGCACGAGGCCGAGCTTACTGGGTCAGCAGTTGGCGGGCAATCGCGTACTCGCCGATCTTCACCCAGTTACGGCGGCCGGCCTTCGCGAAGAGCTCCACTTTGGCGTCGATGAAATCGCGATGCTTCAGCATCACGTGACGGGGCTCCGTCCCGGTGTAGCCCAGGTTCGAGCGCAGCACGATCAGCGCACTGGTCGCGCCGGGCTCCAGGGCACGCTGCCCGATCGCCTTCACGAAGTGCTCGCCCCAGCCCTCGGTCTCGTTGACCCGGCGGAAGATGGCATTCACCTGGACGCCGGACACAGGCACGTCGGCCTGGTCGCGGAACCGGAAGGAAATGCTCGGCACGAGTTTGTTCTTGCCATCTTCGATGACGCCGGCGTCGTACCAGCCGGTATGCACATCGGTCATAACCAGGGCCTTCTCGACCTCGAACGACTGGCAGCCGGCCGTGACGACCAGGAGAAGGGCCACCAGATGGAGTGCCACGCGTCGCATAGTCCGATTAGACACCGGATCAGGCGGCCGGGATCACTGCTCCCGGATTTCCACGCGCCTCCGGGCCTCGTCGATCGCGATCCGCCCGGCACCGAGCGCGGCGAGGTCGCTCCCCTTGATGCGCAGCGTGATCGTGGCGCTCTCGTCGCCCTGGCCCGGCCGCGTCCGTGGCTCGTTGTCACGAGCCGCGATGGTCAGCCATTCATCGGGCGCAATGTTGAGTGCCTGGCTATGCTCCAGCATGGCGTCCATCAACGCGTTCTTCACCGCCGTCGTATAGGCCCCGTTGGGATCACTCAGCCACTCCATCGCTTCGGGCGGCTGCCGCACGCCACCGGCAGCCGCCGCCGGAATCGTCGACGGCTCCGGCGAGCCGACCTGTAGTTCCAGTCGCTGCAGGGCCTGCTCCAGCGACTGCCGGGTGCGCACGTCTGCGGCCGACTTGACATAAGCACGGAGCTGCTCGAGCGCGGCTGCCAGCGGCACACCGCCCTGATCCATCAGCGCGCGCAACGACCACGCCACGCTCTGACGCAGGACAGGCACCTCCACGTCGAAGAACACCCCGTAGCCGTCGAGGCGGAACCCCCGCACGTCGACATCGCCGGACAGCAACAGCGGAGGGTCCTGGGGTGAGAGCACTCGGATCCGGCGGTTCAGGCTGTCGGCCCCAAGCACCACCGCGCGCTCCAGCACGCCCTCCATGATTGTCAGGTTCGACCGAGCCTTCAGGGGGTCGACCGGTGCCGGCCCTCGAACCGCGCGTGGAGACTGCGCCGACGCCTGACCTTGGCCGGCCGCCACCAGGCCCAGGGCCACCACCAGGCTCCACCCCAAGACGCGCCAGTTGTCGTTCGTCATAGGTCCCCTTCGCGCTACTTCGTCTGGGACACGCGCATCAGATAGTTCAGCATCTGCCGCTGTTCCTGGACTTCGGCCGCCGTCAGCCCGGCCACGGGACTGACCGTCCGCTCGATGCGGGCGATGTCCGCCCGGTGCTGGGAATCCACATCGTGCAGCACCTGCGATACCCGCAGCGCGAGCTCCCGCTGCTGACGGTTCTCACTGGCCGCCAGCATCTGCTCGACCCGGCGCAGGAGCTCTTCAGGTGAGGCTCCCGAACCTGCGGCCGAATTCGACGCGGCGACCGGCACCACGGCCGAAGCGGTCGAGCTGCCCTGGGTCTGACGCACGACCGTCCGAATCCGCTCGTCGAGCGAGGCCGGATCGACCGCCGCCGCCACCGGCGCCGCGGTGGGACGTTCCCCCCATCCCGTGCGGACGGTCAGACCCGCGGCGTCGTACCGCACCTCCACGTTCAGGAGCGCGGCCACCGTCGCACCGAGCGCGAAGAGCAGCACCGCAGCCGCCGCCTGCGTCCAGGCAGGAGTCGTGGCCCAGCCCCACCGGCTCCGGATGGGCACCACGGCGGGCACGGCCTCCGGAGTGATCTGGATGTCCAGCACCGTCTCCGGTGGCATCCACGCAGCGAGCGTATCCCTGGTGCTGCGCAGCCCCGCCAGTTCCGCGGTGCACCGCTCGCAGACCGCCAGATGCGCGGACATGGCCGCACGCTCCTCCGCGTCGCACTCCTCGTAGAGATACCCGGCCAGCGCGGCCGGGTCGCCGCAGATCGGGTCTCGCTTCGCAGTCATGGTCATGCTCTCCCTGCCACCATCGGCACCACGCGCGGCGACTCGGCCAGTTGCCGGCGTAAGACTGTCAGGCCCTGATACAGCCGGGTCTTCACCGTGCTGAGCGGGCATCCCTGCATTTCCGCGATTTCCTGGAAGGTCAAACCGTGGAATTCCTTGAGAAGAATCGCCGTCCGCTGCTCATCCGGAAGCGTCCGCATCGCCACCGCCACCTTGTTGCTCAGCTGACGCCGGGCGACCAACGTCTCAATCGATTCCACGGGGCCGCGTTCGGCCGCCAGGTCCGCCAGGTCCATCCCTTCGGGAACCTGGACGACGGGCGACCGGCGCTGCTTCCGCATCCAGTCGCGGCACAGATTCACGGCGATTCGGTAGATCCAGGACGAGAACTTCGCCTCGCCCTTGAACCCGGGCAGGGCGCGGTAGGCTCGGAGAAAGGTCTCCTGGCAGACGTCCCGGGCGTCATCCTCGCGGCCGAGCGTGCGATAGGCCAACGCAAAGATCTGCCGCTCCCAGCGCTGCACCAGCTGGTCGAAGCTGTCCCGGTCGCCCCCGATGGAGAGCGCTACAAGTTCTTCGTCGGTTCGCATGATGAACGGCCGATTCCCATTGGCGTCACGTTCTGCCTGGATTAGACGCGTGAACCGGCCGGACGGCCGGTAAGGGGATCATACCGGCGCCCCAAACGCCCGCACTGGGTCGACTGAGACCAGTTGCGGCATATGAAGTCCGCTATACGACGTCAGATTTGATAGACTGTTTCGGACACATGGCTCCGGAACGGGAAGTCTTTCTGACCACAGAGGAGGTCCTCGAGTACCTCCAGGTCAACCAGCGCACGGTGTACCGGCTCATCAAGGCCGGCAAGATTCCGGCTGTTCGCGTGGGGCGCCAGTGGCGGTTCCGGAAGCGTGACGTCGACGCCTGGCTTGATGGCCAGGGACCCGGTGGAGTGCAGGCGCTGGCCGCGGCGCTTGAAGGCCGCCGGCATGTGCTGGTCGTAGACGACGAAGAGGCCATCCGCGACCTGCTGGTGAAGATGCTGGAGCTGGCTGACTACGACGTCGAAGGTGCCGCCGACGGCCCGAGCGCGCTCGAACATCTGAAGCGCGAGCCCTGCGACCTGATGTTCGTGGACCTCAAGATGCCTGGCATGGACGGTCTGGCCCTGATCCGTCAGGCGAGAGCTGCCAAACCAGGACTGCCCGTCATTGTGGTTACGGGGTATTCGAGCGAGGCCAGCGCCATTGAGGCCCTGAACATGGGTGTCTCGGCCTACATCACCAAGCCGTTCCGGGTGCCGCAGGTACTCGAAGCGGCAGCCCGCGCGCTGGCCAGCTAGCAGCGCCTGCTGCCGCCGCCGGCCACCTGCGCCGGCGGACGCCGATGATTCAACTCAGCGAACTCACCAAATCGTTCGGCGACCGTGTCCTGCTGGACAGGGTCACCTGGCAGATTAGCGACGGCGAGCGCGTCGGTCTCTGCGGCCCGAACGGCGCGGGCAAGACCACACTCCTGCGCATGTTGGCCGGGATCGACGAACCGGACTCGGGCCGCGTCGTCACGCCGAGCAACGTCAGCATCGGCTACCTTCCGCAGGACGGCATCACGCATGCCGGCCGCACGGTGTTTGAAGAAGCGAGCGGCGCCTTCGGGAAGCTCCTGGAGATGCGGGCGGAAATCGACGCGATTGAGCACCGCCTGGGCGATCCCGAGGTGCCTGACGGTGAACACGAGTCGATGCTCGTGCGCTACGCCGAGTTGCAGGACCGGTTCCGGTTCGATGACGGACACAGCATCGACCTGCGCGTCGCCACCGTGCTCAAGGGACTTGGCTTCTCGCCTGACGACTTCCCTCGCCCAACTGAGACATTCTCCGGCGGCTGGCAGATGCGCATTGCGCTCGCCAAGCTGCTGCTGGGTAAGCCGAACCTCCTGCTGCTCGACGAGCCCACCAACCACCTCGACCTTGAAGCCAGGAACTGGCTCGAGGACTACCTGGTCAGCTACCCGTTTGCGGTGATTCTCGTCTCGCACGACCGCTACTTTCTGGATGCCGTGGTCACCCGGATCGCCGACCTGCATCTGCGGTCGATGACCGACTACACGGGGAACTACAGCCGCTACATCGTGTCGCGGGACGCCATGCTGGAGCGGCTCCGCACGGCGAAGCGCGAGCAGGACGAAGAGGTCGCCCGGATCAAGATGTTCGTCGACCGGTTCCGCTACCAGGCGACCAAGGCCGCGCAGGTGCAGAGCCGGATCAAGCTGCTGGACAAGGTCATTCCGATCGAAGTGCCACCGGAACGAAAGCGGATCCGCTTCGCGTTTCCCTCGTGCACCAAGAGCGGCCGCACCGTGATGGAGCTGAGCCACATCCGCAAGGCCTACGGCGCCCTGACGGTGCTCGAGGATGTGAAGCTGCACATCGAACGCGGAGACCGCATCGCCCTGGTCGGCCCGAACGGCGCGGGCAAGTCCACGCTGATGCGAATCCTCTCGGGCGCCGAACAGGCGGACTCCGGCGCGCGCGAGCTCGGGCACCAGGTGGTGATGGAGTACTTCGCCCAGGACGAAGCGACAAAGCTCGAGCCGTCACTGACGGTGTACGACACGCTCGAACGCGCCGCCGCGACGCAGATGGTCCCGATGATCCGGACGCTCCTCGGCGGATTCCTCTTTTCCGGGGACGACATCCTCAAGAAGGCGGGCGTCCTGTCCGGCGGGGAGCGCACCAGGCTGGCCGTCGCACGCATGCTGCTGCGGGCGTCCAACACGCTGCTGATGGACGAACCGACCAACCACTTGGACCTCGACTCCAAGGACGTGCTGCTCGAGGCCCTCGAGGACTATGGCGGCACCCTGATCTTCGTCTCGCACGACCGCTACTTCGTTGAGCGGCTCGCCACCAAGATCATCGAGATCGGCCACGGCCGGGCGACGGTCTACCCTGGCAGCTATACGGAATTTCTCTGGCATAAGGAACACGCCGGCGACACAGCCGCGCCTGCCGTCTCCAAGGCCCAGGCACCACGGAAGACGTCCGCCGCCACCCCACCAGGGCCTGCCGCGGCAACAGCCGCGCGCGTGGTCTCCCCGCCGGCGCCACCAAGCCGGGAGGATCGGAAGCTCGCTGAAGCCGAACGCCGGAAGCGGGACAAGGCCCGGCGCACGATGGCCAGCCGCATCGCCGACCTGGAGGCCCGGATCGCCGAGCGGGAAGCCGAAATCCGTACGCTCGAAGCCACGATGTCCGCACCGGGGTTCTACGATGATCGGGATGCGGCCAATGTCTCAGTGACCCGCCACCAGTCGGTTATGTGGGAAGTGGGTGACCTGATGGGCCAGTGGGAGGCGCTCCAGGCTGAACTGGCGGAGTTGCCGCTCGAACCGTAAGTCGCTACGTCTTTCCTCGCCAATACCCGTACCGCCATTACACTTACGTAAGCGCCTGAGCCGACCCACCGTGTGGGGCTCGTTCGTTTGGGCGCGAATTGAGAGAAGTCTCCCGGCCAGCTCGGGGCATGCCGTTTGCCCTCTCCACAAGTTGAGTGATGGCGACATCTGAATCGAAAAACACCCGCCAGCCGCGGGCCGTACGGAACCGGCTGCACGCCAAGCCCGGGGATGACGCCTTCTTCCGGCGCATCGTGGCCGCGATGCGCAATGGCGTGCTGGCGATCACGCGCGATGACTGCATCGCCCTCATCAACGACGAGGCCTACCGGATTTTTGACATCGAACCCAGAGCCGACGATGTCGGGCGGCCCTTCCGGGACGTCCTACGGCACTATCCGGAAGTCGTGCAGGCGCTGGAGTCGGCCGCGAGTACGGCCCTCCTGGCCAACCGGGCCGAACTCAGACTGAAACCGTCCGGTAAGGTGATCGGCTACACGCTGGCCCATGTGCATGCCGACTCCGGCGACACCATCGGCACGTCGATGTTCTTCACCGACCTGACGCGGGTCGAACAGATCGAGGAGCGCGAGCGCCTCCGGGACCGGCTGGCAGCCGTCGGCGAAATGGCGGCCGCGATTGCGCACGAGGTCAAGAACCCGCTCGGCGGCATTGAGGTGCTCGCCGGTCTGTTGCGAAGAAAGCTTCCCGACACAGCTGAGGTACAGGCCCTCATCAAGGACATCATCAACGAAGCCAAGATGGCGAACGCCATCGTCCAGGAAGTTCTCGACTTCGTGCGCCCGATCGGCCTGCAGGTCGAGCCGGTGGACTTCCGCGAGATCCTGAGAGCCGCCGAGAGCCTGGCCGACTCGAAGATCGCCAGGCGCGCCACGACGCTCTCCGTGGCTCTACCAGAAAGACTACCGGCACTCCAGGGCGACACCTATCAGCTCACACAGCTCTTCACGAACCTGCTGACCAATGCCTACGAGGCGCTCGAAGGCCACGGGGGGGTGACCGTCACCGCTTCGGTCGCGACCCACACCGTGGGCTACGCCACACCTGCGGTCCGAATCGATGTGACCGATACCGGTCCCGGTATGCCGCAGGACGTGGCCGACAAGGTATTCGACCCCTTCTTCACGACCAAGGCCCAGGGCTCTGGACTCGGCTTGGCCATTGTCCGCAAGATCGTCGACGCACACGACGGACGCCTCAGCCTCCGCACGGCCATCGGCACGGGCACTTCGATCAGCATCACCCTTCCCGCACACGACTGATTCCGCCATCGCCACCACAGAAAGGGCACACGCAACATGGGCCGCATCCTGATCGCCGACGACCACGACTCCCTTCGCCGCGGACTGGTCCGCGCGCTGTCTGACGCCGGACACGACGTGGACGAGGCCGCCAGCGGCAACCTCGCGATCGAGAAGCTCCATGACGCGGTCTTTGACGTAATCGTCAGTGACCTCAAGATGGGCGGCAGCACGGGGATCGACGTGCTCAAGACCGCGCGTGTGCTGCAGCCGCACGCCGCCGTGATCCTGATGACCGCGTTCGGGTCGGTCTCCACCGCGGTGGAAGCCATGAAGAGCGGTGCCTTTGACTACGTGCAGAAGCCATTCGAGATCGAGGAGATGGAGGTCAAGATCGCGCGGGCGCTGGAACTGCGGCAGATGCAGCACCAGATCGACTACCTGAGCCACGCCTCGGGAGACATCTACGAATTCGACCGGATCATCGGGTCCAGCGGCGCCCTCGAATCCGTCCTGACCGTGGTCCGCAAGGTGGCCAAGAGCAACACCACGATCCTGGTGCGCGGCGAAACAGGCACAGGCAAGGAACTCATCGCGGGGGCGATTCACCATAACTCGCACCGCTCCGGACGCAACTTCGTCAAGGTGAACTGCGCCGCGCTGCAGGAGAACCTCCTCGAGTCGGAACTCTTCGGCCACGAAAAGGGCGCCTTCACGGGCGCCGACAAACAGCGGGTAGGCCGGTTCGAACAGGCCGACGGTGGCACGCTGTTCCTCGACGAAATCGGCGACATGAGTCCGAATACGCAGGCCAAGATCCTGCGCGTACTCCAGGAGCAGGAATTCGAGCGGCTCGGCGGAACGCGGACCTTGAAAGTAGACGTCAGGCTGATCGCCGCCACGAACCGGCATCTGGCCACGATGGTCGAGGCCGGCACCTTCCGCGAGGATCTCTATTACCGGTTGAATGTCGTCACGATCGAAATGCCGCCACTGCGGGATCGGAAGGAGGACATCCAGGAGCTCACTGGATTCTTTGTCCGTCGATTCTCGGGGGAGCTGAAGAAGAAGGTGGCCGGATTCGACACGGAGGCCATCAAGCTCCTGATGCGTTACAACTGGCCCGGCAATGTCCGCGAACTTGAGAATGCGATCGAGCGGGCGATCCTCCTGTCGGATGGACCGGACGTGACGGCCGCGGACCTCAGGCTCGGCGACAGCACGCCCAGCGGGGCGTCACGCGAGGGCACCTCGCTCGTCAAGATTCCCCCGACCGGCATCGCGCTGGAAGAACTCGAGAAGCAGGCCTTGATCGAGGCCCTCAAGATGTCGAACTGGGTGCAGAAGGATGCGGCGGACCTGCTCCACATCAGCCCGCGCGTCATCAACTACAAGATCAAGGTGCTGAATATCGAGTTCCCGCACGGCCGCCGGGCCGCACCGGACCCGGCGCGCGTCTGAACACGATTCAGCAGCCGGGGAGGGTGCAAGGCGTTTCCTGCGCTCCTCGGGCGCCAGAGGAGTGCGCTCGGCTTGTTCACTTCAGTCGCGCTGGAAACGCCTTGCACCCTCCCCGGCTCTCGACGGTCATGGGCGATCCGCTTTCTGCGCCACGCGGGCGCCAGAGAAGCGCACTCGGTGCGTTCACGTCAGTCGCGCTGGAAGCGGATCGCTCGGCGGCGGGCTTCGCCACACGTTCGCGGCAGCATGGCCGCGCGGCCTGTTCACGGCGCGAGCCGGCTCGCCAGGCCGTCAGCGGGCTCTGGGGTGGGCCTTGCGGTAGACGTCGAGCAACTGCGCGGCATTCACGTGCGTGTAGCGCTGCGTCGTCGAGAGACGCACGTGGCCGAGCAGTTCCTGAATCGCACGCAGATCCGCGCCTCGCTCAAGCAGATGTGTCGCGAACGAATGGCGCAGCGCGTGCGGGCTGATCCCGAAACGCGTGGAGCACATCGAAACATAGCGCCCCACCAGCCGCTGCACGCTGCGGCCGGTCAGCCGGCCACCGCGTGCGTTCACGAATACCGGATGGCCACCGCGGCGCGCCCCCCCAGCGGTCCGGGCAGGGGCGGAGGCCGCCGGCCGAGCGGCGACCTGCCGTGCGAGGACTTCACGATCAGGAAGCCAGGCCCGCAGTGCCGCCGCCGCGCTGTGGTTGAAGGGTACCAGGCGTTCCCGACCGCCCTTCCCAAGCACGCGCGCCATCCGTGCCGTGAGATTGACGTCTTCCAGATCGAGACCCACCAACTCGCTCAGCCGAAGACCCGAGGCATAGAACAACTCGAGAATGGCACGGTCGCGCCGCCCGAGGGGTTCACCGGTGTCCGGCATCTCCAGCACGCGGCTCATCTCGTCCACCGAGAGATGCGCGGGCACACGCTGTTCGCGCTTCGGCGCCACCGTCAGCGCGGCCGGATCCGACTCAATCACGCCTTCCCGCCGGAGGTACCGCAGGAAGCTCCGGATCGCGGAGAGCTTCCTCCCCGCGGACGCGCGGGACTGGCCGGCTCGGTGCAGGTCACCCATGAAACCCCTGATGGCCTGCAGGTCGAGTTGATCGGGCGTCAGCGTGTCTGCTGGGACGCCCTGGGCTCCAGCCACGGACTCGAGCCATTGGCCAAGGTCGCGGCGATACGCGCTGACCGTATGCGGGGAGGCGTTGCGGTTCAGCGCGAGATAGTCGAGAAACTCCCGCAGCGCCTGCATGGGGTCAGTCCTGCGCCTGGCGCCACTGCTCGAGGTCGCTGAGCGCCCGCATCGAGACGGCCGTCTTGCGTTCCACACGCCCCCGTGGCGGGTTCGGCAAGGCCTCCATGATCCCAAACGTGATGTTCGTGGGCTGGTACGTGGACGGATCCGCGTGCGACACATAGAAGCCCAGCGCGCCGAGAGCCGTCGTACGCGGAGGCGGCACGAAGGTCTGTCCCAAGGCGGCACACGCGGCGCTCATGCCGGCCGCCAACCCTGAGGCTGCGGACTCGACGTAGCCTTCCACCCCTGACACCTGCCCGGCAAAGTACAGCCCGGGCCTACCCCGCACCTGCCAGGTGTCCTCCAGCACGGTGGGTCCGTTGATGAAGGTGTTGCGGTGCACCATGCCGAAGCGCACAAACTCTGCCTGCGCCAGCCCTGGAATCATCCGCAGCACCCGTGCCTGCTCGCCCCACTTCAACTGCGTCTGGAATCCGACCAGGCTGAAGTGATCACCCGCCAGCGTGTCCTGCCGTAACTGCACGGCGGCATACGGAAACCGCCCGGTTCGCGGGTCGGTCAGGCCAACCGGCTTCATTGGTCCGAAGCGCAGCGTGTCGCGCCCGCGATGCGCCATCACCTCGATGGGCAGACATCCCTCGAAGAACGTCGCGGTATCGAAATCATGCACCGTTGCGGACTCGGCGCCGGCAAGGGCGTCGTAGAACGCGTCGTAGTCCGACTTGCTCAACGGACAATTCAGGTAGTCTCCCTGTCCGTCATCGACGCCGCACGCGGGCCCGGCCGGCTCAGCCGCACCCTCGCCGCGGAAGCTGCGGTCCCACCGGGACGCCCTGAACACAATCGAGCGGTCGATGGATTCGGCCAGCACGATGGGGCTGATCGCGTCGTAGAACGCCAAGTGCTCCCGCCCCACAAGCCGGACAATTTCCGCCGACAGGGCCGGAGACGTCAAAGGTCCGGTCGCCAGAATCACGGGGTCTGCCGGCGTGGCGTCTGGAATCGCGGTCACCTCGCCGCGAACGACGTTGATCAGCGGATGCGACTCGACCGCGGCTGTCACCGCCCGTGAGAACTGCTCCCGATCCACGGCCAGTGCCGCGCCCGCGGGGACACGCGTGGATTCCGCCATGGCGAGAATCAGCGAGTCCAGCCGGCGCATCTCCTCTTTCAGGAGACCGACCGCGTTGTCGAGCTTGTCGCCGCGGAATGAGTTGGAGCACACCAACTCCGCCAGGCCGTCCGTGTGGTGCACGGCGGTCGGCGTGGAGGGCCGCATCTCATGGAGCGTGACGCGAACCCCGCGGCGCGCGGCCTGCCACGCGGCTTCACAGCCAGCGAGACCGCCACCGATGATGCGAATCATCGGACGGTCAGGCTTTGCGGCCACGGCTGGCCGGTGCCTTCGCGGTCTTCGCCGCCCTCGGGGTCTTCGCCTTCGCCGTCTTCGCCTTTGCCGACTTTACCGCCTTCGCGGCGCGCGGCGCCGCGGCTTTGCGGCGCCCGCCTCTCCGGGGCGACGGCGCGGCGTCACGACGTGCAGCCAGCAGCGCCTGAGCCTGCTCCATCGTCAGGGTCCCCGGATCGGTTCCCTTCGACAGCGACGCGTTGGTCGTACCGTCAGTGACATAGGGACCGTACCGGCCGGAGAGCACCTTGACGGCGGGAAGTCCTTCGGCGGTCAGTTCGGCAAGCACGGTCTTGGCTGCGGACTGCCGGCGCCGGGATTGCTTTGGCGCCGCGAGCAGAGCCACGGCCGCCTCGAGAGAGATCCCGAAGACGTCATCGTCCGATTCCAGCGACCGAAACTCGTCCTTGAACTTCAGATAGGGTCCGAACCGGCCGAAGTTGGCGAGGATCGGTTCCTGATCGTCCGGATGCAGACCCACGAGCCGAGGCAGCGAGAGCAACTTCAGCGCCTCGTCGATGGTCACAGTCGCTTCGGTCATGCCCGCCTGGAGCGATGAGCGTTTGGGCTTTTCAGCCTTCTTGCCCTCTGGCGTATCGCCGAGTTGGACATAGGCGCCGAAGCGGCCGTTCATCACATAGACCGGCAGGCCTGTCGCCGGATCGGTACCGAGCGTCCGTGGACCTTCCGCCTTGGCCCGCACGAACTGCAACGCCCGCTCCGCGGTGAGATCGGCGGGAGCCAGATCGTCCGGCAACGAGGCCGTGCGGCCCGGTCCGCCCTCGGCGACCTGCACAAACGGCCCGAAGCGGCCGATGCGGACGCGAATCGGCTCTCCGGTATCCGCCGCCACGCCCAGATCCAGCAACGGATAGTCCGCCTTTTGCGCGCCTTCATTGACGGCAGGCAGCAACCCGCGGTGCTTGGGATCCCCGAAGTAGAACTCGCGCAGGAAGGACACCGATTCCCGCTCGCCGCGCGAGATCTCGTCGAGGTCCTCCTCCATCTCCGCGGTGAAGCCGACCTCGACGAAGTCGCCGAAGTGCTGTCGCAGCAGGCTGGTGACGGCAAAGGCCGTGAAGCTCGGCACGAGCGCCTTGCCCTGCCGGAACACATAGCCACGCCGGATGATGGTGGCGATGGTCGGGGCGTAGGTCGAGGGGCGGCCGATTCCCAGACGCTCCAGTTCCTTGATGAGGGAGGCCTCGGTGAACCGCGCGGGCGGCAGCGTCTCGTGCCGCTTGGTGTCAACGCCAGCCAGCGTCACGTTGGTCCCCTGCCGGTCGACCCGATCTCCGACAGACATCTGCGGCAGGATCGCCTCCTGCTCTTCCAGTTCGGCCGCCGGATCGTCACTGCCTTCCACGTAGGCACGCCGGAATCCGGCGAACTCAATCGCCTTGCCACTGGCAGCAAAGACGGCCGGTTGCCCGCCGGGGCCTGACGCCGTGAACTCCACGGCCGTGCGCCGCACACGGGCGTCCACCATCTGGGACGCCATCGTGCGCTTCCACACGAGTTCGTAGAGACGCAGATCGTCCGAGTCGAGCACACGCTCCAGTTGCGCGGGCGCCAGACGGAAGTCCGTCGGCCGGATGGCCTCGTGGGCCTCCTGCGCGTTCTTGACCTTCGTCTGATAGCGACGCGGCCCGGCGTGGTACTCCGGCCCGAACATTTCCGCGATGACCCGCGCGGATTCGTTCAATGCCTTGTCGCTCAGGGTCGTTGAATCAGTCCGGTGGTAGGTGATGAGACCTTCCATCTCGCCGTTGCCGACGTCGACGCCCTGAAACAGGCGCTGGGCCGCCTGCATCGTCCGCTCTGTCGAGAATCCCAGCTTGCGGCTGGCTTCCTGCGTGAGCGTGGAGGTCGTGAACGGCGGCGCCGGCCGCTCCACGCCAGGCTTCTGTTCAACGGCGGTCACCTGCCACGGCACCGCTGTGGTCACGGCGCCCAGCACCTCGGCGGCCGAGGCCTCATCGAGCAGACGGACCTTGCTCCCTTTCAACGCCCCGGTCTGCGGATCGAAATCCTTACCCGTGGCGACCCGCTCTACCCCGACGCGAACCAGGGTGGCGCCAAACTGCCGCCCCTCCCCGCTCAACCTCGCCTCGAGGTCCCAGTAGACGCCGGTATGAAACGCACGGCGCTCTTCCTCGCGCTCAACAATCAAGCGCACCGCCACGCTCTGCACGCGTCCGGCGCTCAGGCCGGTCTGCACCTTCTTCCAGAGCAGGGGCGACAGCGTGTAGCCGTAGAGCCGATCCAGGATGCGACGGCTTTCCTGAGCACGCACGAGGTTGTCATCGACCTGGCCTGGATGCGCCAGAGCCTCGTTGACCGCCTCTTCGGTGATCTCGTGAAACACGATACGGCTGACGGGCACCTTGGGCTTGAGCACCTCCCGCAGGTGCCAGCTGATGGACTCACCCTCGCGGTCCGGGTCGGTGGCCAGCAGCAGCTCTGAGGCGTCCTTCAATGCCGCCTTGAGGTGGGCCACCTGCTTCTTCTTGTCATCCGGGACGACGTAGTACGGGATGAAGTCGCTGTCGACATCCACTCCCATCCGGCCCCATTCCTTGGGCTTGATCTCCTTGGGCACCTCGGCGGCCGACTCCGGGAGGTCCCGGATGTGGCCGTAACTCGCTTCCACGCGGTACTTGGCGCCGAGGAACCGGCCGAGGGTCTTTGCTTTGGCTGGTGACTCGACAATCACGAGGGGCTTGGCCATGTGGCTAATTCCTATAGCACGTTCCGCCAGCGCGCATGAAACCGCCTCCGTCCGTCCGCACCACCAAACCGGCCAGTTCGAGCTCCAGGAGCCCTCCGAGCACGTCGGGGCCCGGTTGCCCCAGCCGGGTGGCCAGCCAGTCGAGGGAACAGGGCTCACCGGGTGGCATCAGACCCAGCAGACCGCCCTCCTGACGCGCCTCCAGGCCAGCGGGAGCGGCAGCCGGCTGGACCACCCAGCCGAGCTCGCTGAGCACGTCGGCCGCAGACTCGACCAGGGCGGCGCCGTCCCGAATCAGGGCGTGCGCGCCCCGATTCCGCCCCCCCGCGACACTGCCAGGCACCGCCATGACCTCACGTCCCTGTTCCAGCGCGAGCCGGGCCGTGATGAGAGACCCACTCCGTTCCGCCGCCTCCACGATGACGACCGCATCCGCTAGTCCGCTGATGATCCGGTTCCTCAGCGGAAAGTGATGGGCCAGCGGGGGCACCCCAGGCGCATACTCACCGACCAGCGCCCCCTGTCCAACGATGGCGGCCGCAAGACTCCGATGGGACCGTGGATAGGGCACGTCGACGCCGCACCCCAGCACGCCGATCGTCCGCCCGGTCGTGAGCGCGCCCCGGTGGGCAGCACCATCCACGCCGAGCGCCATCCCGCTGATCACGGCCACACCTGACCGGGCCAGTTCCGCGCCCAGGGAGAAAGCGGTCTCCAGCCCACTGGGGCTGGCAGCACGGGAACCCACGACGGCCACCGAGGGGTGCTCGAGGGCATCGAGCGCGCCGCGGTACCAGAGCACGGCCGGAGGGTCGGCAATCGTCCGAAGCCGGGCGGGATAGGCCTCATCCTCAATGGACACGCAGGACACGCCTGCGGCACCGGCTGCCGCCAGCGCAGCGCGTGCCTGAGGCAATCGCTCGCCGGACAAGTCTTGGAGGACGGGATCCTCGGCAGCCAGCCGGGACAGGAGGTCGGGACAGGCCCCTACGGGAAGCAGGGACAAAGCAACAAGGCGGTCGAGTGTCATCTGCGCGTCTCACTGCCGCGCACCCGCCCGTCCTGATTGTATGGCGTTCCGCCAGGCGTGCGGCGACCGAACGCACCGTATGTGATGCCTGGACCGCAGGACCCATGGCATATCCATTGCTGATGACCGTGACGAACCTTGCGCCTGCTGAGAGCGATGACTATAGTTGCCCCACTTCCTTCCATGTCACGCTCGCTGACTGCGACCACGCTTGTGACCGTCATGCTGCTGGCCCCCACGGCCTTTGCTGGTGTGCGGGACGACGCCCAGCGCCAGGTGGAGTTTGGGATCGAGGTCGCCGGGAAGGGCTTGTGGCGCGAGGCGATCTACCGGTGGGAGCGCGCGGTCCAGATCGATCCGTCATACGCGGAGGCCTACAACGACCTCGGCGTGGCCTACGAACACGAAGGCGAGATGGAGAAGGCCCGTCAGGCGTATGAAAAGGCGGTGTCGCTGTCCCCGGCCCACGCCTCGATCAAGCAGAACTTCGAACTATTCAAGGAGGTCAACGACCGTGCGGCAGGCCCTGCTCGCAAGTAGTGTCGTCGCGGCGCTGGCCGTGGTGGCCTGCGGTGGCGCCACGCGTGAGATCTCCATCGAAACCCCTATCAAGCCGAAGCTGGATGTATCGATGTTCCAGCGCGTCCTGGTCGCCGGGTTTCTTGCCGGCGGCACCGACGAAGTGGATGGCAATGCCGAGACCATCCGCCTCCTCAGGAGTCAGCTCCGGAACAAGTCGGACCTGCGGGTCATCGATGCGGACGCCTTGCCCCTCATGGAAGAGTCGGGGCTGAAGGCGACCGGCCCAGAGAAGGCCGTCATCAAGGACGAAAAGGATCTGGAATCACGGGAGCACCTGTTCGCAAACGCAGACTACTGGAAGCGCATCGGCGAGGAGTATCAACACCCGCTGATCGTCACGGGCACGGTGATGTTCACTCCCCACCAGCGGTCGGGGTATGTCCAGCGCGAGGAGGAGGTCTACGACTCCTTCGGCCGGCGCCGCGTGGTCCCCATCCGGTCGTTCCAGGAACGCAAAGGCTACATCCTGAAGCCCAAGTTCATCTTCATCGATGGCCGGACAGGCACCACCCTGTATTCGGAAACCTTCCGGGAAGAGGTGCTCTACAACGCCAACCAGAGCACACCGGCCCTCTCGAGCTACTTTGAGCTGATGGAGCGGCTGGTTCCCTCCTTCCTGAACACCCTGAGCAGCCAGAAGATCAAGGGATCCAGGGTCCTGTTGCAGTAGCGTCAAGGGTTCCACTACAATCATTTCTTTGTCCGGGTCAGCAGGAGCCATCCAGGGGGTGGCGTGCGGGCGCCCGGGACCAGCAAGGGAGATTCACGTGTTTGCCATCATTCAGGCGCGGGGCCGGCAGCTGCGGGTATCCCCGGGCGCAGTCGTCGAAGTCGACGGCACACCGGGTGAAGTCGGGTCGGCTCTGACCTTCGATCAGGTCCTCCTTGTGTCGCGGGACGCTGGAGACATCGTGGCCGGTGCACCGTTTGTTGCCAACGCCAAGGTTCTGGGCGTAGTCGACGGCGAGGCCCGCGGCCCCAAGCTCCGGGTCTTCAAGAAGAAGCGCCGGAAGGGCTTTCGTAAGACCCGCGGGCACCGGAGTGTCTTCACCCGCGTCCGTATCACTGAAATTCAGGCCTGAGGTAGGTTCGACGTCATGGCTCACAAAAAAGGGCAAGGCAGCTCACGAAACGGGCGCGACAGCAATTCCCAGCGCCTGGGCGTCAAGCGGCACGATGGCAATCTGGTTCCCGGCGGCGCGATCCTGATCCGCCAGCGCGGTCGCCGCTTCAGCCCCGGTCTGAACGTGGGACTGGGTAAGGACGACACGTTGTTTGCGAAGGTCACGGGCACGGTCCGCTTCGAAGACCACGGCGCGCGCGGCCGGAAGATCAGCGTCATCCCCGCCGAGTAGTTTCTGAGGCCCGGTCTCACCAGACCGGGCCTCTTCCCCTACGCCGGTATCCTCCGGCTGCACGACCTATACTGGCTCTGTGTTTGTTGATGAAGTCGATATCCACGTCGCTGCCGGCGACGGCGGAAGCGGCTGCCTGAGTTTCCGGCGAGAAAAATACGTTCCTCGTGGCGGCCCTGACGGCGGCGACGGCGGAGCGGGCGGATCCGTATTCCTGACGGCCACGGCCCACAGGAATACGCTGGTCGATTTCCGCTTCCATCCGGAATTCGAAGCGAAGCGCGGAAAACACGGGGAAGGCTCCAATTGTTCGGGCCATCGGGCCGACGATCTGGACATCGACGTGCCGGTCGGCACGCTGGTCTTCGAACGGCACGAGGACGGCTCGCTGACACTACTGGCGGACCTGGCCGAGTCCGGTCAGCGACTCCTGGTCGCCAAGGGCGGCCGCGGCGGACTGGGCAATGCCCACTTCGCCACATCCACCAACCGGGCACCTCGCAAGTTTCAGCCCGGCGAAGAGGGGGAGATCCGCGATCTGCGCCTGCAGTTGAAGCTGCTGGCAGATGTCGGACTGGTCGGCTTCCCCAACGCCGGTAAGTCCACGCTGATCGCACGTGTCTCAGCGGCCAGACCGAAGATCGCGGCCTACCCGTTCACGACTCTGACGCCGCACCTCGGCGTGGTGTCCATGAGCGACTCCCGCAGCTTCGTCATCGCGGACGTGCCTGGACTGATTGAGGGTGCGCACGAAGGCCACGGCCTGGGGCATCGGTTCCTCCGCCACCTCGAGCGGACCAAGGTCCTGATCCACCTGGTGGACGTCTCCGGCGCGTCGGGCCGCGACCCGGTAGAGGATTTCGAGACCGTGCAGCGGGAGCTGGTCCTGTTTGACGCCGAGCTGGCCCGGAAGCCCCAGTTGGTGGCGGCCAACAAGCTCGATGCACTCGATGAGCCTGAACGGGTCTCGCGGCTCAAGGCGCGGGTGGCCGAAGCCGGCCTGCCATTCTGTGAAATCTCAGGTGTGACCGGCGTCGGCGTCGACCGTCTCCTGGAGGCCGCCTGGGCGGCCATAGCCGCGGCTGCGGCCGCCGCCGAGACAGCACCAGCCGACCTGCAGGCATGAGGCATCCAGGCCGGCTCGGTGTCGTCGGCGGCACATTTGACCCGATTCACTGGGGACACCTCGACGCGGCCGTGGCTGCGGCGTCCCAACTGAACCTGACCCAATTGCTCTTCGTGCCATCGCACGTGCCGCCGCATCGGGCCGCGCCACCTCGGGCCTCGGCCTTCCATCGGTTCGCCATGACGGCGTTGGCGGTCCAGCACATCGCGACCGCGGTGGTCTCCGACGTTGAAGTCCTGCGGCCGGGTCCTTCTTTCTCGGCGGAAACCTTGTCAGCGCTTCATGCCACGGGTTGGCGTGCGTCGCAGATCTTCTTCATCATCGGGTCGGATGCGTTCGCGGAAATCGCCACATGGCGGTCGTACCCGGCGCTATTGGACATGGCCCACTTCGTCGTCATCAGCCGTGCCGGTGCCACAACCCTCGGGGAAGGCGCCATGCAACCGTTGATCGTCGCGCGACTTTCGACACCCGACAACGTGATGGCGAGCCCCGCGACAACCCACGTGATTCCCGTGACGGTCCAGACGCGGCCCGTCTCGTCGACAGCGGTGCGCGAGCGCATCGCAGCGGGTATGGCCATCACCGAACTCGTCCCTCCGTCCGTCGACACCTACATTGCCCGGCACGAACTCTATCGTCCGGGCTGGAACCTTGCATGACGAACACCGATACCGCTCCGGCCACTTCTCCTCGACTGACGAAAGCCCTTCGGGCCGCGATCTCGGCAGCGCAGGGCCGCCAGGCCCAGGAGATCGTCGTCCTCGACCTGAAGAAGGTTGGAGGATTCACGGATTACTTCCTGATATGCACGGGCCAGAACAGCAAGCAGATCGGAGCCATCGCCGACGCCATCGAAGCCGTCGTCAAGGAGAAGACAGACGATCGGCCCACGATCATCGAGGGCCGGGACCGCACGGAGTGGGTCCTGCTCGACTACTTCACCTTTGTCGTCCACGTCTTCAGTCGGGAGGCCAGGGCCTTCTATGATCTGGACCGGCTCTGGGGCAACGCCAAGCGGCACGAATTCGACTCCTGAGCGGCCAGGGGGCCTGGTCGGTCTCCTCCGCGCCTCGCACCACCTGGCCAGAAGCGTGGGATACACGCTGCTGGCTCCTGAGTGCCTCGTCTGCGAGACCCCTCTCACCGAAGCTGCCGACGGACCGGTCTGCTCCAGTTGCTGGAGTCGCCTGCAGCTGGGCCAGACGCCACAGTGCGCCGTCTGCGGTGCCCCCGTGGCCCCAACGCCCCCATCGGAACGCCCCGCACGGTGCGGACGATGCCTGGACGCACGAACCCCAATAGCCCGGCTGCATGCCTGCGGCGCCTACGACGGCGTCCTGCGGAGCCTGATTCACGAACTGAAGTACGGCCGCCACGTGTCTCTGGCGCCACGCCTGGGCGCACTGGCACGAACAACGGGATATGAGGTGCTGAACGGAGCAGACGGCCTGGTGCCGGTCCCACTGCATCCCGTCCGCCGACTGTTCCGAGGCTTCAATCAGGCCAGCCTCATCGCACAGCACCTCGACATGCCGGTCATCCTGGCCCTGCGGCGAACGAGGTGGACAGCCTCACAGACGCGCCTTTCCGCAGCGGGGCGTCAGCGCAACATGCGGCAGGCGTTCCGTGTGAGGTGGCGCGTGCGTCGCCATGGGGCCACAGGCGTACGTGGCCGCATTCTCGTACTTGTTGATGACGTCCGGACCACAGGCGCCACGCTGGAGGCATGCGCCAGCGCCCTGCTGGAGGCGGGGGCCGCTGAAGTCAGAGCGCTGGTGGTGGCTCGAGCAGAGCCGCTACCGCGGCGCGTACCTGCGCCGCGATGATGGCCCGATCACCTGCGCCGTCGAGCACGGTCCAGCCCGCCGCGCTCTGTCGAAGGTAACTCTGGCGGACGCGCCCAAGCAGCGCCAGGTCGCGCTCGTATTTATCGCGGTCGGAGATCTTCCGTGCGGCCGCGCGTTCCGGGGCGATATCGAGAAGCACCGTCAGGTCTGGCGCCGGCAGGAACTGCTGAATCGACATGAGCCAGTCCGGGTCCAGCCCCTGCGCCTCGCCATAGGCGACGCTGGACGCGCGGTACCGATCGCAGACAAAGACCGTCCCTGCGGCGAGGCCCGCCTCGATCTCGGCCCGCCGCTCGTGCCGATTCGCCACGTAGAGCAGTTGCATCACATCCGGCCCATAGTCGCGCTCGCCTCTGAGAGCACGCGCGATTTCATCGCCGATCGTGGTGCTGTAGTCGGGAAACGAGAGCAGGCGCACTGAAAGACCGGCCGCGGTCAGGTGATCCCGCAGAAACTCCGACTGCGTCTGCTTGCCGCTTTGATCCAGCCCTTCGAACACGAAGAGCCGTCCGCGGCGGGACTCTGCGTGCATCGTCCTCAGACCTCGAGGGCCAGGATATCGTCGAGGGTCTGCCTGCGGCGGATGATGGCCCAGCCTCCCGCATCGACCAGCACTTCCGGGCACAGCAGGCGGCGATTGTAGTTGGACGCCATCACGGCTCCGTAGGCACCGGCATCGAGGATGGCCAGCCGGTCCCCCACGCGCAGCGGCGGTAGCGCACGGTCACGCCCGAAGACGTCACTGCTTTCGCAGATGGGACCGACCACATCCCACGTCTCGTCGGCCGTACCCGGCTCAACTGCGGCCACAGGCACGATCCGGTGGAAGGCGCCGTACATCGCCGGCCGGATCAGCTCGGTCATGCCCGCGTCGAGCACAGCGAATCGACGTCCGCCCGGAAACGTCTTGATGTCCACGACGGTCGCGACCAGCACCCCTGCGGCCGCCACCAGAGAACGCCCGGGCTCGAGCACGACTGGGAGGCCGCACCTCCGTAGTGCCGGCAACACGGCCTCTGCGTAGTCAGCCTCGCTGAGCACGGGCTGCCCGTCGTAGGAAACTCCGAGTCCCCCTCCAAGATCGACATGCTCGAGCGGGACTCCGTCGGCTTTCAGGGCAATGGCCAGGTCGGACAAGGCCGTCGCCGCGCGCACCATCGGCTCGACCGACGTGATCTGCGACCCGATGTGGATATGGACACCCACCATCTGCAGCTCGGGCGTGCCCAACCGCTCGCGGTACAACTGCGGTGCATCCTCGATGGGCACGCCGAACTTGTTGACCTTCATCCCGGTCGAGATCTTGGGATGGCTTTTCGCGTCGATATCGGGGTTGACGCGCAACGCTACCTTGGCCGCCTTGCCAAGGGCCCGCGCCACCTCAGCGATGCGATCAAGTTCGCCTGGCGACTCCGCGTTGATGGCGGCCACTCCCCGGCCGACCGCATAGGCCAGTTCCTCGCGGGTCTTCCCGACACCGGTAAACACCAGTTGCTCAGGGGTAAATCCGGCGCGTTCGGCCACCTGCAGTTCGCCCACCGAATTCGCATCCGCGCAACTGCCCAACTCGCGAAGCAGGCGAAGCAGGGCGAGCGTGGAATTCGACTTCAGCGCAAAGTGGATTCGGTGCGGGTAGCCGGCAAAGGCCGTATCAAGGCGCTGGTACGCCTGGCGAATGGCCCCAGCCGCGTAGACATACACGGGAGTGCCGACCGCGTCGGCAATGCCGGCAATCGGAACGCCGTCGCAGGTCAGGCCGGAGGACGTCTGAAGAAAGGATTCGGGCACCGATTCTGGAAGGAGCGTGGAATCGAATATTATCATGCGGCATTCGACATAACCCGGCAGACCCGCCCACGTGACGCCCCCCGAAATGCCAGGTATCGCTGCCGACCTCACGGCGCTGATTCAACAGTGCCTGAATGGCGACGAAGCTGCGTGGCAGACGATCGTCCGCACCCACCGCCGTAAGGTCTTCAACATTGCCTATAAGTTCGTCGGCAACGTCGACGAGGCAGAAGACCTGTCGCAGGAGGTGTTCATCAAGGTCTTCCGGTCCCTGGGTACGTTCGACCGTCGCGCCAATTTCCAGACCTGGCTCTACAGCGTCACCCGCAACCTGTGCATCGATCACTATCGCGCCCTGCGCAAGGAGCGGGAGGCCATGAACCGGGACCTGGACATTGACGTCCTCGCCCCGGCGTCACACGACCGCAATCCTCACCAATTGCTCGAGTCCCAGGACCAGGCCGCGCTGCTGCGCCGGGCCCTCGACCGCTTGCCCGAGGCCATGCGCACGGCGGTCGTCCTCAGAGATCTTCAGGAACTGAGCTACGAGGACATCGCCAGAACCCTCGACTTACCGGACGGCACGGTCAAGTCGCGCATCAGCCGAGGGCGCGCTGAGCTGGCCCGCCAAATCCAGGCCGTTCGCACCGAGGACGCGGCCCGCCTGCGCCCGTTGACCGTTTCCCACGAGACAGGAGCCAAGAAATGAACATCTCATCTGACCGCGTCGGCGACATTGGCATCGTCCGCCTGTCCGAACCCAGGCTGATGTACCCGCTGCTCTCTGACTTCACGCAGGTGGTTTCCGCACTCCTCACGGGCGGGCCGGCAAAGGTCCTGGTCGACCTGAGTTCCGTCAGCTACGTGGACAGCGCAACCATCGGCTGCCTCATGGATCTGTATCGGCAGGCCAGCACGGCCGGAGGCACCCTGGCACTCTCCAGTGTCCAGAAGCGAGTGGAAACCATGCTGACGATGACGGGGGCCCACAACTTCCTGAAGCTGTATGCGACGGAGGCTGACGCCCTTCGAGCGATGGGAGGCGCGGCATGAGCGTCATCTCGACAACCAAAGGCGGGGCCGTAACACTGGACGGCGATCTGCTCGCGGTCCTGGAGGCGCTCTATCAGGATGTCGTGGCACGCAGCGAACTGACCCACACCTACGAAGACATGGTGCGGGAGATCGAACATCTGGTCTCGCAGATGACCGATGCCGAGCGGAAGGCGTACCTGGTGGAAAGCCTCTTTCTCAACTCCGTGCGCTACGAAAATGAAAAGCTCGCGGCGCTGATGCGACGCCTTGGATCTGCTGACGCATAAAAAAAGGGCTGCCTTCCGGCAGCCCAAGGGAGGGAGAATACGTCGGCGCTAGGCCAGGGCCGGGCGCGAATCCTTCACCGGCAGCACGACCGGGGCATCCACGGCCTCGGCATCGATCGGAGGCTCCACCAACTCCCACGCATCAGGTTCCGCGAGAATCTGAGCGGCGAACGCGGTGTGGAGGGCATGACCGCCTCGATGGGCGACAACGTGCCCGATGATCTGGTAACCCGTCAGCGCCAGATCACCAATCACGTCGAGGATCTTGTGCCGCACGAACTCATCGTCAAACCGCAGCGCATTGTTCAAGACGCCTGTATCGCCAATCACAATCGCATTTTCCAGCGAGCCGCCCAACGCGAGCCCTCGCTGCCGGAGCATTTCAACTTCCTTCAGGAACCCGAAAGTACGCGCCGGCGCAATCTCCTCGACGAAGGACTCTTCGGTGATACGAATCGTCCTCGACTGCTGACGCAGCATCGGGTGATCAAACGCAATGCTGTAGGTCACCTTGAAGTGATCCGATGGATAGACCGCGATCCGCTTGTCACCGCTGACCAGCGTCATGGGACGCAGCACCTTCAGGTATTTTTTCGGGGCTGCCAGCCGCTTCACGCCCGCTTCGTGAATCAGATAGATGAACGGCGCCGCGCTGCCGTCCATGATCGGCACTTCCGGAGTGTTCAACTCAATCAGGACATTGTCGACACCAAGGCTCACGAGTGCCGAGAGCAGATGCTCCACGGTATCGACGGTGCCTGTGTCCCGGGCCAATCCCGTCGCGTAGTGCATCCCCGCCAGGTGCTCAACAGTCGCGGGAATCTCCACTCCACCCAGGTCAGTTCGACGGAATCGAATGCCGAAGTTGGCCGGCGCCGGCTTGAGCGACAGTGTGACCTTGTTGCCCGAATGCAGGCCGATTCCTGTACAGGAAATGGGGCGGCGGAGGGTGCGCTGTGCGTGCATCGGACCTTTGGACTCAGTTTACTTATCAGCAAAGCTGATGCCGCGAACACCGCAGCCTGAAATCACCTGTTAAGTCGCTGTTACACAATACCTTACGAGGCATGCATCTCTCAAGGACAAGTCCGACTGTGTCTCATTGACCACGGCATATGCGATCAACTTCGTGGCTTTACGGCCACGATTAAGTCAAGCGGGCGGCATCGGCAGAATCGCCCGCAGCAATTCACCGGTCGCCGACGCCACCACCCGCGACACCGCCTCCGGTGTGCCTTCGGCCATGACACAGCCGCCACCGCTCCCGCCTTCGGGCCCGAGGTCAATCAGGTGGTCCGCGAAACGAATCACATCGAGATTGTGCTCAATCACCACGACGGTGTTGCCCTGCTCCACCAGGCGGGTCAGCACCTCAAGAAGACGCCGCGTGTCCTCAAAGTGCAGCCCGGTGGTGGGCTCATCAAGGATATAGAGGGTGCGTCCGGTGCTCCGGCGCGAGAGTTCCTTCGCCAGCTTGACCCGTTGCGCCTCGCCCCCGCTCAAAGTCGTGGCGGATTGCCCCAACTCGACGTAACCCAGGCCAACATCCTGCAGCGTCCGCAACTTCGTCGCCAGGGGCGGAAAGTGCTCAAACAGCGGCAGTGCCTGATCAACGGTCAACTCCAGGGTTTCCGCTATGGACTTGCCGCGGTAGAGAACTTCCAGCGTCTCCCGGTTGTAGCGCCGCCCCTTGCACTGCTCACAGGTGACAAACACGTCCGGCAGGAAGTGCATCTCAATCGTGATGACGCCGTCTCCCTGACACGCCTCGCAGCGCCCCCCCTTGACGTTGAAGGAGAACCTGCCCGGCTTGTAGCCGCGGGCTCGTGCCTCCGGCATCATCGCGAACACATCGCGGATGAACGCAAACATGCCGGTATAGGTCGCAGGATTCGATCGCGGTGTCCGGCCGATCGGGGATTGGTCGATCTCGATCACCTTGTCGAGCAGCTCAATACCCTCGATACCGGCGTGCGCGCCAGGTTCCGCCCCGGCACGGTGCAGCACGCGGGCCAGCGCCCGATACAAAATCCCGTTCACCAACGTCGACTTACCAGATCCGCTGACGCCGGTCACCGCGGTCAGCGTGCCCAGCGGGATGGCCACATCAAGGCTCTTGAGATTGTGCTCACGTGCACCGCGGATGATGACGTGACCCTTTCCTGGCGATCGTCGAACGGCCGGTGTCGGAATCGCGCGTTCCCCACGAAGATAGGCGCCGGTGACGGACTCAGGATCGGCGCAGAGTGCCGCCGGAGTCCCCTGGAACATGATCCGGCCGCCGTGTTCACCAGCGCCAGGCCCCAGGTCCACGACATAGTCCGCCGCACGAATCGTCTCCTCGTCGTGCTCGACCACAATGACGCTGTTGCCCATGTCCCGAAGACGAAGAAGCGTCGCCAGCAGCTTCCGGTTGTCTCTCTGGTGCAGTCCAATGGACGGCTCGTCCAGAACGTACAGCACGCCAGTCAGGTTCGCGCCGATCTGTGTCGCAAGCCGGATCCGCTGCCCTTCTCCGCCGGAGATGGTGGCGGCACTGCGGCTCAGCGTCAGATACCCGACGCCGACATCGTTCAGGAAACGAAGCCGATCGCGCACTTCACGCAGCACGCGTGAGGCAATCAGTCCCTCGCGATCCGTCAGTTCCAGCGCATCGAATGCTGCAAGCGCCTCGGAGATAGGCAGGTCGACGTAGTCGCTGATGCGACGGCCTTTCACCTGCACGGCCAGACTCTCCGCACGCAGCCGATGCCCGGCGCATGCGCGACACGGCCGCAACGTCCGGTAGGGCTCCAGTTCCTCCTGCGTCGACCACGAGCCCTCGTCGTACCGTCGACGCAGGTTCGGCAGAGCGCCCTCGAAGCCGGCCCCGAAGGGATCCGCGGCCGTCTCCGATGTTCTGGATCGGCGCTTCACTTCGAAGTCCGCGTCATCCACCACCTCATCCGACTCGGCGACAACGCGCGCCGATCCGGACTTGCCCGTGCGGACGCGCGCTCCGCCAGGGCCGTGGAGAATCAGATCCCGGGTCTTGGCCGGCAACGCGCCGAACGGTGTCGCAGGGTCAAATCCGTGCGCGCGCCCCAGGCTCACCATTGCATCGCGCAAGGGTTTTCGGTCTGGCCGCCCCCACGGCACGACGGCTCCCGTCAGCAGCGATCGGGACTCGTCCGGAACCACCAGGCGTGGGTCAAAGTCATACGTCGCCCCCAGGCCCTGGCACGAAGAACAGGCTCCGTGGGGTGAGTTGAAGGAGAACGCCCGCGGTGTCATTTCGGGAACGGAAATCCCACACTCGACGCAGGCCAGCTTTCGCGAGAACAGCTGATCCCCACCCGCGAGCGTGTTCACGACGACAATCTCATCCGCGAGCGTCAAGGCGACGTCCAGGGATTCAGACAGACGCCGCTCGATCCCCGATCGGACGATCAGCCGATCCACCACGACTTCGATGGTGTGATTCCGGCGCCGGTCCAACGTAATCGACTCATCGAGTGCCCGGAACTGGCCGTCTATCCGCGCCTTCGTGAAGCCGCGCTGACGGAGCGCCTGAAGTTCCTTCTTGAACTCCCCCTTCCGGCCGCGAACAATCGGCGCGAGCACATTGATCCGCTCATCAGGCGGATGGCGCATGACAAGGTCCAGAATCCGCTCGAGGGACTGCGCGGTGATCTCGCGCCCGCACTGGGGGCAATGCGGTACTCCGATATTGGCAAACAGCAGCCGCAGGTAATCGTAGATCTCCGTCACCGTGCCGACGGTGGACCGGGGGTTGGAGCCGGTGGTTTTCTGCTCAATGGCGACCGCCGGCGACAACCCCTCGATCAGGTCGACGTCGGGCTTTTCCATCTGCTCGAGAAACTGGCGAGCGTACGCCGACAGCGACTCCACATAACGCCGCTGGCCCTCGGCGTAGATGGTGTCGAACGCGAGAGAGGATTTGCCGGACCCCGACAACCCGGTGATGACCACCAGGCGATCCCTCGGGAGGTCTACGTCAACATTCTTCAGGTTGTGAACGCGAGCACCCCGCACCGCGATCCAGTCTTCGGTCATCGTCCCTGTCTGCTTCCGCCACGCACGCCGGAAGAGGGGGATCGTATCACCCAGTGGCGGTGGATCGGAGGCGGCTGTGCCGCCGGCCGTAGACGAGGTAGAGGAACAGGCCAATCAGGAGCCAGCCGCCAAATCGGACCCATGCCTGCATTGGCAGACCCGCCATGATGAAGACACACGCCAGCGTGCCAAGGATGGCCACGGGCCAGACGAACGGTACACGGAACGGCCTGAAACGCTCCGGCTCGACCACCCGGAGGACGGGCACTCCGATACAGACAATCGCGAACGCGAACAGCGTCCCGATATTGGTGAGATCGTAGGTTTCCGCTGCATCCCCGACCAGAGAGGCAGCCGCCACCAGAATTCCCGTCAGTAAGGTGGTTGACGAGGGAATTCGCCGCGTCGGGTGTAACCGGGCCGCCCACGGGGGCAACAGTCCGTCCCGCGCCATGGAAAAGAAGATCCGTGGCTGCCCGTATTGGAAGACCAGCAGCACTGCCGACATCGATACCGCAGCACCCAGCGCCACAATCCAGCCCACCGTGTGAAAGCCCGCGGATTGGAGCGCGAAGGCCAGTGGGTCCGCCACTCCCAACGACTGGTACGGCACCATGCCCGTGAGGACCACGCCAACCAGAATGTAAATGAGCGTGCAGACCGCCAGCCCGACGAGGATGCCGATGGGAAGATTCCGGTTGGGATTGCGAGTCTCCTCAGCCGCCGTCGAGATCGCGTCAAAGCCGATGTAGGCGAAGAACACGATGGCGGCGCCCTGGTGAATGCCCTTGAAGCCGTTCGGCGCAAACGGCCGGTAGAACTCCGGGCGAAGATGCGTGATGCCAACGCCGATAAACAGCGCGAGGGCCACCAGCTTCACGACGACCATGATGTTGTTGGCTCGGACACTCTCTTTGGCACCCAGCATCAACACCCAGGTGATGAGCAGGACGATGGCACTGGCCGGCACATTGACGAGGATGGGCACGCTACCAATGTGAGGGGCGTGCGCCAGCAGGCCATGCACCGCAGGGTCCGAACTGAGCAGCGCCGTCCGATAGCCGGTCGTCAGCCACGGGGGAAGAACGACACCGATGCCGCGCATCAGCGTGCCGAAGTAGTCGCCCCACGAGATCGCCACGGCCACGTTGCCCACGGCGTACTCAAGGATGAGATCCCACCCGATGATCCAGGCAACGAGTTCTCCCAGCGTCGCGTAGGCATAGGCGTAGGCGCTCCCCGCCTGGGGAATCATCGAGGCCAGTTCCGCGTAGCAGAGCGCCGCCAGCGCACAGGCGCCGCCAAGGAGAAGGAACGAAAACACCAGGGCCGGTCCGGCGCCGAAACGGATCACGACGCCGTCTGGGCCCACCTGGCCGGCCGCAGCCGTACCAATGGCGCCGAAGATGCCGGCGCCGATCACCGCTCCGATGGCGAGCATGATCAGATCCCCGGCGCCCAGCACGCGCTTGAGCGACTGTTCGGACTCGACGTCTGGTTCGGCGATGGACTTGCGGCGGAATGCCTGCAGCATGGCGAGTGATTCTACTGAGGGGAGAAGCGATAGACCGAATCGCCCGTGGCAACCGCCATCTCGCCCGCCGGCCCAAATGCGATGCCCAGGACGCCAGCCCCACTCAGGACCTGCTCCGGGGCCGCGCCAACGGCGAGCCGATAGACACCCGCACTTCCGGCCAGTGAATCGGCGACATGAAGCACGCCTGCAGGATCAAAGGCCAGCCCCTGCGGTCGGCCGAACCACCCTGGCATCTGCTCGACACGCCCGTCCCGATCGATCATGTAGAACACGTCCCGTGGCGCGAGCGTGGGAGCCGATACGCACAGCACACCATCAGGTCGCATCGCGAGGTGAAACGCCGCCACGCTCCCAGGAAGCTCCGCAAAGGCCGACGCTTCACCGTCGACGACACGCAGCACCCTGCCCGCTCGATCTCCCACGTAGAGCACCCCCTCGCCTCCCCACGCGAGTCCAGTTGGGACACCCAGATCACGAGCGTAGATGTCATGGTGGCCGTCCGCGCCGACTCGGTACACCACGCCTTCGAAGCGGCTCGAGACGTAGAGCGCGCCGTCGGGGCCCTCGGCGAGCGATGTGGGATTCCGGATTCCTGTGGCGAATGGCTCACGGGGGCCATTTGGCGAGGCTCGGTAGATGGACACCCGGCCTTCCTGTTCGCGCGTCCCGCTACACGTGGCATAGAGACGCCCGTCGCGACTCACCAGTGGGCTGTCGACCTGATGGACGCCGGTGACCCACGGCTCACCCACCGACAGAGTTCCGGCCAACTCCTCATCGACGCAGACCTGCAGCGCCTCCCCTGAAACGCCGGCGGGCACGACAAAGGTGAGCCGGTGCGGCGTCACAGCGGCCACCAGTGCCGGCACCTCGCCCACCCGCACGTCCGGCCACGTGTCGGAGACGGTAAACCGACCCGCGCAGGCGACACGCCCGCCCGGCAGGGCGCGCTCGGGAGCGCACAGAGGCGCGTCAGTGACGGACGAAGGCAATGAATGCAGTCTAGACGGCGTCGAGTTCCGCGTTCCAGTAGAGGTAGTCGCGCCAACTGTCGGGCGCGTTGTGGAGCCCAATGGTGATGCGGATCGCGGGCGCAGAATCGGGACGTCTCGGGGCGCGGATGAGCCGCATGCCGGCTTCAACTGGCGTGCGCCCACCTTTGCGACGGTTGCAGCGGACGCAGCATGTCACGATGTTCTCCCAGTCCTTGCGACCACCCTGGGCGACTGGCACCACGTGATCGAAGGTCAACTCCGGAGTCGGAAACACGTCAGCGCAATACTGGCAGGTGTGGCGATCCCTCGCGTAGATGTTCGCTCGAGAAAACGGCACGTAGTCGAAGCGGCGTTTGATCTTGACGAAGCGAAGGAGCCGAATCACCGACGGCAGCTTGAAGGTGACAGAGACAGCGCGTATCTCGCGGTCGTGGACCGCAATCACCTCAACCTTCCCCTGGCACCAGAGCGTGATCGCCTTCTGCCAGTGGACGACCTTCAGTGGTTCGTACGACGCATTGAGCAGCAGCGCCTGTTCCATCGCCCAGCGGTATGATGCCTGCCGATGGCAGAGGTGTCAAGGACACAGACAGCCTCCAAACGATAGTCAGCAATGCACTTATCCAGATCCGTCAAGCGCCTGTTATCCGTCGTCGCGTTGGGGCTCGCCTGCTCGGGATGCGCGAGCACGAACGCCGTCCCACATCCGTTTCCCGGAAGTCCCATCCAACGCCACGCGCAGCCTGACGGAGGAACAGTCATCGAACATGCGCTGCGCTTTCTCGGCACGCCGTACGTTGATGGCGGAGACACGCCTGCGGGATTCGACTGCAGCGGCTTCACGCGGTATGTGTTCGGCTTGGCGCACGTGGCACTCCCCCGTCAGGCACAGGAGCAGTTCCGGCAGGGGAAGAAGCAGGCGCTTCGGCGCGTGCGGCCAGGCGACTTGATCTTCTTCTCCACCATTGCGCCGGGCGCCTCGCACGTGGGCGTCGTCGTTGACCGGACGCGCTTCATCCACGCCCCAGCCACATCGGGCGTCGTCCGGATTGAGTCGTTTGAAACGCCCTACTGGAAGCACCGCCTCGTCGGCGTCCGGCGCGTGCGTTAGTCGGGCCTGCTGGCCGGAGCCGGAGCCGCTGCGGGCGCCTCCGCGGGGGACGGCGGCGCGGCGGACACCGGACTCGCTTCAGGCGGCCTGACCTGCCCCATGCGAGAGAGGATGATTGACTGACGCCGCAGCAGGCGCTTGTTCGGATGATTCACCACGAGCACACGCGGATTCACAATGGCGCCCGCCATGATCGCCGCCTGTTCCGGACTCAGACTGCTGGCGGAGGCCCCGAAATATCGGCGCGCGGCGGCATCCGCTCCCCACACGCCATCCCCCCATTCAATCAGGTTCAAGTAGAGCTCGAAGATTCGCTCCTTGGTCAGGGCGGCCTCCAGCCGCCGGGCAATGATGAGTTCCCTGACCTTCCGGAGTGGATCCCTTGAGGGTGACAGATAGAGATTCTTAGCCAGCTGTTGCGTGATTGTGGAGGCGCCGCGCATCGGCTTGCCCTTCGCGAGATCTTCTTCCACAGCCTCTTTGAGTTGCTCGAGATCGACGCCTTCGTGCTGCCAGAACGCATCGTCCTCGGCCACGAGCACAGCCCGCTTCAGATGTGACGAAATGCGGCCATAGGCCAGCCATCGATGGTCGCGCCTGAGTTCACGCCCTTTGGCGCGGGCCTCGCCGTCGCGGAGATCCATGAAGGCCGTCGTCGTGGGATTGACCGTGCGGAGCCCACGGACGTCGGGGAGCGTCACATACACGTAGGCCACCACGGCGAAGCCGAGCGCGCCGAGTCCGAGCGCAAGCCGAAACGCCCGCATCATAGGCGGACGTCGAGACCGAGCTGGATAAGTTGCCCGCGAATCTCCGCGACCGCATCGGGTGCCAATGCCGTCAGCGGCTCTCGCGGGACGCCTCCTGCCAGACCGATGAGGTCGAGCGCCGCCTTGAATCCAGCGACGCCGTACAGTGTCCCCACTGACCGCGCCAGCGGTGTGAGCTGCCGCTGGAGCTGTCGAGCAGCCTCAAGGTCTCCTTCGGAGACGAGCGTCATCATGCGACGACAGGCGTCCGGCACGAGGCCGGCCAACGCCAGCACACCTCCGGAACACCCGGCACAAAGCGCCGCGCAGAAGGTCGTGGCAGAACCAGCCAGCACAGCGAAACCTCTCGGGGTGCGGCTGACGACCTCGGCAATCTGGCCAATGTCTCCCCCGGACTCCTTGATGCCAACAATGTTTGGGTGCTCCGCCAGCCGTTCCACACCAGCAGGGTTGAGGCTGACGCCGGTGTACATCTGGACGTTGTACAGCAAGAGCGGGACCGGGGAGGCATCTGCGACCAGGCTGTAGTGGCGCACCAGCGCGTCCGTCGTCATCTGGCCTCGGTAGAACCCAGGCGTGCGGACAATCACCGCATCAGCCCCGGCGCCTGCCGCACGGCGAGTGGCCTCGATCGTCGCGCGCGTGCTCTCGCGACCCGTGCCCACAATCAGCGGACGACCAGAGGGCATGACGTTCCGGACGACGGCAACCACCTGGTCCGCTTCACTCTCGCTCAGGTGGACAGCCTCACCATTCGAGCCCAGAATGACCAACCCCGCCAGGGACGTCCCCATCCAGTGCTCGACATTGCGCGCCAGCGCGGTGGAGTCCACTTCGCCTGCTCGAAAGGGCGTCGCAATTGGCGTGAAAAGCCCAGACAGCTGTGTCACGCAGACATTTTAGGTGGGTCCCGCCTAAACCCACGCCCCAACCGCAACCTCATCCGGATGAAACCACCGGAAAAACGGCCACTCTTACATGGCACTAAAGGCCAGTAGCACTGGGGCTTGCACAATCTGCCCTATCGGTTGACGACCCAGTTGCAAATTGGTCGATCTTTGACTTCAACCCGGCTATGATCGGCTGGGCACTGGAGTGCCCGATTTAGAGGGACTGACTCACATGTTTCACGGCATCGCTTCTGTCCGCCTTCGAGCCCTTGTAGCGTCTGTGACGCTCCTGGGGTTGTGCTGCGCGACAGCAACGCCCGCAGCCGCGCAGACCCACCGCCGCGCTCGTCTCTCCGGAGACCTCGAGGCTCGCGTCGGGCACGACGACACGCCGACAAGCGTCATTCTCCATGGCACCGTCGAGCAGATCGACGAAATCGCTTCCCGTCACGGCCTCTCCGTGCGACGCCACCTTCCGGGCGGCGCTGTCGTCAGCGTGGATGCGTATCAGCTTGAGGATGTCGTTAACGACCCGAGCCTGGACAACGCCACGCTCGACGCGCAGGTCTTCGCATCAATGGACGTGACCACCGTTGCCACCGGCGCGGATCAGGCGTGGGATGGAAGCTGGCGCAATTCCGGCGCATCGCACACCTGGCCAGGGATGCGCGTGACGGGCCGCGGTATCACCGTAGCGGTGATTGACTCGGGTATCGATCCCGTTCACCAGCTCCGCAACCGTGTTCTCGCGAATCTGGATTTCACAGGAAGCGCCACGGCATACGACGACTACGGGCACGGCACCCACGTGGCCGGCATCATCGGCGCCCGCCGTACCGATGAGGGCGGCACTGAGTGGTCGGGCATGGCCCCCGATGTCCGGCTGGTGAATCTGAAGGTGTTGGACGCCCACGGCGTGGGCCAGGTCAGCGATGTCATTCGCGCCATCGACTGGGCCGTCGCCAATCGAAAGGCCTTCCAGATTAGCGTCATCAACCTGTCGCTGGGCCACCTGGCCACCGAATCGTGGAAGACCGACCCCCTGTGCCAGGCGGTTGAACGAGCCTACCGCGCCGGCATCTTTGTGGTCGCGGCGGCAGGCAACCGGGGCAAGCTGGGCCAGAACGGCCCGAAGGTCTTCGGACTGATTGATTCCCCTGCCACCTCCCCCTATGCGTTCACCGTTGGCGCGCTGAACACGAAGCAGACACCGCAGCGCTCCGACGATGTCGTCGCCAGCTACAGCTCACGCGGCCCGACGCAGTGGGACCATCTTCCGAAGCCGGACGTCGTTGCACCGGGAAACAAGATTCGGAGCCTGCTCGGAAATCATGTCCTGCTCGGGCAGCCCGGCCACCCAGGCGCACAGGTCATTGGACAGGGTGAAGGAGCCGTCCTTGAACTGAGCGGCACCAGCATGTCGGCGGCCGTCGTCAGCGGAGCCGCAGCCCTGCTGCTTAATGGCAACCGCCAACTCTCGCCGTTTGGACTCCGCGTTGCGCTTCAGTACACCTCAAGCAAGGTTGGGAAGGGTAGCGCTTACGAGAGCGGCGTTGGAAGTATCAACGTCGCGGCGGGCCTGTTGGCGGTTCGATCGAGGGTCGCTGCCGCATTCACATCGACCATCGCTGGCGAAACGATTACTCCGCAGCGGGGTGTATTTGCTGGAATTGACCTGAATGTAGGCGCCCCTGCTCTGTCGGACGGTGTGGTTTGGTCGGACGGTGTGGTTTGGTCGGACGGTGTGGTTTGGTCGGACGGTGTGGTTTGGTCGGACGGTGTGGTTTGGTCGGACGGCGTGGTTTGGTCGGACGGCGTGGTTTGGTCGGACGGCGTGGTTTGGTCGGACGGCG
>CANKJK010000015.1 GCA_947482665.1 Acidobacteriota bacterium
CGGGGACCCGCAGGCTTTGGCGTTGACCCGGAAGATGCCGTCGAAGTCGCCGACACCTGGTCGTGGTGGAGTCCGCGACAGATCGTGCGGCTTGGCGGCAGTGGGACGTGGGTGCGCACACGAAGCGTGGCGCAGCCCGACGGCTACGGAGCGTACTTCTTCGCCGGGGCGCCTGATGCGTATCCCTTGCCGTTCCAGTTCACACAGGGACTGGCTCCCTCACCTGACGCCACCGAGGCGCACGCGCGGAGCGTCCTGGCCGCGGGATTCGTGCAGGACGACCTGCGCCTACGCGCAGGCGTCACGCTGAATCTCGGCCTGCGCTACGACGTGGAGCGTGTCTCGGGCGTGCGCGGCGCCGCGGCCATCGCGGATCGCAACAACGCGCAACCGCGTCTGGGGCTGGCGTGGGACGTCGGGCAGCAGGGGCGGACGGTGGTGCGGGCGGGGGCAGGTCTCTACACACAGCGGCACCTGCTGTTTCCCCTCAGCCAGGTGGCGCTCCAGGGAACGGCGGGCGTTGTCACCGTGACCGTGCCGGCCGGATCTCCCCTCATGCTTCGCGTTCCGGACGTCCTCGCCGAGGTCCCGACCGCGCTCCTCCCTCCGCGCGATCTGTTCCGGGTCACGCCGTCGCTGCGCAACCCGCAATCGGTGCAGGCCAGCGTCGGCGTGGAGCGCCTCGTGCTCGGTCACGCCGTGGCTGTCGATGTCATGCGCCTCGACGGCCTGGGTCTGCTGAGCCTGCTGGATCTCAACGCCCCCGCCTCGGTGCAGAAGCCCGCGCAGCGGACGGTGGCTCAGGCGGACCTCACACGCCCGCTTGTCCCGGCCACCGGCACCTTTCGACAGATGCTGACGCTCGGCAACGAAGGCCGCAGCTGGTATTCGGCGCTCCAGGTGCGAGTCACACGAGCACGGGGCGCGTTCCAGACGTTCGGGTCCTACACCCTGGCTCGCGCGGACGACCAGTTGAACGGTGAATTGCCGGAAGACAGCCTCAACCCATCGGCGGACAGGGGACCAGCCGCCGCAGACGTCCGGCACAATGCAACCGGGGCCGTCACGTGGTCGCTGCCGGGTGCCAGGGCGTGGCTGCGTGCGTGGTCCGTGAGCGGCGTGCTGGCGGTGCGAAGCGGCCGTCCCTACACCGTGACCTGGGGTGATGACCGGAACGGCACCACGCAGGGCGATGCCAGACCGGGCGGCCGCAATACCGCCCGCACCGGCACCTATCGCACGATCGATGCCTCGCTCGTGCGACGCTTCCACTCTGGCGGGCGTACGATCGACGCACGGGCCGACCTGTTCAACGTGCTGAACTCCACGAACTTCGACCAATACGTCGGCGCCTTGCTCTCGCCGCTGTACAGCCAGCCGGTGTCCGCGTTTCCGCAGCGCCGCCTGCAACTGGCACTCATCGCGAGGTTCTGATGAGAGGGCGGCTGGGCCTGCTGCTCGTCGTCGCCATCATGGCCCTGCGGTGCGGAGGCCAGTCTCCGACGGCTCCGACCGCGACAACGCCGGCCACCGGGCGGCCTCCCGAGACATCGCCGCCGTCGCCGGTCGCGCCCACCTCCGGCACGCCGCAGATCTTCGTGGGCGCCGGTGACATTTCCATGTGTGACAGCAATGCCGAGTCGACGGCCCGCCTGCTGGACGGCATCGGGGGCACCGTCTTCACGCTGGGGGACCACGCCTACTTCCACGGCACGCGCGAGGAGTTCCGGACCTGCTACGACCCGACGTGGGGCCGGCACAAGGCGCGGACCCGCCCGGTGCCCGGCAACCACGACTATGAGTCGGCCGGGGCTGCGCCCTACTTTGAGTACTTCGGCCCCAATGCCGGCACGGCCGGCGCCGGCTACTACAGCTTCGACGTCGGGGCCTGGCACGTCGTGGCGCTCAACAGCAACATCTCGATCGATTCCCAGCTGGCCTGGCTGCAACGGGACCTGCTGGCCAACCGGGCCGAATGCACGCTGGCGTACTTCCATCACCCGCTCTTCACGTCCGGACCGGACGGCAGCACCCCGGACGTCTACCCGCTCTGGCAGGTGCTCTACGACGCCGGAGCGGAGGTCGTGCTGAACGGGCACGAACACTTCTACGAACGATTCGCCCCACAGGACCCCGGCGGACGGGCTGACCCGGTCCGCGGCCTTCGGGAGTTCATCGTGGGCACGGGAGGTGCGGCGCTCTATCAGCCGGTGAGGTTGGCGCCCAACAGCGAGACACGGATCAGCAGCTTCGGCGTGCTGAAACTCACCTTGGCGGCTGGGCGGTATGACTGGGAGTTCGTGCCGGTCGGCGGCGCATCCGACCGCGGCACGGGCGCCTGCCACTGAACGGCGCAGAGTGCCGCACAGCTGATTGCCGTGTGGGCGGCATAGGAAGAGCTTCAGATCGTGGAGCGCACACTACTATGAAGTCGCAGCACGCACACTCACTGTCAGGAGACCCCCATGGTGACATTCACGCACGTCCTCTGCCCGACAGACCTCAGCGAAGCCTCGCTGCCCGCGTTCCGCTACGCGGTGACCGTCGCCAAGTGGTACGGGGCGACGCTCACGGTGCTCCATGTGGTCCCCAGTTTCGAGCCCTTGAGTGCGCCCTCGGAGTGGATTGGTGATCCGGCGCCGGTTGGGCGTGTGCTCTCAGCCGAGGAAGTGCGTGCCGAGATGGCCCGGTTGATGCCCGAGGACTCGGCGAGCGGGCTCGACGTGCGCTACGTCGCTCGCGCCGGCAGCCCGGTGGACACGATCATCGATCAGGCGCTGGACGGTTCAGCGGACCTGGTGGTGATGGGCACGCACGGGCGCGGCGGTTTCCACCGGCTGCTGATGGGGTCGGTGGCGGAGAAGGTCGTCAGACTCGCCCCGTGCCCCGTCCTCACGATTCCTCCGGGTGCGTCAGCCTCCGGGCAGCCCACGTTTTCGAGGATTCTCTGTCCGGTGGATTTCTCCGCGGCATCGGAACAGGCCACAGGCTTTGCGCTCGATCTCGCCCGCCAGGCCGGCGGTGCCGTCACGATGCTCAGCGTCGTGGAGTGGCTGACCGAAGAGGAGCCGATCGATGAGCTGAAGCCGGATGTCAGCCGACTGCGGGCGCACATGGCGACGGAGGCCGCCGCACGGCTCCGGGCCCTGCTCAGCGACGAGTCACGGACGTCGTGTGCCATCGAGGAGCGGGTCACCTACGGTCGTGCGCACCGCGAGGTCATCCGCGTGGCCGATGAGCAGAAGGCCGACCTCATCGTCATGGGCTCACAGGGACGCGGCGGCGTGGGGTTGGCGCTCTTTGGTTCGACGACGCAGCAGGTCATCCGATCGGCGCGCTGCCCGGTGCTGATCGTGCGGGCCCCCGGCGCAGCCGCGTAACACCGGACGGCCGGGCGTGTGCGGCCCGGGACGTCTCGCTAGAACGTCGCGTGGCCAGGCGTGCGTGGGAACGGGATCACGTCGCGGATGTTGCTCATGCCGGTGGCGTAGATGAGCGTCCGCTCGAGACCGAGCCCGAAGCCGGCGTGCGGCACGGTGCCATAGCGGCGCAGGTCCCGGTACCACCAGTAGGCGGCCGGGTCGAGCTTCAGTTCGACCAGCCGCGCATCCAGCACGTCCAGCCGTTCCTCGCGCTGTGAGCCGCCGATGATCTCGCCGATCCCAGGCGCGAGGACATCCATCGCCGCGACGGTCTTGCCGTCGTCGTTCTGGCGCATGTAGAACGCCTTGATGTCCTTCGGGTAGTGCATCACGATGACCGGCGCCTTCAGGTGTTCTTCCGTCAGCCAGCGTTCGTGCTCGCTCTGGAGATCCATCCCCCAGTGCACGGGATACTCGAAGCGCCTGCCGCTCTTCTCGAGCGCGGCGATGGCCTCCGTGTACGTCATCCGCTCAAAGGACGACCGCACGAACGCCTCGACGCGGGCCACGCAGGTCTTGTCGACGCGCTCGGCAAAGAACGCGAGGTCGTCGCCCCGCTCGTTCAGGACGGTCGTCAGGATGGACTTCAGAAACGACTCCGCGAGATCCGCGTCGTCGTTGATGTTGGCGAAGGCGATTTCGGGCTCGACCATCCAGAACTCGGCGAGGTGGCGGCTCGTGTTGCTGTTCTCGGCGCGGAAGGTCGGCCCGAAGGTGTAGACCTTCGAGAGCGCGCAGGCATACGTCTCGACGTTCAACTGGCCGCTGACCGTGAGGAAGGCTTCCTTGCCGAAGAAGTCCGAGGAGAAATCCGTCCGGCCGTCCGGCCCCCGCGGCACATGCCCCACGTTCGCCAGGTCGAGCGTGCTCACACGGAACATCTCGCCGGCGCCTTCCGCGTCACTGGCCGTGATGATGGGCGTGTGCACCCAGAAGAAGCCGTGCTCGTGGAAGTACCGGTGGATGGCCTGGCTCAGGCAGTGCCGCACGCGCGCGACGGCGCCGAGCGTATTGGTGCGCGGCCGCAGGTGCGCCACCTCGCGGAGGTATTCAAATGAGGACTTCTTGGGCTGAATCGGGTAGCTATCCGGCTCATCCACCCAGCCGACCACCTCGACGGTGTCGGCCAGCACCTCGACGGCCTGACCCTGCCCCTGACTGGCCGCCAGCACACCGGTGGCGATGACGGAGCAGCCCGAGGTGAGCTTCTTCACGTCGGATTCGTAATTCGACATCCCCTCGGGCGCCACCACCTGAATGGGCGCGAAGCAGGAGCCGTCGTGCACGTGCACAAACGAGAGGCCCGCCTTCGAGTCGCGGCGGGTGCGGACCCAGCCCCGCACGGTGACACGGGTGCCGACCAGGGAGGCGTCCTGGAGGAGCGTGGCGATGGCAGTCGAAGCAGCGGCCATGACGTTGCCTGTATCCTAACTCTGCATGAAGGTTGGATTGATCTCGCTCGGCTGCCCGAAGAATCTCGTGGACTCGGAGGTCATGCTGGGCCTCGCCCAGCAGGCGGGCCACGAGCTCACGCGGGATGCCGCCGAGGCGGACGTGCTTGTGGTCAACACCTGCGCCTTCATCGACAAGGCCAAGCAGGAGTCTATCGACACCATCCTGGAGATGGCCGAGCACAAGAAGACCGGTAAGTGCCGGACGCTGGTCGTCACCGGCTGCATGGCCGAGCGTTACCGGGACGAACTGCGCGCCCAGATTCCCGAGATTGACGCCGTGCTGGGCACGGGCGAGGTGCCGGAGATTGTCGGCGCTATCGGCGGGCAGGCTCCGTCGACGATCCAGCTGCTGCGCGCCAATGGCGAGCCCATTCGGCTCCGCGACCGGGCCGACGCGACCGCGGCATCGCTCGAGTCACCGCTCGCCGCCCCGATTCGCCCGACCTACATCTACGACGCCGACACGCCGCGCCTGCTTGCCACGCCGCGCCACTACGCGTATCTGAAGATCGCCGAGGGCTGCGACTACAAGTGCGCCTTCTGCATCATCCCGACGCTGCGCGGCGCCTACCGGAGCCGGACGGCCGACTCGATCGTCGCCGAAGCCGAGCGCCTCGCCGAGGGTGGCGTGAAGGAACTGCTGCTGATTTCGCAGGACACGACCTTCTACGGGATTGACCGGGGAGAGCGTGGCGCGCTGGCGAAACTGCTGCGCCGGCTGGACCAGATCACCGGCCTCGAGTGGATTCGCCTCCTCTACCTCTACCCGACGACCATCACGGACGACGTCCTGGACGCCATCGGCGAAAGCCGGGCGGTCTGCCGCTACATCGACCTGCCGCTCCAGCACGCCGCGGACCCGGTGCTCCAGCGGATGAAGCGCCCCGGAACCCGGGCGTCCTACGAGCGCCTCCTGACCCGCATCCGGACCCGGCTGCCCGAGGCCACCCTCCGGACCACGTTCATCGTCGGATTCCCGGGCGAGACGGCAGCCGACTTCGCGGAGTTGGCCAGTTTCGCGGATGCTATGGCATTCGACCACATGGGGGTATTCACCTATTCCCATGAGGAGCAGACCTCGGCGTACGGCCTGAAGGACGACGTCCCCACCGTGACCAAGCGGAGCCGCCAGCGGAAGCTCATGGACGCCCAGCGAGCCCGGGTCACGGCCCGGCAGGCGGCACGGGTTGGGGAACGGCTGCGCCTGGTCGTGGACGGACCAAGCGCCGAGCACGAACTGGTGCTCCGGGCCCGCACGGCCGGCCAGGCCCCCGATATTGACCCTGTGGTCTATCTGACGGACTGCGACCCCTCCAGTTACTCGGCCGGCGACTTCATCGACGCCGAGATCACTGGCAGCCAGGAGTACGACCTCATGGCCCGCCCCCTCCTGTGATACCCTTCTAGACCTCCTGGGTGAGTGAACTCCTAGTGGGCCGGTGCCCACTTTTTTCGTTTCTGGGGCTGTTTTTCCGGGGTTCAGCCAGGGGGTGAGGCGAGCGTCGTGGAACCGGTGGAACGCATTCGGGCCGTCGCTGAACGGGTCGCGCGCGACTATGGACTGGAGATTTGGGACATCCAGAGCCGTCGTGAGACCTACGGGCAGGTGGTTCGTGTGTTTGTTGACCGGCCGGGTCCGGCGGCGACGCCAGAGGAAAGTGTCGGCATTGAAGATTGCCAGCGGGTCAGCCAGGAAATGAGCACCATCCTGGACGTCGAGGATCCGCTGCCCTTCACCTACACGTTGGAAGTCTCGTCGCCGGGTCTCGATCGGCCCCTGCGGGGTCTCGAGGACTACCGGCGGTTTGACGGCCGGCGGGTGAAGGTTGTGGTGGCAGAGCCGGTTGACAACCAGACGGCCTTCGACGGCCGGCTGCGGGGTGTGGACGGCGAGGTGGTACTGCTCGAGGGCGCGAAGGGCCGGGTGCACCGGCTCCCCTTCGAACGGATTACCCGGGGACGGCTAGAAGTCGAGTTTTGAGGCAGAGGATGAGCAACCCGCTCCAGCAGACGATTGAGGCCCTGGCCAAAGAAAAGGGCATCGAAGCCGACACGATCATCACGGCCATCGAAGATGCCGTCCTGACCGCATCGCGCAAGTACTACAAGACGAACGAGAACCTCCGGACCCGCTTCAACACCGAAACGGGCCAGGTCGACCTGTTCGCCATCAAGCACATCGTGAACGAGGTCACCGACCCCTCCACCGAAATCGCGCTCGCCGAAGCCCAGGAACTCTACGGCGAGGAAGCCGAAGTCGATATGGAGATCGAGTTCCCGAAGCGCACGGACGTGCTCGGGCGCATTGCCGCGCAGACGGCCAAGCAGGTGATCTTCCAGAAGGTCCGCGAGGCCGAGCGCGAGAACATCTTCGCGGAATACAACCAGCGCGTCGGCGAAGTCATCACCGGCATGGTGAAGCGCTTCGAAGCGGGCGACCTGATTGTGGAAATCGGCCGCATCGAGGCCGTGCTGCCCCGCCGCGAACAGTCCCGCGCCGAGAGCTATTCGCCCGGCGAGCGCGTGCGTGCGGTCATCAAGAGCGTCAACCACAGCGCCAAGGGCCCCCAGATCGTGATGTCCCGCACGGATGCGGCGCTGCTCATCAAGCTGTTCGAGCAGGAAGTCCCGGAAATCTATGACGGCACGGTGATGGTGCGCGGCGCGGTCCGCGAGGCCGGCGACCGTGCCAAGGTGGCGGTGTACTCCCGCGAGCGGGACGTGGACCCGGTCGGCGCCTGCGTCGGCATGAAGGGCACGCGCGTCCAGGCCATCATCCGCGAGCTGCGCGGCGAGAAGATCGACATCGTGGAGTGGTCCGAGGATCCGATCACCCTGGTGACCAACGCGCTCAGCCCCGCCAAGGTGCAGCACGTCGAGATGATCGATGACGTCGAACGCGTGATGGAGGTCGTCGTCGAGGCCAGTCAGCTCTCGCTCGCCATCGGCAAGAAGGGCCAGAACGTGCGTCTGGCCGCCAAGCTCACCGGCTGGCGCATTGATATCAAGAGCGAAGAAGACAAGCGGAAAGAAGTCGAGGCCGAGTTCGGCGCGCTCGAAGCGGGTGCGCCCGTTGACGGCGACGAGGTGGCCAATCCCGAGGCCGCCCCGGTCGAGGGCGAGAACGCACCGGCTGCAGACGAGCCGGCTGCCGGGGATCAGGACAACTCGTAAGCGCGCGGAGCGACATACATTTGGCCACCGTCCGGATCTACAAAGTCGCCGAACTGCTCGGCACCACGAGTCAGGAAGTCCTGGCGCTGCTCAAGCGTGAGCACGGCATCGAACTGAAGAGCGCCTCCAGCACCCTCGAGGAGGTGGTGGCGCGTTCGTTTGTCGATCGCACGGCCCGCGCGCGTAACATCGCGCTCCCCTCTGGGGACATCTTCGCCGAGGGCCCGCACGCACCGGCCCCGGTGGCCGCCAAAGGAGGCCTCGTCAAGAAGGCCCCGGCGCTCAAGAAGCCCGAGCCGCCCAAGGCACCGCCGGCCCCGGTGCTCGGTCCGCCACGGCTCATCAAGACCATCAAACCGGCACAGCCACATCACGCCGAGGGCGAGGCTCCGGCGGACCTTCCGGTCGAGGAACACGCCGCACCAGCGCCGGTCGAGGCGATTCCGCCGCCAGTCGTCCACGAACCTGAACCCGTTGTCGCGCCTGAGCCCGTAGCGGCCGCGCCCGCTCCCGTGGCGGCCGCACCGGCTCCGGCTCCGGCTCCGGCTCCCGTAGCCGCGCCCGCTCCCAAGCCCGCGCCAGCACCCGTCGTCACCACGCCGGAACCCGTGGCCAGCACGCCCGAGCCCGCTCGGGTCGCGCCCGTCGCGGCAGCTCCGGCTGCCCCTGCACCTGTCGCGCCGGCTCCGCCGGTTCGCGTTGTGCCCTCGACGATCCGTCTCCGCATTGAAGAACCAGGCCGCCCCGCGCAACCGGCACGCCCGATTGCACCGGCGAAGCGTCCGCCGGCACAGACCCTGCCGCGCATGGTGCAGCCGCCCGTTCCCGGCGCGCCGCCACCGCGACCGACTCCGCGTCCGGGCATACCCGGGCAGCGCCCGCCCTACGGCGGCCCGCCGAGACCCACCACGCCGGGCATGCTGGGTGGACCACGTCCCCTGCCCTCGCAGCCCATACGTCCTGCACTTCCGGGCCAGCGCCCGGGCATGCCGGGTCAGCGTCCGCCCTACCCCCAGCGCCCGTCTGGACCGATGCGTCCCGGAGGGGGCCGTCCAGCTGGCGCGAAACGTGAGCGGCCGTCGGCACCGTCGACGCCGATGATGGCGCCACCGCCACCGGTCACCCGCACGATCACGCTGGCCGAAGGCATGACGGTCAAGGACCTGGCGGACAAGCTGGAAGTGCGCGTCAAGGACGTGCTGGCCAAGCTGTTGATGAAGCGCATGATGATGACCATCAACAGCCCACTCGACACGGATACGGCGCGGGACATCGCGCGCGAGTTCGGCGCCGACGTCGAGATGCGCAGCTTCGAGGAAGAGATGAGCGCGGCGGAGGTCGACGACTCCAAGCCGGAGGACATCGTCACCCGCGCGCCTGTCGTCACGGTCATGGGTCACGTCGACCACGGCAAGACATCGCTGCTCGACGCCATCCGCGAGGCCCGCGTGGCCGAGCGTGAAGCCGGCGGCATCACCCAGCACATCGGCGCCTATCACGTGGAAGTGAACAACCGGAACGTGGTCTTCCTCGACACGCCGGGTCACGCGGCCTTCACGCTGATGCGCGCCCGCGGCGCCAAGGTGACCGACATCGTGGTGCTGGTGGTGGCGGCCGACGACGGCGTCATGCCGCAGACGAAGGAAGCCATTGACCACGCCCGGGCGGCGAACGTGCCGATCGTGGTCGCCATCAACAAGATCGACAAGAACAACGCCAACCCGGACAACGTGAAGCGCGAGCTCGCGGAACTGGGACTGGTGCCCGAGGACTGGGGCGGTAATACCGTCATGGTTCCGGTGTCGGCGAAGAAGCGGGAGAACCTGGATCAGCTCCTCGAGATGATCCTGCTCTCGAGCGACATCCTCGAACTCAAGGCCAATCCGAACCGGCCCGCGTCGGGCGCCGTGCTCGAATCAAAGCTGGACCGCGGACGCGGTCCGGTGGCCACCGTCCTGGTGCAGGACGGCACGCTCCGCGTGGGCGACAACTTCATCGCGGGCCCGGTGGTGGGCCGCGTGCGCGCCCTCATCGACGACCGCGGCCGTCACGTGAAGACCGCGGGCCCAGCCACGCCGGTCGAGGTCCTCGGTCTGACCACGCTGCCGAGTCCGGGCGACACCTTCCAGTCCGTGGCCGATGCGGCCAAGGCACGCCAGATCGCGACGTTCCGTCAGGCGCAGGCCAAGGATCGGGCGCTCGGCGCCAAGGGCGGCCGGCTCACGCTGGAATCGCTCAAGGAGCAGATCGCCGAGGGCGGCATGAAAGAAATGCCGCTCATCGTGAAGGCCGACGTGCAGGGCTCGTCCGAAGTGCTGGCCGACACGCTCGCCAAGCTCTCCGACGAGAAGGTCAAGATCCGCATCATCCACGCGGGTGTTGGCGCGATCAACGAGTCGGATGTCCTGCTGGCGACCGCCTCCAACGCCGTCATCATCGGCTTCAACGTGAAGCCCGATCGCAACGCGGCTGTCGTGGCGGAGCGCGAGGAAGTCGACATCCGGCACCACACGGTCATCTACCACGTGACCGACGAAATCAAGCTCGCGATGGCGGGCCTGCTCGACCCGACGTTCAAGGACGTGCGGCTCGGCCTGGCCTCGGTGCGCGAGGTCTTCCGCGTGCCCAAGGCCGGCACCATCGCCGGCTGCATGGTGACGGAGGGCGTCATCCGCCGCGGCGGCGACGCACAAGTGCGGCTCATCCGCGACAGCAAGGTCGTGCATGAGGGCAAGATCGCGGGCCTGCGCCGCTTCAAGGACGACGTGAGCGAGGTCAAGACCGGCTTCGAGTGCGGTATCAGCCTCGAGAAGCACAACGACATCCAGGTGGGCGACATCATCGAAGTCGTCGGCCGCGAAAAGGTCACCACGCCGGCCGCGTCCCGCTAGTCGGGCGCGCGGTCCGGAGCGGCAGAGCGTCAGATGTCCACCAGCTTTCGGCCCGACCGTGTCGGCGATCAGATCCGCCAGGAGCTCAGCGAGCTCCTGGTGCGGGGCGAGGTCCACGACCCCGGCATCGGCTTCATCACGCTGACCCGCGTCTCCGTCACGAGCGATCTGCAGATCGCCCGCATCTACTACACCCAGATCGGCGACGCCAATGCCCGCAAGGCGACGGCGCGGGCCCTCGACCGGGCCACGCCCTACCTGCGGCGCCGCATCGGCGGCGGGCTCAGGCTGCGCCGCGTCCCGGAGTTCGAGTTCCGGTGGGACGAATCGGTCGAGCACCAGGCCCGGATCGAGGAACTCATCCAGGAGTTGCACGCCCATCCGCTGGAACCGCTCCATCCTGAACTGGTGTCCGAGGCGGAGGTCCCCGTCGCGACCGCGCCTGACGCCGCCCCGGATGACGGGGGAACCCCAGTCGCCACGCCGGACGGGCCGGAGCACGACTGACGATGGCGAAAGCCAAGGCAGTGGCTCGCGCCAAGGCCGCGGTCGCTCCGCGGAGCCGCGAGTACTGGGTGTGGATCGACTGCGAGATGACGGGCCTCGACCCCGAGCGCCACGTATTGCTCGAAATCGCCACGATCATCACGGACGAGCACCTGCAGGTCGTCGCAACCGGTCCCGAGCTCGTCATTCGTCCCACGGCCGCCGAGTTGACGCGCATGGACCCGTGGCCGCGCCGGACCCACAAGAAGAGCGGCCTCCTCGACCGCGTGGCCGCCGAGGGCATCTCGCTTGCCGAAGCCGAGCGCCAGACGCTGCGGTTCATCCGCCGTCACAGCTACGCACGCACGGCACCGCTCTGTGGGAACTCGGTGTGGCAGGACCGCCGGTTTCTTGCGCGGTACATGCCGGCACTTGATCGCTTTCTCCACTACCGGATCGTGGACGTCAGCTCCATCAAGGTCGCGCTGAAGGCCTGGTATCCGAGCCAGGTGAATCCGCCGAAGAAGGCGGGCACCCACCGGGCTCTCCTGGACATCCACGAGTCAATCGACGAACTGCGGTATTACCGGGACCACTTCCTGTCGCCGAAGACGCATCCCAGGACCGCGGCCCGCCGCGCGTGACGCGGTCGCACGGCCAGGCGGACGCCGCACGCCGACAGCGGGATGACGTACCGGGGCGCCCCGCCGAAGGCGTCCTGGTCGTGGACAAGCCGGAGGGCCTGACCTCGCACGATGTCGTGGCGGTCGTCCGGCGTCTCCTCCATGAAAAACGCATCGGCCACACCGGGACGCTCGACCCGATGGCCACCGGCGTCCTGGCCCTGGCCTGCGGCCGCGCCACGCGCCTGGTCTCGCTGTTGGCAGGCACCGAGAAGACCTACCGCGCCGAGATCCTCTTCGGCGTGACGACGGACTCGTACGACGTGACCGGTCTCGAAACCTCGCGCACCGGCCTCCACCCGACACGCGAGGCGGTCACCGCCGCCCTCGACCAACTCAGCGGGCACTACCTGCAGCCCCCGCCGCCGGTCTCCGCCAAGAAGATCCAGGGCCAGCGCGCCTACGCGCTCGCCCGCGCCGGCACCCCCGTGCAGCCGGAGCCGGTTCCCGTGACTGTGTCGGCCCTCTCGCTCGTGGACTACGACCATGGCGTCGCGACCGTGGAGGTAACCGGCTCGGCCGGGTTCTACGTCCGCGCCCTGGCGCACTCCGCCGGGGAGTTGACCGGAGCCGGTGCCTGCCTCCAGAGCCTGCGCCGGACCAGGACCGGGGCGTTCAGTCTCGCGGACGCCGTGACGCTCGACGCCCTCCAGGCCGAGCCGGATTCCGCGTGGGCCTATCTGGTGCCGATGCAGGCTCTGCTGCCCGAACTGCCCGCCTTTACGGTCAATGAGGACGGCCTGACCAGACTCGGCCACGGGCGGGACCTGGGTCCAGCCCACGCCTCCGGTCCCTGGGCTGGACTCGACCCGGCCGCCGGGGCCGCCACCCGCGTCCGGATCCTGGGCCCTGACGGCGCCCTGCTGGCTCTGGCCACGCTCGCCTCGACCCCGGGTTTTTTGCATCCGTCCGTGGTCCTCATGTAGGATCTAAGTTCTTCAACCTGACGTAGTTAGCTCACTTACGACGACGGGCTGGTTCCGGCTCCTGCGAGACAGGGGAGCGGGCACACTGGGCCGGACGTGGAGGGGACATCGTGGCACTGTCGAAAGACCGCAAGACCAATCTCATCGGGGACTACCGCACGCACACCACGGACACCGGTTCACCGGAAGTCCAGATCGCCATCCTCAGCAATCGCATCACGTATCTGACCGAGCACTTCAAGACCCACTCGAAGGACCACCATTCGCGTCGCGGTCTGCTGAAGCTCGTCGGACAGCGTCGGCGGCTGCTGGACTACGTGAAGAGCAAGGACACCGGGCGGTACTCCGCTCTGATTCAGCGCCTCGGCATCCGCAAGTAGCGGCAGCACCCATCATGCACAACGTCAATCTGCAGCGCCGCGAAATCCGGATCGGTTCGCGCACGATCTCCATCGAAACCGGCAAACTCGCCAAGCAGGCCGACGGCTCCGTCGTCGTCCGCTCCGGCGACACCATGGTCATGGTCGCCGCCAGCCATGCCGCCAATCCGCGCGAAGGCATCGACTTCCTTCCGCTGACCGTCGACTACCGCGAGAACGCCTTTGCCTCGGGCCGCATCCCCGGCGGGTTCTTCAAGCGCGAAGGCAAGCCGCCGGAAAAGGAAGTCCTCACCAGCCGCCTGATCGACCGCCCCATCCGCCCCCTGTTCCCGGACGGCTGGCGCTACGAGACGCAGATCATCGCGCAGGTGATCTCGGCCGACACGGACAACGACGCCGACGTGCTCGCCATTACCGGCGCCTCCGCGGCTCTGGCCCTGGGCGAGATTCCGCTGGTCAAGACGATCGCGGGCGTCCGCGTGGGCCTCATCAACGGCGCCTACGTCATCAACCCGACCTTCGAGGAGCGCAAGCAGAGCTCGCTCGACCTCGTGGTGGCGGGCAGCCTTGACGGCATCGTGATGGTGGAAGCCGGCGCGAAGGAAGTCTCCGAGCCCGACGTGGTTGGTGCGCTCGAAGCCGCGCACGCCGCCATCAAGCTGATCGTGGCCGGCATCGAGGAACTCCGCGCCGCGGCTGGCAAGAAGAAGCTGGTGGTCACCGCGCATCATGCGGAAGCGGCATTCGAGGCTGCGGCCGAGAAGGCGATGCTCGGACCGCTGGTCGCCGCCATGCGGCTCAAGGACAAGCTGGAGAGCTACTCGGCGGTTGATGCCGTCCTGGCCGGCTTCCTGGCGACCCTCCCCGCCGACGACGCGCAGAAGAAGTCCGACGCCAAGCACGTCTTCCACGACCTGAAAGAGAAGGCGCTCCGCGAGGAGGTTCTCAACAACGGACAGCGGCTCGACGGCCGGAAGTTCGACCAGATCCGTCCGATCTGGACCGAAGCCACGGTGCTCCCGCGCGTGCACGGCTCGGTCGTCTTCACCCGTGGCGAGACGCAGGCGCTGGTCACCTGCACCCTCGGCACGGCCGACGACGAGCAGAAGATTGAGCACGTCACGGGCGAGTTCTACAAGCGCTTCATGCTCCACTACAACTTCCCGCCCTACTCGGTGGGCGAAACGGGCCGCTTCACGGGCCCGGGCCGCCGCGAGATCGGGCACGGCGCACTGGCCGAGCGGGCGCTGACGCCTGTCGTGCCGGCCGCCGAGAAGTTTGCCTACACGATCCGCATCGTGTCGGACATTCTTGAGTCCAACGGCTCGTCCTCGATGGCGTCGGTCTGCGGCGGCTCGATGGCGATGATGGACGCGGGCGTGCCGATCAAGGCGCCGGTCGCGGGCATCGCGATGGGCCTCATCATGGACGAGAAGAGCGGCAAGTACGCCGTCCTCTCGGACATCGCTGGCGCCGAAGACCACTACGGCGACATGGACTTCAAGGTCGCCGGCACGGCCGACGGCATCACCGCGCTGCAGATGGACATCAAGGTGTCCGGCATCACCTCGGCGGTGATGGCCAAGGCACTCGACCAGGCCAAGGCCGGCCGGATGCACATCCTCGGCGAGATGGCGAAGACGCTGGGCGCGACGCGCAGCGCCATGTCCACCTTCGCGCCGCGGATCATCACCATCAAGATTCCGGTCGACAAGATCCGCGACGTCATCGGACCGGGCGGCAAGATGATCCGCAGCATCATCGAGCGGACCGGCGTGAAGATCGACGTCGAGGACAACGGCACGGTCAACGTGGCGTCGGCCGACGGCGAGTCTGCCGCGAAGGCGATCAGCATCATCCAGGAACTGACCGCCACGCCCGAGTTGAACAAGACCTACAAGGGCAAGGTCCAGCGGATTACCGATTTCGGCGCGTTCGTCGAGATCATGGCTGGCACCGATGGCCTGCTGCACGTCTCCGAGATCGCGAACCACCGCGTGAAGGACGTACGCGACGAACTCAAGGAAGGGCAGGAGATCATGGTGAAGGTCATCAACATCGACCCCACCGGCAAGATCCGCCTCAGCCGGAAGGCGCTCCTCACCGATGAGGCGCCTGCCAGCGGGGCCGCCCCCGCCCAGGAATAGCACGATGAAGACGGGTCACCCGGCGATCTCACGACGCCGGGTCCTCGTCCTCGTCGGAGCCGGCGCGACCGCCCTGGTCGCGCCGACCTTCGCTGCCAGACTCGGCCGTCAAGACCAGGCCGTCAGCCTCCGCGACTTCTCCCTCACCGCCAGAAACTACACCTTCACACCGAGCCGCATCGAAGTCAGTAAGGACGACCGCGTCCGCCTGACCATCGAAGGCGCGGACCAGGTCCACAGTTTTGCCATCGACGAATACCGCATCGCCAGGCGCATCGCGCCAGGCGCCACGACCGTGATCGAGTTCCGGGCCGAGCGCGCGGGCAGCTTTACCTACTACTGCAACATTGCCGCGGACCCTGGCTGCAAGGCCATGCGCGGCACGCTCGTCGTCAGCGGAAAGTAGGCAGGCGGCCGCTACACCGCCGCCCGCTGACGGCGCCGGATGGCCATCAGCATGATCCCCACCACGGCGGCGTTGACCATGAAGATCCCCGCTCGAAGCCAGCTGGGCTGCGCGGCCCACTCGTACAGCTCAATCGGCATATAGACCGCGCCGCTCGCCGCCGCGAACACCTCTGCCCACGCCCGCTCGCGGAAGAGACCGTAGGCTTCAACCATTCTGATCATCGAATAGGCCGCAGCCCCGAAGGCCAGCAGCAGGAGCCGCGTGTCCTGCAGCCGTGATGCGGCGTCGATGAAGATGCGCGGATAGTGGGCGGCCGGGTTCAGGTGGGCGTGCTCGATGAGCGTCGCCGCGAGACCGGGCAGGTCCCGGTGGATGAACGCCGCGAGGCCACTCGCGGCCACGATGACCAGCACGCCCTTGAAGGCCTCGAAGTAGGCGACGGCGCGGATGGCGCGCTGTTCAGGGTACGGCATGCGGCGAGAGAGATAGTCTGGCATGCATTCGCCGGGGTCCGTGCGTCGTCTACGCCTCAGGCGTGCCGGTGTCCTCGGCACTTTCCCGGGCCAACGCCGCCAGCGCCTGATATCGCCGGCGGAACGCATCGAGTTGCTCTTCCTCGAGTTCCTCGAGATCGAGCAGTGCGTTATGCGCCCCCTTGGTGGCGCGGATGATCTCGTCCAGCTTGATCTGGATGGCCTCCGTGTCGCGGTTCTGCGTGTTCTGAATCAGGAACACCATCAGGAAGGTGACGATGGTGGTGCCGGTGTTGATGACCAACTGCCACGTATCGCTGAAGCCGAACACCGGCCCGGTCAGGATCCAGGCCGCAATCACCCCCACGGCCAGCGCAAAGGTGCGCGGACGCCCGCAGAAGTGCGACGCCGACTTCGCAAAGCCCGAGTACCACGTCGTCGTGCGCATCTCACGCCTCCTTCTGATGATTCGTCCCGCGTCCGAGATAGCGCCGCACGTCGTCAGCCGCCGGCACGATGGCCAGGACGACCAGTATCAACGCCAGGGGGACGGTGGCGGCATAGCCGATGCGCTGGAAGCCAATCGCACCCATGACGCCACCGAGGAAGAACGCCCCGACCAGCAGCGACAGCACGCGGAGACGTGCGACGTCCGCGACCACGTGGAGCGACCGGTCTTCCTGGAGCCGGTTCCAGTAGAGCAACTTCCCGACCTCGATCCCGATGTCCGTGACGAGGCCCGTGACGTGCGTCGTCCGGATCTCCGACCGTGAAATCTTGGTGATCACGGCATTCTGCAGACCCATGGCGAAACACAGCAGCATCACCGTGACCGGGACGAACAGGCCGTGCATGGATGCGAGGCGCGCGCCGATCAGGCCGAATACCAGGAGGAGCACCGCTTCCAGAAGGAGCGGCAGCGCAAACTGGCTGTGGAGCTGTCGGCGGCGTGCGTAGTTGACGAGCACCGCCGTGGTCGCGGCGCCGGAGAGGAACGACAGCACGGCGCCGAACGCGCCGGCCGCAGGACGCCACTCCCCCACGGCGAGGTCGTCGGCCATCGACGAGACCATGCCCGTCATGTGCGACGTGTACTGGCGCACGGCAAGGAAGGCCCCGGCATTCGTCGCACCGGCGATGAATGCGAGCGCACCGCCAAGCTGTCGATTGGCGCCGGTGGTGCGCGCGGTTCCGGTCAATCGCCGGGCAAACTCAACAGGCATCGACTCTCACCTGTTCCACCTTACCTTGCCGCGCCGCCCCCGTCTGTTGAATCCACAGGTCCGCACCCGGACATCCGCTCCGCTGCCGCCGGGTGCGAATGAAACCACCACACGGTGAGACCCGACGGGGCGGGCTCGACGAGGTTGTTCGCGGCCAATCGCCGCAGCACGGACGTCAGCGCCGGCCCATTGCCCGTCAGCGTCAGGGCATAGCGATCGGCCCGGCGCTCCTGGAGACGCGACAGCGCCAGGGAGAGCGGGCGCAACAACAGAAACAGCGCGCCCGTGGTCAGGAGCGCCAGCGGAAGCCTGGCCGCCGCCATCACTCCGTGGATGGGCCCGGCCCACCGGACTGCGACCTCGGCGCCCAGCAAACTCGCCGCCACATGGACGGCCAGTGCGGCTTGCGCGATCACGACGTCGTGATGGGCCACATGCGCCAGTTCGTGGGCGACGACCACCTCCACCTCCTCGTCGGTGTGATCCGCGAGGAGCGTGTCGGAGATGGCGACATACCGCGCCCTGCCCGCGTTCACGATGGCGGCACTGGCGACGCGGGTCCGCTCACCGACATGCACCTGAAACAGGCCGAGCCCAGGGAACCCTGCCTTCCCGAGGAGGCGCGTCAGTCGCTCACAGAGCGCCTCTCTGGCGAGCGGTGTGCCCCGGCTCTCCACGCGCAGCAGACGCCCCGCAGCAAAGGGCGCCGCGGCAACAGCCATGCCCCCAATCGCCCACCACGCGTCTTCCATCAGCCAGCGCAGGACCGCGCAGGCGGCCACGGCCACCGTGCCCGCCACAACGTTCACGCCAGCATGCCTCGACCAGTCGACGATCCACGCCAGAGGCCGCTCGCGCAGCAGGCCATAGCGCCGTGTGAGCACGGCGTCGCGGAAGAAGGTGGCAGGGAAGGTGGCGACGGCGCAGAGGAGCAGGAGACCGAGCGCGCCAACGGTCAGGGAGCCGAGTTGCGCGAGTGAACCCGCTGACGCGGAGACACTGGCCCACCCCGGGGGCCCGGCCATCCACGCCAGACCGAGCACGAGGCCACACGAGCCGACAGCGGCGACGGTGGCCCGTCTCCGCAGACGCTGGAAGCGAGTCGCCTTGTCCTCGTTGGCCACGTCTGGTCGATGCGGGGCGCCACCTGGGCGCCCCGTCCGGTGTTAGTGCAGCTGCACGGAAATCAGCTTCGAGACGCCGGGCTCCTCCATGGTGACGCCGTAGAGCCGGTTGGCGATCTCCATGGTGCGGCGGTTGTGCGTGATGAGGATGAACTGCGTATGACCCAGCATGCTGCGCAGCATCTCGACGAAACGGCTTACGTTGGCGTCGTCGAGCGGCGCGTCGATCTCGTCCAGCAGACAGAACGGGCTGGGCTTGTACTTGAAGATCGCGAACATCAGCGCGATGGCGGTCAGCGCCTTCTCTCCGCCCGACAGCAGCATCACGTTCTGGAGACGCTTCCCTGGAGGCGACGCGACGATGTCGATGCCGCTTTCGAGCGGATCGTTCTCGTCAAGCAGGCTCAGCCCGGCGTGCCCGCCGCCGAAGAGCGTGCTGAAGGTGACCTGGAAGTTCTGCTGGATGGCAGTGAACGCCTCGCGGAAGCGGGCCTTCGTCGTCTCATCGATGCGCTTGATCGCCTCGGCGGTCTGCGCGATGGAGTCGGTCAGATCCTGCCGCTGCGTCGTCAGGAAGGCGTGCCGGGTCTCCAGCTCATCGAACTGCTCGATGGCCATCATGTTGACGGGGCCAAGCCGGTCGATCTTGCCCTTGAGCGCGGTGATCGCCTCCTCGGCACTCATGGACGTCGGCTGCGCCGCGGTCGAGACCGGTGCAGCGTCGGCGGACACAGCGCCGTCCTCGGCGTCCGGATCCACGTCCTCGGCGTTGATGGCAGCGGCGTCCGGAACGGCCTGACCGGACATCTCCATCTCGGTCACATCCGCAAGCACCTCGTCGATGCTGGCCTGCACGCTCTCGAAGCACGACTGCGCCACATGCGTCAGGTCCGCCTCGGCCGCCACGCGGGCCACCTCGAGCGCGTTCGCCTGCTGCCGCACGGCATCGAGCGCATGGCGCGCCTGACGGATCACGCCGTCCTGGCCATCCACCTGCTGCCGGAGGGCCTGGGCGCCTTCGTCCGCAATCCGGACGCGTTCCCGCAGTGCGTCGAGGCCGCGGACGCCTTCGTCGAGGAGGCGCTCGGATTCGGTGACTTCGTCGAGCAGACCCGTCCGTCGGGCGCGAAGCTGCTCCACCTCCTGCTTGCGGGTCGCGATGCGCTCCTCAAGCTCGCGTGCGCTCTCTTCGAGCCGGCGCACTTCCGAATCGAGCGCGGTCACACGCTCGACCAGACCGGCATGCGCGGCGCCGGCATCCGCCGCGCGGCGGCTGAGGTCGTCGATTTCAGAACGGGCGTCAAACAGGCGCTGCTGCGCCTCGTTCATCCGTGCGTCGGTCTGCTGCTGCTCGGCTTCCAGCTGCGACAGCGTGGACCGGGCTTCCGCCACCCGGGCGTCGAGCGCTCCCAGTTCGTCGGTCGCCTGATGCCGCTCCAGCTCGATGGACTCCCCCTTGCGCAGGAGCCGTACGCGCGTCTCTTCGGCGCGGGCCACCTGCGCCTCGAAGCCAACAGCGGCGACCTCCTGCCGGTGCTGCTCGGTCTGCAGCGCGGCGATGGTGCTGGTGGTCTCGGTCACCGTGAGCTGCAGCGTGTCCACTTCCTCGACGATACGGGCGAGCGCCTGCCGATCCAGCTCCACGCGCTCACGCAGTTCCTTGATTTCGCGCTTGGTCTGGAGGATGCCGCGGGCTTCGGTCGCCGTACCGCCGGTCACCAGGTGCGGCCCGCGGAACACATCACCGGTGATGGTGGCCACCGGCGCCGACGTCTGACGCGAGACCGTGACGGCATTCTCGAAGGAGTCGGCCACGTAGGCCTCGGGCATCACCTTCTGGATGGTAAAGGCGTGCGGCCCGTTGATCTTGATGAGCTGGGAGACGGGCACGATGCCCGGCATGCTGAGTGGCGCCGAGGGGTGGTAGCCGTTGGAACCCGGATCGATGACCACGAAGCCGCACCGGCCGGCCTCGTGCTCCCGCACCAGGGAGAGCCCGGCCGCGGCCTGGTCGTGCCGCTCCACAATGACGTGCTGAAGGAGTTCGCCGAGACAGGCTTCAACCGCCCGCTCGTAGCGGCTGTCCACTTCCAGGTAGTCGGCCACGGCGCCCTGCTGGCCGACGTGCCCGTTGGCCTGCACGAGCACCATCCGGGCGGCGTCGCCGAAACCGGCGCGACCCGCAGACAACTCTTCGAGGGAGGCGAGCCGGGCTTCGACGCCGGCCAGTTCCTGCTCGCGGACCCGCACGGCCTTCGACCGGGCATCGAGGGCCTCGCGAGCCATCGTCAGCTCGGACTCGCGGACGGAGCGTGTGATCGCGATGTCCTCGAGGGTCTGCTTCGCACGGGCCAGCGCCTCGCGGGCGGCGTCGCGCTCGGCGTCCGAGGACTCCTGCTCACGGCGCAGGTCCTCATTCTCGAGATCGAGACGGTCCAGCCGCGCGGTGACCTGCTCACGCTGGGCGTCGGCATGGCTCATCACCGTCCGCACCGTGGTGGTGCTGTTCAGCACCCGGAACCCGGCCTGGCGGGCCTCATCGAGGGCCGACTCCAACTGTTCCAGATGCTGTTGCGCGCCACGCAGCGCGTCGCTCGCCTCGGCCAGTACGCCCGCGGCCTCATCCCGTGCGCGGACAGCCTCACACCCGGCCTCGCGCCGGGATTCGATCGCGATCCGCGCGGGCTCACGCCGCGCATCGAGATCGGCAACTTCGTTTTCGACCTCGGACGCCCGATGCGCGAGGTTCTGCGCATGCTGGCGGTTGAATTCCATCTGCTGCTGCCGGCGGTTCAGGTCGATCTCGGCCGCGTGAGCTTCCTCGCGGACAGCGGTGGCCCGGCCGTCCGCTTCGGCCTGTTCGATGCGCAGGCGTCCGAGGGCGGATTCCACCTCGGCGACGTGCGCCGCAGACGAGGCTTCCTCCTCGCGGACGACCGTCAGCCGTTCGCGGGCCTCCTGGATGCTCTGCTCCAGTTCCCGGTAACGCCGCGCGAAGAGCACCTTCTCCCAGCGCCGCAGTTCCTCACGCAGCTTCTTGTAGCGGCGCGCCCGAGCGGCCTGGCGCTTCAGAGCCCCACGCTGCTTTTCGACTTCGAAGACGATGTCGTCGATGCGCAGGAGGTTCTGCTGGGCGGCGTCGAGCTTGAGCTCGGCCGCGCGCCGGCGCGACTTGTACTTCGTCACGCCCGCGGCTTCCTCGATCAGCTGCCGGCGGTCGGTCGGCCGCGAGCTGAGGATCATGCCGATCTTGCCCTGCTCGATGATCGAGTAGGCCTTGGCGCCGAGACCGGTGTCCATCAGCAGTTCGTGGACGTCGCGGAGGCGGCAGGTCTCGCCGTCGATCAGGTATTCGCTCTCGCCCGAGCGGTAGAGGCGGCGCGTCACTTCGACGTCGCGGGTGAACTCCTCCACCATCTGGCGCACGACGGCCTGTTCGCCGGGTGCCAGGGTCGTAGGCTCGACGCCTTCCCCCTCCAGGACGCCCAGTCCGGCCTCGTCCTCAAGCTGGCGCGCCTTGGCCAACCCAGAGAGCTTCAGGCTGACTTCGGCGGTGCCGCCAGCCTTCCGGGCATCGCTGCCGCTGAAGATGACGTCCTCCATCTTGTCGCCACGTAGGCTCTTGGCGCTTTGTTCGCCAAGTACCCAGGTGATGGCGTCCGCCACATTGCTCTTGCCGCAGCCATTCGGCCCGACGATGGCCGTGACGCCCTTGTCGAAGGCAAGCTCCGACCGATCCGAAAAGGACTTGAAACCCGAAATTTCGAGGCGCTCGAGACGCATGCCTTGCCCCCTTCCGAGGGGAAAAAATAGTGCCGGGGCTACCTCGACACCGGCGGCTGGGAAGGCCGGATTCGGGTGTTCGGTGGCCCGCTGGCGGGAGACTGACGAAAGCGGTGGTCAGTCTAGCAAGGCCTAGCCATAGTGGCAAGGTGATAACGACACCCCAATATTTTGGGGCTGCGACCAATCAGAGGATCGGCGGCTAACGCTGCGCTTTTCCGGTCGTCACCTTCCCGAGCTGGCTCAATTTCTCAGCTTCCGGGAAGAGGGTCAGGGCCAGTTGGACCTGCGGATCGGCCTCCGACAGGCGGCGGCGGGCCTCGGCCCCGCCAAAGAGGTCAAAGTCGATCTCGTAGCGAATCATCGCCTTGATGAAGACCTCATCCTTCTGCCAGCCGGCTTCGTCGACGGTGACCTTCATCTTGGCCAGCATGTCTCGGAATTCCTGGACCATGGCGGCATCCACCGCAAAGCCCTGGGAGACCTCCCGACGGTCCTTGCCGGGCGCAGACGGCACCCGTGGATCGCCCTTCCTGGAGAACCGCTGGGCGAAGACGTCAAACAACTGGCGGTTATAGAGCAGCTTGGCGAAGCGGCCAGGGCTGAAGCCGTCCACGGGGCCGTCCAGGCGCCGGTCCGGTTCCACGCCGCCCCCGCTGTAGACCTTACGTCCCCCGTCCGTGAGCTTCATGTCGTCCGGGTTATGGGCCTTGTTCGGGTCCTGATCCTTCTGCGAGTACATCAGGTACTCATCGAAGGTCCCATCCCAGGGGCGCTGAATCAGGCGGCCGCTGGGCGTGTAGTAGCGCGCGGTGGTCACCGCGAGGCCGGCGCCCTGATTGATGCGATAGACGGACTGCACCAGCGCCTTGCCGAAGGTGGTCTCACCGACGATGAGCGCGCGGTCGTGGTCCTGCAACGCACCCGAGACGATCTCCGAGGCGCTCGCGCTGTTCCGGTTGGCCAGCACGACCAGCGGAACATGCGTGTAGTCGCTCTGCTCGGTGGCGCGGTAGTCCTGGTCGGAATTCGACACGCGGCCACGCGTATAGACGATGAGGTCGCCCTTCGGGAGGAAGCGGTTGGCGATCTTGATGGCCTGGTCGAGCTGGCCGCCGGGATTGCCGCGCAGGTCGAACACGAGCCGCTTCATGCCCTTCGTGCTGAGGTCCGCGAGGGCCTTGCCCAGCTCCTGGTTGCTGTTCTCGGCGAACTCCGACAGCTGGATGTAGCCCGTTGAACCGTCCACCATGAACGCCGCACGCACGGTGACGATGTGGATCTCGTCGCGCATCACGGACAGCGGGATCAACGCCTCAAACCCGCCACGCCGGAGGTCAATCGCAACAGTGGTGCCCTTCGGCCCCTTCAGCTTCTTGACCGCCTGCTCGGTCGTCCAGCCCTTGGTACTCTCGCCCTCGATCTTCGCGATCACATCGCCGCGACGGAGCCCCTTCTGATGCGCGGGTGAGCCCTCGAAGAGCTGCACCACCGTGATATCCCCGTCGGCCACCGCAATCGAGACGCCGAGGCCGTAGTAGCGGCCCTCCTGGCGCTCCCGCATCTGCGCATAGCTCTTTGGGTCCATGAAGTTCGAGTGGGGGTCCAGCGTCTGGAGCATCCCGGTGATGCCGCTGTAGACCAGGCGGTCGGACTCGACCTGCCCCACGTAGTTGGCCTCAATGGCACTGAGCGCGGCCGTGAACAGCTTGTACTGCTCCGACACACGGTCTTCAGTGGCCAGGGCGCTCCGGCCAAAAACGCCACCAATCAGAGCCGAAATCGCGATGGCGGCAACGGCCGCGGAAGCCGGGCGGAACCTGCGCATGATCGGAACTCTAGCAGAAAGGGGAACCACCTTCTATAATGGGCAGAAGCACTTGCGGCGATTTCTCGGGGTTGTGTCACGCCGCGGCCCTCAATTGGAGTACATGCCATGTTTGGTTCACTGGGAATGTCGGAGCTGATCATCATCCTGGTGATCGCGTTGATCATCTTCGGACCCCGCAAGCTCCCGGAGCTCGGCCGGTCCCTCGGCAAGAGCATCGGCGAGTTCAAGCGCGCCTCCAACGAACTGCGCAGCACGATCGAAGAAGAAATCCGGGTCGAGGAAACAAAGCCCGTCGTGTCGGCTGCACCGCCGGCGCCCGTGGCCACGACGCCTGCCCCGCCCGCTGACGCCACCGTCAGCCGCACGGCCAGCACCGGTACGGGCGCGTAGCTCCGATGGCACTCGTCCCCTTCCCGAACCAGGCGCAGGTACCGGCGCCCGGGGAGGAGAACAACGAACCCGAGTGGTCCGACGATCACACGGGCGGCAAGATGTCGTTTCTGGAGCATCTCGACGAGCTCCGGAAACGCATCATCTGGTCCCTCCTCGCGCTCTTCATCGGCTTCGGGGTCGCGTTCGGATTCCACGACCAGATCTTCGACTTCGTGATGCGGCCCATGCAGCAACTGCTGCCCAAGGGCGGCACGCTCATCTACACGGATCCATCCGAGGCGTTCATGCTGCATGTGCAGCTGGCGCTGATTGCTGGCTTAGTCCTCGCGATACCAGTGGTCGCCACGCAGCTGTGGCTCTTCATCGCGCCGGGCTTGTACTCGAAAGAGAAGAAGCTTGCGATTCCGTTCGTCGTGATGTCGACCGTGCTGTTTGTCGTCGGGATCGCCTTCAACCACTACGTGGTATTTCCGATCACGTGGCGGTTCTTCGTTGGCTTCACCAACGACATCCTGACGTTCATGCCGCGCGTGGATCCAGCCTTCTCGATGTACATGCGGCTGGCCCTCGCTCTCGGCATCACGTTCCAGCTGCCGACCGTCGTTCTGTTCCTGGCGCGGATGGGCATGATCACGCCGATGTTCATGATCCGGCACTTCAAGTACGCCGTGCTGCTCATCATCATCGCGGCGGCCGTGCTCTCGCCTGACGGCGGCGGTGTCGGCATGCTTGCCATGGGCGGCCCCGTCATCCTGCTCTACATTCTGAGCATCGGGCTCGCGTGGATCTTCGGGAAGAAGAAGGTCGCGGCAGAAGAACCGGAAGACTAAGCCGGGCGCGGAACGCCAGGCCTCACCACGAAGGCTGGACGACCAGTGCCGTCCAGCCGCCTCGCTCACTCGCACCTACCGGCACCATCCCCGTCCGTACGTAGGCGGCCTCCACCTCTCCGGCGACCGCGCGCGGAATCCCTGACAGCAGCAACCGTCCCCGACTGGCCGTCCGGCGCGCGAGCCACGGCGCCAGTTCGATGAGTTCCGCTGCCCGGATATTGGCCACTACCAGGGGCCACACACCGTCGACCACCTCAGGCCCGCCCTTCAGCAGCGTCAGCCGGTCCGCTACGCCGTTGAGGCGCGCGTTCTCCCCCGCAACGCGCAAGGCTGGCTCGTCAATCTCCACCCCTGTGACGTGCGGCACCCCGAAGAGCAGGGCCGCGAGCGCGAGGATGCCTGAGCCTGTGCCCACGTCGAGCATCGACGGGAGCGGCGCATCGCCGATGAGCGACTCGATCCACTCGAGGCAGAGCGCGGTGGTCGGATGGAGCCCCGTGCCAAACGCTGTCCCGTCCACCAGGCGGATGGCGCCCTCGGTCTGCGGCGCTGTGACAGGAAGGATGGTGAGCCCGCCGACGTGGACCGCTCGGGGGGTGAGCGTCCACACGGATCCGTCATCGCGCCCGCGTGCGGGCGTCATGCGCACCCGGGCAACGCCCAGGGCCGTGGCCACCTCGGCGGCGGCGACGGCGTCCGGCATCAGTGCGGACAGACCGCCCGGGCCGAGTTCGACGTCCAGCGCACCGAGTTCAATCAGGGTGTCCGCCGCGTCGAGCGGCGGACGGGAGAGGTCCACCCGATAGGGCATCGGGGTGGTGTCCTAGTAGGACTTCGCGAACCAGGCGCTGGCCACGGCCGGCGCGGCGCACTTCAGGCAGGAGGCGCCCTGCGGCGGCTCCTGACCGAAGGGGATATTGCGGATCGTGGCCTGCGTCTCGGTCTTGATCTCCGCCTCGCAGGTCTCCGACCCGCACCACGGCGCAATCACGAACCCGGGACGACCGTCCATCGTGGCCTTGAACTCGTCGTAGTTGGCCGTCGACGTCGTGTGCTCCGCCCGGAACGCTACCGCGCGGTCGAAGAGCGCCTGCTGAATCGTCGTGAGCAGTTGCTGCACGTGATCCACGAGGCCCTCCATCGGCACGAAGGACTTCTCACGCGTGTCGCGGCGCGCAAGCACGACGGTCGACTTCTCCAGATCCTTCGGGCCGATCTCGAGGCGCAACGGCACACCCCGCATCTCCCATTCGTTGAACTTCCAGCCCGGTGTCTGCGAATCGCGGTCGTCCAGCATCACGCGGACGCCGGCCGCCACGAGCGCATCGCGGATCTCCTGCGCCTTCGGGAGCACGGTCTCCTTCCAGTTACCGCGGGGGATCGGAATCATCACCACCTGGTAGGGCGCGATGCGTGGCGGCAGGATGAGGCCGCCCTCGTCGCCGTGCGTCATGATCACGCCGCCGATGAGGCGCGTGGACACCCCCCAGGACGTCGTCCACGCATACTGCACGGACTTGTCGCGTGCCTGGAACTTGATGTCGTAGCCCTTGGCGAAGTTCTGGCCGAGGTTGTGCGAGGTGCCGGCCTGGAGCGCGCGGCCGTCGCGCATGAGCGCCTCGATCGAGTAGGTCTTGTCGGCGCCCGCGAACTTTTCGCTGTCGGTCTTGAGGCCGTCCATGACGGGCATGGCGAGCTCGGTCTCGGCGAAGTTCTTGTAGACGGCGAGCATCCGCCGCGTCTCTTCCTCGGCTTCCTCGGCGGTCTCGTGGGCGGTGTGCCCTTCCTGCCAGAGGAACTCGGTGGTGCGCAGGAACAGGCGGGTCACCTTCTCCCAACGGACGACGTTCGCCCACTGGTTAATGAGAATCGGCAGGTCGCGCCAGCTCTGAATCCACTTGGCGTACATGGTGCCGATGATCGTTTCCGACGTCGGACGGACGACGAGCCGCTCTTCCAGCTCCTCCTTGCCGCCATGGGTGACCCAGGCCACCTCGGGCGCGAAGCCCTCAACGTGCTCGGCCTCCTTCATGAAGAGGCTCTCGGGAATGAACATCGGGAAGTACGCGTTCACGTGACCCGTCGCCTTGAAGCGCTTGTCGAGCCCCTGCTGCATCAGCTCCCAGATCGCATAGCCATACGGCCGGATGACCATGCAGCCCTTCACAGGCGAGTAATCGGCCAGCTCGGCGCGCCGGACAACATCGATGTACCAGCGTCCGAAGTCCTGCGACTGGGGGGTGATGGCGGTGGGAAGGTCGGGTATCTCGTGATCGGCCATGGGATTCGAAGTCTCGTCTGCTAGTCGGCGCGCACGTCTGCAACGTGTCTGCGCCAGTGTATGTCGTCCCGCTCGGGCCTGTCCGTGCGGAAGTGCGCCCCGCGCGATTCCTCGCGCCTCAGCGCGGCCCGGGCAATCAGCCAGCCGACGATCGCCAGGCTTGCGGCCTCGCGGTCGCCGGTGGGCACGGGCAGCCCGCCGTCGGGCCGGAGTGACACTGCCACCCATGCCTGCAACTGCTGCACGGCCCCGGCAAGGCCCACCCGGTCGCGCACGAGTCCGGCCTGCCGCCACATCAGGTCGCGCACAGCGGCACTGCTCGGCGCGGGGCCCTCAGGTGGGGCGATGGGCACCACCTCGGCGGTCTCGGCCCAGACAGCAGTCTGCGCCGGTCTGGTCATCGCATGCGCCGCCCGGACACCGAACACGAGCCCCTCGAGCAGCGAGTTGCTGGCCAGCCGGTTGGCCCCGTGGACGCCCGTGCAGGCCACCTCACCCGCGGCGAAGAGGCCGCGCACGGAGGTGCGGCCATCGAGGTCCGTCGCCACGCCACCCATCATGTAGTGCGCGGCCGGGCTCACGGGAATCGGGTCGGCGGCGAGGTCCAGCCCGGCTTCCCCGCACACCTGCGCAATGGTCGGAAATCGGCTCCGGACGAAGGCCGCATCCAGGTGCGCCAGCGAGAGGTACACAGGCGAGCCCGTCCGCTCCGCCTCCCGCACCATGGCGCGCGCCACCCGATCCCGCGATGCCAGATCGCCCGCGGTCTCGTAGCGGGCCATGAACGCCTCGTGGTCGCGGTTGATCAGCCGCGCGCCTTCACCGCGCAAGGCTTCGGTCAACAAGAAGCGCGGAGCACCCTCGACGCTGAGCACCGTCGGGTGGAATTGGACGAACTCGAGATCGGCCACGCGCGCACCGGCGAGGAAGGCCATCGCCACGCCGTCACCGGTGGCCACCGCGGGATTGGTGGTCTCGCGGTACACCTGTCCGGCACCGCCCGTGGCCAGAAGCGTGGCTCCTGCCTCGATTTCGCGGATGACACCGGCGCGGTCCACGTAGGCCGCGCCTCGGCAGGCGCCGCGCTCCACCAGCAGCGACGACGCGCGCGCGTCGTCGAGCACGCGGATGCGGCGATCCCGCACCACACGCTCCCAGAGTACGCGCCCGATCTCGCGGCCCGTCGCATCGTGCGCATGCAGCACGCGGCGGACGGAGTGCGCGCCCTCGCGCGCCAGCGACGGACGCCCATCGGCCTCGCGGGCAAACGCCGCACCCCACTCCAGCAATTCCCGCACGCCGCGGACGCCGTCCTCGACAAGCACGCGCACCGCGTCTGGGTCACACAGGCCGTCGCCCGCCGCGACCGTGTCCTGCAGATGAAGGTCCGTGGAGTCGTCGGGGCCCAGCGCAGCGGCAATGCCGCCCTGCGCGTAGCCCGTATTGCTCTCGGTGGGCTCAGCCTTCGTGAGGATGGTGACGGTGCCGGCGTCAGCCAGCGCCAGCGCCGCGCGCAGCCCGGCAACACCGCTGCCGATGATGAGGAAATCCCCGTGCGCGTTCACCGTTTGCTATCGTAGCGTAGTCACACGGCCCCCTACGCTCCCGAGACGCATCGTGCCCACACCGACCGCACCCGAACGCATCGAGGTCCGCGCCAGCTCGCGGCACTCCACCATCATCGTCGGCGAGGGCACCCTCGACGGGCTCGCCACGTGGCTCGACGAGGCCGGCGCCGGCCGGCGGCGCTTCATCGTCTCCAACCCGAAGGTCTGGGGGCTGCACGGCGCCCAGATTCAGCGGGCGCTCGGTGACGCGCCGGTCATCCTCGTGCCGGACGGCGAGCGCTACAAGACCGTCCGCACCACGGAGAAGATCTACGACGCGCTGATCCGGGGCGGCGCCGATCGCGGCAGCGCTCTGGTGGCCGTGGGCGGCGGCGTCGTCGGTGACATGGCGGGCTTCGCGGCCGCCTCCTTCCTGCGCGGCATCACGCTCGCGCACGTGCCGACCACGCTTCTCGCGCAGGTGGACAGCTCCATCGGCGGCAAGGTCGGCGTGAACCACGCCCTCGGGAAGAACCTCATCGGCGCATTCCACCAGCCCGCGGTCGTCGTCATCGACCCGTTGGTGCTCGGCACGCTCCCGCGCCGTGAGTTCCGATCGGGTCTCTTCGAGGTCGTTAAGTACGGGATGATTTCGAGCCGTCCGCTCTTTGACCGGCTCGTCTCGCACACCCGCGCCCTCTTCCGGCGCGACCCTGCCGTGCTGCTGCCAGCGATCGCGGAATCCGCCCGTATCAAAGCCGAGGTCGTGAGCGCCGACGAGCGCGAGTCCGGCCTCCGCCGCATCCTGAACTTCGGACACACCGTCGGCCATGCCTTTGAGTCTGTGACGCACTATCGCCGGTTCCGGCATGGCGAAGCGATTGGCTACGGAATGCTGCTGGCAGCGGACCTCGGCGTGGTGCGCGGCGTGCTCCCGGAAGCGGACCGCGCGGCGCTCGCCAGGCTCATCGCGAAGCTCGGCACGCTGCCCCCGGTGGCAGACCTGTCGATCACGGAGATCATCGAGGCCGTGCGGCGAGACAAGAAGGTGGTCAACAGCCGCCTGCACTTCGTGCTGTGCACCTCGATCGGCACGACCGCCGTCGTGGACGACGTGACGGAGGACGAGCTGAAGGCCGCGCTGGTCAGGCTCGGGCTGCGCAGCTAGCGCACCCAGCCGGCCGGGACGCCCTGCTTCCGCGCCTGCTCGTCGATATCCTTCACGGCCAGTTCGGCGGCCTTCAGATCCTTCCGGACGCGGTCGAGTTCGGCGAGCGCCTTGCCCCGGTCGGTCTCAATGACTGCACGCTGTGCGGGGTCATCACGGTTCACGAAGTCTGTCCGAAGGGCGTTGATGCGCGACTGGAGCGCGTCCGCAAGAATCTGCTGACGCACGACGGCGCCGCGCAGTTCGGCCGCCTTGGCCCGCCACCCCGCCTCTCCGGCAGGGAGAGCCGGCTTGGCCTCGGCCGCAGCAACAGCAGAGCCTCCTGAACCCGCGTCCGTGGCTACCGGAGCGACTGCTGCGAGTGACGCAGGTGCCGCGGTTGCCGCAAGGGCCGCGCTCGCCGGAGCGGCCGGCGGTGAGGGCGGCGGTGAGGGCGGCAGTTCCGCCTTCAGGTTCTCGTTGGTGTAGACCTTCGATGCCTTGCCGGCGGCCTTCCGCCGCTCCTGCTCGGCACGCGCCACGTCGGCGAGTCCTTGCGCCGCCGCGGTGGTTGCCGCACACAGCACCAGCACACCTGCCAGCAGCCGGGTGTTCCTCATGGATGCATCCTACCTCTCACCACGCCTGATTGCGCCGCCACGCCAGGACCTGCCACGTGACGAATCCCAGGGCAGCCAGCCCCCCGTCCGACGCGATGACCGCGCCACCCGAGAGGACGTTCTCCGTCACGAGTCTGCTCGCGTGCGCGCGTCCGGCCGACACCACCGCGCCACGCAGCCGGGTGGGACCCAGAATGGCGACCTGCTCGCCGGCAGCCACCAGCCCCTCCGCGGCATCCGCCACGAGCGTTCCCTCAATGCGCACGTCGTCCCCGGCCACGAGGAGCAGACCGTCGCGGGCAGGCAGCAGCGCCAGCACGCCGCGCACCAGCACGGACCCGGTCGCGAGCACCGACAGCCGGATCGGGGTGAGCAGCCCAGACTCCGGCGCGAGCGTCGCATCACCTTCCACGAACACCGTCGCGGGAACGCCGGGGACGGCGATCAGCCTCCACGTCCCCGCATCGAATCGCCAGGCGACAGCGCCGGCCGGACACGCCGCGTCGGGCGGGCGGCAGAATCCCGCGTCGCTCGCGCCGCCAATCGCCAGGCTGCCGCTGGGGCCAGCCAGACCGTCGGCGCGCAGCAGGATGTCCGCCGACCCGCGAAAGTCCTCCGGCCTCAGCTCCGGCGGGAGCAAGGCCCTGGCGTGCCCGGCCACGCGTGACGGCGTCGAGGGGCGCAACGCGGCCTGCAGGTGCCCGGTCGCCGTGACGGCACCTGAGGCGGCCACGGGCGCCCCGAGGTCGAGGTCCCCCATGACCATCAGGTGACCCTCCCGCCCGGTGAGCGTCAGTGCGTCCACGCGGGTCCGGCCTCGCAGCAGCGCCGCTGGCAGTGGTGCCATGCCCACCGTGGCCTCGACCGTCGCGGCGGCGCCCTGCGGCGCATGCGCGATGGCCCGCACGACGAGGCGGCCATTGGCATCGTGGGCCGTCTGCCCATCCTCCCCTATCCGAACGATGTCCGCGGCGTCGAGTCCTCGCCCAGGGGCGTCATCGTCCAGGATGTCGACGACCGTGGTCACGCCGGCTGCGCCTGACGCCGGCCCAGGGCCCACCGGTAGTCCCCCTGCGACGAGCGCCCTCCACATCCGGCCACGGGTGAGGACATCCGTCAGGGCGTCGGTGGGCACGGCCAGTCCTTCAGCCCGCCACTGCCGCAAGCCCGGAAGCACCACCGCCACCGCCTGCTCCGCACCGGCATCGGCGGCGGCGCGCACGAGCAGGGCGTCTCTGTGATTGCGGGTCACGGTTGCGACCGTCGACGCCCCAAGCGCGAGGCCCGCCGCGAGGGCCGCCACCAGGCCCATCAGGGCAGCCACGACGATCACTGCAGACCCACGCTCGTTCATCGCTCGCGCAGCCTGACCGTGGCGCGCATCACCCGAGGGCGGGGGTCCTGTGCGCCAACAGCCGTGATGGTCAGTTCCACATCCACCGACATCACATCCGGCGCCAGCACCGTCTCGACTCCGGTGGCGTCCCGATAGGTAAACCGAAGTCCGAGGACCCGAGCCTCGGACATCGCGACCGGTCCTCCCTCAGAGGCCGCATCGCGCCGCGTGATGGCGCCAGTCCGGCGGTCCAGCGCCATGAGCACGTCTTCTCCGCTTTCATCACACCGGCCATCCACCCCGCCCAGCAGTCCGTTCGGCGGGTTGACGTCCATGCGTACGCGTACGGCATCACGGCGACCGTCACCGTTGGGGTCGAGCACCAGCGGCGCCACCTCGTGCCCGCCGCCGCACACAGACGCGGGCGGTCCATACGGGAAACTCCCTGCCTGCTCAAGGGTGCGCACGATGGTCGCGAGCACGAAGCTGGCATCCATCCGGGCGGCCTGCTCACCATCGACGGACACAGCGACGCGCTGCACGCCCATCGCCAGCGCACCCGCCGCCGTCGTGACGACGAGGACGACGACCGTCGCCACGAGCAACTCGGGCAGCCCAAACCCCGCCTCTGGGGTCCTCGCCCGCCTCATGGCTCCACCGGGACCACCGCGGACACGTCCACGGTGCGCACGCCCCTGCGCACACGCGCATTGACCACGCGGAGCGTCACCCGACGCGTCGCGGCCACCGGTCCGACCTCGACACGCCACCGGCGGACCACGCCGGCGTCTGGGCTATCCGCAAAGCCTGACGCATCTGTCTCCAGGTCGCCGCCGGGCACCAGATCGACCCGCTGCAGCGCACGCTCGGTGAGACCCGCCTCCGCCCACGCGATGCTGCGGAAGCGTTCGCCGGCATCGGCGTAGAGGCCGACCGCGAGCACCGAGAGCTGCACCACACCCACGGCCGCCGCTGCAAAGACACCCGCGGCGACGATGGCCTCAACAAGGCCGCTCCCCTGCTCAGTCTCACGACGTAGCATGCCGCTGGCAGTGCAACACCGGTACCCGCCCGGTCATGATGCGGCATGCCGCACGCACGCGGCCGGCGGTCGTCAGGCGGCGCAGATTCCGCGCAGTCCAGCTGCCTGGCTGATCAGGATTTCTTCCAGGTGAAGGCCGTCAACATATGGTTGCCGGCCGTCATGAACTTGTTCTGGAGGCTCGTGTCGTAGTGCAGCTTCGCACCGCCGAGGTCCGTCACCGTCTTGCCGATCACGGACCCGTAGAAGTCGCTGCTACCAGAGAACGTGATGGCGGCGTCTGGTGCATACACCACCGCCGCGGTGTTGGCGCCGCCGTTCAGCTTCACGTTGCCGGTCCCGCCATAGACAACCTGGAAGGTCGATGGGTCGAAGCCTGGATTGCTGACGGAGCCGCCGGTGAAATCCACTGCCGTCACGGCACTCTGGCCCGCCACCTTGAGAATGACCGGCCCGGAGTCAATCGCCAGAATGGAGTTGCCGGCCAGAGTCAGGGTATTGAACACATACGTCCCGGCCGAGAGATGCAGCGTTGCACCGGCCAGCATCTTGACGTTGTCGTAGGGGCCACCGGCCGGGGTCAGTGTCGTATTGACGTTGTAGTTGGTGTTGGTGGTCGGCGGCAGCGGGCTGGGAGCCGTCGGAATCGGAAGCGACACCGCCTGCGGCAAATGGATCGCGCCACCAGTCACCGTCGCGCCGCCGTTGGAGGTCAGCGCGGTGACGTTGCCCGCGCTGCAATTGCCCACGCCCACACGGGGAGTCGACAGGGATCCGTTGATCGTGGCGCCGCCGCTCTCCGTCAAATTACCGTTAGTGCCGACGTCCCCTCCGGAACCCAGCACCGGCGCCCCGGCCACCAGCGAGGCCGAGCTGTAGGCGTTCGTCACCGCGCCGCCCGCGAACTTGAGCGCACCGCACCCGGCGTTGGTGGCGAAGGCGGCGTAGGTCTGGGCCGGAACGGTCTGCCGCTCCAGAATCGACTCCACGTCCACCTCGGCTGTCCGTCCGGCTGAGACGATGGTACCCGTCGCCGTGATCCGCCACACCTGCAGTGTGAGGACCGCGCCGCCGTACGTGCTCACCTGCTTCATCGAGATGAGCGTCGCCGATGGCGCATAGGTGACCGTGGCGCGGCCCGCCGTGAGCGTGCCCTGTGCGGCGGCAGCAAAAGCCGTCTGCACCGCCGCGGCCGGATAGTTCGAGCTGACCGCCGCGTTGGCCGAGAGGATCACCGGCTGCCCGTTGTAGGTCACCGGTGACACCGTCATGTTGTAGTTCGCGAGCGATTCGGCAACGCCGTCCGGGGCCGTGTAGCTGTTGATCAGATAGTTGGCCGCGCGCTGGATACCGGACTCTGCGCCGTATCGTGCCTGCGACATCAGCTCGTAGTTGAGGCTTGCGTAGGTCTCCGTCTGCGCCAACATCGTGAGCGATGCGGCCATCACCGAACCGACCAGCACGAGGAAGAGCGCCAGAATGAGCGCGACTCCGGCTTCCGGATTCCGGGAGGGACAGGCTCTGGGCGTCATGGCAGGAGCAGCCCCACGGAGGCCGGTGTGGGCTGAATGCGGTTCGTAATACCAGCGCTCGCCAACTGCCAGACGTTGAAGATGTTTCGGGGCGCGACATTGAGCAGCGCCTTGGTCTGCAGTTCGTACTGGCGCGTCAGCGGGTCCTGCTTGAGCGTCTGGACCGTCAGCGTGATGGCCACGTCCGTCACGTAGGTATTCGCGCCCACGATCTGTTCCTGATAGGTGAAGCACGGCGTGTTGTTCGGATTGGCGCGGAGGTTGTCGAGCAGCACCAGCGCCGGTCCCACGGCCGGTTTGCTGCCGGCGTCAAAGGCCATACTGTTCCGGTAGAGATTTCCGTTGGCGGCATCGCAGGTGTACTCGACGTACACCATGGAGTCATCGCCGTTGACGTCGCCGAAGAGTTTGAGGACGCTGCCGGTCGACCCGTTGGTGGCCGTCGTCGGCACGACACCACTGGCAAAGCCGCCACGCACGGCCACGGGTTCGCCGCTGCCGTGAGCCCAGATGAAGGTGGCGGTGATCTGGTGGCCTGCGGTGTCCACCGCCGTCGCCGTCACGGTTTCCTCGGTACTGCCGGCGCCGACGGTGAGCTGCTCTCCCACGAACATCCCCGCGACGCTCGTCACAGACACCGTCGCGGCACCCGGGGTCACATTCCCCGTCAGCGTGACGGTGGCGGGCAGGGCCACGCGGCCGGCCTGCCCCACCTCCTGCTGCAGGAGTTCGGTGGCGCTGCGCACGCCGCTGTGCATCTGCGTGCGGTTCCAGAGTGTCAGCTCGGCGTTGGTCATCTGGAGCAGGGCCGCCGTCACCGTGCCTGACACGACGAGCATCACGAGCATCGACACGAGCAGCTCGATGATCGTGAAACCGTCCTGATCCGTGACGCGCCTGAGGGATGCGGCCGCCATGACTAAAAGGGGGACGACTTGAGCGCCACCACGGTCGACCGTGGCAGGAGACCTTTGCCGAAGGCACTGGCGGTCTCCACGGTCACCGCCACTTCCTTGAGCGTGGAAGACACGCTGCTCACGCCCCAGACCCGCCGGTAGAACCAGCCGTCTGGCGCGGTGGTGCCCACACACGGACACAGCAGGTTCCCACTCTGGTCGAGATAGTCGATGTAGCCCGCAGCTGGTGCGGCAGGATTGGAACTCCCGCCGACGGCGAGGCCCGTGCCACCGCTGTTGGAAGAGGGAAACTGCGTGGTGTTGCTCTGCTCGTCGCCGAAGGCGAGCGACAGCAACTGCTCCATCTTGTCCTGGGCGTATTCGGTGGTGCGTGTCGAGAGGTGTCCCCGGTTCTCGGTTGTGGCCAGCGCGAACGTCCCGACCGAGAGGAGGCCTGCGAGCATCACCACCATCAGGAGTGACGCCACCATCGTCTCGATCAGGCCGAAGCCAGCCTCGCGCCTCATTGCCGCACCCAGACGGGCGTGTCGGCGGACTGCGCGCGCCAGACGCGTGTCAGCCCTGATGCAGCGACCGTGACGCCATAGATGGCGGCGCCGTCCGTGACATACAGCCCGCCGGCGCCGGTTGGTGCACCCGCACTGTCGATGGGGATACCGCGCGAGTTGAAGAGGATGCACGCCGTGTCAGCAATGACATCCCCGGCGTCGTCCAGACACGCCGAGGCCTGCCCGATGTCGGACTGCGTGTTTGGGGGTGGCGCGGAGAGTCCGGCAAACCCGAAGGTGCTGCCGGTGGAGAGGTTGCCGTAGTTCCCCTCGGCCACCCATCCGGGCGTTCCCGTCTTGCGCCAGGTCTCCACGTGGTAGTTCCCGGTCGACAGGTCCACGTAGAGCCGGCCCTTTGTAAACGCGGAGGCCGCACGGGTCTTGGCCACGGCGACCACATTCGAGACGCTCCGCGCATCGCCGCTGAGGCGGTAGTGGTGGAGCATCACGCTCATCGCGGGGAGCGACATCGCCGTCAGCAATCCCATCAACGAGAGCACCACCATCATCTCGATGGCCGTATAGCCCGCCTGGGAATGGGTCCTCACACCCCCGGTGGTCGCAAGGCCCGGGCCACCAGGGCGACGAGGCGAGGCCCCGCCCGATCCCGCTGCGAGGGAAGGGGTTACAGGGGATGCTTCTGCGCCGGCTGCCTGCGGAGCCCCAGGACCAGGCCGGGACGGGCCTCCGAAGCGTAAGCGCCGGTACGGATCCGTAAGGCCCGCACGGGTCGGCCGCTCAGCGGTAGAGGCCCACATACCAGGCGACCACCTGATCTCCCACCACCGCGGACACGAGCGCGCCAATGGCCAGAAAGGTGCCGAACGGCAGGGCCGACTGCAGGCCTCCCTTGCGCGACGCCAGCAGCCACACGCCCACCACGGACCCTGCCAGCGACGCCAGGAAGAGGGTCAGCAATGTCAGTTGCCAGCCAAGAAACGCGCCGATCATCGCGAGCATCTTCACGTCGCCGAAGCCCAGCCCCTCTCTCCCCCTCAGGCGCAGATAGCCCTCGCTGATCGCCCAGAGGAGCCCCCCGCCAAGGAGGATGCCCGCCAGCGCGCTTGCCGGCCCCGGCGGCAGCACCGCGCTGGCACCAAGGCCGATGACGATACCGGGCAACGTGATCCGGTCCGGCAGGATGCGGTGCCGGAGGTCGATGACAAATAACACCACCACCATGCACGCGAAGGTGAGCCGCACGAGGAGCAGCGGGTGGAAGCCGTAGACCAGATACCCCCCGGCGAAGATGAGTCCGGTGACTCCCTCGACGACTGGGTACGTGGCGCTGATCCGCGCATGGCACGTCCGGCAGCGGGCTCCGAGCACCAGCCAACTCACGACGGGCACATTCTCGAACCACTGGAGACTGCGACCACACGCGCCGCACCGCGACCCTGGCCACACGACGGACTCCTTGCGCGGCAACCGGTAGATGCACACATTGAGGAAGCTGCCGACCAGAAGGCCACACACAAGGGCCACGAACACCGGCAGCATCAGCGGCGCCCTCCGAGTGTCGGCAGCGGATTGAGCGTCGAGTCTCGGCGCAGGCCCACGTGGCCGTCAGGCCGGACCACAAACGGCACGCCGGTCGGGTCAAGCGGCACGCCCCGCAGGACGCCGGCGGCCACCACATCACGCCAGTCACCAGGCGACCGCCCCAGTCTGAGCGAGGCTTGTCCGAGCGCGGCCTCAAGGCGATCCATCTGGTCCATCGCATCCAGCTGCGCGAGCCGATGCTCGGCGGATTTCACCAGCCAGTCGGCGTCCGCGGACTCCCGGACCTGCCGCCACAGCTGCCTCGACGAGCGGCGGTCGCCCCCCTGCGCGAGCGTCACCGCCGCGAGCGGTCCCAGCCAACTCGGCCCGCCCGGTAGACCCGCAGCCTCCTGAAAGCGCCGGGCCGCGACCTGGAAGTTGCCGCGCCACCAGTACTCCACGAAGCCGATGTCGTACACGTACTCCCACTTGCCCGGCTGTTCCCGAAGGCCCTTCTCGAGGAGCGCGATGGCCTGGTCGGGCCTGCCGGGTCCGTCCGGAAACGGCTCGGAAAGGAAGATGGCGCCGAATCGGTAGGCCGCGTTGAACCGGGGGTCCAGCGACGTCGTGAGGTCGAGGAACGGTTCCAGCAGGTTGTACTGCTTGTGCGGGTCCTTCGAGAGCTTCGTCCGTCCATAGTGCTGAAGCGTGCGCAGCCAGTAGACATCGGCCACCAGCGGGCGGTACGACAATGCCGCTCGACCGATGAGCGCAGCCGACCGGATCACGGCCGTCTGGGCAGGCGCCGCCGGGACCCGCCCGAACTCTGCCCGTGCCGCCTGGAGTGTCACGACGGAGACGGCACTGGCGATGAGGAGCCCCGCGAGCGCGGTCCTCGTCACTGCAGGTCCTTCCGCTGAAAGATGAGCATCGCGGCGACAAGCAGGAAGGCGATGTAGACGGCCCCGTACCCCACCGCCAGCGCCACGGCCGCGGCAGGCACGGGTAGACCGTGCACGACCTGCGACTTGACGTCGAACGCGGAGAGGTCGGGCAGCAGGTAGTAGAGCGCCCGCGCGACCCAGACTGCTGGACGCGAATCGACCACGGCATCGAAGTGCTTGAGGTCGTCATTGAAATGCCCGACGACCCAGAGCGCCAGCGTCAACACCGCTGACAGAAACGGCGAGGAAAACGTCGAGAAGAACAGCGCCACGGCAGTGACCACCAGCAGCTCAACGCCAATCAACCCGATGGCGATCATCAGGGCCGGGTCCAGCGCCGGCGCCGGCCAGGACCGGCGCATGATGTCGTCCGCGTTCCAGTTCATGTAGGCGAGCACGAGGTAGAACGCCGCCGTCATCGCGGCCACGTTGACGGCCAGCGTCAGCACCAGTCCGGCGTACTTACCGAGGATGAACTGCTCCCGAGTCACGGGCTTGGAGAGCAGGTTGTAGATGCTGCGGCGCTCCACCTCGCGCCAGACGAGACCGATCCCGACAAAGACGGCCATGAAGAGACCCAGCGTCGAGATAGACGCCAGCCCAAGGTCCTTGATGATTTTGATGTCCTGCCCGGCAGTCAGCTGCCCGAGCAGATAGGTCGCGGCCATCAGCACGGCGGCGAAGATCACGAGTCCATAGAGCACGCGATCGCGCACGGACTCCTTGAAGACACCCACGGCAAGCCGACCCACCAGACGCACGGCGACCCTCACGCCTCTGGCCGAGCAGGCGGTGCGGCCACCGACTCGACGAAGAAGTCCTCGAGCGTGTCGCGCATGGGATTCAATGACACCAGCGAGGCACCCTGAGCGACGAAATCCTGAAGCAGGCGCTCAGGCGCCACCGCGAGAGGCACATCGATGGCGAAGCGGTCGGGCCCGATCGGCGTGATGCGCGCGCCGACCGCAAGCTGATCGACGACCTCGCGAGAGACGCGGGAGACGACCAGTTCCCAGCCATGGACGCGGAAGGCCAACAGGTCCGACACCCGACCCTCAGCCACGAGGCGCCCCTTGGCGAGCACCGCGACCCGGTTACACAGCGCCTCGGCGTCGGCCAGCACATGGGAACTGAAGAACACCGTACAGCCGCGATCGCGCAGACGCATGATGAGCGCGCGGACGTCGCGTCGGCCAATCGGGTCGAGCCCGGACATCGGCTCGTCGAGAAACACGAGCTCTGGGTCGTTGATGAGTGCCTGCGCAATGCCGACGCGCTGGACCATGCCCTTCGAGTACTTGCGGATAGGCATGCGGCGCTCTGCACCCAGTCCGACTTCGTCGAGACGAGCGGCGGCCCGGCGGCGCGCCTCGGCTCCCGTGCAGCCGAACAGACCAGCAAAGTAAATCAGCAGTTCCTCGGCCGACAGGTGGTCGTAGAACGAGGGATTCTCCGGGAGATAGCCCACCCGACGCCGGACCTCGACGGACCCCGCCGGCAAACCCAGGATCTCGGCCTGTCCCGAGGTGGGCCGGACCAGCGCCATGAGGAGTTTGAGCGTGGTGGTCTTGCCGGCGCCGTTCGGCCCGAGGCAACCGAAGACCTCACCGGATTCGACGGTCAGACTGAGGCGGTCCAGCGCCGTATACGGCCGGGGACGCCAGAATCCCTCCGTGTAGCGCTTGGTCAGCTCCTCAAGCCGGATCGCGGACATCGGTCACGGTTTGGCGTGGGCGAGTTCGTACTCGATGGCGGCTTCGAAAAATTCCGGGTCGAGGCCACCCTCGAGCTTGCGGCCGTTGATGAAGAAGGTCGGCGTGCGGTTCACACCGAGCGACTGTCCATAGCGGATGTCGCCCTTCACCTGCTCGAGCACAGACGCATAGCGCTCATTGAAGTCCATCACGCCGGCGACGGACCGTACACCCTGGCGGACCAGGTCGGGATTCATCGCAGGCTGGTTGTCAAAGAGCCAGTCTTCCATCGCCTCGGCGCGCCCCTTCAGGCGGGCCATGCGAACGGCGGCCGCAGCCTCGCAGGCAGCCTGGTGCGGCCCACCCGTGTTGCATTCGGGGTCGAGCGGGAAGTCACGCGTGATGAACTTCACCTGTCCGGGCTTTTCCGTCGCAAACTTCTGGAACACCTTCTTGTAGGTCATGAACGTCTGGCGGCAGGGCGGGCACTGGTAGTCGTTGAACTTCATGATGACGACCTTCGCCCCGTCCGTGGCCGCGACAATCGGGGTGACCGGCTGGGCCGCGTACCAGCGCTCGAAGTCCGCCTTCTGGGCAGGCGTGAGCACCTTGGCCTGGCCCGGCGCAGCAGGGGTGGCCGGGGCAGCCTGACTGGCCTCAGCAGGAGCAGGCGTCGCCTCAGGCGCCGTCGGCACCGCCGGTGCCACCGCCGCCTCTTCTGCCGCGGCCTCCCGCGGGAAGAACGTGACGAGGGAGGCCGAGCCGCCGAGCCAGAGCAGCGCCAGCACCAGTGACACGGGCGCGGCGACAAGGGAACGGAGGTCGCGCAGCAGGCGGCCGAGCAGTGAGGCAAAGGGCATTGATGTCACTCCAGCAGAAACAAAGAACACCCCGAACACACCGACGTAGGTCGCGGTGCAGAGGAGGCAGACCTTGTGCAGAACGAAGTATGAGGTGTAGCCGTAGTAGAGCACGACGGCCAGCCCGATGATCCCGAGCAGGAAGATGTACTCGCCGACCTGCTTGGCCTCCTCCGACGCCGGCTTGCGCATGCCCCAGGCGGCCAGCAGCACGACCAGCGCCGACCAGATGACACCGCCGGCCGCCACCGGTACGCCTCGCACCGTGCCATAGGCGCTCTGATAGACCGCCTCGCAGCTGACGGTCTCGCTGACATCGCAGAAGCTCGTGTAGCCGGACTTATGGAGCATCTGGTAGTGCACGTTCAGGGAGAGAAGCGACGCGATCAGGGCGACGCCGGCGCAAAGCAGCAGCAGGATTCGGGTTTTCGTCATGGCGATATAAAAGGTCTGAGAAGACATCAATCTACGTCCGAGACCCTGCGGATTGCCACTCGAAAACGACACGCCGGGTCCGGCGCGCCCACTTGGCGGCACCGAACCCGGCTTCACACACACTGGCGCTGCGGGGCAGCGCTACTGCAGGTTGGTGGCGGCGTCGAAGTTGGCCACCGTGAGGGCCGCCATGCTCTGCTTGATGAGACCGGTCTGATTGGTCGCGAAGTACCGAACGCCGGTCGTGCCAGGCGTCGTCGGGGCCCCGTCCGCGAAGAACTCGGTGAAGGAGTTGGCGGCGTTGTTACAGGTGGCGGCCTGCGCCATCACCTGGGCAGAGGCGGCGTTGGACACCGTGAACGTATAGCCGGCCTTGCTACCACCAGCCAGGTCAGCCGGAATGAACGGCACGCTCCCGGCAGGAGCCGTTCCAAGGGCCGTCAGGTCGGTGGCGTAACCGCCGCCGCCGCAGCTGGCCGCAAACGCTGCCTGAGCCGATGCCAGCGTCCGCACTGAGCCAATTGCCGACGCTTCATTGCCCGAGAGACGGGCACGGAGCAGACCGGGCACCGCGATGGCCGCGATGATGCCGATGATGGCGACCACGATCAGCAGTTCGATAAGAGTGAACCCGTCATTGCGCTGCATCTTCTTCACGTTCATAACCCCCTGGAGTCTCGACCGGGTGGTGCCCGGCTGCTCCGTTACCTGGTAGCCGTTGACCGCATCAGAGCGGCGATGCCTTCTCTATCGCAACCCGGGTGCCAGATCAGGCCGGACGCCCATGGAGACGCCTAACTCGTTGATGGGCCTGGAGTTCAACCCGATCCAGAGAGATCAGCGACCTGGCCGGACAGGCCGCAGGAGGCCGTTTGTGACAATTAACGTCACCGCGCGTGTGACAGAGACTGTCACCGGAGGTTGAACTTCTTCGCGTAGTAACGGAACGAGCGGAACGTCATGCCGAGGAGTTCAGCCGCACGCACCTGGACACCGCCGGCCTTCGCGAGTGCCTCGGTGATGTGGTCCCGATAGATCTGGTCCACGTGTGCCTCCAGGTCAAACGCCCCTTCCGGGAGCTTCGCGACCTGCACGGGGCTTCGGTCTCCCCCGGCACGCACGTGTGGCGGGAGCGACTCGGGCAGCACCGTTTCGGTCCGCTCCAGGGCGACGGCACGCTCGATGGCGTTCTCCAACTCCCGGACATTGCCCGGCCAGGCGTAGGCCTCGATGAGCGCCATGGCTTCCTGGGAAATGCCGCGCACGCGCTTGCCCAGCCGCTCGGCGAAGCGATCGAGAAACCGGGCGGCGATGAGCGGGATGTCCTCCCGGCGATCACGCAGCGGGGGCAAATGAATCTGGATGACGTTGATGCGATAGAAGAGATCCTCGCGGAAGCGCCCCTCTGCCACGGCCTTCGTGAGGTCCTGATTGGTGGCCGCAATCACGCGGATATCCGCGTGCACCTCGTCGGTCCCGCCGAGTCGCCGAAAGCGGCGTTCCTGGAGTACTCGCAGGAGCTTGACCTGCATCGTCGCGTTCATCTCCCCGATCTCGTCGAGGAACACCGTGCCGCGCTCGGCAGCTTCGATCAGGCCCTTCTTGTTCGCGTCCGCGCCGGTGAAGGCACCGCGCATGTGCCCGAACAGTTCAGACTCCAGGAGCGTTTCCGGCACGGCGCCGCAGTTGAGTGCGACGAATGGGTGGTCCTTGCGGAGGGAATGCGCGTGGATCGCGCGGGCAATCAGGTCCTTGCCCGTACCCGACTCGCCAGTGACGAGCACCGTGCTCGGCGTCGCCGCGATGGTCTCGACCATCGAGAAGATCTCAAGCATCGCAGGGCTCCGCCCCACGATGTTCTCGAAGGAGTGCGAGGTTTCCAGCACCCGCTTCAGGAGGACATTTTCGACACGAAGGCGTCGGGCCTCCAGATGGCTCCGGACTTTCAGGCGGAGCTCATCCATGTTGAACGGCTTGATGAAGTAGTCTGCGGCTCCCAGGCGCATCGCCTCGACGGCGGTCTCCGTCGACGCGTAGGCCGTCATCATGAGCGCCACCGTGTCTCGATGGCGCACCTTCGCTTCCCGGAGCACCTGCACGCCGTCGATATCCGGCAGGCGTATATCGGTCAGCAGCAGGTCGAAGAATCCGTGCTCCATCGCCGCAAGGGCCTCCCGGCCGTTGGAGGCCACGGTGACGTCATAGCCATCACGGCGAAGCACGATGCGCAGCATGTCGCGCATCGACGGCTCGTCATCGACCACGAGCAGCTTGGGCGTGGGGGCGGCCACATCAGGACTCACGCGGCACCGCCACCGGCAGAGGCAGGTTCGGCCGGGCGCCCCGCCGGCAGCCGCACCGCCATGGTCGTGCCCGCCCCGGGTGACGACTCCACGTCGATGCGCCCACCGTAGTCCGTGACGATCCGATGCACGATGGCGAGACCGAGACCCGTGCCCCGGTCAAAGGAACTCCTGAACGGCTGGAACAGACCCTCGCGTTCTTCGGCCGTCATCCCCCGCCCGGTGTCTGCCACTGCCAGCGTGACAAGACCCTCAGGACTGGGTCCCGTCACGCGCAGCGTCAGCCGGCCGCCCTGGGGCATGGCCCGCAGACCGTTGGTCGCGAGGTTCCACACAATCTGCCGGAGCTGATTCTCATCGGCCTCGCACCACACGGCATCCTCTGGTACATCCACCGCCACAGTATGGCCGGCGCTCACCTCCGCGCTATTACGCAACAGTACAGCGGCGTCCTGCGCCACGCGCCGCACGTCCTGGCGAGTCACGGAAAACCGCTGAGGGCGCGCGTACTGCAGGAATGATCGGATCGTGTCGTTGAGCCGCGCGGACTCCCGCAGAACGATGTCCATCAATTCGGTCTGCTCGGCGTTGAGCGTGAGTTCCGACCGCAGCACCTGAATGGAGCCGGACATCGACGCGAGCGGGTTACGAATCTCGTGAGCGATGCCCGCTGCCATCTCCCCGACCGCCGCCAGGCGCTGCCGCAAGCGCGCGTCACGCTCCAGCCGGCGGACATCCGTCACATCCTGGAAGGTGAAGAGCCACCCGCGGCCCTCATCAGGGAACACGAGCGGCGTGACACTGAGGCCGAGGTCGATCACGCCGCGGTTTGGTGTTCGATAGGTGGTATCAAGTCGGACGCTCTGCCCAGGCTTCAGCGCCGTGATCTCGGCGCTGAAGGTCTCTGGCAGATTGAGCACCGACGAGACGTCGCGCCCGAGCGCGGTGGCCGGTTCGCATCCGGTGATCAGGCCAGCAGCGCGATTGAAGGTCAGCACCCGCCCGACGGCATCAGTGGTGAGGAGGCCGCTGAGCAGGCTGTCAATCACGTGGGCATTGAACGCCCGGAGATCCGCCATCTGCGACGACGCCCGCATGAAGCGCGCGTCCGCTGTCCTGGCGCTCTCGGCGAGGGTACCGCTGACCAGCGCGGCCGCAACGAAGCCGAAGACGTTGATGGCGACCGTGTACTGGGCCTGACGAACAGATGGCAGCTGACCGCCCCCACCAACCAGGGCAAACCACTCGGAGCCGGCGTACTGCCACAGCACAATGCCGCCGAGCAGGAGGGTATTGAGCGCGGCCAGTTGCAACGCCCCTCTGCGGCCCCGGATGGTGCTCGCCGCGATCACTGGAAGCAGATAGAGCGAGGAGAATACGCTCGTCACGCCGCCGGTCACCGTCACGAAGGCCGCAATCAGCAAGGCGTCGCCGGCCAGCTGAGCGTCGGCAACCCAGGGAGACTCCTCGGCGAAGCGGAGTCCCAGCAGATTCAGCACGCTCAGCGCGTAGGCTGCGGCGATCAGGTAGAAGTAGGGCGCCGCCGGGAGTGCCTCGGGCCGGCTCAGCTGCACGAGCACGCCAGACCCGAGCAGGAGGGTGCTGACGACGACGCGCACCGCGATCAGTGTGGCGAGGCGCGCACGAATATCCATCGGGAGGAGTCTAATTCGACAGCTTCGAGATGAGGCTGAAGATGGGCATATACATCGAGATGACGATCGCGCCGACCACCCCGCCCAGCAGCGCGATCATCGCCGGCTCCAGCAGGGAGAGCAGCCCTGCCACGGCCACGTCGACCTCCTCTTCGTAGAAATCGGCAATCTTGCCCAGCATGTTGTCCAGTTCGCCTGTCGCTTCCCCGACTCCGATCATCTGCACGACCATAGGCGGAAACACGGCGGTCGCCCGGAGCGGCTGCGCGATGGTCTCGCCGCGCTCGATGCTGCGACGGGTCTTCGTCACCGCGTCCTCGACGATCGCATTGCCGGCCGTCCGGCCGGTGATGTCCAGCGCCTCCAGAATCGACACTCCCGAGGCGAGCAGCGTCGAGAGCGTCCGGCAGAAGCGGGCCACGGCGATCTTCCTGAGCAAGACGCCCAGGATCGGTAAACGGAGGAGCGCCCCGTCGACCACGCGGCGTCCGCGCTCGGTTGCGTAGTAGCGCTGGAAACCGAACACCAGCGCCACGAGTCCGACCACGATGAACGGCATGAGCCTGACCAGCGCGTTGCTCAGGGCGATGACAAGGCGTGTCGGCAGCGGCAGGTCCGCCCCGAGACCGGCGAATAGCGTGGCAAACGTCGGGATGACCTTCCACAGGATGACGGTCACGACGACAGCCGCGATCGAGATCACGGCCGCCGGATAGACCATCGCGGATTTCACCTGGCTCCGCAGCTTCACGTTCTTCTCGATATAGGTCGCGAGGCGCTTGAGAATGGTGTCCAGGATGCCGCCCGCCTCACCCGCCGCGATCATGTTCGTGAAGAGCGGGTCGAAGGTCCGCGGGTGGCGCTTCATCGCCTCGGCCAGCGACAAGCCACGCTCGACATCCGCACGGGTGGCCAGAATGGTGGCGGCGAAGTGCCGGTCATCTTCCTGGCCGCCAAGAATCTCCAGACACTGCACCAGCGGCAGGCCGGCGTCGATCATCACGGAGAACTGCCGCGTGAACACCGCGAGGCTCTTCGGCGTCACCGAGTGAGGACGGAGCGCCCGCAGGCGCTGACCGACCGAGGCCTGGGCCGCTGGCGCAATACGGGTCACGATCACCTGATCCCGCCGCAACCCGGCCACGGCCGCGTCCAGCGACTCGGCCACTCGCTCCCCCTGCACCGCTTCTCCGGCGCGGGTCTTCCCCGCATAGGCAAAAGTGGGCACTTAGGCGCCTCCTGGCCGTGCGGGCAGCGGCCCACCGGGCCGGCGCAGGCCGGCGCCTGCGACCACACCGACGCCGCGTTCAATCATCGCCTGCAGTTCTTCGCGGTTGGAGCTGGCCGACATCGCCGTTTCAAGCGTGATGAGCTTGCGGTGGCACAGCGTGGCGAGCGACTGATTCATGGTCTGCATGCCCATGCGCTCCTGGCCCGTCTGCATGGCGGAGTAGATCTGATGCAGCTTGTCTTCCCGGATCAGATTCCGGATGGCCGGCGTCGGCACAAGGATCTCGAGCGCCACCACGCGCCCGCCACCGACCCGGGGGAGCAGCGTCTGACAGACGATGCCTTCAAGCACGAGGGAGAGCTGGGTCCGCACCTGCGACTGTTGATGCGCGGGGAACACATCGATGATGCGCGTGACGGTCTGCACGGCCGAGTTCGTATGGAGCGTGGCGAACGTGAGGTGGCCTGTTTCCGCAACGCGGAGAGCCGACTCCACCGTCTCCAGGTCACGCATCTCGCCGATGAGGACCACATCCGGGTCCTCTCGCAGTGCCGCGCGCAGCGCGGTGCTGAAGCTCCCGGTGTCGCTGAGCACCTCGCGCTGGTTGACCAGGCAGTTCTTGTGGGCGTGCACGAACTCGATCGGATCCTCGATGGTGAGGATGTGTCCGCGCCGGCTGGTGTTGATCGTGTCGAGCAGCGCCGCCAGCGTCGTCGACTTGCCGCTGCCCGTCGGGCCGGTGACGAGCACCAGGCCGCGAGGCCGATCGGCCAGCGTGGCCACGACGGGTGGCAGATCCAGTTCGCCGAATCCGCGGATACGCTCGGGGATCAGCCGGAAGACGGCCCCTACAGCGCCCCGCTGATGAAACAGGTTGCCACGGAATCTGGCCAGCCCGCGGATACCGAACGAGAAGTCGAGCTCCTGTGTGTCCTCGAAGCGCTTCTTCTGCGCATCGGTCAGCACGCTGTAGGCGAGGGCCTGCGTGTCGGCGGGTGTCAGCGGCGCGCCGGCAAGACGCTGCAACGCGCCGTGCACGCGCACCTGCGGTGGGGTGTCGGTGGCCAAGTGCAAATCCGACCCATCCATGTCGACCGTAATGCGCAGCAGTTCCGTCAGTGTCATAGCGTTACTTGACCGTCTCGCGGAGGACCTCGTCCACCGTCGTGATGCCGTCCCTGATCTTCCGGAGGCCGCTCGACCTCAGCGAAATCATCCCACCGTCCATGGCTTTCCGGCGCAACTCCTGACCGGAGGCGCCTACCAGTACCAGTTCCCGCAGGTCGTCGGTGATGTCCATCACTTCGTAGAGCCCGATTCGGCCGCGGTAGCCGGTCAGGTTACAGGCCTCACAGCCCCGCCCCTTCTGAGGTACGACCGCGCGGGCCTCCTCGACCGTGAAGCCGGCCTGAATCAGGGCCTGCACAGGCATGGGCGACGGTTCGACGCAGTTCGGACACACGCGGCGCACAAGCCGCTGCGCGCAGACCAGATTCAGGGAGCTCGCCACCAGGAACGGCTCGATGCCCATGTTCATCAGCCGGTTGACCGTGCTCGGGGCGTCATTGGTGTGCAGCGTAGAGAGCACGAGGTGGCCCGTGAGGGCGGCCTTGACGGCGATCTCCGCCGTCTCGAAGTCGCGCACCTCGCCGACCAGGATGATGTTCGGGTCCTGACGCAGAAAGCTCCGGAGAGCGGCCGCGAAGGTAAGCCCGATCTGCTCGCGCACCTGCACCTGGTTGACGCCCTGGATGTTGAACTCGACCGGATCCTCGGCCGTCATGATGTTGGTCTCGGTGGAGTTCAGCTTCGAGATCGAGGAATACAGGGTGTTGGTCTTGCCGCTGCCGGTCGGGCCGGTCACCAGCACCATGCCCCAGGGGCGACTGATGGCAGCCTCGTAGCGCGCCAGCGATTCCGGCTCGAAGCCGAGGCGCGTCATGTCGAGCATGAGCTTGTCGCGGTCAAGCAGACGCATCACGACTTTCTCACCAAACAGGGTCGGGAGGATGGACACGCGGAAGTCGATGTCCTTGCCCTGGCCGTGCTCCTGGTAACGGATCTTGATGCGACCGTCCTGCGGAAGGCGCTTTTCGGCGATGTCGAGCTTCGCCATGATCTTGATGCGGGAAATGATCGCGTCCCGGAACTTCATCGGCGGCTGCATGACCGCGTAGAGGATGCCGTCGACCCGGTAGCGGATACGGACATCGCGCTCGTACGGCTCGATGTGGATGTCGCTGGCCCCCTTCTGAATCGCCGAGAGCAGCAGCATGTTGACGAGCTTGATGACGGGCGCTTCCTCGCCCTGGCGCGCCAGCGCCTCGACACTGATCTCCTCGTAGTCCTCGATGACTTCGACGTCATCGTCCGAACCCGGTGCGGGCAGGTCCTCCAGGGTCTTCGACGCCACGTCGAGCGCCGTCGAGCCATGGGTCGCCGGCCGCCCTGCCGCGTAGTACCGCTCGAGCGCCGCCAGCACGGACGATTCGGAGGCCACGACCGGCTCGACGTGATAGCCGGTCATGAACTTGATGTCGTCCAGCGCGAAGACGTTGGTGGGGTCCGTCATCGCGATGGTGAGCGTCGTCCCGGCCCGGGCGAGCGGCACGACCTGGTATTTCTGGGCCGTGTCGGCCGAGAGGAGCTTCAGGACGGCCGGGTCGATCTCAAACTGCGACAGCGCGATCGAGGGCACGCCGTACTGGCGGCTGAGGAGCGACGTGATCTCATCCTCGGTGACATACCCGAGTCTGATGAGGTTGAGTCCCAGCTTGCCGCCATCACGCCGTTGGCAGACCAGGGCTTCCTGGAGCTGATCAGCGGTGATGCGTTGTTCCTTGAGAAGGAGTTCCCCGATGCGAACGGCCATGAGCAGTTGAGGACCACTGCAAGGGCCCTGCCCATTCCAGGGCGGGACCGCTCACCTCCGCCTAGAACGCCACCCGAGCCGAGGCGCCCCAGCTGGCCCGGCCGCCCCGAGCGCCCGAGGCACCAGAAATCTCGAGAAACATTCCGGATTTCACGAGGACGCTTGCGCCCAGCGCCCCGACCGGACGGGCCTCACCTTCGGTGCTGGCCCGAAATCCGCCCCTCACGCCTATCCGTCCCTCCCGAATCCACCGCTCCACGCCTACGGCCACATCGCGCCGGCTGCCGTCTGGTCCAGATGTCGACGTGAGGTCGGCATCGGCAGACACCACCACCGCGGGCCCCTTTGAGGCGGCAGCGTCGTAGGCCAACCCGACTCTGGCCTGCCGGCCAAGCCTGATCGACGTGCCTCCGGCATCAAAGGTGGGAGCCCCCAACTGCCGGGCCACGAGCCCCACGCGCCACGCCCGATGCACGGCCACGACGCCGAGGTCGGCATCCCACGCCCCATGGCCAGTCTCCAGGTCCAGCGCTCGGGCCCTGTTCACGGCTCCGAAAGCCGAGCCAATCCGCAGTTCGGCGGATGAGGTGGCATGCAGATACTTCAGCGTCCCACCGATGTGAAGGCCGGACACCACCGATTGCACCAGCGTGACCCCAGCCTGGGTGACCGAGGCCCGGGCCGCGCCGATGTGTCCCCGGGCTGGCGCAGCGCCCGCGACGTCGTACCGAGCCAGGTGCAACCCCGCCATGGGCAGCGCAAAGGCAAGCGTCGTGGCCCGCGCCGAGGCCTCAGAGCCCTCACCGGTATCGCTGGCGGTCATGTGCCCGATAGAGGCATCGACAAAGGACCCGGCGGGCAGCGCCCCGGGGTTCCACCAGATAGCACTGCTGTCGGAGGCCACGGCCACGAAGGCGCCGGCCATCCCGGCGGCGCGTACCCCGACGGATTCGAGGGACTGGGCGCCCGCACAGGTCGCGGCGAAAGACAGGACTGAGGCGGCGACCACTGCGACGTTACGATTTGTGCCCATACGTTACAATTCCTGTCACGTCCTCACCGCAGCGACGCTGGCTGCAACACCCGCAGAATTTTGATCGTATCAGGGAGTCGATTGTCGTCCCTCTGGCAACTTCTCTTCTCGCCTCGGCAAACCGTCCGGCGCCTGGCATCAGCTCCTCAACCGGCGCTCTGGCTCGGTTCAACTGCCTTCCTCATTGTGGTTGCCCGGGCCGGCCTCCTGGCGACGACGGCCGGCCAGCAGGCCCTGGCGGACCAATGGGTCCAACGGGCGGAGGCATTCGGCCTGTCCGTCGACGACGCCCTGTTTGCACGCATCGAGGCCCTCGGCAGCCACGGAGCGCTCTATGGCGTGGCGCTCGGCCTTGTGCTGGGGCTCCTGCTGCCACTCGTCGTGGCGCTGGTCATCAAGACTCTCAGCTCCGGCCGTGGATCGTGGGCGGCCGCGGTGACACTCGCCGGCTATGCCAGCGTGCCCCTGGTCCTGCGGGAACTGGTCGCGCTGCCCATTGGTCTCGTGCGTGAATCATTGGCGAGCCCGCTGACGCTGGGCACGCTCTTTCCGATGCTGGACGAGGCCTCTCCCGTGGCGCGCTTCCTCTGGTCCATCGACGTCTTCGTCTGCTGGTGGCTGCTGCTGGCCGCGCTGGGCGCCGCCGCCCTGTCTGGCCGCAAAGCGACCCCCATCGCTACGGCCTTTGCCACCGTCTACGCCGCCGGAGCACTGTTGCTTTCGGCTGCCATCTACCTCGCCAGCCGCACCGCCTGATTACCCGGAGACAGGATGAAGAAACTCATCATCGCGATTCTTGTGCTCGGAGTCCTGATCGGGGGCGGAATCGTCGGCTTCCGGCGCTATCGGGCCCGCCAGAAGGAAATCATCGTTACCACGGAAACCGTGGCGGCCCGAGACCTGGCGGCGATCGTCTCGGCCTCCGGGAAGATTCAGCCCAATCGCCTCGTCAACATCAGCGCGGACACACCCGGACGCGTCGTCAATCTGAACGTGCAGGAAGGCCAGCGCGTCACCAGGGGACAATTCCTCCTGCAGATTGACCCCAAGTCCCTGCGCACCCGCGTGGAAGGCGGCGCGGCATCCCTCAAGGCCGCGGAAGGCTCACTGGGCCAGATGCGGCAGGCCATCGAAACGGCCCGCGTGCAGCTCGAGCAGAACCAGAAGAGTCTGGCCCGGCAGCGCGACCTCTGGAAGGAAGGGCTCACCACGCGCGAGAGCCTCGACCGCGCAGAGTCGGACGCGAAGGCGGCGGAGTCGGCGCTGCGTGAGCGGGAGCGTCTGGTGGATTCCCAGTCCGCGCGTATTTCGCAGGAGCGCGCGTCGCTGCAGAGCGCCGAGTACGACTTGAGCAAAGTCCGGATTGAGTCGCCCATCGACGGCATCGTGACGCGGCGCAACATCCAGGAAGGCGAGACGGCCGTCGTCGGCACCATGAACAACGCCGGGACGGTCCTGCTGACACTGGCGGACATGTCGAAGATCCAGGCGGAGGTCGAAGTCGACGAGACGAATATTCCGCAGGTCGCACTCGGGCAGGTCGCGACGGTGACCATCGACGCCATCCCGGACCGCACATTCCGCGGGCATGTCACAGAGATCGGAAACAGCCCCATCCAGACCACCGGCGGGACAACCACCGGCACGCAGGCCACGAACTTCAAGGTCGTCATCGCGCTCGACGAGGCGGTGCCCGACGTCCGCCCCGGCTTCACCTGCACGGCCGACATCACCACAGCCACTCGCACCAAGGTGCCCGCAGTGCCCATTCCGGCAGTCGCGGTCCGCGAACTGGTCGTGGATGTGGACGGCACGGTGCTCCCGCAGAAGCGGCCCGCCACGCAGGCGAAACCGGGAACGCCGGCACCAGCGGTCGTGCCCGTCGAACTGAAACCCGGCCAGACCCGCAAGGAGACCGAAGGCGTCTTTGTGCTGCGGGGCGGCAAGGCCGCCTATGTCACCATCAAGGTGGGCATCGGCGGCGAGCGGTACTTCGAGGTGCTGTCGGGGCTCTCGGTCGGCGACCAGGTCATCACGGGCCCCTACAGCGTCGTGCGAGGCCTGTACGACGGCGACATCGTCACGATCGATACGGCGAAGTGAACCAGGTCCTCGAGTCCGCGCGCATCGCCCTCGGCTCGATCTGGAGCGCCAAGTTGCGCTCCTTCATGACGGTGCTCGGCAACATCGTCGCCGTCACCTCGATTGTGGTCGTGGTCGCGCTCATCCGCGGGCTCAATGAATCCGTGACGGCCGCCATCCTCAGTCAGGCCGGCGCCGACTCCTTCAGCGTGCAGCAGTACCCGGTCGCGCGGGGCGACGCAGACTTCGAGAAGATCCGCAACAACCCCTACGTCTCCCTGCGGGATGCCTCGGCCATTCGGCGATATGCCGTCACGGCCACCGCCGTCATGGCGGACGTGTCCGGAACGGCGCGGGTCGGCTACCGCGAGAAGTCGATCGACAGCACCAAGGTCCGCGGCGTCACCGCGGACTACGTCCACTTCTCCAGTTTCGACGCGGAACGCGGCCGCCTCATGAGCACGACGGAGGTCGACTCGGCCAGACCGGTGGCGGTCATCGGGTGGCAAACGGCCGATCGCCTCTTCGGCACCGACGTCGACCCCCTGGAGAAATCCATCCAGGTGAACGGGCGGCACTTTCGTGTGGTCGGTGTCAGCGCGAAGAAGGGATCGCTCCTCGGGCAATCGCAGGACGAATTCGTCATCATCCCCATCGACCAGTTTCTGTCGATGTTCGGGTCGCGGCGCTCCCTCTCCCTCACCGTCAAGCCGCGCGACATGAGCCGGATCCGTCAGGCCATGGACGAGGCCATCGTGGCGCTGCGATCGTCGCGCCGTCTCCGGCCAGCCCAAGCGGAGAATTTTGGCGTCTTCACGTCGGACACGTTCCTCGACATCTACAACCAGGCCACGTCGGGCATCTTCGCCGTGTTGGTCGGCGTCGTCGCGCTCTCGCTCGTGGTGGGCGGTATCGTCATCATGAACATCATGCTCATGGCCGTCAGCGAGCGCACGCGGGAGATCGGCCTGCGGAAGGCGCTCGGTGCCAAGAGCCGCGACATCCTCACACAGATCCTGACTGAATCCGTGGTGCTCTCCGTCTTCGGCGGCATCATGGGGACCATCTTCGGTTCGCTGATCGCGCTGGCCATCGCGAGCATCACGCCGGTGCCGGCCGCCGTGGAACTGTGGTCGGTGACGCTCGGGATTGGCATCACGGCCGTCGTGGGCCTCTTCTTCGGCTTGTACCCGGCCATGCGGGCGTCACGCCTGGATCCCATCGAGGCCCTGAGACGCGAATGAGATTGACACTGGTCGGCGAGGTCATCCGGATGGCGCTGTCGACGGTCCGCGCGAATCGGCTGCGGTCCGCGTTGACCGTGCTCGGGGTCGTGATCGGCGTGTCCTCCATCGTCGGCATGACGTCGCTCATCCGTGGCTTCGACGAGTCCCTGCGAGGCATGATCGCCGCCGTCGGCCCCGACACGATCTTCGTTCAGCGTTTCGGCTTTGCCAGCTTCTCCGGTCCAGGGGAGATGGTGAAGCTGATGAAGCGGCCCAATCTCACGGTCGCCGACGCGGAGGCCATCGAGCGCGAAGCCTCCGGCACCGTACATCTCGTCGATATCGAACTCGGGGTCGGTGGGCCGCCGATGATGCGCCGCATCAGCTTCGGGGACAAGGGTACGCGCCCGGCGGTGGTGATGGGAACCTCCGAACACTTCGCGGAAGGGACCCGTCTGCCCGTCACGATGGGCCGCTTCTTCAACGCGACCGAGCTCCAGTACCGCCGGAACGTGGCCGTCCTGGGCTACGGCCCCTGGGAAGTGCTCTTCGGCGAGACGGGCGTGGATCCGATCGGCAAGTTCATCCGCGTCGGGAACAACCGCTTCGAAGTCATCGGTGTGTTTGACAAGCGGCCGTCCGCCGGCGGTTTCAGCTTCAATCAGGACGACTTCGTCGTGATTCCCCACACCGCGTACTCCCGAACCTTCGGTCTGAAGGCCGACGGGTTCCGGGGACCGGGTCCCGGCGGCGCCATGTTCAGCATCCTGCCGATTCAAATCGCGCTGGTGCCCCGAGCTGGTGTGCCTCCGAAAGATGCCATCGCGGAGGTCGAGCGCATCATGCGAATCCGCCACGGTCTTCGGCTCGACGACGCGAACGACTTCGACATCTCGACGCAGGACTCCATCCTCGGATTGTGGGACACGATCAGCGCCGGTACGTTTCTGGCGCTCGTGGTGATCTCATCGATTGCGCTCATGGTGGGCGGCATCGGGGTCATGGCGATCATGATGATTTCCGTGACGGACCGGACGCGGGAGATCGGGGTCCGCAAGGCGCTCGGCGCCAGGCGCAGCGAGATCCTCTTTCAGTTCCTGACCGAGGCCGCCACCGTCACATCCCTGGGCGGCATCATCGGCGTCGTCCTCGGCAGCGCCATCGGCGTCGGCGTGCACCTCGCCTCGGGCTTCCCCATCTCACTGCCGTGGTGGTCCTTCGCGATCGGCCTCGGGTTCTCGGCCGCCGTCGGTATCTTCTTCGGGATGTATCCGGCCATCAAGGCCTCGCGCCTCGACCCCATCGAAGCACTGCGCTACGAATAGGCGTGCTGCCACGCCGCGCAAGGCTCGCGACGAGGCCGCTGGGCAGGATGTGGTTTCAGCGCGACTGACGTGAACGAGCTCAGGTACATGTCTCGTGCGCCCGCGGAGCGGAGAAAGCACATCCGGCCCCGCGACATCGTCCGGCTCACGGCTATAGGCCTGCCGTCCCGAGCCACTGACTGGCGCCAATCCGCCTCGCCGGCGCGGCCACCGAAGGTCCTGCTACGACTTGAAGCGCGAGACGTCGATACCGTATTGCTGCACCTTGTACCGGATGATGCGCTCGGTGGACTGCAACAGCTGCGCCGCCTTGGCGCGGTTGCCGCGCGTGGTCTTCAGCGCATCCTGAATCAAATCCTTCTCGAAGGCTCCAACGGTCTCGGCGAGGGGCAGGTTCGGCACCGTCCCGGTGGACTCCGCGGTCTGGAGGGTCGGCGGCAGATGGTGGCCGTGAATCACGTTGCCATCACACACGAGCACCGCGCGCTCGATGGTGTTTTCCAGTTCCCGGACATTGCCCGGCCAGTGGTAACTCATCATCATGTCGATGGCGGGCGTGGAGATACGACGGATCTGCTTGCCGTGCTCGTTGGCGTACTTCTCAAGGAAGTGCTCGGCAATGAGCGTGATGTCCGTCTTCCGCTCGCGCAGCGGCGGCACGAAGATGGTGAACACATTCAGGCGGTAGTGCAGGTCAGCCCGGAATGTGCCAGCCGCGATCGCGTCCTCGAGGGGCTTGTTCGTGGCCGCGATGAGGCGGACGTTGGACTTGATCGGCTCATTGCCGCCCAGGCGCTCGTACTCCCGCTCCTGCAGCACGCGCAGGAGCTTGACCTGAGTGGCCAGGTTGATCTCCCCGATTTCATCCAGGAAGAGCGTTCCGCCTTCGGCCAGCTCGAAGCGGCCTTTCTTACGCTGGTCGGCTCCTGTAAACGCGCCCTTCTCATAGCCGAAGAGTTCCGACTCGATGAGCGTCTCCGGCAGGGCGCCGCAGCTGACCTTCACGAACGGCTTCCGGGCCCGCTGTGAGTTGTAGTGAATCGCGTGTGCGATGAGTTCCTTGCCTGTGCCGGACTCGCCGCGAATCAGCACGGTGGTATTCGCCCGCGCCACCTGCGAAATCTGCTCGAAGACCTGGCGCATCGGGCCGCCGCTCCCAATGATGTGGGAGAAGTCGTATTTCTCCTTCAACTCCTCCCGCAGGTGCAGGTTCTCGTCGCGAAGGCGCTGGCGCTCGGAGTCGACCAGACGCTCGACCTTGAGCGCCTGCGCGATCATCGACGCGACGACGCGATACCGCTCCACCACGACGTCGTATTCGCGGTCTTTCTGGGGAGGCAGCTCCATCTCGACCGCACCCAGACTCTTGCGGCCGATCAGGATCGGCACGCAGAAGAAGCTGCGATCAGGACCAGACCGCCCCGGCTTGCCGAAGAGCGGTTCCTGGGAGGTGTGAGGCACGACCATCGGGCGGCCGCTCTCCACGACGCTGTGCACCATGGCCATCGTGCCGCCGGGCTGGCCGCACGACACCTCCGTGCGGAGCTGGCCCGTGGTGGCGTCCGATACGATGATGGACCCGCGCACGACGTTGTCGGCCCGCTGAATCAGCTCGAGAGTCCGCTCGAGTGAGGGGCGCAACTTGCCGCTCGTCGTCAGGGCCTGGTTGATGTCCACCAGGACGCCGAAGGACTTTGTGGGCGGGGACACGCGATCAGACATGTAGATGTAGTGATGATACCTAACTCATCCGCGCGCGCCTTGCCCCAGCGGTCAGCCCCGACTATCATCCCCGCGATCAGGAAACCCTGCGATTCCCCGTCAGAGGAGGGACATCCCATGAAGGTGTACGAGGCTGCCGATATTCGAAACGTGGCTGTCGTCGGCCATGGAGGGTGCGGCAAGACGCAACTGATCTCGGCGTTGCTCTTTGCTGCTGGCGCCGTCACCAGGCTGGGCCGGGTGGACGATGGCACGACCGTGACGGACTTCGACGACGAAGCCATCGCCAGGCGCCACACGCTGACAGCCAGCCTCGCCTGGGCCGAGTGGCGGGGCTGCAAGATCAACCTCATCGATACACCGGGATTCGCCAACTTCCTCACCGATGCCCGCACCGCCCTTCGGGTTGTGGAGGCCGCGCTGGTTGCCGTCGATGGCGTGGCCGGCGTGGAGGTCCAGACCGAGAAGTTCTGGGCTGAGGCCGCCGTCCTTGGTCTTCCTCGGGTCGTTACGGTGAACCGGCTTGACCGCGACCGCGCGAGCCTGCCGCGGACGCTGGAGGCGCTCCAGACGCACCTGGACCGGGCCATCGTGCCGGTGCAGCTGCCGATTGGCGAAGAGAAGGGTTTCTCCGGTGTGGTGGATCTGCTCTCCATGCGGGCCTTCACGGTCGACCCCGATGCGACCGGCGCGATTCACGAGAGCGAGATCCCCTCTGAGATGAGCGGTGAGGCGGCCGAAGCGCGCGAGCGACTGATCGAGATGGTGGCCGAGGCGGATGAGACGCTGATGGAGCGATTCTTCGCCGAAGGCACTCTGACTCAGGACGAGCTGATCGCCGGCTTCCGAAGGGGCGTGGCCACGGCGAAGATCTTCCCGCTGGTGTGCACCTCCGCGACTGCTGCGGTTGGCCTTCAGCCCCTACTGGACCTCCTGACCACCATCGTCCCGTCTCCGGCCGAGCGGCCGATGACTGCCCAGGATGCTGCCGGCGGAGCCATCGCGGTCACGGCGGCTGACGCCGCTGCCTATTCTGCCTTTGTCTGGAAGACCATTGCGGACCCGTTTGCCGGTCGCATCACGATGCTCAGGGTGGGCTCCGGTGTCCTCCATTCCGACTCGGCCGTGCACAACGCGACGCGCGACAGCTCCGAGCGGTTCGGGCACCTGCTCGTCCTGCAAGGCAAGACGCAGACGCACGTGGCTGAACTCCATGCGGGCGACCTCGGCGCTGTCGCGAAGCTGAGGGATACCGCCACCGGCGACACTCTGGCCGAGAAGACGACGTCGATTCGTTTTGCGCCCCTCCTGTTCCCCGAGCCGGTTCTCGCCTACGCGATCGAGCCGAAGACGCACGGGGACGAGGACAAGATCAGCTCGGCCATGCACCGCCTGCAGGAGGAAGACCCGACGGTCAGCTACAGCCGGGACCCTCAGACCCACGAACTCCTGCTGGCTGGACAGGGCCAGTTGCACATCGAGGTCACGGTCGCGAAGTTGCGCAGGCGCTTCGGGGTCGAGGTCCTGCTCAAGCCGCCACGGATTCCCTACCGGGAGACAATCACGGCCGCGGCCGAGGCGCATGGCCGGCACAAGAAGCAGACCGGTGGCCACGGCCAGTTCGGCGATTGTCAGATCAGGGTCGAGCCACTCCCTCGTGGGACGGACTTCGAGTTCGTCGACGATATCTTCGGCGGTGCTATTCCCAGACAGTTTGTGCCCGCCGTGGAAAAGGGCATCCGAGAAGCGCGCACCCGCGGATGGCTCGCCGGCTATCCGATGGTCGACTTCCGGGCCACGGTGTTCGACGGGTCGTACCACGATGTCGACTCGAACGAACTCTCCTTCAAGATGGCCGGTTCTCTCGCCTTCAAGGACGCCATGACGCGTGCCAAGGTGACGCTCCTGGAGCCCGTGATGCAGGTTGAGGTCTATGCGCCGAGCGACTTCGCTGGCGATCTGATGGGCGACCTCAATGGGCGGCGTGGTCACATCGATGGGATGGAGACCCGCGGCTCAACCACCGTGATCAAGGCCCGTGTGCCCATGGCCGAGATGCTGACCTACGAACAGCAGCTCACGTCAGCCACGGGCGGGCGCGGCAGCTATCACATGGAGTATTCGCATTACGCCGAGGTGCCGCACGCCCTGCAGGCGAAGATCGTCGCGCACGCGAAGGCCGAGCGCGGGCACGGGCAGGTCGAGGACGAGGCGTAGGCGGGGACGGTCAGTCTGCAAAACAAAAGGCCCCAGGCGCAAACGCCTGGGGCCTTCAACATCATGCAGCGTGGCGCCTTGCGCCGTGGACGCCGCCTTTCTCTAGGCGCCGCCAGCCTTGCGCGGCGTGGTGACCTTGCGGGCGCCACGCGACTGGCCACCGGCCTTGGCCTTACCGGGCACGCTGGCCTGATTGCCGCGGACGCGACCAGCGGTCGCGCGCAGGCGCTCGCCGACGCTCTTCTTCGGCTTTGACGCCTCACCCTCGGCGGCTTCGGCCTCGGCTTCGGCCTTGGCGGCCTTCGGATCGAACTCGCTGCCCACCAGTTCCACGAGCGCGGTGTCCGCACCGTCGCCACGGCGGAAGCCGGTCTTGAGGATTCGGGTGTAGCCACCGGGACGTTCCGCGAAACGCGGCGCCAGAGAATCGAACAGCTTCGAGACGACCTCCCGATCCTGGAGGTCCTTCAGCACCAGACGTCTGGCGTTCAGGACCTTGCTGTCGGCGGCCCCAGCGGCCACGCCGCGCTTGGCCACGGTGATCAGCCGCTCCACAAAGGGCCGCAGTTCCTTGGCCTTGGGAAGCGTGGTTTCAATGTGCTCATGACGCAACAGAGCGGTGGCCAGATTGCGCAGCAGCGCCAGGCGGTGCTCCGTCACGCGTCCGAGCTTGCGGTGTGCGACGTTGTGTCTCATAGCAGTCTTCCGTTCCTACCGGGTTCGTCAGGCCAGCCGGCTTAGTCCAGCCGCATCCCCAGGCTCAGGCCCATGCCCTGCAGGATGTCCTTGATTTCGTTGAGCGACTTTCTGCCGAAGTTCTTCGTCTTCAGCATCTCGGCTTCGCTCTTCTGCACCAACTCGCGGATCGTGCGGATATTGGCGTTCTTCAGGCAATTGTAGGAGCGCACCGAGAGCTCCAACTCCTCGACACTCTTGTCGAGGTTTTCGTTACCGGTGCCCACGCGCGGCTGCTCGACCTGTGCGTCGGCAATCTGCTCGGCTTCGTCCAGGTTCACGAAGATGTTCATGTGGTCGCGGAGCAGTCGCGCGGCGAGCGACACGGCGTCAGTCGGCGTGACAGATCCATTGGTCCACACATCCAGCGTCAGCTTGTCGTAGTCGGTGGTCTGGCCGAGGCGGGCAGCCTCCACCAGGTAGTTCACCTTCTTGACGGGGGTGTGCACCGAGTCAATCGGGATCCAGCCAATCCCAAGGTCCTCGTCAAAGTTCTTGTCGGCGGAGATATACCCGCGGCCGCGCTTCATCCGCAGTTCCATGTGGAGCTTGCCGCCAGCGGACACCGTCGCAATGTGTGCCTCGGGCTCGAGCACTTCGACCTCGTGGTCGAGCTGGATGTCCTTGGCGCGCACGATGCCAGGCTTATCCACCCGCACGACCAGCGTCTTGGTCGCGTCCGAGTGAATCTTCAGCGGAATCTGCTTCAGATTCAGGATGATGTCCGTCGCATCCTCGACGACACCCGGAATCGGCGAGAACTCATGCAGCACGCCGTCGATCTTCACGGCCGTGATGGCCGCGCCCTCGATCGATGAGAGCAGCACGCGGCGGAGCGAGTTCCCGATCGTCGTGCCGAAACCTCGCTCAAACGGCTGGGCATAGAAGCGGCCGAACCGATCGGTGAGAGTCTCGCGCTCGACTTCGAGGCGCTTGGGACGCTGAAAACCTTTCCAGAGCATTGCTGATTCCTTTCGCGAACGGGCCGACAGCTTCGGCCTCCAGACCTGCTAGTTGAACCGCCGGCCTCCCACCGCAGGTCTGTAAGGCTGCGGGCCGGCGGGTGCGAGTAAACGCGCTTACTTCGAATACAACTCGACGATGAGCTGCTCCTGCACGGGCAGATTGATCTGCTCACGTGTCGGCAGCGAATTCACCTTGGCCGCGACGTCTCCCTCGACACGCAGCCACTCCGGCACGCCTCGACCCTTGATCTCCTCGCGGGCGTGGAGAATGGCCGGGTGCTGGGCGCTGGTCTGACGGATCGCGAGCACGTCTCCCACCTTCATCGAGAAGGACGGGATGTCGACCTTGCGGCCGTTAACGGTGAAGTGGCCATGCCGCACGAGCTGACGCGCCTGCGCTCGCGACGTGGCGAAGCCTGCACGGTAGGTCACGTTATCCAGGCGCCGCTCCAGGAGCTGCAGCAGCGTCTCACCCGTGATGCCACGGGTGCGCTCGGCCGCCTCGAAGTACCGGCGGAACTGATCCTCCAGCACGCCGTAGATGCGCTTGACCTTCTGCTTCTCGCGCAGCTGCACGCCGTAGCCCACCAGCTTCTGCTTCCGGGCCTTGCCGTGCTGTCCTGGGACGAAGTTCCGCTTCTCGATGCCGCACTTCTCGGTATAGCAGCGCTCGCCCTTCAGGAAGAGCTTCATGCCCTCCCGGCGGCAGAGCCGGCACACGGGTCCGATATATCTAGCCATTCAGATGGTCCTTCTCGAAATTAGACGCGGCGCCGCTTCGTCGGCCGGCATCCGTTGTGCGGGATCGGAGTGATGTCGCGGATCGACTTCACTTCGACGCCCACCGTCTGCAGCGCACGGATCGCGGACTCACGGCCGGACCCAGGACCCTTCACGCGCACATCCACGGAACGGAGTCCGTATGTCTTCGCGGTATTGGCGGCGCTGATGGCAGCCTGCGTGGCCGCGAAGGGCGTGCCCTTGCGCGAACCCTTGAAGCCGATGCCACCGGCGCTCGACCACGAGATGACGTGGCCTTCCACGTCCGTGATCGTAATGTGCGTATTGTTGAAGGAAGCGTGGACATGCGCGAGGCCGTGGTGCACCACGCGCTTCTCGCCACGCTTCTTGAAGGTCTTGCGCTTCTTCGCGCCTTCCTTCTTGTCGGGTCCTGCGCCCGCTGATTCGGTCTTGGCCATGTGTCTCTCGGTTCGTCCTTACTACACCGTCTTCTTCTTGGCGATGGCTCCCTTACGGGGGCCCTTGCGAGTCCGCGCATTCGTGCGGGTGCGCTGACCGTGCATCGGCAGGTTGCGGCGATGCCGCAGCCCACGGTAGCAGCCGATTTCCATCAGCCGCTTGATGTTCATGGAGATCTCCTTGCGGAGGTCACCCTCGACACCGCCCACCTCTTCGAGCACCCGGCTGATCTTCCGGACGTCGTCCTCGGTGAGGTCCTTCACCCGCAGATCCGGGCTCACGCCCGCCTGGGTCAGGACATCCGTCGAACGCTTCCGGCCGATGCCGTAGATGTACGTGAGCCCGATCTCGATCCGCTTCGTGCGCGGAAGATCGATGCCAGCAATGCGTGCCATCGCTTACCCCTGCCTCTGCTTGTGCTTTGCATTGGTGCAGATCACCCGCACGACCCCACGCCGGCGGACCACCTTGCACTTGGCGCAAATACGCTTCACCGATGCTCGTACCTTCATAAGCCCGTCCCTTACAGTTTCCTCACAATCCGACCACGTGTCAGATCGTGTCTGGCGAGCGCCACTTCCACTCGGTCGCCCACGAGGATTCGCACGAAATTCCTGCCGTCCCCTGCCGCGAGATGCGCCGTGACGCGCCGTTCGCCGTTCAGGTTCACCACGTACAGCGCGCTCGGGAGCTGTTCCTCGACCACGCCTTCCACCACCACGGCCGCAGCCGGCTCGCTCATCCCCGAATCGTGCCGAGGAGCTGCTCTACCCGACTCCGGTCCTGGTCGACCAATGTCAGGATTTCGCATCCATCCTTGGTCACCACGACCGTGTGCTCAAAGTGCGCCGAGAGGCTGCCGTCCTTGGTGACCGCAGTCCACCCGTCCGACAGCACCCTGACCGCTGCCTTCCCCGCGTTGACCATCGGCTCGATGGCCAGCACCATACCTTCCGCCAGTCTCGGCCCCCGTCCACCGGGCCCGTAGTTGGCGATCTGCGGTTCCTCGTGGAGTTCAGTGCCGATGCCATGGCCCACAAACTCCCGAACCACCGAAAACCCCTGCGCTTCCACGTGTCCCTGGACCGCCGCGCCGATATCCGAAACCCGCGCGCCAGGCCGAACCACGCTGATGGCCCGGAACAGGGACTCTTCGGTGGCACGAAGCAGGCCCTTGGCTTGCTCCGTGACCTTCCCGACCGGGACCGTCACGGCACTGTCGCCGAAGAAACCGTTGAGCTTCGCGCCCATATCAATCGACACCACGTCGCCATCGCACAGTGCGCGATCCGACGGGATGCCGTGAACCACCTGCTCGTTCACCGAGGAGCAGATCGTCGCAGGGAACCCATGGTACCCCTTGAAGGCCGGCTCTGCCCCGGCTTCACGAACCCGCCGCTCAGCCAGCCGGTCCAGGTCAGCCGTTGTGACACCCGGAGCCGCCGTCTGCCTGAGCTCGGCCAGAATTGAACCGACCAGGCGGTTGACCACCCGGAGCTTCACAATCTCCGCCTGGGATCGGCACACAATCACGCCGACTGTCCTATCCCGACCGCCGCAGCTGCATCCAGCGCCGCGCCGAGTGCCGCCGTCACCAGTCTGGCCTCTTGCGCACCGTCGACGGCGCGGTAGGTTGGACGGCCCCGGTAAAACTCCACAAGCGGCTTGGTCTGCCGGTCGTACACCTCGAGGCGGCTTCGCACCACACCCTCGGTGTCATCAGACCGGCGAATCCACTCGCCGCCACACTTGCCGCACACCGTCGAATCCCCAGGCCCCGCATTGGCGCCGCAGGCTGTGCACACCCGCCGCCCCAGCACCCGCCTGACCAGCTCTTCGGTCGGGACGTCGATATTGACGACCACCAGCGGTGCCAGCGCGCGCTCCGCAATCACCCGGTCCAGCGCTTCAGCCTGAGCCACCGTCCGTGGAAACCCGTCAAGTAGAAACCCACGTGCCGTATCCGGGCGCGTCAGCCGTTCCTGAACGATTCCGATGACCGTGTCGTCATCGACCAATTGTCCCTGGTCCATCAGCGCCTTCGCCCTGATGCCCAGCGGAGTACCCTGCCGAATCGCCTCCCGGAAGATGTCTCCCGTTGCAATCTTCGGAATGTCTCTATCCTTCGCGAGCAGGTCGGACTGCGTGCCCTTACCTGCCCCCGGAGGCCCCATGATGACGACGTTCAGGCCCATCGACTGACGCCCCGGCATCGCCGAGGCCCTCCGTGGCTATCCTCGCCGTCCCCGAATTCGGGTCTTCTTCATGAACCCGTCGTAGTGCCGCATGATGAGTTGCGACTCCACCTGCTGCACGGTATCCATGGCCACGCCCACCACGATCAGCAGCGACGTGCCTCCGAAGAAGAAGCTGACTCCCATGCCTTCCGTCACAAAGCGCGGAAGAATGGCATCGAGCTTGTCCCCGATGAAGGGAATCGGCGCCACCTTGAAGCCGGTAATCAGAAATTCAGGAATCAGCGCAACGATTACCAGATAAAGGCCACCCACGAGAGTCAGGCGTCCCAGAATCGTGTCGATGTACTCGGCGGTCCGCTTTCCAGGCCGAATGCCTGGAATGAATCCCCCGTATTTCCGCATGTTCTCCGCGACGTCATCGGGATTGAAGACGATGGCCGTGTAGAAATATGCAAAGAAGATGATGCCAACCAGATAGAGCAGGTTGTAGAGCGGCATCCCGTAGGCAAGCTGGTCAACCAGGCGCCGAACCCAGCCATCCTGGACCATGCCGCCAAGGGTGGCGGGAAAGGCCAGCAGGGAGGACGCGAAGATCACAGGAATCACGCCGCCGGTATTCACCTTGAGCGGAATGTGGGTACTCGAACCGCCGTACTGCCGTCGTCCGACGACGCGCTTGGCGTACTGCACGGCAATCCGCCGGTGCCCGCGTTCCACGTAGATGATGGCGGCAATGACCGCGACCATCATGATGATCAGGAACAGGATGCGGATGAGGCCAATCTGGCCGGTGCGCATCTGATCCAACGTGGAGAGGATGGCGCGTGGCAGACCGACCACAATGCCGGAATAGATGAGCAGCGACATCCCATTGCCGATGCCACGTTCGGTGATCTGCTCACCGAGCCACATGATGAAGCTCGTGCCCGTGGTGAGCGTCAGTACGCACATCAGCCGGAAACCCCAACCCGGGTTGTAGACCAGGGGGAGCCCGGCGACTTGCTGCTGCCGCTCGAGGTAGATGGCGATACCGAGCGCCTGCACGACTGCGAGCAGAATCGTCAGGTAGCGCGTGTACTGCGTGATCTTCCGGCGACCAAGTTCGCCCTCCTTCGAGAGGCGCTCCAGATACGGCCAGACCACCGTCATCAGCTGCAGGATGATCGAGGAGCTGATGTACGGCATCACCCCAAGGGCGAAGATCGTGACCTTCGACAGGTTCTGCCCGGAGAACATGTCGTAGAGGCCGAACATCGTGCTCTGCAGCTGACGCGCCATCTCGGCCAGCGCGGCCTGATTCACACCGGGGGTCGGGATATGGCTCCCGATCCGGTAGACGGCCAGCATCCCCAAACTGAAGAGGATGCGGTTGCGCAGGTCCTTGACGGCGAAAAGATTCGTCAGCGGGTTTTCCATGTGTCGCCTCGGCGGGCCTAAGCCGCGCCGATGACCTCGGCGGCGCCGCCAGCCGCGGCCAGCTTCTCGGCGGCCTTGCCACTGAACTTGTGCGCCTTGACCGTCAGCTTCTTGCTCACGTCACCACGCGCGAGGATCTTGATCAGTCCTCCGCCGTTGATGACGCCGCGTTCGCGGAGCAGTTCGGGCGTGACGACCGTGCCGGCGTCAAAGCGCTCGGCGAGGACATCCAGGTTCACCACCACGTATTCCACCCGGAACGGATTGTGGAATCCGCGCTTCGGAATGCGACGGTGCAGCGGCATCTGACCGCCTTCGAAGCCACGCTTGCTCTTGTAGCCCGAACGCGACTGCGCACCCTTGTGACCGCGGCCGGCCTGCGTGCCCTGGCCCGTGCCGTGCCCGCGCCCAACGCGCTTCTTTGAATGCTTGCTGCCCTGAGCGGGCTTCAAATTACTGAGATTCATGGTCGTCCTCGAGGCCGTCGGTTACTCGGCCACCGTCACCATGTGACGGATCTTGTGAATCATTCCGCGCATCGCCGGCGTGTCGACCACTTCGACAGTGTGCCGGATGCGGCGGAGGCCCAGTCCCACGACCGTGGCCTTCTGAGACTTGCTGAACCCAATCGGGCTCTTCACCAGCGTCACGCGAACAGTCTTCGCGCCCGCCGAATTGCCCACAGTCTTCTTCGACATGACGCCTATCCTCGAGCGCTCGTGCGCTTACGGGAGTCCACCATCAGATCCGCCAGGTCCTTGCCGCGCATGCGAGCGACGGCCGCTGGATCCTGGAGCGCAATCAGCCCCGCGAATGTGGCGCGCACGACGTTGTGCGGGTTGGCCGAGCCGAGCGACTTCGTCAGCACGTTCTGAATACCAGCCGACTCCACCACCGCGCGCACGGCGCCACCGGCAATAAGGCCCGTGCCATCCGGAGCCGGCTTGAGCAGCACGCTCCCGGAGCCGAACTTACCGACCACCTGGTGCGGAATCGTCGTGCCCTTCAGGGGCACCCGGATCAAATTCTTCTTGGCGGCCTCGATGCCCTTCTTGATGGCGGACGGCACTTCCTTCGCCTTCCCTACACCAAAGCCCACGATACCGTGTCCGTCGCCCACGACGACCAGCGCACTGAAGCTGAGGTTCTTGCCGCCCTTGACGACCTTCGTCACCCGGTTGATGGAGACGACGTTGTCCTTCATCTCCATCTGGGAGGAGTCGATCTTCTCGCGCGTGCGGTTCATCAGTGCCATGCCCTAGAACTCCAGACCTGCTTCGCGGGCTGCGTCGGCCACTGCCTTGACGCGTCCGTGGTAGAGAAACCCATTGCGGTCGAACACCACGCGCTTGAGGCCCTTTTCGAGAAGCCGTTCCGCGATGGTCTTGCCGATGAGCTTGGCGCCGGCGATATTGCCGCCCTTGGCGTCCTGACCCATCGCACCCTTCGCCGCCGGCTCCACACTCGAAGCAGCTGCGATCGTGCTGCCGGTGGAATCGTCCACGACCTGCACGTAGATGTGCGTAACGCTCCGGAAGACGGTCATGCGCGGACGCACTTCCGTGCCGCGCACGCGGGCGCGGATCCGGTACTTGATTCGCTGACGACGGTCGTCTCGTGTCTTGATACGCATGACTAGGCTCCGGTCTTGCCCACTTTCTTCTTCAGCACTTCACCCGTGTACCGTACGCCCTTCTGCTTGTACGGGTCGGGCTTCCGCAGCCGGCGCATATTTGCGGCGACCTGCCCCACGAGCTGCCGGTCTACGCCGGTCACAACCAGGTGGGTCAGCTTGTCCACCGCCACATCGATGCCGTTCGGAATGTCGAACAGAATCGGGTGCGAGTAGCCCAGCGCGAAGTGCACCTGCTTGCCTTTCAATTCGGCGCGGTATCCCACGCCGACAATGTCCAGCTCCCGCTTGAAGCCGTCGGTCACGCCAGTCACGGCGTTGGCGACCAAGCTCCGGGCGAGCCCATGGAACTTCTTCAGCCCCGCGTCATCGCGCTCGAGTCGCGCCACGACGGTGTTGTCCTCCTGGGCGAACACGATGCCCGGCGGAATCGGCTGGCGGAGCTTGCCCTTGGGACCCTGGACCTCGACCGCGTCTGCCGCGATCTTGACCGTCACGCCCTTCGGCAACGGAATCGGTTTTTTGCCAATACGAGACATAAGACTGTTGTCCTACCTACCAGACGTTGCAGAGCACCTCACCGCCCACGCCCGCCTTCTTGGCGGCACGGCCGGTCATCACGCCTCGCGACGTGGTGAGGATGCTGGTGCCGAGGCCGCCGAGAACGACCGGCACCTCTTCAACACCGAAGTAGACGCGCCGTCCCGGGCGGCTGATCCGCTCGATACCGGTGATTACCTTCTCACCGCGGGGGCCGTACTTCAGAAACAGCCGGATGATCTGCAGGGGCTGGCGGCCTTCCTTCTCGGCCGGTTCCTCCAACATCCGGAATCCCTGGATATAGCCCTCGTCCTGGAGGATCCGGGCGATCTCCGCCTTCAGCTTCGATGCCGGCAGATCGACGCGGGTGTGCTTCGCCGTGACGGCGTTGCGGATCCGCGCGAGCATGTCGGAAATGGGGTCGGTCATTTCACCATCTCTCTATCGTGATGCGGTGGCAGGTCTCGCCTACCACGAACTCTTGGTCACGCCGGTCACGTCACCTTCCAGTGCCAGCTTGCGGAAGCACAGACGGCACATGGCGAACTTGCGGATGTAGGCCCTGGGGCGGCCGCACAGGCGGCACCTGTTCCGGAGCCGAACCTTAAATTTGGGCGCCTTCGCCTCTTTTGCGATTTTCGCAGTAGTCGCCATGGCTAATTCGTGCGGAACGGCATGCCCATGAGCTGGAGCAGCTTCCGCGCCTCCTCGTCGGTTTTGGCAGTGGTGACCACCGACACATTCATGCCGCGCGGCTTGTCTACCTTCATGTAGTCGATCTCCGGGAACAGCAACTGGTCACGCAGCCCCAGCGTGTAATTGCCCCGGCCGTCGAACCCCTTTGGCGAGACGCCCCGGAAGTCACGAACGCGCGGCAGGCCGAGCGTGATCAGGCGGTCGAGAAACTCGTACATCCGCTCGCCCCGCAACGTCACCATGGCACCGATGGGCATCCCTTCGCGCAGTTTGAACTGCGCGATGGACTTCGTCGAGCGACGGACCAAGGCCTTCTGACCCGCAATCCGGCTGATTTCGTCGGCACCCACGTCGGCAATCTTCGCGTTCGACGTGGCTTCTCCGAGACCCATATTGATGACGACCTTCTCGATCCGGGGGACCGCCATCGGGTTGCTGTAGCCGAACTCTTTCCTGAGCGCCGGCACCACGTCGCTCGTGTAGCGATCCTTCATGCGGCTCATTTGTCGACCACTCCCTCGCACTTGCGGCAAATCCGCACTTTGCGGCCGTCGGTCAGAATCTTCCGCCCGAGGCGCGTCATCTTGTTGCATTCAGGGCACACCAGCTGCACGTTGCTGGCGTGCATCGACGCCTCGCGCTCGACAATCCCACCCTTGATGTTCTTCTGGGGGTTGGGCTTCGTGTGCCGCTTGATGATGTTCACGCCCTCGACAATCAGGCGGTTTCCGGTCGGCAGTACCCGCAGCACGCGCCCCCGCTTGCCGCTGTCCTTGCCAACGGTCACCACGACTGTGTCGTTTTTCCGGATCGGAGTCGCCAGTGCCGACATCACAGCACCTCCGGCGCGAGCGAAATGATCTTCATGAATCGGCGCTCGCGCAGTTCGCGGGCTACCGGCCCGAACACGCGGGTACCAACCGGATCGCCCTGGTCGTTGATGATGACAGCGGCATTCCGGTCAAACCGGATATAGCTGCCGTCGCGGCGGCGCTGCTCCTTGGCCGTCCGAACAACCACGGCCTTTACGACCTGGCCCTTCTTGACGGTGCCGTCGGGAGCGGCTTCCTTGACATTCGCGGTGATGATGTCACCCAGCCGCGCGTAACGGCCCGTCGACCCGCCGATCGGGTTGATCACCGAGATCTTCCGGGCGCCGGAGTTGTCGGCGACATCGAGGATGGAACGCATCTGGATCATGGCGTATTCCTCCTAGACCGTCTGCGCCTTCAACACGACACCTGTCACCACCCAGCGCTTACGGCGGCTGAGTGGACGCGATTCGGCAATGGTGACCGTGTCACCCACCTTCGCGGTGTCGTCCTCGTTGTGCGCGAGGAAGGTTGAGGTCTTCTTCTGGCTCTTGCCATACACGGGGTGGCGCTCCTGGCGCTCCACAGCGACGACGACGGTCTTCATCATCTTGTCGCTGACGACCTTACCCGTGAACTGTGCTTTCACGCTCATATGTTCACTTCGTCTTCTGCGTCAGGACAGTCTTGACGCGCGCCAGATCGCGGCGGAGGCCGCGAATCTTGACGGGCGACTCCAGTTGGCCCATCGACTTCTGAATCCGCATGCGAAAGAGCTGATCATCCAGCTCCCGCTCGCGGGCCTGGAGTTCGTCCAGGCTCAGGTCACGAATCTCGGTCACCTTCATGACGCCTTCTCCTGCGCGAAACGGGTGGCGAACTTCACCTTAATCGGCAGCTTCGCCGACGCCAGCTGCATCGCCCGCCGGGCGTCCGTCTCCGAGACGCCCTCCATCTCGAACATGATCCGGCCTGGGCGCACGACGCACACCCATTGATCGGGTGCGCCTTTACCCTTACCCATTCGGGTTTCCTGTGGCTTCTTCGTAATCGGCTTGTCCGGGAACACCCGGACCCAGATCTTGCCGCCGCGCTTGATGAACCGGGTCATCGCGATACGCGCCGCTTCGATCTGCCTGGCCGTGATCCACGCCGGCTCCATCGCCTTCAGCCCAAAGTCGCCGAAGGACACGTCGGAACCGCGCCACGCCTTGCCAGCCATGCGGCCGCGCTGCTGCTTCCTGTATTTAACTTTCTTTGGCATCAACATACGTGTTGACCCTAACCCTTCTTTTGCCTGTTCCTGCTGGCAGCGCTACGCGCGCGCCGGCCGCCGGGGCGCGCGATCCCGGTATTCCTCATCGCGGCCCACGCGCGGCACCAGCCGCTCGCCCTTGTAGAGCCACACCTTGACGCCGATCTGCCCGTAGGTCGTGCTCGCTTCGGCAAAGCCGTAGTCGATGTCCGCCCGCAGGGTCTGCAGTGGAAGCTGCCCGTGCAGATACCACTCGGAGCGCGCGATCTCGGCGCCGTTCAGACGGCCGGATACCCGCACCTTGATGCCTCGCGCACCGAACCGCAGCGCGGACTCGACCGCCTTCCGCATCGCCCGCCGGAACGCCACGCGCTTCTCAAGCTGCACGGCCACCGACTCAGCGATGAGCTGGGCCTCCAGCTCGGGCTTCTGAATCTCCTGGATGTTGACGAAGACCTCACGGTTGGTGCGCTTCTGCACCTCCTGCTTGAGCTTGTCCACTTCCGTACCCTTGCGGCCGATGATGATGCCCGGACGTGAGGTGTAGATATCGATCTTCAGCTTATTGGCGGCCCGCTCCGTCTCGATGCGCGACACACCCGCGTGCGAGAACCGCTTCTTCAGATCCTGCCGTAGCGCCAGATCTTCATGGAGCAGCTTGGCGTAATCACGGTCGGAGAACCAACGCGACCGCCAGGTCTTGTTGAAGCCGAGCCTGAACCCGTAAGGGTGAACTTTCTGGCCCACAGTAACTCCTCGACTACTTCTGCGCCGCGGTCTTGCGACCGCCTCGCGACTTGGCCGGCGCCGCGTCCCCGTCTGGGACCCGCGCAATCTTGACTGGCCGCTCGGCCACCCGCACCGTCAGGTGCGCGGACCGCTTGACCACACGGAACGCCCGGCCCATCGGGGCGGGGCGCACGCGCTTCATTGACTGACCCTGATTCGCGAAGCACGCCGAGACGTAGAGCTGCTCGATGTCGCCCCCGAATCCATCCTTCTGCTGCGCGTTGGCCACGGCCGAACGCAACACCTTGGCGAGATCCCGCGCGATGGTCTTGCGCGTGAACTGGAGAGTGGCCAGCGCCTGATTCACGGCCTTGCCCCGAATCAGATCGCACACCAAGCCGGCCTTCTGAGCCGAGGTGCGCACGCCGTGCGCGGTGGCTTCTGCTTCGACCATGACTAGCTCTTCCCTCCGGCCGGCGCGGGCGAAGCCGTCGCGGCCTTCTCGGTCTTTGTGGTGTGGCCCTTGAACGTCCTCGTCGGCGAGAACTCACCGAGCTTGTGGCCCACCATGTTTTCGGTCACATACACCGGGATGAACTTCTTCCCGTTGTGCACGGCCATCGTGTGTCCCACCATTTCTGGAATCACCGTGGATCGGCGCGACCACGTTTTGATGACCTTCTTTTCGTTGGCCTGGTTCATCGCCTCTACCTTTTCGAGTAGCGGCGTATCGACGAACGGCCCCTTCTTCAGTGAGCGGCTCATGGCTTACTTGGTTCTCCTCTGCACGATGAACCGGTCCGTATCCTTGCGCCGGCGCGTCTTGAAGCCCTTCGTCGGCTGTCCCCACGGCGTCACTGGGTGGCGACCGCCAGAGGTCTTGCCTTCACCACCGCCGAGCGGGTGATCGACCGGGTTCATCGACACGCCACGGTTGTGCGGCCGACGACCTAGCCAGCGGCTGCGGCCGGCCTTGCCGAGCGAGACATTCTCGTGCTCGATGTTGCCGACCTGGCCGATGGTCGCGACACACTCGACGAGGATCTTCCGGATTTCTCCGGACGGCATCTTCACCGAGGCATACGCACCGTCACGCGCCACCAGCTGCACGGACGAACCGGCACTGCGGGCAATCTGGCCACCCTTGCCTGGCTTCAGCTCCACGTTGTGGATCTGGGTGCCGAGCGGAATGTTCTTCAGCGGCAGGCAGTTGCCCGGCAGAATGTCGACGTTATCGCCGGCCACCACCGAGTCGCCCACCTTCAGCCCCATGGGCTGCAGGATGTAGCGCTTCTCGCCATCCGCATACGTGATGAGGGCGATACGCGAGGAGCGGTTCGGGTCGTATTCAACCGTCGCCACCTTGCCTGGGATGTCGCGCTTATCGCGGCGGAAGTCGATCACCCGGTAGAGACGGCGGTGACCGCCGCCACGCCACCAGGACGTGAGCTCACCGCGGTTGTTGCGACCGCCTGAGCGGTGCAGGCTCTCCGTCAGCGGACGGTAGGGCTCGGTCGCCGTGATCTCCTCGAAGGTCTGCACGGTTCTGAACCGTGTACCAGCAGAGGTTGGCTTAAATGAACGGATAGGCATCGTCGTCGTCCTGGCCAGTGACTGTTAGGCGCCCTGCAGGAACTCAGGCAGCTTCTCGCCGTCCTTGAGCCTGACATAGGCCTTCTTCGAATCCGGGCGGCGGCCGGCGAACTTGCCCTGCCGCTTTTCCTTGCCGTGGGTGAGCGCGGTCCGCACGCTCGCCACCTTTGAGCCGAAGAGTTTCTCTACAGCCTTCTTGATGTCGATCTTGTTGGCGTTCCGGGCCACCTCGAACACGAGCGTCCGGCCATCCATCTCGCGGATGACCGTCGTCTTCTCGGTGATGAGGGGCCGCCGCAGCACGCTTGAAAGTTTCACCATCGTCCTACCCGAGCACTTCCTGGAGTTTCTCGATTGCGGCCTTCGTCAGCACGACGCGGCGCGTGTTGACCACGTCGCGCGCACTGATCCGGTTGCTCGGCAGCAGCCGAATGCCTTCGATATTGCGCACTGAGAGGGCCAGCTTGTCTTCCGGCTTCACATCAACCAGCAGGGCCTTGCCGGCCACGCCCAGGCTCTTCAGCAGTGCGCTGGCCGCCCTCGTCTTGACCTCGGCCACCGCGAGTGCGTCGACCACGATCACTTCACCATCCTTAAGCTTCTGGGTGAGGGCCGCGCGCAGCGCGCCCTTCTCCACCTTCTTCGGAAGGATGTACTCGTAGCTGCGCGGCTGGGGTCCGAACACCGTGCCGCCCTTGCGCCACAGCGGATTCCGGATCTCACCGACGCGCGCACGGCCCGTGCCCTTCTGGCGCCACGGCTTCTTGCCGCTGCCGCTCACCATCGCACGGGTCTTGGTGCCGTGGGTGCCCCGGCGCTCGGCGGCGTTGGCGCGGACGACCGACTCATGAATCAGGTCAGCCTTCACCCGCCCGCCGAACACGTCGTCCCGCAGGTCGATCGAGCCGACCTTGACGTTCTGCTGATTGACGACATCAACTGTCATGGCGCTACTTCTTGCCCTTCTTCTTCGGAGGCTCCTGACGAACCCGGATCGGCTTCGCCGCGATGGCCTTGCGAATGGTGAGGTAGCCGCCAGGACCGCCCGGCACGGCACCCTCCACCAAGATGAGATTGTTCTCCGCATCCACGCGGATGACCTTGAGATTCCGGACCGTCACCCGGTCCGCACCCATGTGGCCACCCATCCGCATGCCCTTGACGACACGCGAGGGATAGGACGACGCACCGATTGACCCGGGCGCCCGGTGGAACATGGACCCGTGCGAGGCCGCGCCTCCGCGGAAGTGGTGCCGCCGGACGACGCCCTGGAAGCCCTTACCGCGACTGGTCCCGATGACGTCTACCCGGTCGCCATCCGCGAAGATGGATACGCCGACCTGGTCCCCGGCCTTCACCGGATCACCGCCAGCCTTCACCTTCACTTCGAGACGCACCCGAGTGGGCGGGACGCCGGCCTTCTTGAAATGCCCGGCCGTCGCCTTGTTGGCCTTGATTGGCTTGTCCTCGACAAGACCGATCTGCACCGCTTCGTAGCCGTCGGTCTCGACCGTCTTGGCCTGCACGACGACGCAGGGACCCGCCTTGAGCACCGTGGCCGGCAACACTGTGCCGTCAGCAGTGAACAACTGCGTCATCCCGATTTTCCGTCCGATGAGTCCTGTGACCATAAGTCAGCCCTGGCGCGAAACGCCGGTTCGCGCTACTTGCCGTGCTCCTTGCCGAAAGCCTTGATCTCGACGTCCACACCCGCGGGCAGGTCGAGTTTCATGAGCGCATCCACCGTCTGCGGAGTGGGCTCGAAAATATCGATCAACCGCTTGTGGGTCCGCACTTCAAACTGCTCACGCGACTTCTTGTCGACGTGCGGTGACCGCAACACCGTCCACTTGTTAATCGAGGTGGGCAGCGGAATCGGTCCCGCCAGACGCGCCCCCGTCCGGCGCGCCGTCTCCACGATCTCGCCAGTGGACTGGTCGAGAATGCGGGAGTCGTACGCCTTCAGGCGGATCCGGATCTTGTCGCTGAACATTGCCATCGGTGAATCCTGTCTTCCCTACTCGAGGATCTCGGTGATCGTGCCGGCACCAACGGTGCGGCCACCTTCGCGGATCGCGAACCGGCTGCCCTTCTCGATGGCCACCGGCATAATCAGCTCGCCCGTGATGGGCGTGTTGTCCCCCGGCATCACCATCTCGACGCCCTCGGGCAACTTCAGAATGCCCGTCACATCCGTCGTCCGGATGTAGAACTGCGGCCGATACCCGTTGAAGAACGGCGTGTGCCGCCCGCCCTCTTCCTTCGACAGGATGTA
>CANKJK010000016.1 GCA_947482665.1 Acidobacteriota bacterium
CGCGCTTGGTGGCGTCGATGGCGTAGAAGTGGCCCACGCCCTCGCCGTGCTCGGGGTCCTGGCCGTTGGCGATGTAGACGCGGTCCTTGTAGATGACCGGCGTGGCGATGACCTCGTTGCGGGTGCGAGGCCACACCGAGTCCTTCGGGTTGGTGTCGAATTCCCAGAGCTTCTTGCCTGAGGCGGCTTCGTAGCCGCGCACCCAGCCGTCACCCTGCGCGCTCACCGCCATGTCGAGGCCGCCAACCTTGCCGACCGCGGGCGTGGACCACTGGCCGTGCAGGATCTTGTCGTTGACCGAGTTGTCTTCCCACACGAGCTTGCCCGTGGTCTTGTTGACCGCGATGATCGCCGGAGCCTTTGGACTCGGGATGTTGACGTGGCTCTCGTCCTGGCCGTTCGACGTGCTCACGTAGATGAGGTCGCCGTAGATGACCGGTGACGAGTTGGAGAGGTTGTGCGGGTAGGACCCGACCTCTTCCATCATGTCGAACTCCCAGATCACGTCCGCGTCCTTCGGGCCCGCGAACTTCTCGGTCGTGATGCCGTCGTTGCCATTGGCCATGCCCTTGACGTCGAGGCACTGCAGCACGCCGCGGTTGCTGACGTAGTAGACGCGGCCCTTCTCGATGGCGGGAGAGGAGGCCACGCCCTGGTACGGCCAGTCATTCGCGCGGCCGGCCGGGAGCTTCTCGTGCGTCTGCTGCCAGAGGAAGTCGCCGGTCTTCTCGTCGAAGGCCATCAGCACGCCGCGGTCGCCCGCCTGCTTCGGGTCACGCGGCGCCTCGTTGTTCGTGCCCACGAGGACGATGCCTTCTCCGACCACGGGGTTGCCGTAGCTCTGCGAACCGAGGGCGGCAGACCACTTGATGTTCTTCTTCGTCTTGACGTCCCACTCGGTGGGAATGCCTTTCATCGACGAGACCATGTTGCGGTCGGCGGTACCACCCCACATCGGCCAATCGGTCGAGCCCGGGTCGGAGGCGGACAGGCGGACGCCGGCAGAGAGGCTGGCGGCCAACAGGAGAGCGAGGGTAAGACGGGCGCGCATCTGCATGATTCCTGAGCTCACTTTCCGGAGGCGGCCGCCGCGCGATTGGGCGTGACCGTGATGTTGTCGATGAACGCGCCGAACTCCGCGTCGAGGAACAGGCCGGGTGCGCCTTCACGGCTGCCGATCGTGTCGAGCCGCTCGATGGTCCATTCGGCCGGTTCTGGTGTGCCGGACTTCCAGGCCTTGCCCTGCACCTTCACCGCGCCGCCGGGGAGGTTCTCCACCCGGAGCTTCAACGTCTGCCAGGTGTCTGGTGCCCAGGCAAACTCCTTCTCGACCCGGCGCTCGGTTTCCGGCTCCCACGATTCCAGCTTCAGCTTCTGCTGCGTGCCGTAGAGGATGAGCGAGTAGGTCTGCGCCGTGATGCCGACATCGGCCTGCTGGCGCCGCTTCGTGGGGGCGCGCACGTCGGCGGTCACCGTGTAGTCGCCCAGCGTCGTCGGCCCGAAGAACGCACGGACGCGCTTGAAGAGCGTGTTGAGCGGCTTCTTCTGCAGGGCCTTGGTGCCGTCGACCGTGGTGATCGCAAACTGACCCGAGGCCATGCTGACCCAGCCGGGCGGCGTGCTGTTCTCAGCGAAGCTGTCGAAGTTCTCGCTCCACGGGATGGAACGCGCGACCTTGGCGCGAGCGTTCCCGGAGAGGCTGCCGACGGCGGCCTTGATGGTGCCGGCCTGATCGACCTGATCAGCGGCAATGGTGAGCAGGCCGTTGGTGACGGTGCCCTTGAGGCCGTCGAGGGCCCAGGTGGCCGTCGCGTCCTCGCGGAGGAAGCGGCCCTTCGCATCGAAGAGCCGGGCATGGAACTGGACGGCCTGCCCCGGCTTGAGCGTGAGCTCGGTGGGGGTGACCTGCAGCCACGCCGGGTCGCCCTCGGCCTTCGTGGCCGGTTCATCCACGGAGAAGCCCGTCGAGGCCTTGGGTTGCTTCGGCCCGAAGGCGTAGAGCGCGTCGACCGTCTGCACGAAGACGCGGCCATGCGCGAGCGCGGCGCCGGCGATGACCTGCTCGGGGACGCCCTCGGCGCTGCAGCAGCTCATCTTGCTGACGGGGAAGCTCACTTCGCTCAGTACGTCCACGCCGTCGGCCTTCGGGCGCAGGACGAAGAACTTGCCGCTCGATGTGCCGACGTAGAGCTTGCCGTCGCCCATGACGAGCGGCGCCTGCTGGGCGGTCGTGCCAAGGCGCTTCTGCCAGAGTTCCTTGCCGGTCGTCGCGTCGTAGGCAAAGAGGTTCGCGCCGCCGTCGATGATGTAGAGGCGGTTGCCGTCGAGGATGGGGGAGGAGTAGGCGAACTCCACGCCCGTCGACTTCCACTTCGAGCCTTTGATCTCGCCCTTCTGCGAGCCGTCGATGGCGGCGAGCATGCCGAGCGCGGGCGTATCGAGGTTCTCATCGCCGTGAGAGACGAAGACCGTGTCGCCCTGGACCGCGACGCCGGTGTTGATGGCGCGCTTGGAGATCGCGAAGCTCCACACCTTCTCGCCCGTCTGAGGCTTGATAGCGTGGATAGTGCCGTCGCCCAGGCCATCGATGAGGAGGCGCTGGCCGCCGATGGTCGCGATGATCGGCGGGGCATAGGCCGTGTCATACGGCCGGCCACCCGGGTTGGCCACGTAGACCGCTTCGCCGGTCAGTTTGTTGAGGGCGATGTAGCGGTGGGCGCGGTTGGCATGTTCCCCCCAGTTGGAGACCGCGGCGCTGATGATCACCAGGTCGCCGTCAATGACGGGCGACATCGTGCGGCCGCCGTGCGTGGTGAAGGCGGCGAACTCCTCGCCGATGGAGCGGTGCCAGAGATGCTTGCCGTCCTTGCTGAGCGCGACGACCATCGCACCGCTGCCGAGCGCGTAGATGTTGCCGGTCGCGGGGTCCGCCGCGGGCGAGGCCCACGCGAGACGGTGCGGTGGGACGTCGCTCTGGAAGTTGTTGAACTTGTATTCCCAGATGACCTTGCCCGTGCTGGCGTCGAGGCACATGACACGTTCCTGCAGGTCCGTGCCGCGGCCGGCGGGATTCTGCACGTAGACGCGGTTGCCGATGACCAGCGGCGTGGAGCGGCCGCCGAGGGGCGCCCGCCACAGGAGCGAGCCTGGCGCAAGCGAGAGTTTCTCGGGGAGCCCGGACTCCCGGGAGATGCCGTCGCGCTGGGGGCCACGCAGTTCCGGCCAGTCACCATTCGGAATGCGGCGCGGGCCCTGGGCTCCGAGCGTTGCGCAACTGAGCAGGGCGACGGCCAGCAGGGCCAGTCGGCTGAAGCGGGAAGGGCTAGTCACCATGGATGCTCCGGATCGGGTCGTGGGAAGAAGGCGCGTTATTGTACCGCGCCCCACGAGGTCCGGAGGGAGGTCCGCAGGGTTCGCGGTGGGTGCGACCGCCTGCGACAAAACGGGGACCCGGCCACCTGGGGGCCCCACAGCGTGGCCGGGGTGATGTCAGGTCAGCGGCAGACCTGGTGCTGGCAGTCGCAGCGCAACTCGATCTTGTCGCCGGACGCTTTGCAGTGTTCACTGCAGAACTTTCCGAATCGACCGCCGGGTTCGACGAGGCATTCGCAGGATCCGTGTGCGCACTTCTTAGCTTCGGCCATGGCGTACCTCCGGGCCGAGTCTACGCCTTTCGGATGGCGTCAGAAGGTATGCTTCGAACAGGTTCGCCCAGCCCTGTATGCGACTCGCTCTAGCCCAGCTCAACCTCACCGTCGGCGATTTTGACGGCAATTTCGCGAAAATGCGCGAGACCGTCGCGCGCGCGACAGCCGGCGGGGCCGACCTGACCGTGTTCACCGAACTGGCCACAACGGGCTATCCCCCCAGAGATCTGCTCACGCAGTCGGGATTTGTGGACCGGAACCTCGCGCAACTGGACCGCCTCGCGGCTCTCTCCACAGCCGCGCATGGCCTCATCGTCGGCTTCGTGGACCGGAACACCACGCCTGGTGAGAAGCCGCTTCGAAACGCGGTCGCCCTCTGTGCCGGTGGGCGGGTGGTCGACCGGCGGTACAAGGCGCTCCTGCCGACCTACGACGTCTTTGACGAAGCGCGGTACTTCGAGCCGGCTGCCTCCACCTCGCCCATGGTGTTCAAGGGGCTGCGGCTGGGGGTGAGCATCTGCGAGGACCTCTGGAACCCGAAGGAGTTCTGGCCCGAGCCGCGCTACCGGCGCGATCCGGTGGGAGAACTGGCCGCGGCCGGGTCGGACCTGCTCTTGAATATCTCGGCCAGTCCCTTCGAACTGGAGAAGGCCGCCGTCCGGCGGGAGCTCGTGCGGCAGAGCGCCGTGAGCCATGGGCGCGCCTTCTTCTACGTGAACCAGGTGGGCGGCAATGATGAGCTGGTCTTCGACGGCCACTCGATCGGTATCGCCGCGGACGGTGCCCCCGTCGTCCGGGCCCGCGAGTTTGCCGAGGACCTCGTGCTCTATGACGTGCCCGGCGGAGCGCCCACGCTGCAGCCCGTGAGCACGTCGGCAGAGGAGTCCGCGTACGGCGCGCTGGTGCTTGGCCTGCGCGACTACGTGGGCAAGTGCGGTTTCCGGACAGCCGTGCTGGGTCTGTCGGGTGGTATTGACTCCGCCGTCACCGCGTGCCTCGCGGCCGACGCCCTGGGGCCCGACCAGGTGACCGGGGTGCTGATGCCCTCGAAGTACTCATCGGACCACAGCGTGGCCGACGCGCGCGCGCTGGCCGTCAATCTCGGGATTCGCGCGCTGACGTTTCCGATTGAGAGCGTCGTGCGCGGGTCGATGGAGGCGTTGGCGGAGATTCGCGCGGATGTGGAGGCCTCGCCCGATGCGATGACCGAGCAGAATCTTCAGGCCCGGGCGCGTGGCGCGCTGCTCATGGCGCACTCCAATACCTACGGCTCCATTGTGCTGACCACCGGCAACAAGTCGGAACTGGCGGTGGGCTACTGCACACTCTACGGCGATATGTGCGGTGGACTCGCCGTGATCAGTGACGTGCCCAAGACGCTGGTCTATCGTCTGGCGCGCTATATCAACCGGGAACGGGAGTTGATCCCGGTCTCCACCCTGACCAAAGCCCCCAGCGCCGAGCTCAAGCCGAATCAGACAGACCAGGACAGCCTGCCGCCCTATGACGTGCTCGACCGGATCATCGAGGGCTATGTGGAGCGCGGGCTGGGGATTGACGCGATGGCCGCGGAGGGACTCGACCGGGAGACGGTGGCCGCGATGGTCCGCAAGATCAACGCGAGCGAGTACAAGCGGCGGCAGGCGGCGCCCGGACTCAAGATCTCATCGAAGGCGTTTGGTATTGGGCGGCGCTTTCCGATCGCCGCGCGCTACTAGCTACTCCGACCCGTCGGCGCGGCGCACCTCGATCTCCCGCCCATCGTGGCCGCGCACCACGCGCAGCCGCCACGGGTTGCAGCACACCTCGCAGTCCTGGACGAAGGTGCCACGGACGTCCGGCTCCACGTAGATCTCCACCTCTTCACCACAGTACGGGCACGTCACCGTGAAGTTGTCGTCCACGCGTCGATTGTAGGCGAGTCGCTCGCCCTACAATCAGGCCACGTGTTCTTTCGACAGGAGTGCCCATGGACGTCGACCCGATAGATCCCCTTGATGTCGCTGCCGAAACGTCGCGCGAGCCGCGCGCGGCCTCGCTCAGCACGCGCGTGGCGCTGACCGTCGCCTTGCTCGCCACGTTCCTCGGCGTGTGCAAGGTGAAGGATGACAACATCGTGCAGGCCATGCAGCAGGCGCAGGCCGCCAAGCTCGATGATTGGAACTTCTACCAGGCTCGTAACATCCGGGAGGAAGTGGCGCAGGCCACGCTGACTGAACTCCGCCTTGCGGCCGCCGCGGCGCCAGCCTCGATGGCATCCGGGTACCAGGAGGCCATTCGGAAGTACGAAGGGATTGCGCGGGAGCAGGACGCGAAGAAGGCGGTGCTGCAGAAGCAGGCCGAGGCCGAAGGCGCGCGCTACGACGACTTGAACTATCGCGACGACCAGTTTGATCTGGCCGACGCGCTCATCGCCATCGCCATCTCCCTGCTCGCGGTGACGGCCCTGACGCACAAGTCGTGGCTCTATCTGATGGCGCTGGTGCCCACGGTCGGCGGTCTCGCGATGGGCCTGGCCGGGCTGTTTGGGTGGCATGTCCACCCGGACGCGCTCATGCGCTGGTTGTCGTAGTCAGGCGCCGGGGCGGGTCACTGCGTCGTGCACGAGCGCGAGGAGCGCCACGCAGGCCGTGTCGGTGCGGAGCGTGCGAGTGCCCATGGAAATCGGCCCGAAACCCTGTCCGATGAGGAGTCCGCGCTCGAAGTCATTCCAGCCGCCGTCGGGTCCCACGGCAAGCAACACGCGGCCTGCCGCGTGCTCCCTGAGGGCCGTCGCCGGTGACGGGTGCGCCCCTGGGTCTGCCAGCAGGCGGGTGCGGGCGTTACTGAGACCGTCCAGTTCGTCTTCGACCAGTTTCCGGAATTGCCGATGCACCGTCACGAGTGGCACCCGCGTGTCGCGCGCTTGCTGGAGCCCTTCGAGCAGGAGCGGGCGGTACACCGACTCCTCGAGGACGTGCGTGTCGAAATAGGGGCGCTCGACCTTCTCCGCGTTCGTGAGCATGATGCGTCCAACACCGAGCGCGGCCAGTTGCGCCCAGAGGCGTTTCATGACCTTGGGGCGGGGCAGGGCCAGGAGGAGATCGACGCGGGGCGCGTCGGGAATGGTGGTGTCGAATTGGCACTGGAGCACCACCTGTGGTGTCGTGGCGTCCAGATGAACCACGGTGCCCGTGCCCATGGGGCCGTCGATGACGCCCACGCGGACCGTGTCGCCCGGCGCCACGCCAAGTACCGAGCGGAGGTGTCCAGCCTGGGAATCGCTCAGCGTGACCGCGCCATCCGACGTGCCCGGCGGGAGGAGAAGCAGATTCATCGCTCCCGCTACATCGTGTCGGCCTGAATCGCCTCGCTCTTGCTCACCCAGCGCGCCTGCCGTTCCGGAGGCAGGTCCTTGATGAGGGCATCCAGCTCAGGGCCGTTGGGCCCGACGTAGAACTGGAAGGAGTAGCGCTCGAGGTCGGCCGGGGCGTCCACGGGAATGTCGGCTCCGTGCGCGCCGCCCGAATTCAGGAAGATGAGAGCCGTGTTCGGCCTGAACGGCACGAGTCCGGCCAACTCCACCTGGCTCCCGCTCTGCGCGGGATAGTAGGTCTGCGTGTAGCTGGCTTCCTTGTCGTCCGTGACGCGGAAGATCTGCGTGCCCCACGCCTCGCTGTCCCCGGGCTTGGCCAGATAGAGGAGGCACGTAACCCAGGCGCGCTTCGGATCGCGGTGCGGGTCGAGGTGATAGCCGGGGCGGCGCAGCATCAGCCGACCACCCGACACGGCCTGCGGAAGCTTGCGGGCACGGTCGCGGAAGCCTTCACCGAAGATCGTGTCGTAGTGCGTCGCCAGCGGCTCACGGAACTTGCTCAGCACAGCCGGCACGACGCACTCGCGTGCCATCTGGTCGACGAACTCCCACACGCGGCCGGAGAAGACAGGCGCGAAGTCCATCGGGATGCGGATGTTCTGCTTGATCGGGTCCTTGTCCGAGAAGAAGGGTGCAGGAGGAATCGCCTTGAGGACCAGCTGGTAGATCTCTTTCGGAAACATCCGATCCACCACGATGTAGGGGAACGGGTCCATCAGGAGTTCGGCTCGCCTGAACACCGTGTCGATGTGCGCGGCGGTACGCGCCATGTCGAGCCGTGTGTCGAGCGCGGCGATGTCGTGGCGTTCGCGGTCATTGAGTCCGAGCGCGACGCGGATCTGGGCCGCATCACGCTCCATGCGGGCCGCGCGGGTAAAGACCACCTCCTGTGCCGCCGCGACCTGGTCGACCGACTGCTGTAGTGTCTGGACGTCTGTGTGCAGTTGCGCCAACAGATCTGGATGAGCCGACCCACCGGTGGCCAGTTGACGCAGGCGTCTTGCCAATCCCCGTAGCATCTCGAGCGTTCTCCCTCGCGCATTGTCGCATTGATGGCGGTTCGGCCGTCTCTGCAGCCGTTGATATAGTCAGATGTGCACTTGGTGCGTTCTCTCTTGAATAGGTTGAGCTGGACGTGGCTCCTTCGAGGGCTGCCGGCTCTGACGCCAGAGGCCTTCGGCCTCTTCCGTGTCGTCTTCTCCCTGCTGCTCGGCGCGACCCTGCTCTGGAACTGGGAGGGCGACCTTCCCCTGTCGATCCAGCGCGATGTGCCGATCGCGTCGCTGACGTGGCTGCGCGACCTGGCGGCAACGCCCTCCGGAATCGTGCACGTCCAGCAGGCCCTTTTGCTGGGCCTCGTGGTGTTCGCGGCCGGCGTCTACAGTCGCGCGGTGTTCGTGGCGCTGGCCGTGGGCTTCACGCTCTGGTTCTCGCTGCTCTCGTTGCGGGGCGTGATTCACTTCCTCGGGCCGCTTCCCATGGCCATGCTGCTCATGACGGTGACGCCGTGGCATGAAGGCGCTGGATGGGACCGTACGCGCACCAGGGGCACCCGGTCCTCACGAATCTCACCGGGGTTCGCGCCGTGGGTCCTGTGTCTGGCGTTTGCGATTGCGTTTCTCGCTGCCGGGCACGCCAAGGGCGCGCAGTGGGCGATGAACGGCACGGTGCGCTACCACTTCATGGCCGACGCGGACGTGGCGTGGGTGCCGTGGGGGCCGTGGGTGGCCGCGCGACCACGGCTTGCCGTACTCGCGTCCTGGCTGGTGGTGATTGTCGAGCATCTGGCGATCCTGGCGCCGTTCGTCTCGCCCCGCAGGCGAGCCTTCATGGGCCTTGTCGTCGGCAGTCTCATCGTGGGTTTTGTGCTGATGCACAACGCGCTGTGGCCCGCGTGGTGGGTGCTGCTGCTGGGGTTTGCGCCATGGCACCTGGTCCGGGGCTCGGCGGACGATCAAGGCGACGGGCGCGTCAGCCCTGCCACGCTGGCGGCGGTGCCGGTGGCGCTGGTGCTGCTGCTGCTGATCCTCCCTGTCCAGCAGATTGCCGCGTCCACTCTGAACCTCGAAGCGGGTCCCTTCCTGTCGGCGTACGACATGTACTCGACAACCTACGACTCGCCCGAGGCCTTCGTGCGGGTGAATGGTCAGCCGCGCTTCCGGATCATGGCGGTCACGCCAGGCGGTGAGGTCAACGTCGAGGCGTGCGTGAGGGCTGACGAGCCGGCATTCCATGCCCTGGAGTCGGCGCTCGAAACCGGACGCCAGGGGGGCGTGCCGGTTCGTGAGGGTGCGACGCGCTGCGCCAGGGAAGCCGGTGCGACGGCGGTGCGCATAACGGCCGACCAGCGGTTCTTTGACTGGGAGCGCGGTGCCACTGGCTGGAAGTTCCATGACCGGGTTGTCGGCGACTGGGCCGTGGGCTCGTAGGTTCAGGCGCACAGGTGTCGCAGGTCAGGACGTCGGCCGCGTCTTGACGATCTTGCGTGGGTGCTGGCAGACATCGCTGACTCACTGTGGGACGTGGCTGCATCTGGGACGCGCACGACTCCGCCGGAGCGGGCGTGGGGACAGTCGGCCTGAGGACGGGGGAGCGACAGCGCGCCGAGCACTGAGCGGCGTCCCCAGGCTGTCGGGTGTCGTCTAGAGCGCCGGGGGCGTGACCGGCGGCGCATCATCCGCGTCGGGCGAGTCGTCATCCGGCGCGTCGGCTGGAAGGTCCGTCTTGAGCGTGGGCCCCTGGATGCGGACCGTCGATGCTGTGAAGAGTCCCGCGATGACGCGGCCGGCGACATGCACGCGAACGAGCGGCAGAACCTCGGCGCACGCTCCACGCTGGAAGTCCGTATCCACGGTGGTGGTGATCAGCCGGTCCGCGACCGTGAACGTGGTGGCAGGGCAGGCCCCGGCCACCAGAGTGACCACGCCTTCAACCTGCTCCAGGCTGCGGCTGTGGTCGTCACTCTGCGGAGCTGGCGTCGGTGTCGTGGAAGGCGGAGTCGTCGTTGGCGTCTGAGCCATCTGAAGGTCGTCCGCGTGGTCGTCGGATCCACGGCCGCGCCCAGAGTTCAAGGAGCCCTGGCTGGACGAGGTGGATGACGAGCCCGAGTGGCCACCTTCCTTGAGCGCCGTGATCGCGGTCGAGCCGGCATCGCCGGTCGTGACGCCGGCGGCGACAGCAGACGGGGCAGTGGGCAGGGCCGCGGTGGTCTTGCCGCAGGCCGTGGTCAGGATCGCCGCGGGTGCGAAGGCCGTGAGGAAGAGCGACGTGCGCGCGAGTGTGCGAAGGGATGTCTGCATGCCACTCGTATCGCAAGCGCCATGCCCGGAGGATTTCCTGCGGAAATGGCGCCGCTGACGATTCTGTGCCGTCAGTTCTGCAAGGCGAGTCCGAAGCTCGTAACCTCCGGCCGTGCGCGCCGGATCGGCGTCAGGCCCGCAGGTCGTAGCAGGCGAGGCGGGGCCCCACCTTGTTCAGTACATCGCGCGAGTTCTGGCACACGTAGAGCAGCCCGCGGCTGAGCACCGGCAGCGCCCACGACTCGCGCGCCGCGAAGAGCCACGTGCGCGCCACTTCCTTCGCGCCCTTCGGCGAGAGGTCCAGCCAGAGCAGGTGGCCCATTTCGCCGAGGGCCAGGAACTGTCCATCCACCGAGAGGAGCGAGCCGCGATACGGGCTCATGGCCTCCTGCCTGCCCCCGATGTCCTCACGCCACTCCAGGTTCTCCCGCCACTTCACGTCGCTCGTCACCGGGTCGAGGCAGACGAGCGAGGCGTCCGGTTCATTGCGGCCGTCGAAGGCGTAGAGGTAGCCGTCCTTGTAGACGGCCGTGTTGAAGTGGAGCCCCACGTCGGGCTTCGTCCAGAGCACCTTGTAGGAGAAGTCCGGCTGGATCGCGAGCAGCGCACTGCCCGTGCGGTAGGTTGCCGAGATGAAGACCTTGTTGTCGAAGATGACGGGGCAGGACGCGTTGACGGACTCATACGTCCGGCTGCGCCAGGGGAAGGAGAAGTCCACCTTGCCCGTGGCCGGGTCGATGCACAGGAGCCCGCCGGCCGGCGGTTGGGATTCGCCACCTGCAAACACGAAGACGCGCGTCTTGCCATGCACGATGGCTGGCGTGGGAGAGGAATAGCTCGGGCCCCACTCCTTGCCGGCCCGCCAGATCTCCTTCCCCGTGTCCATATCGAGTGCCACGACCGTGGCACCCGTTCCGCCGACGTTGACGATCAGCCGATCGCCGTCGATAAGCGGCGTTGAGCCGGTGCCGAAGAAGTCCTGCTTCACGCGGTAGTCGACGCGCAGGTCGCGCTTCCACACCATCCGGCCCGACATGAGGTCCAGGCAGTGGAGCGTGCCCTCCGCGCCGACGGTGAAGACGCGGCCCTTGTCGATGACCGGGCTGGAGCGAGGGCCATTGTTGTAGCCGTAGCGGTCCTCGTACGCCGTGTCGTACTTGAACTGCCACAGCTTCGCGCCCGTGTCCGGGTGCACGCAGTCCACGATTTCCTGCGAACCCACGCGGTGCAGGATGACGAGGCGTCCCTCCACGACCGCGGGGGAGGAGTAGCCCTCGCCCTTCGGCAGATCCCAGACGAGTGGCGGTGGCAGCGTGCGGGAGAGACGCGTCTCTGTGGAGTGCGCGTTGTGCGTCGGGCCGAGGAAGGATGACCAGTCGTGGGTCATGGCCTCCCGCGAGAGCGGCTTGGGCTTCGCCAGCGTGCGGGCCGTCGCGGGGGCCTGCGCCAGCAGCGGGGCGGCGCCATGGGCCGCGACGGTCGCCACCGCGCCGTGCAACAGCGCGCGTCTGGTGAGGGAGGGGCCCGGCTGTGCGCTCAAAATCGGAAACCTCCCCCGAGACGCCACATGCCAGGCTCCGAGAAGTTCGCATGCGGGTCGTGCGCGACCTTCACGAACCAGCGCCTGTCGTCGAATTCGCCGGCCGTGCCCAGGCCAGTGAGCCGCACGCCCGAGTCGTCGCGGCCGGACTTGTACGAGACGTCGGCCGTGAGTCGCTTCGCACCGGGCCAGTAGTGCCGGAGGATCACGTGTGTGTTCTGCTGGCCGGTGTGCAACCGGTTGTCCCAGATCGTGAAGCCCGCAACCGAGTCGCTCTTGCCGAGATGGACCCCGCCGCCCAATTGCCAGGATTCATTCGGGTCGAACGTCAGGTTCATGTAGGGGGCGAGATTGGTTCGTGAGAGGCCTGCGATCACGTACGCCTTCCGGCCGACCTCGGAATAGAGGGAGAGCCCCGCAAAGCCACGGCTGGCGAGTTGGACCGACGGCGTGAACACGAGGCCTGGACGCTTGAGGTCGTACTCAAGGCCGGTGCGAGCCTGCCGCGTGTCTGCGTGCGGTCCATACCAGCCGGCCCAGGCCGTCCAGCCGCCCAGCGCATATCGCACGTTGACGTCAGCGGACTGTTGACCGTCCGCGCTGTAAACGCCCGACGTGAACTTACCGTGGTAGTCCTGGGCGCCCGCTGGGGCGGCAAGGCCGATGACGAGGAGCAGGGCCCGGATGGCGCGGTGGGTCATGACTCTGGGAATGCTAGCACCCGGCACACGACCGATCACCAGCCCGGCGAACTGTGGGGTATCCTTCGCAACGGCCCCGCGACACTCGCGACCGGCCAGTGACAGGAGTGACGCATGAAGGGAACGAGCAAAGTTGTGGTGGCGCTGGCTGCCGGCGTGATGATCGGCTGGTTCAGCAACGCGCAGATCGTGAAAGGTCAGGGTAAGCAGGCCCAGACGCCCGTGCTGGGTGGGCTGAGCCACGTGAGCTTCGCCGTCAAGGACGCCGAGAAGGCCGCGGCGGCGTTCGCCGCCGTGTTCGGTGTGGCCGACGTGCCGAAGTCGATGGACTTCAAGGACATCAAGTGGGGGCCGAGCTTCCCAGGCCGCACGATGAACGTGAAGCGCTCCGGCATGACCATCAACAACGTGAGCTTCGAGATCTTGCAGCCGCTGGCGCCCAACGACAGCCCGTGGGACGACTTCATGAAGGCCACCGGCGGGGAAGGCCTGCACCACCTCGGCATCTCGGTGCCGGACGTGGCCGCCGCGCGCGACTACCTCGTCTCGAAGGGCGGCGTGCAGACGCAGCAGTTCGAGCAGGGCGGCAAGATGTTCGCGGCCTACGTGGACATGCACAAGGCGGGTCTGCCGATCACCTTCGAGGTGACGCCGGGCGCGCCGCCTGCCGCGAAGTAGGCAGCAGGCCGTCAGCGATATGGGCCGGGTGGGGGCGAGCAGCCGCCATCCGGCTCGATTCATTTGTGGGGACTGCGCGGCCGAGGCCGGGCCCGGTCCGTCGTGACCAGGGCGGGTGGATGTGTGTCGAACCTGGAGCGGTGGAGAAGAAACTGGAGCCGGCGACCCGACTTGAACGGGTGACCTGCTGATTACGAATCAGCTGCTCTACCAACTGAGCTACGCCGGCCTTGGCGGGAATCAGCAGTGTACCACGAAGGCGGGGCTGATCCGGTAGGGGTGCGGGTGGACCAGGGGCCCACCCGCGATCGGTCGGGTCTTACTTCCTGGCCATCGTGGTCTTCAGCTCGCCGAGCTTGGCCGCCATATCCTCAGCCGAGGTGGCCGGCTTCACGGCCTTGTCGATCGCCTGAATCTTGCCGTCCTTGCCGATGTAGAACGTCCACCGGTTGGGCAGCTCCATCTGGCCATAGGACTTCAGCACGCCGTAGGCTTCGGCGGTCTTCTTCGTGGGGTCGCCGAGCATGGGGAAGTCGGCTTCCTTCTTGGCGACGACCTGCTGCTTGTCGCCCTGGCCGAGGGTCACCGAATTCGCCTTGGCGAACTTGGTCTGGTCCTCAACCGTATCGATGCTGATCATGAAGTACGTCGCGTCGTACGCCTTGATCAGGTGGCCGTTCTCCGCCAGCGACTTGCACTCGATGGTGCAGCCCTGCGTGAAGGCCTTGGGGAACCAGGCCAGCACCACGGCCTGCTTGCCCTTGAAATCCGAGAGTTTGTAGGTCTTGCCGTCCGAGGCGCCGAGGGTGAAGTCGGGGGCCGTATCGCCCACCTTGAGTTCCACCGGTTCCGCCTGGGCCATGCCCGCCAGTACTGCCGTCAGTCCGAGTGCCATCAACAGCCGCATTTCGTGCCTCCTCGTCGTCAAAGCCGACCCTGAAGTATACGGGCAAACACAACCATAGGTCCGGCCCGCGGCGCGTAGTACGATGCCCGGCTAATCAGACCGTCGAGAACGCCACTGTATGCCCAGCCCGAAGCCGACGCGCGCCCCGCTCGTGATCAAGGGAGCTCGCACCCACAACCTGAAGAACATCGACGTCACCCTGCCCTCGGGCAAGCTGGTGATCATCACGGGTGTCTCGGGGTCCGGGAAGTCCTCGCTCGCCTTTGACACGATCTACGCGGAGGGGCAGCGGCGCTACGTGGAGTCGCTCTCGGCGTACGCCCGCCAGTTCCTGGAGCGGATGGAGAAGCCGGACGTCGACCGCATCGAGGGCATCAGCCCGGCGATTGCGATTCGCCAGAAGAACAGCATCCGCAACCCGCGCTCCACGGTCGGCACGACCACCGAAATCCACGACTACATGCGGCTGCTCTTTGCCCGCGTGGGTCGCACCATGTGCCGCAACTGCGGCGTCGAGGTGGTGCGCGAAACGCCCGAGGTCGTGGCGGCCCGTCTGGGCGCGCTGGGAGAGGGTCTGCGACTGCTCATCGGTTTCGAGATGCCGCTCGTGGCGGTACCGACGCACGTGGCCACGGGTGATGCGGATGAGGATGCCCCAGCCGACGACGACGTCCCCGCGGCGAAGCCCGCCCGCGCGCCCGCGGTCGACCCTGTCATGGAGACGCTGAGCCTGCTGCGCCGGCGCGGGTATGCCCGGGTGCTGGTCGATGGCACGGCCGTCCCGCTGGACGACGTGGATCCGGCCGCTCTCAAGGGGAGGACCTCCATCGAGGTGATCGTGGACCGCGTGCGGCTTGAGGGCGACCTCCGCAGCCGCCTCACGGACTCGGTCGAAACCTGCTATCGCGAGGGTGGCGGCGCGGCGTTCGCGATTGTGCTGCCCGGGTCGGACGGCATGGCGGCCGGTGCCGCGGCGTCGCGGATCGTGTTTTCGGAACGCTTCGAGTGCCGCACCTGTCAGATCGTCTATGAGGTGCCGCAGCCGCGGCTCTTCTCCTTCAACAACCCGTTCGGGGCGTGCCCGACGTGCAACGGCTTCGGCAACATCGTCGAGCTGGACCTCGGCCTGGTCGTGCCTGACCCGTCGAAGTCGCTGAACGACGGTGCCGTGGAACCCTGGATGCGACCGCTCTACAAGGCGCACATGGCGGAGTTGAAGCGCGCGGCGCGCAAGGCCAAGGTGCGCCTCGATGTGCCGTGGTCGCAGCTCGAGCGCGACGAGCGCGCCTTCGTGATGGAGGGGACCGAGGACTTCGAGGGCGTGAAGGCGTTCTTCAAGGGCCTCGAGCGGAAGAAATACAAGGTGCACGTTCGCGTGTTCCTCAGCCGCTACCGCGGATATCAGACCTGTCCCGAGTGCGGTGGCGCCCGCCTGCGGCGCGAGGCACGTGATGTGCGCGTGGGCGGCCGGACGATTGATACCGTCTCGGCGCTGACGGTGCGAGACGGGCAGGCGTTCTTTGCCGGACTGGAGCTCTCGGAGAAGGATGCGTCCGTGGCGGACAAACTCCTACGCGAGATCCGCCGGCGCCTTGGTTTTCTGGCCGACGTCGGGCTGGACTACCTCTCGCTGGACCGTCTCTCCTCCACGCTCTCGGGCGGGGAGTCGCAGCGCATCAATCTCGCCACGTCGCTCGGCTCGGCGCTGATGGGCACGCTCTATGTGCTGGATGAGCCCTCGATTGGCCTCCACCCCCGCGACAACCTGCGTCTCATCAAAATCCTGAAACAGCTCCGCGACCAGGGCAATACCGTGCTCGTCGTCGAGCATGACGAAGACATGATTCGCGTGGCGGACCACGTCGTGGATATCGGTCTCGGCGCGGGTGAGCAAGGCGGCCGCGTGATCTTCTCGGGCACGCTCGATGAGCTGATGGTCGACACGCGGTCGCTGACCGCGAAGTACCTGCGCAGCGAGCTGGCGATTCCCTTGCCTCAGACCCGGCGGCGCGGCGTGGGGCAGAAGATCAAGCTGCGCGGCGCGACCGAGCACAATCTGCAGGATGTGGATATCGACATTCCGCTGAACCTGCTCACCTGCGTGACGGGCGTGAGCGGATCGGGGAAGTCCACCATCGTGCACGACGTGCTCTACGCCGCCATCAAGCGCTCCAAGAGCGACTGGGATCGGCCTGTGGGTGCGCACCGGTCACTCGAGGGCCTTGAATACATCACGGATGTGGTGCTGGTAGACCAGACGCCCATCGGCCGCACGCCGCGCTCGAACCCGGTCACGTACCTGAAGGCCTTCGATCCCATCCGGGAACTCTTCGCCTCGACCAAGGACGCCAAGGCCAAGGGGCTGAGCGCGAGCCACTTCTCGTTCAATGTGCCGGGCGGCCGGTGCGAGGCCTGTCAGGGCGAGGGCGTGGTCCGCGTGGAGATGCAGTTCCTCGCGGATGTCTTCGTGCCGTGTGACGAATGCGACGGCATGCGCTTCAAGCCGCAGATTCTCGACGTGCGCTACAAGGGCCGGAACGTGCACCAGGTGCTGGACCTCACCGTGCGAGAGGCGCTGGCCTTCTATGCGCAGTCACCCAAGGTGCTCCGCAGGCTCCTGGTGCTCGATGAGATCGGGCTCGGATATCTGAAGCTGGGGCAGCCGGCTACGACGCTCTCCGGTGGGGAGGCCCAGCGCATCAAGATCGCCGCGCATCTCTCCTCCCTGAGCGGCAGTCGCGTGCTCTACGTGCTTGACGAGCCGACGACCGGCCTCCACTTCGACGACATTGCCAAGCTGCTCGGTGCCTTCCGCCGGCTGATCGACGCAGGCCATACGCTGTTGGTCATCGAGCACAACCTGGATGTCATCAAGACGGCGGACTACGTGATCGACCTCGGCCCCGAGGGGGGCGCGGAGGGCGGGCTCGTGGTGGCCACCGGCACGCCAGAACAGGTGGCTGCCGTGGAGGCGTCGTATACAGGCCGTGCCCTGCGCCCGGTGCTCGAAGCCGGACGCGCCCGTGCCCACTAGGCGGCTCGACCGCGCCTTCTACGACCGGCCAACGCTGACCGTGGCCCGGGAGCTGCTGGGCAAGGTGCTGGTGCACCGGACGCTCGAGGGCATGGCCGCCGGGATGATCGTCGAGACCGAGGCCTACATCGGCGAATCCGATCCGGCCTGTCATGCCGCGCCCGGTCCCACCGCACGCAATGCGCCGCTTTATGGCCGCCCCGGGTTTGCGTACGTCTATCTGAACTACGGCATGCACTATCTGGTGAACGCCGTGACGGAAGCCGAAGCGAAACCCGCGGCAGTACTGATCCGGGCGCTGGCGCCGCTTGAAGGCACGGACTTGATGTCGCAGCGGCGCGCGGGCAAGGGCCGCGTGCCGCGTGAGCCGGAGTTGTGCCGCGGGCCCGGCAACCTCACGCGCGCGCTCGCGATCGGACCCGACCAGAATCGGGCCGACCTCACGGGCCGGCTCCTCTGGGTGGAGGATCGGGGCCTCACCGCCGGCCGCATCCGGCGCGGACCGCGCATCGGGATCCGCGTCGGCACCGATCGATCGTGGCGGTTCTGGGTAGCGGACCACCCGGCGGTCTCGGGGCCGCGCGCGGCGAACGTGCGGCAGGTAGATGTATAAGCAGCCGTGATGAAAGCGTAAAGATCATCACTTTGACAATATGCGGCGGATTCCCGTCTACTGAGAGACATGGGACAGACACTGCTGCAGAAGGTGTGGGCGCTCCACACCGTGCGTCAGCTCCAGACAGGGCAGACGCAGTTGTTCGTCGGGTTGCACCTCGTGCACGAGGTGACCAGCCCGCAGGCTTTTGACGCGCTGCGCGAGCGGGGCTGGACGGTGGCGTTTCCAAACCGGACCTTCGCGACCGTCGACCACATCGTGCCAACCACGGCGCGCCAGCGCCCCTTCCTCGATGTGATGGCCGAGGGCATGATGTCGGCGCTCGAGCGCAACTGCCGGGACTTCGGTGTCTCGCTCTGGAATCTGGGGCACGCCAATCAGGGCATCGTCCACGTGATTGGCCCCGAGATGGGGCTCACGCAGCCGGGCATGACCATCGCCTGCGGAGACAGCCACACCTCGACCCACGGCGCCTTCGGCGCCATTGCCTTTGGCATCGGCACCTCGCAGGTGCGCGACGTGCTGGCCACGCAATGCCTGGCAATCGAGCCGCTCAAGGTGCGGCGTATCCGCGTGACGGGTCGGCTCTCCGCGGGCGTCTACGCCAAGGACGTCGTCCTCGCGATTATTCGGAAGCTGGGCGTCCGCGGAGGCGTGGGCTATGCCTACGAATTCGCGGGCGAGGTCATCGAGCGCATGTCGATGGACGAGCGCATGACCATCTGCAACATGGCCATTGAAGGCGGGGCGCGCGTGGGCTACGTGAATCCCGACGAGACGACCTTTGCCTACATGAAGGGGCGTCCCTTTGTGCCGCAGGGCGCGGCCTTTGACCGCGCCTGTGCGTGGTGGAAGAGCCTGGCGTCGGACGCCGACGCGGCCTACGACGACGACATCGAGATCGATGGCAATGAGCTCACCCCGGTCGTCACCTGGGGGACGAACCCCGGCCAGGCCATCGGCGTGGCGGAGCATGTGCCCTCGCCCGACGCGCAGGCCGCCAGCGAGCGGGCCGGTGTCGCGGATGCGCTGGAGTACATGGGCTTCACGGCCGGCGCGCCGATTGCCGGCACCAAGGTGGACGTGGCCTTCATCGGCTCGTGCACCAACGCGCGACTCTCCGATCTGCGCGAGGCCGCCAAGGTGGTGAAGGGACGGCATGTGGCGTCCCACGTGCAGGCGCTCGTGGTTCCAGGCTCCGAGGGCGTGCGGGCCGCGGCCGAGAAGGAAGGTCTGCACGAGATCTTCCGCGCGGCAGGCTTTGAGTGGCGCGAGGCCGGATGTTCGATGTGCCTCGGGATGAATCCAGACAAGCTCGATGGCCGCCAGATGTGCGCGTCGTCGTCCAATCGTAATTTCAAGGGCCGGCAGGGAAGCCCGACGGGCCGCACGCTGCTGATGAGCCCGGCCATGGTGGCCGCCGCGGCCATCACCGGCGCCGTGGTCGATGTGAGAGGGATGGTGCAGGCATGAGCGCGACGCAGGTCATCAAGGTCGTTGTGGGCCGCGGAATTCCCGTGCGCGGCGAGGACATCGATACGGACCGCATCATCCCGGCCCGGTATCTGCGGGTCGTGAGCTTCGAGGGGATCGAAGCGCATGTGTTCGAGGATGACCGCGCTGAGGTGAAGGGCGCGCATCCGTTCGACGACCCGCGCTTCCAGGGCGCCTCCATCCTGGTCGTGAACCGCAACTTCGGCTGTGGTTCCTCGCGCGAGCATGCGCCACAGGCCATTGCCCGCTGGGGTGTGCGGGTGATCGTGGGCGAGTCGTTTTCCGACATCTTCTTTGGCAACTCGGGCGTGATTGGCCTGCCGTGCGTGACGGCGCCGAAGGTGGATGTCGAGCGGCTGCAGACGGCGTTGGAGCAGGACCCCGCCGCAGAGGTGCGGGTGGATCTTGAAGCGATGACCTGCACGTGGCCAGGTGGTTCGTGCGCGATCACGATGCCGGCCGCCGTCCGCGACGCCTTCGTGACGGGCGCGTGGGACACGACGGGGATGCTCCTCGACAAGTTCGACGAGGTACGGGCCGTGGCTGCGCGCCTGCCGTACGTCAGCGGATTCGCGGGCTGAGTCGGCCGAGTGAGCGCGGGCCAGGTGCCTGGGGCATGGTTCCTGCGCTCCGCGGGCGCCCCTGACAGGCACTCAGCTCGTTCACTACAGTCGCGCTGGATCCATGTCCCAGCACCCGGCCCGGTCGCGCGTCAGACTGGCCGTCGAGCTCATTGGTAGGGAGGGCGTCGGGTCGGCCCCGTCGTGCTGCCTCGGTCCGGCTCCGCACACCGGACAAACTCACCTTCGGCGGACCTGTCGCCTCCGGTCTGGGCCCCGTCATCGCCCGTCGGTCTGATGCTTCGGCGGGTCCCACCGATGACACCCCGCCCGGCGCCTGCGGTGTGTTTGTCGTGTATTCATCGCGGCGTGCTCCGAACGGCCCGATGCAGCACGACGCGGCCGCCCCGGCGCTCGTGCTGCGTTGACCGCTGTGACGGCACGCGGCCCCCGCGCCTGCTCAGGCTGCGTCGCTAGCAGCAGCCCGGCGCTTGGCCGGTGTCACGGGACCGGCGAGCAGGCCCAGGAACGACGTGGCGGCGTGGGACCGGTGCCCGGCACGCCTGTAGACCACGCGGACCTGTCGCTTGAAGCGGACGTCCGGAATATTGAGGGCCACGAGCTCGCCGCGGGCAATCTCGGGCTCCGCGCAGCGGCGGGGCAGCACGGCCACGCCAAGCTGCATCGCGACGGCGCGCTTGATCCCCTCAAGACTCGGCAGCGAAATCAGGATGTTGGCTGGGATGCCCTGCTGCTGAAACTGCCGCAGCACGCGCTCACGCACGTGCGACGGGTCGTTGTGTGCGATCACGGTCTGCCGGGCGCACTCGGCCAGGGTGACGGACTTGGCGTTGGCCAGCGGGTGCGAGGGATGCACGAGCATGACCAGCTCGTCCTGGCCCAGCGTGACGGACTTGAGGCCGACTTCCGACGGCTGGAAGGTGAGGACGCCGAAGTCCAGTGTGCCCTGCGCGACCTCGGCGCCGATCTGCCGGGCCGGCACGCGGCGGACTTCCACGTGGACGAGCGGGTGCGCCTCGCGGAACTTCGCGATGAGCGGGAGGATGGCGTGGACCGAGGCTTCGTTCGCGCCGATGAGCACGCGGCCGCGCCGGAGGTCCTTGAGGTCCTTGACGGCGGCCTGGGCTTCATTCGCGAGGCGTACCAGGCGGTCGGCGTATTCATGGAGCAGTCGCCCGGCCTCGGTGAGCGTGGCGTCCTTGGTGGTGCGGTCGAAGAGCCGCTCCCCAAGGGCCTCCTCGATCCGCTTGATCGACTGGCTGACCGCCGGCTGTGTACGGTGGAGCTTCATCGCCGCCCTGGAGAAACTTCGCTCGGAGGCGACCTTCAGGAAGACGCGCAGTTCGCTGAGGTCCATATAAGCAACGATAATACAACAGTAATGATTATCACTTTGACATTATGTGCTGGCGTGCCGTTTACTGTCGGTGGAGGCATGTGATGTCGGAACGGGTCCGAATCTTCGACACGACGCTGCGGGACGGCGAGCAGGCGCCAGGGTTTTCGCTGAAGGTGGAGGAAAAGCTCCAGCTCGCGCACACCCTGGATGAGCTGGGCGTGGACATCCTGGAAGCGGGCTTCCCGATTGCCTCGCCAGCCGATGCCGAAGCCGTCCGGAGGGTCGCGAGCGATGTGCGCCGCCCCGTCGTGGCCGGTCTGGCCCGCTGCCGCAAGGGCGACATCGAAAGGGCGGCCTGGGCCATCGAGCCGGCCGCGCACCCGCGGATTCACACCTTCATCGCGACCTCGGATCTGCACCTCGAGAAGAAGCTCCAGATCTCCCGGCAGCAGTGCCTGGATGCGACCGGTGAGAACGTGACTCTGGCCCGGCAGTATGCAGACGACGTGGAGTTCTCGGCCGAGGACGCCCTGCGCAGCAACGTGGACTTCCTCTGCCAGGTGATTGATGTGGCGATCAAGGCTGGCGCGACCACGATTAACCTGCCGGATACGGTCGGCTATTCGACGCCGGATGAGATCGGCGAGTTCTTCCGCGCCGTCATTCAGCGGGTGAACGCGCCCGCGAACGTGATCTACAGCGCGCACTGCCACGACGATCTGGGTCTGGCCGTGGCGAATACGTTGACGGCGGTGGAAGCCGGCGTGCGGCAGATTGAGTGCACGATCAACGGCATTGGTGAGCGGGCCGGCAATGCTGCACTCGAAGAGATCGTGATGGCGATGCGCGTGCGGCCAGACCGGTTGCCCTTTACCACCGGCATCGACACGCGGCACATCTACAAGGCCAGCCAGATGCTGACGCGGCTGACCGGGCAGGGCGTGCAGGTGAACAAGGCGATCGTGGGCCGCAATGCCTTCGCGCATGAGGCGGGCATCCATCAGGACGGCATCCTGAAGGATCGGCGCACCTACGAAATCATGAAGGCCGAAGACGTGGGCGTGCCGTGGGATCCGTTGGTGCTCGGCAAGCACTCGGGCCGCGCCGCGGTGCAGCAGAAGTGCCGCGAACTGGGCGTGCAACTCATCGGTGACGAGTTGGTGGAGCTCTATCGCGCACTGATGGCGATTGCCGACGACCGCAAGGTCATTACCGACGCGGACGTGGCTGAAGCGATTCGCCTGATTCGCGGCGAGTCCGTCTCCGTCCGCGCCTGAGGGCGGCGCTAGGCGCGGCCGGGCGGCCCGCCCAGGGTCCGGATGGCGTCCTGCAGGCCGTCGACATGGATGTCCAGTCGTGAGCCGGCCATCTCGATGCCATGGTCGGCGAGCGCGCGCGCCACGCGCTTCCGCAGTTCGCGGCCCACGTCCCACTGACGCTGCGGCAGCGTCTTGATGCGGACGCGCACCACGAGATGCCCGCTGCCGAAGGCGTCCACGCCCAGCACATCGAGCGGGGCCAGCACGCTCTGTGCGTATGGTGCTTCCGCGGCGAGAGCCGCCGAGACCGTGCGGATGACGGCGATGGCGGCGTCGGCATCCTCATCAGAGTGGATCGGCACATCGAGGACGTAGAACGAGAAGTCCTTGGACCGGTTGGCGAGCGTCTTGATTTCGCCATTGGGGAAGACGTGCACCGCCCCTTCCACATCCCGCAGCACCAGCGTGCGCAGGTTGATTTCCTCGATGAGCCCGAACTGGCCATTGACAACGGCCGCATCGCCGACCCGCACCTGATCCTCGAGCAGCAGGAAGAACCCAGAGATGACGTCGCGCACGAGGGTCTGCGCGCCGAAGCCCACGGCCACGCCTGCCACGCCCGCGCCCGTCAGGACGGGCGTAATATCCGCGCCGAACTCGCGCAGGATCATCAGGCCGGCCATGCCGCTCAGGAGAGCCGTGGCGGTCTTCTGGCCGATGCGGGTGAGCGTCTGCACGCGCTTGGTGCGTTCAGCCGCGTCGCCGCCGTCGTGCGCCACGCGCTGCTCGAACCGCCGGGCCGCCACGGCCACGGAACGGGCGATGGCCCAGGCCAGGACGGCGATGACGACGACCCGGAGGCCGCTGCGCTCCAGCCAGGTGACGAGGTGCGCCGGGAGATGCAGCGGCACGGGGCTAACGGGACGCCGTGGACTGGACGGTGATCTTGAGGTCCATGGTACGGCCCTCGCGGATGAGGCGGAAGACGGCAGGCGCACCGATCTTGGCGTCCTGCACGAGGCGCTGGAGCTGCGAGGCGTCGCTGACGGGCTGGCCGTTGAAGGCGACGACGACGTCAAGCGGCTGGAGGCCGGCCTGATGCGCCGGCGAGTTCCGCCGCATCCGTCCCACGACGACGCCGCGGTCGACCCGGATGCCCAGCTGATCCGCGAGTTGCGAGGTCAGCGGCGCGAATTCGACGAAGCCGATGGTGCCCCGGCGGACGGCTCCGTACTTGAGGAAGTCGTCAATGACGCGGCGGGCGAGGTTGCTGGGGACGGCAAAGCCGATCCCCTGGTAGCCGCCGCTCTGGCTGAAGATGGCTGTGTTGATGCCCACCAGCTCGCCGCGGGCGTTGACCAGCGCGCCACCGGAGTTGCCGGGATTGATGGCGGCGTCGGTCTGGATGAAATCTTCGTAGGCGTTGATACCGACGCGCCGGCCGAGCGCCGAGACGATGCCGAGGGTGACGGTCTGATTGAGCTGGAAGGGATTGCCGATGGCCAGCACCCATTCCGCGACCTTGAGCTGGGAGGAATCGCCCCACGGCATGGTCGGGAGGTTCTTGGCGTTTACCTTGAGCAGCGCGAGGTCCGTGGCCGGGTCCACGCCTACGATCTCGGCCTTTAACTCGCGCTTGTCGGACAGCGAGACCGTGATGTCGGGGAGCTGCCTCGCCGAGATCTGGCCTGACTCCCCGGCGACCACGTGGTGGTTGGTGAGGATGTAGCCGTCAGGGCTGACTACCACACCGGAACCGAGGCTGCTCTCGGCGCGGCCTGACCCGAAGAAGTCGTCGGGGGAGCCAAAGAAATACTGGAAGAACGGGTCGTTCGCAAAGGGTGCGTTCGGCCGCCGGACCACCTGCTGGGACGAGATATTGGCGACGGCCGGGACTGTGCTGCTGGCCACACCACTGAAGTCCGGCAGGCCGGAGATCGACGCCGCGGATCCGGAGCCGATGCGCATCCCCTGCGGAGCTGAGACAGGCTGCAGGGCGACGGGTGGCTCGGCGATAGCCTCGGAGGACGACCGCATCCGGCCGGTGATCACCATGCCGGCGGCGAATCCGCAGACCAGGAGGACGGTGCCGGCTGCGATACGAAGGGGACCCATAGGGTCAGAATACCCCTCTTGCGCCGGGTCGAGGAAGGCCGCCGCCGCCGGCGCCGGGGAGTCTCCGTGCTACGATCCCCGGGTTTTCCCAATCACTGACAATGGCATCCATTCAAGCAACCCGCATGAAGAAGGGCATGCTGATCAAGATCGAGCAGGACCTGTTCCGCGTGCTCGAACTTCAGCATGTCACCCCCGGCAACCTCCGCGGATTCGTCCGCGTCCGCTTCCGGAATATCCGGAACGGGGCGCTGTCGGACCAGAAGCTGCGCTCGGAGGAGAATGTTGACCGCGCCACGCTCGATGAGCGCGAGATGCAGTACCTCTACAAGGACGGCGAGGATTTCTATTTCATGGATACCTCGTCCTACGAGCAGGTACACATCAACAGCGAGGGTCTTGGAGATAACGTCAACTACCTGAAGCCCGAGATGACCATCAAGGTCGAGTTTTACGGCGAGGAACCGGTCGGCATCGAACTGCCGGTCACCGTGGACCTGACGGTCACCGATACCGCGCCGGGTATCAAGGGCGCGACGGCCAGCGCGCAGGTCAAGCCGGCGACGCTTGAAACCGGGCTGGTGGTGACGGTGCCGCCATTCGTGAACCCGGGCGACGTGATCCGTATCAGCACGGATACGGGCGAGTATCTCTCCCGCGCCTGAGCGGGCCAGACCGTAGAGGCAGCAGATGGACGTCACGCGGCAGCCGGACGGCGGCTGGATCGAAGTGGTCGTCGGCAGCATGTTCAGCGGGAAGAGCGAAGAGCTCATCCGCCGGCTGCGCCGCGCCCAGATTGCGCGCCAACGTGTCCAGATCTTCAAGCCGGCGATTGACGTCCGCTTCGCCAGCGATCACATCGTCTCGCATAGCGAGATGCGCATTCCCTCCGAGCAGGTGGAAACCGCGCGTGAGCTGCTGGAGAAGGTCCATCCCAAGACGGAAGTCGTGGGCATCGATGAAGGACAGTTCTTCGATGCCGAGTTGCCGGCGGTGTGCAACCGCCTGGCGGACCTGGGCAAACGCGTGATCGTGGCGGGCCTCGATCAGGATTACCTCGGCAAGCCGTTCGAGCCGATGCCGCAGCTGCTCGCCATTGCCGAATACATCACGAAGACGCTGGCCATCTGCATGGTGTGCGGCGCCCCGGCCAACCACACGCAGCGTCTGGTTGCGAGCGGCGACCGCGTCTTGCTGGGCGCGACGGGCACCTACGAGGCGCGCTGCCGGCGCTGCTTCGACCCGAGCCTGGCGCAGCCGGCCGGCGACAGCCCTACGCCCTAGCTCCTCTTCGGCGTCTCCAACCTGGCGGCGTTCAGGAGCCTAACCCCGCAGCGGGTTCCGGCCCTGGATGACGCGCAGCAGGACCATGACGATGGCGATGACGAGGAGGATGTGGATCAGGCCTCCTGCCGTGTACGCCGTACCCGTCCCGAGTAGCCACATCACGACCAGTATCACGGCGATGATTGTCAGCATGTTGTCTCCAGAAATGTGAACCCGGCACCGAGCGTACCGCTGCGCTCCTGCGACGGATGTCCGGAACCGGACATCCGTGGGCGTCCCGCGTGCATACGATGCACTTCCGAGTCGATGTCATGAGTGAGGCGATGTGCCGGGCGAATCCGTCTGCGCACCGGACGCTACTCGCACATCTGGTGGCTCGCAGGAGGCCAGCACATGTGGAACACGATTGAGCGCCAGGGTAAGGATGATGAGGCGACGGGCCACATCACGCAGGTGGTGGACGGCCTCACCGTCACGTTCCAGAAGTCGGTCACGCCATGATCACGGCTCGTGACGGGACGCGGCTTCATGTTACGGATTGGGGCGATGGGCCGCCGGTCGTCTTCAGCCATGGATGGCCCTTGACGGCCGACGCGTGGGAGAACCAGATGATCTTCCTGTCGTCCCATGGATTTCGGTGCATCGCGCATGATCGGCGGGGCCATGGGCGCTCCGGCCAGCCGTGGACGGGCCATGACATGGACACCTACGCGGATGATCTGTCGGCTGTGGTCCAGGGCCTCGGCCTACGGCAAGTCTCGCATGTCGGCCACTCCACGGGCGGTGGCGAAGTGGTTCGCTACATCGGCCGATTCGGAACGTCGTCGATCTCAAAGGTCGTCCTGATCGGGTCGGTCACGCCCCTGATGCTCAAGACCGGGGGCAACCAGGACGGACTGCCTCTGTCCGTGTTCGACGAGATGCGCGCCGGCGTGCTCAAGGACCGCGCCGAATTCTTCCGCACACTGAGCGCGGCCTTCTTTGGCGCGAACCGGGCCGGCGCGACGGTGTCGCAGGGCGTGCGCGACGCGTTCTGGCGGCAGGGGATGCAGGGGAGTCTGAAGAGCTCCGTCGACTGCATCCGGGCCTTTTCGGAGACGGACTTCACGGCGGATCTCCGCGCCTGCGATCGGCCGACCCTGGTGCTGCACGGTGACGATGACCAACTGGTGCCCGTGGGGGCCGCGACACGGACGGCCGCGCTCGTGCCAGGTGCCACCCTCAAGATTTACCCCGGTGCGCCGCATGGACTCTGTGCCACGCGCAAGGACGAGGTGAACACCGACCTGCTGACCTTCCTGACACAGTGATGAGGAGTCCGATGCCCTTTCTGCTCTCGCCGTTGCCGTACCCCGAAGACGCTCTGGCTCCCGCGATCTCCGCTCGCACCGTCGGGCTGCATCACGGCGTTCACCATCGGGGCTACATCGACACACTCAACGCCCTCGTGGGCGATGGCCCGATGAGCGGGATGTCGCTCGAGGAGATCGTGCGGAAGAGCGGTGGGCCAGGCGCCGCACCGGGGCTCTTCAACAACGCCGGTCAGGCGTTGAATCACGACCATTACTGGTCGAGCATGCGGCCGGCTGGCGGCGGCGAGCCGACAGGCGCGCTGCAGGTTCGACTTGAGTCGGACTTCGGTGGTCTTCCGGCCTTCAAGGCCGCCTTCCTCGCCGCCGCCCTGGGGCAGTTTGGGAGCGGCTGGGTGTGGCTGGTCTGGAAGTCCACGGCTCAGGCGCTGGCCGTTGAGGCCACGGCCAATGCGGACTCGCCGATGGTTCGCGGCGATGTGCCGCTTCTGGCGATCGACGTCTGGGAGCACGCCTACTACCTCGACTATCAGTCCGCCCGCGCAGGGTATGTGACGGCGGTGGTCGAAACGCTGCTGAATTGGGAGTGGGCCGAAGGGCAGTTCCTCAAAGCGCGGGGCTGATACCCGGGTCCGCCTACAATCGGGCCGATGTCCCTGGCGCAGGTCCTCTACCTGTTTGGGCTCGGCTATTTCGTGGCCAACATGCTGGTCGTGGCGGACCTCGTCCGGCTGCGGCGGCGTATCCGCACGGCGCTGACGACCTGGCCAAGCCCCACGCCGCCGTTCTACCGGCTGAGTCTCGGCATTGGCGTGGCGCTCGGCGTGCTCATCGTCATGCGTCTGGTCGTCCAGCGGGTGCCGCTGACGAACCTCTTCGGCGAGTCGATGATGTTCCTCTACTACGGGTACGGGATCGTGCTCCGGCGCCGCGTGCCACGCGGGCTCTTCCAGGACGGCGTGTGGACGGACCGGGCGTTCATGCGGTGGGGCGAGATCGAGGGCGTGTCGTGGCGCACAGAGGGCGACACGGCCACGCTGGTGCTGGTGCAACGTGCCCGCCAGCTCGCCCGGACGCTGCGTGTGCCTGGTGACCGCTACGGGGAAGTGCGGCGCGTGCTTCGCGAGAAGGTGGCCGCCCACGACATCACCTTCCGTGGAGTCGGACTGGATCTCGGGCTCCGTGACGACCGGGACGCGGTCTGACGAGGCGCTGACTACGCGGACTCGGCGCCTGGGGGCAGCAGTGCGTCCTTCTCGACGGGATCGAGTTCGGGTAGCTCGGCCTGGCTCAACTTGCCAAGTTCGCGCAGCTTCTCGCCCTGGGGACGGACGCGCTTCGTGTAGCTACCCACGGCGTCGTTGAAGGCGCTGGTGGCGGAGTGCAGCCCCTTCTGCACCTTCCCCAGGTGGTCCACGAACTTGGTGACCCGAATGTAGAGCTCCGTGGCCTGCGCAGCGATGTGCGCGGCGTTTTCGGCCTGGGTGTGCTGCTGCCAGGTCAGGTTGATGGCCCCAAGAAAGCCCATCAGCGTGGCCGGGGTCGCCAGCAGGATCCCCTCGTCGGCCGCCTTCAGCACCAGGTCATTGTCGCCTTCAAGCGCGGTACTCAGGAGCGACTCCGCGGGCAGGAAGAGAATCACCTTGTCGAAGGGCAGCTGGCCGTCCTTCTTCATCGCCGCGGTGTAGTTGCGCGCGCCAAGCCCTTTGATCGTGCCCATGAGCTTCCTGGCGTGTGCCGCCACGATCTCGCGCCGATTGGGTGCCGCGGTATCCGCGATGGCCACCTCGAAGTCCGGGACCTTGGAGTCGATGATGATGCAGCGGCCGCCCGGGAGCTTCACGATCAGATCCGGCCGGGCATCGCCCTCGGTGACCTGTTCGCTGAAGTCGCACAGCTCACTCAGCCCCGAGGCCTCCACCACGCGGCGCAGCGTCTGTTCGCCCCACTTGCCCCGGTGCTGGGACGACTTCAGCACGGCCGTGAAGTCGTTGGTGCTGGTGGCCAGCGCGGTCGTCGTCTCCGACATCCTCGCCATCTGCTCACGGAGCTGGCCCAGCGTGGCGTCCTGCGTCTGCAGGCCCTGCTGCATGGACTTGCGGTAGCTGTCGAGCGCGGCGTTGACCTCGGCGATCAGGGGGGCGACCTTGGTGGTGACTTCATTGGTCACGCTGGGGGCCATGGCCTGCAGGACCTCGCCACTCATCTTGGCGAAGCTGTCCTTGAGCGCCTGGATGTCGCGCGTGTAGCGGGCCTCGGCCGCAGCCAGCGTGTCGGCGCCGGCGGACCTGACGGACTCCAGCTCCCGCGTGGCGCTGACAGCGGTAGCCTCGGCGGCAGCGGCGCGTTCCAGCGCCGACGTCCGGGCTGTGCGGTCCTCGGTCGCCTGGGACCGGGCCTGCTCAAGCTGCGCTCGCAGTTCACGTATCGTGGCCTCGGATCCGGCATCGGCCATCTGCGGCGGCGTCTTCGAGGCAAACAGTTTGACCAGCACGACGAGCAGCGCGAGGAGGACCGCTGCCAGCAAGACGAGCATGAGTGTGTTCATGGGAACCTGCGCTAAGCGTAGCGGCCAAGGGCACCCGCGGGGAAGCCGCCGTGTCGCTCCGAGGGCCGGCCGGGTCTGCCGAGGGCCGATACGTCAGACGTGTTGTGGCAATTCACGGTGGGCTGGTATTGTCGCCGACGAACAGGCGCGCGTGCCGCGCGCCCGAGACGGACAGCGGAGGCGCTCATCCGATGGAGAGAGTCAGGGGAATGGTGCATCGCGTGCAAGGGCTCACGAGTGACACACGCATGAGGCGGTCTGGCATGCCGGCTCAGGTCTGGGTGCGTTGATGTTCCTCGTCTTCGACACCGAAACGACAGGCATCCCCAAGAACTGGAAGGCTCCAGTCACCGACCTGGACAACTGGCCCCGGTTGGTCGAACTGGCCTGGTTGTTGTGCGAGCCGGATGGCCGCGTCGTCGAGCAGTACAGCGCGATTGTGCGGCCGGAGGGATTCACGATCCCGGCGGATGCGGCGCGCGTGCACGGCATTACGACCGAGCGGGCCATCGAGGAAGGGGAGCCACTGCAGTCGGTGCTGGGAACGTTCGCCGAGGCCGTGGCGTCAGCGGGAACTCTGGTGGCGCACAACATGCGCTTCGACGAGAAGATCGTCGGTGCGGAACTGCTCCGTGCGCGCATCCCGAGCGCGTTCGAGGGGAGGCCCCGACAGTGCACGATGCTCTCGTCGACCGCCTTCTGCGGGCTCCCGGGCAAGTACGGGCCGAAATGGCCAACCCTTGAGGAACTGCACGTGGTGCTCTTCGGGGTCTCCCCGGAGGTAAGCCACAAGGCCGGTGCTGACGCCGCCGTCTGCGCCCGGTGTTTCTTCGAGCTGCGGGCGAAGGGCGTATTGCGCTAGAGGAGCTTCCAGCCCGGGAGGCTGGACGCCATCGGATCCCGCAGCCAGTCCGGCGGGACCAGCCACGTGAAGGCCAGGATCGCCACGACCCAGAGGTCGTAGGCGAGTGTGGCGCGCTCATCCGTCCAGAAGAACGCCCTCCAGAAGCCACGGGTCAACGCGTTCGAGCCTGCCGGGTTCGGCCGCTTGTTGAGTGCCAGATACGTGTAGTGGATCCGGTTGACGACGGTGACGATCGAGAGAATCAGGATCACCCACATCACGCCGGCCATCCGGTTCGTGGCCGCGCCGATCATCAGCAGCACGATACGCTCGGGGCGTTCCATGAAGCCGACCTTGCATTTCGTGATGAGCGACTCGGCCCGCGCCCGCGCGTAGCTCGTCATGATGGAGAACATCATGGCGAGTGAGGCCACCATCACGTAGTCCGTCCGGCGGAGGCTGGCGTACAGGTAGATGACGCCGAGGAAGAGCGCGATGTCGGAGAAGCGGTCCAGCGTGGAGTCCCAGAATGCGCCGAACTCGGACTGCTTGCCGGTGAGGTGCGCCACCTTGCCATCAATGAAGTCGAACATGTTGGCCACGATCATGATGACGAACGCGATCATGAAGTGGCGGCGACCCAGTTCGACCGCGGCGGCCACGTTGATCAGGACGCCGATGAGGGTGAGCGTATTCGGATGGATCCCGAGGGCGACGCTGGCGCTGATGATGGCGCGCAGCGGGAGCATGAAGACCGTTCCGATGAAGCCTGTGAACGTCATTGTAAACTCGGCATCGTAACATGCCCGTTTCAGATCTCAAGGAGCAGATCGCGCGCCTACCGGAACAGCCGGGTGTCTACCTCTGGGGAAACGCCGCCGGGGACACGATCTATGTCGGCAAGGCCCGATCGCTCAGGGATCGGGTCCGGAGCTATCTCGGCGCCTGGGGCACGAACCCGCGGATTGATGCGCTGCTGGCCGAGATCGCCCGGCTTGAAGTCATCGTCACCGACTCGGTCGTCGAGGCACTGGCGCTCGAGAACAATTTCATCAAACAGCGTGCGCCCCGCTACAACATCCTGCTGCGGGACGACAAGAATTACCCCTACCTCCGGCTGACCACGAGCGAGGCCTTTCCGCGCGTGCTGGTGGCACGGGCCATCGAGTCCGGACCCGACGTGTTTGCCGGGCCCTTCATGCCGGCGTCGCTGGCCCGGCGGACGATGGGACTCACGCACAAACTCTTCGGGATCCGCTCCTGCAACGAGGTCATCACGGGCGATCGCCCGCGTGCGTGCCTCGAATTCGACATCGGCCGGTGCCTGGCCCCGTGCGTGCGCGAACTCTGCACAGAGGGGCAGTACGGCGAGGCCGTCGCCAGCGCGCGGCTGCTGCTCGACGGCCGGACGGACGAACTGGCCGAGACGCTGCGCCTGCGCATGGAGACCGCGGCGGGGGAGGAGCGGTTCGAGCAGGCGGCGCAGTTACGCGATGCGATGCGGACCGTCGAGGCGCTCCGCGATCGTCAACAGAAGATCGCGACGACCGAGCTGGGCGACCGCGACGTGTTCGGCATCAAGCGTGGGCCGAGTGGCGTGGTCGTGCTCGTGTTCCAGATGCGCGGCGGGCGTGTCGTGGAGCGTGTGGAACTGGCGTCGAACGCCGATGCCGCGCCGGTCAGTGACGGCGAGGCGCTCGCCGGCGCCCTGCAGCAGTTCTACGAGACGCGGACTGCGCCGTCGGAGATCCACCTGCCGGAGGCCGTCGAGGAAGCCGAGGCCGTGGAGGAGTGGCTCGGCGTGGAGGCCGGCCGTCGCGTGCGTCTGCTGGTGCCGCAGCGGGGCGATAAACGGGCCCTGGTGGACCTGGCGACCCGCAACGCGGAGCTGTCCTATCGCACCCGGTTCAATGACTCGACCGCGGCGCACTTCGAGGCCCTCGAGACGCTGCGGTCTGCGCTCGGGCTGCCGGCGGTTCCGCGCCGAATCGAGTGCTTCGACATCTCCACCATCCAGGGCAGCGAGACCGTGGCGTCGATGGTCGTCTGCGAGGACGGCCGGATGAAGAAGGGCGACTACCGGAAGTTCCGGATCGCGGCACGGGCGCCGGACGGCGTGGGGCCGGATGATTTTGCCGCCATGCGCGAAGTGGTCCAGCGGCGCTACCGTGCCGTGCTGGAGCGGGGCGGGCCGTTCCCGGACCTCATCCTGATCGACGGCGGGGCCGGCCAGCTCTCGGCCGCCTATGAGGCCCTGACCGCCGTCGGACTGGGGCGCCTGGTGGCGGCGGGCATCGCCAAGAAGGAGGAAGTGCTCTTCACGCGGGACCGGCCCGAGCCGGTGGTGCTCGACACGCGCGATCCGGCGCTGCTCCTGATTCAGCGGATTCGCGACGAGGCGCACCGGTTCGCCGTGACGTTTCACCGGAAGGCCCGGACCATGCGGGACCTGCGGAGCGAGCTGGACGGCGTGCCTGGCGTGGGCGTCCGGCGCCGCAAGGCCCTGCTGACGGCCTTCGGCAGTCTGGCCGGGGTTCGGCGGGCCACGCGCGAGGAGCTGGCGGCGGTGGTCGGCGCCAGGACGGCCTCCGCCGTGCTTGACTATTTCGCCCGTTCCGCCTGACCGGCCGGCGCGGACCCTTGTGGTACGCTGTCTCCCGCTTTGGGCGTTGATCCGGCACAGGTTCTCATCGGTTTTACGGTTCTGCTGTTCTCCCTGTCTGTACACGAAGCCGCGCATGCCTGGTCGGCGTGGCGGCTGGGGGATCCCACGGCCCGCGACCTCGGCCGCGTGTCGCTGAATCCGATGGTGCATATCGACCCGGTTGGCACGGTGCTGTTCCCCCTGCTGGCGCTGGTGGCCAACGCCCCAGTGCTCGGGTGGGCCAAGCCGGTGCCGGTGGATCTGCGCCGGCTCAAGAGTTGGCGCCGGGATCACATGCTCATCGCCGCCGCGGGGCCCCTGAGCAATCTCGTGTTGGCCATCGTGGCGGCAGGTGTACTGCGGGTGCTGCCGGCGGCGGACGCGGAGGGCTTCAGTCTGGTGGCGCCGGTGGCCGCGATGTGTCAGACCGGGGTGATGCTGAACATCGTCCTGGCGGTGTTCAATCTGGTGCCGGTGCCGCCGCTCGATGGCGGCAACGTCCTGCGGGGACTCCTGCACGGGCGGCTGGCCGCAATGTTCGACCGCGTGCGCCCCTATGGGTTCATGCTGCTGTACGGTTTGATGCTGACGGGTGTGCTGTCCTCGGTGATTGGTCCTCCAGCGCGGGCGCTGGCGGGTTGGCTCCTGTAGGGCGGTTGCACCGGACGGAACCTGTGACCAAGACCACGCCTAAACCCCGAGTCGTCTCGGGCATGCGGCCCACGGGCCGCCTCCACCTCGGCCATCTGGTCGGCGCGCTGCGCAACTGGGTGCCGTTGCAGGAGACGCACGACTGTTTCTATTTCGTCGCGGACTGGCACGCGCTGACGAGCGAGTACGCCAACACCGCGCCGATCACCGGCTACGGCCTCGACAACGTCGCCGACTGGCTGGCCGCCGGCGTCGACCCGGCGAAGAGCACGATCTTCGTGCAGTCGCTGGTGCCCGAGCATGCGGAGCTCTTCCTCCTGCTCTCGATGGTGGTGCCGATTCCGTGGTTGGAGCGGGTGCCGACCTACAAGGAGCTCCAGGAGCAGCTCGCGGAAAAGGACCTTTCGACCCTCGGCTTTCTGTCGTACCCGCTGCTGCAGACCGCTGACGTGGCGATGTATGACGGCCGTTTCGTGCCGGTCGGTGAGGACCAGGTGGCGCATCTGGAACTCTCCCGCGAGGTGATCCGCCGCTTCCAGCAGTTCTATGGCGACGTCCTGGTGGAGCCGCAGCCGCTGCTGACGCCGGTGTCGCGTCTCCCCGGGCTCGACAATCGGAAGATGAGCAAGAGCTACGGCAACACCATCGACCTGAGCGATGACGCCGCGTCGGTCCTGAAGAAGGTCCGGCAGATGTACACGGACCCGAAGCGTGTGCGCGCGGACATCCCCGGGACGGTGGAGGGGAATCCCGTGTTCATGTATCACGACGCCTTCAACCCGAACGTCGCGGAAGTCGAGGACCTCAAAGCGCGCTATCGCGCCGGTGCGGTGGGCGACGTGGAAGTGAAGACGAAGCTGGCGGCGGCGATGAACGCCGGGCTGGAGCCGATGCGCGAGAAGCGGGCGACGCTGCTGGCGCGGCCCGACGACCTGCGCGACATCATGATCGACGGCTCGCGGAAGGCCCGGCTCGTGGCGCAGGAGACGATGGCCCGCGTGCGCGACGCCGTCAGGCTGACCTACTAGTGGCCCCGATGGATCCCGAGGACTTCGAATCGTCGCCGGACGCCTACCGCGTCAGGCTCTCGGCGTTTGAGGGGCCGCTCGACCTGCTGCTACACCTGATCAGGAAGAACCAGGTCAACATCTACGAGATCCCGATCGCTCTCATCACCGAGCAGTACCTGCTGTACATCGAGGTGATGCAGGAGCTGAATCTCGACGTGGCGGGCGAGTTTCTGGTGATGGCGTCGACGCTCATCCACATCAAGTCAAAGGCCATCCTGCCTCGGCCGGAGACGGCGGCGACGGACGGCGAACCCGACGAGGATCCGCGCGAGACACTCGTCCGGCGCCTCCTCGAGCACGAGAAATACAAAGCCGCCGCCGAGATGCTGCACGACAAGGAGACGGTCCGGAGTGCCCAGTGGATGCGGCCGGACACGAGCGTGGCCGCGGCCGCCGGAGACGCCTACGAGCCGGAGATGGAGGTGGATCTCTTCAGCCTCATCGCCGCGTTCAAGGGCGTGCTGCAGCGGGCGAACCGCCGACCCAGAGTGTTCCTGCCTCCCGAAAACCTGTCGATCGAGGACCGGATTCAGCAGCTGCTGGGACGGCTGTCGGAGACTGACGCGTGCGGGTTCGAGGAGCTCTTCGCGGACGGGGATGGCAGCCGCGGGTTCATGATCGTCACCTTCCTGGCCGTGCTGGAAATGATCCGGCTGAAGGTGATCCGGGTGTTCCAGGGTGGCGCCTTTGGAGACATTCGCGTCTACAAGCGCGCCCGCCCGGCTGATGCGCCCAATCCGATGGGCCACGCCGCACAGTTGAAGCCGACGGAGTAACAGGACATGTCGATGGACGAGAACGAGATGCCGGACGCGGAGCCGACCGAACTGGCCGACGACGGGGCGTCGGATGAGGTCGCCGTCGCGGTGGACGGCGCAGAAGACGGTGGTGCCGAGGGTGCCGAACTCGCCGCGGATGATGTGGCTGAGGGCGGGATCATCCCGGTGCCCGAGGGGCCCATGGCGACGATGCCCTCGGCGGAGCTGAAGGCCATCGTCGAGGCGCTGGTGTTTGCCTCGCCCGAGCCGCTCACGCCGAAGATCCTGTGCAAGATTCTGGCGACCGAGCCGAAGGAGGATGTGCTCGCGGCCGTTGCGGCGCTCCAGGCCGACTACGCCGAGAGGCCCGGGCTCACGTGGGTGGAGGTTGCCGGCGGCCATCAGATTGTGACGCGCCCGGAACTGCATGAATGGGTGCGGCGGCTCTTCCATGAGCGCTCCACGCAGAAGCTCACCGTGCAGGCGCTTGAGACGCTGGCCGTGATTGCCTACAAGCAGCCGATCACCTCGGCCGAAATCACCGAGGTGCGCGGCGTGAACACGTCTGGCGTGCTCTCGACGCTGCTCGAGCGGCATCTCATCAAGATCGTGGGCCGGAAGAATGTCGTGGGCCGGCCCTTCCTCTACGCCACCACAAAGGAGTTCCTGATCCGCTTCGGCCTCAATGACCTTGGCGACCTGCCGCGGATCGAGGACATGGCGCAGGCGCTCGGTTTTGATCCGCCGGCGGGCCTCATGGAACTGGCGCCCGCCGACGACGTACTGCCGCTTACCGAGATCGGCGACGGGGAGGAGCCGAGCCTCTGGTCGTCCGCGTCGGTTTCGGTCGAGACGACGGTGGTCGAGACGACGCTGGGCGAGATGACGGCGGACGAGACGACGGTGGACGAGACGACGGTGGACGAGACGACGCCGAACGCGGAGATGCCGGAGCCGGACGCGCCGTCCGAGTAGCCGGCCGGCGCGGCTTGGTCCTGCCGGACTTGCGCGCGGCCGTTTCCCGCGCGGCGCCAATCGCGTCACCAACTGGGCGCGGCGCGACGGCGCGGCTTGCGTGCCGGCGCAGGGACGCCACTTCGGCCGGCGTGATATCGCGCCAGTAGCCAGGGCGCAAGGCGTGGTCCGAGAGTGGACCGATGCGCGTGCGCACGAGTCGATCAACCGGATGGCCGACGGCCTCGAGCATCCGCCGCACCTGCCGATTCCGGCCTTCCGTGATGACCAGCCGCACGACCCCCTCTGTCTCGCGGTGCCCTGGATTGAGTACCTCCGCTTGGGCGGGCAGCGTCCGCCGTCCATCCAGCGGGATCCCGCGGCGCAGCCGCGCCAGCGCATCCGCATCCGGCATCCCCGCCACATGTGCCTCGTACGTCCGTTCCACGCCGTGACGTGGATGGGTCAACAAGGCGGCAAGATCGCCGTCGTTGGTCAGGATGAGCAGGCCCTCCGTGTCGTAGTCAAGCCGGCCGACGGGGTAGACGTACTCGGTCACGCCTCTGAGCAGGTCCATGACGGTGCGACGCCGCTGCGGGTCGCTGAGCGTCGTGACGACGCCGCGCGGCTTGTAGAGCAGGACGTAGCGGCGGCGGGCATCGGACTTGACCCGGCGCCCGTCCACCCGGATATCGTCCGTGGCGAGGTCCGCCTTCGAGCCCAGTTCGCTCACCGTGTGGCCGTTGACTGTGACGCGGCCGTCCGCGATCAGTGTTTCGGCCGTACGCCGCGAGGCGACGCCGGCGTGCGAGAGAATCTTCTGTATTCGTTCTTCCACGAAGCCTTCTTCCTGACCGGCGGTTCAATGTGCACGTGGCCGGATGCTACGATCACGGAACCGACCGCATAGCGGTGCCGCAGCACCAGGGGCGGCGACGCGCCCGATGGATCAGGCGCGACGACCAAGCATACCGGGAGTATGTGCGGGAGGAACAACGCCCCCCAGCCCCGAGTCCCTGTCGCACGGCGTGTGCGCGCCGGGGTAAACGAGGGAATGCCTCGCCGGCCGAATACCGGTGCGGCCAAGAGGATCGCTTCGAGCGTCTGACCCACATGAAACAGTTGATTGTCGCTATCGATGGCCCTTCCGGGGCTGGCAAGGGTACCGTGTCCGGCGCTGTCGCGAGGTCCCTGGGCTACCGGCACATTGACACGGGCGCGATGTTCCGCGCCGTGGCGTGGAAGGCATCGCACGACGGCGTCGCGCTCGACGACGACACGGCCGTGGCCGCGCTGGCCACCCGTGCGGACCTGGTGGTGGAGGGGGGCGTCGTGCGGATTGATGGGCACGATGTGACCCGCGCCATTCGAACCGCCGAAATGGATCGGATGGTGCCGACCGTGGCGCGACAACCCGGGCTGCGCGCCGTGCTGGTCGATCGGCAGCGCGCGATGGGCCGCGACGGCGGCGTGGTGATGGAGGGGCGCGATATCGGGAGCGTCGTCTTTCCGGACGCCGACGTGAAGGTGTATCTGGACGCCTCAGAAGCGGAGCGCGCCCGCCGGCGCCTCGGAGATCAGGCCTATGCCGCGCAGGGCGCGGAACAGGCGGCCGTAGCCCAGGCGATCGCGGCTCGCGATCAGGCCGACCGCACGCGCGCCACGGCCCCGCTGACCCTGGCGCCAGGAGCGGTCTACATCGACACGACCGCCCTCGGGATTGAGCAGGTCGTTGCGCAGGTGATCGCGCTGGTCAAGGCGAAGCTGTAGCCGCGCACACGGCGGTCTGTCGACCCCATGGAGGGGCCGGCGTCGAAGGTGCCCTTCCCACGCGCCCAGGGAGCGCAGGAAGGGCAGGCCCGATTCGCGCGCCGACTGACGGCGCGGCCGGCGTCAGTCGCGTTCCTCGAAGTCCTCGCTCGACTCCGGGTCGAGTTCCCAGCGGTCTTCGTCGCGGTGCGCGATCTTCTCCTCGCCACCGAGTTCTTCGTCGTCGGCGTATTCCATCCCCAGGGCCTGGCCGATCTCATCGACCACATCCTGGTCCGGTGTCGTGTTCTCGCCTCCGGGGGCCTCATCGCCCACGGTATAGGCGGCTTCCCAGTCCGCGTCCACATCCCCGGCCGTGATAGCCGGGCTGACCTGCGTCACTTCGCGCCGGTGAGCGGCGGCTTCGTGCCGGCCGCTCCTGGCGGAGGATGCCGTACGGTTCAGGTCGAGTGAGGAGGGCGGACTTGGTTCGCCTTCGACTTCTGCGATGGTCTTCCGCACACGTTCGAGCGCCGGCACCTTCCGGACCTTGGCCGGGGAGGCGGAGGTGACCTTCGGCGCGGCCGCGCGGACCACCGGCCGGGCGGGTGCGAACTTCCGGACTGCGGGCTTCGGGGCCGTCTTCTTCACGGCTGCCTTCTTCACCGCTGCCTTCTGGAGCACCGCCTTCTTCAGAACGGCCCTTTTCGGGGCCGCTTTCCTGGGGGCCACCTTCTTCGGCGCAGCTTTTCGGGGAAGGGGCTTCCGGTTGGCGGCCTTCTTCACCGCCTTCTTCGCCGAGGTCGGCTTCTTCAAGACGGCTTTCTTCGGGGCCGCCTTCTTTACGGGCTTCCGCGGCACCGTCTTGCGGGCCGGTTGTGCTGGCTTTTTGGCCGCAGAGGCCTTCTTCGGCCTGACGGTTCGCGACGCCCGTGCTGCCGTCGTGCGCTTGGCTGTTGTCCGCCGTGTGGCTCGCGCTGCTGGCTTCCGTTTGGCCATGACCGACTCCTCTGATTGCCTTGACAGTGTGCCGTTAAGTGCCCTAAGCTCTAAAACTTATCGGCTTCAGAGCTGACGCGTCTGTGCGGGTGACGAGCAATCGCGAACCCGAACCGCCACGCCGCCTGTCGTCGTTATACAACGCGGGGGGCCGGTCCCTGCAACTCCATTTGAACGTGTACGGGAATGTCCCGGACCGGGTTGAATGGCAGCGAAGCCGGTAAATCCTGATCGAGGAGGACGCAAGAGAGCAATGGCGAATGGAGATAACGGGTTGGTGTCGCCCGAAACGGGCGTGCAGCCCGTCGCACCAGGTCGGACACGTGCGGGCAAGCCCGCCGGGCCGGCATTCAAGCCGATGAATCGTGAGATGGACGCCACCGAGTTCGAGCAGTTGATGGGGCTGTATGACAACAGCTTCCGCAATATTGCCGAAGGCGAGGTGGTGAAGGGCACGGTCCTGCGCGTCACCAACAGCGAAGTCGTGGTGGACGTGGGCTACAAGTCCGAAGGCGTCATCGCGGTTGCGGAATTCCTCGACGAAGAAGGACAGGTTACGGTCATGCCGGGCGACGTCGTGGACGTCCTGCTCGAGCGGACTGAGGACCGTGAAGGCCATATCGTGCTCTCGCGCGAGAAGGCCGAGAAGATGAAGATCTGGGACGAGGTCGAGAAGGCCTACACGGATCGCAAGGTCGTCATCGGCCGCGTGATCGAGCGTATCAAGGGCGGCCTCGCCGTGGACATCGGCGTCCGTGCGTTCCTCCCCGGTTCCCAGATCGACGTGCGCCCCGTGCGCAACCTGGACGCGCTGCGCGGTCAGGAACTGCGCATGCGGGTCATCAAGGTCAACAAGAAGCGCGGCAACATCGTGCTCTCGCGCAAGTCCCTCCTCGAGGAGGAGAACGCCGAGAAGAAGAAGTCCACGCTGGAGACGCTGGCCGAGGGCAAGACGCTGCGCGGCACGGTCAAGAACATCACCGACTACGGCGCCTTCATTGACCTGGGCGGCATCGACGGCCTGCTGCACATCACCGATATGTCCTGGGGACGCGTCGGTCACCCGTCGGAGCTCTTCAAGGTCAACGACGAAGTGGACGTGATCGTCCTCAAGTACGACCCGGCGACCGAGCGCGTCTCGCTGGGTCACAAGCAGCTCGTGCAGGATCCGTGGGCGACGGTCGAGAGCCGCTACCCGGTGGGCGCACGCATGGCCGGCAAGGTGGTCAGCCTCACCGACTACGGCGCCTTTGTGGAGCTGGAGCCGGGCGTGGAAGGCCTCATTCACGTCTCCGAGATGTCGTGGAGCAAGCGCGTCAAGCACCCGTCGAAGATCCTCAATGTGGGAGATTCGGTGGACGCCATGGTGCTCGGCGTGGACCCGGCTGCCCGCCGGATCTCGCTTGGTCTCAAGCAGGTTGAATCCAACCCGTGGCACGAACTGGTGGAGAAGTATCCCGTCGGTACGCGCATCAAGGGCAAGGTCCGCAACCTGACCGAGTTCGGGGCGTTCGTCGAAGTCGAGGACGACATCGACGGCCTGATCCACATCTCCGACATGTCGTGGAGCAAGCGGGTCAAGCATCCGTCCGAGGTCCTGAAGAAGGGCGACGTGGTGGACGCGATGGTGCTCAGCATCGACGCCGAGAACCAACGCCTCTCACTCGGTCTGAAGCAACTGGCCACCGATATCTGGGACGACTTCTTCGGTCGGCACCAGGTGGGTGTGACCATCGAGGGCAAGGTCACGCGCATGACGAACTTCGGCGCCTTTGTCGAACTCGACGAGGGCATCGAGGGTCTGATTCACGTGTCCGAGTTCGATGATTCCTACGGCGGTGAGAAGATCGAACTGGAAGTGGGCAAGAGCTACCAGATGAAGATCATCAAGCTCAGCCCCGCCGACCACAAGATCGGCCTCAGCATCCGTGCCCTCAAGTCGGACGAATTCCGAACCGACTGGGAGTCCTATCAGGAGAACGAAGGGACAGGCACTGCGACGCTCGGCGATCACTTCAAGAACCGGTAGTTCACCGTGCTGCGCCACCCCGGGCTTTCGGGCCCGGGGGCGGCGTGGAACGACCCAGGAGTGGCCGTGACCACACCCACAAGCGGCAGCATGACCAAGGCGGAACTCGTGGAGGAGGTCTCCCGCGTTTCCGACCTGACCAAGAAGCACGCCGAGGTCATTGTTGACACGGTCTTCAAGAGCATTATTGATGCCCTGCACCGGGGCGAGAAGATCGAGTTGCGTGGATTCGGCAGCTTCCGTCTGCGGAAGCGGGAATCGCGCAAGGGCCGGAATCCCAAGACCGGCGACAAGGTCGACGTGCCACCGAAGCGCGTCCCGTATTTCAAGCCTGGCAAAGAACTGAAGGACCTCATCAACCGTGCCGGAGAGACCGCGGCGGCCGCGGGACCCGAGCCGGCGGAGCCGCCCCACGCGGCTGCGCCATGAGCCGAGCCGGCGCGCTGCGCGCCCGCTGAGCCATGGATCGTCTCTGGTCCCCCTGGAGGCTCCCGTACGTGACCGGCGCCAGGCCTGATTCCGGCTGTGTGTTCTGCGCGGCCCGCGACGAGGGCATGACGCATCACCTGGTGGTGTGGTGCGGTGCCACCGCGCTGGTCATTCTGAACAAGTATCCCTACAACAACGGCCACCTGATGGTGGTGCCGCACCGGCATGTGTCGAGCCTTGGAGCGCTGTCCCCTGGTGAGTGGCAGGAGGTCGCGCTGCTGACGCAGCGGGCAGAGGCGGTGCTCCAATTGGCCTACCGGCCCGCGGGCATCAACGTGGGCATCAACCTCGGCAAAGCCGCCGGCGCGGGGATTGACGACCATCTGCACGTGCATCTGGTCCCGCGGTGGGCGGGCGATACCAACTTCATCACGGCCATTGGGGAGACGCGGGTGCTGCCCGAATCCCTGGATGCCGCCGCGCAGCGCCTGCGGCCCATCTTCGGTGCGGTGATGGCGGCGGCCGACGGCGATCAGGCTGTCGTGTAGCCGAGCCCGGTGATGCCCTCCCTGAGGCGTGCGACGGTCACCTGGGTCTCGTCGAATGTGACGGTGACCTCTCCTGCTGTGTGCGACGCCCGCACCTGCTGGACGCCGGGAAGCCGGCCGAGTGACCGCACGACGGCGTTTTCGCACCCCCCGCAGGTCATGCCCGATACCGCCATGGTCACCGTCTGAGTGATGCTGTTGTCGTTCATGTTGTCCTCGTCTCGCGTCCTGTCCCTGTTTATAGCACTCTCCCTGGGCGTCTCCTGCGCCTGGCGCGGTCCCGTCCGGGCCCCGGCCGTGCAGGTGCCGCAGGCGCTGGAGTTTGTCGGCAGCTATATCCTTCCGGAGACTCGCCTCGGAGAGATGAGCACGGTGATCGCCGAGATTTCCGGTGCGTGGTATGACGCCGAGCGGAAGGAACTGCTCACCGTCATTGACCGGCGTGATCAGTCGGCGCTCATCACGATGCAGGTGTCCGTGGAGCCCGAGGTGCGGCTGACGCCCGTGCGCGCGGTGCGTGTCGAGCGCGCCCTCGCTCAGCGCACGCTCGACCTCGAAGGCCTGGCGCCAGCCGGTCAGGGCCATCTCTTCATCTCGTCTGAGGGAGAGGTCGGTAACCCCGAGGCGCCGTCGCCTGGCATCTTTGAGTACACGCGGGAAGGGCAGTTCGTGCGCAGCCTGCCGCTGCCATCGGCCTACGTCGGCTTGCGATCAAATCTGGGCTTCGAAGGGCTCTCGGCCGCGCCGGATGGTACCCGGCTGTTCGCGGCGGCAGAGAGCAGTCTGCGGCAGGATGGTGAGCCGGCGACCCAGCAGCTTGGTGCGCTCACGCGCATCCTCAGCCTCGACCCGACCGGCCGTACACGCCCACGGGAGTACGCCTACCGGACGGAGACCGTGCCGACGCTCACGCCCGGTCTCGAGGCGAAGGGTGACAACGGTGTGCCAGAGGTGCTGGCGCTGGGACCTGCCGACCTGCTTGTGCTTGAGCGGGCCTATGTAGAGGAGCGTGGCAACGGTGGCAGGTCCGCCAACGCCGTCCGTGTGTTCCATGTGCATCTGGACAGCACGGCGGAGGTGAGCGGCCGCTGGTCTCTGGCTGGAGCGTCACCGCTCACGACGCTGCGCAAGACGCTGGTGCTGGACCTGGGTTCGATCACCTCGAAGCTGCCGCCACGGCTTGCGAACCTCGAGAACTTCGAGGCGATGAGCTTCGGGCCCACGCTCGCCGACGGCCGCCGGACGCTGCTCCTGCTCAGCGACAACAACTGCAGCGACACGCAGGTCACCGCGCTGGTCGTCCTGGCGTTCCGTACACCGACACCGCGGCACTAGCGGCGCATGCACGGCCGACGCGGCGCCAGGGCACGCGTCCTGCGCTCCGTGGCTGTTGTCCGATGCCACGGTGCGCCCGCCTCGGCAGAGTGAGGCATCAGGGATCGCGTCCAGCGCGACTGAAGTGAACAAGCCGGGTGCGCTTCTCAGGCGCCAGAGGAGCGCAGGACGCGTACCGTGATGCCTCACGCGCCCAATGTGCCCTCGCAACTGGACGGCCCCGGTGGTGTCTCTCTCGGGCGAGTCGCCAGTGCCCGCGCCCGCCGGAATCCGGGTGCTATCATCCGGGCACCCCACTCATATGCGCATCGGCAGACTGACGGCGTTGGTCGTGGCGATGGGCCTCCTGGCTCAGGGCGGACCATTGCTCGGGCAGCAGAAGGCCGCGCCCGCACCGCCCGCCCCGGTCGTGCAGGCTCCCGCGCAGGACGCCGTGCCGGTGTTCCGCTCCGGCATCAATTTCGTCCGCGTGGACGCGATCGTGACCGACCGGAAGGGTGAGCCCGTCGACGATCTGACGGCCGCGGACTTCGACGTCCGCGAGGATGACAAGCCCCAGAGCATCGAGCAGTTCAAGCTGGTGCGCGTCGACCGCGCGCAGCGTCCGACCGATGAACCGCTGCGTGAGATTCGCGATCGCGATGACGTGGAACGTGAGGCGGCCTACGACGACGTCCGCCTCTTCGTGATCTTTTTCGACGACTACCACACGCGTGATGTGAACGCGATGGGCGTACGCAAACACCTGCTGGAGTTCCTTGATAAGCAGGTGAGTCCGAAGGATCTGGTGGCCTTGATGTATCCGCTATCCCCACTGGATACCGTCTCGTTCACCCGGAACCGGACTGCCACGATGGCGGCCGTCAATCGCTTCGAGGGGCGGAAGTACAAGTACGAACCCAGGAATGTGTTTGAGGAGAATTACGCGAACTATCCGACCGAGCAGGTGGAGGCCATCCGCAACCAGGTCGTGATCGGAGCCCTTCGTGGACTGGCGACCCATCTTGGTGGCATCCGTGACGGGCGAAAGGCCATCATCTATGTTGGCGAAGGGCTGACGACCTCGCTGCCACCGAGCATGCGCAACGCGGATGCGCAGTTCGCCAACCCGTTGACCGCGCGGCAGGACAACCCGGTGGAGGACACGGTGTCCTTCTTCAACTACTCGGACATCCTGCAGCGGTTGCGCGACGTCATTGACGCGTCGAATCGGACGAACACATCGTTCTACACCGTGGACCCGCGCGGCCTTGCGGTAAGCGAGTTCCAGATCGACGAGACGGCCTCGTTCGAAGCCGATCGCCGGATCCTCCAGCAGACACAGGACACGCTCCGCGTCCTGGCCGAAGGCACTGATGGCCGGGCGATTGTGGGCCGCAACGACATCGCGAAAGGCCTCGCGCAGATGGTGCGTGATTCCAGCGCCTACTATCTGTTTGGCTACAACTCCTCGCAGGCGCCCACGGACGGGAAGTTCCATGCGATCAAGGTCACACTGTCCGAGCGGGCGCGGAAGCGCGGATTGCAAGTCCGTGCCCGCCGCGGGTATCTCGCGCCGACGGCAGAGGACGTGCGCCGTGTCACGGAGCCGCCGAAGGTCACGGTGGCGAAGCCCGTCGCCGATGCCGTGTCGTCGCTCTCTGCGCGGGTGGCGTCACACGAGGTGGCCCGCAGCAGTCTGGGCGTGGCACAGGGAGCGGCCGGCCGGACGGCGGTGACCTTCCTCTGGGAGGCGTTGCCGGGACTGCCTGGCCTCCGCCGGGAGATGCCGGCGCGGGTGTCCCTGCTCGCGGCGACACCCGCCGGTGCGGTGGTGTTTCGGGGGCGCGTGCCGGCGGCGCCGGCGCCGGCTGCGACCGCCGGTGGCGCCGCGAGTCTGCCGGCCGGTAGCATCTCCTTCGAGTCGGCTCCGGGACCGCTGCAACTGCGCATCAGTATCGAATCAGAGACCGGTGCCGTGCTCGACACGGAGACGCGGGAGTGGACCGTCCCGGCGGTGACGGTCGGCATCAGTACGCCGCGGGTGTTCCGCGCACGGACGGTGCGCGACGTCCAGGCGCTGCTGAAGGAGTCATCCGGCCTGCCGACGCTCTCTCGCGACTTCTCCAGGGCCGAACGGATCGTCGTGCGGCTGGAGGCCTACGACAGCACACCCACGGCGGCACTGCTCAACCGGACCGGCCAGCGGATGGCGGATATCCCGCTGCAGGTCCTGACGACGCCGGCGTATTACCTCGACCTGTCGCTCGGAGCCCTTGCACCGGGCGAATATCTGCTGGAGATATCCGCGGGTCAGGCCCGCGAGCTCATCCCGCTGAAGATCGGCGCCTGAGCGGCGTCAGGCGTACATCCCGCGCAGACGGGTGACGTCGGCGACGCGCGAGATGGCCACCATGTAGGCGGCGGTCCGCAGGTCGACGGCGTGCGTGACCCCTGTCTGGACCACGGTGGTGAAGGCCTTGATCATCACCTGTTCGAGCCGGCTGACCACTTCGGCTTCGGTCCAGAAGTAGCCGTGCCGGTCCTGGACCCACTCGAAGTAGGACGCGGTGACGCCGCCGGCGTTCGCGAGGATGTCGGGCACGACGAACACGCCGCGCGCGTGCAGGTGCCGATGCGCCTCGGGGAGCGTCGGACCGTTGGCGGCTTCCACGACGATGCGGGCGCGAATGGTGTCCACGTTGGCCGGTGTGATCTGATTCTCAAGCGCGGCGGGAATCAGGACATCGACATCGAGACCGAAGACGTCCGCCGGCGGAAGCGGGTCGGCGTCCGGGAATCCGGCCACGGACCCGTGGGCCGTGGCCCAGCGCAGCAGGGCCGGGATATCGAGACCCTCGGCGCGGTAGAGGCCGCCGCGCACATCCGTGACGGCGACGACGCGGGCGCCAGCCCGGGACAGCAGATCCGCCGAGACGGAGCCGACGTTGCCGAAACCCTGGATCGCCACCCGCAGGCCCTCGAAGAGGAGTCCGACATGCGCGGCGGCCTCGCGCGTCACCACCATCACGCCCCGGCCCGTGGCTTCACGGCGGCCCAGGGAGCCGCCCATTTCCACAGGCTTGCCTGTGACGACGGCCGTTTCGGTGTGGCCGACGTGCATTGAGTAGGTGTCCATCACCCAGGCCATGGTCTGGGCGTCGGTATTGACGTCCGGCGCTGGGACATCCTTCTCGGGGCCAATGAGGTCGGCGATCTCGGCGACGTAGCGCCGCGTCAGGGCTTCCAGTTCGCGGCGGGACATCCGCGAAGGGTCGCAGATGATGCCGCCCTTTGCGCCCCCGAACGGGAGGTGTGCGACGGCGCACTTCCAGGTCATCCAGGCCGCGAGTGTTGTGACCTCATCCAGCGACACGTCCGGGTGGAAGCGGATGCCGCCCTTGCCCGGTCCGAGCGCGACGTTGTAGAGCACGCGGTAGCCGGTGAAGACCTGGATCTCGCCGTTGTCCATGAGGACGGGGCAGGAGACCACGACCTGGCGACGGGGATGCGTGAGGATGCGCCAGATGCCGGGGTCGAGTCCGAGGTGGGTCGCCGCGTCCTCGAACTCCTCGAGCATGGCGCTGAACAGGGGGCCGTGTGTTCCCATGCCGACACGCTAGCCCGCGGCTCGACCCAAGTCAATTTCAGGGGCGGGCACGGCTATAATGAGCGGATTCTATGAGCCAGAGCATTCGAGTGGTCATCGCGAAGCCGGGCCTTGACGGACACGATCGAGGCGCGAAGGTCATCGCGCGCGCCCTGCGTGACGCCGGGATGGAGGTCGTCTACACGGGCCTCCGGCAGACACCCGAGCAGATTGTGTCCGCCGCGCTCCAGGAAGACGCGGATGTCATCGGCCTCTCGATCCTCTCCGGAGCCCACCTCCATATCTGCCCCCGGATCATGGAGCTGCTGAAGGCCCAGGGGATGGATGATGTGATGGTTGTGGTGGGCGGCATCATCCCCGACGCTGACATCCCGGTGCTGAATGCCCTGGGGATCCAGGGCATATTCCTGCCGGGCACGCCGATGCAGGACGTCGTACGGTACGTGACCGAGCACGCCCGCACCCGAACACTCACCGCCTGAACCGGCTGCACCGCATGTCACACATCCTCCTCCTGGCCGAGCCCAGTCTTACGATCCAACGGGTCGTGCAACTGACCTTCGCCAATGAGGATATTGATGTGGTGATCGCGACTGACGGCGCGGAGGCCATCGAACAGGCCGAGCGGCTGAGGCCGGCCATCGTGCTGGCTGATGTCGCGCTGGCGAGGCACACAGGCTACGAAGTCGCCGCCTACTTCAAACGGACTCCGAAGTTCGCGGGGATCCCGGTCGTGTTGCTGTCGGGCGCGTTTGAGCGCGTGGATTCCGCCAGGGCAGCCGAGGCCGGATGCGACCTGGTGCTGAGCAAGCCCTTCGAGCCGCGGCATCTGCTGGCACAGGTCCGGGGCCTCCTGCCAGGGTCGCCGACCTCCGCACAGGATGCTGCGGCGATTGCCGGCGGCCTGCGCGCGACCCCTGCCGGATTTGTGCCCGCGGCGCCACGCGTGCCGGCGCCTGCCGCGGAGCCGGTGGCGGCGGTGTCTACGCAGGCGTCAGCCGCTCAGGAGTTCGCAGCTCCAACGTGGCCCGTGCCGGATTTGCCGCACGCTGCACGCCCGGAGGTGGTTGAACAGGCGCCGCCGGCCCGTCAGGAGTTCGTGGTGCCTGCTCCGGCAAGGATGCCTGACGCGCCAACGGCGGCAACCGCTGTCGAGGTGCCGGAGGAGGACCCGATGCTGGGGCTGCCGGCGGATTGGTCGGTGCCAGTGGCACCGGTTGAACCGGTACCCTCCTTTGAGATGCTCGCCCTGACGAACAAGTCCATGCACCTGGTCCCCTCGGCACGGCGCGAGGAGGCTCAGCCCGAGAGCGAGAGCGAGGGCGGGGAGACCCCGCCCCAGGCGACGTCGTACGAGACAGGTGTCGTTGGCCACGACCTCGGCAATCTCATCCCGGCGCTCGACGACTACTTCGACCAGCTTGATGCGGCGTTTGCGACGGGAGCAGAGAGCACGTTCCGCAAGATGCCGGAGGCGCCTCCACTCACCGCCGCTCCGATACCCTCGCCTCCGGCCATGATGCCGCCTGCGCCGCCAGCGGTCGTGCTGTCGCCGCCGGCCCCCGTTGCGCCTGTGACAGAACCCGTCGCGCCCATCGAGGTTCGGTCACCGGCCGTGAGTCCGTTCTCCATGCTGCGCCTTGAAACACCCGCCCGCCGGCCGACCCCGCCCGTGCAGCCGCCCGTGCCACCGCCGGCGGCGACCGTGGTGGCGCCGGTGACGCCGGCTGAACCGGTGGCACCGGCGGCGCCTGTCAGCATCGATGACGCCTACGACGCCCTGATGAAGCAGTTGCGCGAGCCGCGGCCGCGGCCGTCGGTCGTGGCACTGCGGGCTGATGACGAATTGCTCGTGGAGCGCGCAGTCGAGCGCGTGCTCGAACAACTGGATACGACTGCCCTCCGGGAGGCCCTGACGGATGTCGTCACGGCCCTCGCGAAGCGGGTCATCCAGGAAGAGATCGAACGCATCCGCCGCCCCTGAGACGCGCTTTCCGCGCAACGCGGACGGCCTTTCGCCGGCCAGACCTGTGACTACACCATTGAACCTGCCTGAGAAGCCGGCCCTTGAGGGCCTGGAAGCCAAGTGGCGCGCCCGCTGGGACGCCGATGGCACCTATCGGTTTGACCGGACGCGCCCCCGCGCCGAGGTCTACTCGATTGACACGCCACCTCCGACGGTCAGCGGCTCGCTGCACGTCGGGCACGTGTTTTCCTACACGCACACCGACGTCATCGCGCGCTTCCAGCGCATGCGCGGGCGCGAGGTGTTCTACCCGATGGGGTGGGACGACAACGGCCTGCCCACGGAACGCCGCGTGCAGAACTACTTCGGCGTGAAGTGCGATCCCTCGCTGCCGTATGTGGCGGATTTCGAGCCGCCTGCCACGCCAGGCAAGCAGGCCGTACCGGTGTCGCGGCCGAACTTCATCGAGTTGTGCATCCGCCTGACCGCCGAGGACGAGCGGGTGTTCGAGGAGGTGTGGCGCCAACTCGGCCTCTCGGTCGATTGGTCTCATACCTACGCCACCATCGGACGGCGGTCGCAGCGAGTGTCGCAGGCCTCGTTCCTTCGGCTGCTGACGAACCGGCTGGCCTATCAGCTGGAGGCGCCGACCCTGTGGGACGTCGATTTCCGCACGGCGGTCGCCCAGGCCGAACTCGAGGATCGCGAGCAGCCAGGCGCGTATCACCGGCTTCGCTTCGCATCGGAGGTGACGACCGGCCCCGGTGTGGAGATCGAGACAACACGACCGGAACTGCTCCCGGCGTGCGTGGCACTCGTGGCTCACCCGGACGACGCGCGCTACCAGCCCCTCTTCGGCACGCATGTGCTGACGCCGCTGTTTGGCGTGCGTGTGCCGGTCCTCGCGCATCCGCTCGCCGAACCAGAGAAGGGCAGCGGCATCGCCATGATCTGTACCTTCGGCGACATCACGGACGTGACGTGGTGGCGTGAACTCTCGCTGCCAGTGCGCGCCATCATTCAGACGAACGGCACCCTGAAGCCGGTGAGCTTTGGCGCGCCGGGCTGGGAGTCGGTGGACGCGGGCGCGGCCCAGGCCGCCTATGACCAGATGGCCGGGCTTGCGGCGTCGAAGGCGCGCGCGGTCATCGTGCCGCTGCTCCGCGACTCCGGCGCCCTCATCGGCGAGCCGCGGCCAATCACCCACGCCGTGAAGTTCTTCGAGAAAGGGGACCGCCCCCTCGAGATCGTCACCAGCCGCCAGTGGTTCATCAAGACGATGGATTTCCGCGACGCCCTGTTGTCGCGGGGGCGTCAGCTCCACTGGTATCCCGACTACATGCGTGGCCGGCTCGACAACTGGGTGAACGGTCTGAACGGGGACTGGTGCGTCAGTCGCCAGCGCTTCTTCGGCGTGCCGTTTCCCCTGTGGTATCCCGTCGCCGCCGATGGCAGCGTCGACCACACGCGTCCGATCGCACCGGCCGAGACCCGGCTGCCCATCGACCCGTCGACGGATGTGCCCGAGGGCTATACGGCGGAGCAGCGCGGCGTGCCCGGCGGCTTTGTCGGCGACCCGGATGTGATGGACACCTGGGCCACCTCGTCGCTCACTCCGCAGATCGCCGGCGGCTGGCTGGAGGACGACGACCTGTTTGCGCGGGTGTTTCCAATGGACCTGCGCCCCCAGGCGCACGACATCATCCGGACGTGGCTCTTTTCCACCGTCCTGCGGACGCACATGGAGCGCGCCTGCCTGCCGTGGACCCACGCGGCGATTTCGGGCTGGGTGCTGGACCCGGACCGCAAGAAGATGTCGAAGTCCAAGGGCAACGTCGTGACGCCGAAGGCCCTGCTCGACGAGCACGGGTCGGACGGCGTGCGCTACTGGGCGGCCTGTGCGCGACCCGGCACGGATACGAGCTTCGACCCGGCGCAGATGAAGGTCGGCCGCCGGCTGGCCATCAAGCTGCTGAACGCCTCGCGGTTCGCGCTGCTGCAGGCGGAGCCGGTTGGGGCCATCACCGAGCCGCTCGATCGCGGCATGCTCACCACGCTCGCCCGGCTGGTCGAGGATGCCACCGAGCAGCTTGAGCAGTATGACTACGCGCGTGTCCTCGAGCGGACAGAACGGTTCTTCTGGTCATTCTGCGACGACTATCTGGAGCTCGTGAAGTCGCGCCGCTACGGCGACTTCACGCCGGAGGGCGCGGCCTCGGCCAACAGCGCGATGCGAGTGGCGCTTGCCACGCTCCTGCGGCTCTTCGCGCCCTATCTGCCCTTTGTGACCGAAGAGGTCTGGTCGTGGTGGCAGCCCGGCTCGGTGCACCGTGCCACCTGGCCCACGCCGGCGGAGGTGACGCGTGACATCGGCGGCCAGGATCTCGACGCCACCGGCGTGCTGGAGCAGACGCAGGCGGCGCTCGCCGAGGTGCGACGCATCCGCGCGCAGGAGAAGCGTGGCGGGAAGGCCGTGATCGCATCAGCCGTGTTGCCGGCCGCCTGGGCGCGGTTGGCGCAGCGCGATTTCTCGGCCGCGCTCCACATCCAGCAGCTGACCTTTGCGGACGTGCCGGAGCCGCAGTTGACCTTCGCGGAGGAACCCGCCTCGTGAAGGCCGTCCCGTTCGGGCCGATGGACCCGGGGACATACCGCGATCTGGTCCGTCGTGCGCTGGCCGAGGACATCGGCTGGGGCGACGTCACCACCAACGAACTCGTGCCGGCGGCGGCGATGGCGCGGGGCGTCTTCCTGGCCAAGGCACCCTGTGTCCTCGCCGGCCTGGATGTGGCGGCCGAGGCCTTCCGCCAACTCGACCCCGCAGCCGCGGTGACCGTGCACCGCGGGGACGGCGAGACGTGCGAGGCCGGACAGATCGCCGCGACCGTCACCGGGCGGGCGACGGCGCTCATCACCGCCGAGCGCGTGGCGCTCAACTTCCTGCAGCGGCTCTCGGGCATTGCCACGCTGACGCGCCGGTTCGTTGAGGCGGCGGATGGCCGGATCACGGTGCTGGATACCCGGAAGACGACGCCGCTCCTACGGGCGCTCGAGAAGTACGCCGTGCGCGCCGGCGGCGGGGTGAATCACCGGCATCGGCTCGATGACGCGATCCTCATCAAGGACAACCATCTTCGTCTCGGGGGTGGCGTCACGGCGACCGTCAGGACCATGCGCGAGCGGCGGCGGGATCTCCTGACCGAGGTCGAAGTCGAGACGCTGACCCAGCTCGACGAGGCGCTGGCCGCGGGAGCCGAACTCGTGCTGCTCGACAACATGTCCACCCCGGACATCGTCGAGGCTGTCCGCCGGTGCCAGGGGCGCGCGCGTGTCGAGGTCTCGGGCAATGTGAGTCTGGCGCGGATCCCAGAGCTGGCGGCTACGGGGGCGGACTATGTCTCTGTGGGTGCCCTGACCCACTCGGCCCCCTCCATCGATCTCAGCTTTGAACTTGAACTCCTCTGACCTGGTGCCCGTGCCGCCGGATGTACGCGAGGCGCTGGCGAGGACTCGCGAGGCGCGGGGCGCGATGGGTGCGGCCCTGACGTGGTACGCCACGACATCCTCCACGAATGACCGGGCCATGGAAGCGGCCACGTCGGGCGCGGCGCACGGCACCGTCGTGGTGGCAGACACGCAGACCTCCGGACGGGGCCGGCTCGGCCGCGTGTGGCAGTCGCCGGCTGGCGCAGGTCTCTACGTGTCGGCCATCGTGATGGCGCCGGGTGGCGTCGTGCCGCTGCTGCCGCTTGCCGCCGGTGTGGCGCTGGCAGAGGGCGTGCGTGCCGGGGCGGGACTCGACGTGCAGCTGAAGTGGCCGAACGATATCTGGGTGGATGGGCGGAAGCTTGGCGGCATCCTGGCCGAGGCGGTCTCCGTGCAGGCTGAGCCGTCGACAGTGGTCCTGGGCTTCGGACTGAATCTGGACGCCGCGGCACTGCCGCCGGAGGTGGCGGGCCTGGCCACCTCGCTCGAGATTGAATTGGGACGCCGGGCGGATCGGGGCGTGCTGCTGGCGGAGTGCCTGGCCGCACTGGAGCGCTCGGTGAATGCGCTGCGGGACGGCCGCGCCGGAGAGGTGCTGGCCGCGTGGCGCAGGCTGGCCGCGCCGCTGATGGGCCGCCGCGTCGAGTGGGATTCCCTTGAGGGCGTGCGCGAGGGCCGTGCGGCCGGCATCGGGGACGACGGCGCGCTGCTGGTGGACACGCCGACCGAGGTGGTGCAACTGCGCGCTGGAGAGGTCCGGTGGCGGTGACCACGGGGGAGTACTGCCGCGCGGTCGAGGCCTACCTCTGCAAGAACAACGGCGGGCATCTGGTCCGTATCGTGGGCCCATCCTTCGACCGCGTGTGTGGCTGGGAGGCGCGCGGGATTCCGCTGCGCGTGGTCTATCGCGGGATTGACCATGCGGTCGAGCGGCAGCGGGCGAAGGGGAAGGACAGCCGCCGGCCGCTACTGATCGACTTCTGCGAAGCCGATGTCCTCGATGTGTTCGATGAGTGGCGCCGTGCCACGGGAGTGTCCATGACCTCAGCGGCCGCGTCGGCCGAGCCGCCTGTGGCGCAGGCGGAGGCGCGCCGGGCCCCCGCGCTTGGGGCCCATCTCGACCGCGTCATCGCGCGGCTGACGGGTCGCCGGGCCGGCGGCGTGGGCCCGCTGGATGCCCAACTGGACGATCTGGTGCGCGAACTGGACGGCATCCGGGCCCGGGCACGCGCGCTGCGCGGCGACGCGCGCGCAGATGTGATCGCGCGGCTGGCCGAACTGGATCGCACACTGCTCGGGGCGGCCTGGGCGCTGGTGGACGAGGCCGGGCGCGCGGCGCTCCGCGACGAGGCGGATCGTGAGCTGGCGCCCTTTCGGACACGCATGGCGGCCGAGGCCTATCAGCGGGCGCTCGACGCGTGCATGGACCGCCTGCTGCGCGATCGCGAGCGACTGCCGGTGGTGACCTTCGATGCCTGACGTCACGCGCGGGGCGGAACTCACACTCCTCATCGAGAAGGCGGTGGCCGGTGGCCAGATGCTGGCTCGTCATGAGGGGCAGGTCGTGCTCGTGTCCGGTGCGATTCCCGGTGAGCGCGTGCGGGTGCGGGTGGTGCGCATGGCGTCGCGAACGGCTCATGCCGAGGTCCTCGAGGTACTCGAGGCTTCGCCTGACCGGCGTCCCGGCGTGACCGATCCGCGCTGCGGGGGACAGGCCTTCGCGCATGTCGCGTATGCCCGCCAGCTGACGCTGAAAGCCGGCATTGTGCGCGACGCATGGGAGCGTATCGCGCGGCTCCCGTGGCCGGGCGATCCCACCGTCGTGCCCTCGCCGGAACACGGCTACCGCATGCGCGCGCGGTTGCACGGCGATCACGGACGGATAGGCTTCTTGCGCGAGGGGTCTCACCAGGTGTGCGACGCCGATGCCGGCGGACAACTTCTGCCGTCCACCGTCGAGTGGGTGCGCGAGGTGGAGCGCCGCGGTGTCGCTGAAGGCCTTGGGATTACGGCCCTGGAACTGACCGAGAACATCGCGGGCACGGCCCGGGCGAGCTATCTGGAGTTGCAGACGCCGCCGTCCGCGGCGTTCGTGGCCGCGGTGTCTGGGGCTGGGCCCATCTCATGGGGGCGGGCCGCCGAGGCACCGCCTTCGCGGGGGCGTACGCGCCCGGTGGCCAGAGTCGCCATCGTCGGCCCGGGCGAAGCCAGTCTGGTGGACGGGGTGTCTCCCAGCCCTGGCGCGGCCGCGGTGCCGCTGCGGCGGCATGCGCGCGCGTTCTTCCAGGGCAATCGATTCCTGCTTGAACCCTTCGTGCACCACGTCGTGGCGGCGGTGGAGCGGGGGCCCGTGCTCGATCTCTATGCGGGCGTCGGGCTCTTCGGGCTGTCCACGGCCGCGGCCGGGCGAGGCCCGGTGGTCTGTGTTGAAGGCGACGCGGTCAGTGGGAGTGATCTGATCCAGAACACCACGTCGTTCGGTGTGCGCGCACACGTGGTCAGGGAGCCGGTCGAGCGGTACGTCGCGAGTGCCGCGGCCTCGCGCCTCGGCGCGGCGACGGTCATCCTCGACCCGCCGCGCACGGGGATGGCGCCTGAGGTGGCTCGAGCGGTGGGCCGGCTCGCCGGCTCGCGCCTCATCTTTGTCTCTTGCGACCCGGCAACCTTTGCGCGGGATGCGCGGGTGCTGGACGAAGCGGGCTTCAGCCTCTCGGCGTTGACGGTCTTTGATCTGTTCCCCAACACCGCGCACGTCGAAGCGGTGGGCGTGTTCGACCGGCGCTAGCGGGTCCCGCCGTCGGCGCGCTCGACGGTCCGGGCGCACGCCAGGACCATTACCCAGCGTGCGCTCCGCGGGCGCCTGAGAACCGCGCCCGGCTCATTCACTTCAGTCGCGCTCGCAGGGCAATGGCCCCGGCGTACACCCGGCTGGCCCGCGCTCGCAGGGGAACGGCCCCGTCGCGCACGCACCCGGCCTGCCCGAGACACAGGTGCAGGGCGCCAGCGCTCTGAACTGCATGGCGACGTGTCGATCTCGCGGTTGCGTGGCAGGGCCTGATGCCGTGCGAGCGCGACTGAAGTGAACGAGCCCAAGCGCATGTCTCACGCGCCCGCGGAGCGCACGAAC
>CANKJK010000017.1 GCA_947482665.1 Acidobacteriota bacterium
AGCGCGTGCCGTGGTCGTGAAAGATCACCACCACCACATCGCTGGCCGTGAAACGGTCCTTCAACTGCAGCAGACCCGCCATCGCCGAGCCGGCTGAATTGCCGGCAAAGATGCCTTCCTCCTGCGCAATGCGGCGAGTCATGAGCGCCGCATCCTTATCCGTGACCTTCTCGAAACCATCGATCACGGAGAAGTCCACGTTTTGTGGCAGGAAGTCCTCGCCAATGCCCTCCGTGACATACGGATAGATCTCGTTCTTATCGAAGAGACCGGTCTCCTTGAATTTCTTGAAGACGGACCCGTAGGTGTCAATGCCCCACACCTTGATCGCGGGATTGCGTTCCTTCAAGTAGCGGCCTGCACCGCTGATCGTGCCGCCGGTGCCGACGCCCACGACCAGGTGCGTCACCGCCCCCTGGGTCTGCTCCCAGATCTCCGGGCCGGTGGACTCATAGTGCGCGGCGGAATTCGACAGGTTGTCGTACTGGTTGGCCTTCCATGAATTCGGGATCTCCCGCTCCAGCCGCGATGACACCGAGTAGTAGGAGCGGGCATCCTCTGGCTCCACGTTCGTCGGGCACACAATCACCTCCGCGCCAAACGCCCGGAGCGCGTCCACCTTCTCCTTCGACTGTTTGTCAGTAGTGGTGAAGATGCAGTGATACCCCTTCACCACGGCGGCGATCGCAAGGCCCATACCGGTGTTACCGGACGTGCCTTCGATGATGGTCCCGCCCGGCTTCAAGTCGCCCTTCTGCTCGGCCTCCTCGATCATGCGGAGGGCCATGCGGTCCTTGATCGAGTTGCCGGGGTTGAAGGTCTCCACCTTCGCCAGCACCGTCGCCGGGATGATTCCCTTTGGAATCCGGTTCAGGCGGACCATCGGCGTGCCGCCAATGGTGTCAAGAATAGTGGCGCTGATCGGCGGCAGGGGTTTCACGACGGGAATTGTACAGTCGACGTTCGCCACGGGCGGCCTGTTGCTAAGCTGAGGGCATGCTCAGCCGCGCGAGACTGATGCCGTTCGTCATCCTGCTGGGGCTCCTTGTGGGCTGCGGCCAGGTACCAACACCAGAGGAGCTGTCCCAGCTGCCAGGCGCTCCGGCCCCGGCGGACGACCCCGCCACGCGACCGCATCTGCTGGAGCGGGTCGACAACGCCGCCATCGCCCAGATCTACGCCGACGGCTTCACCAGCCTGACACTCCCTCAGAAGGTGCTGGCGTATCACCTCTACGAGGCGGCGCTGGCCGGCCGGCCCATCTACTTCGATCAGCGGCATCGCGACGCAAACGAGATGCGCCGGTTTCTCCAACAGATCCTCATCCATCCTGCCAACGTCGACCGGGACACGCTCGCCGAGCTGACGCGATACACGAAGCTCTTCTGGCTGAACTCAGGTCCGTATGAACACCTCACCGCCCGCAAGTTCGTGCTGCGCTGCACGCCAGGCGCGCTCCTCGCCGCAGCCAGGGCCGCCCAGGCCAACGGCGCCAGGTTTGAGATGGCGAACGAGGAGTCCCTTGAGGTCGCGCTGACACGACTGACGCCGATGTTCTTCGACCCGGCGTTCGAACCGATCGTGACCAACAAGAACCCACCTCCCGGGCAGGACATCCTCACGGCCAGCGCCAACAACCTGTACGCAGGCGGCGTGAGCATGGCCGACCTCATCGGCTTCACGGAGCGCATGCCGTTCAACTCGAAGCTCGGGAAGGTGAACGGCACGCTCGTCGAATATCCCTTCAACTCGCTGTATTTCAGGGCGGTGGATCTGATCAAGAAGCACCTGACGACAGCGGCCTCGGTCGCGCCACCCGCCACGGCCCGTGCACTGAAGGCGCTCGTGCAGTGGTACACGACCGGCTCTGCCCAGGATCACACGGCCTACGACATTGCCTGGGTGCAGGACGCCGCGGCCGTCGTGGATACGATCAACGCTCCCACGGAGGTCTATCTGGACCCGCGCGGCGTCAAGGGCGCCTGGGAGGGCGCGGTCTTCTACGTGAACCGCCAGAAGACGGACCGCATTCGGACGATCGCGGCCAATGCCCAGTGGTTCGAGGACCACATGCCGTGGGATCCGAAGTACAGGAAGCCGGGCGTGGTGGGCATTGCTGCCGCCGCGGTCGACGTCGTCGTCGAAACCGGGGACGCCGGCCCGATTACGGCCATCGGCGTGAATCTGCCCAACGACTCGGCGGTGCGCGAGAAGTACGGCAGCAAATCTTTCAACCTCGCCAACGTCAATGAGGCCTACGACCGGTCGACACCCTCAACCCTGCGCTCCGAGTTCGTGTGGTCCGCCGAGGAAGCCGCCCGAGCCGAGAAGTGGGGGGCACTCTCCAACGACCTCATCACCGACATGCATGAGGTGATCGGCCACGCCTCCGGTCGTCTCTCACCTTCGCTCAAAACGGCCAATCCGGTTGAGGTCCTCGGCGATCTCTACGGCCCACTTGAAGAGGCGCGGGCGGAGCTGGTCGGCCTCTACTTCCTCGCGGACCCCAAGCTCGCCGCGCTCGGCGCGTTTGCCGCCGCCGATCAGCCCGCCATCGTGCAGGCGGAGTACGAAAGCCTGACGCGCAACGCCCTCGCCCAGCTCAGACGGGTCGGATCGGGAGCCGTGATCGCGGACGATCACATGCGCAGCCGCCAGCTCATCGTGGCGTGGATGATGGCCAACACGCGCGCGGCCGAGGTCCGCCAGCGCGACGGTAAGACCTACTACGTGATGGCCGACGCGAAGGCGTTCCGCGACGGGGTGGGCCGGCTGCTCGCGGAGATACAGCGCATCAAGGCCGAGGGCGACGCCGTGGCGGGGCGAAAGATCATGACGACCTACGGCACGAACGTCGACGCGGCCCTGCGCGATCAGGTCGTGGCGCGCGCCAAGGCGCTCAATCCCCCGACCTACACAGGGTTTGTGCAGCCGAAGCTTGCAGCGGTGACGGGGCCGGACGGCGCCATTGTCGACGTGCGCATCAGTTATCCCAGGGACTTCATGCAGCAGATGCTGGAGTATGACGGGCTGAAGAAGCCGTGACGGCTGGCGCCGCCACGGCCTGACCGCGGGACCTTACTTGGGCTGCGCGACGATACGCAGATAGGGACGCGGCGCCTTCCATCCGTTCGGATAGATCGTCTTGGCTTCGTCGTCCTTCACCGAGCCGGCGATGATCACATCCTCGCCCTGCTTCCAGTTCGCGGGTGTGGCCACGCGGTGCTTCGCGGTGAGCTGGATCGAGTCGATCACGCGCAGAATCTCATCGAAATTCCGGCCCGTCGTCATCGGATAGACGAGCACGAGCTTGATCCGCTTGTCGGGGCCGATCACGTAGACGTTGCGCACCGTGAGGTTGTCCATCGCCGTGCGACCGGCGGAACTCCCCTCGATATCCACGGGTAGCATCTCGTAGAGCTTGGAGACGTTCAGGTCCGTGTCGCCGATCATCGGAAAGTTCGGCGCGAGGCCCTGGGTCTCCCGGATGTCCTCGGCCCACTTGTGGTGGTCCTCAACCGGGTCCACACTCAGGCCGATCACCTTGACGTTGCGCTTGTCGAACTCGCCCTTCAGCTTCGCCACCGTGCCGAGCTCGGTCGTGCACACCGGAGTGAAATCCTTCGGGTGCGAAAAGAGCACGGCCCACTTGTCCCCGATCCACTGGTGGAACTGAATCGGACCCTCTGTGGTCTGCGCCTGGAAATCCGGCGCGATCTCACCAATTCTCATCACTGCCTCCTCACATGCGGGCACAGCCCTCAGAGGGCTGCCGGTCCCCCAGGGACCATCAGGGCACTGTACACCGGCCACCACGGGACGCATATGATCAAGGCATGTTCAGTTCCCGCGCTCTCCTCACCGCCGGCCTCGGCGCCGCGCTCGCGTTCACGGTATCCGCCTTCGCTCAAACGGGCGTCGAGCGGAAGCCCCTCATCACCGTCGACCTCCCGATCGCCGGCTTTCAGGCGGTGCAGGCTCAGGTCACGATCGCCCCAGGCGGGCGCGAAGGCCGCCACTTACACGCAGGCACGCTGGTGACCCATGTCGTCGCGGGCGAGATGACACTTGAGCTGAAGGACCTCCCCACCAAGACCATCAAAACCGGCGAGTCGGTGCTGATCGAGGCGGGCCAGGTGCACGAGGGGGTCAACAAGGGCACCGCGCCGCTCGTCATGATCGGCACGTTCGTCGTCCCGAAGGACAAGCCGCTCACCACGCCGGTTCCGTAGGCCGGTCCGCCGGGCGCGGGCGTGCCTAGAACGTGAGCATCTGGGTCATCTTCACCGCCACGGACCGCGAGACGGGCGCGCTGGTCGTGGGGTGCCCCTCGTTGTAGACGACATACAGGTCGCTCAGCGGGTGGTGGACGACGTTGAAGCGGACGTTGGAGAGGACCTCGCGGGTCGTGCTGTTGTACTGGATAAAGGCGTTCAGGAACATGCGCGTCGTGAATGACCCGTCGACACGCATCGACATCAGGTTCGTCGTGAACGACCCTCCAGGCAGGTCAATCACATCGTGGCTGTAGTTCAGGCTCGTCGCCAGCCGCACGTTCGCCCGGAACCGGGCGCCCGCCGTGAAGCCCTTCCGCGTCCCCGTCCAGAACTCGCCCCCGCGGACTTCGCCATTGAAGGCCAGCCGGTGTGACTGCGCCATCTTCCCCGTGGCCACCAGACTGTTGAAGTGATACCGGCCTGCGGCAATCGTCTGCGTCGGATGGATCCGGAACGGCGTCGAGAGCGCCTCCTCGTTCATCTGCCAGGTCACCGCCCCGGTGGACGCGTCCGAGAACACCAGGCCCATCGACGGACTGAAAGTCCCAGTCTCCGTGCCGAGGCCGTCTTTCACGAAGCGCGTGTACGAGATGCCCGGCGTGTATTCCCGGACGATCTTCGCCCGCGCTTTCGACGGCCGGATCCCTCGTGAGGCCAGTGCGGTATAGATATCGCGTCCCGGACGCTGGATGAAGCCCAAGTCGTTCCGGAAGGATGGGTCGAGGAGCGTCGCGCTGGCGGCCAGCCGCGTCAGAGAGGAATCGAAGTCCACTCCGGCGCGGAGGGCATTGCCCGACGCTCCATTCTCGGATGCCGAGTGCATCGCCACCGCATCGATGACGGTCCGGCGCTTGAGCGTCAACTGCATGTCACTGCCGACCAGACGGTTGCTGCGCCCGCTCTGCTCGTGCCCCATGTAGAAGAGGCTCGCCGAGGAATTGTTGAGGAAGTCCCGCCCGTAGCGGGCGAACGAATAGTTGCTGCGCGGCAGCGGCGTCTGCCCTGGCCGTTCCTGCTCGTTTGTCGTGATGTTGAGGAGCCCAATCGTGCTCCGGCCCTGCTTGCCCGAGAGACGCGCCCCGCCGATGAGCGGTATCTCGGTACCCGCATCGCTCAAGCCGATGCGGCGGCTGAAGAAGGGCACGAGGTTTGTGCCCGCCAGGGTCGAGTTGATCTGGAAGGCGCGCTGGTTCTCCAGGAAGAACTCCCGCTTCTCGGGAAAGAAGAGACTGAATCGCGTCAGATTGATCTGCTGCTCATCGGCCTCCACCTGCGCGAAGTCCGTCCGGAAGGTGCCGTCGAGGACGAGACTCGTGCCGACGCCGGCCTTCACATCCACGCCGCCATCCAGGGACCCGCTGGTGGTGCCCGCGCGGTTCGTGGTCGACGCGAGACCATACGGCTTCACGCGGAAGTCGCGACCGGGCTTCACGCCGGAAATCCCCGCCAGGGTGCCGGCAAACGATGGTTTTGAGAGCGGAAACGAGCGCGGCACGAAGCTCCAGGTCGTGATCTCGTTCGTCCGCCGGATCAAGCGCACGATGTTCATGCCCCAGAGCTGCGTATCCCGGCGTGGAAATCGCAGTGTCCGGAACGGGATGCCGTACTCGACCATCCAGCCGTCCTTGACGACCGATGTCCGGACCAGCCAGACGCCGTCCCAGTTCGCATTGTTGGCGCGGCCGTCGTCCGCCACCTGTGAGTCGCGCCAGGCGCCCATCGGCATGGTGAAGAAGCCGTAGCCATTCAGCTTGTCGAGAAACGTGTCGAGCGTGATGCCGAACATGTCGCTGTCGCGCGGAGCGAAGTCGCGCTTCAATTCGTTCGACACGAGTTTGTCCGGCTCGGGGTCATAGAGCATCGCCCCGATATAGAGCATCTCGTCGTCGTAGAGCACGCGGACATCGCTCTTGAAATTGCTCGGCGCCCCCTCCTGCGGCTCCTGCTGCAGGAAGTCGGTGAGCATCTCGGCCGTCGCCCACTCAGGTTCGGACAGCGTGCCGTCAACAGTGATGCGTCCCTTCTCGACGTGCGTGGCGTGCGCCTGCCGCGGCGGATGACTGACTCCACCACGGGGACGCTGGGCGAAGGCCGGAAGGGAGACGAGGCAGATCAGAGAGACGGCGGCGATGACGCGTTTCATGCGGTAGGTCAGATGCGAAGTGGATTTTAGGCCGGGGGCCGCCCGGCGGATGTCGCGGTTGGTGGCAGCCGCGCACCTCAGCCGTGCGCGGCCCAGAAGACTGACGCGCGAGACGACCTACGCGTCGCGGTGCACCGCTTCCATCGAGAAGGCCGGCAGGCAGATCGCCACGTACTCCGCACCGCCCTCCTCTGGGGAGCTGTAGCGCACCCACTCTCCCGGCGCAGCAACGATCGCCTGCCCCGCACGGACGTCCGTGACGCCCTGCTCGTGCTCCACCCGGAGCAGGCCCCTGAGGACGACGGTGATTTCCTCGAATTCGGGGCGCTGGCCGGGCTCGACCCAGCCCCCCGGCGAAACCATCCTGGCCACGCTGAGCGCCGTGTGACCGGAATTCACGCGGCCGGCATATTCCTCGATGCGCTTGGGCGGTGTGCCAGCGGCGGGCACCACAGTCGGGGCGGCAATCAGTTTCGGCATGATTGGCGACCGTACCACCCCGGTGCCCGTGTACGCAACGGCGACGCCGCCCCTCAGCGCACAAGGCGCGGCGCCACAAGCCCCCGGGCGCCGTCCGGGGTCAGGTGCGCCTCGTGATACGACATGCGGGCGGCATCGTACCATCCCATTGACTCCCGAGGCCCCTGCGCCTAACGTGTCCCTCGGGCCTGGCGCCGTCTCGCCATCGTGCCCTGCCGATTCAAGGAGTCCGCCCATGCGCACATTCATCGCGTGTTCTCTACTGGCCGTCGTCCTCGCCGCGACGTCCCTGGCACCCTCAGCCCGCTCCCTGGCTGGTGAAGCCGGCACCGGCGCCGCGTTTGCCTCCATCGGGCCACTGACCTTCGCGCCCGACGGCACCCTGTTCGCCGGCGACACCGTTGGCGCCTCCATCCTGGCGCTCGACCTTGGCAAGGCTGCCGGCGCCAAGGGCACGGCCGACGTGGCGAATCTGGACCAGACCATTGCGGCCATGCTCGGCACCGACCGCACGCAGGTGCTCATCACCGATGTGGCCGTGCACCCCGTGTCGAAGAACACGTATGTCTCCGTGATGCGGGGCGAAGGCACCGGCGCGCAACCCGCCCTCTTCAGGGTCGACGGCGCCGGCAAGGTGGAACTGGTCCCCTTCACGGGGCTGAAGTTCAGCAAGGTGATGCTGGCCGACGCGCCCAGGCCGGCCGAGTTCGTCTCGCCCTTCAAGATGGACTACGTGAAGGTCGGCCCCGAATACGTGCACCAGAACCCGCGCGTGCGGACCATCACCGACATGGCCTACGTGAACGGGCAGGTGATCGTGGCCGGACTCTCGAATGAGGAGTTCAACTCCACACTCCGCGCCATCCGCTATCCCTTCAAGCAGGCAGCCGGCACGACCAACGTGGAGATCTACCACGGCAATCACCAGCAGCTTGAGACGCGCTCACCCATCTACGCCTTCGTGCCCTACACCATCGCCGGTGAGCCCTCGCTCGTCGCCAGCTACCTCTGCACGCCGCTGGTCACGCTCCCCCTCTCCAGCCTCACGCCCGGCGCGCACGTGCGGGGCAAGACCATCGCCGAGTTCGGCAGCCGCAACCGCCCGCTCGACATGGTGGTCTACAGCAAGGGCGGCAAGGACTTCCTGCTGATGGCCAACAACTCGCGCGGCGTGATGAAGATTCCGACCGACACGTTTGCCTCGGCCGCAGCCATCACCACGCCCGTCAAGGCCGAAACCGGTGGTGTGCCCTTTGAAACCGTGGCCGGCCTCACCGGCATCGAACAGCTCGACGCGCTGGACGCCACGCGCGCGCTCGTGCTGGCCCGGTCCGCCTCCAAGGGACTGGACCTCCGCGCCGTGGCGCTCCCATAGGACCCCTTGTTCAAAACCCTGATCCCCGCGACGGCCCTGCTCCTGGCCGTCGCGTGCCGCCTCTCCAGCATTCCCATCACGCCGGACATTCAGCTCGTACACTCCGCCGGTGCGCAGTCCTGGATCGCCGTCAACGGCCTTCCCAAGGGCGACCTGGATAAGCTGCCCAAGAACTCCGCCGACCCGGTGTGGCCCGAGATCCTGCGCGTCTCGGTCAACGCCGAGGCGCCCGCGGTCGTTGGCTGGTATTCGGTGAGCGATGGCGCCATCCGCTTCACGCCGCAGTTCGCGTTTGACGCCGGGCGCACCTACGTCGTGCGCTTCGACCCCTCGAAGCTCCCGCGCTCCAAGGGACGCTCCGACCCCTGGCGCGCGACGGTGGTCACTTCGGAAGTCGCCATGCCCGCGCACCAGGCGCTGGTCGCCACCGAAGTCCGGCGCATCTTCCCCGCCGGAGACGAGTGGCCCGCCAACCAGCTCCGCGTCTACATCGAGTTCACCTCCCCGATGAGCGGCAGCGGCGGTATCGAGCACCTCCACCTCGTCGATGAGAAGGGCACGGAGGTCGTCAACCCGTTCCTGCCGCTCGACTACGACTTCTGGAACGCCGATCGCACGCGCTTCACGGCCTTCATGGATCCGGGGCGCGTGAAGAGCGGCCTCGTCCCCCGCAAGGAGATGGGCCCGTCGCTGGTGCCCGGCCGTAAGTACACGCTGGTCGTGGATCGCGAGTGGCGTGATGCCTACGGCCAGCCGCTCAAGGACGCCTTCCGGCGCGAGTTCAGAACCGTGGCGCCCGATGTGACGCCCATCGACATCGCGACATGGGTGGTGACCCTGCCCAAGGCCGGCACCACGGGAGCCATTCGCGTGGCCTTCGGCGAACCGCTGGACCGCGCGCTGATGCTTCGGGCGCTGGCCATCCGCGCCTCCAACGGGCGGATCTTCCCGGGAGACGCGCACGCGGGCGAGGGCGACCGGAGCTGGTCCTTCGAACCCGAGGACCCATGGCCCGCCGGTCGCTACGACCTGGTGGCGCTCTCGATCCTGGAAGACCTGGCGGGCAACCAGATCGGCCGCCCGTTCGAGGTGGATACGTTCACGAAGGTGGAAGCGGCCGAGCCGACCACGTCGGCCCGGCCGCTTGAGATTCGCTAGGCGCCAGCCTGTCTGGACAAGCTGACGTTGACGGGGGCTGTCTCCCCCGGCCGCACGTCGATGTCACGGGTGAAGGGCTTGAAGCCCGGCGCCGAGATGTCCACACGATGCGTTCCTGCCGGCACTTCGATGGAGAAGTGAACGCCGTCCGAACTCATCCACGACATCCCATCGATCTGCACGACAGCGGTCGGAGGCTGCACGGTGATCTGCATCGTGCCGGTCGGCGTCCGCTCCAGGGAGACCGGCCCTGCTGGCGGTGGAGCCGGGCGCGGGACCGGTGGCGGCATCGGCCCGACGGTCACGGGGCCGCGATACGAGCCCTCTGGCGGCGCCGGCGGCAGTGGCGCCATGACAGGGGGCTCGCTCAACTCACCTGGCGCCAGGTGCTCCAGGGGCCGATGCAGCTTCATCGTCGAGTTGGGACTCAGATAGAGAGACTGCCGCTCGGTGCGGTACCCCTCGCGATAGATCTCGATCGTGTGCCCGCCTGGCGTCAGAGGCAATCCCTGGAAGACGCCGTCAAAGTCATCCACGATACCCGCGTAGAAACCGTCCACGTAGACGGCGGCGTCTCTCGGCGTCACCTGCAACCTGACGATGGCGCGGCGTTCGTAGACCGGGTAGTACGGGTGACGGTAGACGCCCCCAGCCCACCACGGATATGGCCCGAAGTAGGGGTCGTAGAAGAACCCCCCGACGAACACGAACTGACCCCGCGCGCGGGGTCGATACGGTGCGTGGGCCGAGCGAGGCGGCGGCGAGACCCGCCGTTCCCGTTGCCGTTCACGCCCTCGCTCCTGAGCCGACGCTCCCCCGGCTGCCAGCACCAACGCGGCGGCCACTGAGAGACACCCGAGATACCGAAACAGTCGAGAAGCCATCTGACACCTCAGCCGGCAGACATCGCCGGTCACCTGTCAGTGAGAGCAAGAGGCGTTCCGGGGAGGGGACTGACCGAATCTGGAGGAGAACGAGGTTGGCGGGATGATTGTCATCTCCCCGCCAACCTTTCAGCATGGCGTGCGCACTTTCGCGGACACCGGCGGGTGGCCGCTCCTGCGGCCTGGCCACCACCGGTACCTGATCTGGAGACTGTCCGCCGCCCTAGGCGAGCGCCTTGCCGTAGAGCGCCAGCAGGCGCGCCCAGGCCTTCTCGGCCAGCGGCTCGCTGTAGACGCCCGAGTCCGGCGGGCACCAGCCGTGCGCGGCGCCCGTGTAGACCTCGATCTCCGCGGCCAGGCCGGCCTTCGCGAAGGTCTCCTTCATCACGGTCTTGTCCGTGGGGGCGCGCTCGTCATCGTTGGCCGCAATGGCGATGAGCAGATGCGCCTTCGCCTGCGCAGCCTGCAGATGCGGGCTGTTCGCATCCTTGGTCACCAGTCCGCCACCGTGGAACGACGCCACCGCGCCCATGCGGCCTGGCATGGCCGCAGCCGTGCGGAGCGCCATCGGTCCGCCCATGCAGTAGCCCTGTGCGCCCATCTTCCGGTTCTTCGCCACGGCCTTTTGCTGATCCAGCCACGCGATGAACGCCTTGGCGTCCGTCATGTGCGTGGCTTCGGTGAGGGCCTGCATGTGCGGCATCACCTCGCTGATGGGGGTCGCGGCGCCCTTCGGGGCCGTCGGTGCCTTCATCATGCGATAGAAGGGATTCACCACCACCACCGCATAGCCGGACTCGGCCAGGCGCTTGCCCATCTGGCGGAACGCCGGGCGCAGCCCGAAGATGTCCGGCCAGATCAACACACCTGGCGCGGTGCCACTCGCCGGATGCACGAAGTACGCGTCGGCCATGCCGTCAGGTGTCTTGATCGTCACCTCGGATTCCGTGACGGACACGGCCCCCACCACCTCGGGCAGCATCATGGCCACGCCAGCGCCGAGCAGCACGCCGAACTGCCGGCGCGTCACGAGCCCGTTGCGTTCAAAGGCCAGCCGGTCGTCGTCAAAATGATCCTGATCGCACATGGTCTGCTCCTCCTGGTCAGTCGATCTGAAAGTCGATGAATTCGTGAATCTTGCCGTCCACAACACTGAAGACGCCGAACCACGTGCCCGACCCAAGGTTGCTGCCGTCCTGCATCACCATCGTGTCGACACGCTCGTGGGTGATCATCGGCCCCACGGCCCGCGTGGTGCCCGGCTTGACCTTCATGCTGATGGACTTCGTCCGGCTGATGAAGCCGTCGAAGGACGTCTTCGGATCGCTCAGTTGCGTGAACTTCCCCGGTCGCGCGGCCGCGAAGCGGGCGCCCGGCGCCAGATAGGCCGCCACACCAGCGGCATCCCGCGCATTGAACGCCACCAGGAAGTCGTCAATGACCTTCATGTTGGCCTTCTCCTGCACGGACGGCGCCTTGCTCTGGGCTGACGCCACGCCCGCGAAACCCATCGCGGCGGCGGAAAGGCCCGCGGCCGTCAGGGCCTGGCGGCGGGAGAGGGTGGTGCGTTTCGTCGTCGGCATGTACACACTCCTAGGCGTTGAGGATGGACTTCACATATTGCGGCGCCAGCGGGATGCGGCGCGGCATCACGCCGGTCGCATCGAAGAAGGCCGCCATGATCGCCACCGGGGCCGACGCGTTGGCCGCCTCGCCGCCGCCGTTGATGCCCCGGTCGTCGCGCGACGTGAAGATCGTCTTGATCTCCGGGATGTCGCCCATGCGCGGGATGCGGTACTTCGTCCAGTCGGTGCTCGTCACCTTGCCCGTGTCGAAGGTGACCTCCTCGAAGAGCGCCTCGCCGACACCCATCACGGCGCCGCCCTGCATCATGCTCGTGAGGTGCCGCGGGTTCATCACCTTGCCCACGTCCACACCCACCGTCATGGCGGTCACCTTCACGACGCCCGTACCAGGCGTCACCTCCACGTCGGCCATGGCCACCCACCAGCCGCCGCTGCGCATCACGACGCCCACGCCGCGGCCCGTGACCGGTGTCGTACCGGTGCGCGACGCCTTCGGGTTGGGTGACGGGCGGGGCGTCCAGCCGTGCTTTGCCGCCGTGGCCTTCATCAGGTTGATGAAGACGTCGTTGGTGGTGTGCCGGATGCGGAACTCAACCGGGTCGGCCTTGGCCGCGGCCGCCGCCTCCGTGATGATGCCCTCGACGGCGTAGTTCTGCTGCCGCTGCTGCGGCGTCCGCATGATGTTGCCGCGCAGGCCACCACTGACGGCGTTGCCCGCGAGGTTGTCCGTGACGTAGGCCGCTTCAAACGCCGGCGACTGCTCATAGACCCACACCGAGTGCAACGCGCCGAATCCCGAAACCGGCCCGGTCGGCAGCGTCGGCAGTCCGGCGAGCAGCGCGCCCAGCATCCGGGCGTCGTTCTCGTGGGGCTGATACCACTCGCTTTTCAGACCGACCATGTGGCCCGTGGCATCCAGGCCGACCTTCACGTCCGCATACCAGGCCGGCGAGGCACTCGACCAGGCCAGGTCCTCCGGCATCGTCCACTGCACGCGCACCGGCTTCTTCAGGAGCGTCGAGAGAATCGCCGCATCTGCCATGGCGCCGTCGCCGCCGTAGGTGGTCCGGCCGTACTGGCCCGGGCCCTGTGCCCACTTGATCGTCACCTTCTCGAACGGGATACCGAGTGTGTGGGCAATATTGGCGCGCGCACCCTGAGCCTGCGAGGTCTGCGAGTAGAGCGTCACCGACCCATCGGCCTTCGCGTCGGCCAGCGCCACGAACGCCCCCATCGGAGCATGCCGCACGTAGGGCTGCTCGTAGGTCGCCGAAATCACCTGGGCCGCTCCGGCCAGCGCCGCATCGATCTTCGCCGCGTCTCCACGCTTCTCCGCCGGCGTCCACGTCGCGGCGCGGAGCGCGGCGGTCACCTTGTCGCTACCCGGCAGGCCCGACCACGGCGTCCACGTCGTGGCCGCGGCCACGGCCTGCGCGGCCTGCACGGCTTCCCATTCGTTCGGCGAGACAACCGCAACAAGGTTGCCCTTCGTCACCACTTCGGCCGTCGGGAACTTCGCGTGATCCAGGGCGCCGGCCGCGACGAGCGTGGAGCCGAGAGTCGCCGGCCGCACCATGCGCGCGTGCAGCATGCCGGGCAGGCTCACGTCCCCGCTGTACTGCGCCTTGGCCGTCACGATCTCGCGGATGCCGGGCCGGGCAAACGACTGCCCGATGACCGCGTAGTCCTTGAGCGGCTTGAGCGTGGGATTGCTCGTCACGCGCAGGCCCAGCAGACCCGAGAGGCCGATGCCGTCCTTCGGATTGATCTTCGGGAAGTCACCGGTCACCGGAATCGCGAGGTCCAGTTGCTGTCCCTTCACGAGCTCCGTGTAACGCACGCTCTTGCCGCCGCCGCTCACGACACCCTTGGTCACGGTGAGCGTATCGACCGGCACGCCCAGCTTCGTGGACGCCAGGCCCAGGAGCGCCACGCGGGTCATCGCCGCCACCTTCTTCAGATTGGCGGCGCCACCGAGAAAGCCGGCCGAGAGGCCGCCGTCCGGTGTGTCATCGGTGCTCCCCATCACCATCGTGATGACAGCCGGGTCCACATCCAGCTCTTCGGCCACCGCCTGCGCATAGAACGCGCTGGCGCTGGTGCCCGTTTCCGTCTTCCCGGTGCGGACCACGATGCGCCCATCATCGTGCAGTTCCAGCCATGAGGCCAGCTTGGTTGCATCCATCGTCGAGGGATGCCCCTCGACGCCTGCCGCGCCGACTGCGAGCGAGGGGAACACCGCCGCGCCGACAAACAGGGCGCCGCCGGCCTTCACGAAACCGCGCCGCGTGAGTGTGAGTTCGTTGTCCATGGCAGCCATCCTCAGGCGCGCATCAGCTTCGCGGCCTTGAGGACAGCCGCGGCAATGCCGTTGTAGGTGCCGCACCGGCACAAGTGCGGCGAGGGAGGTGTGTTGGTGAACGCGTCCTTGACCTGTGCGAGCGTGGGGTTGGGGTTGCGGCCCAGCAGGTCGGCCGCCGCCATCATCATCCCGCTCTGGCAGTAGCCGCACTGGGGCACCTGCTCCTCAATCCACGCGGTCTGGATAGGGTGCAGCGTGTCCGCCGTCTCCGGAATGCCCTTCTTGCCGGCCCACAGACCCGGCAGCCCTTCGACCGTGTGAATCTTCTTCCCGACCAGACGCGAGACCGGCGTCGAGCACGACCGGATCTCCTTGCCGTCGGCGAGCACCGCGCAGGAGCCGCATTGCGACAGGCCGCAGCCCAGGCGCGTGCCGGTGAGCTTGAGGTCATTCCGCAGCACGTAGATGAGCGGCGTATCGGCCGCCGCGGTCACAGTGCGCGGTGCGCCATTGATGGTCAGTGCGTAGCTGGGCATAGGGACTCCGGAAGGCGTCGCGAGCGGTGACTAGCATGCCAGTTTTCCCTGACCGGAACCACTCCGCAGGCCACACGGTCCGGGGGTGCCGATGGCCCCGAATGCACAGACGACCAGGGCGGGGGATGGCAAGCTAGACGGATGACATCCCTGCGTGCGCTCACGGTCGCCCTGGCACTTGCCGGGAGCGCCGCCGCAGCCTCGGCACAAACGACCGGCCCTCCGCTGGCGACAGCCATGCCGTCGTGGGCGTCACTCATCCGCGATCTCCCGCGCGATCTCGGGCGGCTCCCCTCTCGGACCAATGCCCTCTGGCTCGGGGGTGCCGGAGGGCTCGCCTGGGCGGTGCACCCCGAGGACGCCACGCTGACACGCAGGGCGGCGGGGTCCCATGCGCTCGACGTGACACTGCGCGCTGGCGCGGCCCTGGGCAGCGGCGGCACGCAGGCGGGATTCGCGCTGGCCGTGTTCACCGCCGGGCGGCTCAGTGGACACGCGGCCACGGCCTCGATCGGCGCGGATCTCGTCCGCGCGCAGATCATCACTGGCGCCCTCACACAGGGACTCAAGCGAGCCGTCAACCGCCCGCGGCCAAATGGCGGGCGCCTCTCGTTCCCGTCAGGCCATACGTCGGCCACGATCGCGACGGTCACGGTCCTTCAGCGGCGATTGGGCTGGCGGGTCGGGGTGCCCGGCTACGCCCTCACCGCCTACGTCGCCGCATCAAGACTGCAGGACAACCAACACTATCTGAGCGATGTGATCATGGGGGCCGGACTCGGCCTGGTCTCAGGCCGGATCGTGACGCTCGGACACGGCCCGCACGGCTTCAGCGTTGCGCCGCTCGCCCTCCGTGGTGGCGGTGGCATCGGCTTCACCACCGCCTGGCCGTAACCTCTACTTCCCCGCTGGCGGCGGGACGATTTTCACCTCCACGGCAACGAGGTTCTCGTCGTCATCCTCGTGCGCGTCCACGACGACCGCCATCCCGGCCTTCAGGTCCAGCACCGACGCCTTCTTCCCGTCCCTGGTGACCTTCGTGGATGGCGCGAGCGTCACCGACACGCTCCTGCCATTCCGCTGCGTCACGGACAGGCCGGTGAGTGTCACCTGGGTGATCGTGCCCTCCACGTGCTCGTCCTCGTGGGCGCGAAGCGGCGCCAGTCCCACGGCGAGCAGCGCGATGAGCGCGGTCAACACGGTGCGGCGGTGCATGGGTCTCCTTCTCACATCACCTGAAAGCACAACCGGCGGATGGCTGTGTGCCACCCGCCGGTCAGGTCTTGCGAAACGCGACGGCGCGCTACCAGTCGAGCTGGCCGCCGAACTTGAACAGACGCGGCCCGACCAGGGTGAGCGGACGCTGCCAGGCGTTCGTGCCGGCGCTGCCGTTACCAGGCGTCGTGCCGCTGCCGTAGGTGCCATTCACCTGGACCGGCGTGCCGTTGTTCAGGACGTTGTAGGCGTCCAGATTGCCGAGCAGCCGCGCATGGCCCAGCTTGACCGACTTGCTGAAGCGCAGGTCCATCTGAGTGAAGCGCGTGCCGTAGAAGGTCGTCGCGGGAATCATGTTCACCGTCGTCGTGCCCGTGCAGGTAGCCGCGCCGCGGCAGGACCCGAGGTCCCGGCCGAGCGACGACTTGACTTCGGCATTGGTGAACGTGCGATTCGCATCCACGGCGAACGTGTTGATGTTCTGCAGGGTGCCGCTCAACTGGAGCCCCCACCACGGCAGCGGGTAGACGCCCTGCAGCTTGAGCTGGGCGCTGGAGGACCACGGCTGCACGATGTGGCAGTAGTCCTTGCTCCGGGGGATGGACGCCGCCACACCCGTCGCCGTGATGTCCGGCCGGTCGGCCAGGGCGCAGTTGTCGGTGATCGTCCGGCCGAAGCTGACGCCACCGGCCAGGAGCTTCCCGCCGCCGAACCGGGTATTCACGCTCATGTCGAAGCCGTCGTAGACCTGCTGGAGGTCTCCGAACACGTTGGCCTTGGTGACCAGGTTGTCCGCCAGCCCGAACTTGGCCGGCTTGATGTCATAGAGGCCGCAAATCTGTGCGGCGCTGTTCGGCAGCCGAGAATCGGAGGGCGCCGTCACGCAGTACTGGTCGAAGTCGGCCGCGGTGACCGCGCGGTTCTGCGTCACGGTGAAGTTGCCGTACCAGGTGCGGTAGTAGCCAAAGCCCGCCGCCACGCGCTCGCCGAGCTGGTGCTGCAGATTCGTGTTGAACTGCCAGTTGTAGCCGCGCTGCTGCCAGCCGCGCATCTGAGCCAGATCGAAGTTGGTGCCCGCACGCGTCGAGCCGAGCGTGAGGTTCGCCAACTGGCCGCACTCGCCGTTTGCCAGCGGGTTGGCCAATTCACAATCCGGGTTCAGGTTGCCGTTGGCGTCGTTCCAGATACGCGTCGTGCTCGACGTGATCAGGTTGGCAAAGTTGTTGGCACCGGCCAGCCCAGACGGAATACCGGAGGCACCGGTAAAGGACACATACCGGCCGAGCGACGTCTTGACGGCTGTCTTGCCATTGCCAAACACGTCATAGGCCGCACCGATACGCGGGCTGATGTCCTTGCCGATCCAGCCCGGCTTGTCGGCCGGGTACTCGGCCGCGGACCGGAAGAGACCCGCCTTGCCCGAGACAGCCGGCGTCGACGAGTTCAGCATGTCGACGCGCACGCCGCCGTTGATCGTGAGGTGGCTCAGCGTCCACTGGTCCTGCCCGAAGAAACCGAACTCGTGCGCCCTCGTGTCCTCGTAGTAGGGCGTGGCGAACTCGGTAATCTGTGCCGGCACGCCATTCCGGAGCTGCAGGCGATAGGGCTGAATGCCGTATGTCTCAGGGCCGCTCTTCACCAGGCTCGCCGCCAGCCGGCCCACTGCACCGGCCTTGAAGGCATGCGAACCGGTGACGTAGGACGCACTCGCCCGATACGGATTGCGACGGTAGCGGGTGGATCCATAGTCGTTGGCCGCGCCCACGGCCTCCATGCGGGCGCCCCACTTGAAGCTCGTTGACAGCTCTTCCTTCGCGATGTCACCAGCCGTGGCGCCGCCGACCGGCTTCTGCGTGGACGAGTCCCTGAAGTAGGTCGTGCCGGCCTCCAGGAGCAACCGGTTCGTGGCGGGGTACTGCCACGTGAGCTGATTGATCACCGGCTTCCCGCGCTGGTCGAGCGACGCCTCGGGGGAACGGTTCGCGTCCACGCCGCCGGAGAGCTTGTAGCAGAGGCAGGAGTACTGCCAGCTGGTCAGAAACGCGATCTTCTGCTTGGCCGTGGCCTGCCAGGTCACGCGGGCCGAGTGGTCGCGGATGTCGTAGGTCGTGTACTTCTTCTGGGCCCGGTCCGGCGTATAGAAGAACGACGTGTGCTGCGTGGCGTTGAAGTAGACGCCCGGAGAGTACTCGCCACTGCCCTGCCACATGTTCGCGTCGTAGAACCACAGCTTGTCCTTGACGATCGGCCCGCCAAGGCCCTGGGCAAACTCGTAGACATGCTTGATGCCGGCCACTTCGGAGATGCCGTACTGCTTCACGAGCGCGGTCAGATTGTTGCCCTGCAGGCTCGGGCTGGTGCCGCTGCCGACCGCATAGAGCTTCAGCGCGTTGCCGCCGTCCTTGGGAATGGTGTTGATGAGCACGCCGCCGTTCTCGGTCTCGGCGGACATCCCTCGGGTCTGGAGCGCGACTTCCTGAATGAGCGCCTGGTTCACCGAGTTGCGGCGCGCGAGCGTGCCACCGTAGGCGATGTCCATGCCGTCCAGCAGCGACCGGGCGTCACCCGTGCTGCCACCGTGGACACTGAACGCGAGGAAGGTCTCGCCCTTGTTGCCGCCGACGTCAACAGTGGGAGACGACATGCCGGTCACGCCGAGGGTGAGGTTGGCAAAGGCGCTGACGGACTTGGCCGTGGGCAGCGCATCCAGCACGGTGCGCGAGAGCACCTGCTGCGACCGCACGTTCTGCACGTCGACAACCGGGCTGGCGCCGCTGACGACGACCGTCTCTTCCAGCTGACCGACCTTGAGGTCGGCGTTGACCGCGGCCGTGAAGCCGGAGGTGATTTCGACACCTTCCCGCTTGACGGTCGAGAACCCGGGCAGGGCGAACGTGACGCTGTAGACGCCCGTCCGGAGCTCGATGATCTTGTAGTTGCCCTGGGCGTCGGTGACGACGCTGCGGACCTTCTCGATGAGGGCGGGACTGGCCGCCTCGACCGTCACACCCGGCAGGACGGCGCCGGAGGCGTCACGCACGACGCCGGCAATGGAACCCGTGGACACCTGCGCCCACAACGGTGTGGACAGGCACGCAAGAGCCGCGACAAAGAAGCCGACCAATAGTCGACGCTGCATTCTTCCCCTCCTCAGTACAGGCCGGCGCAAAGACGAGGCGCCGGTAACCTCCGGAGGGTCCGCTATTTAGACTGGGGCGTCAAGCCCCGTTTGGTCGCCGGCTACTTCGCCGGTGCAGGTGCCTGCGGCAGCGGAACCGGGGCCCCGGTGGCGTCCCGCTTCATGCCCCGAGCCCACAGGCGCTGAATCTCCTGCTCGGTCCGCGTCGTCCACGTGCTCGGGTCGGCCAGCACGGGCGAGGGCGCCACATCCTGGTAGGAGCCCACGTGGCTGTCGGAGGTCCAGATGCGCTCCTTCATCCGCCAGCCGTCCGGCGTCCGGACGTAGATATCCTCGTACTTGCCCATCAGGTCGATGGTGGGCTTCTCGCCAGGCCCTTTGATGGAGATGCCCATCATGTAGGAGGAGCCGCGGGCGGTGCCATCGGGCAGGCCGATGATGATGGGCGACATGTTGAAGTGCCGATTGCCGGCCTTTCTGGCCTGGCCCTCCTTCGCGATGAGGCTGCCATAAAAGAACCGGTGATCCTGCGGCGTCACCATCGGGGCGCCCGACATGCCCACCGAGTGCGCGTCCTTGGTGAACATCCACGAGGCATCGCGCACGGCCCCGGCATCCACATCGCGCGGGTACTCATTGATGAGCTGGAGAATCTCGACGTAGTCCTCGGCGGAGAGATTGACGTGCGTGCCTTTCTTGACCGTCGCCTTCGCGTCCACCGCGTGGGTGGCAAGCACGGTGATCAACGTCATGATCGAACCCGCGAAGAAATAGACCAGCTTTGAGTACCGCATCGTCGTGTCCTCTCCCCATGACGCCAGCCTGAGACCGGCCGGTGGGCGGACTGTATCCGATCTCCGAGCCGGGCGGCTAGGCGCCCCAGCGGACGATGACGAGCGTTCCCAACGTGATGAGGGTGAGTCCGACGCCAGCGGCCCAGTTGATCCGCTCCCCGAGGAGGAGGGCCGCGAGCACGATGGTGAGCGGCAGGCTCAGCTTGTCGATCGGCGAGACGAGCGAGGCGGGGGCCAGCTGCAGCGCGCGGAAATAGGCGAGCCACGAAACGCCCGTGGCGAGGCCCGAGACCACGAGCAACAGGAGCGACCGGCGGGAGATCTGCGAAAGGGCCTTGTGCTCACCGAGCGCGAACACCAGCGCCCAGGCCACGACCAGCACGACTCCGGTGCGGATGGCCGTGGCGGTATTTGAAGCCACGCCGCTCATCAGTCCGGCCTTGGCCAGGAGCGTCGTCGCCGCCGCGGCCAGGGCCGAGAGCAGCGCCCACCCGACCCATGTCACTTGCCGCCCTGAGCGCCCGCCTTGGAGAGCGACCGGTAGTACTGCTCGACCAACGGGCGGAAGGCATCCGGCACTTCATCTGCGGCCGAGAGCACGACTTCCTTGTCCTTATCCTGAGTCTGCCGGCGCAGCGCGTATTCAAAGCGCTTGAGGCCCTCCGACACAAACGACTGCAGCTTCTGGAGCTCCGCGACGTCCTTGTAGGCTCGGTCGTCGTCGAGTTGACGCAGACGCTTCAGGATGTCCTCCAGCTCCGCCGGGTCCATGCCTTCCTTGAGCACGCGGCTTCGGAGCTGCTGCGCCTCGTCGGCCCACTGCCGCGCCTCGTTCCGGAACTGCCGGATGTCCTCCGGGTCCAGCCGCCAGCTGCCGCCGTTCCAGCCGCCGTAGGCAAAGCCATTCCCGGTGTAGGTGCCGCCGTTGCCCACACTGCCGCCACCGGCCTGGGCCTGCTGGCCCCCCTGACCTTGTTGACCGCCCTGGCCAGACTGCCCACCCTGACCGCTCTGTCCCTGCTGTTGGCCCTGACCTTGTTGACCCTGGCCCTGTTTCCCCTGCTGGCCGCTCTGCCCCTGGGACTGACCCTCTTTCCCCTGCTGGCCCTGTTTCCCTTGCTGGCCCTGTTGACCGTTCTGCGCCTGCTGCCCCTGCTGCTGGCCCCGGCCCTTCTCCAGCCGCTCGCGCGTGCGCTGCTCCAGGGATTCGAGCCCTCGCGCCAGACGCTGGGCGCGCTGCACGGTGTCGTCGGCGGTGTCCTTCTTATCGCCGCCCTTGCCCACCGCGGCGCCGGCCTGCGCGAGCTTCTGGCGCAACCCGTCGATGCCGTCGGCGATATCGCGCTCCACGGCGTCCATCGTGTCCTTCGATGCGCGGCCCAGCATCTGACGTGAATAGCGAACCTTGTCCTTGAGCCGCTCGTCACGGATGGTGCTGGCGGCCTCGGCCATGCGGCGGCCGGCCTCCTTCTCGTCGCGGGCGGCATCGCCAGAGGCGCGGTCCAGCTGACGCTCCAGCTGGCTGAGCCGGTTCTCCAGCTCCGCCTTGCGCTGATTGAGCTGCGCGGTGCTCTGCCGCTTGGCGTCGCCGTTCTTCTGATCGAGGCCACGCACGTCGTCCGCAATCTCCTGCTGACTCCTGGCAATCTCCTCGGCCTGCTGCCGCGCGTCATCAATGTCCCGATGCGCGCGATCGGTCTGCAGACTCCGCAGGCGCTTCTCGGTGTCCTTCAACCGGTCGAGCGCGGCCTGCGCCTGCGCCTGAGCCTGCGCCTGGCTGCCCTGCCCGTTGCTGGCCGCCGCCTTCCGCATGGCGTCGGCCGCGTCGCGCAGCTTCCTGGCGTTGTCGGCCAGCTCCTGCTTCTGCTGCTCCCGCGACAGCTTCTCCAGTCGCCGGGCCGCCTCCTCCACCTGTTCGGCCAGGCCGCGCTGCGCGGCGCCACTGCCGCTCGACGGCGACCCCATCGCCCGCCGCCGCTGCTGCTCGGCCTCCTGCTCCTGGCGCCGGGCCAGTTCCTTCAGCTTCTCCAGCAGTTCGTCGAGCTGCTGGTCGCCGCTCTGCTGCTCGGCACGGTCAGAGGTCTCGTATTGGTTGGCGAGCTTGTCGAGATCCATCTCGAACATCTCCGCCAGCTCACGCGCGACCGAGCTCTGCTGCCCGCCGCCGCCACCGCCGCCACCACGGCTCATGCTGATCTGGGTTTCGTATTCCTCCTCGGCCTGCTGGAGGAAGCCGAGCGCCTTGTGCTCGGCCTGGAGCGCCAGGTCCGGGCTCACGGCCGTGAGCTTCTCCTCGGCCACCTTCATCTCGGCGATGGCCTTGGGGAGCAGATCGCCAATCTTCTTGAAGGCGGGGTCGGGCGAGATGAAGCGGCTGGTCAGGCGCGTGACGAGCCCTTCCACCTGCTCGCGCAGCCGCGACTGCGAGAGTCCGACGACCACGGAGTTCTGCTTCAACTTGTCGGGCGTGACGCTCTTCCGGTCGCGCTGCACGTTGAAGGTGGCGGAGATTACTTGACGCTGCTGCTCGGAGAGCGCCGTCACATCCCCGCCGCCCATCCCGCCACCACCACCGCCGCCGGCATTGGACTGCGCGGCACGGAAGTCTTTCTTGAACGGCCGCACGCGGACGAAATAGAGATCGCTGGTGGTCACGCGGTCCTTGCCGGCCGCCGCATCGGTCGCCCGCGCGTAGTAGGAGACGGCGTCGCCCTGCTTGACGCCCATCTCTTCGAGATAGAACGTGTGGCCGGCCGTCACCTCGGGCATGCGCTTGCTGCCCTGGAAGAGCGGCAGCGTCTTCTCCGGGCCACCGTTGACCGAATAGACCAGCTCAAGGTTCTTCACGCCGTAATCGTCGGTCGCCCTGGCCTCGACAAACACTTCCTCGATGGGCGAGGCGGTGGTGTCGCGGCCCGGCTTGGCGAAGCTGACCCGAGGCGCCTCATCAGCCAGCACATCGATCGTGTATTGCGGAGAGGCGGCCACGTGCTCTCCGGTGGGGGCGTCCAGCTCCACGCGGTAGAACCCGTCCTTCTCCACGTGGAAAGCGCCCGAGAGTGTGCCGTCGGCCCCCAGCTGCAGCGGGGTCACATCCTTCTCATTGAGGCGGATCCGTCCGCCGGTGACCTTCATCGTGGCGGTGATGCGGACACGGACCTCCGTGCCGGTGAGCACGGCGATGTCTCCGCCGTTTTCCACGACCTCTGGCGCCTTCCCCGTGTAGGGCGGGAAGTGATACTCCAGCGTCAACTGCTGCACGTAGGGCAGGTCCACGACGGTGAGTGTGAAGATGCCGGACTTCGTGCCCTCCGCCTCCACCTGGTACTCGACCGGCGCCGCCACATTGAAGAGGAGTCCCTCGAAGGCGGCCTTGCCGCTCTTCGCCAGCGGCAGCTTCTCGAACGGCTGCCCCGGATCGCGCCGCACCAGGAGCGTCGCCTCGGCGGCGTCAAACCCCTGGAGCGCGGCCGTGATCTGCTGGTCGGCACCTTTGGGTACCCGGATCGAACCGGGCGTCACCGTCACCTTGTAGGGCATGGCGGCTTCCACATCGCGGGTGATGAGCAGGGCCGACAGCGCGTTCCGGAGCATGGCCGGCCCGGCGCCGAAAATCGCGAACCCGACAACCAGCACAGCCGTGGCGGCCACGGTGTAGCGCTCGAGCCGGCGCTGCTCCACCTGCTTGGGCGCATCAGTCGTCAGGCACTGCTCGATGGCAGATTCAATCAGACGCGACACCAGTGCCGGCGACCGGTGGTTCGGGTCCACGACCTCCTGCTGTGCCGCATCCACCGCGCTCACGATTGCGGACTCAAGCCCGGGTTCGTGCTCTTCCAGGTAGAGCGCCACCTGCTGGTCCGTGACTTTCCGGCGAAGCGGACGGACGACGAACACGCCAACGATCACCGCCACAGCGGCCGCGAGGGCCACGCGGAGACCGATGATGAGCGTGGGGTTGTAGCGGCCGTACTGAATGCTGATGGCCGCGGCCACGAGCAAGAGCACGCCAAGGGCCAGGGAGGAAGTGGCGCCGCGCAGCGCCAGCTTGATCCGCCAGCGGCGGCGTACGTCGCTGATGATGGCCGGCAGGTCCCGTTGGCGTGGTTCAGACATCTCGCCCGTCTCCCTCAGATCCGCGTAAGCCTCAGCTTAGGCCTTCGACAACCGGTTCGCCAGAATCGTTTCGGCCCCGAAGACGGCCAGACCGGCCGCCAGGAGCAGCCACCAGAGGCGCTGCCCGCGCTCCTGTGCCTCTGGCGAGAGCGGCAGCCCCGCCTGCTCCACCCGCGCGGACCCGCTCGTCGAGGTGGCGGCCGCAACCAGCGCCTTCGGGTCGATCGACTCCAGCGCTGACTCGCTCACGTCCACGTTTGCCGCAATCACCGAGGCGGCCCCGGGCGCCCGTGCCCCGCGCACTTCATAGAACCCCTGCTCCGCGACGGTGAGCACCTGCGCCAGCGAGCCCGACAGAGGCACACGGGAGCCTGAGGGTGTGAGGGCGACCGGCTCGCTGATCTCGCCGGCCAGTTGGCCAGGGTCGAGCACCTGGCCGACCGTGAGATAGGGCGGCGGCACGGCATAGGCCGCGAGGTGCTTGAGCGCGCCGTGAACAAAGGGGAGAAACACGGGCTTGAGCGCCAGGTCGTTCCACTCCAGATCCACAGAAGACGCCCATAGCAGGACGCGCCCCTTCCCCACCGTGTGCTCCACGAGAGCGGGCGCGCCGGCGTCAAACCGGGCCAGCACGCGGGAGTCGGCCGTGGCCGTCAGCATCCGATATCCAAAGAACTGCGCGGCCGTGAAGTCGCCGCTTCGGGCCGCGCGAAACGCCTCGAACATGGGGTGCCCGTATTCCACGGCCCCGAGCCGGGCCGCGTCACCACGGGTGTGGTCGGAAGTGCCGCCGATGGACGCCGGGAGCAGATCGCCCCCGCCGGACCAGGCGGTCCGCGGACCGGCGATCACGAGCAGACCGCCGCCGCGTTCGACGAAGGTCCTGAGCCGTGTGCCCAGGCCACTGCTGATGGCCACGTCGTTGACCACCACGACGGAGGCATGACGCAGATCATCCTCGGAAACGGCGTCTGGCGCGCGGAGCACGCTGGCGAAGGACGGCCGCTCGCCAATCGCGGCGGCACGCGTGAGATAGAGGCTCGAGGCCGGCGAACCCGGCGCGCGGTCCACGACCACGACGGACACGGCGGTGAGCGGCGACACCACGAAGTGGCGGACGTTGTCGCGCGCCAGCGCATCGGCAGGCAGACGCACACTGCCGCGCATGTTCGGCCCGGTGACCGTCACCGGCTGAAAGGTGACGCTGGCCGCGGCGCCAGGGGCCACGTCCGTCTTGAGCGTTTGAACGGCCCGGCCCCCGATCTCAAGCGCCACGTCGAGGCCTGCGAGTGGCGCCGCGCCGACGTTGGCGATCGATGCGGTGACGATGACGCGCTCCTGGTTTTCAAACGTGGCACGCTCCAGGCTCACCGCGGCCACACCCGCGTTGGGCGTCGTCGCGGGCGCATCCACGGACACAGGCGTCAGCGTCGCCGTCGCGGGCAACTCCACCGCATCGGACCCGATCCAACCCACGCGCTGGAAGTCCGAGATCAGTGTGGCTTCAAGACGCGGGAGGGACGATTCGCCGAGGATCGTGCCGGCCACCTTCAGACCCGGCGCGTAGCGCGTGCCCCCGGCGGAGACCTCCGCCTTGTCGATGGCGGCGAGGAGCCGCGCCTTGTCCTCCGTGGAGCGGACGGCCACTTCGGCGTTGCCGTCCACCAGCACGAGCGAGGCCCGGTCCGACACCGAAAGGCTTGCAGCCACCGCCTTCGCCGCCGCGCGTGCCTTCGGCCAGCGGTCGCCGTAGCCCATGCTGTAGCTGTGGTCGAGCAGGATGACGACCTCCCGCGCACCGGTGCCCGTCACCGTCCGCTGCGGCCGGGCCAGGTAGGGCCGCGCGAAGGCCAGCACGACCAGCGCAATCGCCGCCAGCCGGAGCAGGAGCAGCAGCCAGTTATGGATGCGGCGCCGCCGCACGCTCTGATACGGAATGCGCGCCAGGAACATCAGCGACGGAAACTGAATGACGCGCTTCTTCTCCCGCTGGATCAGGTGGATGTACACCGGCACGGCCAGGCCGGCCAGCCCCACGAGAAAGAGCGGCGCGAGCAGACTCACCTACCGCGTCCTCATCAGGCGCTCTCGCATGTTCAGGTAGCTGAAGAGCGCGAAGTCGAGCGGCTTGGATGTATCGAGCACGGCGTAGTCCACGCGGTTGGCGGCAAAGCGCTTCTGCAGGGCTTGGGTGTGCGCCTGCACGAGCGCGCGGTACTCGTCGCGCAGCCCCTCGGGCACGATCGGCATCTGGACGCCGCTCTCCAGATCCTCGAAGCTGGAGGCATCCGGGAACGAAAAATCGAGTTCGGACGGGTCCATCACGTGGAAGACGATGATGTCGTTCCCGCGGAAACGCAGCGGGAAGATGGCTTCCGCCACCGCGTCCGGCTCCTCGTAGAAATCCGAGATCACGACGAGCAGACCGCGCCGGCCGAAGAACTCCGCGAGCTTCTTGAGCGGGGGGCCGAGCTTACCTGGGCGGGAGGGCGTGAGCTTCTCGAGCGTGTGGAGCACGACCTCCATGTGCTTGGCCGAGGGCGGCACGTGCTCGACGATGTCTGAGTCGAAGGCCACCAGACCCACGCGGTCGCGCTGACGGTGCACGAGATTGGTCAGGCACGCCGTCAGGAACCGGGCGTAGTCGAACTTGGTGATGCCCCGGGTGCCGAAGTCCATGGACTTCGACATGTCGAGCAGCACCGAGAAGTTCATGTTGGAGTCGGCCTCGTACTCCTTGACATAGAAGCGCTCGGTCCGGGCGTAGACCTTCCAGTCGATCCGGCGCACATCGTCGCCGGGGACATACCCCCGGTGCTCGGCGAAATCCACCGACGAGCCGAAGAAGGGCGCCTTGTGCAGCCCGTTGATGAACCCGTCGACCAGCGACTTCGAGACCAGCTCGAGGTTGCCGATCCGCGCGAGCACGGACGGGTCTACGAAACGGGCGCCGGGGATGGGCGACGCGGCGTCCATGTCACATTCCGGACTTGGGCGAGGGGACAAGCTCCAGGAGCTTGTCGACGATCTGGTCCGACGTGACGCCTTCGGACTGCGCGTGGAAGTTGGTGAGCACGCGATGCCGCAGCACCGGATGCGCCAGAGCCCGGATGTCCTCGAAGCTCACGTGGTAGCGGCCGCTGGTCAGCGCGCGGGCCTTGCCCGCCAGCACCAGGAACTGCGCCGCGCGGACCGACCCGCCGAAGGCCACCCACTTGTTGATGAACTCGGCCGAATCCTTCCCCTTGGGACGGCTGGCGCGCACGATGTCGAGGGCGTAGCGCAGGACGGGTTCGGCGACCGGCACCTTGCGCACCAGGCGCTGAAACGCCACCAGGTCCTCGCCCGAGACGGGCCGTTCGAACTGCGGATTCTGGATGGCGGTCGTCTGCCGGATGACGGCGATTTCCTCGTCATACGGGGGGTGGTTGATGACGATGTGGAACATGAAGCGGTCGAGCTGCGCTTCCGGGAGCGGATAGGTGCCCTCCAGCTCGATGGGGTTCTGCGTGGCGAACACGTAGAACGGCTCCTCGAGCTGGTAGGTGCGGCCCTGCACCGTCACGCGGTGCTCCTGCATCGCTTCAAGGAGGGCCGACTGCGTCTTGGGCGGCGTGCGGTTGATTTCGTCCGCCAGGACGATGTTCGCGAAGATGGGACCTGGCGAGAAGACCATCATCCGCTTGCCGGTGGCCGCATCCTCCTGTACCAGGTCCGTGCCGGTGATGTCCGAGGGCATCAGATCCGGCGTGAACTGGATGCGGTTGAACTTGAGCGCCAGCACCCGCGCCATCGTGTGGATGAGCAACGTCTTGGCGAGGCCGGGCACGCCCACGATGAGGCTGTTGCCGCCCACGAAGAGCGTCAGCAGGATCTGATTGACCACCTCGTCCTGCCCCACGATGAGCTTCTTCAGCTCGCCGATGATGCGCTCGCGTCCGGCCTTCATCCGGTCCGCAAGGGCGAGATCATCGGGCGAGGCGAGGTCGACGGCTTCCGACACGGTTGGTTCCACGGGCTGCCCTCCTGGTTCACTCAGTGCTGTTCGTCCCGACGCTGGCGCCGGCTCCCCGGCGCACGGCTAGTGCGTCAGTGCGTAGATCGCGTAGTTCACGCCGTACTTGTAGGCCTCGTTCGAGGTATCCACGGGCACGAAGCCCTGGTCCGAATACTCCCAGTACTCGCTGATGTCGTTGTTGACGTTGGCGATGGCCAGCATCCGCCGGTTCACATCGTTGCCCTCGAAGATGCCCCAGTAGGACACCGGCAGCCCGCCATAAGGCGCGGGCAGCACCAGTGGGTTGGGAATCTCAAAGAAGGCGTGCCAGATGGCCTCACGGCCCGTGAGTTCGATAAAGCGCAGCTCGGGCAGCACCTGGTGCATCTGGAACTGCAGATTGTCCCAGTCCGCGCCACGGAAGTCGTCGAAGATCACGAAGCCGCCCTTGAGCAGGTAGTTGCGAAACCCCATCGCGTCTTCAGGCGTAAGCCGCCAGAAACCCGGCTCGGACATATAAGCGAAGGGAAACTTCGTCAGCTCGGGGCTGCTCAGGGGGAACGTATTGGACCCGCCCGTCCGCCCCCGCACCATGGTCAGGTCCGTGAGGATCTGCATGAAGTGCGCGTCGCCCCGCGGATAGTCGTGGGCCCAGGGTGCGACGCGACCCGCCCGGCCGACACCGGAGAGCCCGTAGGGATAGCTGAGGCGCACAAACTGCAGGCGGCCGTCGTACGGTTTGTTCTCGGAGCCGTCCGGCGTGTACTCCTCATCCGAGACAATGCCAAAGGTGTTCTTCTTCTGCTGCGCGGCCAGCGAGACGCCGACCGCGAGCAGTAGCCCCGCCATCACGAGTGCCGCACCGGCACTGCGCGGCCACCGCCGCGACGCGCGCATCACTTCGCCTCCGCCTGGCGCAGCTCGCGCGTCTTGAGGGCCAGCGCGGTCACGAGCCGCTCCAGCTCGGCCTCGTACTTCGCCGGCTCAAGGCTGCCCTTCAGCACCTTGAGGGATTCCACCTGCTGCTCAAGCGCGCGCCGCTCGGCCTGCAGCGCGCGTACTTTCGGGTCGGCGGACTGCGCCTCGCCGCCGGAAGTGCCGAGGGCAAAGACTGTCGCGAGCTTGCCGGTGTCGTCGATGACGGCATGCTCCGTGGCGAGGAGGCCTGTCCGCTCGTACGCCTTGGTCACTTCCCGCTGGGCGTACTCAAACGCCTCCTGCACCGTGACGCGACGGTTCTTGTCGAGATCCGCCGCATCCGAGGCGAAGGCATCCGCGAAGTAGCCCCCGAAGAGGGTGGCGAACTGCTCGGCGCCGCTGCGGGTCGCCGTGATGATGGTCCGGTTCGGGCCGGCCATGGCGTCCTTGAACGGACCGCTCGCGCTCGTCGTGTTGACCAGCACCAGCCGTTTGGACGCCACGCTCTTCAGCATGGCCTCGAGATCCGCGGGGGCCAGGTCCGGTCCCTTGAGGTTGAACTTGGCCACGCGGCCGTCAAAGGTGCCGTGCCCGACGAGCACGATGAACAGCACGTCATCCGGCCCGGCCGCCTTGGCGATGCGGCCCATGGCCTGCTCCATGTCGGCACGGGTCGGGTCGCCCTTCAGATGCTGGATGCGGTCCGCTGGCACGCCGAGCTGTGCGGCGCTCGCCGCCAGTGAGTCGCCCCACTTCTCGAAGAGCGTGGCGTGCTCCGGATCGCCGGCGAGGCCGACGACCACGAGCAGGAAGGCGCGCGCCAGTGCCGTCATGCGAGACCCGTCTGACGCCGGTAGCCCCACTCCGCGAACGCGAGACCGATGAGCAGCAGGAAGACGATCGGCAGGCTCCAGAGGTCGCGCTCCTCGGAGGTGGTCACGCCGCGCCCGCCGTAGCGGATGTCCTCGGCGAGTCCGCTGACCCGGCCGGCGTCGTAATAGCGGCCACCGGTGTCCTCGGCGATGCGGCGCAGCGTCTGCACCTGCATCCCGACGTTGAAGTACTCTGCCGTGCTCGCGCCGGCCTGCACGTGCGCCACGCCGCTGCCGAGCGCGACGCCGGCGCGCTCCGCCTCCACCTTCACTTCGTACCGGCCCGCCGTGTGGCTCGCGAAGGTGCCCCGATACTGACCGGCCCGGTCGCCCGAGAGGGCCAGCGCCACCGTCTCGACCGCGCCGTCCGGCATCGTGACATGGGCCGTGACCTTCGCATCGCCTACCTCGTTGTAGGTCTTGTCCGCGACCGTGGCTTCCACCACGACCGGCTCGCCCGGCTCCACATGGTCCGACGACGTGCGGACGTCCACCGCACCCGGGACACCATCGACGAGCCAGCGCAGGAGCTGGCGCCAGAGATTCTCGTGCGTCTGATCCTCGAGCGGAATGCTGGCGTGCATCTGCCAGATCCATGAATCCTGCACCGCAAAGGCGAGGGTCTTGCCTCGCCCGTAGCGCTGCGAGGCCAGCACGACCTGCGAGCGCCCGCGCTCGTCCTTGCCCTCGAGCAGCACCGTCGCGCCCGGCTTGACCTGCGTCAGGAGGTTCACACTGGTCACCTGCGGGAGTTCATCCCACCGCTTGAGCGACCGCGCCTGCGTCTCGGCGATCTGCGTCACGGCGTGCTCGGCGCCCTCGCGCGTCGGCGACACTTTGAGCCGCATCAGCGGAGGTTCCCCGGCCTGCGCACGCTCCACAACCACCGGGAGCGCGTCCGCCACGGGCGTGCCTGCCCAGTTGCCCTGCGCGAAGGACCGGCCGCCGCCCAGCACGAGCAGACCGCCGCCGCGCTTATCCACGAATTCCGCGATCATCCGGAGCTGATCGCCGGTGAAGGCGCCGGCCTCGACGCTGCCCAGGACGATGGCGCGATACGCGAAGAGCTCCTCGCGCGTCTTCGGGAAGCCGCCCGCGAGCTCGTCGGGGCCATCGATATCCAGCCGCAGGTACTTGTTGTCCGCCGTGCGCTGCAGGGCCACCAGCTGCAGGTTCTTGTCGTCCGCCACGGCGCGGCGGATGAACTTCATCTCGAATCGCGGCTCACCCTCGTAGTAGAGGATCTTCTCGCGCGCGCCCCGGACGTCAATGGTCGTGTCGCGCACATTGTTTTCCGTGACCACCTCACCCGGGAGCGTGGCTGCGCGGAAGCGGAACACGCGTGGCCCGATCTCGGAGGCCGTGACCCGCAGGCGCACGGTGGCCGGCGCGCCGTCGGCCCCGAGCTTCACCTTCTCGCTGCCGACGATGCGGCCTTCGTCCTCGACGTCCACTGTGGCGGTCTCACCCGCGAACCCTGAGTGGGAGAGCGTGACATCCACGAGGAGCGAGTTGCCGACCAGCACCGAGGGGGGCGCGCTCACGCGGTCGACCTGCAGGTCCTTGGCCAGGTGGGTCTGCCCCACGCCGACGGTGTAAACCGGGAGCTTCTCCGCCTTGAGGCCGAGGAGCGCCGGCGCCAGCGCCATCTCGCTCGTATCCGCACCGTCGCTGACGAGGACCATTCCTGCCACCGGGAGGCCCGCCAGTTCCTGCCGTGCCGCGTCGAGCGCCGCGCCGAGGTGCGTCCCGGTGCCGGCAAACGTCAGCCCGCTCTCGGGGTCCATCCGCGCCGCGGTGGACGAAAAGTGGAACGTGCGGATCAGGAACTTGTCCGACAGCGCCTTCATCAACGGCCGATCCGGCGCGCCGAACTGCTCCTCCTCGAAGGCGCCGCGGGGCTTCTCGTTCCAGTCACGCACCTGCATGCTGCGCGAATCGTCGAGGAGTACCGCGAGGACGTTCTGCTGCGGCACCGCGGTCTTCACCACCAGCACGGGCCGGAAGAGGCAGAAGACCACGAGCGCAATGAGGGCGAGGCGGAGCGAGAAGAGGACGGCGCGGGCACGGGGGGTCGACTGCCCGCCGACCCGGCGGTACGTCAGGAATGCGGCAATGGCGAGTCCGAGCCCGGCGACGGCTGCAGCGTAGGACCCTGCGGACGGATCAAACCTGAAGGCACCCTGCTCGAAGACGACCGGCCGATATGTGAACAGCGCCTGAAAAACCGATTCGAGCACCGGGCCCCCGTAAGGCGGCGATCATATATCGCCGCCCAGGTGTGATGCGGTGCTTTATGGTGTGTCTCAGCGCGTCGCGGCCTGATAGCAGGCCTCGTAGAGCGGCACAACCTTGTCGGCCGAGAATCGCTCGATGACACGCTGGCGAGCCGCCTTCCCCGCCGCGCAGCGCCGGGCAGGGTCGCGCAGCAGCTCGACGGATGTGGCCGCCATCGCCGCCACGTCTTCCGGGTCGTGCAGGAACCCGGTGACGCCGTCCTCCACGACCTCGGGCAGGCCGCCAACGCGCGAGGCCACCACCGGCACCTCGCAGGCCATCGCCTCGAGCGCCGCCAGGCCAAAGCTCTCCATGGATGACGGCAGCAGGAACACGTCCGCGATGGAGAGCAGCGGGAGCACCTCTTCCTGTGCACCCAGCGCTTCCACCAGATGGGAGATCCCCATCTGCCGTCCGAGGCGGTAGGCCGTCCCCAGTTCCGGACCGTCGCCCACGAGGAGGAGCTTCGCCGGCACCTCCCGGCGGATGCGGTCGAACGTCTCCATGACAAGGTCGATGCGCTTCACCGGCCGGAAGTTGGACACATGAATCACGAGCCGGGTGTCGTCGTCCGCATAGCGGCGGCGCAACTCCGGGAGGTGCTGCCGGCGATGGACACCGGGGTCGAGGAAGTTCGGGATCACCTGGATAGGCCGAGTGACGCGCAGCTCCTTCCGCGTGTCCTCCTTGAGGCTGTCGGACACGGCCGTCACCACATCCGACTGCTCGATCGAATACGCGACGATTTCCGAATAGGACGGGTCGTTCCCGACCAGTGTGATGTCCGTGCCGTGGAGCGTCGCTACGAGCTTCGGCGCCGAGCTGAGGGTCGAGGAGAGCACCTGCTTGGCCAGGAGCGCGGCAGTGGCATGGGGCACGGCGTAATGCGCGTGAATCACGTCCAGCCGGAACTCGCGGGCGACCTGTACCACCTTGTTCGCCAGCGAGAGCAGGTACTGCGGCTCGCGAAACAGCGGATACGTCGGCGTCAGCACCTGATGAAACGAAAGGCCCGCCTGGAACTCGCCCATGCGGAAGGGCATTTCCGTACTGATGACGTGAACGGAGTGCCCCCGGGTGGCCAGCGACTTCCCCAATTCGGTCGCGACGACACCCGAGCCGCCGACCGACGCATAGCAGATGATCCCGACGTTCATCCCCGGTTCCCTTCTTCAACTCCACCAGGACCGGCGGGCAGGAGCCCCGTCAGTACGACCGGCGCCTTGACGATAAAGCCCTCGGCCCACGCCACGTTGGCGAGCGCCCCGAACTGCGCATCGCGGCTCTCAATGAGCTGGCGGAAGTGCGGTGACGTCAGGCGCGTCGCCACGCTCCCGGCCGCCGCCGGGGTGAACTGCGTGCCGTAGCAGGCGAGCGCGGCCCGCTTGGCCTCGTAGTGTGCCGATACGTCGACGACGAACGACGGCGGCACGGAGTCATTGATGAAGTAGTAGCAGACCGACTGCGGCTTCCAGGCCGGACCGCCTGCCTCGAACCGGCGCAGGCCCGCGTTGAAGACCGCCTCCGTCAGCACCTGACTGGCGGACACATGATCGGGATGACGGTCGGACCAGTACGGGATGGCGACGGTGGCCGGGCGTGTCCGGCGAATCAGCGCGGCGGCAGCGCGGATGTGCTCGGGTCCGCCGATCCCCCGGTCCGGCCAACGGAGGTTCACGCGCCAGGCCGCTCCCAACGCTGCGCACGCCGCCTCCCCTTCCGCGATCCGCTCCTCGACCGACCCGTTGCTCCCCATCTCGCCAGCCGTGAGATCGCAGAGGCCGACACGCGCGCCAGCCGCGGTGTGCAGGGCGACGGTGGCGCCCATCCCAATTTCGATGTCGTCGGGATGCGGGCCGAACACAAGCAGATCAACGGGATCCATCCCGTCCATGTTATCTGGGGCGAGCCGTTACTCGAGCATGACTGGCGTGGCGGGCTCCTCGTCGGCTTCCAGCAGCTCCGGATGTTCGTTCAGCAGCCTCGCACAGGCATTCCATCGGAGCAGGGCGTCGTCGTTGTCGGCAGGCCGGACGGCTTCGGCCGCTTCATAGCAGTCCATGGCCTCGCGGAGCCAGCCGCCCGCCGGCCTCGCGCGGACGGGTCCGCCAGCCCGCTCGAGCAGGGCTCTGGCACGTCGTTCTTCCACCAGACCGGAGAAATACGCCCGCTCGTACGGGGCGGAGAGGCCGTGCGCCAGCTCACGGGCGCGACTGACGACCCGTCCATCCATCTGTGGAAACTGATCCGTCAAGGCCAGGATCAGCCCGGTCAGCGCCTGGGTGTGGCCCGGCTGTTCCGCCAGCACGTCCTCGCAGATGCTGACGGCCTGCGCGGGCTCATTGAGCAGACGGTATCGCTCGGCCTTGGCCAGCGCGGAGGGAACCGCCGAGGGAGAAAGCTGCTTCAGTCTGAACATGAGGTCTCCTGCCGTTCGACGCGCGCTCCCTCAGCCCTGGAAGACACGAAGCAGCCGCATCACCGGATCGTAGAACCGGTCCACCACGCGCTCCTTGAGCGGAATAATGGCGTTGTCGGTGATGTGGATGTGCTCGGGACACACCTTCGTGCAGCACTTCGTGATGTTGCAGTACCCGATGCCGTTCTGGTTTTTCAGATCAGGCAACCGGTCCGCGGTGTCGAGCGGGTGCATCTCCAACGCCGCCGTGTAGGTGAGAAAGCGCGGACCAATGAACGCGTCGTGCTTCTCATGATCGCGGAGCACATGGCAGACGTCCTGGCACAGGAAGCACTCGATGCACTTCCGGAACTCCTGGACGCGGTCGACATCCTTCTGCGCCATCCGCCACGTGCCATCGGGCGCGTCGGGCTTACGGGGCGCGAACTTCTTCAACCCCTTCTTCACCCGGAAATTCCAGGACACGTCGGTGACCAGGTCCTTGATCGCCGGGAACGTGCGCATGGGTTCCACCGTGACCGGCTGCGTGAGGTCCAGCGAGTTGAGCCGGCTCATGCACATCAAGCGCGGCGTGCCGTTGATCTCGGCCGAGCACGAGCCGCACTTGCCCGCCTTGCAGTTCCACCGGCACGCGAGGTCCTGGGCTTGCTCCGCCTGGATCTTGTGCACGGCATCCAGCACGACCATGCCTTCCGAAATCTCAGTGGTGTAGTCGATGAACCCGCCGTTCTCGCCGCCGGGTTTGCTTCTCCAGATTCGAAAGGTGGCTTGGCTCACTGCTTCTGCTCCTCGATGATCTGCTTCAGCTCCGCGGGCATCTCCGGCAGCGGGATACGGGACACCTGCATGGATCCGTCCGCCTGACGCCGTGTCGAGACGTTAAACGTCGCGAACTCCGCCACCTTCTCGGGGTAGTCCTCGCGGAAGTGCCCTCCACGGCTCTCCTTCCGCTCGATGGCCGAGCGGGCGATCGCTTCCGACACATCGAGCAGGTTCCGGAGATCGATGCAGGTGTGCCACCCGGAGTTGTACTCGCGATGGCCATCCACGGCTGCGCGCGCCGCTCGTTCATTAAAGCCCGCCAGCAGCCGCACGGCTTCCTGCATTTCGTCCTCGGTCCGCACGATGCCGACCAGCGACTGCATCGCCTCCTGCAGGTCCTGCTGCACCTTGTAGGGGTTCTCGCCGGTGCCGCGATCAAACGGCGCGAGTGCATTCGCGATCGCGCGGTCCACCGCGCCGTCATCGACGGCTGGCTGCGCGCTCGCACGCGCCAGCGTGGCCGCGTACTCACCGGCACGCTTGCCGAAGACGATCAGGTCTGACAGCGAGTTGCCGCCCAGACGATTGGCACCGTTGATTCCGGCCGCACACTCACCGGCCGCGAACAGGCCGGGGATGGTCGATTCCTGGGAGTCGGCGTTCACCCGGATGCCGCCCATGATGTAGTGGGTCGTGGGGCCGACCTCCATGGGCGTCGTCGTGATGTCGAGGTCCGCCAGCTCCTTGAACTGGTGGTACATGCTCGGGAGCTTCCGCTTGATGTGCGCGGCCGCGTCGGGCAACTTCTCCTTGATCCACGCGATATCGAGGAACACGCCACCGTGCGGGGATCCGCGCCCCGCCTTGACTTCCCGGTTGATGCAGCGCGCCACGTGATCGCGCGTGAGGAGCTCGGGCGGACGACGAGCGGTCTTGTCGTTCTGCGTGTACCGCCAGCCCTCTTCCGGATCCGCCGCGGTCTGCGGTTTGTAGTTGTCGGGGATGTCGTCGAACATGAAGCGACGGCCTTCGCTGTTGCGCAGCACGCCACCTTCACCGCGGACGCCTTCCGTGACGAGAATGCCGCGGACGCTGGGCGGCCAGACCATCCCGGTCGGATGGAACTGGATGAACTCCATGTCGATGAGGTCCGCACCTGCGCGATACGCCAGTGCGTGGCCATCGCCCGTGCCTTCCCAGCTGTTGCTCGTGATCTTGAAGGCGCGGCCCGCACCGCCCGTGGCCATGACGATTGCCTTGGCGGCAAACACATGGAAGCGCCCGCGCTCGCGGTCGTAGGCCACCACACCGGCCGCCCGCCCGCCGTCGCGCAGCAGGTCGATCACCGTGTGTTCCATGTGCACGGTCACACCGAGATAGGTCGTGTGATCCTGAAGCGTTCTGATCAGCTCAAGGCCCGTGCGGTCGCCCACATGCGCCAGGCGCGGATAGCGGTGTCCGCCGAAGTTGCGCTGGTTGATGCGGCCGTCAGCCGTGCGGTCAAACACCGCACCCCACGCCTCCAGTTCGCGGACGCGATCGGGTGCTTCCTTGGCGTGCAGTTCGGCCATGCGCCAGTTGTTGACGTACTGGCCGCCACGCATGGTGTCGGCGAAGTGCACCTTCCAACTGTCGCGATCGTCGTTGTGCGCCATGGCGGCCGCCATGCCGCCTTCGGCCATCACCGTGTGCGCCTTCCCGAGGAGCGACTTGCAGATGAGCCCCACGGAGACGCCGGTGCCAGCGGCCTCGATGGCCGCGCGGAGACCGGCACCACCGGCGCCGATGACGAGGACGTCGTAGGTATAGGTCGCGTGCGCCGCCATCAGAAGAGCCTCAGGTCAGTGAGGATGCCCATCGAGCACAGCCGCACGTAGAGGTCCGACGACATCACCGAGAAGAGGCTGCACCAGGCAAACAACTGATGGCGCCCGTTCAGTCCACTCACGCAGGCGTAGGCCATGCCGCACTGCGACTGGTCGTCCCGTCGCCCGCCGACCAGATGGCGCAGGACGTGACATCCCCACGTGTAGCAGGCCAGGAGCACGACGTTCACACCGAGAATCAACGTTCCGATGCCGATGCCGAAGACCGTCCCGCCGGTGGCCGGATCGGGAAACCACATGGCGAGCCAGACGTCATACGCCAGCAGGGCGATGAAGACCAGCGCCACCCACATGAAGAAGCGGTGGGCGTTCTGCAGAATGAGCGGGAAGCTGTGCTCGCCCCAATAGGACTTGCGCGGCTCGCCGACCGCGCACGAGGGCGGGTCCGCCCAGAAGGATTTGTAGTAGGCGCCTCGGTAGTAATAGCAGGTAAAGCGGAAGAGACCGGGGAAGGGCAGGATCAGCAGTGCCGGTGAGAACGGAAGCAGAGCCGGCCAGGCCGCCGGTTTCGGACCGAACCACGCATGTGGTGAGTCGCCGAAGATCTCCGGGGAATAGAACGGAGAGAGGTACGGACCGTAGGTGTAGTGCGCGCCCTGAAACGCCGCCCACGTTGCGTACACCACGAACGCCGACAGACCAACAAACACCGCGAGGGGAGCCGCCCACCATGTATCGCGCCGGGATGTCGTCCCGAAGCCACGGCGAACGGCGGTCACCGGAATTACCTGCATAGGGACCGCCTCCGAGCGCCAACGATTGGTTGAAAAGCGGGGTCACGTTAACACAGATATGGCGCGAGGCCACCTCCCCGCCTTGAAAATCAGGCGCGGGATGCGATCTCGGCAGGCGACACGACAGCCACACCGGGCCGCCCCCTCGGGCTTGTGGCCTCAGCCGAGATGAGCCGGGGCGACCAGCGGGGCGAGGAGAGCCAGAATTTCGTCGTGGAGCAGACCGTTCGAATAGATCGCCGATCCGGCGTCGAGCCGCGTGTCGCCGGTGACGGTGGTAAACCGCCCTCCAGCTTCGGCGACGATGAGGGCAGGCGCCGCGATGTCCCACACTCCACCGGTAAAGAGCACGGCCGCATCCCCGCGGCCGGAGGCAAGCTCGGTGGCCGGGTGATAGGGAAAGCCCCCCGTGCCCGACCTCGCCTCGACGGCCTCGGCCATCTGCCGGGCACTGGCGTCCGGCACGTAATGCGCGGGCGGGAGATAGGTACGCGCTGAGGCCAGGTCCGCCGTCCGGCTCACGGTGATGCGTGCCGCGGCCTCACCATCCCTGCAGGCCCAGGCACCGCCGCCCCGCACCGCCCAGGTGCGGAGATGCCTCGCCGGCGAGACACACATGCCCACCACTACGACATCGTCAACCTCAAGGGCGATGAGCGTGCCCCAGTCGACCTCGCCGGCTGCAAAGGCCACCGTGCCGTCGATGCCATCGAGGATCCACCGGCGCCGCGAACTCCCCGACTGGCCGCGCTCCTCGCCAAGCACGGCGTCGCCGGGGCGACTCTCGGCCAGCATGGCGCGGAGGCGATCCTCCGTTGCGAGGTCCGCCTCGGTCGCCAGGCTCCCGTCCGCCTTGGTCCAGCGCTCTGGGTCCTTCCGCCAAAAGGAGAGCGTGACCTGGGCTGCGGCGTCAGCCAGCTGGTGCGCGAGCGCGAGATCGTCGTCGAGGGTGGGGGCGCCGGAGGTCATGTCCACCATTGTGGCGCGGAGCGGACCGCTTAGAACCGCAGCAAGCGGTTGATCTTGACGATGAAGGCCCGGTTCTGGAGTTCGGGAATCCCACGCACCAGCGTGTCACGCTGGTCGTTGTAGACGACGAAGAGCTCGCTGCCCGGGGCGTACTCCCAGCGGAGCCGCACGTTCGACGCCAGGCTGTGCGCGGTGGTGTTGTACTGCACGAGGGCGCTGACGAACATGAGCGGCGTCATCGTGTAGGTGGCGCGTGTGCCGGCCAGCGTGGTGGTGAACTCCCCCTGCGGCAGCGAGACGCGGTTGACCGAGACGGTTGGCTGCGCCGAGAACTGCGGCGTCAACTCCACGCGGCCGCTGGCCACGCCGAAGATCGTCCGGTGCCCGCCGTAGAACGTGCCGTGCTCGGTCGAGACCGTGCCTGAGATCTTCCGCTGCTGCCCGAAGGTGTAGGAGATGCGTCCGGCCTGGTAGGTGTAGCCGCCGGTCGGCACGGCGATGCCCGTCGCGATCCGAAAGGGCGCCGGCAGGTACTCGAAGGTGCGGTTGTAGGCGAGGACGAAGCGATCGCCTTTCTGAAACTCCGCGGTGGCGCTGCCGTCGAGCTCCCGCGTATCGACCCGATGCGCGCCGGTTTCGATGTAGGTCTCCGAGGCGACGAACGAGTACCGGCGGACGAGGCCCTTCTTCTTGGGTCGGGGACTGAAGCGAGCCTGGGCGAAGGACCGCCGGATATCCACGCGACGGACGAAGCCCATATCGGGGTTGAAGTCATTACCCACCGAGAGCTGCTCGAGCTGTAGACCATAGCGGTCACCGGCATAGTCGACCTGACCGCGGTAGCTGGTGTCGTCGCGCCCGAGTCCGGGTGTCTGGGTTCGGGCCCAGTAGGTATTGACCGTGAGGTTGTCGTAGAAACCGAAGGCCCCATCCACGCCGTAGGTGTCGTTCGTCCCAGGCCGCCGTTCGCCGACCGACCGCCGCCCGACCAGCACGCCGACGTTGCTCTTGCGGAGGATGTCGCGCTTCAGCCGCAGCACTGAGAAGTTCGTGGCGGGTGAGGCCGACACGGGCTCGTCTCCGGCCTGGATGCTGATCACCCCGAGGCTGAATCGGCCGAGCCGGCCGGTGAGCCGGCCGCCGCCGTCGATCGGCACGGACCGTCCAAGATTGAGTCCGATCCTGCGGCTGTAGAACAGAGTCGGCGTATCGCCGCTGGCCGCGCCAAACGTCCCGGCGCCGCCGAAGGCAAACGTGCCGGAGTTCTCCAGGAAGAACTCGCGCTTCTCCGGAAAGAAGAGGCTGAACCGGGTCAGGTTGACCTGCTGCTCGTCGGCCTCGACCTGCGCGAAGTCCGTGTTGTAGGTGAAGTCGGCGGTCAGGCTCCGGCCCAGGCCGTACTTCACGTCGACGCCAACCTCCCCACCAGGGTCATTCGAGACAGGCGGCCGCGCCGTGTGGTCCGAGGTGAGGTTCCCCGTCACGTACGGTTTGATCTCCAGATTCATGGCTGGGGGCGGCGCTTCCACGCCCACCAGCGTGCCTGCCAGCGACTGGATGAACATGCCGCGCTGGGCCAGGGCCCGAGGAATGGGCGTGAGGTGCGCCATTTCGTTCTTCCAACGGCTCAGCCTGCGGACGTTGAAGCCCCACACCTGCTCGCGTCCGGGGCCATACCGCAGCGACTTGAACGGCACGGCCATCTCCACCGTCCATCCCCCGTCGAAGCGGCTGACAGCCGCGTCCCACACGGGATTCCAGTCGCCGTTGTAGATCCGCTCGTCCGAGAACTGCCCGTCCATGCGTCCGCCGGCGGCGGACACCGTGAAGGACACCGCGTTCCGCCGGTCGAGGAAGGTGTCGAGCGTAAACGACACGTGATCGCTCTGCGCAACGCCGCCGTGATCGCGCCGCATCTCGTTGGCAATCATCCGGTCCGGGCGGCTCTCCCAGCAGCGCATCGACACGTAGATGGCCGTGTCATCAAAGAAGACCCAGGTCTCGTGCCGTTCCGTGAACGGCACGTTGTCATTGGGGTCGGCCTGTATCAGGCCATCGGCTGGATGGATGGTGGTGTAGACGGCCTCATCGAGGCGGCCGTCAAGCCGCAACGGCGCCGGGAGCCGTACGGCGCGGATCGTCACCCGCCCGTCGGCCGCGCGAGTCATCGTCTCAGGCAGCGTCGGCGGCGGCGGATAGGCGGCGGGGGCCACCTGCCCCATCGCCGTCGCGCACAACCCGACGAGGAGCAGGAGGGCGACGCCTGCCTGTCGGGTCCGGAACATCAACATCGAACCGTGAACGCCCGGCACTTAGTTCATCGTCGACGGCCGGAGCCCCTTATAGAGAAAGCGCTGGATGCGCTGCCCCGTCAGGCTCTCGGTGACGTAGATGTTCTGCTTCGAGTCGATGGCGATGTTGTGGGCAATGGTGAACTGCCCGCCGAAGTGGCCGGCGCTGCCAAAGGAGCCAACCACCTTCATGTCGCTGTGGCGCAGGATCCAGACCTTCTCGTTGCGGCCGTCAGCCACGAACATCCACTTCTGCTCCTTGTCCTTCGAGAAGGCGATATCGAGCACCGAGCCACGCATCGTCGCGGGCGCCACGGACGCCTCCTTGATGAACGTGCCGTCCTTCTTGAAGACCTGGATGCGCGAGTTGGCGCGGTCGCAGACGTAGACCTCGTCCTTGTTGTCGATCCAGACGCAGTGCACCGTGTTCATCTGCTGCGAGGGCGGCCCGGTGGGGCTGTACTTGAAGGGCACGCTGTCATCCGGCTTCTTGCCGTATGCGCCCCAGTGCCGCTTATAGGCGCCGGTGTCGGCGTCCCACACGATGACGCGCCGGTTGCCATAGCCGTCCGCCACGTACAGCTCGTTCGTCTTCGGGTCGACGGTGACGCCGGCGGGGCTGCGCATGGCGGTCGTGTCGTTGCTGTCGGCCTTCTTGCCTGGCACGCCGACGGTCAGCAGATACTTCCCGTCCCGCGTGAACTTCAGAATGTGGGAGCCACCGTTGTTGCCCACCCAGACGTTGTCCTTGTGGTCCACGAAGATCGTGTGCTCGGACTCCGGCCACACATAGCCCTGCGGCTTCTTCCACATCAGGAACCGCTCCTGAATGGCGGAGGTGCCGCCCACGCCGGTCTTCTTGAAGGTGTCGGCATTGGGACCGCCCCAGGCCTGGACCACGTTGCCGAGCTGATCGAACTCAATCACGGCCGGAGCCGGCACGCAGCATTCGGACTCGGGCACGTCATAGGCCGCGTCGTCCTCGTGCCCCTGGAGCAACGTCCTCGGACGATGCACGACCCAGACGTGGTCCTTGGCATCGACGAAGGCGCCGACCATGTTGCCGACCGCCCAGTGATTTGGCAGCGGCCGCTTCGGCCAGGTCGGGTCCCACTCGTAATAGGGCACCATCTCGCCCTTGGCCCCGGTTTGCGCCGCCGGCGCGGCACTGAGGGAGGCCGTGAGGCTGGAGGCCGGTGTGGCCCGTGGCAGCCAGCCAGCACCAAGGAAGATGGCCAGCCCGAGGGCCGCCGCAAGAAGGGAGAGTCGTGTGCGCGTCATGGAGGCTCCTCGTGTGAACCCGGGAAGCCTACGCGAAAGTCGGCGCTGATCACCCCCTCGTTTCCCTAGGGCGCCATTCTCTCAAGCTTCAGCTGGTCCGAGAAACCCCACGCAGGTCACATTTTCGATGGCTTCAGACGCTCGCGTTCGGTGGTGGTCAGGCCTGGGCGCTGGCCTTCATCACGCTCGGCCTGACGCCCCCGGCAGCGTAAGACCTCCGTCGTGCAATCCCGTTTCTCCGCGACCGACTTGATCGTGGCCCACCGCGACGGGTGCTCGTGCACATGCTCGAAGACCATTCGTACGGCGCGCTCACGCAACTCTTGGGGGTAATTGCTCGGTCGGCCCATGGGCTCCATCCTTTCTCCGAATGAGCCCTCCCACAGAGCTGGTCCGATTCACGCTCGCCTTATGGCTTTGCCTGCTTCTGCAACATCCCGACAATGACCCTCCGCGCGGAGACCTGTTTCTTGACGGCTTCGATAGAGCGACTCAGGTGTGTCTTGGGATTGCCGGATGACGTGAGCGATTTCAGATAACCACCCATGTCCAAGAAGAGCGAGGTATTCAATGGGCAATCATGAGACTTGTCGCCGTCGTCCAGATTCCTTAACCAATCGGAAGCGCCAATGACAGGCTGGAGTCCTGGCGGTGTTGTCGTCGTGGCCTGACCACTTGAGTTGCGGTTGCTTCCTGTCTTGACGCCTTTCTTCTCTTTGGCGAAGAAAGCCTGCACTTCGCGCCTGAGGTCGGGATTCTGAATGCGCTCGGCGGTATGGTCGGCACGCGCAAATGTTTTATACGCTCCCGCCGCGTCGCCGGCGAAGGCTTGCGCCACTGCAATATTGAATTGGGCCTGACTCTTCACGCTGTCATCTTGAAGCTTATCGGCGGATTGAAGCGCGCCCTTGATGTCTCCGGTGCCTGCATGTCCAGACGCAATTTGCACGATCGTAGTGAGTAACACGTCGTCGTAATGCTTGCGTCTGATGGCGGTTTCCATGGCGGCGCGAAATGTCTGCCGTGCCCCTTTCAGGTCGCCCGCGTTCATTTGCGCCCATCCAATGTTCTTTTGCAGCATTGATTTGTAGAAGTCGCCTATGACGCCACCTGTGAAACCATCGGCAGTCTTAAGCGCGGCGGAATAATCACCGTGCTTCTGCCACAGATCCGCCACTTCCAGCAAGGCGTCCCTTCGAGCGTCTCCTACGGGCCATTGACCGTCCAGCCATGCTCTCGATTTCGGTATCTGATTGGCCGCTTCCTCCGCAGCCTTGATCAATTGTGAAACGTTGCCTTGATTTGTCATGTCCAGTTGGGTGACCTGAGCTCTTACCGCTGCTGCACTTGGTGAATTCGGATAGGCCGCGAGGTACGCACCAAACCAAGCCATAGCCCGCAGTTCCCGCCCAGGAACTCGCGACTCTGCCAAGCCAAGGTTCAAGTAGATCGGCGGTGCCATCGGAGCGACCTTGCGCGCCTCCTCGAAGAACCGGATCGCTAGGAGGTAGTCTGCCTTCTTCGCAGCAACAATCCCTTTGTCGACCGCATCCTGGGCGGTGGGCGGCAATGGTGGAGATGCGTTGCCCTGACCCCAAGCAAGAGCCGGCGCGATGGTCAGCAGCAGTAGCAGCGCAGCCAAGCACAGCAGATTGCCGGGCTGTTTGTTCGTGGAGATCATCAAAGGAGCCCTCACCGAGCAGGGTGAGCGCGGGGCGGCAGCCCGAACATCGCGTCTATGGCATCCATCACCCCCTCGTCTGTCATCAAGGGCACCCGTGGTGCGGAGTTGTCGAGCGCAGCAAGGAGATGCTTGAGACCGGCATTGCCAGGATCTCGATTGAGGGCGTCCTCGAACCAGGCGCGAGCAACCTTCCAATCGCGATCCATCACTGCCTGGAATCCCTTTCGGACCCTGTCACTGACGCCGGCCGGCGCAGTTGAATACGCGCCAACTATCGCATCTTCCACGGATTTCGGCAGGCCCGATGGCACCTTGCGCGCATCCACCACGCGTGCATTGCCGCTGCCTGGTGCGGCCGTGGAGTGGCCTCCATCAAAATCCAATCCTGCGACGGACGGCGCGGCCTTCAATGATTCCGCCAATGTCCGACTCGACTTCTCCAAGTTGGCAGCCGCGGCTTCGACAGCTGCGTCTTGGCGCTGCCTGTCCGTCGCCGCAATTTGCTGGAGGGCGATGTCAAGATTCTTGCGTATGACCGCATCGTCAGGACTGTTCTTCAGCGCCTCTTGAAAATACGAAGCCGCAGCGGCCCAATCGCCTCTGTTCTCAGCCTCTATACCCTTGTTGTTCTGCTCTTGCGCCGCGGACTCGCGACGGTCAGCGTCCGTGGGCTTTCTGCTCTGGCGTCGTCGGCCCGAGCCACTGCCGGTGCCCCTACCTGAGTCCGGACAATTCCCTACGCACCTCCCGGTTGGCACCGGCGGGCGCTGCCCCGCCACCATCGCAGGAGCGGAGGCCAAGAACACCATTCCAAGGGCAGTGGTGCGTAACACGCGGACAGTTGCCAGGCGGAGCAGGCACTTTGTCATGACGGGAGAGCCCCTATGAACAAGAAGACAGCTGGGCCGCGTGATCCGATAGGGTTCAAGGCGAGGACGGCTCAGTTCCTCACCGGCATCGTGAACCTAGCGGTGGTCGATGTCAATCGACCACTGAATCGGGTGTGCGGAAGTGCGTCACACGGTGACGATAGGCGCTCTTAGAAGGTGCGCCGCGTTCTCGGAAGGGTCGTTATAGGCTCCTTGCCCCTGAGACAGCCTCCTGACGCAGCGCGGATGAGTGGGGTACGGCCATCGCGCGCCAGGATCACGTGTGATCGAGCGCCTGAGGCGGCCGCTCCGAGTGCCGCGGATCGCGTCGAAGGCAGACTTCCGGCGTCACGGCCACGCAGCGCGTGATGGACGGGGTTGACCGTTGGTTACGGGGCGGTTGACTACGCTGCGTCGGCTTGCCCACCGGACGCCTGAACACCGAGCGCGCGCCTACTTCATCCCGACGAACTTGAACTTCTGGATGCGGTCGCGTACGACTGTTTCTCCCACATAGAGATTTCCCTGGGAGTCGGACGCCAGCACGTGGACGACCCCGAACTCGCCGCCTGCACGGCCGCCGTGGCCGAAGGAGCCGACCACTTCCAGCGAGTCGCGACGCAGGATGTGCACCTTGTGGTTGCGGCCGTCGCCCAGGTAGAGGAAGCGCTGCTCAGGATCGGGTGAAAGGGCGATGTCGAAGGCCGCGCCGTTGGCTTTTGTCTGCGGCGCCACCACCACTTCCTTCACGAACGTGCCGTCGCGCTTGAAGACCTGGATGCGGTTGTTCTGCCGGTCGCACACATACACGAGGCCGTCGCGGCTCAGCTCGATGCAGTGGACCGAGCTGCCGAAGGAGCGCGAGAGCGGCGCGGCCGGATCGTAGGGCACGGAGAAGCCCGCCGTCGACTTCTCCACAGGCTCGCCGTAGGCGCCCCACATGCGCTTGAAGGCGCCCGTCTTCGCGTCGATCACGATCACACGGCGGTTGTAGTACCCATCCGCGATGTAGGCCTCGTTGGTCGTGGCGTCCACGAAGATGCCGGCCGGTTCGCCGAAGTTCTCCGTGTCGGTATTGCCCTTGGACTCGCCCGTCTTGCCCTTCTGCCAGATCACCTTGCCGTCGTGGGTGAACTTCGTCAGCACCGCACAGTGTTGCCCGTTGATGGTGTCGTTGCACCCCATCCACACGTTGTGTTCGCTATCGACGAACAGACTGTGCTCGCGCGGCCACTCCACCCCTTGAACCCGCGGGATTTCGCCGGTTCGTGGCATGCCGATGCCAGTGGACCTGTTGGCTTTGGCGCCCGGTCCACCCCAGGCCTGCACGATGTTCCCGGCCGGATCAAATTCCACGACGGAGGGCGCCGGTGTGCAGCACTCCGCCGCACCGGTTTCGAGGTAGTCGTCGCCCAGGTCGAGCTGAACGGTGTTCCCGCGCTGAAGGATCCAGACGTGGTCCTTTTCGTCCACATGGACGCCGCTCATGTTGCCGAAGATCCAGTTGTTCGGCAGCGGGAGCTTCGGCCACGTGGGGTCGAATTCGAACTGCGGCACGCCCGGTCCGGCGAAGGCAGCCGGGCCAGGGCCCGCGCCAGACGAGCCCGCCTGCTTCTGACATGCGCTGAGCGTCAGTGCCATGGCCGCCAGTAGTGCTGCGGCCCGAATCGTGTTCCGGCTGATCTCGCGCATCGTGTCCTCCAGGCGACCGCCAGGTTCGGCGTCGCGGCGCCTATCCTACCCTCAACGCGCCGTTCACGCGCGTGTCCGTGGGCGTGACAATCAAAATCACCACCCGTGGCACGTAGCGCCAGCGCCCTGGGTGAGCCACATCACGGCTGTGCAGGCTGGGAGGCCATGTGAAGCAGCCCCCATCCATGACCATCCGGGTCGACGAAGCTGTGTGTGTACATGAACCCGAAGTCCTCGGGCTTGTCGTAGGTGGAACCACCCGCCACCAGGGCCCTGGCGACCAGGTCATCCACCTGTTCGCGGCTCTCACAGCTGAGAGAGAGCAGGACTTCGACGGCCTGGCTCGTGTCGCACACCGCCTTCGGCGTGAACTCGCGAAACTTGGCGTGGGTGCCCAGCATGACGGAGATCGCGTCACTGATGACGATGCACGCAGCCGAGTCGTCGCTGAACTGCGGGTTGTACGTAAAGCCCAGCGCGGTGAAGAAGTCGATCGATCGCTGGAGGTCAGCGACCGGGAGGTTGAGGAAGATCCGGTTGATCATGTCAGGTCTCCAGTCGGCACGGCGCACTGCCTACAGCGACGATGCACGGCAGCGTACCGCACGCAGGCCGGCGGCCTTCGACGATCAGCGACCGGGCAGATCCTGCGTACGGTCCGAGCGCCGACGTCAACCACTCCTGCCAGGCACTCACTGGCAGCGTCAGTTCGCGGCTCTGGACCCTGACGTTGTGCGCGGCGCAGTGCGCGCCCGGCGCGGAGGACAAAGGCCGGAGCCTGCGCGGCTCAGTACTTGTAGAAGCCCTGGCCGCTCTTCTTGCCCAGGTACCCGGCCAGCACCATCCGCTTCAGGAGCGGCGGCGGCGCATACATCGGCTTGCCGAACTCGGCGTGCATGATCTGCGCGATGTAGTAGGTGGTGTCGAGGCCGATGAAGTCGAGCAGCGTGAACGGACCCATCGGGTGGCCGCAGCCGAGCTTCATCGCGGTGTCGATGTCCGCGAGCGAGCCGAGCCCCTCTTCGTAGGCGCGGATGGCATCGAGCAGATACGGAATGAGCAGCCGGTTCACGATGAAGCCCGGGCGGTCGACCACGGTGACCGGGTCCTTGCCGAGCGCCTTCGAAAACTCAAACACCGCGTGGTACGTCTCGTCCGTCGTCGTGAGGCCACGGATGACCTCGACGAGCTTCATCACGGGGACGGGATTGAAGAAGTGCATGCCGATGAAGCGGTCGGGCCGCTTGGTGGCGGCGGCCAGCTCGGTGATGCACAGCGAGGACGTGTTGGACGCCAGGATCGTGTGCGCGCCCACCACCTTCTCTACTTCGGCGTAGAGCGTGCGCTTGTCCTCGAGGTTTTCGGTGATGGCCTCGATGACGATGTCGCAGTCCTTGAGGTCGGCGAACGACGTCGTGCCCTTCAGGTTCGCGAGGGTCGCGTCACGCTGTTCGGCGGTGAGCTTGCCCTTCGTCACGCCGCCGTCGAGCAGGCCCTTGATGCGGCCGAGCCCCTTCTCGAGGAACGCGTCGTTCACTTCCTTGACGACGGTCTTGTAGCCGGCCGCTGCGCAGGTCTGCGCGATGCCGCCGCCCATGAGTCCGCACCCGAGCACGCCAATAGTCTTGATAGCCACGGTCTACTCCTCGCTCCAGGTCTGGAGCGCCTGTTTCACGGCCGCCAGATACTGGTCGGCCAATGCGCCATCGATCAGCCGGTGATCAAACCCCATCATCAGGTTCATCATCGGCCGGACGGCAATCTGATCGTCCACCACGGCGGCGCGTTTCTCCACCGTGCCCATCTCGAGGATGGCCACCTGCGGCTGGTTGATGATCGGCGTCGCGAACGCGCCGCCGAAGTTGCCCGGATTGGTGACGGTGAAGGTGCCGCCGGTCACTTCCTCGGGTTTGAGCTGTTTACTGCGCGCCCGGGTGGCGAGGTCGGCGATGGCCTTCGCCAGTTCCACGAGCGAGAGCTGGTCCGCGTTCTTGATGACGGGCACGATGAGGCCCGTCTCCAGCGCCACCGCCACGCCCACATTGATGTCGTGACGGTAGATCACCTGATCGCCGATGAGCGACGAATTCAGCAGCGGGAAGTCGCGCAGCGCCCGAGCCGCCGCCAGTGTCACAAACGGCAGCACGCTGACCTTGACGCCGGCGGCTTCCCAGGCGGGCTTCTTCGCCTTGCGGACCGACTCAACCCGGCCCATGTCCACCAGAAACACCGAGTGCGCGTGCGCGGAGGTGCGCCGGCTCTCGATCATGTGCTGGGCGATCTTCTTCCGCATCACGGACATCGGCTCGACGATGTCGCCCGGATTGACCGTAAGCTTCGGACCGCTGAGGAACTTCTCGACGTCGGCCTTTGAGATGCGCGACCCACTCGGTGTCACGTTGGCCAGGTCGATGCCGTGCACCCGGGCCATGACGCGCGCCACTGCCGAGGCACGGCCCTTGTAGTCGCTGTGTGCCGTGGGAGGCGCCGCGGCCTTGGCCGGCACCGCCGCCGGTGCAGCCGCAGCGGGCTTCGGCGCCTGGGCGGCCGCAGCCGGCACCGCGGCGCGTGCGCCACCACCACCCGGCGCTTCGATGACGGCGACCACCGAGTGGACCTCGGCCGTCTCCCCCGCCTTCACCGTGATCTCGATGAGCGTGCCTGCCACCGGCGAGGGAATCTCGGCGTCGACTTTATCCGTGGAGATTTCCAGCAGG
>CANKJK010000018.1 GCA_947482665.1 Acidobacteriota bacterium
CCACGCCCAGCTGATAGCCCCCGGCCACCACGGCGGCGGCCAGCGCCTGGGGCGCGGTCGAGCCGACGCCGGCATTGATGTTGCGGCCATCCGGGTCGCAGCCGATCAGATGCACCTCCGCACCTAGCGCGGAGAAGAGTGCGGGCGCCACAGAGACGGTGGCGCCGTGGGCGCAATCGACCGCGATCCGCAGACCTGTCGCGCCGCTCACCGGGAGTATCCGATGCAGGTGCGTCAGGTAGTCCTGCACGTGGTCCACGTGCGCCACCGGGGGCGCAACCCCGTCAGGTGTCAGCCTGGTGGGATCGGCGACCAGCGCCTCCACCCGGCGCTCACGGGCCTCGGTAAATTTCTCACCGGCGCCGGAGAACACCTTGATGCCGTTGTCGCCGTAGGGATTGTGCGATGCCGAAATGACGACGCCAAGCGCATAGCCGTGGCTTCTCGTGACCACGGCGACGGCGGGCGTCGGCACGACGCCAGCGCTGACGACCTCCGCGCCGGCCAACCGGGCGCCGTGGGCCAGATCGCGTTCAATCTGTTCGCCGGATTCCCGCGTGTCGCGCCCAATCAGGATGCGGACGGGCGCGTCGCCCTCTCGCACCGCATCCACCAGCGCCGCGCCGACGCGACGCACCGTGGCGCCATCAAGCGGCGCGACACCCGCGCGCCCGCGGATTCCATCCGTCCCGAACAGCCGTTGCTCTGCCATCAGTTCCCTAGCGTACCTGCACCGGGAGCTGTTCGGGGTCGACCCGGACCACTTCGATGCCGGCGGGGACGTCGACGCCGACGGTCAACAGTGCCTGGCCGGGCCGGGCGCGACTCACATCGACGAAGGCATGCAGGGCTGAGGACTGGAGCTCGCGCAGGGCCTCGACCCGGCCCTTGATCGTGACCGTCACCGTGCTGATGAAGGGCGCGGCGCGGCGCCCCCCTCTGACTTCGACCGCCACACCCGCGACGATGCGCTCCACGGGCGCGGGACGGATCTCGACGTCGACCTCAACCCGCTGAGGCGCGCGCAGCCGGATCGTGCGATCTGGTACGCCCACGGTTACGGTGTCGTGGACCGAGGCCGAGGCGCCCGCGACCGAGATGGGTTCCGTGATCACCGCCTGCAGGTCCTTGAGCGCACCGGCCGGGCCGAGGACCTCGACTGCCGGGGGGGAGGCCGTGATCGTGCCGACTTCAAACCCGTACGCCGGGGTGCCCGCCAGCACGGGAGAGATCGTCACGCGGCGGATCGCGGACGGCTCGAAGCTCACGCCGACATTCGAAGGCGACACCTGCACGACGGTCACACCCGAGGGCGTGCGGACATCGTTTCCCGTCACGTGAAAGAGGCGCGGACCGGCTTTGGCGGCCGCCAGGTCGACAACCGCCACGAGCTCCCCTGGCACGATGCGCGTCAGCGCGGCTTCGGACCCGCGCACGCGGATGTCGACCACGGTCGGCACATCGCCGGTCATCTCGATGCCGGACGGGAGATTCGTGTACTCGAGCGGCACGCGGATGGCGCGTTCGACGACCTTCTGCCCCCCGAAGAGGAACCAGAGTCCGGCCGCCACCACGAGGGCGACGAGCTGACGCCAGAGATTGCGGCTGAAAGCGCGCGCCATCAGAGCGACCCGCCGTCCTCATCGACCTGACCCGCTGCGATCCGCCGTGGGCTGAGCAGCTTGGTCAGTCGGGCGCGCAACTGGTCGGGCGACAGCGGTCGCTCGAGCATGCCCTTGAGCGCCAGCGAAATCGTTCCTGTTTCCTCGGACACGACGATGGCCACCGAATCGTTCTCCTCGGTAATACCGAGCGCGGCGCGGTGGCGCGTGCCGAGCGTGGCGGCCACGGCCGGGTTGACGGCCAGTGGCAGCACGCACGCGGCGGCCGCGATGCGCTCGCCCTGGATGATCACGGCGCCGTCGTGGAGCGACGACTCCTTCTGGAAGATGCAATCCAGCAGGTCGTAGGTCACCCGCGCATCGAGGGGAATGCCGCCCTCCATGTAGTTGCGCAGACCGATCTGCCGCTCGATGACGATGATGCCCCCGATGCGCCGGGAGGACAGGGACGCGGCCGCGACGACCAACTCCTCCACGGTCTCGATGGAATTGCGGAAGCGGGCCAGGCGACGCAGGAACGGCACGCGGCCGACGAGCGTCAGCGCCCGGCGGATGTCGGCCTGAAAGAGCACGATGAGCGCGAAGACGACATACGGCGCGAGGAAACGGATCAGCCAGTTGACCGTCTCGAGGCCCAGATAGTCGGACAGATAGAACAGCGCGACGATAAAGGCCGAGGTGAGCACCATCTGCGCGGCCCTGGTGCCGCGGATGAGCAGCAGGACCTGATAGAGCAGGATGGCGACAATGCCGATGTCGACGAGGTCCCGCCAGGAGACGGTGCGCCCCTCGAGGAGCGAGAGCAGCCAGGTCATGCGAGTTCGTGATGATAGCGCCGAATCTCGTCGCTGATCCGGACGACATCGCGCATCGCGGCCACGGCGTGCACCCGGACGATGTGCGCGCCTTCGAGGACCGCCGTCGTCACGGCCGCCGCGGTGGCCCAGTCGCGCTCAGCCGGAGCCCGGTCGTGGCCCAGCGGCCGGACCAGAAAGGACTTCCGGGACGGACCGGCGAGGATCGGGAACCCAAGATCCGCGAACTCATGGAGTCGCGCGAGCGCTTCATAACTGTGCGCCACCTGCTTGGCGAAGCCGATGCCGGGGTCGATGACGATCTGGCGGCGGTCCACACCGGCGGCCGTGGCAAAGGCCACGCTCTCCCGGAGTTCATCCAGCACTTCGGCGACCACGTCGTGGTACTCCGCCTGGCGATACATCTCGGCCGAGCGTCCGCGCGTATGCATCAGCACCATCGCAGCCCCCGCGCCGGCGGCCACCGCCGCCAGTTCCGGCTCATAGCGGAGCCCGCTGATGTCGTTGACGATGACAGCACCCACCTCGAGCGCCGCGCGGGCCACGGCTGGTTTGTAGGTGTCGATGGAAATCGGCACCGACGTTTCCTTGGCCAGGGCAGCGATCACCGGCACCACGCGGTCCCGCTCCTCCCCTGCCGGCACCGGCCTCGCACCGGGCCGCGTCGACTCACCACCGACGTCGATGATGTCGGCGCCGGCTTCGATCATGGCCAGTGCCGCCTCCACCGCCGCCGCTGGGGACGACAGCCGCCCGCCGTCCGAGAACGAGTCGGGCGTCACATTCAGGATGCCCATGACGAGCGTGCGCCCGCCAAGTGACAGAGAACGCCCGCCCGGAAGCGGCATCGTGAAGCGACGACGGGGATGCACAGAGAGAGCGTAGCGAAAAGCGGTGGAAAAGTGGACGATCGTCGAACGTGACCACCACGCGCCCCGCCCACATCGCGTCGGTCTCCTGGGGCGACCATCTTGCGTTTGGCGAGGGTGATGGCCAGCTGGCCACGCCCGATGCCGTGACCCGCCGCATGGCCTGCTGGCGTGATGACCTCGGCGCAACGGACCTTCACTGGCGGGTCTTCCGCCGCCGGATTCCGGGCCGCTTCGAGACGGCACCCGGGCACGTGCATCCCAGCCAGGCCCCGGGCATCAGCTGGAGTGAGCTCGACTTCGTCCCTGCGCTCGCACGACAGGCCGGGCTGACCTCCTGGCTCTATGTCTCCGTCTTCGATGAGGGCTGGCCGCTGGCGCCGCCCGAGATCCGCGCGGTGAGCCACCACAACGCGATGCACGGCCGCGACGTGGCGTGGCAGAGCGCCTTCAGCGCCACGCACCCGGAATGGATGGAGCACGACCGTGAGGGTCGGCAGCAGGTCGGCGTGATGGCGATGGCCTGGCCAGAGGTGCGGCAACACTTCATCGAGCGGTTCACCGGCTGGATGCGCGAGTCCGACTTCGACGGTCTCTTTCTCTGTCTCCGTTCGCAGGCCAAGCCAGCCCCGCATGCCGACGCGATGGGGTTCACAGCGCCTGTGCGGGAGGCGTACGCCCGGCGCTACGGGGGCGACATCCTCAGAGACGACTTCGATCGGCAGGCGTGGCGCGACCTGCGGGGGTCGTATCTGACGATGTTGCTACGGGATCTTCGGGCGGAGATGACCGCACTGGGCCGGCGCTTCGCCGTCGGCGCCCCGCGTGGTGACGTGCTCGGCCCGCCGATGGGGAACCTCTCGCTCGACTGGCGCACGTGGGTAGCAGAGGGCCTGCTCGATGACCTCGTCATCAATCAGCACTCGTCGCGCTGCCCCTCGATGTGGCACGACCTGTGGCCCATGCATCGAGGTGACGGCTATCTGCAGAACTATCTGACCGGCGAGGGCATGCCACCGCTGGACGCGCAGATACGCGATAGCTACGCGCCCGTGCTCGCCGATGCGTCAACACGCCTCTACGTTGCACGGCAATGGGATGAGCGGGACGCGGACACCGAAGCCACGCTCGCCGCGTTACCGGGCGTGAGCGGCCTCGTCTTCAGCACGTTCCGCTTTGACAACCCGGAGGCCGTGCGACGGAATGACTGGAGCCTCTAGGGCGGCGAGGCCGTGGCGCCGGCGGTCTACGCGCTTCCTGCGCTCCGCGGGCGCGAGAGAAGAGCACCAGACTCGTTCACTTCAGGCGCGCCAGAAACGCATAGACTTCCGGCGCCACGGAGGCCATGCCGATGAACATCCCGCGATAACAGGCCTCGCGGGCCCGGGAGCGGCTGCGGGCGTTGCTCACGGTGTTCTGAGAGCGACGCCCGCGCGGGGCAGGACGCCTGCTCACCGCACCCGCTTCATCGTCGTCGGCCCAGGGGCCGAACGCTTCGTGGCCTCTAGCGTGCCGCCATCGGCCTTGGCATAGACCTCGTCGCCGGTGGTGGACAGGTAGAAGCTCGACAGGGTGCCCTTCCAGGTATCAGGCCCAGCCCGCTGGAACCGTGCGCGAGACCGGATGCCCATGATCTTCCTGGCCACGGCAGGCGAGGTCAGCTCCGAGAGCGTGGCCACGTTGTCGTAGACAAAGTCGAGCGTCATCGCCTCGCCGTTCACGGCCCCCTCAAGACGGATCGGATTCCCGCCGGCGCTCAGCATGGTCCCGCTCAGCGCCGTTCCCCTCTGCTGCAGCGTGAATTCACGCGGCTTGGGATAGCCGAACACCCAGTAGTCCATCGTCCAGGCGCCAGTCAGTTCACCGGCGTCCTCGCCTCTGGCCACGGTTGTCCGCTCGTCAGATGGCCTGTCCCCGCCCCACGAGGCCTCGGACTCCCGATTGAGCATCCGGCTGTCCGTGCGTCTGCCGGTCTGCGCGGGGCTGTCGAAGCTCACCTCGAGAGACACGGTGCCGGACGTGATGGCGTTACGGATGACCACGTCGGCCATCTTGCCGGCGCCTGCGAAAGCGCTGATGTCCCACGCGTATCGGTAGGCCGATTCCGGATCGGTGACCACCTGGTAGTCGCCACCGTCGCCGGTGTTGTTCGACACGAAGTCAGGGCTGTAGAAAACCATCCAGTGACCGGTCTTGCCGTCGAGGTACTCGAAGTCCCGTCCGTCGGCGAAAGTAAAGCTGCCGGACTTGTTGCGGAGCGGAGACACCAGCACTCGGCCATTCACGCGGACCTCCAGCGCATTGGCGCCACCAGCCACTTTGGGCCAGGGCAGGCGGGCATGGAGCGCCAGGGTGCCCTCACTCGTACGGAACGCCCACTCCTCGCCGCCCCGCAGCACGCGTGTGCCGGTGGGGGCTCCAGGTGTATTTCCGAGCCTTGTGCTCCCGCTGAAGGGCCGGTCCTCCCCGCCCTCCGCACCGCGGTCGTTGAGCCTGGCTTCGATGAAGGCCCGCACGCTCGGCGACAGGGCCTCGGGCGCCGCGACGCCGATACCCGGAATGACAACCACCATCTGCCCAGCCGCAACCTCGCGGGACTCGCCTGTGGCCAGTTCCGTTGCACGCGCGCGCCCCTTCAGCAGGGCGATGGCCGAGACGCCATTGGCTGCCACCTCCACGGCCGCGGTGGCGTTGGCCAGGCGGAACTCCGCACTCGGCGGCGCGATGACGTTGCTCGAGATGGCGATCGTGTCTGCGGTCGATGCGGCTGCGGCACCCGCGCGGATGTACATCAATCGCCCGGCACCTGAGAAACGGTTGTCCATTTGGGGAACGGAGATGAAGTCCCCTCCTCCGTTGATCGTGCCCTTGATGCTCGCGTGCTCGCAGGCGCGGAGCGTATGCGCCGACGACCACGCGGCGGGCCTAAGGCCGACATCACCGGGAGCGACCACAAGCGTCAGGCCCAGCAGGTGCATGACGAAAGCATCCCGCATGTTTGCGGCGTAGCGGTCCCCGGCGCCCCCGGCTGCGTTGGCCTCGAAATTGGCCGCCGCGTTGAGGTCGTCCAGAATCCGGCTGATCTCCTCCGTGTTGATTCCCTTGGACCTCAAGGCGCGTCCCATCACCGTGAGATCAATCACGACCGGGCGTGGACACACCGACGTCAGCGCCTTCGTACCCGCAGTGGTGCTTTCGACGACCTTGCCGTTCGCTTCGACCGTAATGACCGAGTCACGGCCGGAGAGCGCCTTCCTCGCTTGATTCGCACTGGGGCGATCACGCATCGCCTGGCGCACCGTATCGCGCAGCTTGTCAGCCGCTTTCACCGCCGGTGTGGGGGTGGGACGCGGCTGCGGGGCGTCGCCGGCCACCGCGCCAATCTCCTGGCACCGCTGGCGGGCTTTCGCCAATTCGACCGACTGGCCGGCGTAACTCCCCGCAGACTGCCATTCCGGCTTGCCGCCGCGGAGTCCCTGCCAGTATTCAAAGCTCCCGACGCAGGCTTGCCGCGCGGGCTCCCAGGTCCAAGGCTTGGTAATGCGCACTTCGGCACCGAGGCACGCCGCGCCATGAACGTCCTTGCACAGCGCCTGGTTCTTGGCGGTCAGAACCGAGGTCTGCCATTGGCCGATGCAGTCGCACGCGGCCTGCTCAGTTTGGCCGGCAGTCGGCACGGCCGTGGTCAGCGTCACCAACAAGGCCATGGCCGAAACCACCGGCATACAGGTACGAGGATGCATAACGCACCTCCGCGCTTCGGGGCTGCAACGGGTGTACCTGTAGCGCTCAGAGAGATGCCGTGTGCACATCGGATTGCCGCGGTCGACCGCCGAGACTTGGCGGGAACTTCTGATCGGTGAGGCCGATATTTCCGCGCGTCTCAGCGTCACGTCCTGCCCGATCGAACGTAGACGAAGTGGCGCCCACTGCGTCAGTGGGGAATGGTCGGGATGCTGTGGCGGTGCTCGGGCACGGGCAGTCCCTTTGCGCGCATCGCCTGCTCGATGATGGTCAGCGATATTGGAAGGTGCGCCATCCCGCACCTCGACCATTCAGCACGTACACATCGGACCCTGTGTCGCCCGAGCGGCTTTCGCGGGCTGGCACTGCCATTGGCGGCCACAGCTGAGTGCACGGACGCAGCGACGGACCTGACACTCCTGTCGTGTGGACTTTCGACACTGTGTGCTGGATTGCATACCTCTGTTCCGTGGCCATCCCAGCGCCTTGAGCGCCCATACGCCTCTCACCCTCTCAAACTGCCAGCAATTCCCCCAATCCTGTCCCGTGCCCTCCGGCGGTACCTCGCTTGCACTGTGCTGTATTGCACAGTGAAGCCACACCGCATTCCTGATTGATTCCTGAGGCTCTCTTCCCAAGGGCACTCAGGGGAGAAAGCCAATGACTGCCCGCAGCCTTCAGTACCGGTGCGCCCGACGCGTCTGCGTTGCGCTTCTGGCCCTTGCTTCACTCAGTAATCCCGCGGTCACCCGAGGGGCTGTCCTCCCCACCCTGCCGCAGGTCCTGCTCGATACGACGCCGCCGTCGTCCGCCGGAGCCCTGATCGCGGTCGGTGCCGGGGGAAACTTCCAGGCCGCACTGAACGCGGCACAGCCGGGTGACACGATCACGCTCGAAGCTGGCGCGGTGTATTCGGGCAGCTTCACGCTGCCCGTCAAGACCGGCGCTGGCTGGATCACGATCCGGACGTCGGCCCCGGACAGCAGTCTTCCGCCCTATGGACAGCGCATCACGCCGGCCTACGCGAATGTCCTGCCGAAGCTCGTGACCCCCGACACGAGTCCGGCACTGATGACGGCGCCGGGCGCGCACCACTACCGGGTCGTCGGCGTCGAAATCACGCTCGCCAGCAGTGTGCCCATGCACTACGGGCTCGTGGCCATTGGCGATGGATCCCGGGCGCAGAACACGCTGGCGGTGGTGCCATCCGCGATCACCTTCGACCGGGTGTACATCCATGGCAACGCCACGGCCAATCTGGTGCGGGGCATCTCGCTGAACGGGACGTCGGTCGCTGTCGTGAACTCGTACCTCTCGGAGATTCACTACGCGGGCCTCGACTCGCAGGCGCTGGCCGGCTGGAACGGTCCTGGTCCCTTCAAGATCGTGAACAACTACCTCGAGGCGTCCGGAGAGAACATCATGTTCGGCGGCGCGGACCCGTCTATCCCCAATCTGGTGCCGTCGGACATCGAGGTGCGTGGCAATCATCTCTATAAACCGTTGGCATGGCGGCAGACGGCGTGGACAGTCAAGAACCTCTTCGAGCTCAAGAACGCGAGACGGGTACTCATCGATGGCAACATCTTTGAGAACGTCTGGGCGCAGGCCCAGAGCGGCTTCGCCATCCTCTTCACCGTACGGAACCAGGACGGTACGGCCCCATGGTCGACCGTGTCGGACATCACGTTCACCCACAATGTCGTGCGTCACGCGGGCAGCGCGATCAACGTGCTGGGGATGGACGACATCCGGTCAAGCCAGCGGGCACAGCGCCTCCTGATTCAGCACAACCTGTTCGAGGACGTGAGCCGCGCCACCTGGGGCGGTTCGGGCCGCGCGTGGCAACTGCTCAACGGAGCGGAGAGCGTCACGATTGATCACAACACCGCGTTCCAGAGCCATGAGTTCGTCCTCGCGTCGCAGGCGCCGCAGGTGGCCTTCACCTTCACCAATAACCTGGTGCTGAACAATGAGTACGGGCTGATCGGCGACGGCTGCATCGGAAATGGCTGTCTCGCATCGTTCCTGCCTGGTGCGGTCATCCAACGAAACGGCATCATCGGCGGCAACGCCGGGACGTACCCGGAGGACAACGTCTTTCCGGTGAGTGTCGAGGCCGTGCTGTTCACCAATCGATCGGGGGGTGACTATCAGCTGAGCGGCGCCAGTCCCTACCGCAACGGCGGTACCGACGGTCGGGACCTGGGCGTGGACTGGCCGGCCTTGACGACGGCCATCTCCGGTGTCGTCAGCGGCAGGGCTCCGGGGGCGGCCGGGCCTCCGGTGGACATGACGGCGCCGAGTGTGGCCGTGACGGTCGCCAATCTCCCGCCTCCACTGGTTCTCACGGCGCCCAGCGTTTCGTCCGTGACGCCGACCGGCGCGGTCATTGAATGGAGCACGAGCGTGCCGGCCGACACGCAAGTGCAGTACGGCATCACCCCTGACTACGGATCGGTGTCGCCGCTCAGCGCGATGCTGGTGACCGCCCACACCGTGGGCGTGGCCGGACTGACGCCGTCCACGCTGTACCACGTCCGTGCGCTGTCGCTGGGCGCCAGTGGCGAACAGGTGGCCTCGCCCGACGCGACGTTCACGACACCCGCGCCAGCGCCGGGCGCCACGGATGCCGGGACGCCGGAGCGTTGGCGAGACAGGCCCTGGCTTCCGGCGACGGGTAATTGAAGTTCACGCTGGGGTAGCTCACGATGCAGTCGGCCATCGGACTGAGCCGGGGGAATGCCGGGACGACGATGGGGAAGATCCTCTTTGCGCTGGTCGCGCAGCCAAGCGGCTACCTGGAGGTGCGGGAGAGCGGCGCGTAGCGTGGAGAGACCGCCGGCGCGGTCGGCTGCCGATGTGGGGCTTGACCGCGAGGAGGTGCCCATCGAAGGACGATCGGCGGCCCACGCTATCCGAACCTCACGGTCCGTGCGAGAATGCGGCGCTCGACTCGCGACGCGCGCGACATCAGCCAATCGACCATGCAGGGAGGAACGTGTGAAGCACAACATACGGGTCATCGCCGCGGCCATCGCGGGTTGCGCCGCGGGAATCCTGGGAACCACGTCGTATCTCCACGGACAGGCCGCCCGGCCGCTCGACGGCAGCCTGACGCACATCTCGTTCACCGTGAACGACGTGGACAAGACCGCCAAGGCCTTCGCGGCCCTGTTCGATGTGCCCTACACACCGGCGAAGGAATACCGGGACGTGCCGTGGGGACCGGACTTCCCCGGCAAGGTGATGCACGGAAAGATTGCCCAGGTCAGGGCCGCCGGCACCAACCTGGAGATCATCCAGACGATCGAAGGGGAGAGTCCGTGGAAGGACCACCTCACGAAGCACGGAGAGAGCGTGCACCACATCGGCATCGGCGTGCCGGACGTCCCCGCCGCCGTCAACCTGCTGCGCTCCAAGGGCGGCAAGCAGACGCAGGGATTCTCGCCGACGGTGGTCTACATGGACATGGCAGGGGCGGGACTCCCGATCACGTTCGAGGTCACGCAGGCACGTCCCGCCGCACCCCGGTAGACAGGGCATCCCGGCTGTCCACCGCGTCGGTGGCGGGCAGCCGGGACTCCACCGTCAGTTCTTCCCGGGCTGCGTGAAGGTGAACTTCTTCATGCGCCGCCGGAACACCTCGCCGGCGTACACCGTGTGGCGGTCGTCCACGCTCACGCCCTCGGCCCAGACGTCGGGGATGATCCCGATGATCGACCCATCCTTCGCGCTGCCGACCGTCACGACCTTCTTGCCCTGATCCGTGACGTAGATCGTGTCGTCGGACGTGATGGCCACGCCGCTCGGGTTGCCGAACTGCTTCCACTCGGCGATGAAGTTCCCGTCCTGATCGAAGATCTGCACGCGCCCGCCATTGCCACCGCGGTCGCCGATGAAGATCCGTCCCTTGGAGTCCATCGCGATGCCGTGCGGCTGGATGAACTGACCGGGACCGTTCCCCTTCGTGCCCCACGATTTGATGAACTTCCCGGTCTTGTCGAACTTCGCGACCCGGGTGCCGACGTGGCCGTCCGCCACGAAGATGTCTCCCTTGTCGTTGGTGAGCACGTCGGCCGGGGCATTGAAGAGCGTGGGCGACTCGCCCGCCTGTCCCTTGGTGCCGAGCGTGAGGAGCACCTTGCCCTCGGGGCTGAACTTGAACACCTGGTGCCCGTAGCCCGCCGCGACCGCCGGCTTGAGCTGCTTGGCCAGGTTCGGATCCGTGTTGGACACCGTGGCATCCGTCACCCACAGATTGCCGTCCTTGTCGACGAACATCCCGTGCGGCCACACGAACATGCCGTGGCCGAACTCCTTGAGGATCTTCCCCGACGCCGTATCGATCTGCAGGATCGGCGGATCCGAGCGGCGGAACGCGTACAGCTTGTCGCCCTTGCGGTTCACGGCCACGCGGCCGATCTCCCAGAAGATGTCCTTGTTCCAAACGGTGTAGTCCTTGATAGGCGCCGGGTCGTGGGGCACCGGTCCCCAGGACTCAAGGAGCGCGTAGCCGGGGGCGGGGGCGAGGCTGGGGCCCTGCGCGGCCAACAGGCCCGTCGAGACCACGAGAGCAAGGGCCAGGGATGTGCTGCGGAATGTCATGTGTCTCTCCTGCCGGCGAACGGCGTGTCTGTCGTTCCGCCCGGGATTGTATGGGATTCCCGCCTCGCGGGACCGGGTTGCGTGGCCGCCGCGACCGGATCTACCCGAACTGCGGTATGGTCAAAACGGGCCCGGTGCTGGAATAGTCTCAAGTGGAGATCCGGTAGACATGACGACGCGAACCCTCGCATCCACCCTTACAGCCATCGCGGTCGCGAGCGCCCTCCTGTGGGCGGCCTCGCCCGCCACTCCTGCATCACAGACACCGGGACCGCCCGACTTCGGCCTGCCGCCTGGCGTCATTCCCGCCAGCACCTGGAAGGCGCCGCTGCACCCGAGCGGGCAGCCGAACGTGGAAGGCATCTACCAGGCCGTCGGCAACGAGGGCGGCAGCCAGGGCATCAACATCGAGCCGATGGTCGGCGTTATGGGCAACAAGCGCGTGACGCCCGGCATCGTCATCGACCCGCCCGACAAGATGATTCCGTACATCCCGTGGGCTCGGGCGAGGCGCGATGAGATGCGCGACGCGTCGATGACCGGCCCGACGGCGGCGATGGTGGATACCCGCAACCGCGGCTGGGCAGAGGGGATACCGCGAATCAACTACTACGGCGTCCCGGGCGCGGCCTTCCAGATCCTCCAGCAGAAGGACGCCGTGCTGATCCTCTATGAGGTCCAGCACGAATTCCGGCACATCCCGCTCGACGGACGGCCCCAGATCGACGAGCCTGTGAAGCTGTTCATGGGCAGCTCACGGGGCCGCTGGGTCGGCAACACGCTGGTCGTGGACGCGTCGAACATCAACGACCGGTTCCGGATCTCCATCGCCGGCGACTTCGCGTCCGACAAGCTGAAGGTCACTGAGTACTGGACGTGGATCGATCAGGACACGATCAAGCATCGGGCGACGTTTACTGATCCGCAGGTCTTCACCCGGCCATGGACCGTGGCGATGACCATCAAGCGCGTCAAGGAGAAGAACTACGAGCTGCTGGAGTACTCCGGCGTTGAAGGGGACAAGGATTCGCACCTGATGGTGGACATCCCCGCGAAAGGCGACGCCGGGCCGCCGAAGTAGCGGCCCGGACCCGCTCAGCCGATGACGCCGGCCCAGAGATTCCTGGGGCGCCCAGCCGGTCGCCCCAGGACACTTTCGCGATCTTCCCGGTGCGCGCGAAGCCGCTACGCGAAAGCGAGGGTCAGGACGAAGTGCGGTCCGGAGTGCGGCACCACGAACTCCTCACCGATCGCGGTGAAGCCAAGCCTCGTGTAGAACGCCAGCGCGGAGATGCGGCCATTGCACCAGAGCGTGTGAGCCCCCTGGCTCTTGACGTGCGCAACACAGGCATCAACGAGCTGCCGGCCCACACCCTGCCCCTGCGCGCCGGGTAGCACCGCCATCCCGCGCATCTGCCAAGATCCTGGTTCGGCCTCCATGCCCGGCATCGGCGAGGGCGCCACCGACGTGATGCCGATAAGTCGCCCCCGCTGGAACGCGCCGAGGTGGAGCGCGTCCGGATGGGCGTCGCACCCGAACACCATCTCCTCGACGCTCTGCTGCGGGCGCAGCACCTGCTGACGCAACGGACGCGTCTCCGCGGCGGTGATTGGCCGGACGTCGGCTTCGAGCATCTCGAAGTCCGCGAAGTCGAAACCGGGCCCGACCGTGCAGCCCACGAGCGTGTAGTTGCCGAGCGGGCGCGCGCCCTGCCAGTCGCCGGCCGGAACCGTGTAGACGGGCGCCATGCCCATGCCCACCGGGCCCAGCGTCACACGTGCGGAACGCGAGAGATCGCCTGGCGCGACGATGAGTTCAAGCGGATCGCCTTCGTAGAAGTGCCAGACCTCGTCCGAGAGCACGCGGTGCAACCGCGACACCTGGCCGGCCGTGAGCAGGAAGTAGATCGTGGTCAGCGCGGACCGAACGCCCCGGCCATCGGCGGGCGTTACGGTCTCAACTGAGCGAAAGACCTCCGCGTACCACCCGCCCTCCGGGTGGGGGCGCAGGTCGAGGGCACGGATCAGATCGTCGGCTCTGGACATGGCGTGTGGCGTACGCGAAAAGGGCCGGCTCGTGGCCGGCCCTCAAGGGTCCTTATTCCTGGGTCAGTGGGTGCGGAGGTATCGGCGGCACGAGCGGCGCGAACTCCTTGCGGCCACGCGGGTCGGCGACAGCGGGAGCCGTGGGCTCTGCAGCCGGCGGCGTGATGGCTTCGAGGGGCAGACCGGAAACGATACGCCGCACCTGGTCGCCGTCGAGTGACTCGCGCAGCAGCAGCGCATCAGCCATATCGAGGATCTGCTGCTTGTGCGCCGTGATGAGCTGCTCGGCCCTGGTGTAGTTGTCCGTCACGATCCGCTTCACTTCGTGATCGATCTTGAGCGCCGTGTCCTCGCTGTAGTCCGAATGCTGCGCGATCTCGCGGCCGAGGAAGATCTGCTCTTCCTTCTTGCCGAAGGTCAGCGGGCCCATGTTGCTGCTCATGCCCCACTCGCAGACCATCCGCCGCGCGAGCTCCGTGGCGCGCTCAAGGTCGTTGCCGGCGCCGGTCGTGATGCTTCCCAGCGTCAACTCTTCAGCGATACGGCCACCGAGCAGGATCGCGATCTGGTCCATCAGATAGTCGCGCGTGTAGTTGTGCTTCTCGTCGGCCGGCAACTGCATCGTGAGGCCGAGCGCCATGCCGCGCGGAATGATGGTGACCTTGTGGATCGGATCCGCGTGCGGAAGCGTCACGGTGAGCAGCGCGTGACCAGCCTCGTGGATCGCGGTGACCTTCTTCTCGCTCTCGCTGATGATCATGGAGCGCCGCTCCGCGCCCATCAGCACCTTGTCCTTCGCGAATTCGAAATCGGCCATGCGGACCGACTTCTGGTTGAAGCGCGCGGCGTTGAGCGCCGCCTCGTTCACCAGATTCGCCAGATCCGCGCCCGAGAAGCCGGACGTGCCGCGGGCGATAACCGCCACGTCGACGTCGTCGCCCACGGGAACCTTCTTCGTATGAACCGCGAGAATACCCTCGCGCCCCTTCACATCGGGCCGGTTGACCACGATGCGCCGGTCGAAACGGCCGGGCCGCAGGAGTGCCGGGTCCAGCACGTCGGGGCGGTTCGTCGCGGCCACGAGGATGACGCCCTCGTTCGACTCGAAGCCGTCCATCTCGACCAGCAACTGATTCAGCGTCTGCTCGCGCTCGTCGTGACCGCCGCCGAGACCAGCACCGCGGTGCCGGCCAACGGCGTCGATTTCATCGATGAACACGATGCAGGGCGCGTTCTTCTTGCCCTGCTCGAACAGATCGCGCACGCGCGAGGCGCCCACGCCGACGAACATTTCGACGAAGTCGGAGCCGCTGATCGAGAAGAAGGGCACGTTGGCTTCACCGGCGACGGCGCGGGCGAGAAGCGTCTTGCCTGTTCCAGGAGGGCCCATCAGCAGGACGCCCTTGGGAATGCGGCCGCCCAGTTTCTGGAACTTCTGGGGCTCGCGCAGGAACTCGATGATTTCCTGCAGTTCGTCCTTGGCCTCGTCCACGCCGGCCACATCCTTGAACGTGACCTTCTTCTGCGCGCTGGACGACAGCTTTGCCTTGCTCTTGCCGAACGAGAGCGCCTTATTGCCGCCGCTCTGCATCTGGCGCATGAAGAACACCCAGAAACCGACCATCAGCAGGATGGGCGCCCACGAATACAGGAGCGGTGCCCATGGACTCGAGGTCGGCTCGTGCGCCGAGAGCACGACGCCGTGATCAATGAGTTTGTTGGCCAGGCCTTCGTACTGGTTGGGCGCGTACGTGCGGAAGTTCTCCTCGCCCTTGGTGGCGTAGGTGATTTCGTTTCCGCTGATTGTGGCCTTTGATACCTGGCCCGAATCGACCTGCGACATGAAGACGCTGAAGTCGACGGACTTGTGGGTCGTCTGGAAACGGGTGGAGAAATTCCACACGACGGCCCCGGCCAAAACCAGGACCATCCAGAACACGAGGCTTCGAAGCGTCGAATTCACGCCTGTTCTCCCATGGGTATGAAACGCAAGAGTATCACTTTGCCTTCAGCTGGATCGACGCGAAAGTCCTCGCTCACCGCGAGGCCTGGCACCCAGACGACGGTGTCGGCCGAGTCCGTCACAACCGGAACACTACCGCGCTCCCACCGGGGCACTTTGGCATCCACGAACACATCCTGCAGCTTCTTTCGGCCAGCCCTGAGCCGAATCAGGTCCCCCGGCCTGCGAGGCCGCACCACGAAGCACCCGTCACGCGGCGCCCGGACCTGAACCTCGCACCCACCCGCCACTCGGGGCGGTGCCGCGGGTGCGTCCCACGCTTCCAGCGTGGCTGACCCTGTCGGCCACTCGACCCGCCCTGGCACAGTCAGAACCGCCGGGGCAACGGTCGGCGCCGCAGCGCCCGTGCTTAGTAAGACCAAGTTGGCGGCAGAAAGTTCCCACCGGCCCGCGGGCGACTCCGCGGCACGGCGTCGTCCCGCCACCACGTCGAGCGCCTCCTCGACATGTTCTGTGCGAATCTGTGCAGTTCCGGCTGCCTCCCGCATGACCCAGAGCAAGACCCGCCCCTGGAGCGGCACGGCCAGCCCTCGCAGCGCCTCCACGGCGATCACGGCGCCATGGGCGACGGGCTGCACCACGCGTTCCGCGGCTTCGGCAGCGAGAGCGTCAAGCCAGGCGCCGTCCTCACCTGCCCGGAGGGCTGCCTGAGCGATGGCATCCAGCGACGCCTCACCGAGGACCTCGACCAACTGCGGCACCAGCACGTGACGCACGCGATTGCGTGGATTCTCCAGGTCGGCGTTGGTTTCATCCTCGACCCACGACTCTCCCGCCGCCCGCAGGTATCCTTGCAGGTCGTCTCGGGACACGTCGATGAGGGGGCGAATCAGATCGCCGTGCCGGGGATACACGCCTCCGAGCCCGCTCAGTCCCGCCCCGCGGGCCAGCTTCATCAGGAGGGTCTCCACCTGGTCGTCTCTGGTATGGCCGGTCGCAATGGCCGTCGCGCCGTGCCGGGCCGCCGTCGCGCGCAGGGCCGCGTACCGCTCGACGCGGGCTGCGTCCTCGAGCGAGCGACCCTCCGCCTGGACGCGCGCGCCGACATCCACTCGGGTCAGGTCGAAGGCGTAGCCAAGCCGGCTGGCGAGCGCGCCGCAGAAGGCCGCGTCACGGTCCGCCGTCTCCCGCAGCTGGTGATGAACGTGCGCGACCGCCGCAATCGAGAACCCGCCCGAGGGCGCCAGGTCATGCAACAGGGTCAGGAGTGCGGTGGAGTCGGACCCACCGGACAGAGCCACCAATAGGCGGCTGCCCGGCGGGCAGAGGTGATGCCGCTCGATCGTCCGCCGAACGCGTGCGCGGAGCGCGGACATGGGTAAAGGGATGGTGCCGGAGGGCGGACTCGAACCGCCGACCCCGCGCTTATGAGACGCGTGCTCTAACCGACTGAGCTACCCCGGCAGGAATCCGTCATGTTATCAGACGGGCGTGGAGGACTAGTAGCGGTAGAGGTATTGGACCTTGGCGAAGACCGCCCGGTTGGTCCGCCGGTACTCGTCGGTCGGGAACAGGCGGGCGTTCAACTGGTTGCCCTGCCGGTAGCGGTCGTCATAGCCGACCAGCACGGCCGTTCCCGCATTCACCCGATAGGTACCAAGGATGTTCAGGCCGTAGGTCTTGTTGAGGGTATTGAACTCGGCGATGTTCCGAATGAGCAGCCGGGGCGTGAACTGGTAGGTCGAGAGCGCCCGGACGATCTTCACGTCGAAATCCGTCTTCTGCACGCGCACATCGGTGAAGTGCGTCGTATTGATTGTCACAAGCGACTGAAAGCGGGCGGTGGGCCGCAGGGTGATCGTCGCGTTGAAGACGCTGGTGTGCCCGAGATAGGGGCTGGTGATGAAGCGGATCTCGTCGCCGAAGTTCGCGTCGGCGCGGATGAGGATCTTCCGGCTCGTCAGCACGGTCCCCGCGATGTTCAGCCTCGTCTTGTGGAAATCGATGCCCCGATAGCGCTCCAGGTTGCGGTCCACAGAGGCGTTGAACGAGATGTTCCGCTGGAACTGCGTGTTCCAGCTCACCTGTTTCTTGCCGTCGGTCTTGACGCCCTTGTAGTCGTAATAGAAGTCGTAGCTCGCACCGGGGCCGGAGTTCACGATGTATCGCTTGGGCCACCAGCGGTAATTCACGCGCCCCACGGTCTGGTGCTGGTCGACCCGCCGGATGAAGGCCAGATCGCTGCCGAAGTCCGGATCGATATCGTTGTGCGCACCGAAATAGGTGAGGTTGCGGCCCTCCTTGCGGAAGTCCGCATTGAACACCGGCGCCTGACGCCGGAGACCATTCAGCCCCACGCGGTCTGAGTAGACGACCTGGAATCCCGTGCGGATGCTGCGGCCGATGGCAAACCCGCCGTCCACCATGCCCAGCCGGCTGTAGCTGTTCGCAAACTCACGGTCCGTGAACATGAATCCGAGATAGGACTGCCGGTAGATGTCGTACCGAGCGCGGACGGCGAGCGCCTGCGAGGTTTGGCCAAAGAGCGGGTCCGCCGTGTTATCCACCTTGCCGGGCGCCTCGTCATTCGCGGCCACGATGCCGATGAGGGTCTTGCCCACCTTGCCAGACAGCTTCAGCCCGTACTGCGGGTCGAGGATGGTGCGGGTGTTGAGGAGCGTGCCGACCGGCCCTGGCACCTGGAAGATTTCCTGCCCCTCAAGGAAGAAGGGCCGCAGTTCCGCGAAGAGCAACGGGAACCGCTGATTGATCTCGATCTGCGGCTGGTCGGATTCGATCTGCGAGAAGTCCGGGTTGTAGGTGAAGTCGAGCGTCAGGTTCGACGTCAGGCCGTACTTCAGATTGACGCCACCCTCCTGCACGTCCGACGCCTTGTAGGCCCCGGTCGTCGTGTTGAGCCGGCCCACCTGCACGGCCGTCACGGTCGGCATGACCTCGAAGTTGCGCCGCGTCGAGAGGCCCTTCATCCCGGCAAGTTGCCCCATCTGCGGAAGGAAGCCGAGCACCTTCAGCGAGACCGGCGCCCAGGTGTCCGTTTCGTTCAGCGCGCGGGTCTCGCGGCTGATCTGGAATCCCCAGGTGTGCGATTCATCGGCACGCTTGGAGGGATACCGGAGGCTCTTGAGCGGGATGGCCATCTCCGCCGTCCAGCCGTCGTCGACCCTGACGCCACCTGAACTGAAGAGGGCGTTCCAGGTCATATCGCCGGTGGACGCCTGCCCGCCGGAGACACTCGCGCCGCCGAGTGTCCAGTCGGCCTGCACGCCGTAGGCGTTCACTGAAAAGGCGTATCCGCGCTGCTGGTCCTCGAACGGATCGAAGAAGACCGTCATCACATCGTCGTTGGTGGTCTGGTCGCGATCGACCCGGTTGGCCTGCATCCGCGACAGGTCCGCGTAGTGGACGTGGAAGCCGAAGTAGAGCGTGTCCTTGTCGTAGGCCAGGAAGACGTCCGTCTTGTCGCTCGGCGCGCCGCCATCGGTCGGCCGCTGTTGCACGAACGTGCTGACGCGGGCCGCCGTCTTCCAGACGGGATCGTCGAGCTTGCCGTCGACAACCGGTGGCGCGGCGGCCATCGTCGGCGTCACACGAGGACGGGACGGCCGGGCCGCAGGCGCCTGGGCAGAGGCAGCCACGGAGAGGGCGAGCGACGCGGCCATCGCGGCCACGCGCGCAGGTGTCAGCAACATGAAGGCTCCAATCCCCGCGAACGCGGCAGGGCGGCGCTCAGAATAGCCGATCCCTCAGAGCAGGATCATGGCGTCGCCGTAGCTGTAGAAGCGATACCGGCGGGTGACGGCCTCGCGGTAGGCCGCCATGACGCGGTCCCGCCCTCCCAGCGCAGACACCAGCATCAGCAGCGACGACTTCGGCAGGTGAAAGTTGGTGATGAGCCCCTGCACGATCCGAAACTCGTGGCCCGGATGAATGAAGAGGCCGGTGCGCCCGTGGCCCGGCCGGACCCTGGCACCCTCCAGCTCGAGTGACTCCAGCACGCGGGTCGTGGTGGTGCCCACCGCGATCACGCGCCGGCCTGACTGGCGGGCCTCGGTGAGGACCGCCGCGGTCTCGGCGGTTACCTCGAAGGGCTCGGGGTCCACGGAGTGCTCCTCGACGCGCTCGACGCGGACCGGCTTGAAGGTGCCGTACCCGACGTGCAGCGTGACCGTCACCATCTGCACACCGCGGGCGTTCAAGGCCTGGAGGATGGCGGGCGTGAAATGCAGTCCCGCGGTCGGCGCGGCAATCGAACCACGGGCACGGGCGTAGACCGTCTGGTACCGCTCCCGATCACTCGCGGCATCCGCGCGATGGATGTACGGCGGCAGGGGAATGTGGCCGACCGCGTCAACCGCATCGTCCACGGACCCGCCGTCAGGCCGCCAGAGTCGGACGGTTCGGCGACCATGAAAGTGATAGTCGAGGATCTCGCCGTCGATCACACTCGCGCCGGCTTCAAACCGCACGCGCGCGCCGGGCTTCAGCTTCTGCCCGGGATGCACGAGCGCCAGCCAGGTGTCGGCGCCAGAGGACTCGAGCAGCAGGCACTCGACCGCGCCACCAGACGGGACGCGGTGACCAAGCAGTCGCGCGGGATAGACCCGCGTGTCGTTGACGACCAGCACGTCGCCCGGCGCCAGAAGCTCGGGGAGGTCGGCAAAACGCGCGTCCCGCAGCGGCGCGCCATCACGCGGCACGGCAAGCAGACGCGACCCTCCGCGCTCGGGCGGCGGGTCCTGCGCGATGAGCTCGTCGGGAAGGTCGAAGTCGAAATCGGCGACGTCCATGGGTCGGAACGCGGCGTCCCGGCCTGGTCCATCGCGTCCGCGTCAGTGTACGCGGAGATCAGCCGCCGGCCTGCGGAGCGCGCGCCACTCGTTCGCGAGAATCGCCCACAATGCCTGATCGTGGAGGTCGCCACGCAGCCGCATGGCCTGACGAAGCACCCCTTCCTGCACCGCGCCGAGCTTGCGGAGGACGCCGTTGCCGCGCCCGTTCCGCACGACGCACCGCGCTTCCAGGCGCTGGATGCCGACGGTGTTGAAGGCGAATTGCAGGAGAAGCTGTGCCGCGTCCGGAAAGATACCGGTGCCCCAAAAGGCTGCTCCCACGACGAAACCCCACTCCGCGGTCTCGAACTGCGGGTCCAGGCGGCGGACCTGCAGGAGGCCGACGGGGATCTCCAGACCGTGTGGCACCACGGCCATCACGAACGCCGTGCCACTCCTGGCGTCGGATTCGTGCCGATCGATGAAGCGCTCGAAGGCCTCAACGGAGGTCGGCGGCTCTGTGATAAATCGCGTCACGTCCTCACCCGCGAGCACGGCCGATAGCGCGTGCGCGTCCGACCGCTGAAACGGCCGCAGATCGACGAACGTGCCGTGCAGCGTCGGCAGGTCGTCTGCCCATGTCCAGCGCGGCTGGGCACAGGCGAGGCTTTCGCCGCCGGCGGAGTGTTCGTAGATCTGCGGGGCGCGCATGTTCATCCCTCCCAGGTCAATACATCGGCAGACGAGGTCGCCCACACGATGTTGCTGCCGGTGGCCCAGACGATGTTCTGGCCTGATGTCAGGCTGGTGCCAAGGCCGACGCCCGTGTCGAAGCCTGCGGAAGAGGCCGGCTGCAGGCCCCACGCGTCCGACGTGCCCCGGACGAGTGCATCCGTCGCCCACACGATGTTTGAGCCGGTGGCCCAGACGATGTTCTGGGCTCGGGCCCCGGTGGCCCACACGATGTTGGTCGCCCAGACAATGTTGCTGCCCGTTGCCCAGACGATGTTCTGGCCGGTGGCCCACACGATGTTCTGCGAACGGACACCCGTGGCCCACACGATGTTTGAACCGGTGGCCCAGACGATGTTCTCCGACCAGGTCACGTGGTCATCCCACGCACGCAGGTGGACGTAGACGGAGTCGCCCGTCACCGAGCGGTCGCCCCAGAACACCTGCTTACCCCACGGCGCCACCTCGCCGAAGAGCTCGTCAAACGGATTGGGCGTCTCGGGCAAACGCAGCCAATAGCGATTCAGCCGGCGGGTGGGGTCCACCAGCTGCGCGAGCCGGACCGCGCCAGCCACGTTCAACGAGCCGGCGCCCTGGGTCAGGGCATCCGTGTCAGGCAACTGCTGAGCGGTGAACTGCAGCAGGGCCTTCACGGTGTGCCCCGTGAGAGCGGGATTGCCGTCCAGCATCAAGGCCGCCGCGCCTGCCACGATCGGCGCCGCCATGCTCGTGCCGTTCAGGCGGAAGTAGCCGGGCGCCACTTCAAACTGCGGGTAGCCGGACTGGAGCGTGCTGCCGCGCGCTTCGAGGGATACGACGGCGTAGCCCGGCGCCAATAGATCCGGCTTCGCCTGCAGATCAAACGCCGTCGGGCCGTGTGAGCTGAAGGGCGCGACCGTGTCATCCGACCGGGCGTCCGACCCGTGCGTATGCGCCGCGCCGACCGTGATCGCCGAGGGCGCATTGCCCGGTGAGGTGATCGACTGATACACCGGCTGACCGGCGGCCTTGTCGAAGCCAAGATTGCCAGCGGAGGTCACGACCACCAGCCCACGGCGGCTGAGCCGCTCCACCATCGCCACCAGCGGGTCGTCGGCGGCCGGCTCATAGACCGGATGCCCGATCGACAGGTTCACGACGCGGATGCGGTAGGCCGCCGCGTTGTCCTCGAGCCACTCGAGCGCTGCGAGCACCGTGCTGGTGCTGCCAGCCCCCTGGGCATCGAGCACCTTCAGCGCGACGATGTCCGCGCCAGGCGCCGCGCCTGTGAAACGCCCGTGTGAAGAGGCGCCCGAACCGGCAATGAGCCCGGCGACGTGTGTGCCGTGGCCGTAGTCGTCATAGGGCGTCGTGCCGCCATTGACGAAGTCCACGAAGGCCGCAATCCGGGACGCCGGCAGGTCCGCGTGGGGCTGCACACCGGAATCGACAACGGCGACGCGAACTCCCCCACCGTCCACGTGGTAGCGCTCGCGCGCGGCGGCCGAGCCGCTGCTGTCCACGGAGACAGGCACCGGCGGCAGCGATACGTCCTGATGCGCCCTGACCGGCGCGTCATAGGAGACGCCCTCAACATCTGGACTCTCAAGGAGTGCCTGCAGCGTGGCGCCCGTGGCCGAGAGACCCAGCCCCTGCATGCCCCGGTGTTCCCGCCGCACGGAGACACCATGGCCCGCGAGCATGCCTCGACCGCGTGTCAGAGCCGCGGCGTCCTTGTAGCGAACGATGACCGGCAGCGCGCGCCCGTCAGCGGCGGCGCGGCGGACCACATCGTCGGAGTGCTGCGCCAGCGCCGGCCTGGCGCCAACGGTCAGCACCAGCAGGGCGCAGACCGCTGTCACTGCCCGAGCGAGACCAATCATCGGCGCCGCTGCGGAGGCAACGGCGACGCCTGAGGCACGACGCTGATACGAATCACGCGTAAGTGACATCGACTCTTGTCCTTTATCGGCATCCCAGGGCGAGGCTTGACCTGTGGGAATGGGCCGCGGCACGCGGAACCGCGCGATCGACTCGGAAGCGAGGCCGCAGTTCATGCCGACGGATGCCGGAATCCGTCGACTGACCGGACTTATCGGCGTGAGAAGGGATGAGCCTGAGAGGTAGGAGCGGAGTGGTGCTGGGTCTAGCTGTGAAGAGTCAGACTGGGTCGGCCTTGGGAGGACAGGAGGGGCCTTCAGCGATCTCCGAGGCGCCGAGGGCGAGCGCGCGCTCGACCTCCCCGCAGGTCAGGGGCGAGGACGGGCCGTCGAGACGGCAGCGGGATCGCCGGGCGGTACGCACCCACGCCGGCGGTACACCACCGCGCGGTCGATGACCGCGATCTCGTCATAGCTGGCGTCGACAAACAGGCGCATCTTCGGGTGGTCGCGCATCGGCACCTTCCACCGGCTCAAGCGGGCGTCTGCCGCATCGATCACGAAGACCGGCCGCGTGCGCTCGAGGTCCTGCATCAGCAGGTCCCAGTGATCAGACCTGATTAGGTCGGGCTGAAGCGTGTGATGGCCCGAGACGTGACCAACCAGCGTGTTGTCGACGTAGAGAAACCGGCTGGCGGGCAGCAGGTCCGCCGCCGTGTAGAACGTCGGCGCGTAGCCCCACACGAACAGACGCGCACCCGAATAGCAGGGGTCGGAACGGAGTCGAGCGGCGACGTTGGCAAACACCGGCCGTCGCTCAACCTGGTGGCCAACCCGGCCCGAATAGAGGAGCCCGGTGCTGAGGGATGCAATGCCCAGCACAAGAGCGCCATAGATCACCCACCGCCTGCCAGCGGCAGAGACTGGTGCCGTCAGCTCTGAGGTCAGCATGGGAGCCGCCCCGATCGCCAGCGGCACGAAGAGGGGGATGAAATAGTGCGGATAGAACCGGCCACCCAAGGCACCCGCGGCGACCACGCCTAGACAGAGCGCGACGAGCATCACATGCACCGGGCGCTCCATGTCGCGGCGAGAGCGCCAGAGCGCGAACCAGAGTGGACTTGAGATCGCGAGCAGCGGAAGGCAGTAGCGCACGAGCCGCCCTGCGGCCTCGCCAACGGATGGTCCCGCCGAGGTGTAGGCGAAGTTGTGGGTGTAGTTCCAGTAGAGATACGCCTCGCCGGCACCTCGCAGTGCAAACGCCGCCCATGCGAGAAGCACCGGGCCAAGGAAGCCCGCTGCAAGTGCCGCCCAACCTCGCAGCCGGCGGCCCCACGGCACCGGGGCCACGAGCGTCCCGAGCGCCACGGCCGGCAGCACAATGCCCAACTGATAGCGGAAGAGAGAGGCAACGCCGACGAGAACGCCCGCAGCCAGGAGTTGCACGGGACGCGAGAGCGCGTCGGCCGTCCTCACACACAGCAAGGCGAGGGCGAGGGGTAGGAGACCGAGCAGTTCGGTGTTGACCGAGAGCATGTCGTGTCCGACGAAACCCACACTGCCAACTAGGAAGGTCAGCGCGGCCACCCGCCCCCGGCGCGGGTCAGACCAGAAGTACGAGACGGCCAGGGCGGCCAGGGGCACCCAGATCAGATGCGTAAAGAGACGCACAGCCAGCATGCCGTGGCCGAGCACCTGCGTCAACGCGTAGTAGAGGAAGACGAGCGGCGGCTTATGGTCGGCCGCGTCGAGATAGAGGCGGCCACCGGCCTGCATCACCCACGCAGCGGCCAGGTGCGAGCTCTCGTCGATATCCACGACGGGCACCCACAGGACCGCGAGTCGTGTCAGAAACGAGACCGCGGCGAAGAGCCCGAACTCGCGAATAGAACGCCTGGCTACCGATTCCACTCGGCGCGGAGTGTACACGCCGCCGAACCGAGGCAACAAGCCCGACAGGTGCGACGCCCCGACGGATCGGACGGGGGCAGTCGGTGTAGCGTCAGTTCTGAACGGTACCCCAGCGCATCAGCACGGAACCCACAGTGAAACCGGCACCGACCGAGGCCAGCACCACCAAGTCTCCGTGTTTCAGGCGACCGTCCTTGACGGCGTCATCGAGCGCCAGCGGAATCGTGCCGGCCGTGGTGTTGCCGTAGTCCTCGATGTTGATGACGACCTTCTCAGGCGGGATGCCGAGCTTCTCGGCCGCCGACGTGATGATGCGGCGGTTCGCCTGGTGCGACACGAAGAGGTCCACGTCTGCGGCCGTCAGATGGTTCCGCTCGAGCAGGCGGCGCGCCGCCTCTTCGGTGTTGCGCACAGCAAACTTGAAGACGGTCTGTCCGTCCTGCTTCACATAGTGGAGGCCTTGCGCGACCGTTTCGGCCGTGGTGCGCATCAGGCTTCCGCCGGCGGGCATCTGGAGCGCATCGCCGCCCGTGCCGTCCACGTAGTTCTCGAAGTCGAGGATGCCGATCTGGTCATCCGGGCTCGCACTGATCACGGCCGCGCCCGCGCCGTCACCAAAGATCACGCACGTGGCGCGATCCGTGTAGTCGATGATGCTGGACATCACGTCGGCGCCGATGACCAGCGCGTGGTTGACCGCCCCGGAGGCAACCAGCCCTGTCGCCGTCGAGACGCCGTAGACAAACCCGGAACAGGCCGCGCCCAGGTCGAAGCCCCACGCACGCGTGGCGCCGATCTTGGCCTGCAGCCGGCACGCCGTGCTGGGAAAGAGCGTGTCCGGCGTCGTGGTGCCCACGATGATCAGGTCGATGTCAGCAGGGGTCAGGCCCGCGCGCTCGATGGCCACCAGCGCGGCTTCCTTCGCCAGGTCCGATGTGCCCACGCCAGGTTCGACGATGTGCCGCTGACGGATGCCCGTGCGCTGGAGGATCCACTCATTGGTGGTGTCGACCATGTGCTCAAGGTCGGCATTGGTGAGGAGCTTAGGCGGCACGTAGGTCGCGAGACTGGCAATACGGGCGCGCCGCACGGCGCGCGTGGGAGACAGCGTTACCACAGACGGGTGTCCCTTCCTGGAGCCGTCAGGCCGAAGTATTCGTACGCCCGGGCCGTGGCCACGCGGCCCCTCGGCGTCCGGTCGAGAAACCCGGCCTGAATCAGAAACGGCTCGTAAATGTCTTCGATGGCGTCTTTTTCTTCGTTGATGGCCGCGGCAATCGTGTTGACGCCCACGGGGCCGCCGCCGAACTTGTCGATAATCGTGCGCAGCAACCGGCGGTCCACTTCATCAAACCCGTGGTCGTCCACTTCGAGGAGCTTGAGGGCGGCCTCGGCGACACCCGCCGTGACATGGCCGTCAGCCCGGACCTCTGCGAAGTCGCGGACGCGCCGCAGCAGGCGGTTGGCGATACGCGGCGTCCCGCGCGACCGGCGCGAGAGCTCGCCTGCCGCATCCTCGTCCAGTTCCACGCCCAGGATGCGAGCGGAACGCCGCACGATCTCCGTGATGTCGGCGTCCTCGTAGAAATCCAGGCGATGTGTGATGCCGAAGCGGGCCCGGAGCGGTGCGCTCAGCAGACCCGCGCGCGTCGTCGCCCCGATCAGGGTGAACTTCTGGAGCGGGACCTTGACGGACCTCGCACCGGGACCTGAGCCGATCACGATGTCCAGTTCGTAGTCCTCCATGCCGGGATAGAGGATCTCCTCGATCACCGGCGCCATCCGGTGGATCTCGTCGATGAAGAGCACTTCGTGCTCCTGGAGATTGGTGAGCATCGCGGCCAGGTCGCCGGGCTTCTCGATGACCGGTCCCGATGTCGCACGCACCGGCACGCCCATCTCATTCCCGATCACGTAAGCGAGCGTGGTCTTGCCGAGCCCGGGCGGCCCGTAGAGCAGGACGTGATCGAGGGCTTCCTTGCGCCCACGCGCCGCGGCAATGGACACCTGTAGATTGGCCCGGACGCGGTCCTGGCCAATGTAGTCGTCCAGTGAGCGGGGCCGGAGTCCGGCCTCGTACTGGACGTCGTCGTCGACAGGCGCGGCCTGCACCAGGCGGTCATTCATGGCGGGCTTACTTCATCAACTCGCGCAACGCCGCGCGGAGCGCTTGCTCGAACGGCGCGTCGGACAGCGCGGCGAGCACCGTGTCGAGGGCCTTGTCGGCGGCCGTTCGATGATAGCCGAGGTTCACGAGGGCCGAGAGCAGGTCGTCGCGCAGGCGGCTGGTGGTGACAGGTCCGGTCTGATCCCCCACAGGCACGTCCATCCGAGCCAGCCGATCCTTCAGCTCGAGCACGATGCGCTCGGCGGTCTTCTTGCCGACGCCCGGCACGCGTGTGAGGCGACTCACATCGCCGCGCTGCACGGCACCGACCAGGTCCGTCGGCTCGATTCCTGACAGGACCGCGATGGCCAGCTTGGGGCCGATGCCGCTGATGCCGATCAGGTACTCAAAGACCTGTTGTTCCAGCGCGGTGAGGAAGCCAAAGAGCTGGAAGGCGTCCTCGCGCACGTGGGTATGGATCCGGAGCGCGACGGCTGCGCCGGGTTCGGACACCTGGTAGAAGGTCGAAAGGGGAACACGGACCTCGTACCCCACGCCCTGGACGTCGATGAGCAACCGCTCAGGCGCCTTCTCCAGGACGACGCCGCGCAGGAATCCGATCATCGTCAGCGCGCAGGGCGGTACTGCCGCCAGGACCGCGCCACCGGGCGGTCGGCTGTGCGGGCGGCCGCCAGGGGTGAACGCGCCGTGGTCATCGGGCGCGCATGAATGTGGCAGATCGCGACGGCCAGCGCATCCGCCGCGTCATGCGGGGTCGGCAGGTGGTCCAGGCCCAGCAGGAGCTTCACCATCTGCTGCACCTGGGTCTTCTCGGCCCGGCCGTAGCCCACGACCGCGCGCTTCACTTCCGTAGGCGTGTATTCCGCGACCTCACAGCCGGCCTGGACGGCGGCGAGCATGGCCACGCCACGGGCGTGCCCGAGCTTCAAGGCGCTTCTGGCGTTGGAGGCGTGGAAGAGATTCTCGATGGCCACGGATTCGGGCCGGCATTCGGCGAGCAGGCGGGTCAGTTCGGCGTGGATGCGGGCGAGGCGGTCGGGGAAGGAGTCCGACGCCATCGCGCAGATGGCGCCGGAGACAATCAGCTGGTGACGGCTGCCGTCGGTCTCCACGCACCCGTAACCGGTGCGCTCGGAGCCGGGGTCAATGCCGAACACCCTCATCCCTCGACCTGGCTCGTCGAAAGCTCGGGGTGACCCTGAGCGAGTCGAAGGGTCACGCGAGGGAAGCCTCGATCTCCTTCTCTTCGATATCGAAGTTGGCCCACACGTGCTGGACGTCGTCGTGATCCTCGATGGCTTCCATCAGCTTCAGCATCTGCTGCGCTTCCTTGCCTTCGACCTTCACGGTGTTCTTCGGCAGCATCGCGACCTCGGCGTTGCCGATCTCGACACCGATGGCCTTGATGGCGTCGCGGACCACTTCAAACGCCTCGGGCGCGGTGATGATTTCCCACACGCTGCCGTCGTCGTTCACATCTTCCGCGCCGGCCTCGAGCGCCACGTTGAGGAGCTTCTCCTCGTCGACCTTGTCCTTCTCGATGAGGACGTGGCCCTTGCGATGGAACATCCACGCGACGCTGTTTTCGGCGCCGAGGTTGCCGTTGTACCTGCCGAGCATGAACCGGATCTCGCCCACTGTCCGATTCTTGTTGTCGGTCAGCGATTCGATCATGATCGCCACGCCGCCGGGACCGTACCCTTCGTACGTGATCTCTTCGTAAATGACGCCCGGCTCTTCGCCGGTGCCACGACGGATGGCGCGCTCGATGTTCTCGCGCGGCATGTTGTTCGCCTTGGCGTCGGCGACGATGGTGCGCAACCGCGGATTCATGTTGACGTCCCCGCCGCCATTTCTGGCCGCGACGCTCAACTCCTTGATGATGCGCGTGAAGATCTTGCCCCGCTTGGCGTCAGCGGCGCCCTTCTTGTGCTTGATGGTGTGCCACTTGGAATGGCCGGACATGCGGAAACTCCAGTAATTTCGAAGGAAAAGCGACTACTGATTTTAACACTTCCGGGCGAGCACGACCCAGACTTCAGCCCGGGGATCCCACGGGCCGCCCCGATAGTCTCCCAGAAGGGCCGTGACCTCGAAACCGGCCTTTTCCAGCCGCCTCGTCATCTGGGGCACGCTCAGGGTCCGGAAGGTCAGCGAAAACTCGTGGACCCGGCGCTCCCGGCCGTGGGTCTCGGTAAAGGTCTGGTCGAAGATCGTCCGCTGCCGGGCCCGGTCCTGCCGGACCGTCTCGACCAGGGTGACCCTCGTCCCGCCCTTACGTCCGCGCCAGCCGTCGAGGCTCACGCGCTTCCGGTACTCCTCCCACGACGGGAGGTCCGCGACCAGTTCCAGGCCAAACATTCCGCCCGGCTGAAGCACGCCGTGGACGGCCTCAAGCGTGGCGGCCAGGTCCCGTTCCTTGAGCAGGGACTGCAGGACGCCGTAAGGCGCCATGACCATTGAGAATCCTGATGCCCCCTTGGTCCGGCGCCGGGTGGAGTCCTTGCTACGGCGCGCCGGAACGGCCGCGTCGGCAAACGGGAGGTGGCGAATATCCCCACGGACGAGGGCTACCTGGCCGGCGAGTTTGGCCCGGCGCACGCGCGCCCTGGCACGCTCCAACATGGCGTCCGAGCGATCGATGCCCACCAGGTGGACACCAGCCTTGCCAAGGGGAAGCGAGATGCGCCCGGTGCCACAGCCGAGTTCAAGCACAGAACCACCGGCATGCACGGCAAGGTTCCGCCAGAACGGGACGTCGCGACGACCCAGCGTCCGGGCATTTTCCCAGTCGTAGAACGGGGCGTAGTCGTCCCATCCGTGCCAGCCCTCGGCACGGCGGGCCTTAGCCTTCGGACGAACGGACGGACGACGGGGTGTGGGCGTGGGCACAGCAGGTCTCGGCGGCTCGGCGGCGATGCGACGCGTCAGTCGGAAACTGCCCACTCGCCGGGCACGATGGGCCGGGTGCGCGGGAGCCGACCCAGACGCGCCTGCTGACCCATGAAGACCAGGATGCCGACAAAGATGGCGAGCTTGATGAGATCGCCCGAACGGGTATGCGGCACGACCTTCCAGAGCAGCCACAACGTGGGCTGGGCCACGCACACAGCCCACACAGACCCGTAGAAGTAGCGGCGCTCGTGCCCTTCACCCGCCGTCGACTTCTTCACGCGGGGCAGCAGGCCGAACGCCCCGAGCAGCCACATCGTGCCTGCAATCGGAAAGTAGGCCGCCTCATACATCTGCTTGAGATGCCACTCACCGGTGGCAACGGCCCAGACCAGCCCTGCGATGTTCAGCACGGCAAAGGCCACGACCTCGCCCCACGCTGTCGTGTAACAGATGCGGCGGTAGAGCGGATTGGGCCGGTCCTCGGTGAACCGGATGATGTAGGGCGCCGGCTCTGACCCGGGGAGCTTGCCGAAGATGCCCGCGATGCCCGTGCCGGCCAGCACGATGGCCAGCCACGTCAGCATGCGGGAATCGACGCCGCGTTCGAACAGGTCAAAGGTCAGCGGCCCCGGCGCGATGAAGAACACGAAGATCCAGATGGGCCAGTGATTGAAGCGGTAGTAGAGCTTGTTCCGATGGCGGATCTTCCGCTCGGTGTCGAGCTCGACATGCAGCGCGTGGGTGTCGACCGGTGGAATAGGCACGGCCCGTCAGGATAACTCACTGCGCGCTGACGATCAGCACGACAGCCACGAAGGCGGCCACGACGCCGGTCATCTGGACCGCGCCGATCCGCTCACCGAGGACGAACCTGGCCAGCACTACCGTGCTCGCCGGGTAGAGGGACGACAGCGTGACGACGCTGGCAAGCGGTCCTCCCCGCATGGCGAGGAGGTAGAGCGCGTTCGCGAGCATGTCGAGGATGCCGCCGGTGACGATGAGCAGGCCCGTTGGGCGGGACACGCGCCAGGACTGCCGGCGGAACGCCATTGCAGCGACGAAACAGACTGCGGAGGTGCAGCGGGCGGCCACGAGCGGCCAGAGGCCTGCGTCGGAAGCCGTCCTGGACAGAGCGAGAAAGAACCCTCCGATGAGCACCCCAGACGCGAGGGCGGTGCCGAGGCCTGCAGGAAGTCCGCTCCTTCTGGCCACCGTCATCGGCCCATCCGACGCCGGCGGCTGACTGATGAGCACGATCGCCACGATGGCGAGCGCGATACCGGCCGTCGCATGTGGGCCGGGGTGCACACCAAACGCCACACCCCACAGGACGGGCACGACGACCGCGCACACGGCGGTGGTCGGCGCGACGACGGACATGGTGCCCAGGGCAAGCGCGCGGTACAGCAGTCCGACGCCGGCCCCACCGCACAGGCCGGCCACGGCACCCCACGCAAGGTCGGCGCGAGGAGGGAGCGGCGATGGCACGGCCAGAAAGATCAGCAGCAACACCATCAGACCCGCTGACTGTCCCAGCGCCACGACAAGCAGCGGCGGCGCGCGCCTGGTGGAGAGTCCGCCGAAGAAGTCGCCACTCCCGTAGAGCAGCGCGGACGCCAACGCGAGCGCGTAGGCCGTCACGGCCGCGGCTCGTCGTGCAGCAATCGACCGGCACTGAGAGTCAGCACCCGTGCCGCGCAGGCCCGCGCGAACTCTACGTCGTGCGTGGCGGCCAGCAGCGTCCGGCCCTCGGCGACCAGACCCCGAAGAAGGATCGCCAGTTCCCCTCGCCTCGCCTGATCGAGGGACGCCGTCGGCTCGTCGAGCAGCAGGAGCGGCGGGTCTACGGCCAGCGCCCTCGCGATCGCGACCCGCTGCGCTTCTCCGCCCGACAGTTCATGTGGGAGCGCCAGCGCTCGATGGCCCACGCCCAGGCGATCCAGCAAGGCCTGCGCCCGGCGGTCCGCCTCCGCGCGGTCGACGCCATGGACGTGCACCAGCGCGAGGCCGACATTCGCCAGCGCCGTGAGATTCGCGAACAGGTGGTGGAACTGGAAGACGATGCCGACCTGCCGGTAGAGCGCGCGCTGTGTCGCACCAGAAGGGCGCCGGCCGTGGGTCAGGCGCACAGGGCCGACCGTCACCACGCCCGCGGCAAATGGGTCGAGCCCCGCGATGGCGCGGATCATCGTCGTCTTGCCGGCCCCGGACTCGCCCATCAGCGCCACGAGTTCGCCCGGCATCAGGGTGGCGTTGGCCTCAGCCAACACGGCGCGTCCGTCTCGCGAAAGGCCGAGTCCGTCGAGCGCCAACACCGGTGCCGTCATGCGTGACTCCACCGGCGCTCAAGCCGCCGCGCTACGTGCGCCAGCGGCAGGGAGAGCGCCAGATACATCAGCGCGCACGCGAGGCCTGGCACCACCCAGCTGCCGATGTCGGCCGCAAAGATGCTGGTGGCTTTCGTCAACTCGACAACCGTGATGACGGACACCAGCGAGCTGTCTTTCAACAGTGCGATGAAATCGTTCGTCATCGGCGCCAGGGCCAGCCTGAGTGCCTGCGGTCCCCGGACCAGCCGGAGCGTCTGCATATCCGTGAGGCCGAGTGCGCGGGCTGCATCGAGTTGCCCGATCGGCACGGCAAGCAGGGCGCCCCGGTAGATTTCGCTCTCGTAGGCCGCGTAGTTGAGCGCGAGGCCGAGTAGCGCCGCGATGAGTGCGGGTAGCCGAACGACGGCGGCCAGCCCGAAATAGATCACGAACAGCTGCAGCAGAAGTGGCGTGCCACGGACGACCTCGACATAGGTGGCCAGCAGCGCACGCAACCAACGGGCGCCGTACACACGACCAGAGGCGATGAGCAGTCCCACTGCAACGGCCAGGATCATGGCGAGGCAGGACAACGCGAGCGTGATGAGGGCGGCACGGAGGAGGCGTGGCAGGTAGATGCCGAGCGAGGCGGCGGTGCTCAGTGCAGGGTGGGGTGGTGCTGCCCCCGCGTCCCCCTCATTCCCGCCTGAGCCCTGGGATTCCCTCGCGTAGAGCGCGGCGACACCAGGGGTCCACATCCCGTACTCTTCGAAAATACGCTGCAAGGTACCATCGCGCATGGCGGCGCGGAGAATGTCGTTCGCCTGGTCGCGCAGCGAGGACTGCGCTGGCGCAAATCCCCCCACATAGTGGCCACTCGCAAGATGGGTTGACTGGTTCACCAGCCCTGGCGTTCGCGCGACGGACCGCTCCGCAAGCACCTGGTCGAGGACCACGGCATCAATCCGACCCAGCGCGAGATCCTCGTAGGGATGGACGTCGTCTTCATAGAGCACGGGCACGACACCCTCGCGTGACTGCGCCTCGCTCAGCACTTCGGCAGCCAGGGTCGCCCCGAGTGTGCCGACGCGCCGGCCCGTGAGATCCGCGAGGCTGCGGAATCGGTCCCGGTCGGCTGCGCGAACAGTCAGCCGCTCCTCGAACTCATAGTAGGGCATGGTGAGGGCGAGTCGAGCGCGTCGACTCGGTAGGTCCTCTATGCCACTCAGAATCACGTCAAAGTCGCCGCGCAGGACGGCCGCGTCGAGTGTCGTGAATCCGCTCTGGATGAAGCGCGGCGTTCGCTTGAGGCTGCGGGCGAGCAATGCGGCTATGTCGGCCTCAAACCCCACGACGCGTGTGCCGTCGGCAGGGTCCGCCGAGACAAAGGGTGCGCCACCTTCGGCGTCGCCTCCCCATCTGAGCTCGGAGTTCTGTGCTGTGGCAGGTGTCGCGGGGACGGCCACGATAAGCAGGAGCAGTGTCCATGCGCGCACGCTCCCGATCGCTGCCGCGAGGATTCGCGCCGATACGCGCGAGAGTGCCGGCGCAACTCCAGCCTGGCAACTGAGCGACGCAGCCGCCTGCTGAGAAGCGGCTACGAGCGAGACTCCGCCTGCCCGTGTCACGCTATCCGCCACATGATGCGAAACCATCGACCGCGGGTATTCTGCCATGCGCTGTCGAGAGGGAGGCTGATCCACGGCGTGGCGCGGCGTTCTCGGCAGGGTGGTGTGTTCGGCGGCGGTTAGCGCCTCGCGGTTTCGGCTTTCTGCCGAGTGGTGCGCGGTCTGAGGCGCTCTCGGTTCTGTGAAATCCCTCGGGGGGCTGACTCGCGGGTGGGCCGTTCCGGATTTCGCCTCGACCACACCCAGGGGAACGCCCTGGGGCTCCGAAATGTGGCGTGGGTGGTTGGCCCCGGTGACGCGGATTCTGTAGGGCGAGGTTCCGTGTGGGCTGCCAGGCCTGCTCAATTCTGAGCGCGGCCGTGCATGTGCTCGCACGCGGCCACGCGTCAACGAAGCGGAGGGCCGGTACCCCACATACCTCGCCTGGACACGCGTGCCGCGCGCTCGGCCGCCTGTAGTTCGCTGAGGCGGCGCAGGTGACGACGGGCACTGACTCGGGCGAGGCCCGCCCTCAGCATCTCCGCATTGATGAATGCGCCGTCGTCTCTGATGACGTAGGCGAGTTGTCGCCCGTAGCGATCTGTCTGTGGGCCTTCCAGTTCGAGCCGAATGTAGCGGCCAACCAGAAGGGACGCCAGATGGTCGCGCGCCTCCGGTGCAAAAGGTCCCGCTGTGTCGAACCCAAGTCCCAGTTCCGGAGCGTCGATGCCGAGGAGGCGCACGCGCCCGACGCGGGCGACGACGATGGTGTCTCCGTCAATCACGTGCTGGACGGGTAGGTAGTCGGCAGCATTCGCGAGGGTGGCGGGCACTGTGAGCAGCACCAACCCGAGAGTGAGAGACGTGGATCGCACGGTGGTTCTGTGAGCAATCGCCGATCCGCAGATGTTTCGGTGATGCTTCCCGCTTCGAGCAGGAGGTGAGGTTGGGGGATTGCTAGCCGTGCCTGCTGCGCGGAAATTGCGGGTCGGAGGAGGCGCGGCGTGCACTGTTCCGCAACCCAACGGGCGCTGCTTCAGTGAGCCTGAATGAGCTGCGAGAGACCTTGCCTGAATTGGCGGGGGGGAACACTGCGGGCGCGCAGCGTGGCTGGCGCATCGGGCGAAAGGCACGCCCCGGTGGCGATGTAGGCCAGCGATGCGGCGAGTGACGCCTCCTGGGTGTCGCCCAGTTGGTGATCCAGGTCGTCCGCGGCGCTGCAGGTTGGCGGAAGGCCATCGAAGTAGTCGCCCTCGTCATTGGCGTTGCGGATTGAGAAAGCAACTGCAGCCAGCACCTTGTCGCAAAATGAAATCGCGTACTGTCCAACGGGCTTTCCGTAAGTGCGCTGTCCGATGAGGGCCACCGGTATGAAGGGCCGGAGTCCGTTGACGATCAGCTCGCTGGCTGACGCGGAGGAGCCGGTGGCAATGACGACAAGGCGGTCGAGCCCAAGGCTGTTGCGTTCGGCTGCCATGCGGATGTCCTCATTGCGGAAAGCGTTCCTCTTATTGTGGGCATAGGTGCCAAGGATCTGGCCGTCGGTGCGTGCGCCTCCGATGAGGCCGGCGAGATACTGAGCGACAGTCACCATGCCGCCTCCGTTGTAACGCAGGTCGAGCACAAGCTCGTTGACACCCTGCGCCTGCAGGCTGGTGAAGGCTGCGTCGAGTGCGGCGAAGGAAGGCTCGACAAAATTTCGGAAGAAGAGATAGCCGACTGTGCGGGCGCCGACCTGAAACACTCGAGTGTTCGAGACCGTTGGGATGGTGACCGCACGCTTTACGAGATGCGCAACTCGACGCTCGGCACCCCGCATGAACACGACATCCCGAGCAACTCCGTCACGGGAGGGACCAAACGCATCGCCGATGAGACCAGACTGAATGAGGTCCTGCACTACGCGACCGTCGATTTCTACGATGCGATCGCCCCGCACCAGGCCACCCTCATCCGCGGGACTGCCTCCGAATACCTGCGCGATCCGTATCGCCGCCTCTTCAAGCACGGAAGAGAATCCGAAGCCTATGAACTGGCTGCTGGAGAAGAAGGCCTCGGTCGCAACGCGGTCATCGATGTAGCTGTAGTGGCTATCTAGCGCCCGGTATCGAATCGCTTCGAGGTATTCCTCTGGAGAGCGATAGGCCGCTGGGTCGACGTCAGGAATCGAGTCGGACCAAAGATACAGGTCTGTCATGACGCTGCGGACAAAGAGATTTTCCGCGACGACTGAGCATGAGGTCTGGGCCGCTGCGGGCGCCGGGAAGACAGTCAATGCAACCAGTGCCGTCAGCGCCATCGAAGCGAGGAGCCGCACTGACTGATCTGTCCTAAGGGTCTTCGCGGGCCCCTGAGCTAAACACCAATCAGCGCGCCGGCAGGTCCGACCGATGCGCCCAGCGGTAAGGCCAATCACGGTGTGATTGTAGGCTGTCTGCCTACGGCATGAACTGTCCCTGGCAGTAGAACCGTCTAATACAAAGAAAAAGCCCGCCTCAATAATGAGACGAGCTTCAAAATAATCCCGGCAGCGACCTACTCTCCCACGCACCTACGCACGCAGTACCATCGGCGGAAACAGGCTTAACTTCCGTGTTCGGAATGGGAACGGGTGTGACTCTGCCCCTATGACCACCGGGAAACTTGGTGCCTGGGGTCCGGCGATGTGGAGAGTGGCTAGCAGCCACTCCGCATCACACCAACGGTCGTCCCAGACAATGTCAAAGAACTTGACACTGAATATCCTGCAAACGGTAGCCCTTCAAGAACCACTCGCACTGCGTCCGATGCTTTCGCACCAGAACGAAGAGAAATTATGGTCAAGCCTCACGGTTCATTAGTACCAGTTAGCTAAACGCATCACTGCGCTTCCACACCTGGCCTATCAACCTGGTAGTCTACCAGGAACCTTTAGGAGCCTTATGGCTCGGGAGATCTCATCTCGTGGAGGGTTTCACGCTTATATGCTTTCAGCGTTTCTCCCTTCCGGACGTAGCTACTCGGCACTGCCGCTGGCGCGACAACCGATACACTAGAGGTCCGTCCAACCCGGTCCTCTCGTACTAAGGTCAGCCCCACTCAAATCTCCTGCGCCCATCATAGATAGAGACCGAACTGTCTCGCGACGTTCTAAACCCAGCTCACGTACCACTTTAATCGGCGAACAGCCGAACCCTTGGAACCTGCTACAGCTCCAGGATGTGATGAGCCGACATCGAGGTGCCAAACCCTAGCGTCGATGTGAACTCTTGGCTAGGATCAGCCTGTTATCCCCGGCGTACCTTTTATCCGTTGAGCGATGGCCCTTCCATGCGGAACCACCGGATCACTAAGACCTGGTTTCCCACCTGCTCGACTTGTAAGTCTCGCAGTCAAGCTCGCTTTTGCCTTTGCACTCTAGGGCTGATTTCCAAACAGCCTGAGCGAACCTTCGTGCGCCTCCGTTACTCTTTAGGAGGCGACCGCCCCAGTCAAACTACCCACCTAGCAGTGTCCCTGATCTGGATAACAGAACGAGGTTAGAACGCCGAAGCAGTAAGGGTGGTATCTCACCGTTGGCTCCCCCGAGACCGAGATCCCGGGTTCAAAGCCTCCCACCTATCCTGCGCATACTGCGCCAGCATTCACTACTAGGATGTAGTAAAGGTGCACGGGGTCTTTTCGTCTTGTGACGGGCAACCGGCGTCTTCACCGGTACCACAAATTCGCAGTGCTCTCCGTTGAGACAGCGCTCAGATCGTTACGCCATTCGTGCAGGTCGGAACTTACCCGACAAGGAATTTCGCTACCTTAGGACCGTTATAGTTACGGCCGCCGTTTACCGGGGCTTCAGTTCA
>CANKJK010000019.1 GCA_947482665.1 Acidobacteriota bacterium
AGCCGACGGCCGTCATGCCCGTCCCGCCTTTGAGGTTGCCACGGCGCATTTGCCCGGACGCCCCTTCAACGAAGTAGGCGATGCCCTTCTGGGGGTTCAGCCGCTCGTACACATGCTCGTGCCCGGCAAACACGACGTGGACCCCGTACTGCACGAACAGCGGCTCCAGCACGGAACGCAGTTCACCTGACGAACCGTGGTAGGCGCCAGACGAGTAGAGCGGGTGGTGGAAGTAGGCAATTTTCCACTCCGCGTTCGACGCCTGCAGTTCGGTCCGCAGCCACGTGAGCTGCGGCGGGCTCAAGTAGTTGGTGTCCAGCACGAAGAACTGCACGTGCCCCTTCCTGAAGCTGTAGTACTGCCGGCCGTCCATGTTGAAGGGCTTGTAGAGGCGCTGGCTGGGACTGTCGTGATTACCCAGCGCGCCGTAGAACAGGATGCCGGCATCGAGCAGCGCCTTGTAGGGCCGGGTGAACTTGTCCTCGAAGTCGCGGGGACTGTTGCCACCGTAGATGTTGTCGCCCAGCATGATGACGAATTCGAAGGGAAACGACTGGCGGGCCGCCACCATCGCCGCTCCAACCTCCAGTTGCGGAGGCAGTCCCGTGCCCATGTCGCCGATGACGGCAAAGCGCACGGACTTGTCGGCCAGGGGAAACCCTGTGCCCTGAGCCAGCAGCGTGGCCCCAAGCGCCGCGATCACCGCCAGGTGAACGAGGGAGCGGCGCACGGCCTGGGTCACCTATCGGCCGGGATGGCGTCAGGCATGAAGTCCACGATCAGGTTGGACCGAACATCGACCAACACCAGGGCTGAGCCGACGATCCGGTAGCCAAGACTCGCCGGCAGCACGGGCAGCGCACGCAGCAGCGTTGGGGGCATGGTGGTGGTCGGGATCGACTCCGGATAGACCTCGTTGACGCGCAGCACCACCGGCCGCACATGGTCATCCTCGCGGATGGTCTGGCGCATCGCCCGTCCCTGGCCTTCATGGAACGCCTTGTGGATGAGACGGCGGAATCGCAGGGCCGCGTCAGGCGTGAAGATGTCTCCCTGGTTGGCACCGCGCCGGGCCGCGACCAAGCCCGCCGCGATGTCCGTCTGGTTGGCCGCCAGCTTCTTCGGGTCGCTTGAGGCGACCCCCGCCGACTGTGCCCGCACAACCGACTGCTGTAGCGCCGTGAGCGCACCGATGCGTGCCGCAAAGTCACGCGCGCTGCGCAGGTCGGCATCGTCCGGAGACTCGGACGCACCCGCCGCCGAGTGCCCGAGAGCCGCGCCGGGCGCCGCGATGATCGCGCCCAGGAGCAGCAGTGGGATGCACAGGCGCATGGCTAGATCTCCGCCTCCTGGCTGATCAACTCCTGGACCCGCTCCCGCACCGCTTCCTTCACTGCCTTCGCGACCGTCTCCTTCACGTCTTCCGGATCCAGGCTGGCGCTGCCCTTCTTCGACACGACGTCGCGGACGGCCGCCCTCACAATGGGATTGAGCGGCGAGAGCTTCTTGACCGATGTCTTCAGCGCCCGCTTGATCTCACGCGTCGTCGTCTGCGTCACTGTGCCCGCCTTCCTGGCCTTCCAGTCGTGGGTAAAGGTGCGCAACAGGCCGCTGATGACTTTCTTGTCCCGCACGATGACGCCCACCTCCCGCCGGGAATCCAGTTCCGCCTTGCGCAGACTCTGGCTGCCCACGAACGCCTCCCGTCGGTCACGGATGATCGTGCGGGTGTGCAGACGGAGCCCCGTCATCGGACGCACCTTCAGGTGATGATTGGCCCGGCCGACGGCGCCGATCACCTTCACGCTGACGCCCTGACTCACTCGTTCGGCCAGGGCGCGCAGAACGGGCAGGTCGGCAATCCGAGGGTCGTAGATGAGCAGTTCCTTCTGGGCTCGTCCGATGAGCGCCAGCAATTGCTTTCTGGCATTCACGGGACTCACGACGAACGTGTCGAGACCGGCGGTGTACTCCGTGCGATCATTGTCGGCCGCGAGGAGCTTGAGCGCCTCCGCCACCAGCTTCGGCTTGCGCGTCACGACGCCGAACCCGCGACTGTGATCGATGTCCAGATGCGTGAAATTGAACGAGAGCACAAAGAGCACGCGGCGATCGATGATGAGCAGCTTGTCGTGATACCGCGAGAGGTCGTCGGCGGTCCGGGAGACCGTCACCCCTGCTTCGAGCAGGCGCATCTCCAGCTTTCTCAGGCTTTTTTCGCCGCCGTGATTGGCATATGCGATCAGCGCTGAGACCGAGACGCCACGCGTGGCGGCCGCGTGCAGCGCCGCCTCGAGTTCGGCCCGATCGAATCGGAAGACGACGATATCGACGTGCGTCTTGGCCTTCTTGATGGCGGCGACCAGGGGCGCCACGCCGTCATGCGGTTGCGTCAGCAGTTTCACGGGTGATGAACCACGCTACGCCGTCGGCGCCGAACCGTGTGTGCAGAACAGCACGGGCATCGCGCGCCAGTCCCTCTACGCTGGTTGCATGGCCATACCTCCTGCGCGCATGAAGTGCCTGGCCACAGGCGTGGCGGTCCTGTGCGCCGTGGGTACCGTCCTCGCCTATCCGGCCAGTGACAGGGACGTGATCTGGATGGACCCGGCCGTGCCCGCAATGGCGCTGGCCGCTGGCACGCCGCCCCGGATGGTTCACGAGCCGGGAACAACCTTCCGCTTCCTCAGTGAGCCGACAGCCGGCACCTCGCCGAAGTTCGACGTGGTGGACGAGCGCGGCGCTCGTTGGAAGGTCAAGCTCGGCGAGGAGGCCCGTGCGGAAACCGCGGCGGCGCACCTGCTTCGCCTGGCCGGCTATCAGACCGACGACGACTACTACCGCGCGGAAATCATCGTGACGGGATTGCCGCGCCTGGTCCGCGGCCAACAGTTCGTCTCGCCGGGTGGGCGTGTGCGCGGTGCACGGCTTGAGGCGGCCGGGCCCCAGTCCCCGTCACACACCTGGAGCTGGTTCGAGAATCCGTTCCTGGGCTCGCGGGAATTCAACGGCCTCCGCGTGATGATGGCGCTCATCAACAACTGGGACCTGAAGGCCACCAACAACAGCGCCCCCAATAGACCTGGCGGCAGCGACCTCCCTCGCGTGACGGACCTCGGCGCTTCCCTTGGCCGAACCGGCGACGTCAAGGTGCGCAGCAAGGGGAACCCGGCAGACTATGCGGCCGCCCCGTTCATTGCACGGGTGACGGCCACCGAAGTGGACTTCGTCTTGCACAGCCGGCCGATGCTGCTGGGCTTCCTCAATTTCCAGAACTACAAGAGGCGGGCACGCATGGAACAGGTCACCCGGGCGGTGCCGCTCGACGATGCCCGCTGGATCGGCGGGGTCCTGAGCCGTCTCTCACCAGCCGCGCTCGCGGATGCCTTCCGCAACGGGGGCTTCACACAGGCCGAGACCGACGTGTACGTGGAGGCCCTGCAGGCCCGGATCGCCGAACTGAACCGGCTGCCGGCCAGCGCGGCCTCCGGAACGGCACCGGCCCCTGGCGGGGTCGCTCCGGCGGAATTGCCGTCTGGCGTCCCTCGGTGCCGGCTCGATACCTGCCGCCAGGCACCGGTGCGTGAGCGGGTGACGCCGCTCTCCTTTGGCACGCGGTACGCACGCGGCGTCTTCGGCGGTTTCGAGCAGGGGGCCGGCATCGGATTGGGCGTCCAGCTCTCCTCGGCCGATGCGCTTCCAGGTATTGAGGTGCGCACCGCGGCCCTCGGGTCCACGCGTCTCTACCGGCGCCTGGAGTTCGAGGTACTCGTCCCCCATGCGGGCAGTGACCGGATGCACGCCGCCGTCCGGCTTGCCGACCTGCGTCGCGATGTCGACTTCTCCGGCATCGGCCCTCGCTCACCGGCCGACACGCCCACCCACTTCCAGCTCGCTCAGCGAAACTATGAGGCGCTGTGGAGCCGGGACCTGTCACCCTCGCTTCAGGCCGGCATCTACGCGCAGATGGCGACCACTATGACTTCGCCCGATACGGGCACTGCAGATATCGCGATCACTGAGCTCGGCGCGGGTGCGCCTGGTGTCGCTGACCGCCCGTGGCTCCCCGGACTCCTGAGTGAGACGCGCATCCGGTCGTACGGCGCCTACGTGGCCTTTGACAACCGGGATGACCGCCGTGGATTGACGCGGGGTCTGAATGCCTATGCCCGGGTGGCGGATGCCACGAGCCCCTCGACCGATGTGCCCGGCTATGGCTGGCGCGAAGCCGAGGCCGACGTGCGGGGCCACATCCCGCTCTGGGGCACACGGACCGCGCTCCTGCTGCGCGCGCGCGCCCAGCTCAAGGCGCCCAAGAGCCACGGGCGGCAGATTCCTTTTTACGACCTGTCGTATCTGGGCGGACGGGCCTATCTGCGTGGCTACCATTCCTACCGGTTCCGCGCGAACAACGTGGTGCTGCTCTCGTCCGAACTGCAGCGCACGGTCTACGCGCTGACGCCCGTGCGCGGAATCGACGTGCTGGCCTCGGCCGATGCCGGGCAGGTGTGGGGCGACGCACGGACCGTCGTTGACCCGGCATTGCTGGATACCGTGCTCAGTCGCCGCATCTGGCGCACCGGCGTTGGAGGCGGTCTGCAGTACCGGCATTCGCGGCGGGTCGCGATCAGGCTCGAGGCAGGGCACAGCCAGGAGGGCACGCTCATCTATGCGTCGCTCTCACGAGGCTTCTGATATGTCTGAGCGGCCTCCGCACCCATTCCCCGGCCGCCTCTTTGTCGTCGAGGGCATTGACGGCTCCGGCAAGAGCACGCAGCTGGCCCTGCTGCGCAAGTGGCTGGAGTCCGAGGAATACGGCACCTACTTCAGCGCCTGGAATTCCTCGGCGCTCGTGCGGGGCGTCACCAGGCGCGGCAAGCAGAGGCGGATGCTGACGCCAATGACGTTCAGCCTGATTCACGCCACGGACTTTGCCGACCGCACGGAGCGGCACATCATCCCGCCGCTCAAGGCCGGTGCGGTGGTCCTCGCGGACCGGTATGTCTACACGGCGTTTGCGCGGGACGTGGCACGCGGGGTCAACCCCGCCTGGGTCCGCAATCTCTACCGGTTCGCCGTGCCTCCGACGCTGGCCTTCTATTTCCGGATCCCGGTGGAACAGGCCCTCCAGCGCATCATCGGCGGCCGTGACGCCATCAACTACTACGAAGCCGGCATGGACCAGCCACTCAGCCCGGACATCGTCGAGAGCTTCCGGCTGTTCCAGGGCGCGGTGGTGCGTGAGTACGACCGCATGGTCAAGGAGTTCGGCCTCGTCGTGATCGATGCGACAGGCTCAATCGAGGAACAGCAGGACGAAATGCGCAGCATCGTCATCGGCGCCCTCACCGGCGCCAGGAAGACCAGGATTCGCAGATGGGTGGATGTGAACTCCTCGACCACGGCCTGCCGGCCTTAGCGACCCGCGGTGCAAGCCCCGCTGCATTCGACGAGCGATGCATCCGTACTGGCTGCGTTGCTCCTCGCTCGCATATTCCCGATATTCTCCCTCGTCGCGCCTTGCCAGCCCGGCGCCTCACCCGTCTCGATGCAACGCGGGACTTGCACCACGGGCCGCTGGCCGCTGAGCCGCTGAAGGGCACGCTCATCGTCGTCGAAGGCACCGACGGCGTGGGCCGGTCGACGCACATCGGACTGCTCAAGGAGTGGCTCGAAAGCGGCGGCCATGCGGTGCTGGACACGGGCATGGCCCGGTCCGCCCTGGCCGGCAAGGGCCTGAAGGCCGCGCTCGAGGGGCACACCCTGGGCGGTCTCACCATGAGCCTGTTCTACGCCACCGACTTCGCGGACCGCCTGGAGCACGAGATGATTCCCGCGCTGCGCGCGGGCTTTGTCGTGCTGACCGACCGCTACACCTACTCGCTGATGGCGCGGGCGGTTGTCCGCGGGGCGGACCCGGAGTGGGTCAGCGGCGTCTACGACTTCGCCCTGGCGCCCGACATCACCATCTACCTGCGCGCCAGCGTGGACGAGCTCGTCAACCGCGTCGTGCAGACCTCCGGATTCAACTACTGGGAGAGCGGCATGGACCTGCGACTGGGCCAGGACATGTTCGACAGCTTCGTGGAGTATCAGAGCCGGCTGCTGCAGGCGCTCGATGCGATGGCCGTCACGCATGGCTTCCACGTGGTGGACGCCACGGCCAGCATCGAACTCGTGTCCGAGCAGCTGAAGGCCCTGATCGAACCCCTCCTGGAGCGGGCCTGACCATGGCTGCGCCGGCTCGTCCGCGGCCGGTGCTGGGCATCGCGGGGCTGCTGCAGCCCCACTGGAAGGCGATGTCCGTGGCGTTCGTAGCCGTGGGCGGCGAGGCCGCCGCCTCGCTGCTCGAACCCTGGCCGCTCAAAGTGGTGCTGGACTACGTGCTGCAAGGGCGTCCCCTGCCGCCGTGGCTGGCCCCGGTCGTTGCCTGGACCGGCGCGGGCCCGGTCGGCATCCTCAACTTCGCTGTCGTGGCCGTCGCGGTGATTGCCGTGCTGGGTGCCGCCAGCTCCTACCTGAACACCTTCCTGACCACCAGAGCCGGACAGTGGGTGATGCACGATCTCCGCCGGACGCTCTATCACCACATTCACCGGCTCTCGCTCGCGGAGCACGATGCGACGCGGACCGGCGACCTGATCGGGCGGGTCACCAGCGACATCGACAGCGTGCAGGACTTCGTCACCTCGGCGCTGCTTGGCATCCTCTCCAACCTGCTGACGCTGGCTGGCATCGTCGGCGTGATGCTCTATCTCAACTGGCGCTTCACGCTCATCTCGCTCTCGATCGCGCCCGTGCTGTTCCTGCTGGTCTTCTTCCTGACGCGGCGCATCAAGAAAGCCTCGCGTGCGGTCCGGGCGCAGGAAAGTGAACTGGTCTCCATCGTGGAGGAGGTCTTCTCCTCCATCCGCGTGGTCAAGGCTTTCGCCCGAGAAGACTACGAGGAGCAGCGCTTCGAGCAGCAGAGCCTCGCCAACGTCGACACGGCGCTGCGCGCCCGCAGCCTCAAGATGAAGCTGCTGCCGGCCGTGGACATCCTGGTCGCCGCCGGCACCTGCCTGATGCTGGCCTACGGAGCGCGCCTCGTCATGGGCGGCACGCTGAGCGCGGGCGCGCTGGTCGTCTTCCTGTTGTATCTCGGCAAGATGTACAAGCCCATGCGCGACCTTTCGAAGATGACCGATACGGTCTCCAAGGCCAGCGTCGGCTTCGAGCGGATCCGGGAGGTGCTGGAGACCGAGGGCGGCGTGCGCGACCACCGCCACGCGCGTCGGGCGCCTTCCTTTACGGGCGCGATCGCGTTCGAGGGGGTCTCCTTCGGGTACGACCCGGCTGCGCTGATCCTGAGCGACGTCAGCCTGACGATTGAGCCGGGTCAGGTGGCGGCCTTCGTGGGGCCCACGGGCAGCGGCAAGACGACGATCATCAACCTGCTGGCCCGCTTCTACGATCCGGTCTCGGGCACGGTCCGCATCGACGGCACGGACATCCGCGACTACACCCTGCGGTCGCTGCGCGACCAGATCAGCTTCGTCCTGCAGGACACGCTGCTCTTCCGCGCTCCCATCTGGCAGAACATCGCCTATGGACGCCCGGAAGCCAGCCGAGAAGAGATCATCGCCGCCGCCACTCTGGCCAATGCCGCCGAGTTCATTGATGCGATGCCTGATGGCTACGACACGATGGTCGGCGAACGCGGTGTGACGCTCTCCGGCGGGCAGCGCCAGCGCATCGCCATCGCCAGAGCCGTGATCCGGCACTCGCCGATCCTGATTCTCGACGAGCCCACTTCCGGCCTGGATGCACAGTCCGAGCAGGTGGTGTTCGAGGCCCTGGCGCGCGTCATGAAGGACAAGACCACGATCGTCATCGCGCATCACCTGGCCACCATCCTCACGGCCGACGTGATCTTCGTGGTCAAGGACAGCCACATCGTGGAACGCGGCACGCACGCGGAGTTGCTGGCGGCCAAGGGCGTCTACGCGGAGCTGTACCAGATTCAGAACGGCGAGCCGACCGCGGCGTGAGCCGTGGCTGGGGCCCGGATACCCCGGCGTTCCAGCGAACGGCAGAGTCGCGGATATGATGACGCCATGCCCAAGCTCACTGTTGAAGGATTCGGCACGGTCGACGTGCCCGCAGGAAAGCGTCTCGTCCTCGCCATCGCGCAGGATGCCAAGGTCGACATTCTCCATGCCTGCGGCGGCAACGCCCGCTGCACCACATGCCGCGTGGAGTTCGTGAGCGGCGAGCCCGCGACGATGACGGTCGCTGAGAAAACCAAGCTTGAAGAGAAGGGCCTGACGGGCGTCCGCCTGGCCTGTCAGATCCTCTGCGACGGCGACATGACCGTCCGTGCCACGAGCCGGCTCGAAGGCAGCGGCCGCCCGGATGCGGGGCGCCTGCCGGACGACGCGATCGCGCCGCCCGCCGTCTGGGCGTAGGAAGTTGGCAGGGCGGCCAAGGCCGCTCTGCTTCACGCTGCCGAAGGGGGCTGACGGGTCGGAGATGCGTCCGCGATTAGCGCCGACCATCCCGGCCTCCAGTCGATCAGCTACAGCGAGCGCCTTCGTCAGAATTGGAGGGTGCGCCTCGTTGACCTAAGGGCCGTTATCCGCCCGTTGGCCCTGACACAGCCTGACCACTCCCACACTCAACGCGTTCGCCCTCGAGCAGGCCGCGAAGCGAAAGCGGCCCTGATGTCTACCGGAGATCCGTAAGACCCGACGGGCATCGCCCCGCCCATCCGAGTTCGCAACATTGCCGCTGTCCCGGAAGCCGGGCACCGCGCGCCTCGCAATGTTCGAGCGGGCGACCCGCCTCCGCAACGCGTTGCATCCACGACGCACCGTCCGTGGGGGTCTCAGCCAGCCATGGCAGCGCATGGCCACGCTTTCCAACGCGTACGCACGGGAGTACCATCCGCCGCCACACGGCCACGAGCGGCCATCACACGCGAGGAGTCACGGATGTGCACACGACACGTCGGACGGGTACTCGTCGGTCTGTTACTGCTAACGCCTGGAGTCACCTACGGCCAGAACGCTGGCAGCGGGTCCATCGCCGGCATCGTCAAAGACACAACCGGGGCCGTGTTACCCGGTGTCACGGTTGAGGCCGCGAGCCCGGCCTTGATCGAGAAGGTCCGTACTGTGGTGACGGACGACCAGGGCAACTACAAGATCGTCGACCTCAGGCCGGGCGCCTACACCGTGACGTTCACGCTGCCAGGCTTCTCCAGTTACAGGCGTGAGGGCATCGACCTGCCCAGCGGCTTCACCGCCACCGCGAACGCCGAGATGAAGATCGGATCACTCGAGGAGACCGTGACCGTTTCCGGGGGCAGCCCGGTCGTCGACGTGCAGCGCGTCACGCAGTCCAAGGTGCTCTCCCGGGAAATGATCGACACCATTCCAACCGGGCGCACGATTCAGGGGTATGCCGCGCTCACACTTGGTGCCTCCGTCTCGTCGCGCCTGACAGACGTCGGCGGCAACAAGGGGGAAGGATACGGACACATCGCCATCCACGGTGGCCGCGAGAACGACGGCAAGCTCAACATCGAGGGCATGCGCTACAACAACATGGTCGGCACCGGAAGCGGGTCGAACCGCTTCATCATGATCAACCAGGCCGCCGTGCAGGAAATCAACATGGAGACAGGCGGACAGTCGGCGGAGACCGAGACGGCCGGCGTCGTGCTCAACATCATCCCAAAGGACGGCGGCAACACCCTGAAGTTCTACCTGAACACCAGCGGCGCGACCAGCAGCTTCCAGGCCGACAACATCACTGACGCGCTCCGTGCGCGCGGTGCGGCCCTCTCCTCGTCTGTCAAGAAGATCTACGACTTCGGCGTCGGAGTCGGCGGGCGCATCATCCAGGACAAGCTGTGGTTCTACACGGCACACCGGTGGTGGGGCGCGCAGAACAACACGAGCGTGTACTACAACAAGTTCGGCTTCAACTCCCTCCAGTACCAGCCGGACCTGACCAAGCCCGGCTATTCCGATATCTACCAGCGCGACAACAGCGTCCGCCTGACCTATCAGGCCAGCACGCGGAACAAGCTGACGGTGCACTTCAGCAAACAGAGCAATTGTTCCTGCTTCGATGGCATCGGCACGAACGGCCGCACGCCCGAAGCCAACATCGACTGGCACTACGCGCCGGTCTCCCTCACGCAGGTCACCTGGAGCTTCCCGATGACCAACAAGCTCCTGTTCGAAGCCGGCGTGTCGCGGATCGTCAATTGGACCACCGCGCTGCTTGGCCCCGGGGTATCACCGGACGCCATCTCTGTGAACGACGTTGGCCTCGGCCTCGCCTACAACTCGCCGCCGGGAGGCACGACGCCAGCCGGCATGCTTGCCCCGAACGTCGACTACGGCCAGCACAACGAGAAGTTCGCGATGTCCTACGTCACGGGCTCCCACGCGATGAAGGTCGGGATGCAGACCCATCAGGGGCGCGCCTACTTCGATCGCGCCTATGTCAACAAGGACCTGTCCTATACGTTCCGGAACGGGGTGCCCATCTCGCTCTCCCAGTGGGCGACGCCGGCCACCTCCGAGCAGCGGGAGCGGCTCAACCTCGGAATCTATGCGCAAGACCAGTGGACCCTGCATCGGCTTACGTTGAACCTCGGTGTCCGGTACGACCACATCAATTCCTACGTACCGGCGCAGACGCGCGCAGCCGGCCAGTTCGTCGGCGAGATCAAGATCGCCGAGATCGCCGATGTGCCCAACTGGCATGACGTGACGCCGCGCTTCGGAGCGGCGTACGACCTGTTTGGCAACAGCAAGACGGCCATCAAGGGCTATCTCGGCAAGTACGTCAACGCGCACGGCGTGGGGATGGCGGTGGCTCTGAACCCGGCCAACGCGATCGGGCTGAGCGCAACGCGGACGTGGGCGGATGCCAACAGCAACTTCGTCCCCGACTGCGACCTCCTCACCAACGCCGCGAATGGCGAATGCGGGGCGCTGAGTTCAACAACCTTCGGACGGCCCGTTGTGCTCACGCGCTATGCCGATGAGGTGTCACAGGGGTGGGGTGCGCGCGACTACACCTGGCAGGCCTCCATGGGCATGCAGCACGAACTCCGGGCCAACATGGGCCTGAGCGTGTCCTACTTCCGGACCTGGTTCGGCAACTTCACGACCATCGACAACCTGGCCGTGGCGCCCTCCGACTATTCGCCATTCTGCGTCACCGCGCCGAGCGATTCCCGCCTGGGCAGTGCCAGCGGTGCGCGCATGTGCGGCCTCTATGACGTCAATCCGAATGTGTTCGGCCGCTTCGACGGCATGGTCAAGCAGGCCAGTGCCTTTGGTGAACAGCGGGAGTACTTCGACGGCGTGGATATCTCCTTGAACACCCGTTTTGGCAAGGGTGGCATGGTCCAGGGCGGCGTCGGATTCGGGAGGACAGTCACGGATAGCTGCTTTGTCGTCGACTCTCCGCAACAGAACAGGGACGGCTTCTGCCATATCAGCCGCCCCTGGCAGGCGAATACCCAGGTCAAGATGGCGGCGTCGTATCCCCTCGTGCTCGGTCTTCAGGCCAGTGCGAACTTCCAGAACCTGCCGGGGTTCGCCTACTCCGCACAGTACGTGGCGACCAATGCCGAGGTCGCCTCATCACTGGGTCGCAACCTGGCAGCAGGTCCGGCCGCGACCGTGTCGGTGGATCTCCTGCCTCTGAACAAGAGCTTTGAAGGCCGATTCAGCCAACTGGACCTGCGCCTGACAAAGATCCTGAAGTTCGGAAAGACGCGCATCCAGGGGTGGGCTGACCTCTACAACACCCTCAACACCAACACGGTCCTGGCGGAGGTCAATACCTACGGACCGTCATGGCGCCGACCGACGAATCTGCTGGGCGGCCGCCTCTTCAAAGTCGGCGGTCAAGTGGACTTCTAGGGTCGACTCAGGCTCGTATCAGGACACGGCGGGCGCGGGAGGTGCTCCCGGCCCGCCGTCGCCGTGCTCCACAGTGGCCCGGCCGCGCAAGGCCCGCTATTGCTTCACGTTGATCTCGCCCGCACTCACATCATCCCGATTCGGCAGACCGAGATGCTCTTTGGGCGTGGCGTAGCGCCGTGTGGGGACTCGAGCCGCTCAGGCGAAGCGAGCGTTCCCGCGGGTTCGGGGCTTGGCTGGCTCTGGTCGTACCACGATGGAGGCGACGGCATGGGGGCGACGCGCAGGGTCGAGCTGGGCGCCCAACCGACGAGCCAGCTCCCGCCAGTGCGGCTCCTCGTCAGGGTGACTGGCGACAGGCCGCGCGCCGATCGGCCGCCGACGGAGTGCCGCTGCCCAGTCCGGCCGCGCTTCCCCCGTTGAATCGATGGCGATGACCTCGAACGATGGCCCGTCCTTGTAGACAGCGGCGAGGCCCTCACCGCGCTCCGGCCCGATCGTCAGCTCGAACCGTGCGACTCGCCCAAGGGCGCTCTCCTCGAAGTGGGCCAGGAGCCCCTCGACGAGCGGGTGTCCAGAGGCGAAGAAGTCGAGGGTCTCCTCTTCCAGCGCCTCCTCGCGGTCAAACGTGCCCACGTAGCCCGTCCCGCCGGGAACACCGGGCAGGCCGTCGACCAGCGCGCTGTTGCCGAGTTCGAGCGCGAACGTATGGCGGCCCCGAGGCCGCTCGATGGTGAACCCGAGGCTGATGCAGGCAGTGACCACGACCTCCTCAGTGAGGCCGTCGAGCTCCGTCGGCACGCGCGCCAGGATGTCGGTGGCCATACTCGACCGGTACGGGTTGCGGTGCAGCTCCCGGTAGGCGGCTTCGTGGATGCGGGTGCGCGCCGCGTGGGCGTCGGCGACCAGTCCCTCGAAGCGTGTGGCAGCCAGGGATCCGCCTGGCACAAGCGCGGCCTCTTCGAGCGCGGCCTCGACAGGCGCCAATTGGGGCTCGAGCCCTGCCAGTGGTTCGCGGAACAGGCCGAGCGCCTCGAAGAGCTGGACGGCCTCCGCGCCGATGCCGCGAGGCGGACGAAAGTACACCACCTCCACCGGAAGGCGGCGTCCGATCCGATCGAGCCGGCCGATGCGCTGCTCGACAATCGAGGGCTTCCACGGCAGGTCAAACAGGACGAGGCGGCGGCAGAACTCGAAGTTGCGACCCTCGCCCCCGCATTCGGTCGAGACGAGGAGGCTGGGACCCGCGAGTTCCTTGAACCGTGCGACCTCGGTGTCGCGGCGAGCGGTGGGCAGGTCTTCGTGGAAGACGCCACTGGCGACCTGCGCACGGTGGCTCAGTGCCGTGCGCAACATCTCCAGTGTTTCGCGGTGGGCCACAAAGACCAGTGTCTTGTCTCCCGCCTTCCGCCAGCGGGGCGCATGCGCCAGGAGCCACGCCACACGCGGGTCGGCCGCGTCCATCGCTGCCGCCTGACCGCGCAACGCCGTCTCCTCCGGCCCGAGCACAGCGCTTAAGGCGGCTCCTGAGGCCAGCGCGCGCCGGACCCGCTCGATCTTCCGCGTACGGGCCACGGCATTGGGGGCCACGGCTCCTCGCACCGCCGCTTCGACCGTCTCGCGCAGTTGCCAGCCCTCCGGTCCGTCCGGCGTGACCGGCAGGCCCACACGCGGCGGCAGGCCGCCGATGTCGGCGCGACGGGTGGAGCTGGTGCACGGCGGGAGCGGCGTGGGAGAGGAGGCCCGCGCTTCAACGCTGGCATCTCCGGCGCTGCCATCTCCCGAAAACTCTTCCGGACGAAGCAGCTGCAGCAGCCGGAAGAATCCGTGCGCGTCGTCCTCGAGCGGGGTGGCGCTCAGGAGCAGCACGTGGCGGCCCAGATCCGCGATTGGCGCGACCGCGCGCCAGGCGGGCTCGCCCGGATGCCCCGCGGGCCGCCGGAGCCGGTGCGCCTCGTCCACCACGAGGACGTCGATGCCTGCCGCGACGGCCTGGGCGGTCAGTTGCGGGCGCTCGACCAGCAATTCGAGCGAGATGACGGCACGACGGTGTGCGTCGAACGGGTTGAAGTCGGGTCCGAAGTCGCGTGCCACGTCGGCCAGACGCGGCGCGTCGAGCAGTGTGAACACCTGGTGGTACTTCCGCCAGAGCTCGCCGAGCCATTGGATGGTCAGCGTGTCGGGCGCGACCACCAGGCAGCGCTCCACCCTTCCGGCGTGCACCAGGCGATTCAGGATGAGCGAGGCCTCGATCGTCTTGCCGAGGCCGACTTCATCCGCGAGCAACCAGCGCACCGGGTCGCTCGCGCTTGCCTGCTCCGCGACGTAGAGCTGATGCGGAAACAGGCGGATCCGCCCGCCCAGAAAGGCGCCCAGGCCATCGGCTTCCCGCAGGGTCAGCAGATGCAGGATGTCCAGGCGCGTGACGAAATCGTCCACGCTGTCCGGCTCGCCCCGGCTCAGGCGGTCGAGCAGCGCGCCCTCAAGTGCCAGCGGCCACACCTCATGCGATGCGGCGGTGGCGCCGTTGGCCAGGCGCAGGGTCCCGTCGGCGAGACGCGCGGCGACCGTCGTCTCCTCCCCGCTGGCTGTGATCCGGACCGGGCTGCCGGGGCTCAGACTGACCGGGATCAGCGCGTCCGAGTCAGCCGCCAATCGCAGCCGGGTCCCTGGGCCTCGGAAGTCGACGACGAGCGCCCGTCCTTCAACGGCCGTGACGCGCCCGACTCCGAACTCGGGACTGAAATTGTGGGTGAGAAAGTCCCCTGTCACCCAGGGGTGTGGCGATCGTGTGTGGTTGGACGTGCTACGACCTTACCTTAGACCCAGCTCCCCCGGTGCGCTGGGCCTGGGAAGTTGGCAGGGCGGCCGAGGCCGCCCTGCATCCGTGCTCGGCGATCAGGGAAGCCCGATCGCGACGACGCTGCTGCCCGAGGCCACGGCCACGAACTGCTTGCCGCCGGCCATGTAGGCGAGGGGCGAGGAGAACGCCGAGATCTTCATCGGCACGTCGGCCAGCCGCTTGCCGGTCTTCGCATCCAGCGCATAGAACACCTTGTCGACGGCCTCAAACACGAGGTCGCCGCCGGTCGCGATGTTGCCGCCGCTCGTGGTGCCCGGCACGGTCGCCACCCAGGCCAGGTCCCCCGATGCGGGATCAAACGCCGCGATGCTCTGCGTGGCCTTCACCATCCCCATCTTCCACTCGGTGAAGCTCTGATAGTGCCCGGGTGAACCCAGGCCCGACTTGATGGGCTCCGTCACCGACTTGGACTGCAGCAGCATCGCGTCGTTCTTCCCCGTCACGTAGAGGAAGCCCGTGCGCGGGCTGAAGGAGCCGGCGCCGCGATTCGGACCGCCGGTCGCACCGGGTGAAATCAGGATGGGCGCCTTGACCGAGGGCGGCGTGAAGATCGGCCGCGCCAGGGGCAGCAGCTTCGGGTCCTCGATGCCGGGCGGGTAGGTGGCGCAGAACGGAGACTGCGGCACGTTGCGCGCATTGAACGGAATCGGCTGCGTCGGGTAGACCTCTTCGCCGGGCACGTCGCTCTTGGTGGGTACCGCCATCTCGACGATGGGGTGGATCGGCTGGCCTGTTTCGCGGTTCAGCGCATAGACCATGCACGTCTTCGGCGGCGACGCCACGATCTTCACGATCTTGCCGTCGATCGTCGCGTCGAGCAGCGTCGGGCCGGACACCAAATCCCAGTCCCAGATGTCGTGGTGAATCGTCTGGAAGTGCCACTTCAACTTCCCGGTGTTCATGTCGAGCGCGACGATCGAGTTCGTGAAGAGGTTGGAGCCCTTGCGCTGCGAGCCGTCGTAGTTCGTGGTGGGGTTCCCGACATTCGCGTAGACCATGCCGAGGCCGGGGTCGACGGCGGGCACCGACCACACACCGCCGCCCTGACGGAGCGTGCCGCTCCAGGTGTCCTGCACGAGCTCCCAGCCGTCGTCGCCCGGGCCCTGCGGCACGGTGCGGAACACCCACTTCACCTTGCCGGTCGCGCCGTCGAGCGCCACGACGAGGCCGCCAGCGATCATGCCTTCGGACGACGCCAGGCCGACGAAGAGCGTCCCGTTCGAATAGGAGGGCGCCGAGGCCATGAAGTAGCCGAGGTTCTCGGGGTTCATGTCTGCCGCGTGCTTGCCGGGATCCTTGAAGTCGAGGGCCGCCTTCGCGGGGTTGATCATGCCGCCGTTGCCGAAGCCGAGAATAGGCCGGCCATTCTCGGCGTCAAAGGCCGCGATGATCGAACGGCCTGTCGCATAGACGCGGCCGTCCCCGTAGGCGGGTCCGCGGCCGCCGGAGGGAAACTCCGAACCGGCCTTCTTGCTCCAGAGCACCTTGCCGGTCACGCCGTCCACGGCATAGAGGTCTGGGCCGGAATTGAAATACATGATGCCGCCGACGACGACGGGCGTCGCCGTGCCGACCGAGACGGACTTGGGCAGGTCCAACTGCCACTTCACCGTGAGCTTGGCGGCGTTGGTCGTATTCACCAGGCTGAGCGGCGAATAGCGGCTGTTTCTCGCGTCGAGGTTGTGCATGGGCCAGTCGCCGCCTTCGATGGAGACCGGGCGCGGTGACTGGGCATTCAGAATGTGGGGGGCCTGGGCCGCGGCGGCGGCGAGCACGGCCAACAGAGCGAAGAGGCGGATGCGCATGGACGGGACTCTACAACACTGTCTGGCCCTTCGTGCGCGCGTTCCCGGCAGGGACCGGTGCGTGGATTCCCCGGAGGGAGGCGGGTGCCGCCCCCCGGGGCTCCAGCCTCTAGCGGAAGTTCGCCGTCACCTTCTTGTCGGCGTTCATGACCAGCGTGCAGGTCGTGGCCGTGCCACTGCAGTCACCCGACCAGCCAAGCCACGGAGAGCCGCTTGCCGGCGTAGCCGTGAGCGTCACCGTCGTGCCCGGCGCGAACGATGAACCCGCGGGATTGCTTGTCACTGCCCCCTTGCCGTTCAGGCTGACGCTGACCTTGAAGGCCGACACCGTGCCGCCGCCTGTCGCGGTCTTCACGGTGACCTTCGCGGTCGCCTGGCCGCCGTTGCTGTTCCAGACGGTGACGGTCTTCGGTGCAACCGGCACGGCGACAGCGGCCTTCCACGTACCCGCTTCGTAGACCAGCGTTCCCATGGGTGCGCCCCCATCGACGCCGAAGGTCAGGATGCTGTCGCCATAGGACGTATCCGCGTGGATCTTCAGCAGGCCTGTCGCCGTGTCGAAGTCGGCCGCCACAATCGAGACCACGGGTGTCGGGTTCACCATGACGGTCACCGACACGATCGACCCGTTCAGGGATGCGGTGATCACGGCCGTCTTGATCGCGCTGGTGCTCTTGGGCGTGACAGCGAACTTCGCCGTGAGGGAACCCTGGGCAACGAGGACCGAGGGCGGCACCTGCACGAGCCCCGGGTCGCTGCTGACCAGCGACACCGTGGCGCCTTCGGCAAACCGGGGCGCGGTGTTTAGCGCCACCGTCACCGTGGACGCGATGCCGCCGAAGAGTCCCGGCGCGGTGATACCGGTAACCAGCGGCGGTGGGGGCGGAAGCAGTGTCACCGTCCCAGCCACGGTCGCGCCATTGAACGTGGCCGTGATGGGCACGCTCGTGGTCGTGCGCACGGGAGCCGTGGCGATGGCCACGCTAGCCGTCGCGAAGTACTGCTGAACCACGACAGAGGCCGGCAGCATCACGAGGCTGGGGTCCCCGCTCGCCAGGGCCACCACGGCCCCACCGGCCTGCGCGAGGATGGCGAGCGTGACCAGTCCGCTCGTGGCCGCCCCGCCTTCCACCGTGCTACCAGTGACGCTCGCAATGGTCACGACGGGCGTGACCGTGAGATCGAAGGGATAGGTCAGCTCGCCGTCCGACGCGAAGTATCGGGTGGTGACCGGAAAGGTGTACTGGCAGCACGGAGCCTGAATCTCGAACGTGGCACTCGACGCGCCTTCGGGCACAACCACGTCCGGCGGCGTGACGAGAGAGACGCTGTAGCGGTCGGCGAAATGAATCGTCACACCTCCCGCAGGAGCTGGGCCACTGAGAGCGACCGTGCCCGTCGCCACCTCGGTTGGCGCGATATCGACGCGGTCCAGCGCCACGGACACGAGCGCGTGGGCCGGGACCGGCCCCGGCACGAATCGAAGCGCCACCTGACCAGGTCGCGCCCACTCACCCTCGTAGATATCGGTAGCCGAGCTGAACCCATAGCCCACGATGGCACCTGAGGCATCCACACCCGTGGCGACACCCTGGGTGAAGCCCGCCGGAAGATACGCGTTGAGGTCGATCACGCTCTCCGAAGTGCCGAACCACACCAGCGCATGACGCACCGACCCGGCGACATAAGGCTCGCCCACCCAGCCATCGCCCACCTGAACGCCGTTGGCGAGCGCTCGCACCTGGCTGGTGGTGAATCCGGCCGGGTGGAGATCCACGACGTTGGACGCATCGCCGGTCCACAGCAGCGCATGCTGGGGCGCGTTGACGTCACTGGCGATGTAGCCCCAGCCTCCCTGCTGCGCACCGTTGGTGGCCAGCGCCTCGGACGCATCGAAACCGGCCGGGTGCAGGATGACAGCGCTTGCCGCCGAGCCTGTCCACCGCACGGCTCGACTCGTCGTGTGATAGCCGGGGTATTCGCCGTAGGGATAGGCATAGCTGCCCTGGAAGTTGTGAAATGCGTCGGGATAGAAATAGCTCGAGACGTAGCCCACCTGCTCGTCACCGCTCACGCCCATCGCTCTCGAGAAAATGGCGGGACCAGCCGGATGCAGGTCGACCGCCGAGGCGGCCGAACCCCTCCAGAGAAAGGCATGCGCGGCCGTGGACCAGATGCTGTTGTTCTCGGCAAAGCCCACCTGCACGCCGCCATCAACGCCCGTGCATCGCCCGTGCGTGAATCCGGTGGTATTGGCGGGTTGCAGGTCGACGGCCGACGCCGCCGTGCCGGACCAGGCAATGGGGTGCATGAACGCGCCGAGCCAGGACGGCAGGCGGCCATAACCGCATTGCTGTCCGTCTCCGGAAACGGCCGTCACCTGCGTGTAGTCGAACTGGAGGGGAGACACCGGATGCAGATTCACGGCGCTCAGGGCGCCACCTGACAGGAGGTAGGGGCGCAGGTCGGAGCCGCTGACCACCTGCTGTCCGTTCGCCGCGCCAGTCGCCTTCGCGCCAGGCGCGTCAGGCGGCGTCAACACGGCCACGTGATAGCCCGACTGGGCAAAGGCCACCCCACCCAGCATCACCAACATGCACGCCTGCGCCACCAGCCATCGCCAGGTCCACGACCTCCGCTGACCATCCCCACGTCTGACGAACACGACACCCATTCCCATCTCACCCTCCCGTTGCCCAGTACCGAGAACTATCGGGTGACGATACGAAAGGCGTCGCAGGGGGGTGTCAGGGTGGTGTCAGGGACTTGTCAAAAACCTGTTAAATCGAGGCGGGCCTACCAGGGCACGGCGATGTACTTCGTCTCGAGGTACGCCATGTGCCCCTCGTGTGCTCCTTCGCGGCCGAGTCCGCTCTCTTTGACGCCGCCGAACGGGGCTGAAGGGTCGGAGATAAGGCCGCGATTGATGCCCACCATGCCGAACTCCAGTCGATCAGCGACAGCGAGCGCCTTCTTCAGATCCTCGCTGTAGACGTACGCCACAAGGCCGTACTCGGTGTCGTTGGCGAAGGCCACAGCCTCTTCGGTCGTGTCGAAGGGCACCAGCACGGCGACGGGCCCGAAGATCTCTGCACGCAGAATCGCGTTGCCGACGGGCACGCCCACCAGCGTGACTCGGCCGCCCACATGATCGGCGTCCTTGCGGATGTCGCCCGGCCTACGGCCCGAAGCGCCGGACCGTCACCTCGCTGCCAATGTCGATGGTCAGCAGGTCCTCTGGCCCCTGCAACCTGCCTCCGTAGCCCTTCTTCGTCTGCTCGAGGATGGCCGGGCTTGCGTTGGCGTGCGAGTAGACGGCCAATTTGGGTTTGACGCGGGAGAACACGTCGGCGGCCTGTTCCGGCGTCGAGTGGTGGTCGACGATCGCCTTGATGGCTGCCTCCGGGGCACCCATGGCCCGCAACGGCGCCACGTCGATCACCGAGTGGATGAGGACGTCGGTGCCCGCGGCGTGACGGACCAGGTTGTCCGAAGGGCGGGTATCGCCTGAGAGCACGACCGATCGCCCATTAAAGTCCACGCGGTAGCCGAACACCGGCGCCACGGGGCCATGGTCGACAAGAAAGGCCGTCACCCGCAGACCGCCGCGCTCAAAGACAGTCCCTTCCGTGACCTCATGATCGATGACGTTGATGCCGTCCCCGGGAATCTTCTCGTCGACATCCCGACGAAGCCGGATATCGAACTGGAATGCCCGCAGGAACGCCTGCATCATGTCTCGCGTTCCTGCCGGGCCCCAGGCCTCCAGGGGCCGCACGCGTCCACTGGCCCAGCCGGCCACGAGCAGGTCCGGTACCTGGACGATGTGATCCGAATGCAGGTGCGTCAGGAAGAGACGATCGACCGAGGCCATCGGCACCCCGAGCTGCGCCAGGCGCAGGGTGGCGCCGCGTCCGCAATCAAACAGCAACCGGTCATCCCCGGCCTCAACCAGAGTGCTGATGCCGAACTGATCGAACCTGGCCTGCGGTCCGCCCGCCGTGCCGAGCAGGACGACCCGCAGTGTGTCGGCCGGCGCCTTCTCGTACCGGACCGCGCCGGGTGCGCGCGGGCTCTGAGTCCCGGCTCTGGATGCGGGTGCCAGGGCCGTCAACCCGGCGAACAAGGCGAAGACCAACAGTTTCGTGGTGCGAGAACGCCGCATGCCACCAGCATAGCGGACCGTTCGGCCCGTGCTGCGCGTGGCCTATCCGCCGGTTCTGGCGCAGTTTCTGGGGGCTACAGCCTGATTCCCGACGGGGACAGGATCATCGACGCCGCACGCTGAAGAGCGTCGATAGGCGCGATTCGAGGGTGCGCCTATCGACCGGATCGGGATCGATCGACCGTGCAGCATGAGCCTCTGGAACCGATCCCGACCCGCGCGCCTCCGGCGTCGGCTCCGGCGGTGCCTACCTGTCGAGGACGGCCTGAATTTCGGCGTCGCTGTACGAATCGATGGGGTTCGCGAACGCGATCACGCACCCGAGGAACCTGATTGTCCCGATACCTTCCTGCCCGCCATGTCTCACGCCTGCCACCGTAATGCCAGCGCACGGGTTGGGTTCGTTCTTGGCCTTCGGTCGAGAAGGCCCTGGCTGAGAGGCGCTTGTCGTCGTTTTGGGCCCGCCAGCGTCAAGCGTCGTGACCTTCACGTTCCTGATTTCGATCGTCTGCGGTACGCCCACGTCGTACAACCTGACGCCGAAGGTGAGGTGGCGGCGCTCGCTGAGCGTGGACCGGTCCGTGACCGGATAGGTCACCGGCGCGAATCCCGGAGCCTCGTATGTGAGCACGCCGCCTCTGATCGTCAGCACGTGCCTGGCGAACCCGGGCTGATTCACGCCCGCGAATTCGGCGGTGGGATGATCGTTCAACGATCCGTTCACGGCGACGATGACGCCACGCGTACCCTGATTCTCCCAGCGGTACCAGCCGGCGACGCCGAGCGGCTTCGGCCCGCCAGTCACGTTCTGGGCGGTGGCGCGGTATCGCCCGTCGCCGCTCAATAGCGCGGACGGTCCGACGTAACCTTTCGACGTGGCCACCCGCCCGCGCAACTCGAACTCGACGCGGACGTTGTCGGTGGGAAACGTCGCCACCGTTTCGATAAAGTCCTCCCAATAGGCGCCCTGGCCGGTCGCTTCGTAACTGAGCGCGTTCCCGCGCACGCGCCACGGCGAGTTCTCCGCCTTCACGACGTTGTTGCGGAGGGTGTATTCGTTCCACATCGACCCGAGCGATTCCGAATCGGGACGCTGGACGCTGTCCTCGAAGTGGACCGGCGTCTTCGGTGCCTCGCCGGGTGGGAAGAAGCCGACGCAGCTCAAGGTCACGGTCTTGCGATATCCGGCCTCTGGTGGCGCGTCGGCACGGTGGATGGTTGGGTCGTCTCCGCATTGCCACTCTGCCACGTAGTCCTTCGCACACCCGAAGCGCGGATCGCCGATGGCATTGGTGTCGATCACGTACGGGCATTCCATCCGCCCGTCGCACGCGCGCGAGAGATGCTCAGTGACGTTGCCGCGGCTGACGCCGCAGTTGCCGCCGTAGCTGCCCGCAACGACGTGGATCGAGTGTCCGGCGGTGGGTTGCGTGGTGGGCTTCAGAGTGGCGCCCGTGGGCTTGGCCGGGCTGTCGCACTGCATGGGCAATTGCGCCCCTTCAGCAACCTGTATGGTTCGTTGCTGACCATTGCAGCTGTACGTCACCTTCAGTACGTGCCAGCCGTTGGTTCCGTCGTTGCAGTAACTATTGGACGCATAGACATTGCAGGCGGTGCCATCCTGGTTCATGCCCCTGGAGCAACTCGCGGCGACTCCTTGGGTCGCATCGCACGTGGGTCCTCCTTTGTCTGACCCCCACTCGGCCCTGATGACCACGATCTGCGGCGCAGCCTGCGCCGTTGACACCCCGATTGTTGCGAGGAGCATGCATGCTGACGCTTTCATGATGGCCTCCTTCTCGCGGCCTTCTCGCCGATGCGCTTCAGTGCCGGCTTCGAGCGTCCGTCGCGAACCTCGGACAGGCGGACAACCGCCGACCGCTCTCCGGGGGCTTGTTGCCGACGTCGCAGCGCATGGTCAATTGCGCGGTCTCAGGAACCTGGATGGTCTTCTGATCACCATTGCAGAGCGCACCATCCTGACTCATCCATTTGGAGCAACTCGCGGCGTCTCCCTGGGTCGCATCGCAGTACGGCCCGCCCGCCTTGCCCCACTCAGCCTTGAGAACCTGAAGCTGCGTCGCGGCGTGCGTCGTTGAAGCTCCGAGTGTCGCGAGGAGAATACAGACGGACGCCTTCATGTCCTTCTCCTTTCTCGCTCCCGGCAGGGATCTTCGAGACGTGAAGACCGTCGGATGAGACTCGTCTCCTCAACTCGCGTGCCACGGTCGAAGCACTGTTTGGTGAGCGAGCTTCCAGTCGTTGGGCGGCCACGCCCGCGCGGAGACGATGGAATCCGCGGCCGAGGCGGAATAATCCGCCGCGACGGTCAGGGAACGAAACGAGGAGGCACTGCCGGTTCCGACGCGTGTCCCGGAAACGGCACGACCCGCCGGTTCGTCTCGCCGATGCTCTTCAACGCCAGCTGGGGGTTCCCGTCGCCATCCTCGATGACGTAGAGAAACCGCCTGGCCCCGGCCAGGCACGGTCCCACGAAGGCCGGATCCGTGAAAGGAAGAATCCTCGCCGCCCGCCCGCGCTGATTCATCACCATCGGCACTCGCCCCGTACTTCCCTGGATGCCGACGAAGGCAATCAGCGGCCCCTCCCGGTGAGGCATGGTCGCCTTGAAGCCATGAAGACGTCCCCGAGCGTCGTAGTACGACTCGCCGCCGGCGAGATGCGTCACGCTCGCGGTCCTGGCATTGAGCCGCCAGAGACCGGCGCTGGTGACGCGTGGCGCGGCGTCGGGGTCGCTGTACTCGACGACCGCGAAGAGGAGCAGGTCCGAGTCGAACCAGGCGGGGTGATCGACCACCACGGCGCGATCGTCGCCCTCGGCCGGAAACGCCTTCGCGCTGTCGACCAGCACCGTCCGAGTCTTGTCCTTGAGCGAGATGTTCACGAGTTGGGTGTGTCGGACGCGCGCCGCTGGATCGGGCACGTATTGGGCGGTGACATTCGCTCCGTCCGGCGCAAAGGTCGGGTGCGCATACGCGCCCATGCCGGCGGTCAGGCGTGTCCAGGGAGAGTCTGGCGTCGCAGCCGCGAGGTACAACGCCCGCGCGCCGTCCCGATCGGAGACGAACGCGATCTGGTTGCCATCCGGAGAGACCGCCGCTTCCATTTCGCTGGCCGCAGAGTCGGTCAGCCGGCTGGTCTTCAAGGATGACAGGTCGAGTCGATACAGGTGGCTGGTGCCGCCGTCGGTGCCGGTGAACACGGCGAACGACTGAGCGCAGAGATAGACAGGCCAGAACACCGCGGTCAACGCCACGGCAAGGCGCACCATGCGGACACATGCAAGCAACCCATGTACCGCGTTCGCGGTCCAGGCTAGGTTGTCTCGCGCGGAGTGGGGTTCCACTTCGCGCCGCCGGGCTCTTTCTTGAAATCGGTGCTCGCGATGAATTCCTGGGTCAGGTACGTCGGGTCGGCCACGATGAAGGTCACCGTGATCCATTCCGAGCCATCCGGTGCGGAATGGCGATCGAAGTACTCGGTTCGCACCGCACCCTGGCTGCAGAGCACGCCGTTCCTGCGCAGATATCCCGGGCCCAAGCGGGTCGTGACGACCCGCAGCGAGGCCGATCCCGGGCCGCCGGCGCGGCCTCCTTTCCCGGTCGCAGGCGGGCACGAGGAGCCCGGCGTGTAGGTCGAAGCCTTCCCTCCGGGCACGGCAGGCGCCACGCCGTCGCCTGACCGGGCCATCCACGGTCATGCCGCGGCGGTCGGGGCGGATCTCGGACGACGTGATCGCGCCGCCCGCCGTCTGGGCTTACAGCACGAACGGTTCCCTGCCCGCCGAGGCCGAACGGTATTCCGTATGCGGAGCCGTGCTACCAGGCCGCCGCGATGTACTTCGTCTCGAGGTAGGCCATGAGCCCTTCGTGCGCGCCCTCGCGGCCGAGTCCGCTCTCTTTGACGCCGCCGAACGGGGCTGATGGGTCGGAGATGAGGCCGCGATTGATGCCCACCATACCGAACTCCAGTCGATCAGCGACAGCGAGCGCCTTCTTCAGATCCTCGCTGTAGACGTACGCCACAAGGCCGTACTCCGTATCGTTGGCGAGGGCCACTGCCTCTTCTGTCGTGTCGAAAGGCACCAGCACCGCGACGGGCCCGAAGATCTCTTCACGCAGAATTGCGTTGCCGACGGGCGCGCCCACCAGCACGGTCGGCGGATAGAAACACCCTGCGCCTCGCGTGCCGCCGAGGAGCACCCGCGCACCACCAGCCACGGCGCCCTTCACCAGCGCGTCCACCTTCTCGACCGCAGCCGGGTTGATCAGCGGACCGCACGTGGTGCGCTCGTCATAGCCCGGCCCGACGACCATCGCGCCCATGCGGGCCACGAGGCCTTCTGTAAAGCGGTCGACGATGCCGCGTTGCACATAGAAGCGGTTTGCGGAGGTGCAGGCCTCACCGCCGTTTCGCATCTTCGCGATCATGGCGCCGTCGAGTGCACCGGCAAGGTCCGCATCGTCGAACACCAGAAAGGGTGCGTTCCCGCCCAGCTCCATCGAGCAGTTCACGATATGGTCCGCGGCCTCACGCAGGAGGTGCCGGCCCACGGCCGTCGACCCGGTGAAGGAGAGCTTGCGGACGCGCGGATCGTGGAGAAGCGCTGCGGAGAGGGGCGCGGGCTTCGAGGTGGTGATCACATTCACCACGCCGGGAGGCGCGCCCGCTTCTGCCAGCAGCGCGGCCATGGCGTAGGCCGTGAGCGGCGTTTCGCTCGCAGGCTTCAGGACGACGGTACAGCCGGCGGCGAGCGCCGGCCCAATCTTGCGCGTCGCCATCGCGGCCGGAAAGTTCCAGGGCGTGATGAGGAACGAGACACCCACGGGTTGATGCTGCACGAGTACGCGGGTGGCGCCGCCAGGAGCCACGCGGAGGTCGCCAGGGATGCGCACGGCCTCTTCGGCGAACCAGCGGAAGAACTCCGCGGCGTAGCGGACTTCGGCGCGGGCGTCAGGCATCGCCTTGCCGTTTTCGCGGGCGATGAGCTCGGCAAACCACTCCACCCGTGCCGTGATCAATTCAAAGGCACGGCGCAGCACTTCTCCGCGCTCGCGCGGCGCGGTGGCCGCCCAGCCTGGGAAGGCCGCGTGCGCAGCGGAGACAGCCGCGAGGCCATCCTCGACGGTCGCGTCGGCAACGGTGGTGATGGCGTGTCCGGTGGCGGGATCGAGGACGTCGATCCGGGTCGTGCGGGAGGAGGGCACCCACGCGCCCCCGATGAACAGTTCAGTCGGAAGCGCGCGGGTGTCGATCATGGCTGGGTGCTAGGCCTTGGAGCGGCTCGTCCGCTTCCGGGCCTTTGGTGCGGCGGCCTTGGCCGCGGGCTTGGCGGCAGGCTTTGCCGCCACCGTCTTCCGGCCCCGGCTGGGCGCCGGCCGGCGTCCACGCACGGGCTTGCGCAGCATGTCGTCGCCGTAAAGATCGTGCGTCGGCTGTTCGTCGCCCGGCTCGGGTTCGTCAAACTCCTCGATCGGCGCCATCTCGATGGTCGGCAGTTCCACCACGACCTCGGCCGGGGTCTCCGGCACGAGGGTCGACGCGGACTCGGCCATCGTCTCGGCCGCCATTTCCGGCAGCATGTCGTCGTCGAGCTCGATGGGCACGGGCAACCGGAGCGTGGCGCCTTCGAACACGCGCATCACACCCTGACGGTCGCGGTCGATCCGGACGATCCCTTCGCGCTGCGCCGCGCGGAGCAGCTCCACCGGCGAGCTGAAGCCGTGACGACGTTCGTCAAAGTTCGGCTCGCTCCGGAGCGCCTGCTTCACCTGGCGGACGTACATCGGCCAGCGGGTGATGTTGGCCAGCACCCGCTTGAGGATGCGGAGCGCGTCAGCCGGCGGCAGCGTCGCGGCCGGAGCCGGACCCGCCGAGGCTTCGTCGCCATCGCCCTGGGGCTGCTGCTGGCGTTCGGCCTGGCGGTCAGGCTGACGGTCAGCCTGATGCGCGTGATGGCTGCGCGGATGGTGCTGCGTGGCTGCGGCCTGCGGGATCGCCGCATCCGTCACCTCGCCGCCGGCAGCCTCGCCACTGGTCGGCTCACCCGCGAGCTCCTCGCCGTGCCCGGCCGCGATCGACGCATCCGCGCCGGCCTCGCCGTCTTCGACGACTTCCACCAGCATGCTGCGGCCCGCCTGCTTGAGGGTCACCGCGCCTGCCGCCGCCACCTTCTCCATGAAGTCGCGGAAGCTGCCGGCGCCGTAGCTGCGCTCGGAGAACGTCGAGTCGAGCTGCAGCAGCGTGCTCTTGAGCAGGCCGAGCTGCGGCGTGACCTCGCGTTCGGAGAGCACCTTGAGCGCCCGCCGCACGAGCGGGAGCACCTGTTCGATGGCCGCGCCGCCGCCGGCCACCGGGGCCTGCTGACGCCCATCGCCACGGCCGCCGCGTGGCTGACGCGCCTGCGTACCCTGCGCCGAGCGCGCCGCCACGACGAGATTCTCGTAGGCGATGAACTCGTGGCAGTTCTTCTGCATCGTGCTGCTGGTGAAATTGCGCCCGCCCACCACGATGACCTTGCGGTCGTACTGCTTCAGCTTCTCGACCAGCGAGATGAAGTCGCTGTCACCGCCGACGATCACAAACGCGTTGATGTGGTCGTGGGTGAAGGCCATCTCGAGTGCGTCGAGGGCCATCGTGATGTCGGCGCCGTTCTTGTCGCCGCCGGGGGTGAAGTTCCGCTGCACCATGCGGATGGCGTGCTGGGTGAGCTGGCGGCTGTAGTCGCCCACGCGCTTCCAGTCGCTGTAGGCGACCTTCGTCACAATCTCGCCGCGCTCTTTGATGGCCTCGAGCACGAGGCCGATATCGAACTGTCCACCGATGGTGGTCTTCACGCCGATCTCGACATTGTCGAAGTCGATGAAGACAGCAATCTTCAATTTGTCGTCTGTTGAGAACATTCCGTCTTACTACTCACTTGTAAGGGGCCTCGGCGTCTGAGCAACACAGGGGTTGCCGCCACGGCCGGTGATGTCAGACAGCGCCACGTGGACCATGCGCCTGGCGCCGCGGCTGCATCCGCGAAGAAATCGCGGACCCCAGTCGAGGCCATAAAGCCGGGCGCGCGGTCATCTGCGCTGTAAGCCCCACTAGGATGACACCTTTTCAGGACCCAGGGGGAACTTTCGGCACGGCCGCCCCGCCCGGGCATTTCCGCCGATCCCCGCCCCCTAGGACGCGCCGTCGAGGGACGGCGGATTCTCCACCTCGGGCGGGATCACTCTCGTGAACTGGCCTCGCTGAAGCAGCTCACGCCCGCGGCCCCCACGACCCGTGACCTCGTACTTGCCCGTGCTGATGGTCTGCTCGGCACCGCGGCTGGTCTCCACGCGCAGGATGTCGCGGTCCCCGGTCGAGGCCAGGAAGCCCAGCACGCGGTCGTCGTCCTCCATGAGCTTGATGAGGATCACGCCCTTGCCGGGGCCGGAGAGGAAGTTCACCTCATCCGCGCGGCAGAGCAGGCCGCGGGCCGCGGCCGTCGCCGCGATCAGCGTTTCGCCGCCCGAGAGCAGCTGGACGCCAACGATCTCGGCTCCGTCCGACGGTCGCGCATACCGCCGCCCTGCGCGGGTGCTCGGCTCGACGAACCCTTCGAGGCTGAACCGGAGCGCGTAGCCGTCGCTGCTGACGGCAATGGCATGCACCTTCGGCTCGACGCCCTCTTTCGGCGACGTGATGGCGCCAGCCACCCGCGGGTCGAGGCTGAACGCCGCGACGACCCGCTCCTGGTCACGCAGCTTGAAGAGCTTCTGGATCGGCTCGCCGTAGCCGGTCGAGGCCGGCACATCGACGATCCGTGAGGTGTAGGCCGCACCGAGATTCGTGAGGAACACGACCGAGGCACGCGTGCTGCCCGCGAGCGCGGCCAACACGGAGTCGCCTTCGCGCAGGCGCGTGTTCGCGAGCTCCTTCACTTCCTTCTGCCGCTTCACCCAGCCATCACGCGAGACGATGACGACGTTGTCTTCCTCGACGATGAAGGCTTCCTCCGAGAACTCCAGGTCCTCCGCGGCCTCGATGGTCGAGCGGCGCTTGTCGCCGTGTGCCTTCTGCACCTCCTCGATCTCGTCGCGCACGAGCTTCCAGCGGCCGGGCTCGTCCTTGAGCAGCCCACCGATCTCCCGGGCCCTCGCCCGCTTCTCGCCGAGTTCCTTCTGGATGACCAGGATTTCGAGCCGGGCCAGGCGATAGAGCTTGAGCTCGAGAATCGCGTCGGCCTGTTCCGCATCGAGGCTGAAGCGGACCATGATCTTGTCCGCCGAGTCCGCCTTGCCGTCGGATTTGCGGATGATTCGGATGATCTCGTCGAGGGCATCGAAGATCGTCTCGAGGCCTTCGAGAATGTGGATGCGCTTCGTGAGGGACCCGAGCTCGTGTTCGAGCCGCGCCGTCACCACATCGAGCCGGAACTTGAGGAAGTACCAGAGCGCCTGATGCAGGTCGACGCGCTCGGGCCGGCCCACTTCCGGATTCTCGGTCGGCACGAGGCACGTGAGGTTGACGGCGAAGTTCGTCTGCAGCGGCGTGTTCTTGAAGAGGTACGCCATGACGAGGTGCACGTCGGAGTCCTTCTTGAGCTCCAGCGCGATGCGCACGTCGTCGGTCGACACGTCCTTCACATCCAGCAGCGGCGGCAGCTTGCGCGACAAGACGACGTCGGCAATGCGCTCCACCAGCGTCGACTTGTTCACCGTGTAGGGAATGCTGGTGATGTAGATCGTCTGGGCGGTCCGAGTGGACGGCCCCTCCTCCCAGGTGGCGCGGAGACGCACCGAGCCGGAACCCGTCCGGTAGATTTCCTTCAGTTCCTCGGGCGTGTTGAGAATCTGCCCGCCGGTTGGAAAGTCCGGCCCCTTCACCCAGCGACAGAGCTGCACGGCCGTCAGGTCCGGATTGTCGAGCAGCTTGATGAGCGCCGTGCAGACTTCGTTGAGGTTGTGCGGCGGAATATTGGTCGCCATCCCGACGGCAATGCCGGTCGCACCGTTGACCAGGAGCGTCGGAATCCGGGCCGGCAGCACCACCGGCTCGGTGCGCGTGCCGTCGTAGTTCGGGCGGAAGGGCACCGTGTCCTGGTCAATCTCGGTGAGCATTTCGTCCGAGATCCGGGCGAGCCGGCATTCCGTGTAGCGCATGGCCGCGGCGCCATCGCCGTCGAGCGACCCGAAATTGCCCGAGCCGTCCACGAGCGGATAGCGAAGCGAGAAGGACTGCGCCATGCGCACGAGCGCTTCATAGAGCGCGGCGTCACCGTGCGGGTGGTAGTTACCCATCACGTCGCCGACGACCTTCGCGCACTTCCGGTGCTTCGCGTCCGCCGTCAGATTCTGCTGCCACATCGTGAAGAGGATGCGGCGCTGCACCGGCTTCAACCCATCGCGCACGTCGGGAAGCGCCCGGGATGTGATGACCGAGAGCGCGTAGTTGAGGTAGCGGCTCTGCGCGGCCTCGTGCAGCGAGACGGCATCGACGCCGCCCTGCCCAGGCGGCGGCGTGGACGGCGGACGCCCCCGTCCATCGGAGGAGTCGGGCGCGTCAAACAGCGAAGGATCGGTGTCGCGGGTCTTGGCCAAGCGGAGAAATGATAGCAGCGGGCTGGCGCAGCCTCCCGGGGACTTCCTGCCGAGGGGATGCACTAGACTCAAAATGATCACGTGCGCTTCCCCGTTCGAGCCACATTCGCGCTGACGCTGGTACTTGCCGCAGCCTGGACGTCCGTCTTCGCGCAAGAAAGGACCGGCGTCGTCAGCGGACACGTGCTCAATTCGCGTGGCAACGAGCCGCTGGCCCTCGTGCAGGTGACACTGACCGACACGGCCTTCTCCGCCGTGACTGACGAGCAGGGGGCGTTCCGGTTCGAAGGCCTTTCGGCCGGCACCTACGAACTGCAGACCACCCTGGTGGGGTTCAGCCGGATCCGTCAGCCGTTCACGCTGGCGGCCGGCGAAGCCAAGGCGTTTGACGTCGTCATGACGCTCTCGACGATCACGCTCACGGACAGCAC
>CANKJK010000020.1 GCA_947482665.1 Acidobacteriota bacterium
ACTTCGTCATACGGGATGAACTTCGCCCACCCCTTGTCCGCCGCCACCTTCGTCAGTGCCGCCGTCAGGGTCGTCTTCCCGTGGTCAATGTGGCCGATCGTCCCCACGTTGACGTGCGGTTTAGATCGATCGAATTTTTCCTTCGCCATATGCGTCGTGTGCTCTCGATAGAAGTTGCTGTGTTACCTGCCTACGTACCGCTTGCTGCTGGTCCGCCGTTCCCGCATTGCGAGTCCGGCGAGACACCCTTCACTGCCGCCTGCCCGTTCGAAGCACCGCTTCGACGTGACCGACGAGAGCGAAGGCTGGAGCCGATGACCAGGATCGAACTGGTGACCTCGTCCTTACCAAGGACGTGCTCTGCCAACTGAGCTACATCGGCCTCACTCTCATTGGGCCATAGCCGGCATGCCGGCCACGACCACTGCTCATCACACGGGCGGATTCTAGAGATCGGACTCAGGGAGGATGGAGCGGGAGACGGGGATCGAACCCGCGACCAACAGCTTGGAAGGCTGTGACTCTACCACTGAGTTACTCCCGCCCGCGCGTCTCGCTACCGCCCTGCCCAGCCTCTCTCTTACACCTCCGAAGAGCCAGACTCTTCCCGGCTCTTTCCCTCAACCTGCCCCCGAGTGCGCGCCTTCCGCGCACTCGAAAAACCACTGTCTCACCAACTTTGGTCTCGCCTCGCTTGTCGCACGCAAGGCCACAACAAAATTGGTGGGGAGGGGAGGGTTCGAACCTCCGTAGCCCGATGGGCGGCAGATTTACAGTCTGCTGCGATTGACCACTCCGCCACCTCCCCGAATTGCGGTCTCACACGTCAAGAAAGCGCCCCCGGAGACGCGTCCGCTTGGACCGCCTTCGACGGAAGCAACCTTCAATTATGTGCTGAAAACTTAGTTTTTTGCTCCAATAACCCCGACTTTAAAGCCACCCGGCGGTGGAGCTGGCGGAGGGATTTGAACCCCCGACCGGCTGATTACAAATCAGCTGCTCTACCGGACTGAGCTACGCCAGCCAGACAAAGAGCGTATCGTAGCACGTCGCGTGCCAGCACTGTCAACCCGAGCACTCCGAACCACTTGCCACGAATGGCGTCAGCCCATCTTCTGCCGCTGACGGACGGCCTCGAACAGCACGATTCCAGCCGCCACCGAGACGTTCAGACTGTCAACGTGGCCGCGCAACGGAATGCGCACGAGCCGGTCACAGCGCTCCCGCACCAGGCGCCGGAGACCCGCCCCCTCTGCGCCAAGGACGATGGCCGTCGGCAAGGAGAAGTCGACTTCCGTATAGGGCACTTCCCCCTCCCCCGCCAACCCAACGACCCAGACGTTAGACGCCTTCAACTCCTCGATGGCTCTCGCGATATTGACGACCTCGGCCACCTGGACGTGGTTCAACGCCCCGGCGGAGGCCTTCACGGCCACGCCGTCCAGCGCCGCCGACCGCCGATCCTGCACCACGAGTCCGCTGGCACCCGCCGCGTCGACGGACCTGGCGATGGCTCCCACGTTGTGCGGGTCCTCGACGCCGTCGAGTACAACGAGGAGCGGCGGCGCGTCTCCGACCAGCAAGTCGCCTAAGGTCGCGGCCTCGCGCTCTTCGACCTCGGCGACCACGCCCTGGTGCACGCCGCGCCGGGACAACCGCTCAAGAGCCTCGGACTCGACACGATGCACCGGCACGCCCTGGGCGCGCGCAAGCGCCAGCAACCGGCCGAGCCGGTCATCGGCCCGCTGCGACACCCGCAGTTCCCGGACCCGGCCCGCCTTCAGGGCCTCCAGCACCGGATTGATCCCGAAGACGATCACCGCGCACCCAGGCGCGCCACGAAGGCGCGCGCACGCTCGGCGGCCGTCGGGACGCGCGGCAGACCGGAGTCTCGCGGCAAGGCTGCCGCCTGTTCAATGAGCGGCACCGCCAGGTCCAGTTCCATCCCGGACGCGTCCCCGGTCAGCAGGATCCGAATCGGGTGAAACAGGTCCTTGCCTTTCGCGCCAGTCTTCTGCCGCACCCGCGCGGCCGCATCGCGAAAGAGCTCGCGGGTGCTCAGCGGCTCACTCCCGGCAAGCTCCTCCGCCAGGGCCTGCGCCACCGCGCGCGCGGACGGCGTGGTCAACTCTGCCTCGATGGCCGACACGGCCAGGGCCGTCTCGGCGTCGAAGGCAAACAGGAACCGGACGCGGTCCGGCAGGTCTGCCAGGCAATCCACGGAGCCCACGGCCGCCACCACCAGGGCCTCAAGCAGCCGGCGGTCATCCTCGCAGGCGGCTCGACCCCATCCGGCGGCTTCGATGAACGGTGCGGAGAGTTCACGGAGCCGCTCGGCGCTGGCCAACTTCAGGTAGTGGCGGTTCACCCAGGCCAGCTTCTCTGGGTCGAAGATGCCGGCACTGTGCCCGACGTCCTCGACGCGGAATCGCCGCGCCAGTTCGTTCAAGGGCAACAACTCTTCGTTCGCGCCAGGCGACCACCCCAGCAGCGCCAGGTAGTTCACCAGTGCCTCGGGCAGGATGCCCCGCTCGCGGAATTCGCGGACGGATGTGGCGCCGTGACGCTTGGACAGCTTCGTGTGATCGGGCCCGAGCACCATCGACACGTGGGCGAAACGTGGCGGCTGGTATCCAAGCGCCTCGTACAGCAGCAACTGTCGCGGCGTATTCGAGATGTGGTCCTCGCCACGGACCACGAGCGTAATCCCCATCAGGGCGTCATCAATCACGACGGCGAAGTTGTAGGCCGGGATCCCGTCTGAACGAACCAGCACCGGATCGCCAATGACGTCGGTGTCGAAGCGAACAGTCCCTCGGACGAGGTCGTCGAACGCGACGGACCTGTGCGGAGGCACACGCAAGCGGATCAGCGCCGGCTCCCCAGCGTCGACGCGGGCCCGCGCGTCGTGTACGGGGATGCGGCGACAGGTGCCGGCGTACATCGGCGGCCGGCCGGCGGCGAGGGCCGCAGCGCGGTCGGCTTCCAGGGTCTCCGCAGAACAGAAGCAGTAGTACCCGTGACCGTCCCTGAGTAGGCGATCCGCATGCTCACGGTAGGTCGCCAGGCGCTCCGATTGGCGATAGGGGCCGTGTGCACCGCCGGCCTCCACGCCCTCGTCCCACGTCAGTCCCAGCCATCGCAGGTCATCGAGCACACTGCGGTCTGATTCGACGGTCGACCGGTCGAAGTCGGTGTCCTCGATTCGCAGCAGGAATATGCCGTCCTGGCCCCGAGCCAGCAGCCAGTTGAAGAGGGCCGTACGGGCATTGCCCACGTGCAGCTGCCCTGTCGGACTGGGCGCGAAACGGACGCGAAGCCCGCTCATCCGTGCACCAGCGCGACCGCATGGACGGCAATCGCCTCACCTGCGCCAACCGCGTCCACCTTCTCGTTGGTCTTGCCCTTCACGCTGACTCTGGATACATCCACGCGCAGGACGCGCGCCAGACTGGCGCGCATGGCATCGGCATGCGGAGCCAGTTTCGGCCGCTCGGCGATGACGGTCACATCCACATTCCCGATGGCAAAACCTTCAGCTTCGATCCGCTCCACGATCCGCGCCAGCAGGGCCATGCTGTCGGCGTCCTTCCACGTGGGGTCGGTGTCCGGAAAGTGCCGGCCTATGTCCCCCAGCCCGGTCGCACCAAGCAGGGCATCGGTGACGGCATGACACACCGCATCCGCATCGGAGTGGCCAGCCAGCCCCTTCTCAAAGGGGATCGTCAGACCCGCCAGCACCAGAGGCCGACCCAGCACCAGGCGATGCAGGTCGTAGCCCGTGCCAACGCGCGGTCCGGTTCGAGACGTGAGTAGTGCTTCAGCCATCTGCAGGTCCTCGGCCGTCGTGATCTTGATATTCCCGGGGTCACCATCCACGAGCGTCACCGGCTCGCCCAGACGCTCCACCAGCATGGCCTCATCCGTCGCCTCACCACCCGGGAAGGCCGCCAACGCCCGTCGGAGCACGTCGACCCGGAACGCCTGAGGCGTCTGGGCGGCGAAGAGACCGTCCCGCGGCACGGTTCCGACGATCACGCCGGCAGAGTCTCCACGCTTGACGGTGTCGTGAATGCGCAGGGCCGCGATGGCCGCGCCTCCGTCGATCGCCGCCTGCACCGTCCGCTCGATGAGAGCCGCGGAGACGAGCGGCCGCGCCGCATCGTGGATGACCACGAAGTCCGCCGCCGCTGCCGCAGCGGAGAATGCCGCCGCTACCGACTCCCGCCGCGTCGCCCCACCGGCCACCACCCGCACGTTCGGCTGCCGGAGATAAGGAGGGGGATCATTCACCAAACCAGCAGGCAGCGCGACCACCACATCAGTGACGGCACCAGACGCCAGGAAGGCCTCTACGGCCCTGTGCAGAATGGCGCGCCCCCCGAGGGTCAGAAGCTGTTTCGGCTGGCCAGCCCCGAATCGGGCCCCGTGACCGCCGGCGGCAATGAGAGCTGTGACGTGCACGTTGGTGGTGGATGCCCGCGACGTGCGGGTCAGGCGATTGTATCGAAGCTGGGAGCCGCGCCGGTGTACAGCCTCATCCGATCGGCCGTCTGCTGCAAGACCGCTCCCAGGCGGTCAACCGGCGTCTCGATCGGCGCGTACACCAGAAGCAACGCGTCGGTGGTTGCCGTCGTCACCATGGTGCGAGCCGAATCCGAGGTGGGATTCCCGAACGGGCCCATGGCATCCGCGAGCGTGATGCGGCCACCGACGTGCACGGTGTCCTTGCGGATGCCGTCGTAGAACTCGCCCGCCCGCCCCACGCGCAGCTCGATGTCCGCGCCGCTGACCTGCACGGTGTCGTAGAGCCCGTACGGCAGCTGGAACTCCAGCGAACACCAGTTGCAGACGTCCACCATGCTGTTGATGCGCGGCAGCGGCTCCCCCTTCCGCACGCGACGTAGCAGTGCCTCGGACGAGGGCCTGTTCCGCGTGGGGTCGAGGCCCACGCGCTTGTACATCGTTCGTACCGCGGAGACGTCCTGGGGCGACGTCACCCGCATCGCGGCTTCGGTCTCGGCCATCGGGCCATCCAGTCGCGGCTCGCGTGCAGCCACCGTGGCGCCCCGCAGCCACAGCAACCCGGGCCGCACGATATCCTGCAGCTCAGGCGCGACGATGAGCCGCATCACCCGGGTCCGCGTCGGATTCGGCCTCGTGCCTGAGAATCTCCCGGACCCGCGCACCGAACTCACGGGGATCCGTGCCGGCCATGCCACGAGTCTCAATCGGATCGTGGACGACCAACCGAACGTGACCGGGACAGGTGGCCAGCCGTCCCTTGAGCATCACGTGGCGGCTACCCACAACCGAGATCGGCACGACCGGCAGGCCCGCCTCGAGCGCGAGGTAGAAGCTACCTCCCTTGAACCGTGCCACGCGCCCGTCCCGGCTTCTCGTCCCCTCGGGAAACACGATGAGCGAGAGCCCCTGCGCGATCAGGCGCTCGCCCCATCCGAAGATCGCCTTCCGGTCCGGGCGAGCACGATTGACCAGCATGTGGCCCGTGCGGCGCAGGTGCCAGCCGAGGAAGGGAAACTGACCGAGCGAGGCCTTCGCGATGATGCGGAGCTGAAACGGCAGCGACCAGAACAGGATCGGAATGTCGTAGATGCTCTGGTGATTGGACACGAAGACGTAGGTGGCACCCGGCGTCAGTCGCTCGAGCCCGACCACGTCCACCGTCACGCCGGTGGTGGCCAGAATCCAGCGCGACCACGTCCGGGCGCACCAGTGGGCGAAGTATCCCCGCCGCTCGAACACGCTCGAGGCGAGCGAGAGCGTGCCCAGGAGAATCGTGTAGACGCTGATGGCGGGGATCAGGAAGAAGACTGTCCGCCACCAGTGAAACGGAGGCATAGGGTGCTGCTGGAACGTTAGAACCGGGCTACTGGAAAATCAAGCAATGAGGGCGTCCAGCGCCTCACCCAGCGCACGGACACCAACCAGCTCGCATCCATCCATATTGCCGGAGTCATCCGGGTGCACGTTCGCGGAGGGCAACACGATGCGCGTGAACCCCATCTGCACGGCCTCCCGGATGCGGAGCCCCGCCTGAGGCACGCCGCGGATTTCCCCGCTGAGACCGACCTCGCCAAAGATCGCCGTCGCGGGCGCGAGACTCCTGTTCCGCACGCTGGAGGTCACGGCCGCCAGCACCGCGAGGTCTGCCGCGGTCTCATCCACGCTCATGCCGCCGGCCACGTTCACGTAGACGTCGTCGCCGGCCAGGTTCAGCCCGGCCCGCTTTTCGAGCACCGCCAGGAGCAGCGCCAGCCGGTTCTGCTCGATGCCAACCGCCATCCGCCGGGCATTGCCGTAGGTGCTGGTGCTGACCAGCGCCTGCACCTCGAGCAGGATCGGCCGCGACCCTTCCACCGTACACAACACGGCCGAACCGGGCGTGCCCGCGGCACGTTCGGAGAGGAAGAGCGCCGAGGGGTTGGGGACGGCACGGAGTCCGGAGCCGGTCATCTCGAACACGCCCAGCTCGCTAATGGCGCCGAACCGGTTCTTCACCGCCCGCACCACGCGGTGGGAGTGATGACGATCGCCCTCGAAATACAGCACCGTGTCCACGACATGCTCGAGCACCTTCGGCCCGGCCAGGTTGCCGTCCTTCGTGACGTGGCCCACAAGCATCATCGGGATGTTCTGGGCCTTGGCCGCGAAGAGCAGCTGCGTGGCCGCCTCGCGGACCTGGCCAATGCTCCCGGGCGCGGACTGGAACTTGAGCGAAAAGACCGTCTGGATGGAGTCAATCACGACGAGCGCCGGCTTGACCCGCGCGATCTCCTCGAGAATGCGTTCGATGCAGGTCTCCGCGAGCAGGAAGAGCGACCCGCCGGCCACGCCAAGGCGATCGCCACGCCCCTTGATCTGATGTTCCGACTCCTCGCCAGAGGCGTAGAGCACGCGACCGGCCGTCTGGCCCAGGTGCGCCGCCGCCTGGAGCAGCAGCGTGGACTTGCCGATGCCGGGCTCACCGCCAAGGAGGATGAGCGACCCGGGCACGATCCCCCCGCCCAGCACTCGGTCGAATTCATCGATGCCCGTCGAGATGCGCGCCGCCGTGGCCAGTTCCACCTCGTCGTACGGCTTGGCGGAACCGGCGACGCTCATCTGCGCGTAGCGATGACCGGCGGAGGCGGCCCCGACCGACGGGTCGATCGGCCGCTCCTCCACCAGAGAATTCCACGCTCCGCAATCGGCGCAGCGGCCCATCCACTTCGGGGACTGGGCACCGCACTCCTGGCACACGAATACTGGCTTGACCGCTTTCATCTCAGCCGCATTGTCTCAGGGAAAGGCCCCATCCGACCCCCGCCGCATGTAAAGTACCCGCCCATGCGACATCGCGTGACCGCTATCGGCGTGGCTCTCTGCCTCGGCCTTCTCGGCGCCCAGTGCACGTCCACACCCACACCGCCTGCCACCGGTTCAGGTCTGGTAGGCGATGCCGCCGCCGGCAAAGTGTATTGGGAGAAGGCGAACACGCTCTGCAGCACCTGCCACGGCGTCCACGGCGAAGGCGCCTTTGGCCCTCCGCTGGCTGGGCGCCCGTTGAGCGTCGCCCAGTTCACGCGCCAGGTGCGGAAGCCCTGGGGCCTGATGCCGCGCTGGACGACCCAGCAGGTGTCCGACCAGACGCTCGCCAATCTCATCGCCTACCTGTCGAGCCTGCCGGGCGTGACCGAGCCGGGTCCGTGGCAGGTGACAACGCCGCCTGATGCGTCACTGGCCGTCCGATACTGGGTGGAGACGGTGGGTTGCGGTCAGTGCCACGGCACGGACCTGAAAGAGGCACTGACCGGCGCCGAGGGGCAAACAGACTACGCCTGGGTCGCCAAACGCGCCTATGCCCACACGGACGACTTCCCCGTTGGTGCGATGGGCACGTACTCGAAGGACCGTCTCCCGGAGATGCTGCTCCAGGAAATCTGGCGCGCGACGCAGCCTTCGACCGCCCCTCTCACCAAGACCGCAGCGCGGTAGCCGCTGCCCGGGTTCCGCTGCAGAGACCGGCGAGAGCCCTGCCGGGCCTAGGGCTTTGGCGCCGCGGCCGGCTGCACCTTCACGGCGATCAGTTCATGGTCGCCGTGGTCTGGTGTCCTCAGGTCGCGGTACACCATCTTCGGCGGCCGGCCGTTATCGTTCCTGCCCGGCTTCTCCCAGAACATCGTGGAGCCATCAAAGCCCTTGATGAGGGCGTCCGTCGGCGAGCCTGCCAGCGTGAAGGTCAGAATCTTCTTGTCGGCCGCTGCAAGTTTCGGCAGCTTCCACACCAGCACATCGCCTGAGAGGTCAGGTTTGGGCCGCACCACTTCGCCGGATTCGTCGTGTGGATGAGGTGCCATCCGGAGGCCAGGCTCGAGGCCCAGCGTTGCAAGCGCTTGCGTGCCCACGTAGCCGGAACCGCCACCCTTGGCGACCTTCGTGCCGGCCGGCACGCGCACAAAGACCGTCAGCCCTTCAACATCAAGGCCGACGTTCTTGATCCCGCGGTTGGTCACCTCGAGCGAATAGGTGGTCTGGCCATCCGCGGCCGCAGCAGCCGTCAAGACTCCACCAATCGACGCCCGCATGCCGAGGTCCACCACCATCCACTGGTAGATTTCCCGGAGCACGGCCTCAGGAAGCCGCTCGCGGGAATAGTGCGGCATGACCCCGTTGGGCCACTTCTCCTCGTGGTTGTAGACCTGCTTGGCAAAGTAGGCAAAGTCCACCTGCTTTGCGTACTCGCCAAGCCACATGCGCGCGAACTTGTTCTCGGGCTCATGGCACTGCCCGCACCCCATCGTGCCGATATAGAGCCGCTGACCGAGAGGCGCGCTCGCCGGCGCCTGCGGCCAATGCCACTTACCCATCTCCGTGGCTACCGGCTTCGACAGCACGAAAGCCCAGATATCCGCCACCATCTGGTCAGAGAGCCGCTGCTCGGTATAAGCGGGCATCACACCGTAAGGCTTGCGGATGAACTTCTTGAACAGGTCGAAGGTCAGCCCGCGGCCGCCTGCGAGGTCCGGACCGAACCCGCCCTCGGCGTTGTCGCCATGGCAGAACTGGCACATGCGACCACCGACTAAGCCGAAGGCTTTCGCACCGGCCACGGGGTCACCCTTTGGCGGCGTCTGCGCCGACGCGACTCCAGCGATCAACAGACCTGCCCAGATCAGACAGACGACTCGGCGCATCAGCGACCCCCTCGCTCCCACAAACATCACGAGATTCTAGACGCACTGGCGCTCGATCCGGGTGCCAATTCGATAGCTGATCTCGCAGGGAATCGTCCCGAACACCGGGGCCGACTCGTGGGCATCCCGTGACGTTGCCCCCTCGTCAGACGGCTGATAGCTGGAGGTGGGTGGCCGTGCCGCGAGTGTCGCGCAGCACTCGCGAATCGGCGTAGCGGGTTCGTTTGTGACATCCATACCGAAGGACTCGGCCACAGGGCGCAGCGTCCACCGATCGATGACGAGGACCCAGGCGGCCCGCGACGTGTCGCAGCCGACGACAGGTGACACCGAAGGGTTCCACCCTGCCGAAACAGAAAGAGGGGCGCAGGCCTCAGCCCGCGCCCCTCACCACGTTGTGCCGACTCGACCTACCGGAAGTTGGCGGTAACCGACTGGTCCTTGGTCATCGTGAGCGTGCAGGTCGTGGTGGTGCCGGAGCACGCGCCGCCCCAGCCGACCCAGGGCGAGCCGGGGTCAGGTGTGGCGGTCAGCGTCACCACCGTGCCGGACGCGTAGCTGGACGCTGCAGGCGAGGCCGTCACCGTACCCTTGCCATTCTTGGACACGCTGATCTTGTAGCCGGTTGTCGTGGTGCCGCCGCCACCGCCGCCAGCGGCCTTCGGCGCGGGCGAGAACGTGGCAGACACGCTGACCGTTCCCGACACCGTCACCGTGCAGGTGCCGACGCCGGAGCAGGCACCGGACCAGCCGGTGAAGACGTAGCCGCTCGCGGCCTTGGCCGTCAGCGTCACCTGTGTGCCGCCCACGTAGGGTGACGTGCACTTGCTGCCGCAGGCGATCACCTTGTCGGCCGAATCCACGTTGCCGCTACCGATCTTCGTCACGGCGACCGAGTCAGGCTGGACGTTGACGGCCGTCATCTGCGCACTCACCATTTCGCCAAGTTCGTCCGCGCCAGGCGCGTTGCAGGTCAGGTCGGCGCAGAGCGCCTCGTGCGTCAGCGGATTGTAGCTACCCGTGAAGCCATAGAGCTCGATCCGGCGGACCACGGAACGCGTCGTCGGTGCCAGGCCGCCCTGATAGCGCTTCTGGCCGCGGCTCTGCCTGTTGCCATTGGAACCAGAGGTTCCGACGGGTTCGGTCTGCAGGATGTCCCAGTTCACCTCCACCTGCGCCGGATCCATCGGCACGACAAGCGGGTTGTCGCTCATCAGTTCATCGAGCGTCACCTCGCGTGGGAGCTGAGTCACAAACACCTTGATCCACTGGGCATCACCATAGAGGGATGGCGCCTCTGCCGGCTCTGGCGCCTGAACCTCCACCACAACCGCGGGCGGATTGTTCGCGACTGGGGGCGCCACGTAGTAGTAGGCCTGCGCCACCGCAACGGGAGGATCCACGGCCAGGAGCGTCCCCGGCGCCTGCGGATCCTCAATCAGCCACCGGTAGGTGGCCTTCGGCGAACCGACGGCGAGAGACACGCCGAAGTGCTCGCACCCGGCGGTCGCGTACGACGGCTGGCCCATGTAGCAGGTGCCGCCGAAGGCGCCGTTGATCACGTGCGGCACCGTTGCCGCGGTGAACACACCGCCGGCGTACGGCGAGGTCCAGCGCACGCGAACGCCGAGCGCGGAGGAAATGACCTCCGGTGCGCCATATCGCTGATAACTGAAGGCGTAGTAGACATCAGCAGGCTGCACGCCCTGGAGTTCGATCTCGAACCCGTGGGCGTCGTGCCCGGTGTTGTTCACGACATCGAAGTTGCCCAGTTGTCCAAAGGTCGTCGCGGTCTGGGCGGAAGCGGCGGAGGCCAGGGCCAGCAGCCCGGCGGCCAGGCCCGACAGAATCGTCATGCGTGTCATTCGTGCGTTCTCCATGTGGTCTTGCGTCAAGGGGGAGGCAGGCACGAGTGTGCAGCGGGGCCTGGGGCCCGGTTGTCAGGGGGATGTCAACAAGTTGTCAAGTTCATGGGGCACGAGTGCCGTTCTCCGGTCGAACAGAGATCGCCGTCGCGTCCGGGGCGCCTCTCGCGTTCACCCACGACGACGCGCGGCGCGTTGACCCAGTGCCACCGCAGGATCACGCCACGCTCACCGGCTCTCGACCGATGCCCGATGCCAGAGACGGCACATGCCCCGCCAGGGGCCGCGACGTTGGGAGATGTGTGTCTAACGGAGCGTAGGGCGACGCGCCACACACCCTAGAGCGCATGGCCGGTCCGGCCACTGGCTGCGCGACGCATGCCGAGCCGAGCGCGCTCAGCTGTACTGGCGCTCGATCCGCGACCCCAGCCGGCAGACGATCTCCCAGGGGATCGTGCCGATCGCGGCCGCCATCTCGCGCGCGTCCAACTGCTGCCAGCTCTCGTCGCCCTGACGTCCGATGATGACGACATCATCGCCAGGACTGACCTCCATACCCGTCACATCGACGGTCAGCATGTCCATGGAGACCGCGCCGACGATGGGCGCACGCCGTCCGCGAATCAACACGTGTCCGCGCCCGGACAGCCGCGTATCGAGGCCATCCGCATAGCCGGCGGGAACGACGGCCACCGTCGCAGGCTCCTGCGCCACGAACCGGCAACCGTAGCCCACGGCCTCGCCGGGCCTCAGCCCCTTCACCGCCACCACACGGCTGGTGAGCGACATCGCAGGCTGGAGGGGAATCGTGGACGCCAGCGGAGGCGGCACGATGCCGTAGAGCAACAACCCCGGCCGGACCGCGTCATACCAGACGCGCGAGTCCCGCAGTGTCGCGGCGCTGTTCGCGGCGTGGCGCATGGGCATCAGGCCCGTCAGTTCCCGGACGACCTCCGAGGCGGCATCGAACCGTTCGCGCTGCTCGGCAAACAGTGGATTCTCAGCATCGTCCGCAGAGGCGAAGTGCGTGTAGATGGCCTGCAGGCGGAGGTGCGACGACGCCAGCACTGGCGGCAGCGTCCAGCGAAGGTTCTCGTCCCGGAAGCCGAGCCGGTGCATGCCGGTGTCAATCTTCAGGTGGTACTCGATCACCACACCGCGTCGCGCCGCGGCCTCCTGCACGGCGCGGGCAGCCCATGGCGTGGTGATGGTGGGCGTGAGGCCGTACTCGAAGATACCGTCCAGGTCGCTGATGCTGAGCGCGCCGAACACCAGGATGGGTGCCCGCACGCCCGCGCGGCGGAGCGCCACGGCCTCTTCGATATCCGCGCAGGCCAGCGTGTCGGCCCCGGCGGCCTCGATGGCCAGCGCCACCCGTTCGGCACCGTGGCCATACGCGTTGGCCTTGACGACCGCGATGAGCGACGGCACGGGCGCACCGTTCCGCGGTTCGCGCGCGAGATAGTCGCGAAGGGCACGCACGTTGGCCGCGACCGCGCCGAGGTCCACCCGCGCCACCGTACTGCGAATCATTGTGGGGAGCGCCGGTCCCGATCAGCCTTCTGACCGACCCGCGCCGGCCGCGAGGTTCGCGAAGCGCGTCTGTTCCTTGAGGAAGGCGAGCTTGACCGTGCCCGTCGGGCCGTTGCGCTGCTTGGCAAGAATCAGCTCGGCGATGCCGGCATTCTCGTGGTCCGGGTCACGGTTGTAGGCGTCCTCCCGGAAGATCAGGATCACGACATCGGCATCCTGTTCCAGGGCTCCCGATTCCCTCAGGTCCGACAGCTGCGGCCGGTGATCCGCTCGCGCCTCGGGCGCGCGGCTCAACTGGGAGAGCACCACGATAGGCACGTTCAGTTCCTTCGCGAGCCCCTTGAGCGAACGCGAAATGGACGCCAGTTCGAGCGTGCGGTTCTCGAAGCGGCCACGCCCGGTCATCAGCTGGATGTAGTCGATGACCAGCAGATTCAGGCCGTGCTCGGACTGGAGCCGGCGCGACTTGGCGCGCATCTCGAGCACACCGACGCCGGGTGTGTCATCGATGAACAGCTGCATCGCGCTCAGGGTCTCCAGCGCGTGCGAAATCCGGGGGTAGTCCTTCTGTCCGATGGCGCCGCTCATCAGCCGGTGGCTGTCGATCTGGGCTTCCGCCGTCAGCATGCGGAGAAACAGCGACTCCTTCGACATTTCCAGGCTGAAGAAGCCCACGGCCATGCCGGGCTGATTGGCGACATGCTGCGCGATGTTCAACACAAGACTGGTCTTGCCCATCGACGGCCGCGCCGCGACGATGATGAGGTCGCCGGGCTGGAAGCCTCGTGTCATCTCGTCGAGGTCGACGAACCCGGTCGGCGTCCCCGTGACCAGCCGCTTCTGCTCGAAGAGCAGTTCGAACTTCGGATAGCTTTCGACGACCAGCTTGTGCATCGGCACGAAGCCGGTCCGCATCCGGTCATCGGCCACCGCAAAGACCGCGGTCTCGGCTTCGTCGAGGATCAGATCCGCTTCCTGGTCACCCTGGTAGGCATTGGCCAGAATCCCGTTGGCCGCATAGATCAGGTTGCGGAGGGTCGCCTTCTCCTTGACGATGCGGGCGTAGTACTCAACGTTGGTCGCGCGGGGCACGCCGTCGGCCAGCGAGGCCACGTACGCCGGGCCACCCACCGCCTCGAGATCGCCGCCCCGCTGGAGCTCTTCCTTCAGCGTGACGAAGTCGATGGCGTCGTGCCGCTCGTTGAGCGCCACCATGCGGTCGAAGATCCGCCGGTGGGCATCGCGAAAGAAGTCCTTGGCGTCGATGACCTGGGCAGCCAGGTTGAAGGCGTTGTTATCGACAAGAATGGCGCCGAGAACGGACCGTTCGGCGTCGAGGCTATGCGGAAGCGTCCGCTCGGAGGCGGCGGTCGTGTCGGCCATGTGAGCTGGACGCGGAGGGAAGACGGCAGTCTAACAGAAAGGCGCGCCCGGCAAGTTGCCCGAGCGTGCCTCCCCGTAGCCAAACCACCCAGCAAAGCTGGGCAAAGCCAATACTGTCAAAAATTAGCGAAGCGACGCTTCGCTAATTCTCCCTGACGACCTGGACCTTCAGCGCCACCGTCACGTCGCGGTGCAGCTTGAGATTCACGGTGTGATCGCCCAGCGCCTTGAGCGCCTCCGGGAGGATCAACTTCCGGCGATCCACGTCGAAGCCCTTCTCCTTGAGCGCATCCGCGATGTCGCCCGAGGTGACGGACCCGTAGAGGTGCTGGGTGTCGCCCACGCGGCGCGGGAAGATGAGTTCGACGCCCGACAGCCTGGCGGCGATGGCATCGGCCACCGACCGCTCCTCGGCCTCGCGCATGTCGACGATCTTGCGCTCGCGCTCGACGTGCTTCTTGTTGCCTTCGGTCGCCAGCAGGGCCAGCTTCCGGGGCAGGAGGTAGTTCCGGGCATAACCATCGGCGACCTTGACGATCTCGCCGCGGTTGCCCAGCTTGTCAACGTGTGTACGAAGAATGACTTCCATTGCCGCCTCGCCTAGTCAGCCGTGTACGGGATCAGCGCCAGCGTGCGCGCCCGCATGATGGCGGTGCGCAGCTTGCGCTGGTGCAGCGCACAGGTGCCGGAAATCCGGCGCGGGAGAATCTTCGCGCGCTCCGGCACGAACGGGAGCAGGAGCTTCGCGTCCTTGTAGTTGATGTCGTCGATCTTGTCGACGCAGAACTTGCAGACCTTGCGCCGCCGGAACATCGGCCGGCGCTGCTGGCCGTCCTTGCCCTTGGCATCGCTCTGCCGGCCGCGACCGCCGCCGCCGCGGCCGCCGCCGCCACCAGCTCCACCACCACCGCTACGTCCGTTCATCGCTCCACCTCCACGCCGTCAAACCGATCATCGCGGTCATCATCGCCGTCGCCGCGCTGGCCCTCGCCGGGCTGCCGGTCAGGCGGCAGGCCGCGCGCCACGCGCCGGCGCCGCGTCGTCGCGGTGCGGGACGCCTGCGTGCGGGCCACGATCCCTTCCTGCTCATCCACGCGGACCACGAGGTGCCGGATGATCAGGTCGGTCACCTTGATACGCCGATCGATTTCCTTCATCAACTCGCCATTGCCGTTGATGGTCTCGATGACGTAGATGCCTTCCTTGTGACGGCCGATTTCATAGGCCAGGCGCCGCCGGCCCCAGTTCTCGGTCTTTTCGATCGCGCCGATGCCCATGCGCTGGACAATGGCCTCGATCTGGGTGTGCAGGTCGGTGACCTGTTCTTCGGTCGCGTCTGGCGACACGATGTAGACGAGCTCGTACTTCCGCATGCGTCTCCTTCTGGACGAATGGGTCTTCGACGTCGACCGGATGAATGTCCGGGCTCCGCTCAGACCAAGGAGTTACCTACTGTTCCGGATCCGTGGGGTCCGGGTTGTACCGATTCATCACCGCGCCGATGCCCTCCACGGCGAACATCTCGGCGGCATCTGCCGCCCTGGCGATGAACTCTTCGAGACCGGCGTGCTCATCGGCCTCGAATCCTGAGAGCACGTGGTCCGCCAGGTTCCTCCTGGCATCTCCGCGCCCTACGCCCAGCCGAAGCCGGGCAAAATCTGTCGTACCGAGCCGTTCACCGATCGACTTCAGCCCGTTGTGCCCACCCGCCGATCCGCGGGCCCTTGCTCGTAGGCGCCCGAAGGGCAGCGCCACTTCGTCGAGCACCACCAGCATATCGGCCACATCGAGACCGTAGTACCGCACCAGCGCGGCGACCGCGTCGCCGCTCCTGTTCATGAAGGTCAGCGGCTTGGCCAGCAGCACCGCCGGCGGCCCGAAAGCCTTTACCAGGAGCGTGTCCGGCACCTGGGACGGAGCGGCACCGAAGGTCACCGCCCGCCGCCGTGCCAGTTCGTCGACCACCATGAACCCGACGTTGTGTCGCGTGTCGCGATATTCGCGACCCGGGTTCCCGAGGCCGACGATCAAGGCCACCGCTACTTCTTCTTGTCCTTCGTGTCCTTCGCGTCGTCGCCGGCCTTGTCGACCTTGCCCTTCTTCGCGACTTCAGGCTCGGCAGCACCCGGGAGGGCGTCAGCGGCCGCCGTCGCCTCTTCAGCGCGCAGTGCGACCACGTGGACCAGCATCGTGTCCGGCTCGTTGACCGGCTTCCACTTGGCGTTCTCCGGCAGATCACGCACGCGGACGGACTGGTTCAGCATCAACTGGCTGATGTCCACCGTGACGTGCTCGGGAATGTCCGTCGGGAGACACTCCACCGAAAGCTGGCGAGTCAGGAAGTCCACGATGCCGCCCTGCAGCTTGACGCCAGGGGCTTCGCCAACCAGCTGAACCGGCACCGTGACCGTCATCGCGCGGTCCATCGCCAGCGCGTAGAAGTCGGCATGGAGCAGACTATGCGTCACCGGGTCCAACTGATACTCGCGGACCATGACGCGCTTCTCGCCATCGGCCATCTTCAGGCTGATCAGCGTATTCGCCCCGGAGTCGGAGTGCAGGATCCGCGACAGGATCTTGGGGTCCACCGAGACTGCAGTACCCACGGGGGCCGTTCCGGCCACTCGCGCGCCATAGACCACGGCGGGGATCTTGCCCGCGGCCCTCAGACGATTGGCTTCGTTCTTTCCACGGCCTTCACGCACAACAGCTTCAAGCGTAGCTTCCATGACCTCACCTATCTCGCGAACTCAAACAAACAACGACGATACCGACGTCTCTTCGTGAATGCTCCGGATGGCCTGACCAAGCAGGCGGGCCACCGAGAGCACGTGAATCTTCTTGCACTGCAGCGCGTCGCCGCGCAGCGGCACCGTGTCTGTCACCACCAGCTGATCGAGCGGCGAATTATTGATGCGCTCGATGGCGGGCCCGGACAGCACGCCGTGCACGGCACACGCGATGACTTTCTCCGCCCCCGCAGCCTTCAGCGCTCCTGCGGCCTTCTGGATCGTGCCAGCCGTATCGATGATGTCGTCCTGAATGATGCAGGTCCGGCCGGCCACATCGCCAATGACATTCATCACTTCCGCCGTGCCGTCTTCCGTGCGGCGTTTATCAATAACGGCCAGCTCGCCGCCCAGTCGCTTGGCATAGGCACGGGCGCGTTCGGCGCCGCCCGCGTCCGGCGAGACGATGGTCAGCCTCGGCGTATCCAGTCTGCTCAGGTAGTCCACGATCACCGGCGCGGCGAACAGGTGGTCCACCGGGATGTCAAAGAAACCCTGAATCTGGGCCTTATGCAGGTCCATCGTCAGCACACGGTGCGTGCCCGCCGCGCTCAGCAGGTTCGCGACGAGCTTCGCGGAAATCGGCACCCGCGGCTTGTCCTTCCGGTCCTGCCGCGCGTACCCGTAATAGGGCACCACCGCCGTGATGCGGGCGGCCGACGAGCGGCGGAACGCATCGATCATCACCAGCAGCTCCATGAGGTGCTGGTCCACCGGGTTCGACGTCGGCTGCACGATAAAGACGTCGGCGCCCCGGATGTTCTCGTCAATCTGGAAGGACACCTCGGTGTCCGGAAACCGGCGCAGGCGGGCCTGCCCCTGTGGAATCCCCAGGAAGTCACAGATGTCCTTCGCGAGCTGCGGATGCGCGCTCCCGGAGAAGACCTTCAAGTCGCCAAAATCGGTTGGCGTTGCCGAATCGCCAATCAAGCTACGCTTCATGGTTCCGTTCGCAGGGGGTATTCCGACCTGAGTTCCCGCCGACAGGGCTGGTTGGGGCGGAAGGATTCGAACCTTCGAATACGGGATCCAAAGACCCGCGCCTTACCACTTGGCCACGCCCCAGTAATTTTGGGTCCTGACACCGCGCGCCCCCTGCCGACCCGTCAGGGCCACCAGAGGCGTCCCAGTGCCAGGGGCGCAAACGCCAAGTCTAGTCGAGATATGGCGATACGGGCAAGGCGGGGGGTGGTCTACAATCCCGCCCCATGCCCTCTTTCCGCAAATTCGGACCCGGTCGCCGGGCGACTGCCGCCGCGCTGGCTCTCACGGTACTTGTCTCGATTTCCTGCACAAAGACGCGGAAAGACGCCGGACAGGCCGCTGCCGACACCATTCCCCTCCCAGCTGAGCCAGAGATTCGGCAATTGCCCGAAGTCGGGGTCCGGGGCGGCAGGTTTGTCTACGGGGAGACCATGGGCCCCAAAACCTTCAACGCCATGATGGAAAACGAGACCTCGTCGAGCGACATCACGGACCTCGCCTTCGTGGGCCTGGCGGGCTTCGACAAGATCACCCAGACCGAAGCGCCCGAGCTGGCGAAGTCGTGGGAGGTCTCCCCGGACCACCTGACGTGGACATTCCACCTGCGGGACGGCGCGAAGTTCTCGGATGGCCACCCCATCACAGCCGAGGATGTGCTGTTCAGCTTCCAGGTGGCCTATGACGAGACGCTGCACCCCTCGGTGCAGGACCTCCTCGTGATGAACGGGAAGAAGTTCGAGGTCTCGGCCCCGGACGCCCGGACGGTGGTGATCACGAGCCCTTCGCCCAACGCCATGATGGTGTCGCTCGCGGGCTCCGTAAAGGTCATGCCCAAGCACGTGCTGGAACCGGCCTACAAGAACGGCACGTTCGCCTCTGCCTACTCCGTCAGCACGCCACCCGAACAGATCGTGACCAGCGGCGGCTGGACCATCAAGCAGTACGTGGCGGGCGAGAAGACGGTCCTTGGCAGGAATCCCTACTGGTACAAGGTCGACCAGGCGAAGAACAGGCTCCCGTATCTGAACGAAGTGGTCTTCATCGTGGTACCCGACCAGGATGCCGCCGACCTGAAGTTTCGCTCGGGAGAACTCGACGCCCTCGAGAACGTGAAGCCCGAGAATTACAAGTACTACGAGGACCACCAGAAGGACGGCAGCTTCGTCCTCCACGAGCTTGGCCCCCGCATGACCACCAACTTCTTCTGGTTCAATCTGAACCGGGTTCACAAGCCGACGCAGGGCCGCAAGGTCGGGGAGCCCTGGGTCGGCGAGCTGAAGTACTCCTGGTTCAGCAACCCGGTGTTCCGCCGGGCGGTGTCGATGGCCGTCGATCGCGACGCCATCATCAAGAGCATCTTCTTTGGCTTCGGCGTGAAGAACTGGTCGACGTCGACGCCGGGCGTCAAGCAGTGGTACGACCCCACCATTACCAAATACGACTACAACCTGGACGAAGCGAAACGCCTGCTGGCGAGCCTCGGGTGGAAGGATCGCAACGGCGACGGCTTCCTCGAAGATGGCGCGGGCAACACCATCAGCTTCACCATGCAGACCAACGGCGACAACAAGATGCGCGTGGGCATGGCGAATTTCATCCGCGACGACCTCGCGAAGGTCGGCATCAAGGTCACTCTGACGCCGATCGACTTCAATACGCTCATCACGAACGAGCGGGACAACTACCAGTACGAATCCATCCTTCTGGGCCTGCAGAGCGGCGTCCCTCCGGACCCCGGCCAGGGGCAGAACGTGTGGCGCTCCTCGGGCAGGACGCACTTCTGGCACCACTCGCAGGAGAAGCCCGAGACGCCACTGGAGGCACGCATCGACGCACTGATGGATGTCATCGTCGCCACGCCGGAGATGGACAAGCGGAAAGAGGCGTGGCGTGAGATCCAGAACACCGTGAACGAACAGTGCTGGCTCATCTGGCTCCCGACGCAGGTGCTGCGGGCCCCGGTGGCCAGCCGGTTCAGGAATATTCGCCTCAACACCCTTCCGCCGCCGCTCCTGCGCGGCCTCGACGAGCTCTTCGTCCGGCCCTAGTCGCGCGTGACGCAGACCGCGTGACACCTCGGCGCTCGATGCGGTGCCCTCGGGCACTCGCACTGCTCATGTGCGTGATGGCCGCGGCGGCGTGCCGACGGCAGCCCGTCGAGCGGGAAGCCTATCGGGATACGCTCGCTCCGCCGCCGGAGCCACTGATCACCGAGGTCTCTCCCCCGGGGCACCACGGCGGCCGGTTCGTGGTCGCCAGCGCCGCCGCGCCGAGCACCTTCAATCCGCTGGTGTCCAACTCGGTCTATACCGATGACGTCCTGAACCGGTTGTTCACGTCACTGACCCTGTTTGATACAGAGGCGCAGCAGACGCGTCCGGCCCTGGCCACCTCCTGGGACGAGGCGGCCGACGGCACCACCTGGACGTTTCACCTGCGGCGGGGCGCCGTCTTTTCCGACGGGCGGCCCATCACGGCCGACGACGTGGTGTTCACGTTTCAGGCAACCTATACAGCCGCCTTCCAGCCCTCGTGGCGCGACATTCTCTCGATGGACGGCACACCGTGGACGGTGACGGCCGTGGACGCCACCACCGTCCTGATCCGGACGCCCAAGCCAAACGCCATCGTGCCGGACCTGCTAGCGGACTTCTACATCCTGCCCAGGCATACGCTGGCGTCGCGGCTCGCGGACGGCTCACTGGGGTCTGCCTACGGCCTCTCCACGCCACCGGAGTCGCTGGTCTCGAGCGGCGCCTGGATGCTGCACAAGTACATCGCCGGAGATCGAGTCGTCCTCCGGCGGAACCCGCACTGGTTCGGCACGGACCAGACCGGCCAGCGCCTGCCCTATCTCAACGAGCTGGTGTTTCTGATCACGCCGGACCAGGATGCCGCCGACCTGAAACTGCGCGCAGGCGAGGTGGATGGTCTCCCCTCGCAGGTCCTGAAAGCGGACAACTACGCGTGGTACGAGCAGCATCAACAGGACGGTGGCTTCACCCTCCACACCCTGGGACCCGCACTGAACTCCACGCACCTGTGGTTCAACCTCGCCATGGCCCGCACGGCCACCGGAGGCATGACCGGAGAACCCGCGGCCGGACGCGTGAAGTACGCCTGGTTCAACAATCCGGCGTTCCGGCTCGCCGTGGCCCACGCCATCGACCAGGACGGCATGATCCGGAGTGTGTTCTCTGGCAACGCCGTGCGGACGTCCTCGCTGCTGACGCCGGGCAATGTCCGCTGGCACCAGCCGGATCTTCCGCAGTCGGACTTCAACCCTGCTGAAGCGCGCCGGCTTCTCGCCGGACTCGGGTGGAAGGATGCCGATGGCGACGGCGTGCTGGAAGACACGGCCGGCCACTCCGTCCGCTTCACGCTCCAGGTCAGCAGCAACAACCGAATCCGGCTGGCGATGGCCAACTTCATCCGGGACGACCTCGCCAAGATCGGGCTTGGCGTCACGCTGGTGCCGCTGGAGTTCAACACCACGCAACAGCACTTCGTCCAGACGTTCGACTACGACGCTGCCATCGGCGGCCTTGGGGCGGCTCTCCCGCCGGATCCGGCCATCGCGATGAACGTGTTCCGGTCCAGTGGCACGAATCACCGCTGGCACCCGCGCCAGCCCTTGCCCGGCACGCCTGATGATGCGCGGATCGACCGCATGATGAACGCGCTCTTGGAGACTGCCGACCCCGCGGCCCGGCTGCGGGCCTGGCGCGACGTCGTGCGGACGATTAACGACAGCGCTCTGATAGTCTGGTTACCGTCACCGATCGTGAAGACACCCATCCGAAGCGGATTCGCCAACGTGCGCCCCTCGCCGTTTGACAACATCGTCACGCGGAATATCGAGGCGGCGTATGCCACCCCTCCGCGCCCCGCGCCCTAGGCCGTTCCCATGTGGCGTTACATCCTGACGCGGATCCTCCAGACGATTCCCCTGCTCGTGGGCATCTCGCTGCTCACCTTCATCCTCTTGCAGCTCACGCCGGGCGACTTCCTCAACCAGATGGCCGAAAACCCCGGCATCTCGCCCGCGGCCATCGAGGCGATGCGCCGGAACTTCGGGCTCGACCGGCCGTGGTACGTCCAGTACGCCCTCTATCTCAAGAACCTCCTGCTGCACTTTGATTTCGGCGAATCCTTCTCCCGTCACGAGCCGGTCTTCGCCGTGCTCCGCGAGGGGCTGGCCAACACGCTCCTGCTGGCCGTCGCCTCCGCGGTGATCACCTGGAGCCTGGCGATTCCGCTCGGGATCTGGGCGGCCGTCCGGCAGCACTCCTGGGTGGACCGGTTGCTCTCGCTGGTCGCCTTTATCTGGCTCTCGATTCCGGAAATTCTCTCGGGATTGCTCCTGCTGATGCTCGCCGCGCGCACGGGCTGGTTTCCTGTGGGCGGGATGCGCTCGCTCGACTATGACGAACTGACCACCTGGGGGCAGTTCCTCGATGTCACGCACCATCTCGTGCTGCCGGCCCTGGTCGTCGGACTGATTCCACTCGCGAGCCGCATGCGACAGATGCGCAGCAATCTGCTTGACGTCCTCCGGATGGACTACGTGACGACGGCGCGCGCGAAGGGGCTGGACGAACGCGTCGTGATCTTCAAGCACGCGCTCAAAAACGCACTCAATCCGATGATCACGCTCTTCGGCTACACGCTGGGCGCGCTCGTCTCCGGGTCCTTCGTCGCGGAAATCATCTTCTCGTGGCCAGGCCTCGGACGCATCACGCTCGACGCGCTGCTCACGCAGGACCAGTACCTCGTCATGGGGTCCGTCCTGATGGCCTCGGTCGTGCTCATTGCCGGCAATCTCATTGCCGACATCCTCCTGGCCGTGGCCGACCCGCGGATCAGCTATGACTGACGTCGCCATCGATCTCGACCTGGCGCCGCCAGACTCGCCCTGGCGCGTGTTCCGGCGGCAGATGCGCCGGAGCCCGCTGGCCATCGCGGGAGGCGTCGTGCTGGCGGTCTTCTACCTGCTGGCGCTCTTCGCCCCGTTCGTGGCGCCCTACACGCAGGAAGAGATGGACCGCGATCGGTACTTCCACCCGCCCCAGGGGCTGCACTGGTTCGGACCAGACGGGGTGCACCTGCGGCCGTTCGTCTATGACACGACGCTGGCCGACGCGGGTGCGTTTCACTACGCGGAAGACTCCGCGGCCATCCGCCCGGTGCGCTTCTTCGTCCGAGGCGGGGCATATGAGCTGCTCGGCTTCATTCCGATGGACCGGCACCTCTTCGGCGTGGACGCTCCGGCGAGGATCTACCTGCTCGGCAGCGACTCGTTCGGGCGAGACGTCTTCTCCCGCCTCCTCTTCGGCGGCCAGATCTCGCTCACCGTCGGCCTGGTCGGCATCCTCATCTCCTTCACGCTCGGTCTGCTGCTGGGCGGCGTCTCCGGCTACCTGGGCGGCTTCACCGACACGACCATCATGCGCGGCACGGAGCTGCTGCTCAGCATCCCGTCGCTCTACCTGATCGTCGCCATGCGGAATGTCATTCCGATCGACCTGCCGAGCCAGCAGGTGTATCTGGGCATCGTGGCGATTCTCGCGTTCATCGGCTGGGCGAGCCTCGCGCGGGTCATCCGCGGGTTGGTGCTGACGATCCGCAAGAGCGAATTCGTGACGGCGGCGGAGGCGCTCGGCTACAGCCGGACGCGCATCATCACACGTCACATTCTGCCCAACACGATGAGCTACGTCATCGTCGCGGCCACGCTCTCGATTCCGAGCTACATCCTCGGCGAGGTTGTGCTCTCCTTCATTGGCGTCGGCGTCCAGGAGCCAAGCGCCTCGTGGGGCAACATGCTGAACCAGGCACGCAGCATCCGCGCCCTGACGTCGTTCCCGTGGCTGCTCTACGTGCCTGGCACGGCGATCTTCCTGACGGTGATGGCCTTCAACTTCCTCGGTGACGGCCTTCGTGACGCACTCGATCCGAGGCGCACGTCAGGGGGCCGCGCATGAGCGAGTCCCTGCTGCGCGTGGAGCACCTCCAGGCGTACTTCATCACCGACACGGCCACGATCCGCGCGGTCGACGACGTGTCGTTCGAACTCAACCCTGGAGAGACGCTCGCCATCGTGGGCGAATCCGGCAGCGGCAAGAGCGTCACCGCCATGTCCATTCTCCGGCTCGTAGCGCAGCCGCCCGGGCGTATCGTCGGCGGGAGCGTCTGGTTCCGCGGACGCAACCTCCTCGCACTGAGCGACTCGGAGATGCGGGCCGTACGCGGGCGGGAGATCTCGATGATCTTCCAGGAGCCGATGACCTCGCTCAATCCCGTGTTCACGTGCGGTGACCAGATCGCCGAAGCGGTGGTGCTGCACGAACGACTCTCGAAGAAGGCCGCCCTGGCCCGCGCCGTCGACATGTTGACGCTGGTGGGCATTCCAGCGCCCGAGCAGCGCGTGCTCGAGTACCCGCATCAGCTCTCGGGCGGGATGCGACAGCGCGTGATGATCGCCATGGCACTGGCCTGCCGGCCGTCAATTCTCATCGCGGACGAACCGACCACGGCCCTGGACGTCACCATTCAGGCGCAGATTCTTGAACTCATCGACCGGCTGAAGGCCGAGCTGGGCATGGCCGTGGTGCTCATTACGCACGACCTCGGCATCGTGGCCGAACACGCCGATCGCGTGGCCGTGATGTACGCGGGACAGGTGGTCGAGTACGGCGACGTCGCCTCGGCTTTTCGCGCACCGGTCCATCCATACACCGCGGGGCTCCAGGCTTCGCTCCCGCGCCTCGGCATGCACCAGGATCGCCTGCGGGTGATTCCCGGCAACGTGCCCAATCCGGCCCACTTCCCCACCGGGTGCCGGTTCGGTTCACGTTGCCCGATCCGGATCGACGCCTGCGGCGCCCCACAACCGCTCAACGCCCTTGAAGGCGACCGCTGGTCACGATGCGGGCGGGCCGGGGAGATCGTGACGGGCGCGGTCAATCCTGTGGGCGTGGAGTCGCGCGCATGACACCCATCCTCGAGGTTGAGGGACTCAAGAAATACTTCCCGATCCGGAAGGGATTCTTCGCACGCACCGTCGGTCAGGTGCGCGCCGTCGACGGCATCTCCTTCAGCGTGCAGCCTGGTGAGGTGCTCGGGCTGGTCGGAGAAAGCGGCTGCGGCAAGACCACGGCCGGCCGCGCACTCCTGCGGCTCATCGAGCCGACCGCGGGGAGTGTCCGCTTCAACGGCCAGGAGATCACAGGACTCTCTCGCCGGGAGATGCGCCCGCTGCGCCGGCAGATGCAGATCATCTTCCAGGACCCGTACTCCAGCCTGAATCCCAGGCAGACGGTCGGGTCGATGCTGAGCGAAGTCCTGAGCGTGCACGGCCTCGCGCGGGGCCAGGCCGCGACAGACCGGATCGCGGAACTACTCCACACCGTCGGCATGTCGCCCGCGCAGGTCCACCGCTACCCGCACGAATTCTCGGGTGGACAGCGCCAGCGCCTCGGCATTGCTCGCGCCCTTGCGGTGAAGCCGTCGCTCATCGTGGCGGACGAGCCCATCTCGGCGCTGGATGTCTCCATCCAGGCGCAGGTGATCAACCTGATGCGCGACCTGCAACAGCAGATGTCGCTGACCTACGTCTTCATCACGCACAACTTGTCCGTGGTGGAGCACATGGCCGACCGGGTCGCGGTCATGTACCTGGGTCGGATCGTGGAGCAGGCGCCGAGCCGCGAGATCTACGCCGCGCCGAAGCATCCGTACACGACGGCGCTCCTCTCGGCGATTCCGCAGCCGACGCCTGGCCACGCGCACGCGCGCATCATGCTGAAAGGGGACGTGCCGAGCCCGGCCAACCCGCCCTCAGGCTGCCACTTTCATCCGCGATGCCAGATGGCCCAGGCGCGATGCGCCACCGAAGAACCCCTGCTCCGCCAGGTCGAGCCCGGGCATTGGTCCGCGTGCCACTTCGCCGAGCAGGTGGTGAAAGGTCAGTAGCAGTATTCCGGGCTCGGGAAGGAGCCGTCCTTCACTTCGCGGACGTACGCCTCGACAGCCGCGCTGATGCTCGGCGCGCCCGCCATGAAGTTCTTGACGAACTTCGCCTTGCGGCCCGGGTGGAAGTGCAGCATGTCGTAGAGCAGCAGGATCTGGCCCGAGCAGTGCGGCCCCGCACCAATGCCGATGGTAGGAATGGACACGGCCTCGGTAATAGCGGTGCCGAGCGCCGTCGGCACGGCCTCGATGACGATCATCACGGCACCGGCCGCCTCGAGGGCCTTGGCGTCCTCAATGACCCGCTGCGCCGCGTCGTCCGTCTTCCCCTGGACCTTGTAGCCACCCAGGGCATTGACCGACTGCGGAGTCAGGCCGATGTGTCCACAGACCGGGATGCCGCGCGCCGAGAGGAAAGCGACGGTCTCGGCCATCAGCGCCCCACCCTCGATCTTGATCATGTGCGCGCCAGCCGCCATGAGCTTCGCGGCGTTCGCGAACGCCTGCTGCGGGCTCTGCTGGTAGCTACCGAATGGCATGTCCCCGAGGACGACGGCACGGCCGCCGGTCTTCGCGACGCACCGCGTGTGGTACGCGGCGTCCTCAATGCTCACCGAGAGGGTCGAGTCCGCCCCCTGCACGAGCATGCCCAGCGAGTCGCCGACGAGGATGATCTCGACGCCCGCCTCGGCGACGACGGCCGCGGCCGTGGCGTCATAGCAGGCAACCATCGTGATCTTTTCCTTCTCCCGGTACAGCTTCTGAAGGTGGCCCAGCGTCACTTTCGCAAGCTTCGGCTTCTCGGTCGTTGGCGGCGTGTACATCCCCGTGGTCTCCTCGGTCACAAACGGAATAGCAACTATTGCGTGCGTTCAATTTTCAGCAACTGACCGGGCTTGCCGTCGGTCAGGACATAGAGATAGCCGTCCGGCCCCTGATAGACGGCGCGCAGACGCTGCTTGAGTTCAGTGAAGAGCGCCTCGCGCCGTGGCTGGCCGCCCTTCTCATTGAACACGAAGCGCTCGATGCGGCTGCCCTTGAGCTCGGCCACGAGCAGACTCCCCTTCCAGTTCGGAAACTTGTCCCCTGTGTAGAAGGTCATTCCTGAGGGAGACACGGTGGGCGTCCAGAAGATGAAGGGCTGCTCCATGCCCTCCATGTACATCTTGTAGGCGTCCTTCCGGCCCGCGGTCGGACCAACAGCACCGGGGCCGCCGATGAAGTCGCCGAGGTACTCACGTCCCATCCCGACTAGCGGCCACCCGTAGTTCGCGCCGGGCTTCAGGATGTTGATCTCGTCGCCATCGAGCGGGCCGTTCTCATTGACCCAGATGGCACCCGTCTCTGGATGCATCGCCATCCCGATGGTGTTGCGGTGCCCCATCGTGTAAATCTCGGGCTTGTAGCCCTTCTTGCCGACGAACGGGTTGTCCTTGGGAATGGTGCCGTCGTCCTTGAGGCGCAGCACCTTGCCGCCGTCACGCGCCGGGTCCTGCGCCACGCCGCCCTGGGCGCCCGCCAGCTTGCCCGCGGAAGCCGGCGCATTGGCGCCACCCACCGAGACGTACATCGAGCCGTCTCGGGCGAACACAATGCGGGAGGCCGTCGTGGACGGCACGGACTGGTCTTTCCAGTCGTCGGCCACGAAGATCTCCTTCGTGTCCACGAGGTCGGTGCCGTTCCAGCGGCCACGCGCGACCGCGAGCGTCGAGGTCAGCCGCTGCAGCTCAGGCCGGGGGCCGCTCGGAGAGTAGCCGAGTTCGAGGCGCTGGCCCATTGTCTTGACACCAGGCGGGAGCGCCGGGCCCGACTTGTTGTAGGAGAGATAGACGAACTGATTCTTCGCGAAATCCGGGTGGAGCACCACGTCCATCAGACCGCCGTACGGCTCGGGGAACACCGCGGGAACGCCCGCGACGGGCTTCGGGTCCAGCACGCCGTTGTGCACGCGGCGCAGCGTGCCCTTGAGCTCCGTGATCAGCATGTCGCCGCCGGGCAGGAACGCCAGACCCCAGCCGAAGTCGAGGCCATCGACCACCGTCGTGACCGTATACGGTCCGACAGTGCGGCTGGCGGGCTTCGAGTTCTGGGCGCGGAGGGAGGGGGCCAGAGGCCCTGCCGCCAGTGTCAAGGCAATCGCAAGTGCCGTCAGGATGGAAACACGTCTCATGGGAGCGTCCTCTGTGCGGGGTGACCGAACGGACAGACCACTGTAGGTCACCACACGGGGTCGGTCAACCGGAGGCGCGCATGGGTCATTGATGTCGGATAGAATCCACGACCGCACGCCTGTGAATACCCTGTTCCAGCCCGTTCACGACACAAGGGAGACGCGATGACACGAGTATTCCTGTCCGGCCTTCTGGCCTTCACCACGGCCACAGGCGCCGCCGGCGCGCAGACGCTGACCGCAGAGGACTACGCCGAAATCCGCAACATCGCGCAGTACTACAACCTCGGCTACGACAACGTCGCGCACGATGACCACGGCGCCGTCGTTGGTCGCGTCTTTACGCCGGAGATGAGCTTCACCCGTGACGGTGGGCCGAACTGGTTCAGCGCGAAGGAGATGGCCGAGTACGCGTCGAAGACAACGCCCGGCACGCACCATTGGGATGCGAACATCGTGATCGAGCCGACGCCGGCCGGTGCCTCGCTCTTCCGCTACACGCTGGTCTACCGCGTCGACAACTCGGGCAGCCCCGTCAGCATCAGCACGGCAGGCACGCTCCAGGAATCGTGGGTCAAGACCCCGGAGGGCTGGTTTCTGAAAGACCGCTACAACCGTAGTGCGGGTCTGAAGATGCCCTTCCTCTTCCCGCGGTTTGAGGGCCGGCCCGTTGCCGAGCCCGCGTCCGCCCAGAAAGGCAAAGGCAAGCAGCCGTCGCTGTCGACGCTGGATCGCCTGGAGATCGACAACCTCTACGGCTGGAGCAACATTGCCCTCGACGGCGCCGTTGAGCAGGGGGAGATGTTTGCCCGGACATTCACCGAGGACGGCTCGTTTCAGATCGACGGCCGCACGATCACGGGGCGGAAGGACCTCGCGGCCTTCGCCGCGGGCGGCGCGCCGGCGCTCAAGCGGTGGCTCTCGAACCTCTACGTCGAGGCCGCACCCGAGGGCGCCATCGGCTGGGCGTATGTGCTCACCATCGACGGCCTCGGCCCAACTGACACGCCGTCGAAAGCCTTCATCAAGAGCGGCGTGCTCTATCGGGATCTGCTGGTGAAGACCAAGGACGGCTGGCGCTTCAAGAGCCGCACGGCCGCGCCAGGCAACGGCGTGCCGGCCGGCGTGCCGCTTCCGAAGGTGCGGTAGACGCCGCGTTCATGTGGCGGCGCGTTCTACGAGGCCCGGCGGCGCAGGTCTATTGGCGTCTC
>CANKJK010000021.1 GCA_947482665.1 Acidobacteriota bacterium
CATCCTGGGCCTCACGGGCGAGGCGCTGACGGACCTCGAACATGCCGCGCTGCTGCATGACGTCGGCAAGATTGCCGTCGCCGATACCGTCCTCGACACGGAGCGGCCTCTCACGGATGCCGAACTGGAGATCCTGCGCACGCACGTCACGCTCGGCTTCCAGATTGTCTCCGAGGTGCCCGCGCTTAGACACCTGGCCGCGGTGGTGGTGGCCACCAATGAGCGCTTCGATGGTTCCGGGTTCCCATCCGGGCTGGCGGGGGAGGAGATCCCGCTCGGTGCGCGCATCATCGCGGTGGCCGACGCCTGGGACACGTTGACCTCTGCCAGACGTGAGCCGGCACGCCTGGTCGCCGACACCGTCAACGCCGAACTCGTCCGTGGCGCCGGCGCGGATTTCGACCCCGACGTCGTCCGGGCGTGGCTCAACATCGCGGAGGAAGTGCTGTGCTCGTAATCATTGGTTCGGTGGTGGTGATCGGTGCCGTCTTCGGCGGATTCCTGATGGCGGGAGGCACCCTGGCGGTGCTGATTCAGCCGTCGGAGTTCGTCGTCATCGGCGGCGCCGCGTTGGGCAGCATGCTCATCAGCACACCACTGCCTGTCCTCAAGGGTATCGGTTCGCAGCTGGGCGCCGCGATGGGGGCTGGTCTGACAAAGGGAGACTATCAGGACCTCCTGGCGCTGCTGTATCAGGTGTTCAAGCAGGTGCAGCAGGGCGGGGCCATGTCGCTCGAAACGCACTTTGATGAGCCCGAGAAGAGCGCCATTCTCTCGAAGTACCCGAAATTCCTGAAGTGGCACGAGGCGCTGGATTTCCTCGCCGACTCCGTCAAGGTCATCACCGTCGGCGGCATCGCGCCGCATGACCTGGACGCGCTGCTGGACGAGGACTTCAAAGCGCATCACGAAGAGGCGCTTAAGCCGGCGGCCGCCCTCACCAAGATCGGCGACGCACTCCCGGGCCTGGGCATCGTCGCGGCGGTGCTCGGAATCGTCATCACCATGGGGCACATCGACGCGCCTCCGGCGGAGATTGGCCACCACGTGGGGGCGGCGCTGGTTGGCACCTTCCTCGGCATCCTGTTGTCGTATGGGTTCCTGCAGCCCATCGCGGGCACGCTCGAGGCCCGGGTCAACTCGGATGGGGCGTACTTCATCTGTATCAAGGCCGGGCTGCTGGCGACCTACAAGGGGAACCCTCCCGCCATCGCGATTGAGTTCGCCAGGCGGGTCCTCCCCCATGAAGTGCGCCCGTCCTTTGCTGACACAGAGAAGTTCTGCAAGGCGGCGGCGTCGGGCGCGGCCCCTGCGAACCTTGCGCAGGCCGCCTAAGGGGCGACGATGTCGAACCACGGACCGGTCATCGTTATCAAGAAGCAGGTTCATGGCCACGGTGGCCACCACGGTGGCGCCTGGAAGGTGGCCTACGCCGACTTCGTCACGGCGATGATGGCGTTCTTCCTCGTCATGTGGATCGTGGGGCAGAGTTCCCAGAAAAAGGATGGCATCGCGAAGTACTTTCGCGACCCGGGTGTCTTTGAGACCTCGCGCGGCAGCGGCCTGCTGCCCGGCACCGGCGACACGGCAAAGGAAGTGTCGACTCCCGGCGCAGCCGCGGGTGCCATGTCCGGCGAGGCGGCACAGGTCCGGCGCGCGCTTGAGGCCATGCCGTCCTTCAAGAACGTGTCTGAACGGGTCCAGATCAGCGTGACTCCGGAGGGCATGCTCATCGACATCGGCGACCGTGACGGCGACAGCTTCTTCTCCAGCGGCAGCGCAGAACTGCAGCCTGCCCTCGTCGACATCCTGCTCGTGATTGGGCAGGAACTTGCCACGTTTGGCAGCCCGGTCGTGCTGGACGGGCACACCGACGCGCGGAACTACCGCGACAGGGCCGGCTATGACAACTGGACGCTCTCGTCGGATCGCGCGAACCAGGCCCGGCGGGTGCTGGTCCACGCCGGCGTCAAGCCCGAGCAGTTCGAGGCCGTCCGGGCTTACGCCGACACACGGCCAAAAATCACGGGCGACCCGCTCGACCCACGGAACCGCCGCATCGCCATCCTGGTCAAACCGGGACAGGCTGTGCAATCCCGTGTAACAGCGAGCGCCCCTTAGAACCGACAAGGGTCATTGCGGACCTCCAGAAGGGGTCCCAATGACCATGCCGGACGCCCCGCGCCTCTCCATCCCGACCGCCGCCCAGCGCTGCCCACCGCTGCGCGTGCTGCTCGTTGAGAACAACGCGCTGCTCGCGCACCGGTTGGAATCTGGCCTGCGACCCCAGTTAGAGGAAGGCCTCCGCCTTGCGGTCACCTCGACCGTGGATGACATCGTGCCGGTGGTCGCTCGGGGTCTGACCGACGCAGTCATCATCAGCCCCAGCGTGGCGCTTGAGACCTCCCTGACCTGGCTCGCGGCGCACGCCCGGCACACCGCCGCCCCGGTCATCCTGCTCGGCACCGATGCCCCCGCGGTTGAGGAGCGGGCGTTGGCGGCCGGTGCGGCCGACTGCCTCGCCTCGGCCGAGGGCGCCGCGCGCCTGGGCCGGTGTGTGCGGAGGGCAGTCGCCCGAAGCCGATCCTTCGGCCCAAGTGTCACCCGCGACGCGGCACTCCGGCAGTCCCTGAAGCTGGAGGCCATCGGGCGTCTCGCTGGCGGCGTCGCACACGACTTCAGCAATCTCCTGACGATCATGATGGGCGCGACTGAGCGGATGCTCGACGGCCTGCCGCCAGGCACGCGGGCCCACGACGAAGCCGACCTGATCCGTGTCAGCTGCGAGCGCGGGGCCGCCCTGACGCGGCAGCTGCTGGCCTTCAGCCGCCGCCAGCCCTCCGCACCGCGGCCAGTCGACCTGCGCGCCCTGGTAGCGGCGGCTGGACGGCTTCTGACCCCGCTGATCGGCGAGCACATCTTTCTGGTGATTGAGGCCCCCGCCGATGTCTGGTCCGTCATTGCCGACCCGCTGCAGTTCGAGCAGGTGCTGATGAACCTCGTCCTCAATGCCCGCGATGCCATGCCTTCGGGCGGTGCGCTCACGCTCCGCCTGCGGAACTCGTGCATTGATGACACCGCCGGCTCGACGGGACACGTTGCGCCGGGCGAATACGTGCTGCTGGAAGTCATCGACAGCGGTGTCGGCATGTCGGGTGACACCATGGCCCGCGCGTTCGAGCCGTTCTTCTCGACCAAGGACGAGCACAAAGGCACCGGACTCGGCCTGGCCACCGTGCAGGATATCGTCCGAGAACTGGGCGGCCACGTCCGGATCGACAGCGCACTCGGCAGAGGCACGACGGTCGGGGTCTATCTCCCCCGGTCCGCACAGCTCAGTGTCGCCAACCCACAGGTGGAACGGCAGGAGTTGCCGGTTCGAGGTACGGAAACGGTCCTGCTCACGGAGGACGAAGCGGCGATCCGCGATCTCGTGCAGGCGATTCTCGAACGGAATGGCTACACCGTGATCGTGGCCTCGGCTGCGGCCGATGCCTGTGCGCTGGCCGAAGGCTGGACAGGCACGATCGACCTGCTCGTCACCGATATCGTCATGCCAGGCGGCACGGGCCCTGAGCTGGCCGAACGGCTGCGCCGGCAACGGCCCGGCATCAAGGTCCTGTACATCTCAGGCTATCCCGCGCGTGAGGCGACGCCCCAGGGAATCCAGAGCGAGGGCGCTGCCTTTCTCCCCAAGCCCTTCACGAGACAGGTTCTGCTGCGCGCCGTCCGAGATGCCCTTGAGGCAGGAGAGCAGGTCTAGCAGCCCGTGGTGCAAGTCCCACTGCATTCGACGAACGATGCATCCCCGCTGGCTGCGTGGCTCTTCCGTCAAATACTCCCGGTATTTTCGGTCATCGCGCCTTGCCATCGGGGCGCCTCGTCCGTCTCGGTGCAACGCGGGACTTGCACCACGGGCTGCTAGGCGACCGCGCGCTCACTGGCCGAGAGGCCGCGCAGCGTCAGGCGGAACGTGACACCGGCCGGCCGGGTGAGCACCTGCATGGCGATGCCGTGACCGCCGCGCCCCGGCGACCAACGTGAGGATTCCACCGTGATGCCGGACGCGGTCTGCGCTCCGTAGCCCTCCGATGACAATGCACCGGCAATCCGTTCGGCCAGCAGCGAGGCCACACCCACGACCCCGACCGTCGCCTCCTCTGGCTCCAGTGCCTCGACCGCGACCTTGCGGAAGCGTCCGGTCAGCGCGCTTGCGGATCGACGGCTGACCAGCACGGACAGCTCAAGCCCACGCAGTTCGGGGTGATTCAGGGTGATTCGGCCCGTCGCCTCAAGCCCAGCAGGCGGGATGCTTGATGGCGCATCAGTAATCAGAACGGCAGACCCCAGCGCCTGAGCGGCCACGTCTTCAATCGCCGCTAGAGCCAGCATACGAAGGCTGGGCATCATGGTTGCCAGCGCGCGAGAGGCTGCGGCCGTACCCGTGAGGCCTGCAAGGGCGGTGCGGAGCGTCGCGGCGACAAAGGTGCGGGGAATGACCGCGTCGTAGAGGTCGGCGTCTCGGCGCTTGGGTGCCACACCCGGCGGAAGCACCCGGACAACGGACAGCCGATGTCCGGAACCTGAGTGCCGGAGCTTCTGCGTCAGATCCTCGTGCCCAAACATACCCAGGTCACTGCCCACAAATACCGCGTCGAAGGGTTCGGTCAGGTGCATCCGCAGGGCGTCGATGCCGGACGCGGTCTCATACAGCCGAGCCTGCGTGCCCACAACCTCGCGGAACAGATATGCGAAGTCCTGGTTGCCATCGACGAGCAGAATCCGGGAGGCCGGCGTCAGGCGGATTGGCGCGCCGCTTGGCCGGGGAGTCCGCGCCTGGGGGGTCTTGGCAGGGTTTAAGTCTGCCGCGATCCTGGCCACACGCTCCACGATCACGCCAGGACGGACGGGCTTGAGGACATAGTCGCTCACACCCAGCGAGACAATCTCGCGAACGATCTGTTCGTCGGTCGAGCCGGTCATCATGATGACCGGCAGGTGGGCCGTGCGCGCGTGTCCCCGGATGGCCCGGAGGGTCTCGACGCCGTTCATCAGCGCCATCCGCACATCGAGCAGGACCAACGAGTGGGGCGTCTGGGCGAGGCGGTCCAGGGCATCGAGCCCGTTGTCCACCTCCGTGACCTCGCACGGGAAGTGCCGCATCAGCACGCGGCGCACCACGGCGCGGGTGGCGGGTTCGTCGTCAGCAATGAGGATTCGCATCCACCCTCACAATCGGCCCCTGCGGGCCGTGCTTGAGAGGGGGATCTTCAGCGCGGCAACTGCAGACTCTGGCGCACTCTATCGATCGGAGCGGCGTAGGAAGCGGCTTCCACATCGGGGCACACGCCAATCAGAAAGAAGAGCCGTCCATCGCCGGTCAGGGTCGTCACCACGGTCAGCGTCTCCGCGCCACCGGTGACCTCCGAGACATTCGAGAGCGTCGATGAAAGCGCCGAAGCGCCGCTCAGCGTGGTGGGGCTGGACCGCCCCGACCAGCGCACCTGGGGATTGCCGGCCGACAACCCCTTAATGAACCCTGCCGTCTCACGGTCGAGGACGCCCGAGGAAGCCTTCGCCCACCCAAACTGCACGCCGTGGGTGAAGGCCGCGCCGGAACCACTCGTCGACACAGCCCCCTGCGGGGCGAACGTGGGGGAGCTAAGCTGCGCCTGCTGGCTCCAGTTGGCGGGAAGCGAAAGCCGGACGCCCTCGACGGTGACGGTCCTGGTCTGGGCGGCCGGGAGCGCAACCGGGACAGTGCGAGGGGCCGGCGCAGGGGCCGCATTGGGTGAGGTGCCCGCCTTCTGCATCTGCGCGACTTGGGCCGCCGTGTAGCCAGGCGGCAACGCGGCGAGCTTCGCACGCACCGCCTGGAACTCGGCCGTGCTGCCTCCCCCCGACACCTTCAGTGCCTTGCCTTCCTGCAGGATGTATTCGTACCGGTTCCCGGGGTTCGGATGGCTGCTCATCCACTGAGGCCCAGCCGCGCCGGCATCCTTCTCGATCGCCTTGAATACCTCGGCCATCTCCCGCGGATCCCAGCCGGCCCGCGCCATCACCTGTGCTCCGAGCAGGTCCGCCTGCTTCTCATATTCCCGGCTGAACTTCAGAAAGTAGGTGCCCAAACCGAATTGCGAGCCCTGCGCGATGAGGCCCCCGGTCGTCCCCCCGACGACGGCTCCGATGACCTGGCCGGCTATCGCGCCGATCTGGAACCGCTGGGCCTTGGTGACCTGCGCCGTGCCGTGCCGCAGCAGAACATGCGAAAGTTCGTGCGCCATCACACCCGCGACGCCCCCTTCGCTCGCGACCTTCTCGATCATGCCGCGATTGACGAACATGGCCCCGCCAGGCAGGGCAAAGGCGTTGATGTCCTGTTGATTGACCACCTCGAAGGTGTAGGTGAAATCAGGGATCCGAAACTCCGGAGGCACCGCAGCGACGAGTCGGGCTCCCAGGCCCGAGAGATAGCTGGACACGGCGGGTTCAGCCAGGAGCGGCATGGTCTTCCGGACCTCCGCGGCAGCGTCCTTCCCGAGCTTGACGTCTTCACTGACCGGAAATTTGTTTTTCGGGGCGGTGACCTTCGTCTGTGCAGGGACGACTGTCGACAGAGCCAGCACGACGAACAGGGCAGCCGGCAGGCGCCGGGCGAGGAGTAGATGCATCGGAACCTCAGCGGGAACGAAGGTACGAGTGTCCCGCAGGCTGCGGCGTAGAATCAAGCCGCGTGCGCAAGGGACTCTTCGTCGCGCTAGTCGCCATACAGGCCGCGATCTCGGTCGGATACGGGCTCGTCTGGATGTTCTACGCCCAGGCGCGCACCGCATCGGCGGCCATTGGGGTCGTCGCGGAGTATGACGACGTCGCCAGGGTCGCGGTCGTCACCAGCGTGGAAGGCGGCAGCCCGGCGGCGGCGGCCGGACTGCGGGAAGGGGATCGGATCCGGTCGGCAGACGGCGCGCGCCTGGGTTCCCGCGCGCGCTTCCTCGAATGGGATCACACGACGGTCGACGAGGATCTTGTCCTCGTCCTGCTCCGTGATGGCCAGGACGCGCCCGTCCGCGTGCATCTGCTCCGGGCGGTACCGTTCTCCTTCAAGGGACTCATCGAGAGCTCTCTCCTGGAGCTGCTCTCGTTCTACCCGGTTGTGTTTCTCGGCGTCGGATTGGCCGTGCTGATTCTGCGTCCCCTGGATCCGCATGCCTGGTTGATGGCCATGCTCTTCGCATCGTTCATCACGGTTCCGGCATTCCCTCGGGCGACCAGCGGACTGCCGTCCGGGCTCGCGGTGTTCGTGCTGGCGTATCGCGCGATCGGACTGACCTCGATTCCCGCGCTGTTCTACGCATTCTTCACGCAGTTTCCGTGTCCGTCTCCACTGGACCGGCGTTTCCCCTGGCTCAAGTGGCTCAATGCCACGGGCGTGCTGGTCTTCGGGGTCCCGGGGATCAACGTCGGGGTGCCGCTGTCGCCAGGGTGGCTGGTCAGCCTGACCGGTCCCGGCCTGGCCGACAGCCTCCGGATGGGCTACCTCTTCGCAGGCATTCCGTTAGGCGTGGCAGCGCTCTATCTGAATGCCGTGGGCGCGTCCTCAGGCGACGCCCGGCGGAAAGCGCGGGTGCTGATCTGGGGGACCGCGGCCGGTGCGCTGCCCCTCGTGGTGCAGTCGGGCACGCAACTACTCCTGGACTCGCCGATGCCCTCGTGGGTCTCCTCGGGCGCGCTCGCCATGTCCTCGGTACTCCCGGTCTCGTTCGCCTACGCGGTCGTGAAGCATCGCGTCCTCGATGTGCCGTTGCTGCTGCGGCTCAGTGCCCGATATCTGCTGGTTCGGCGCGGCCTGGTGGTGCTCTTGCTGGCACTGGCCTCTCTGTTGACGGCCGTGTTCACGCCGCTCTTTTCGCGGTTGGCCGCCGTCTCGACCGAGGTGGCCATCACGATCAGTGTCGTGTTCGGCGTGGCGCTCGCCCTCGGGTCGCTGCGGCTTCTGCGGCAGGCCACGCGCCGCATCGACCGCGCCTTCTTCCGTCACGCCTACGATGCAGCCGCGATCCTGGAGCAGTTGGCCGAGAAGCTGCGCACCTCAGACAGCCGCGAGAAGCTGGCGCGTCTCCTCTCGACGCACATCACAGAAGCCCTGCAGCCGCTAGAACTCGCCGTGTTCCTGGACGACGGAGCCGGCGTACTCACTCCCTACGAGCAGCGGTGGCCGAGTCTGCTGTCACCGCCGGCCCCTGATGCTCCGTGGACGGTGCAGTTGAGAAAGCGCGGGCGGATCTGGGATGTCTCGTCGCGATCCCAGGAGGACGTTCCGGAGGTTGTACGGGAGAGCAGCGCGGAGCTGCTCGTGCCGATTCTGTCGAGGGACGGGTCACTCACGGGCTACATCGTGATTGGCCGCAGCCGGTCGGACGAGCCGTACTCAGGCGAAGATCGCCGGCTTCTCACGTCGGTCGCCAATCAGGCGGGCGTGGAACTGGAGAACATCACGCTTGCCGAGACGATCGCCGAGCGTCTCGACGCGCAACGTATGGCCCAACGGGAGATGGCGATCGGCCGGCAAGTACAGCGCCGACTGTTTCCCCAGAATCGGCCGCCCATGCGGACCCTGGAATATGCGGGGGACTGCACGCAGGCCCGTGAGGTGGGCGGCGACTACTATGACTTCCTGACACCGGCCGAGGGACGTCTGGCTCTGGTGATCGCCGACACCTCAGGGAAAGGGATCGGGGCTGCGCTCCTGATGGCGCACCTGCAGGCCAACCTCCGGGCGCAGTACCGGTCCGCCCCTGGTGATCTCCCAGAATTGCTGGCGGTGGTGAACCGGGAGTTTCACGAGAACAGCGGCGACCATCAGTATGCGACGCTCGTGCTGGTCGAATACACCGACGAAGGCCGGCAACTGCGCGTGGCGAACTGTGGGCATTTCCCGGCGTTCATCCTCCATGCCGACGGCCGGACCCAGCCGCTCTCGTCCACGGCCACCGTCGTTGGCCTCTTTCCTGTGTGGCAGGCGCACATCGATACCTACACGCTGTCCCCCGGTGATCAGGTCCTGCTCTACACGGACGGCGTGATTGAGGCGCGTAATCAGACCGGCGAGGAGTTTGGGACGGAGCGGCTTCTCGACATCGTCCATGCGCAGGCTGACCGGCCGGTGGAAGCCGTGGTGACCGCCGTGCAGGAGGCCGTCCGGACGTTCTGCGCGGGCCCTCCCGAAGACGACGTCACGGTGGTCCTGGCACGCGTGCGCTAGGACGCTCAGTTCCGCGAAGCCCCACGAAGCCCCACACCGAGGAATCCGCGACGCCTGCCGGAGGGGCCGTCGCCGCCGGTCCGCGGGGCGTGGCGCCCGCTATAATTCTGTCCGGTGCGGGGCATCGCACCGCCGCATATGCCTATCGCCAGACATTTCCTCGTAACCGGTCGCGTCCAGGGCGTTGGCTTCCGCTACTTCGCGGAAACCACGGCCCGAGGCCTGGGCATCCACGGCTTCGTCCGGAACCTCCGGGACGGGGGCGTCGAAGCGCTGGCTGAGGGGCCGGCCGAGGCCGTGGCGGCCTTCGAGTCAGCGCTGCGGCAAGGGCCGTCGCACGCAGAGGTGACGGCCGTCAGCGTCCGGGAGGTGGCCGGTGGAGAGCACCAGGGCTTCACGGTCGCGCCGACGCGGTAACCGTTTACTCACAGACAGGACAGCATGGACCTCAAGACGCAGATTCGCTCCGTGCCCGACTTCCCGAAGCCGGGCATCCTCTTCTACGACATCACGACACTCATTGGGAGTCCGTCGGGCTTTGCCGCCACAATCGATGCGCTGGCTGCCCCCTACGTGGGGCAGGGCATTGATGCGGTTGTCGGGATTGAAAGCCGCGGCTTCATTCTCGGCGCGCCGGTAGCGGAGCGTCTGGGCGCCGGGTTCATCCCGATGCGCAAGCCCGGCAAGCTCCCGTCCAAGGCGGTCAGGGCCGAGTTCGCGCTGGAGTACGGCACTGACGCCCTGGAAGTGCACGAGGACGCCATCCGGCCCGGCCAGCGCGTCCTGATTGTGGACGACGTGCTGGCGACCGGCGGCACGGCGCAGGCGGCCGTCAGCCTCGTCAAACAGATTGGTGGAACGCTGCATGGATTGGCCTTTCTCATCGAACTGCCGTTCCTGAACGGCAAGGCCAAGTTGCCGGGCGAGCAGATCTTCTCGGTCTTGCAGTACTAGCGGCCGGCGCGCGCGACGCCGGACCGATGGGGCAGGACTGTTACAATCGCCCCCGACGTCCCCGTAGCTCAGCTGGATAGAGCGCGCGCCTCCTAAGCGCGAGGCCGACGGTTCAAATCCGTCCGGGGACACCATTTGCCGGAGCGGCAGCGACCTGTCACCGGGTAGGTGGGTGGTTTTCTAAGTGAAGGGCATCATGAAACATACGGAACGGCAGCACCTGAAGGAAAACGAACTGGCGCATTCCCTGGCCTCGGCCAGCCATCTCCTGGGTCGTCGGAAGTCCACCATCGTGACCACGTCGGTCGTCGTGGGCGTCGTCCTGGTCGGGGCCATTGGCTACGCAGTCATCACGCAGCAATCCGCTGCGGCTCGCGCCGAACTGCTCTCGGCGGCGACCACGGTGCTCGATGCGACCGTCCAGCCACCGAATCCCGCCGTGCCGCCGATGGACGGCAAACCGGGCCGGATGGCCGAGCAGCAGCCAGGAACGTATCCCACTGAAGAGGCCAAGCTGGCCATTGCGATCCCAAAGCTGATCGCGGTCGTGCAGAAGTATCCAGCAGACGACGCGGGCCTTCTCGCCGGTTATCGGCTGGGGCAGGCGTATTCGTCCCTGGGCAAGCATGCCGACGCCGTGTCCGCGTTTGAGAAGGTGATGGAGAAGGGGCCCGCCTCGCTCCACGGCCGGATGGCACGGTTGGCCAAAGCGAACGAGCAGGTCCTGCTTGGGCAGCACCAGGCCGCCATCGCTACCTATCAGGAACTGGTCGAGGAGAAGGACTCAAAGCTGCCGGCTGACGGCCTGCTGATGCAGTTGGCCTCCGCCTATTCCGCGGCGGGGAAGCCCGACCAGGCCAAGCAGACCTACAGCCGCATCGTGCACGAGCACCCGGCGTCGCCCTTCGCGGCCGAAGCCGGTCGTCTGATTCAGTAGACGATGGGCGCAGCCGGGCGGCTGACTCTGGCGAGTCGCTCGAAGTCGATGACCGTGCCAAGCGTCAGGCCGGTGACGCCGTCGCGCAGGACGGCCGCATTGGTCCGGTACCAGAGGCTGATGTAGGGCTGGTCCTCCGCGACACGCCGCTGCACCTCCTGATACAGCCGCCGCCGTGCTTCCTCCCCGGAGGCACGCGTGGCGGCATCCAGCAAGCGGTCCACCTCGGGATTCGCATAGCGACCACGGTTGAAACCACCGGGCGGCATCTGGTCCGAATGAAACACGCGACGCAGGATGTCCGGGTCGGCGACCGCGCCGCCGACCCACTGCAGTGTCACCAGCTGGAAGTTCCCCTTCACGACGTCCGCGAACAGCGTGGCGAATTCGTACTGCCGCACATCCAGCCCCACGCCGATGGCGCGGAAGTCTTCCTGGAGCACCGTGGCCTGCAGCCGCGCGAATTCGTTCGTCGAGATTCTGAGCGTCAGCTGAAAGCGCACCGCGGGCCCTTCGCCGTCCGGATCCCGATAGCCCGCCGCATCGAGGGCCCGACGCGCGGCCTCCGGGTCATAGTCGAACCGTGGCAGATCAGCAGCCGCCGCCCAGGACGTGGGCGGGAGCAGACCAGTGGCCACGCCTGCCAGTGAGCGCCGCAGGTGGGTCACGATCGCCTGCCGATTCACGGCCAGTGCCAGTGCCCGTCGCACACGCGCATCGGACAGGAGGGGGTCGCGCGTATTGATGCCGATGTAGGCGTAGTCGGTGCCTGGCGCCGTCACGACGTGCAGGCCCGGCCGCCCGTCGAGAGCGTGCACGAGATCGGGCGGGACATCGTTGATGACCACGTCCACTCCGCCATGCTGCAGCTCAAGCCCGCGCATCGTGTCGTCCGGCAGCACGCGCAGGACAATGCCCGGATTGCGCGCGGGTCCGCGGAAGTACCCCTCGAAGCGGTCGAGCACGATCCGGTCATCGGCGCGCGCACTGCCGAACCGATACGGACCGGTCCCGATCGGGTGCGTGCGCAGTCCAGTACCCGCGCCTTCCGGCACGATGGCCACTACCAGCTGCATGGGGAAGGACTCGACGGGCTCTGTGAGCACGAATCGGACCGTGCGAGCGTCGGGCGCCTCAATCTGCCGGACAGCCCGGTAGGCACCTCTGAGGGGTGATGCGGTTGCCGGGTCGAGGATCGTCCGGAACGTGTAGAGGACATCAGCCGAGGTGAGCAGGTGGCCGTCGTGGAACCGGATACCCTCGCGCAGGGTCACAACCCAGGTCAGCGGATCGGGCCGGTCGAGTCGTTCCGCGAGCCCCGGGACAGTCCGCAGAGAGTCATCGAGCTCCATGAGCCGCGAATAGACCAGTTGCGCCACGCGCTCCGACCCCTCGTCGGACGCAAGGCGCGGATCAAAACCGTTGGGTGCGGCACCGATCCCGACGATCAGGTACCCGGCGGTGGGATCGGGGGCGCGGTGCCCACACGACGCGAACAGGACGGCGAGCGCCAGGGTCCCAACCACGCCGCACCGCGTGCCGCGACGCGTCATTCCTGCAGCCGCACCTTGAACTCGGCGAGGAGTTCGAGCGCCGCGCGCGGGCTGATGCCGTCGACATCCAATTGGCGGATCACGTCCGCAATCGCCGCGAGCGCCGGTGGCAGGGCGGTCTCCGACGCGAAGAGGCCCAGCTGCGCGACAGGCTCCGGGCGAGCGGAGAGCGTCGCACGGCCACCGCGGAGCAGTTCATCCTGCTCGAGTCCGGTGAGGATCTCACGGGCTCGTGCCACCACTTCCACCGGCAGACCCGCGAGACGCGCGACCTGAATCCCGTAGCTGCGATCGGACCGGCCGGGCACGATCTTGCGCAGGAAGACGATGTCCTCCTTGAACTCGCGCGCCGAGACGTGGGCGTTCACCACGCCGGGCCGGCTGTCAGCCAGGTCGGTCAGCTCGTGATAGTGCGTGGCGAACAAAGTCTTCGGCCGGGCGTGCGGAGGTGTCGCCAGATATTCGGCCACGGCCCACGCGATGCTCAGCCCGTCGAAGGTGGCGGTGCCTCGGCCAATCTCGTCGAGCACCACCAGACTCCTGGCTGTGGCGCTGCGGAGGATGTGCGCGGTCTCCTGCATTTCGACCATGAAGGTCGAGTGTCCCTTGGCAATGTTGTCAGACGCCCCGACGCGTGCGAACACGCGGTCCACGACCGGCAGCTTGGCCTCGCGCGCGGGCACGAAGGAGCCCGCCTGCGCCAGCAACGGCAGCAGCGCGGTCTGGCGAAGATACGTGGACTTGCCGCCCATGTTCGGCCCGGTCAGCAGCATGAGTTGCCGGGTGGTGCCATTGAGATCGATGTCGTTGGGCACAAAGGCGCCGGAGACATGCCGCTCCACGACCGGATGCCGGGCGTCGGAGACCACCATCTCGTCCCCCTCATGCACGTGCGGCTTTACGTAGTCGCAGACGGCCGCTGTCTCCGCGAGCCCGGCCAGCACATCGAGGGTGGCCACGGCCCGCGCCGTGTCCTGGATCCGTGTCGCCTCGGCGATGACCGCCGCCACCAGGCCGGCCAGGATCTCCTGCTCACGCGCGAGAATCCGCTCGTCGGCACCGAGCACGCGTTGCTCGTATTCCTTGAGCGCGGGGGTCGTGAAGCGCTCGCCGCCGGCGATGGTCTGCTTGCGGTGGTAGTCGTCCGGCGCGTTGTGCAGCTGCGCCTTCGAGATCTCGATGTAAAAGCCAAACACGCGGTTGAAGCGGATCTTGAGCGACGGGATGCCCGTGCGCTCCCGTTCCTGGGCCTCCATCTCGGCGATGACGGTTCTGCCGGATCGGCTCACGGCGCGCAGCGCATCAAGCTCGGCGTCCACGCCCTCTCGCGTAAAGCCACCTTCGCGAGCCAGGGCCGGAAGTTCGTCGGCGAGCGTCTGCTCCAGGCGGGTCCGAAGGTGGGGGATGTCATCCAACGCAGCCACCAGACTCCGGAGCAGGGGAGCCTGTGGGTTCGCGAGCGTGGATGCCACCTCCGGTACTGCGGCCAGCGACACCCGAAGCCCCCCGAGGTCCCGCGGAGACGCCGTGCCGAGCGAGACCCGTGCGAGGAGACGCTCCATGTCCTGGATACCGCCCAGCCGTTCCCGACACCGGCCGCGATCCTGCGCGCGGAAGGCCAGTTCCTCGACAGCATCGAGCCGATCCCGGATGGCATCGAGGGACACCAGCGGCCGCAGCAGCCAGTGCCTGAGCAGGCGGCCGCCCATCGCGGTGACCGTGCGATCCAGCACGGAGAGGAGTGAACCGGCCGTGCCGCCTTCTGTACCCTGCACGATCTCGAGGTGCTTGATCGTCGTGGGGTCGAGTGCCAGGGCATCGGCCGCCGTCTTCAGCCGCACGCCGCGGATGTGGACAAGGTCCGCCTTCTGCGTGGCACGCAGGTGGCTGATGAGACCGCCCGCCGCGCGGACCGCGAGAGGATGCGTCGTGAGACCGAAGGCCTCCAGCCCATGGACGCGGAACTGGTCGAGGAGCGCGCGCTCGGCACGGGAACGGTCAAAGATCCATCCGTCGACTTCCGTTACGGCCACGCCGCGCTCCACGGCCGAGGGCACGAGCGGGCCGAGCGCCACACCGGACGCCACGACGATCTCGCGAGGCGCGAGCACCGCGGCCTCGTCATCCAGGGCCTGCAGCCCGGCCTGGCCCTGGTATTCAGACACCGTGAAGTCGCCAGTCGATACATCGAGCCACGCCGCGCCTATCGCAGAACCCTCGGCCACCAGCGCCAGCATGAATGCCGGCTCGCGCGCCTCCAGATACGCCGAGTCCGTCAGTGTGCCGGGAGACACGACGCGGACCACCTCGCGCTTCACAAGACCCTTGGCGGTCTTCGGATCCTCCACCTGCTCGCAGATGGCCACCCGATGCCCCTGGCGAACGAGACGGGTCAGATAGCCATCGGCGGCATGGTAGGGCAGGCCGCACATCGGAATGCCCTGGCCGTCGGCGTCCTTCGATCGAGAGGTGAGCGTCAGGTCCAGCGCACGGGACGCCACCACGGCGTCCTCATAGAACATCTCGTAGAAGTCCCCCATCCGGAAGAACACGATGGCGTCGGGAAACTGCCGCTTCGCCTCGAGGTACTGGCGCATGGCGGGGGTAGCGGTGTGAGACATGCCGGCGTGATGGAGAGGGTCGAGGGGACGATGCGAAGGCGTGCCCATTATCATGCAGGTGGCATGCTCGTTCTCGCCCTCGACACCACCGCCCCCAGGGCCAGCGCCGCTCTGGTCGACGAATCCGGCACCCGCCGGGTGGCCGGACTGCCTGAAGGTGGCCAGGTGGTGACGCGCCTTCCCGCAGATCTGGGCCGGCTGGTCGAGGAGGCCGGATACGGCCTTGCAGGCGTTGACGCCTTCGCCGTGGCGGTTGGCCCCGGCTCCTTCACGGGACTCCGCATCGGCATCGCCACGATGCAGGGCCTCGCGGTGGCCACCGGGCGGCCTCTCATCGGCATCTCCGCACTGGATGCGCTTGCGGCGGCGGCCCGTGCGGAACAGGACGGGCCCGTCGTGACATGGGTCGACGCCTGGCGCGGAGAGGTGTATGCCGCCTACTATGCCGGCGGCGTGTATGAAGCGGAACCGACAGTCGACCGGCCTGCGCACCTGCTCCTGACGCTCGCGGACATGGCCGGACCAGACACCTGCTTCACCGGGGACGGCGTGGAGGCCCATCGCGCCGCAATTCTGGCCACCCGGAGCGACTTCCGCGTGGAGGCGGTCGCGCAGCCCCTGCTGGCCTCCGAGGTGGGCCGGTTGGCGGTCGGGTTGCTGGCCAGGGGGGCCACGGGTGCTCCGGGCGACGTCCGGCCGCTCTACGTCCGGCGGCCGGACGTGGAACTGAAGCGAAGCGCCGAGCGGGGCCGCGTGGGCCAGGTATGAGCACGGACGGGGTCGTCATCGAACGGCTGTCGGGCCCCGACGACCTGACGGGTGTGCTGGAGGTGGAGTCGGAAAGCTTCACCAACCCCTGGACCCGCGAGATGTACGAGTGGGAACTGACCAACCGGGACATCTGTAGGGTCTACGTCGTCCGCACCCCGGCGCACGGCGTCGCAGGCTTCTGCGCTTTCTGGCTGGTCTTCGACGAGATCCACATCAACAACATCGCCATGCGACCGGCGTGCCGTGGAGTCGGGCTCGGCACTCGTCTTCTGCAACACATCTTCACTGAGGGGCGCGCCATGGGCGCGACCCGCGCCACGCTGGAGGTCCGCGCCTCCAACGTCGGGGCCCGGCGGCTGTACGAGCGGCTGGGCTTCGCGGTCGCGGGCCTGCGCCGCCGGTATTACACCAATCCAGAGGAGGACGCCCTCATCCTCTGGCACGAGCAAATCTAGCCCGCGAGCGGATGGGCTTGAACGGGGCACCCAGCCTCTGCTAGGGTTCGCCCAAGCGGCGCGCACCGGGCGTCGCCGCCATCACCGGAGGAGGCCCATGATTGACGCCGAATCCCAGGCCTCGGAGGCGCATCAGCCGACCGCTGCGCGCCTCCGCCACCTGGCCAACGAACACCAATCCCTGGACGCACGCCTGCACCACCTCGCCACCCTGCTGTACCCGAGTGTCGACGAGACGCTCGAAGAGCACCGCCTCAAGAAGCGTAAGCTCGCGCTGAAGGATGAGATCGCCCGACTGGCACAGCCCGGCTGATTCCACTCGGCGGGCATCCGGCCTGTCCCGCGCCGGCACCGTCCACGGACGGCTGCCGGCGCTCCTACGTACAATGGGTCCATGCGTATTGATCGTGCGGCCTGGCCGTTCGTGGCGGCCGCCGCCGTGCTGGCCGCCATCGGTGGAGGGGTGTGGGGCGGACTCGCCACACTGCCTGGGTTCCTGCTGGCGGCCTTCTTCCTGTTCTTCTTCCGGGACCCGGCGCGCGAGGTGCCAGCCGTGCCCGTCGAGACCGTCCTGTCGCCAGCCGACGGCCGGGTCATGTTCGCCGGTGCGCTGGTCGGCGCCGAGCCGCCAGACGGGAACTGGAGTCAGATCTGCATCTTCCTCTCGCCGATGAACGTGCATATCAACCGCATTCCCTGGGGCGGGATTGTCCGCCGCGTGCGCTATCATCCAGGCCGGTTCCTGCCGGCCTACCGTCGCGAGGCCGGCGACCTCAATGAATACGCCGAGGTCTGGGTCGAGCGTGACGGGCGCACGCTGGTGTTCCGGCAGATTGTCGGACTGCTCGCCAGGCGCGTGGTCTGCCGAGTCCAGGAGGGGGAGCAGGTGACGACAGGGCAACGCTTCGGCGTCATGAAGTTCGGTTCCCGCATGGACATCTACGTGCCAGTCGGTACGACTCTCCTGGTGAAACCGGGGGATGCGGTGACGGCTGGCATCACACCGGTGGCGAAACTGGAGCCCGCGCGATGAGCCGCCCCCGCGGGCCGGCCCCGCGACTGCATCTGCTTCCGCGGCAGCAGGCACCTGAGACCGGCGATCAGACGCCGCGTGCCCGGAGGCGGGGTGTCTATCTCCTCCCGAGTCTGTTCACCATGGGCAACCTGTTCTGCGGGTATGCCTGCGTGGTGCACGCCCTGCGCGGCGAGATGGCCCACGGCGCCCTGTTCATCGGCATCGCAATTGTCCTGGACATGCTCGACGGGCGAGTCGCACGGCTCACGGGCACGTCAACGGCCTTCGGCGTCGAGTTCGACTCACTGGCAGACGTGGTCTCGTTCGGTGTCGCGCCGGCCATTCTCTCGTTCGCCTGGGGACTGGCGCCCCTCGGCCGTCTTGGCTGGGCGGCGGGCTTTGTCTTTGTCGCCGGTGCCGCGGTCCGGCTCGCACGCTTCAATATCCAGACCGGGTCGCAGGACAAGCGCTACTTCGTGGGGATGCCCAGTCCGGCCGCCGCGGGTATCCCCGCCGCCACTGTCTTCGCATTTCCGGAGGGTCTGCATGCGCGATATCCGGCGCTCGCGGTGCTGGCGATGGTGCTGGTGCCCGGCCTGCTGATGGTGAGCACGATCCGGTTCCGCAGCTTTAAGACATTCGACCTCGGGGCGCGCCGGACCTACGCCGTTCTGATTCTCGTCGCCGGCGCGATTGCCCTACTGGTGGCGCATCCAGAACTGGTGCTGATGGTGTTGGCGTACGGGTATCTCGTGTCGCCCTTCCTTGGGCTAATCCTCCAGCGCGTCCGGCGGAGCAATCGGGGTAGCGACACACCTCCCGCGCCGGCCGAGTCCTAGCCCTCGCGCGGCTCTGCCGCACCGGGCCACCACACCAGCATCTGCGTACCGGTTCCGGCAGCGCTGACCATCCGGACGGTTCCTCCGGATGCCTCGATGTTGCGTCGCGCAATCGGAAGCCCGAGTCCCGTTCCGCCGGCCTTGGTCGAGAAGTACGGTTCGAACGCACGGTCCAACGCCGCAGCATCCATGCCTGGACCTGAGTCAGCCAGAACGAGTGTGACGCCCTCCCGCCCATCGGCGCCCGGTTCGGCCCTGGCCTCCAGCGTGATCGTGCCTCGGTGCTGCGTGGCCTGAAGGGCGTTTTCCACGAGGTTTCCCAATGCGCGTGCCGTCAGTGCACGGTCAACGTGCACCATCGGCAGTCCCGCAGGGACCCGGGTCACGAACGCGACAGCGCCCGCGAGTGCCTCCCGATAGGGCGCCACGAGTGCCTCGACCAATTCCGCCACCGAGACGGACTCGAGACGCACGGCCGGCGTCGAGGCGAAGTTGGAAAACTCCGACGCGATCGCCCGCAGCAAGCGCACCTGCGCGAGGATCGTCTCCACGCAGGTGTCGACCACGGCGCCCATCGGGCCGCCCTGATCGCCGTGTACGCGCCGGAGATGTTCGGCGTTGAGCTGGATCGGGGTCAGCGGGTTCTTGATGTCGTGCGCCACCTGCCGGGCGACCTCCGACCACGCCTCGAGCCGGTGCGTCCGCTCGAGTTGCTGGCGCTGGCGCCGCAACTCGACGGCCATCGCGTTGAATTCGTCCGCGAGGTTCCGGAACTCATCGGCGGAGCGGACCAGCACGGTGACCTCGAGATCCCCACGGCTGATGCGCCGCGTGGCCCGCGCCAGCCGGCGCACCGGATCCGCCATGCGCTCGGCGAGGGAATACCCCAGCACCGCACCGGCCACGACAAAGAGCAGCGCCACCAGCAGGACGCGCCGGTCGAACAGCGCCAACTCCGCTTCCGCGGACTGCTGCCGGAGGGCGAGCGGCACCGTCACAATCGCAGGCGTCCGCGCGCCGCCCATCGGCACGCCGACCGTCAGGTAGCGCACGTCCCCGAGTCGATCCTCGGTCACCGACTCCGCGCGCAGACCAAGTAGAACATCGCGATAGGCCGCCACGGGCGTCCGTGGGGAGAGCAGCCCCGAGGCAAACAGTGTCCGCCCACTGGTGGCCAGCAACTGGCTGCCCTCATACACGTTGACATCGGCGCCAACCAGGCGGCTGACCCAGACGAGCAGGTCGTCATCGATCTGCCCGTCGATGGCTGGGGCGAGGTCCACGATGGCGCGCTCCGCCGCAGAGGCCGTGCGCAGCGCCTCCTGCTCCAGCGACGCCCGAATCTGCGCGGCGACCGACGCGCGGAAGAGGAACGCCAGCCCGATCACGGGAACAACGGCCGCAGCCACCAGCGCCACAAGCAATCGGCGGTAGTAGCTGGCGGACGCCGACCGCCAGAGGTGCCGCACCGTGAACGTGCGCCTGCCCCGCCATGCCGTGACGCCACCCCAGAGGAGCGCAGCCACGAGCATGGCCAGCACCGCGGCTTCGGCGCCCGCGGTGACATGGCCGAGCCACGACGTTACCGGGAGCCCCAGCGCGTGAATGGCACCGCGGTCGCTGAAGATGAGCACGTCGTACTCGTCTTGCCCCCGCGACAGGTGGGTCCAGAAGGGCCGTCGATTCGCCGCAGCGGCCGCGAGGGCCTCCGGTGTCAGCGCCCACGCCGCCGCCTGTGAGGTGTACAGCGGACGCCCGCTCCAGCCATACACGGCGTACTCCACATCGTGACCCAGCACATCTGGTCCGAAGGGCTTCCCTCGACGCCGCTGCAGTTCCGCATACGGTCGCACCTTCGAGAGAAAGGGGAGGTCGGACCGGTCGACCATCGCGTGGATTGTGATGGTTCCTATGGGCGCACCCTCCGCGTCGCACACGGCACGAGAGGCCCGCCACACGCGTCGGTCCTCCCCGAAAAACGGCGACACTTCCTCGGAGACCATCCATTCACACCGGATGTCGCCCACCTGGGCGGTCGAGCCGGACTCGGCCGGGAGATTGAACGCGAATCGGCTGAGGAGGCGCCCGTCGGCAGTCGCGATCTCGAGCGAGGAACTGACCGGCGCAGCCAACGCTGTTGCCTGCCAGACCCCGAACGCCAGGTCGGCCTCCTCGGCGCCGCTGACGGCCGGCGCGCGCAGGAGCGGCGCGACATCCCCCAGCCCGTCGATGTCCTCCATCGCCCGCTGCACGCGGACTTTGACATCCTCGCGCTGGTTCAGCACATCCGCGGCAAGCCGCGTGCCCACCTGGTCATGCGCCGCGGCGGCCGACGCCCGGACGAGGGCGCCGTAGACGCCCGTCGTCACGGCGAGCAGCAGGGCCATGGCCAAGGCGGCCCGTCGGCCCGGGTGACGCCGGCCTGCCGCGCCACCAGTTCGATCCGCCAGACCCGCCGCGCTGACCGCGGCGGCCGCCAGGAGCAGCGCGGCGCGCTCGCCGTCCAGCGCACAGAGCGCAACACCGGGGGCGAACCAGCACACCCAGACCAGGAGAGCGGGGCGCCGCCAGGGCCGCCTTCCCCTGAGGAGCGTGGCGCCGGCGATCACCGCGGCTGCCGCCGCGCTCAGCAGCGCCAGTTGCAGCAGGACCCGAGCGGGATTCCAGTCAAGGAGGGAGAACTGTCGGAGATCAAGGGTCGAACTGACGACGGCGTCACGGGCGAACCAGGTGGACAAGTGCGTCAGCCCAGCCACCACGCCGCCGGAGAGCAACGCCACAAGTCGGGCGCCCCGAATAGGGCGACGCGGAAGGATCGTCGTGGCGGCCAGGCGCGCCAGACACCCGGCGACCCCCAGCAGCAACGCTGCCGCAAGCGCCGCATCGAGCGGCGACCGCAGGAGCGACAGCCCGGCCGAGGCATAGTGCACGCTCGTCAGCGCCGGATGCGGCCACCATTCAGCCGGGGCTGCGGCGCGGGCCGCGGCCCATGCTGCGACCAGCGTGCACAGGAGGGCCACGGTGGACCAGACTCGCCTGGTGGGGGTGACGGACAGGTCCCAGCGCAGGAGTGGGCCGACGAGCGACAGCAAACTCAGTGCGAGCACAGCCAGCGCCAGGGACCGAAGCCCCAGGGGTCCACGCCGACTGCGAGCCATGGCGTTGCGTGCACTGACGCGACCCGTCGCAAGTTCGGTTCCATCGGGCGCCACCAGTCGCACAGGCGCATCATCCGGCGCATCTGTGGAGGAGGGGAGCGCCAACGCCACATGCTCGTTGGCGAGCGCGACCACGCGTGGATCGACCCCCTCGTCCCCAAGGAACGGAAGCCACCATTCCACCGCGACGGAGACGCCCACCGTGGCCTCGGAAGCGGTCGTCCCCACTCGACACGAGACGACCAGGCCACTGGGCATGACGTTGGCGCGCCATCCCACTGTGCCCCTGGACGGACCGACCGCGCGGCTCGTGGCGCGCCCGCTCCACGCGATGGGCCTGCCGTCTGCCGCGAGCACCGTGAGCCCGATCTGGTCAGGGTCGATGTCACGCGCGAGCGCGCCACGCTCCTGCCGAATCAGGCGGTCAAGGTGTTCGAAGACCGTCTTCGCGTCATCGGGCACAGTCCCTGTTCCGGGCGCGGCCAGGCCGGCTCGGCCAAGGCGCTCCATCGCCGCAAGGACCCGCGCCGCCGCCTGGCTCGCACTCGCAGCCCCGGTAGAGGGAGAGGCCGGCCCGCTGGCCCCGCGCCGCGCCAGAAGGGCGCTCCCGCTGAGCAGGGCCACGACGAGCAGCGCGGTGGCGGTCAGTCGCCATCGGACCGTTCGCCACAGGGCTGTGCGCGGCAAGAACGCCACAGAGGCAGGCACAGGAGAAGGATACGGGATGAGCGATACTACGGCGATGCTGTCCGTGCGTCCGATCCTGAAACGCGGCATGCTGGTCGCGGCTGCGAATTGGCAGGTGACAGCGATTCAGTCCGCCGCGGACTCGATCTTCAAGCTCCTCATTGCCGTACCCACAGTCGGGGGCGTCGTGTTCATGGCGCTGATGATCGGGGCCGAACCGGAAGGCCTGCTCTCGATGGAGGCACGCGACCTGCTCGCAACGGTGGTGGCGGCCCTCCTCTCACAACCGCTGGTGCTGGCCGCGTTCGGTCTCTCGCTGACGGTCGTCATCGGCGGCGGCTCGGCCTTTATGTTCCTCGTTAAAGGCGGCACCATCGCGACCCTCGTGGAGGGGGAGCGGATGCCTGCGGCACCCCACTCCCACGACGAGCACGATCCCCTGGCGCGCATCGCGGCGACCGCCGCGTTCGGTGTGGACCGGTTCTTCGACGACTGCCGCCGATTCTTTGGGCGCTACACGCGTTTGGGCCTGTTGCTCTTCGCCGTCTACGCGCTCTCCGCGGGCGTGTTTCTGGCGGTTGGCGTGGCGCTCACGGACCGAGGCGGTCTGGTCACGGGCGCGGCGCTGTCAGCGGTATTCGTGGCGTGGGTCACGCTGGTGAATCTGGTGTACCTGCTCCTCCAGATCATCATCGTGGCCGATGACTGTCAGGTCGGCACGGCTGTCAGACGCATGGCAGGCGCGGCCCGCGGTGAGTGGCGCATGGTCGCCTGGATCTTTATCGTGGTGCTCGGCATTGTCGCGGCGGGTACCGTGATCTCCATCGTGGCGATGGGCGCCCTCAGCCTGATTGCGTTTGTGCCACTCGTCGGCCTCACCGTGCTGCCGCTGCAGGTGGCCGCCTGGCTGTTCCGCTCCCTTGTCTTCCAGTTCATCGAATTGAGCGCGGTCGGCGCGTACGCCAACCGGTTCAGAGCTGCGCAGTCTCCTCCAACCGCCGAGGATCTGCCCTTTACCGCTCGTGAGGCAGCGGGCGCCCAGGGAGCGCAGTAAGGGGCGCGCTCGGCGGCTCCTTGAAGAGCATCCGGACGGGCCGATAGCCCGTGATGGCGCCGTTCCGGGTCGCAGCGATCACCGCGACGCGGAAGGGGCCAATCTCGCCAGACAGGGCCGGTGCACCCGATAGTTCGCCCACCGGCGCCGCGCTGCCCGCGGAGGCGCCATTCCGGCGGGCAAATCCCTCGATCCGCGGCGAGATGCCCGACACGACCGCCATGCCCTGAGCCACCTGTGGGGGACCGGCCGGCCGCGTGGCGAACACCGCCTTCCACTGCTGATTCCCCGACGCCACGTCGAACGCCCGGATCAGGTTGTCCAGGGTTGCCACATACACACGAGTACCATCGACCGCGGCGCCCGCCACATCTCCACCCGTGTGCCATTGCCACAGCGTGGCCCCGCTCACAGCCGAGAGCGCCCAGAACTCACGTCCGCCCGTGCCGAGAAAGACGCGGTCGTGAGAGAGCGCCGGGCTGCCCGGCCGCCCGCCCAGCTGACGCCGCCACAGGACGGCCCCGTTGATGGCGTCGAACAGCGTCACGACGCCGCTCTCGTCCGCGACAGCCAACCGGCCACCGAGGACGGCCGGCCGCTCACGGGCTTCGCCACCCAGCGTGGCGGACCATCGCGAGGCACCGTCACGGGCGCCGAAGGCGAGCACGTCGGATCCGGCGCCGGTAATGACCATCCCGCCTTCTACGGTGATCCAGGCGGGACGAACCGGCAGCGGCAGGACCCACCGTGGCTCTCCGGTCTTCGTATCCCAGGCCGCCAGACCCGCCGCACCACCCGAGAGGACCAGGTCGCCAGCAATGGCGGGCGAGAGGGACGCCCCCGCATCAGCGGTCCACAGGAGTTCACCGGTCTCCCGGTCAACCGCAGCGAGGGTGCCCTCGCTCAGTGACACGTAGGCGCGATCCGCATCCAGTACCGGCCCGCTCACCGGCGGCGAGGGCAGGGGAGTCGTCCAGGCTTGCTCGAGCGGAAACAGTGGACCAGGGCGCTGCGGATCCCGTCGGACTCCGGGTGTGCTGGCGGCCAGCCCAACGGCCAACGCCCACACGGCGAGCACACAATATGTTGGCGTGCCGGGGATCCGAGCCACGCCATATAATAGCCTCGCGGCCGCTCGCACACGGGCGTGTCCCGCCATCGCAGTCACAATCCCAGTGCATCAGACCATCCTCGTCCTCGATTTCGGATCGCAGTACACCCAGCTGATTGGACGCCGCCTTCGCGAGCTCTCGGTGTATTGCGAAATCGTGCCGTTCAGCACGCCCGTCGCCCAGTTGCGTGCCCACAATCCTGCCGGCATCATCCTCTCCGGCGGACCCAAGAGTGTGTCGGAGGAGGGAGCGCCTCACTGCGACGCGGCTCTTTTCGACATGGGCGTCCCGGTGCTGGGCATCTGTTATGGGATGCAGCTGATGACCGCGGTGCTCGGTGGCCGTGTGGCCCGGTCGGACCGGCGCGAGTTCGGCCACGCGGAGGTCGACGTGGCCAGCACGGGCCCCCGCTTGTTCGCCGACGTGCCTCCCCGACTGCGCGTCTGGGCCAGCCATGGAGATTCGGTGGCCGACGTTCCACCGGGCTTCAGCGTGGCCGCCACCAGCGCCAGCGTGCCGGTCGCCGCGATGGAGCATGTGAGTCGCCGGCTCTACGGGTTGCTGTTCCACCCCGAAGTTGTGCACACGGACCACGGCGGCGAGCTCCTCAGGAATTTCGCGTACGGGGTCTGCGGCTGCACGGGCGACTGGACCATCCGCTCCTTCATCGATGAGGCGACGGAGCGCATCCGCACCCAGGTGGGTGCCGGGCGCGTGGTCTGTGGTCTTTCGGGAGGCGTGGACTCCACAGTCGCGGCGCTGCTGATTCACCGCGCCATCGGCGACCGTCTCACGTGCATCTTCGTGGACAACGGGCTGCTGCGCCATGAGGAGGCCAACCAGATCAACAAGCGCTTCCGTGAAAAGATGCATCTCCCGCTCGAGTTCGTCGATGCCACGGACCTCTTTCTGGAGCGGCTGGCAGGCGTCACCGACCCCGAGCAGAAGCGGAAAGTCATCGGAGCGACGTTCATCGATGTCTTTGAGCGCAGGGCCAACGAGCTCGGCACGTTCGATTTCCTCGGGCAGGGCACACTCTATCCGGACGTGATCGAGTCCGCGGGCGTGCATGGGCCAGCGGTGGTCATCAAGAGCCACCACAATGTCGGCGGGCTGCCCGAGCGGATGAAGTTCCGGCTGGTCGAACCGCTCCGGGACCTCTTCAAGGATGAGGTACGGCGGGTGGGCCGCGACCTGGGCCTCGATGAGGAATTCGTCATCCGGCAACCCTTTCCAGGCCCTGGCCTCGCCGTCCGCGTCATCGGCGAACTGACCCGCCCGCGGCTGGACTTGCTCCGCCTGGCGGACAAGATCGTCGCCGAGGAAATCAGGGCCGCCGGCTGGTACACCCGGGTCTGGCAGAGCTTCGCGGTCCTGCTGCCGGTGCAGAGCGTCGGCGTCATGGGAGACGCGCGCACCTACGAGTACACCATCGCCATCCGCGCGGTCGAAAGCCTGGATGGGATGACGGCCGACTGGGCCCGCCTCCCGCACGACCTGCTGGCCACCATCTCCTCGCGGATTGTGAACGAAGTGCGCGGCATCAATCGCGTCGTGTACGACATCAGCTCCAAGCCGCCATCGACGATCGAGTGGGAATAGCCGCGTGGCTGAGTTCGTCCACCTCCATCTCCACACGGAGTTCTCCCTCCTCGACGGCGCGTGCCGCATCGATGAGCTCCTGGACGAAGCCGTCAAGCTGAAGATGCCCGCGCTCGCTGTCACCGAGCACGGGAACATGTTTTCCTCCGTGGTGTTCCACGACCACGCCAGGGATCGCGGTCTCAATCCCATCCTTGGATGTGAGGTGTACGTCGCTCAGGGCAGCCGGTTCGACAAGAGCGGGCCGCAGACCGAGACGAATCACCTGGTGCTGCTGGCGGAGACCTACGAGGGCTGGCAGAACCTGATCAAGCTCTCCTCGGCCGGCTACACGGAAGGCTTCTACTACCGGCCGCGCATCGACAAGGAACTGCTCGCCAAGCATTCAAAGGGCCTGATCGGCCTGAGCAGCTGTCTGAAGGGGGAGGTCGCCAGCGCCCTCAAGGTGGAGCAGGCCCAGGAGGCCCTCACCGCGGCCGCACGGCTCCGGGACATTCTCGGCCCCGACAACTTCTTCCTCGAGATGCAGTACCAGGGCATCGAGGAGCAGAAGGTCGTGAACAAGGGGCTACTCCCACTGGCCCGGGAGCTGAACCTCCCGCTTGTCGCTACCAACGACGTGCACTATCTCCGCCAGGGAGACCACCAGCCGCACGACATCCTCCTGTGCATCGGCTCTGGGAAGACCGTCACGGACGCGAAGCGCCTCCGCTACACCGGCGACCAGTTTTTTCTGAAGACGGCTGACCAGATGGCGACCGTCTTCAGTGGGCATGAAGACG
>CANKJK010000022.1 GCA_947482665.1 Acidobacteriota bacterium
AGCGCCCTTCGCTCTCGCGCAGCGCGTCTTCAGCTATCTTCCGCTCGGTGATGTCGGATTCCGTTCCGGACATGCGCACCACCTGGCCAGCCGCATCGCGTTCGGCCAGGCCGCGGTCCAGGACCCATAGCCAGGAGCCGTCCTTGTGCTGGGTCCGGTACTCCTCGACGAAGGTCTTCGACTCGCCGGCAAAGTGCGCCCGCACACTGGCCAGTAGCCGCGGGGCGTCGTCAGGATGGATGCGCGACAACCATTCGCTCTCATCGTCGCTCACCTCGTGCGCCGCCAGGCCGCGCATCTCCAGCCAGCGCGGAGACAGATAGACCTGGTGCCGCTCCACGTCCCATTCCCAGACGGCGTCCTGCACGCTGTCGAGGACGCGCGTAAAGCGCGCATCACTGGCACGCAGGGCCGCTTCGCTCTGCTGAAGCTGAGTCACGGTCGCCTGGCGGGCGTGGTCGATGCGATTCATTGAGCGCGCGCCGATCCAGGACACCGTGCCCAGCAGCAGGACATTTATGATGGCAAAGAGCGTCAGGCCCTCGTCGACTGCGACCCAGTTCCGGTGCCCTGCCAGCAGCCTCAGATAGGCGAGGCTCACCTCGGTGACGAGGACCGTCGGCAGCAGCAGCCGAAGCGTGAATCCACCGGGGCCCTGGCTGATGAGCAGCGAGACCAGTCCGCCGTCGGGCCGCGTGCTCACCGTCCCGACCGATACCACGATCAGGCCCAGTGCCGTCAGCGCGGACATCGGGGCGAACGGCAGAATCGAGGCGCCACCGAGAAGATACCGACCCAACTCCGCGCTCCCGAGGAGGCACGGTAGCAGCGCCATCAGCGGGAACGCGCGAAGGAAGCGTGGGCGGGGCACCAGGAGCAACGCGCTCCCCAGCAGCAGGAACCCCAGTGCGGCTGGAATGGCGATGCGCTGGTGTCCGCTCGTAAAGAACATCGCATCAGCGGGCGGCGCGAATCCCAGCAGGTCGTTACCGGGTCCGACGCCGGTGAGGTACGTCGCGAGGCGCACCACGCCGATTGCGACGACCATCGCTGCCATGAGGCGCCCCAATTGCCGTCTGGTTCCGGCTAACGGGGTACCGGGAGGGGGCGCCAGGAGACACAACGCCCCGCCGGCCAGCATGAAGGCCACGGCGGCCAGGGGCATCATCGCAGGCCAGCCCGGGTAGATGCCCCGCAGGAGGGAGATGTCCGCACCCCACCCCAGCAGCACAAGTGCGCCGAGTGCGACGGACAGGACGCCGGCCGCGCGGCTGATCAGGAATGGTGTTGTGTGTTCGGATGCCACGCGCCCGCGATGCCTCTGTCTTGATTCGACCAAATCATAGTGCGGGAGGTCGCTGTGCGAGGCGAGCTGTCCTGAATAGTTGAGCTGGCGCGGCTGGATACGCCGCCGTCCGGTCGGCCCTCCGATATCCGATCGCGCGTGGCCAACCCGGTGCTCGCCCCGTCGCAGGTTGTGGCGTCGGCGGAAGGGGGGTGGGCCTACAATGCCCCCGGTCGAGGAGATGCCATGAGGTGCCGCATGAAGTGGTTGGCCGGTGCACTGGTCGCCGTCGTGATGCAGGCCGGCGTGCACGCCGGCGCCGAGTCGCTGGTGGAGGCGGTCCGGACGCACGATGCGCCGGCAGTCCGGAGGCTCCTCGCCGCGCATGCGGACGTCAACCAGGCGGAGGCCGACGGCACCACGCCCCTGCACTGGGCCGCGCACCAGGGCGATGCCGCCATGGCCGAGGCGCTCATCCGTGCCGGGGCACGGGTTGAGGCGCCGAACCGGTATGGCGTGACGCCTCTCTGGCTGGCCGCGGAGAGTGGACACACCGACCTGGTCGAGATGCTGCTGGGCCACGGCGCGCCTGCCCGGACCGTGCGGGCCGAGAGTGGCGAGACCGTGCTGATGATTGCCGCGCGCGGCGGGCACGTGCCGGTGCTGCAGCGGTTGTTGGCGCGAGGCGCTGACCCTAATGCGGTGGACGCGGTCCGTAGCCAGACGGCCCTGATGTGGGCGGCAGCCGAGGGACATGCCGAGGCCGTTCGCACGCTCGTCGAGGCCGGCGCGAAGGTGGATGCGCGGTCCATGACCGGCATCACACCGCTCATGTTCGCGATTCGTGGCGGTGACATCGACACCACGCTCGCACTGCTCGACCGTGGCGCGGGCATGGAGACCACGGCGCCCGACGGCACCACGATGCTCGGGCTCGCCATCATCAATGCCCACTGGCGACTGGCCGAGCAGCTGCTGGCGCGCGGTGCGGATGCCAACGTGCGCGACCCACGAGGCCGGCCGCTGCACATCGTGGCCTTCATGCGGCGCGCGGAGAACCGGGGCCTGTCAGCCTGGCTGCCGCGCAAGGAGCGCGATGAGGCCGACAGCCTCGCCTTCGCCAAGGCGCTCCTGGCGCGCGGCGCGCGGATCAACGATCGGCTCGATTACGCCAACCCGAACTACAACCCGACGCACATGGCGATGGGCGGCCCCGGTACCACCTGGGTGGGTGCCACGCCCCTCTATATCGCGGCCAAGAACTGCGACCTCGACCTCATCCGCTTCCTGGCTGCCAACGGTGCGGACTCGGCGCTCAGTAACGCGACCGGTGTCACGCCCCTGCTGGCCGCGGCCGGCATCGGCTACACCATCGGCGAGTCACCGGGCAGCTCGGACGAAGCCTTCGAAGCGGTGAAGCTCCTGCAGGGCATGGGCAATGACCTGCGTGCCCTGGCCACGGTGCCCGCATCCGTGACCAACGCCCCCGAACTCCCCGGTGCGCGCATCGCGATCCGGCAGGGGTGGGACGGCGCAGGTGCCATGCATGGCGCGGTGATCCGCGGCGCGGAGCACCTCGTGGTGTGGCTCATCGACCAGGGGCTGCCGCTGGATCTGAAGACGAAGGCCGGCGCCACGCCGCTCGACCTCGCGCGTGGGTCCAGCCTGGGCATCACTTACCACGTGCAGCCGGTGCTGGCCGACAAGATCGAGCAGGCGATGCGCGCGAAAGGACTGCCTGTGCCCGAACATCGCTACAGCATCCCGACCATTCCCAACTGACGAGGTGAGGAGCCGCGCTCCTCGCCCCCGTGCGCCTCGACTGGCTGTGGCATCGGTGCGCCCTGCCCCCACGTGCTGATGTGCGAATTTGCACAGCCCATGGGCACCGGTTGTACACATCGGGCAGGCATGCGTTGTCTACGATCTGAAGCTTCAGTCGTGTTTGCCGATTTCTCAATATTCACGTTCTAGCGAGGTTCAATGCGGAAGCTGTGTGGAGTTGTCGCGCTGGTGCTGTCCATGGCGGGAGTCGTTCTCGCGCAAGGGAGCGACATCACGGGCGTGGTGAAAGACTCGCAGGGGGGCGTCATTCCCGGTGCGACGGTCACCGGAACCTGCCGCGGCGCCGAAGTGCAGACGGTGACCGACAACTCGGGTGCGTTCACCCTTCCAGGTCTGCCCAGCTACACGTGCACGTTGCTGGTCGAGGCGTCCTACTTCCAGGCGGTCCGCCTGACGGTGCAGCCCACGAAGCGTGAGGTGACGGTGGTGGTACCCGTCAGTAGCTTCGAGTCCTCGATTCAGGTGACTGCCGGCCGCGGTCTCCAGGAGGACCGCCGAAACTTGCCGCAGGCCACCTCCGTGGTGACGCGCGACGGCATGGCCGGCCGCGCCTACCAGCTCCTGCCGCAGGCCCTGCGTGAGGAGCCGGGTGTGCTGGTGCAGCAGACCACCAGCGCGCAGGCCTCACCGACGGTCCGGGGCTTTACCGGGCAAAGCAATGTCTACCTGCTCGACGGCGTCCGCTTCAATACCTCCTCCTGGCGCGGGGGACCCAGCCAGTATTTCGCGTGGGTCGACAGCGAGTCGGTGGAGCGCATCGAGATTGTGCGTGGCCCCAGTTCCGTCCCGTACGGCAGTGACGCGCTGGGCGGCACGATCAACGTGCTGTCGGCGCGGCCCTCGCTCTCGGGCGGCGGCGTGAAGCTGTCAGGCGACCTGGGTGTGGCGGGCGGTACCGCCGAGCGGAGCGGCGCGGGCGATGTGAACCTCGTGTTGCAGGCGCCCCGTCTCGCGGTGCGGGGCGGCATCAGCGGCCGGGCCGTGGGCGATCTGCGCCCGGGCGGTGGGCTGGATTCGCGCGCGACGGTCGTCCGGTTTCTCGGCCTTCCGGCGAACTTCAACGGGGACCGCCTCCCGCACACCGGCTACGACCAACGGGGCGGGTTCCTGACGGGTCAGGTGCGTCTGGCTCAGAGCTCACACGTGGAGTTCCTCTACATGGGCGAGAGCCAGACGGGAGCGACGCGGTACGATCGGACCGATGGCGGCGCGGGGCTCTATCAGAGCGGCTTCGAGCCGCAGCGCCTCGACTTCGGTCTGGCGCGGCTGCGCCAGCGCGGCATCACAGGTCTCGACGAACTGACTGCGACGTTCTCGATGAACCGGCAGTCCGATGGCACCTACGAGCAGACCCGTCCCACCGCCGTCCGCGACCAGCAGCGTGGCGTGACGACCGTCAACGGCTATCAGGCCCAGGCGCGCAAGGCCCTCCCGGGCCGCCACCAGCTCACGGCCGGCGCCGAGTTCTACGACGAGTCGGTGAGCGACGCCCATCGCGAGCAGGTCAACCCGGTAACCGGTGCGGTGACGACCCTTCGGCCCGACATTCCCGATGGCACGACGTACCGCACGGCCGGTGTGTTTGCGCAGGACGCGGCTGAGGTCGTGCCCGGCCGTCTGCACCTGCGCGGCGGTGTGCGCTATGGCCACTTTGGGTTTGCGACTACCCCGAATCTCCCGCTGGGCGTCGTCAAGGAGACTGTCGACACGCATGCCTTCACCTACCAGGTGGGCGCAGTGGCGACGTTGAACGCGCATGTCGACCTCGCCTTCAATGCGAGCCGTGGCTTCCGTGCGCCGAATGCGTCCGACCTCGGCGGTATTGGTCTCTCAGGTGGTGGCGGCTTCGGGATTACCCCATCGCGCGCGGCGGCGCTCGGGGGCCTCGTGGGCTCCACGGCTGGCACCGACGCCGTGTCCACCAAGGCGCCCATTCCCGCGCTTGGCCCCGAGGTGATGTATGCCTATGAGCCGAGCGTGCGTGTCCGTGCCGGCCGCGTCGAGGGCAGCGTGACCTACTTCGACCTGCTGTATGAAGATTCCGTCCAGCGTCGCGCCATCGTGTTCCCGGCCAACGTTGTCGGCACGAGCATCTTCGGCTTCGACATTGTCCGGCAGGACGCCAGCGGTCTGGCCTACATCGCGCAGGACATCCGGCCCGTTGGCACGTCCATCAATGCGGACCGCACCCGGGTCCGTGGCGTCGAGGCGGAAGTCGGCGTGCATCTCGGCAGCCACTGGAACGCCTACGCGAACGCCTCCACGTCCACCGGTCACCTGGAGAGCACGGGAGAGGCGACGCGTCGCATGTCGCCGCCCATCGGCGCCGCCCGCCTCCGCTGGTCGCGTCCGCGGGTGTGGGCCGAGAGCGCGCTGGTCTTCGCGGCCGCGCAGACCCGGCTGAATGCCGGCGATCTGACGGACGCCCGCATCGGCGCGGTCCGCACCCGTGCGGCCATCGCCAGCTATTTCAATGGCACGGCCACCGACCTCGGGCTGGTGAGGAACGGTGTGCTGGTGGCGACGGGTGAGACCGTCGCGCAGGTGCAGAATCGGGTGCTCGGCACGGCGGCGTCGGCGCCGCTCTTCACCGAGACGGCGGGCTACGCGGTCCTGCACGTGCGTGGCGGCGTTACCGTGACGCGGCACCTCGATGTGACGGTGATCGGCGAGAACATCACCGATAAGAACTACCGCCATCACGGGTCAGGCGTGGACGCCAACGGCCGCAACCTGGTGGTGCGGACCCGGGTGAGCTTCTAGAACTGGCGGGCGCGCGGCGCTAGCTGAACCGTTTCAGAACGTCACGAGCATGTCTCGCAGGCGTTCGCACGCCCGCGCCACGCGCTCCAGCGTGGCCGCGGTGTCGGCGCCGCCGTCGACATCCAACGTCAGCACGCCGTCATAGCCAATCTTCTGTGTGCTCATCATGGCCGGGTCCCACGGGAGGGACCCGCTGAACGGGACGAGGTGTTCGTCCCGCCGACCGTGGTTGTCGTGGAGGAGCGCCGCGACCATGTGCTCGCCAGCCTCTTCGATCGCGTCCGCGACTCCTCCGTGGATGTGTGCGTGGCCGAAGTCGAGGCAGATGCCGGCGTGATGCTCATCGAGATCCCGTTCGATGAGGCGCACGAGCGCGTCCGGCCGGGACAGTGGACCGCCGCCGCTCGCGAGTGCCAGGCGGACGCCCAGTGGCTCGGCCGCCTCGGCCAGTACGGTGAGACTCTTGCGCGCCGCGCCCAGACTCTCCGTGGCGGCGTCACCTGAGCCACGTGGCCGCTCCAGGTGGACGATGAGCACCTCGTACGGGATGACCGGGGCGATTGCGAGCGCGAGCGTCGCTTCATCGAGTGCGTGCCGCCGTTCTGCGGCATCGTCGGACGCCAGACTGAACGGCACCACCCAGGCCCCATTGCGAAGGCCGTCCGCTCTCGGCGCGCGCACCGCGGAGACCGCGAGACCCTCACCCGCGAGTCCACTCGCCAGCGCCTGCAGCACCGCTGGATTGGCGTAGTCGATATGGGTGCGGGTGGCCGAGAGTTCCAGCGTGGTGAACCCGTGGCGGGCGGCAAGCGCCAGGTGCCGGGGCTCGAGCCTGGCATCGTGGACGATGCGTGTCGAGAGTCCGAATCGTGGGGGCACGATTCGATCCTAGCAGGGCCGCGTGGCGCCTCCGAGGCGGGCCGTCACGCGAGCTCAGGCAGGTGAGGCGCGAGGGCGCGTCTCAGGTCTTCGACGCACGGGTATGTCGCGAGAGTGACGCGGAGGTAGGCGAGGGTCCGGGGCATGTCACCCACGTAGTTCGGATTGTTGCGTCGGGACGCTTGAAACCCGAAGGTGCCCAGCGCCTTGAGATTGCGCTGCACGGCCATGATGTCGAAGCGCTCGCGAAACAGCGCCTGGTCCGCCGGTCCCCGGCCGGTGGCCGCAAGGAACCGGGCGAGCATGGCGTCGACCAGCGGATCCGGGAGCGTGACGTACGAGTCGCGGAGCAGCGAGGCCAGATCGTACGTGTCCGGCCCCATCCGCGCGTCCTGATAGTCGATGACGCGCAGCCGGTCCGTGTGCACCATCAGGTTCCGGCAGTGATAGTCGCGATGGCAGATCACGCGGGGCTCCGCGGCGAGCCGGGACGCCAGCGCGAGGAAGGCGGCCTCCAGTGCCGCGCGATCGTCGGCCCCAAGCACGATGCCCCGCCAGCCTTCCAGAAAGTGCTCCGCGAAGAACCGGAGTTCGAACATCAGCTTCTCGACGTCGAAGGCCAGCCGATAGGGCAGACGGTTCGACGTGGCCAGCTCCCGCCCGTGGACCTGCATTGCGACGATGAGGTCCACCGCCTCGGCGTAGCGGCGATCACGCTCGGCGTCGGCCGCCTCCCGCAACCAGGCCTGCAGGGTCACGTCGCCCAGGTCCTCTTGCGCCACGATGCCCAGCGCGTCCTCATGGCCGAGCACGCGCGGCACCGGGATACCCATCTCGGCAAACAGGGCATGGGCGTCGGCGAAGGGCATGGCGTCCCAGTCGAGCGCGCCTGGATAGAGCGCGAGGACAAAGGGCGGTCCCGCCAGGGGCGTCACGCGCACATAACGCCGGTCAGAGGCGTCCGGCGTCAGCGGCGTGAGGTGGCTCTCCGGGCTGACGCCGGTGAGTACGAGGTACTGCGCGATGCGCGGGTCGGACACGAGTGGGTTCCTGCTGCCTTGACCCCGCCAAATTGCGAGGGCTAACGTAGCGACACACAATGTCGCGACAGCTGGTCCAGTATCACCCAGTGCTCGGCCACCTGTTCATCCCGGGGCTGAAGACCCGCATGCCCCACGAATCCGGGGGCTACCTGGTGCAGACCAACAGCGCCGGCTTCCGCAGCAGCCACGAGTTCACGCGGTCCTGCACGCCGGGCCGGAGCCGTGTGCTGGTCTTTGGCGACTCCTTCACGGCGGGGGACGGCGTCTCCAACGGCCAGCGCTATGCGGACCTGTTGGAGGCACGTCTGCCCGCGACAGAGGTGTACAACTTCGGTGTCCCGGGGACCGGCACGGACCAGCAGTATCTGACGTGGCGGGAGTGCGCCCGCGACATTGATGCGGATCATGTCGTCATCGCGATTCAGCCAGAGAACATTCGGCGGAATGCGTCGGCCTATCGGCTCGGCATCGACGGTGCCGGTCAGGAGGTGTACTACCCGAAGCCGTACGCCACCGTCGACGGCGAGGCGCTCGTGTGGCATCACCAGCCCGTGCCCCCGGGTACCCGGACCAGCGCGGAACTGGAGTCGACCGTCCGCGCGGACACCGGCGGGCGCTTCCGCCCGCTTCGCGCGGCGGTGAATGCGCTCGGCGTCAAGGACCTCGTCCAGCGGATGACGCGGTTTCAGCCCCAGCCGGAATACGACAGCCCGACGAGCCCTGACTGGCTGCTGATGCGGGCCATTCTCCGTCAGTGGATCCGTGAGATCCCGCAGCCCGTGACGCTCTTCCACGTGCCGCTGTACCACTACGTGGAAGGCGTGGCTGAGGCCTCGCACCTGCAGGCTCGACTGCGTGAGGTGGCGGGGGAGACGGGTGCGATGCTCGTGGACCCGCTGCCCGAGATCCTGGCGCTTCCGGCGGAGACGCGCCGGGGCTTCCGTTTTGCCAGCGACATTCACCCGACACCCGCGTACCACGCGCGACTCGCGGACACGCTCGCCCGGCACCTCGCCGCCCGCTGATCCTCGCGGGCAGGCGATACTTAAGGCGGATTCATGCCTCCGGTTACCGCCCTCGGAATCTCGGCTTTTTACCATGACGCTGCGGCGGCCATCGTGCGCGATCACGAGATCGTCGCGGCCGCACAGGAGGAGCGCTTCACGAGGCGGAAGCACGACCCGGCCTTTCCGCGCCACGCGATCGACTACTGCCTCGGCGAGGCCTTCCTCAACCCCGCGGATCTGGATGCGGTGATCTTCTACGACGACCCGCTGCGTACGCTGGATCGCGCCGTCACGACGGCGCTTGCCGTCGCGCCGGCCGGGCGCGAGGTGTTCGGCGAGGCCGCACCGTCGCTGCTGACCTCCAAGGTCTGGATCGAGCCGATCGTCGAGCGGGCGCTGGGGTCGCTCGGGAAGGCGGGGCGGCTCCTCTGCGCCGAACACCACATGGCCCACGCAGCCTCGGCCTTCTATCCGTCGCCGTTTCAGGAGGCGGCCATTCTGACGCTCGACGGCGTGGGGGAGTGGGCCACAACCACACTCGGGGCCGGCAGCGGCAACCGGATCGAGTTGCTGCACGAGATCGACTATCCGCATTCGCTCGGCCTGCTCTACAGCGCCATCACGGCCTTCTGCGGCTTCAAGGTGAACAGCGGCGAGTACAAGCTCATGGGACTGGCGCCCTATGGCCGGCCTCTCTATGCCGACACGATCCGGCGTCACCTGATTGATGTGAAAGCGGACGGCTCCTTCCGCCTCCACATGGAGTACTTCGGGTATCTCACCAGCTCGGCGATGACCAACGACCGGTTCGCCGAGTTGTTTGGTGGACCGGCCCGGGAGCAGGAGTCCCGCATCACCCGCCGCGAGATGGACCTGGCGGCATCGCTCCAGCAGGTGACGGAGGAGGTCGTGATCGCGCTGGCGCGCACGGCCTGCCAGCGAGCCGGCTCTCGGCACCTGGTGATGGCAGGCGGCGTGGCGCTCAACTGTGTCGCCAACGGGAAGCTCCTGCGTGAGGACTTCCTCGACGGCCTCTGGATTCAGCCGGCCGCAGGCGATGCCGGCGGCGCGCTCGGCGCGGCCCTGCTCGCCACGCATGTCTACTTCGAGCGGCCGAGGCCCGTGCCGGACGGTCGTCGCGACGCGCAGCAGGGGAGCTATCTCGGCCCCGCCTACTCGTCGGCCGAGGTCCGGGCCTTCCTCTCATCGCGAGGCGCTCCCTTCACGGCCATCCCCGACGCGCAGGCCCGTGCGGCCACCGTGGGGGCGGCGCTGGCCGAGGGGAAGATCGTGGGACTCCTCTCGGGGCGGATGGAATTCGGTCCGCGATCGCTTGGGGCACGGTCGATCCTGGGCGACCCGCGGCGCGCGGACACGCAGTCGGTGATGAACCTCAAGATCAAGTTCCGTGAGTCGTTCCGGCCGTTTGCACCGGCGGTCCTGCGGGAGCGTGTGGCCGAGTACTTTGAGCTCGATGCCGACAGTCCGTACATGCTGCTCGTGGCGCCCGTCCGCGAGTCGCGACGGCTGCCCTTCGATCTCCAGGCCGCGATTGGCGAGTCGGGGGACCTCCTGCCGGCCGTCAACGCCAGCCGCTCGGACATTCCGGCCGTCACCCACGTGGACTATTCCGCCCGCGTGCAGACGGTCGATACCAGGACGCATCCCGAGTTCCATCGGATTCTCGCAGCCTTTGAAGCGCAGACCGGGTGCGCCGTGCTGGTGAATACGTCCTTCAACGTCCGGGGCGAGCCGATCGTCTGCTCACCCGAGGACGCGTATCGCTGTTTCATGCGGACCGATATGGATCTGCTCGTGCTTGAGGACTGCCTCGTCTGGAAGGCGGAGCAACCGCCGCTTGAAGGCGACGACGACTGGAGGCGCACGTATGTCCTCGACTGATCCCGGTATCGTCTTCGACCGCGATGTGGTGCCGGCGGCCGAGGCCAGCCGGCGCGCGGGCAGCCAGGCGCTGCCGCTCGGCCCGGATGTGGCCGCCGAGAGCTACCTCGTGGAGCGGCCGAGGCGGGTGCTGGCGAAAGCCGATTTCGAGTGGCCGGTCGTCCGCGATGTAGACGAGCTGCGCGTCAGGCTTCGTGAGCTCTGGGCTGGCGATCCCACACGCCTGCAGCTCGTCGAACCGCTCGCGCAACTGGCGCGGCTGCCGGAGGCGGAGCCGCCCTTGGCCGGCGACGTGCCGGACCACATCTACCCGATGTACTGAGATGACGGACTGACATGGTGGCGGCGCTTTCCCTCGTGCGACCCGAACGGCGCCTGGCGGGCGCGGTGCTGGGCCGGCTTGTGCCGCATGCGCTGGCGCGCGTCGCGCAACGCGTGGCGGCCGGGGGACCGTTCATCCGCGGCGTCAACTACCACGCGACACCCGAGCGCGATGCCGCGAGCTTCAGGCGCCAGCTGGCGTGGTACCGCCGGCACTACAGCAACGTCACCTACGAGGACCTCGAGGCCTTTCTCTCGCGTGGCGTCTGGACGAAGCCGAAGCCGGGCCTGCTGCTCTCCTTCGACGACGGCTACCGCGACAACGCCACCGTGGCCGCTCCGCTCCTTGAGGAATTCGGCTTCACCGGCTGGTTCTTCGTGCCGTCGCGCTTCGCCGTCGAGGAGCACGATGGCGCCGGTGGGAATCAACCGCCGAATCCCTGCATGACGCGCGACCAGTTGCGGAGCCTCGCCACCCGTCACGTGGTGGGCTGTCACTCCCAGTCGCACTTCCGGCTGCGCGCGTCGGCGGGCGCTGAGCGGCTGCGGCGGGAGGTCATCGACGCGAAGGCGGAGCTCGAAGGGGTGCTGGGCCGTGCGGTCACGACGTTCTGCTGGGTGGGTGGGGAAGAGGACACCTATTCGGCCGAGGCCGCCCGTTTCGTGGAAGAGGCCGGATACCGGTTCGGTTTCATGACGAATCCCGTGCCGATGACGACTCGCACGCATCCGCTGGAGCTGCAGCGCGCCAATGTGGAGGCGGACTACCCGCTGGCGCTCGTGAACTTCCAGCTGATGGGCTTGATGGACATCCTGTACATCCCGAAGCGGCGGCGCGTGAACACGCTGACGCACGGCGTGCCGCGGGCGTCAGACGCCACGCGCTGAGCACGGCCTCTCTACCCCAGCGGCGTCGCGACCAGCGGCTCCGTGGCGGGGGAGCCTGGCTCCAGAATGACGCGGCTCCACCGCGTCTGTGCGGGCACGCGAGTGCCGGGAAGCACGATGCACTCGACGAGTGCGGCGCCCGCGCCCACCTCGACACCGTCCCACAGGACGGATCTCGTGATGGTGGCGCCGCCAGCAATCCGCGCCGTCGGGGCCACCGTCGAGCCGCTCTCCGCGTCGGCATGCGCCAGGCATGTGCGCAGGTAGTCGGCGGGTGTTCCGATGTCGTCGAAGGCGGTCATGACCGGCGCCACGCGGACGCTGCCGGGGTGGCGTGCCGCCAACGCCCGATAGACACCGGCGATCGAGTCGGACGGCCGGTCGATGGCGACGCCCTCCCAGGCAGCCCGCGCCGCGACCTGCACGCCGACAAAATGCCAGGAGGGCTCCGGAGCGCCTTTGGGCACCAGGCCCGTGAACGCGCCAGTCGCGTCCGCCGCGACGCCGCCGTAGCGCGCGGGTTCTGTGTTGGGGACGACGGCCAGCGTGACCAGCGCCCCGGATTCGTCGTGCGTGCGGACGAGCGCCGTCAGATCCAGGTCCGTCAGTGTGTCGCCGTTCAGAATCAGCGCGCGGTCGCCATCGACGAGCCGCATGGCGCGTGCCGGCCCCCCACCCGAGCCGAGAATCTCGGTTTCCCACGAGTAGCGGATGCGGAGCCCGAGGTGCCCGCCGTCGCCAGTCAGCGTCGTGATGGTGTGCCCCAGGTGGTGGAGGTTGATGACGACATCGGAGACGTTCGCCCCGGCGACCTGCGCCAGAATGCGCGTGATGAGCGGCTGCCCCGCGACGGGCATGGCCGGCTTGGCGCGCAGCGCCGAGAGCGGGCGGAGGCGCGTGCCGAGTCCGGCGGCCAGGATGATGGCGGGAATCATGCGCGGGGAAAGACCATGTCGCGCACCGGTGCGCCTGTGCCGGTCTGGCTTGCCAGGAAGATGGCCCGGTACGAGTCGCGGTTGAAATCGCGCGGGGTGCGGCCAAGCGCGCGTGTCACTTCGAGGATCGCGGCCTCCGCGCCCTCGATCTCCATGTAGACGCCAACCGGCGTTTCATCCAGCGCCACGACCGCCCCGGCCAGCGTGAACTCCTCGCGGTACTTCTCGTAGAGGAAGGCCGGCTGCAGTCCGAGCACGTCGAACACCGCCGCCAGCACGCCGGCGTCCTCCACCGCGGACTCCTGCTCCTCGCGGACCTTCATCGAGCCCTGCTGCACGGGCCCCTTGAGTGTGACGAAGGCCTGGCCGCCGTCGTCCCTGAGCCTGAGGACACGGCCGGCCGTCCGCAGACGGCTATCCGGCGTGTCGTAGATCGTGTCGCGCTGGAGCCGCCGTGCCCGGAGCGGTGCGGCACCGGCCGTCCTCAGCGCGGCGCGGGCCGTGTCCGCGTCGGCAAACGCCAGCTTGACCTCACGTTCAATCATGGTCGCCCTACGTCAATCTGGACGCGCCCGTGAGGCCCGTGAGGCGCGGACGTCCGACCTGCCGGCCGAACACCATGACCTTCATCGTGCTGCCCAGTCCCCCGGGGAGCACCAGGGTCTTGAAGGTCTGCCGCGTCTTCATGTCCGCGGGCAGGCGCGGCGCACCGTCGGCATCCTGGCCGGCCAGCGCCATCAGGAAGTAGGTCTGGTCGAGGAGCCCCAGTGCTTCGCAGCCCAGTGCCTCGGCCACGTGACGCACCGACGTCAGGTCGACGTGCGAAGTGATATCGCGGGAGCCCGGGTCGTCGAGCCACGGTGTCGCGCGTCCGCCGGACGGCAGCGTGACGTGCTGTGCCACCGCGGCCAGCGTGCCGGTGCCGTGTGCGGGCGAGTAGAGCTGGCCCGCCTGATAGCCGTAGTCGATGAGCACGAGGAAGCCACGGTGCAACGATGAGCAGGCCCGCGTCAGCCACGCGAGGGCCGAGAGGTTCACCTCGGCGCGCTGCCCCGTCTCGAGCGTGACGCCGAGCGAGGCCAGATGGCGCCCGATGGCGGGATTCGACGGCGGCCCGGCCTGTTCCACGAACACCGGCGCCTCACTGTGTCCCTCGGGAGCCAGCGCGACGTAGCGCTCGGCGAGGCCGCTGGGCGTGCCGATGACGGCATGCACCGGGAGCGCGTCGAGCAGTTCATTGGCGTAGATGACGCCGTGAACCGCGTCGGGCAGACGCGCGGATGACGAGGTCAGACACGCGGCGTGCGAGCCGAGCGTGTCCCGGTGGCGGGCTCGCGCGGCCGGGCTGGCTTCGACCAGGTGCAGGCGGATCGCGTCGAGAAAGGCGGGGGATTCGTCGGCCGCGGCATCCAGCACGTCGCGGGCCAACTGGCCGTCGGCCGCCGCCGCCTCCACCAGGTCGAAGCCCGGTTCGGGCGGCATGTCACCGCCGGGCGCGGCCAGCACCTGCCACATCTCGGCGAACTGCCGGGCGAGGAGCCGGCCGAACAGCGGCCCGGCGTCGACGCTCGTGTGAAAGTCGCCGAAACGGCCCGTCCGTTTCGACCGCGACGCGTAGTAGCCGTGTTCCGGGTGGTAGAGCGCAATCGACATGAACTCCGCGACCGTGATGGGACCACGGTCGCGGATGCGGTGCGCAATCGCCGCGGCGGCTTCCGAGCCGCCCAAGCTACTCCTTCGTGACGATGACGAAGGTGTCCTGGCCGTTGCGGAGCACCAGGAGGCGGGCCGCGCTGCCGGACTTGATGGCGTTGAGCTCGGCGCTCGCCTGTGCGGCGGTTGCGACGCTCTTGCCGTTGATGCGCGTGATGATGTCGCCGGGCGCAAGCGGCCCGCGGGACGCGGGGCTGCCCTGTTCGACGTCCATCACGATGGCGCCCTTCACGCCGCTTTCAAGGCGCAGCCGCCGCGAGACCTCGGGCGAGATGTTGCCGAGGGTCATGCCGAAGCCCTTGGAGGTCTGTTCCTCGTCGCTGTCCTTCCCGGCATCCCCGGCCGCGGGTTCTGCGTCGATGTTCAGTTCCTCGATCGTGATGTTGAGCGACTTCGGCTGGCGGTCGCGCATGACCTTCAAGGGCACCGTCGAGCCGGGTTTCGTGGAACCCACCATCGCCACCAGCTCGGTGTTGTTCTTCACCGGACGGCCGTTGAATTCGATGATCACGTCACCGGGTTCGATACCGGCCTTGAATGCCGGGCCTTTCCGGTCGACGGTCGTCACCAGCGCGCCCATCTTGGACGTGAGGCCGAACTCCTGAACGGCGCTGCTCGGCACGGCGTTGACGCCGACGCCGATGCGGCCGCGCGTCACCTTGCCGCTTCGCAGCTGCGGCAGCATGTCGCGGAGCAGATTCACCGGCATGGCGAAGCCGATGCCGATATTGCCGCTGGCGCGCGAGTCGCTGTAGATGGCGGTGTTCATGCCGATCACTTCGCCGCGCAGATTCAGCAGTGGCCCGCCGGAGTTACCCGGGTTGATCGCCGCGTCGGTCTGCAGCACCTGCTGGAAGCGGCCATCCGCCACGGGGAAGGAGCGCTCGACGGCGCTGATGACGCCGACACTCACGGTGTGCGCCAGCCCGAACGGGTTCCCGATGGCCATCACCCAGTCGCCCGGCTGCATCTGCGCGGAGTCGCCGAGCTTGACCTCCTGGAGCGGGAACTTGGGCTTGTCGATGAGTTCGATGAGCGCGCTGTCGCTCAGGGGGTCGCGGCCGACGATCTTCGCCTTGAACGCCTGGTCCTCTTCGTCGCCGAAGAAGACTTCGATCTTGGTGGCGCCTTCCACGACGTGGTTGTTCGTCATGATGAAGCCGGCCTTGTCGATGACGAAGCCGGTGCCCGCCGCGACCGCTACCTGCTCCTTGGGTTCGGCACGCTGCCCGCGCTGCCCGCGCTGGCCGCCGCCCCCACCGCCTCCGCCAAAGAAGCGGTCCAGCAGGTCGTCGCCGCCCCCGCCCCCGCCGAAGAAGTCGCTCATGTCCGAGGCCTTCTGCTTCGACTCCGTGCGGATGTTCACGACGGACGGGTTCACCGACTTGGCGATGGTCCTGAAGGTGGTGGCGTCCACCGGCCCGGTGATGGGCTTGCTGTTCTGGGCCGGCGCGGCGGTCTGGGCACCGGATTCCGGCGCCATCCCGAGCCGGGACGCGATGACCATCCCGACGGCCAGTGAGACGACCGCGATCAGCAGTGCATAGAAGAATGACGTCTTACGATTCGACATAGTGCCTCCAGAAGGCCACCCAGGAGATGCCCGGGTCAGGCCAGCGCCGTGACCTCAGTCTGGCATGGTCCGGTGACCGACGCATCCCGCTCGCCTCGGAACATGTTGATCTCGGTGCGCACGCCAAAATCGGGGAAGTAGAGCCCCGGCTCGATCGTGAAACCCGTGCCCGGCAGGATGCGCCGGTCATCGTGTGTCTCGAAGTCGTCCATGTGCACGCCGTTGCCGTGCACCTCCTCGCCCAGGCTGTGCCCGGTACGGTGCAGGATCTGGGGGCCGAACCCGGCCTCCTCCAGCACGGTCCGCGCCGCGCGATCCACTTCCCAGCCCCGCAGGTCCCGCCCGGTGGCAGCGGCCTCGGTGACCAGGGCGATGCCCGTATCACGCGCCCGGGCGATGGTGGCGAACGCCCGCTCGACCGTCTCGGGCACGCGTGACCCGGCGAAGCCGACCCAGGTGATGTCCGCGAACACGGCGTGCGGTTCGGTGCGCTTGCCCCAGAGGTCCAGCACGATGACCTCCCCGGCGCCGATCACCCGCGACCGCGTGGCCGTCGGGATGTAGTGAGGGTTGCCGCCGCTGGCGCCGGCCGCCACCACTGGTTCGGAATCGCTGACCAGCCCTTCGTCCTGGAACCAGCGCCACATCTCCTGCTGAACCTCGTACTCGGTCACCGCCACGCCGTCCCGGAGCTTCCGGGCGATCAACTCCAGCGCGCGGTCCTTGATCCGGTAGAGCGACGCCGACGCATGCTGGTGCGAGACGAGCTGGTTGCCGGTCCAGCACGCGTCGAACAACTGCACCAGGTCGCCCGACGACACGATCTCCACGCCGCGCGACCGGATGGCCTCGGCCGTGCCGGCGTCCACCCGCGAGAGATAGGGGATGGCGCAGCCCGGGGAGTATTCCATCGCCACGCGCGTCATGCCGCGCAGCAGCGCCGTCAGTCCGGCGTCGAGCTGGTGCCGCTCCGCATAGACCGTCTTCTCGCCGGGTAGGGCGTCGAGGTTGTGCCGCTCGATCGCGTGCACCAGGCCGACCGGAGCGCCCTTTGCGGGAATCAGGTAGTACCAGCGGCGCGTGGTCATGTGCCCGTCGCCATGGACGAGTCCGGCCAGCGTGGTCGCGACCGGGTTGCTGCCATGGAAGTCGTAGAGCAGCCAGCCGTCGAGGCCCTCGGCGGTCAGTACCTGCTGAACTGCGGCGATATCGAGCGGCATAACCAGTTGAGTATAGATAACGGCGACACTCCTTTGACGACGGATCCGGCTGGTTGGCCGGGCCGGCCGGACGGCCTGGGGCGAGGTCCTATAATCGAACCGCCATCCCCCAGAGAGGACTCCGTCACATGTCACACGCGCGACTTCGGCTGCTGTTGGTCTTTGGATGTGTCGCCGGACTCTCGGCCCAGCAGGCGCCGCCGCCCGTACCGTCCCCTCAGGGACCGCCGGTCACGTTCCGCACCGAGGTCAACTACGTCGAGGTGGATGCGACCGTCACGGATGCCAAGGGCAATCTGGTGACGGACCTGACCCAGGCGGACTTCGAGGTGCTGGAAGACGGCAAGCCCCAGGCGATTTCGACGTTTTCAGTCGTCAACATCCCTATCGTGCGGGACGACCGGCCCGTGGTGACCGGCGAGCCGATCGAGCGCGACGTGCAGAGCAACGAGCACGCGGATGGGCGGCTCTATCTCATTGTGCTCGACAGTCTGCACACCGATCCGCTCAATGCCCTTCGCGTGAAGCAGGCCGCGCGGACCTTTATCGAACGCCGGTTCGGCACCAACGATCTGGCCGCGGTGGTCCACACCAGCGGCCGGAGCGACCTCGGGCAGGACTTCACGAACAACCGGCGGTTGCTGGTGGCCTCCATCGACCGGTTCGTCGGCGAGAAGCTGCGGTCGCAGACCCTCGAGCGGCTCGAGGCGTTCGGCAACGGCGCACCGACGTTGCCGACCAGCCCCACCAACTCCCGTCAGCGGTCCGTGCTGGACCCGTATGAGATGGAACGGGGATCGCACGCCCGCCGCACGCTCACCTCGCTCCAGAAGCTGGCCGACTACATGGCGGGTATCCACGGCCGTCGCAAGGCGCTCGTGTTCATCAGCGAAGGCCTGAGCTACGACCTGGCCGACCCGTGGAGCGCGATGGATGCCTCGGCCGTGGCCGACGGCGTCCGTGATGCGATCGGCGCGGCGACCCGGGCCAATGTCAGCATCTTTGCCATCGACCCGCGGGGATTGGGCACCGGCATCGAGAGCGCGATCGAGATTGGCGGCGTGCCGGGCAGTTCCCAGGCCGCGGCCGACGGCACCGACCAGCCGACGAACATGGGGCTGCAGTCGCTGATGAGCGAGTCGTACCTGGCGCAGCAGAGCCTGCGGATGGTGGCGGAGGAGACGGGCGGCTTTGCGGCGGTCAACCGGAATGACTTCAAGGAGGTCTTTGACCGGCTGGTCCGCGAGACGAGCGCCTACTACGTGCTCGGCTACTACCCTCCGACCCAGAAGCGCGACGGCAAGTTCCATCGCATTACGGTCAAGCTGAAGCGGCCAGGGCTCCAGGTCCACTCGCGCAAGGGCTACGCCGCGCCACGCGGCAAGGCGCCGGAGGTGAAGGCGGCCACATCGGCCACGGCCAGTTCACCGGCGATGCGCGAGGCGATGAACAGCCCCGTGCCGGTGGCCGGACTCCCGATGCGCGTCTTCGCGGGTGCGTTCAAGGGGACGGCGCCCAATGCGTCCGTGGCGCTCGCGGTCGAGGTGCAGGCCTCCGGGTTCAAGTACACGGACAAGGGCGGTCTGGCGACCAATCTGCTCGAGGTGGCATTCACGCCAATCGATCAGAACGGCAACCTCAAGTCCGGCAAGAAGAGCCGCGCGACGCTGTCGTTCAAGCCGGACGCGCTCCAGGCGGCCAACGCGCGCGGCATCCGCGTGCTCTCGGCGCTCGACATGCCACCGGGCCGCTATCAGATCCGCGTGGCGGCCAATGAGGAAGGCGCTGGCCTGACCGGCTCGGTGCTCTATGACCTTGAGGTGCCGGACTTCTTCAAGGCGCCGCTGACCATGAGCGGCGTCGCCGTAACGTCGCTGGCCGCGCAGCAGATGGTGACGGTCGGCAGCGAAGGGATGATTGCGCCGCTGGTGGCGGGCCCGACCACGGCCACCCGCGAGTTCGCGCGGGCCGACACCCTGGCGCTCTTTGCCGAGGTGTACGAGAACGCGCCAGGCGCGTCGGCGCACAAGATCGACCTCTCGGCGACGATCCGGTCGTCAGACGGGCGTGTGGTGCTTGAAATGAAAGAAGAGCGCTCCTCGACGGAGTTGCAGGCGGGGCGCGGGGGATTCGGATACACGCCGCAGATTCCGCTGAAGGATCTCCAGCCGGGCACCTACCTGCTGCATGTGGAAGCGAAGTCGCGGGTGGGGAAGGAACCGATGGGGGTCGGACGGGATATTGAAATCCGCGTCCGACCCTGAAGCAGGAGCGCTTACTTCTTCTTCGGCGCAGCCTTGGCCGGGGCGGCCTTGGCTGCCGGAGCGGCCTTGGCCGCCGCCGGGGCGCCGGCCGCCTCGCCCTTGTCCGTCATCGCCACCGTCTTCACGGTGCCGTTGGCGTGCTCAAACTTGTACTGGTTCCGGTCCATCTTCGGGTTGACCGGGGTGTGCAGCACGACGTCGATCATTTCCTGGGGCTGCAGCGGCCGCTTGTGGCGGTAGGTATCGCCCGTCACGGGGTTGCCACCCTTGTCGTACCAGAACTCGTCCACCTTCAGACCGACGATCGCGAACTTCGCCGACATGTTCTTGATCTTGATCGTGGTCGTGACTTCGGTGCCGTTCCGCTTGGTGTTCGGCTTGGTGAAGCCCACTTCGGCCTCGCCGCGCACGGGCGGCGTGAACTTGCCTGGCGCAGCCGGGGCTGCAGCAGGTGCGGCTGCGGGGGCCTGCCCGGCTCCGGCCGTCGACGCAACCAACAGAATGGCGCCAGCATAGGTGAGCCAGCGGTACTTAAGCATGATGACCTCCAGAATGGACCCGTCTCGTCGGGCGCGGAAATTATAGGCGCTCACATCTCACCGTTCCAGTCCTCCGGTTCGGGCGCCGCCGACCGGAAGATTTCCAAGTGCCACTTGCCGCCACCCCACGGCTCGATAACTTCGGTGGCCACCACGTCCACCAGGATCTCAGCAAACGACCGGCCTTCCGGGTCGCCCTCGAGGTGATACGCGGGCGTATCCCACTCGAAATTCGGGTACAGAATCATCGACAGGAAGAGGTCGTAGCTGTCATCCACCACGATAATCTGGCCGCAGGGCCGCTTGGTGGTCGAGTGGTAGATCAGGTATTTCTCCGCGCTCTGTGCCCGGAGATAGCGCTTGAGGGCAAACTCCCGCGCCACGATCTCCTCGACCGCGATCTTCTTCTCCCAGCAATCCCGGCAGTAGCGCTCCTCGCCGCGCGGCTCTGATACGTCGGTCGCGCCGCAGAGGGCGCACTTGGTCTTGGCAACCGCTTTCCGGGACATCCCCGTGATTATATGTGCGCGGGGTTGTCGTAGACTCGCTCGGTGGGGTCCACACCATTCACGATCGGCCTGATTCAGGACCATGCCGACGCCGACGCGCAGGCCACGCTCCGCCGCACCGAGGGGCTGGTGCGTGAGGCGGCCCGGCGCGGCGCCGAGATCATCTGCCTGAAGGAACTCTTCAACGCCCCGTATTTCTGCAAGGTGGAGGACACGGCCCGGTTTGACCTGGCCGAACCCATCCCGGGGCCGGCCACCGAGGCCATGCAGGGGCTCGCCCGCGAACTGGGCGTCGTCATCGTGGTCCCCATCTTCGAGCGGCAGGGGCCTGGGATGTACCGGAACTCGGCCGTGGTCATCGATGCCGACGGGTCGCTCCTTGGGACCTACCGGAAGATGCACATTCCGGACGACCCGCTCTTCTACGAGAAGTACTACTTCACCCCGGGCGACGGACCCAGGCCCGGGGAACCCCTTGGTGCCGACTCCGGTTTCCGCGTGTTCAAGACGCGCTTCGCCACCATCGGCGTGCTCATCTGTTGGGACCAGTGGTATCCCGAGGCGGCACGCATTACGAGCCTGATGGGCGCGGACGTGCTGTTCTATCCCACGGCCATCGGCTGGCACCCGGCCGAGAAGGCCGAATGGGGCGCCGCGCAGGTGGACGCCTGGCGCACGGCGCAGCGTGCGCACGCCATCGCGAACGGTGTCTATGTGGCCTCGGTGAACCGCGTGGGGCACGAGGCCGAGCCGGGAACCAACGGTCTGACCTTCTTCGGGCACAGCTTCGTCGCCGATCCGTTTGGCCGCTACGTCACAGAGGCGGGCGAGGATGAGGCGATTCTCATCGCGCAGTGCGACCCGGGCCTCATCGAGACCGTGCGCCGCAACTGGCCGTTCCTGCGCGACCGCCGGATCGACGCCTACGGGCCGATCCTGAACCGCTATCTCGGCTGATCGCCACCCGCCGCTCGCGTGCCGACGCCCATGGCCAGCCGTTACCGCATGCCCGCCGAGTGGGAGCCCCACCGGGCGACCTGGATCGCGTGGCCACACCACGAGCCGGACTGGCCGGGCAAGCTCGGCCCGATTCCCTGGGTCTACGCTGAGATTGCGCGGGTCCTGTCCACCGCAGAGCCCGTCGAGATCCTCTGCCATTCGGAGGACGTCCGCGAGGACGCCCGCATGGCGCTGGCCGCCCACGGCGTGCCGGGAGATCGGGTTCGGCTGCACGTGGTGCCCAGCGACCGCGTGTGGCTTCGGGATTCGGCTCCCACCGGCGTGCTGGGGAGTGATGGTGGGCTCGGCCTGCTGAACTGGGCCTTCAACGGCTGGTCGAAGTACGACAACTACCACCTCGACGCCGGCATCGGGGCGGCGATGGCCGGACTGACGGGGGCGCCCCGCATTGAGCCCACACGTCCGGACGGCGCGGGCCGTCTGGTGCTTGAAGGTGGCGGGATCGAGGTGAATGGCGCCGGGACGCTGCTCGTGACCGAGGAGTGGCTGCTGAGTGACGTCCAGGTCCGAAACCCCGGCCTTGGCCGCGCGGACTACGAACGCGCGTTCGCCGAGTGGCTGGGTGCCTCACGAACCATCTGGCTCGGTGAAGGCTGCGTGGGCGATGACACCCACGGACATATCGACGACATCGCCCGGTTCGTGGCGCGGGACGTCGTGGTGCTCGCGCACGAGGAGGATCCGGCGGACGAGAACCACGCCCGGTCGCTCGACAACCTCCGGCGGCTGGAGCGTGCGGCGGCGGAACCCGGTCACCCGGCGTTTCGTGTGGTGACGCTCCCATTCCCGCGTCCGGTGATCATGGACAGCCAGCGGCTGCCAGCCAGCTACGCCAACTTCTACATCGCCAACGGCACGGTGCTCGTGCCGACCTTCAACGACCCGAATGACCGCCTTGCGCTCAACACGCTCGCCGAACTGATGCCGGACCATCAGATCGTCGGCATCCATGCCGTCGACCTGGTGTGGGGGCTGGGCACGCTGCACTGCCTGACGCAACAGGAGCCTGCCGGCCGGCTCTGAGCCAGGGGACGACGGGTGGCTGCGCAGACTAGACCTGCTCGGCCTCCACCCAGCCACGGACGGAGTTGATGAGCCACAGCCGTGTGGCGCGGTGCAGGTCGTCGACGCGCACGATGGCCTCGGTGATGGCGCCCGTGGCCAGCAATTCCGCCCGGAAGGTGCCGGCCAGCAATCCACAGTCGAGCGGCGGCGTCACGCGCCGGCCATCGATCTCGGCGACCAGATTGAAGTTCGTGGCTTCCGTGACCTCGCCGCGCTCGTTCCACAACAGCACGGCGTCGACACCCGGGCAGGCGGCCTCGGCGGTCTGGTAGGCAGCGCGCTCCGTCGTCTTGTGGAAGAGCCAGACGTCCTGGCTTGAGACCGGCATCGGCGCCAGCGCTATCCGCATCGGCGAGGGCGTCGAGCCAAGAGGCTGCGCCGCGGTGTCCACTTCGCCGGCTCGCGAGACGAGCAGCCGTACCTTCGAGGGTTCGGTGAGGCGGCTGGCTACATCGGTGAGCGCGGTCTCCACGCGCAACGGGTCGAATGGAATCCCGAAGTACGCGGCGGAGTCCCGCAGACGCGCCCTGTGCCGTTCGAGCAGCGTGTATCCGGTGCCCGGCTCCCAGCGAAGTGATTCGATGAGCGAAAAGTCAGGGGAGGGTGTCGTGAGAATGGTCGCCTTGACCCGGCACTCCTCGAACTCGGCGTCCGCTTCGGAATCCCACACGATGCCGCTGCCGACGCCGAATTCGGCCCGGCCCGACGCCCGGTCCACGGCAACCGTGCGGATGGCGACATTGAAATGGGCACGGCCGCCGGGTTCCACCAGACCAACCGCGCCGCAATAGACGCCTCGCGGCCCGGTTTCGACCTGCCGCAGGATGTCCATCGACCGGATCTTCGGGGCCCCCGTGATGGACCCGGACGGAAAGAGGGCCGCGAAGATCTCGACCAGGGTGGTCTCCGGCCGCAGCTCCGCCTCGACGGTGGAGGTCATCTGCCACTGCGCGGGGTAGCGCTCCAGGTGAAACATGTCCGAGACGCGGACGCTGCCGGGGCGCGCGATCCGGCCCAGGTCGTTCCGCATCAGGTCCACGATCATCACGTTCTCGGCCAGGTTCTTGGGCGATGCGGTGAGGGACTCCGCCCGGGCGGCGTCTTCCTCGGGCCAGCGCCCGCGCGGCGCGGTCCCCTTCATGGGCCGGGTGACGATGCGGACGCCGTCCCGTTCGAAGAACAGCTCTGGCGAGGCCGAGCAGACGGCGAGGTCGCCGGTATCGATGAAGGCCGACCACGGCCCGCCCTGTGCGTCGGCCAGGGCCGCGAAGAGGGTCCGCGGGTCGCCGGTGGCGTCGGCTCCCATCCGGAACGTGTAATTGAGCTGGTAGGTATTGCCGTCTGCGATGTGCTGACGGATGCCGGCGACCGCTTCGGTGTAGCGGGCCTGGTCGATGGAGGGCCGCCAGGCGAGAGGCCCCTGCTGGTCCCGCCAGCCGGCGGGCACGGAGGGGTGGCGGATGGCGTCCCCGGCGCGGAAGACGCCGAACCAGACGAGCGGCAGGTTCCGGGGGGCGGGCTGCGTGGGCAGGCCGAAGCCCGCGGCCGCCTCGTAGGTGACGAAGCCGGCGGCCAGATACCCCTGGCGGGTCACCTGTTCGACGCCCGCCAGCGCGGCCGAGACCCCGTCGGGGCGAGAGGCGACAATCGTGGCCACCGGATGGCGCAGCTCCAGCCACGGGCCACCATGCGGCGTTCGGATGAGGACAGTGGGCACGCCCGTCCATTGTCCTCCGACGCGGCGCAGAGGCCCTGCCGTGGCCCGCGCGGGGGACCGAATCCGCAGCGAGTCGCGCCACCGGCGCAACAATCCATCCGGCGCTCCCGTTCGGCTCCGGTCTGCCGCAACGGAGGCCGCTTTCCGGTTTGATTGAGTGGCGCCTCATTGCGTATTCTTAGAAGTCGGTTGCCCGCCTTTTTTCCGTGCACCCGGCTTTCATCACTTTCTCTACTGATAAGGATCTGAACGTGACCACCAGTGCCACGACCCCGGCTCTCTCGCGCCTCAGCGAGGACGAACAGCTTTTCGCGGACAGCGTCTACGAGTTTGCGGACAAGGAAATCCGCCCGCTCGTCCGCGACATGGATGAGCACGCCAAGCTCGACAAGAACCTCATCCCGAAGCTCTTCGACCTCGGCATCATGGGCATCGAGATCCCGGAGGAGTACGGCGGCGCCGGCGCCTCGTTCTTCTACTCCGTGCTGGCCGTGGAGCAGCTCTCCCGCGTGGACCCGTCGGTGGGCGTGTTCGTGGACGTCCAGAACACGCTCTTCATCAACGCCCTGCTCAAGTGGGGCAACACCGACATCCAGAAGCGCTACTGCCCGCGGGTGGCCAAGGACACCATCGGCGCCTACGCCCTCTCCGAGGCCGGTTCCGGCTCGGACGCCTTCGCCATGGCGACGCGCGCCAAGGAGGACGGCGACAGCTACGTGCTGACCGGCCGCAAGCTCTGGATCACCAACGGCAATGAGGCCAATCTCTTCATCGTGTTCGCCAACGTGAACCCGGAGGCCGGCTACAAGGGCATCACCGCGTTCCTCGTGGAGCGCGGGATGGAAGGCTTCTCGGTCGGCAAGAAGGAAGACAAGCTCGGCATCCGCGCCAGCAGCACCTGCGAGCTCCTGCTCGACGGTTGCCGCGTGCCGAAGGCCAACGTCCTTGGCGAAGTGGGCAAGGGCTACAAGGTCGCGATGGACACCCTCAACGAGGGCCGCATCGGCATCGGCGCGCAGATGATCGGCGCCGCCCGCGCCGGACTCGACGCCATGATCGGCTATACGAAGGAGCGCAAGCAGTTCGGCAAGGCCATCGCGGAGTTCCAGGCGGTGCGCCACCAGATTGCGCGCGCGGCCATCGACCTTCAGACCGCGAAGCTGCTGGTGTATGACGCCGCGCGGCTGCGCGACATGGGCCTGCCCTTCCTGAACGAAGCGGCCATGGCCAAGGTCTACTCCTCGGAAGTGGCTGAAAAGGTCACCTCGCTCGCCATCAACCTCTTCGGCGGCAATGGGTACGTCAAGGAATACCCGGTCGAGAAGTTCTGGCGCGACGCCAAGATCGGCCAGATCTACGAGGGCACGTCGAACATGCAGCTCGAGACCATCGCCAAGCAGATCATCGGCTAGCCGGGCCCGGCGCGGGTTCGCCCGCGCCAACCCTTCAGGACCCGTGCGTGCGAACTGACGTAGTGATGCCCCAGATGGGGGAGTCGATCGCTGAAGGCACCGTATCCCGGTGGCTGAAGCAGATCGGCGACACCGTGGGGCGTGACGAGCCGCTGCTCGAAATCTCCACAGACAAGGTCGACGCCGAGATTCCCTCTCCGGTGGCGGGCACGCTCGTCGAAATCCGCGTCAAGGCGGGAGAGATGGCCGAGGTGCACTCGGTCGTTGCCGTGATCGAGACGGACGCAGCCGCGGCCGCCCTGAGCGAACCCCTCGACGCGGCTCGGGGCGAGTCGAAAGGGGTCCGCACGGACGTCGTGATGCCCCAGATGGGGGAGTCGATCGCGGAGGGCACCGTTTCGCGGTGGCTGAAGCAGGTCGGCGATACGGTCGACCGCGACGAACCCCTGCTGGAAATCTCCACGGATAAAGTCGACGCCGAGATTCCCTCGCCGGTGGCAGGCACGCTCATCGAGATCACGGTGAAGGCGGGGGAGACGGCCGAGGTCCACTCGGTGGTCGCCGTCATCGAAGCGCCGGGTGGTGGTGGCGCAC
>CANKJK010000023.1 GCA_947482665.1 Acidobacteriota bacterium
AGGCCCACGCGTGGCGCACGATGTCGTCCAGTGATGGAAATCGCGGCTGCCAGCCCAGCACGGCGCGGGCGCGGGCCGCCGAGGCATAGAGGACCGCAGGATCCCCGGGACGCCGCTCGGCGACGTGGCGGACGACGTGGCGCCCGCTGACACGCTCCACGGCGTCAATGACCTCGCGCACCGATGTCGGCTGTTCCGTGCCGAGGTTACAGGTCACCGAGGCCCCGCCCTGTTCGAGATACCCCAGGGCCCGGACGTGCGCGTCGGCGAGATCCATCACATGGATGTAATCGCGCTGGCAGGTGCCGTCGGGCGTCGGGTAATCGGTGCCAAAGATCGAGAAGGGGGCTCCGCCCGTGGCCGCCTCAATGGCCCTGGGAATCGCGTGGATCTCCGGGAAGTGATCCTCGCCCAGTTCCCCGTCCGGATCCGCGCCGGCCGCGTTGAAGTAGCGCAGGCGCACGGACCGGATGCCGTGGGCGCGCTCCAGATGCGGGAGCGCATGCTCGATGGCCAGCTTCGTCTGCCCGTAGGCGTTGATGGGCGCTGTCGGATGCTGCTCGTCAATGGGCGTGGTGACAGGTTCGCCGTAGACGGCACAGGTCGACGAGAACACCAGCTGGCGGCACCCTTCAGCGGCCATCGCCTCCAGCAGCCCGAGCGTGCCCTTCACGTTGTTCCGGTAGTACTCCAGCGGACGGACCACCGACTCGCTGACCGCCAGCCAGGCCGCGAAATGCAGGACCGCCTCGACCTGGTGCTCACGGATGGTGTGCCGGACCGTCTCGATGTCAGCGATATCGCCCACGACCAGCGGCGCACCAAGGGACGCCTCGGCGTGCCCGGCCGAGAAGTTGTCGTAGAGCACGGTGCGGTAGCCCGCCGCCCGCAGCGCCTTGGCGGTATGGCTCCCGATGTATCCGGCTCCGCCGGTGACCAGTACGGTGGTCACCGGCCGATCGAGTAGTAGGTGAACCCGGCGGCCTTCATCTGCTCCGGGGTGTAGATGTTGCGGCCGTCGAAGACCACTGGCGTCCGCATGCTCCGCTGGATGCGCTCGAAATCCGGCCGCCGGAACTCGTTCCACTCCGTCACCAGAGCCAGTGCGTCGGCACCCTTCACGGCCTCGTAGGGACTCTTCGCGTAACTGACGCGCCCCTCGAAGGTGCGGCGCGCGACATCCATGGCCTCGGGATCGAAGACACGTACTTTCGCGCCGGAGGCCAGCAGCGCCTCAATCAGCGGCACGGCCGGCGCCTCACGCATGTCATCGGTCCGCGGTTTGAATGCCAGTCCCCAGATGGCCACGACCTTGCCCTTCAGGTTGCCGAAGTGGGCGGCCATCTTCTCGAACAACACGGTCTTCTGATACTGGTTCACGGATTCCACGGCCTGGAGGATGCGGAAGTCATAGTCCTTGTCGGCCGCGAATTTGAGCATCGCCTTGACGTCCTTCGGGAAGCAGCTGCCCCCGTAGCCAATGCCGGGAAAGAGAAACGCATTGCCGATCCGGCGGTCGCTGCCCATCGCGCGACGGACCTGATCCACGTCGGCACCGACGCGTTCACAGACGTTGGCCACTTCGTTCATGAAGGAGATCCGCGTGGCGAGCATGGCGTTGGCCGCGTACTTGGCCAACTCGGCACTCGCACAGTCCATGACGAGCATCGGAGCCCCCGTGCGCGTGTAGGGCGCGTAGAGCTCCAGCATGATCTCGCGCGCGCGGTCGTCTTCCACGCCGATCACGACGCGGTCCGGCTTGAGGAAGTCTTCCACGGCCGCGCCCTGCTTCAGAAACTCGGGGTTGCTGACGACGCTGAAGGGATGCGCCGTGCCCTTCCGGATGACGTCGCGGACACGCGCCGCGGTGCCGACCGGCACCGTACTCTTGTCGACGATGACTTTGTAGCCGTCCATCGCGGCGGCGATATCGCCGGCCACGCCCATGACGTGCTGCAGGTCGGCCGACCCGTCCTCGCCCTGCGGCGTGCCGACGGCAATGAAGATGACCTGCGCGTCCCGCACCGCCTTCGGCAGCGCGGCCGTGAAGCTGAGCCGTTTCTCCGCCACCCCCCGGCGCACCAGTTCTTCAAGTCCGGGTTCGTAGATGGGCATCCGCCCATCCCGCAGCAGTTTCAGCTTGGCGGCGTCCGTATCCACGCACACCACGTCGTTGCCGCTCTCAGCGAAGCACGCGCCGGCGACAAGGCCGACGTACCCGGTTCCCACTACCGCGATCCGCATCAGACTCCTCCACCGGCTGCCATGCCGGTGCATCCACATGGTACCCTCTGCGCGTGCGGGTGGTTGTCGACTATCGGCCGGCCCTGCGGGCGCGCACGGGGGTTGGCGAGTACGTCCATCACCTCGCGGCCGCCTATGCCCGGCAGCAGGGTCTGGATGACTCGCTGGTGCTGTTCTCCAGTTCCTGGAAGGACCGGCTGTCCCACGTGACCGCCCCCGCGGGCACGGTTGCGGCGGACCGGCGCATCCCGGTCCGGGCCTTGAACTGGCTCTGGCACCGTCACGGCTGGCCGCCTATTGAGTGGCTCACGGGCCCTGCGGACGTCGTCCACGCGTTCCACCCGCTGCTCATCCCGGCGCAGCGCGCCGCGCAGGTGGTGACCGTGCATGACCTCCATTTCCTGTCGCGCCCCGAGCACAGCGTGCGGGAGATCCGGCGGGACTACCCGCTGCTCGCGGCGCGCCATGCCCGCCGCGCGGACGCGGTGGTCACCATTTCCCACGCCACCGCGCGGCTGATTGAAGTGACCTTCAGCGTTCCGAAGGAGCGCATCTTCGTCTGCCCGCCCGGGGCCCCATCGTGGCAGCACCTCGGCAGGGCCCCGAATGTGCCTCGCGACGGCTACATCCTGTTTGTCGGAACGCTCGACCCGCGTAAGAACCTCGGGAGCCTCCTGGACGCCTACGCGCTGGCCCTGGAGCGCCAACCGCGGCTGCCACCGTTGGTCATTGCCGGCTCCATGGCGCCGGGGGCGGAGGCCTGGGCCACGCGGTGGGCACAGGCGCCGCTGGCGGGCCATGTGGACTACCGCGGCTACGTGGCGGACACCGACCGAGAGGCGCTGTACGCCGGGGCACGACTCCTCGTCCTTCCCTCCCTCGATGAGGGCTTCGGACTGCCTGTCCTTGAGGCCATGTCGGCGGGCATCCCCGTCCTGGTATCGAATCGCGGCGCCCTGCCCGAGGTGGCCGGAGACGCCGGCATCGTGGTCGATCCTGACCACACGGATGCCTTCGCGGCGCAGCTGGCGTGGTTGGCGACGGACAACGACGTCGCGAGCGCGGCGGCCACACGGGGACTCGCCCGGGCACGCACCTACACCTGGGACGCCGCCGCCGCCGAACTGGGCCGCGCGTATGCGAGCGCCGTCGCGCGCCGCCGGGAGCGCGCGTAATGCGGATCGCGGTCGACGCGCGCGAGCTCTGCGGACACCCGACGGGCGTCGGCCGGTATCTCGGCGAGATCGCCCGGGTCTGGCGCGACCTGCCCGAGGCAGCGGGTCACGAGATCACCTGGTGCGGCGACCGGCCATTCGACCATCCGTTCCTCGAGCACCCGGGCTGGCGTGTCGCCGTACGCCCAGGACGCGGACCGTACTGGGAGCAGATTGCATTCCCGGGACTCGCCAAGGTCGCCCAGGCCGACGTGCTCTTCTCCCCGGCCTATTCCGGCCCCGTTCACGGCTCGACGCCGCTCGTCGTGGCCATCCATGACGTGTCCTTCGCGGCGCATCCGGAGTGGTTCCGCTGGCGGGAAGGACTCCGGCGCCGCGTGCTCACCCGCGCCGCCGCCCGGCGCGCCGCCACGGTGCTCACCCTGACCGACTTTTCGCGCCAGGAAATCCACCGCCATCTGCAGGTCCCGCTCGACCGCATCACGCTGGCCGCCCCGGGACCCAGCGGCCTCACCGTGACGCCGCCCGCGGGTGGTCCGCCCGCCCACACCGTACTGATGGTGGGGTCGATCTTCAACCGGCGGCACGTGCCGGAGTTGATCCAGGGCTTTGGCCTGCTCGCGGCGCGCCGGCCCCGCGCCGCGCTCGCGGTGGTCGGCGAGAACCGCACGTGGCCGGCACAGGACATCCAGGCGGCACGGCAGGCCTCAGGCGCGGCGGACCGCGTCATGCTGCACAGCTACGTCGCGGACGACACGCTCGGTGCGCTCTACGGTGCCGCCCGCGCATTCGCCTACCTCTCGAGCTACGAAGGCTTCGGCATTCCCCCTCTGGACGCCCTGACCCACGGCATTCCCCCGGTACTGCTCGACACGCCAGTCGGGAGGGAAGTCTTTGGCGAGGCTGCCATCTATGTCGCCCGCCCAGAGCCGGGTCTCATCGCGGAGGCCCTCGACGCGGCCCTCTACGACGAACCCACCCGTGCGGCCGTGCTCGCGGCCGCGCCTGCGGTCCTGGCTCGCTACTCGTGGACGACCTGTGCGCGCACGGTGCTGGCGGCGCTGGCTCGTGCCGCCCATGAGGCGGACCGATGAGCGCCGCTCCACGCCTCACCATCGTCATCGTCAGCTACAACACCCAGGCAGACCTGGCGCGCTGTCTGGAATCGCTCCGGGACACGCCGCCGGCCGTACCGCTGCAGATCGTCGTCGTGGATAACGCCTCGCGCGACGGCAGCGCCGCCTACGTGCGCGCGCACCACCCGGAGGTCCGCCTGATCGACAGTGGCGACAATCTCGGCTTCGCGAAGGCGAACAATCTCGGCATCCGGGCCACCGAGTCCGAACTCCTGCTGCTGTTGAACAGCGACACGATCGTGCCACCGAATGCGCTGGACCGGCTGGTTGCCACGCTGGATCGCTTTCCAGCCGTCGTGGCTGTCGGACCGCGTCTGACCGATGGAGCCGGCAATCCGGAGCTGTCGTGGGGCCAGATGATCAGTCCCCGCGCGGAGTGGCGTCAGCGGGCGCTCATGCGTGGCCTTGCCGCGGACGACGCCCCCACGCGGGCATTGGTTGAACGGCTCAGCCACGAGGAGCGGGTCGTCGACTGGGTCAGCGGCGCCTGCTTGCTCGTCCGGCGCGCCGCCGCCTGTGAGGCGGGGCTGCTGGACGAGCAGTTCTTCATGTACACGGAAGATGTCGACTTCTGCGCCGCCCTGCGTGCCCGGGGTGGACAGATTCTGTTTACCCCCGCCTCCGAAGTCATCCACCTTCGCGGCCGGTCAGCGGCCACGGCCCCGTCAGCCACGAACCGCCGCTACCGCGACAGCCATCTGGCGTTCTATCGCAAGCATCATCCCCGGTGGGTGCCCATACTGCGCCTGTACCTGGCCCTGCGCCGGCAGAGCTGAGACCTCCTGCCTGGTGCGGGCCACCCGGGGTTGTCCTCGGGGCCTGTGCCATCATTTGCCATGCGCGTCGCCATCGATGTCCGGAAGCTTCACGACTTCGGCATCGGGACGTATATCCGCAACCTGCTCCGGCACCTGGCGCGCCTCGACCAGGCCAGTGAGTTCGTCCTGCTCACGACGGCCGACGACCTCGGCATCGCCGCCACGCTCGGCCCCAACTTCCGTACCGTCCACGAACCATCCGGCAACTACTCCCTGGCGGAGCAGGTGCACGTACCGTGGGTGCTGTGGCGCGAGAAGCCGGACGTCTTTCATGCGCCGCACTACGTCCTGCCGCCGGCCGTGCCCTGCCGGGCTGTCGTGACCATTCACGACTGCATCCATCTGCGGTTTCCCCAGTACCTGCCCAGCCGGCTGGCCTACGCGTACGCCCGGGCCTCGATCTGGATGGCGGCGCACCGCGCCGACCGCATCCTCACGGTCTCGGAGGCCTCGAAGCAGGACATCCTCCACTACGTGCACGTCCCGCCCGAGCGGATCTCGGTCACCTATAACGCGCTTGATGAGCGGTTCGATGCCTCGCCATCCGCTCACGATATCGACATGGTCCGCGAGCGCTACCAGCTCCACCACCCGTTCGTGCTGTACGTCGGCAACATCAAGCCGCACAAGAACCTCGTGCGGTTGATTGATGCCTTTGCCGGACTCCGCCGCGATGGCTTTCCGGATCTGACGCTGCTCATCATCGGCGACGAAATCTCGAAGCTGCCGGCACTGCGGCACGCCGTACATTCGCACAAGCTCCATAAGCACGTCCGCTTTCTCGGCTTCCTGAGCGACGACACACTGGCGGCCCTCTACCGGATGGCCGCCGTCTTCGTGTTCCCCTCGCTCTACGAGGGGTTCGGCCTCCCGCCGCTTGAGGCCATGGCCAGCGGCACGCCGGTCGTGACGTCGAATGTCTCCTCCATGCCGGAGGTCGTCGGTGACGCCGCGGTCCTTGTAGACCCGCACGACACGGTCGACATCAAGGAGGGCATCAAGCGTGTCCTCACCGACGCCCCGCTCAGGGAGTCTCTGCGGCTGAAGGGCCTGGCACGCGCCCGACACTTCTCCTGGGAGGACTCGGTGGCGCGAACGCTGGCGATCTACCGAGAGGTGGCCGGCCGCTGATGCGAGTCGCACTGGTCCACGACTGGCTGACCGGCATGCGCGGCGGCGAGAAGGTGCTCGACGTCCTGTGCGAGCTCTATCCCGGCGCGGATATCTTCACGCTCATCCACGAACCGGGGCGCCTCAACGCGCGCATCGAGCAGCACCGCATCATCACGAGTCCCCTGCAGCGGGTCCCCGCGCTGAAGCGCCGGTACCGCCACTGCCTCCCGCTCTTCCCGACGCTCATTGAGCGGTTCGACTTCACCGGCTATGACCTGGTGGTCAGCAGCAGCCACTGCGTCGCCAAGTCCGTCATCGTGCCGAGCGGCACGGTGCATGTCTGCTACTGCCACTCCCCCATGCGCTACGCGTGGGATCAATTCGAGGCCTATTTCGGGGTGGACCGGGTGGGTTGGGCGGCGCATCACCTGCTCTACCGGCCCGTCATGGGGCATCTGGCGCGGTGGGATGCACGCACCGCCAACCGTGTCGGGCGCTTCGTCGCCAACTCGCGCTACGTTGCCGACCGGATTCGCCGCTACTATAATCGGGCATCGACGGTGGTATATCCCCCTGTCGACACAACGTTTTACGAGCCGGCGGCCATCGCGCCGGGCACCCACTTTCTGATTGTGTCCGCCCTCGTCCCCTACAAGCGCATCGAGCTGGCCATCGAGGCCACGCGCCGTGCCGGTCGTGACCTCCGCATCGTCGGCGAGGGACCTGAGCGCGCGCGCCTTGAAGCACAGGGGCACGGCCATGTGCGCTTCCTCGGCCGGCTGCCGGACGAGGATGTGCGGAGGGAGTATCAGCAGGCCGCGGCCGTGCTCCTCCCGGCCGAGGAAGACTTCGGGATCGTGCCACTTGAGGCCCAGGCCTGCGGACGCCCGGTGGTGGCCCTCGGCCGAGGCGGTGCCCTCGAGACGGTCCTCGACGGCGAGACAGGAATCCTCGTGCCTGACAGCACCCCCGACGCATGGGCGGCGGCGCTCGCGCGCGTCGCCACGCTCCCCTTCCGCCCCGACGCAGCACGGCAGCAGGCGGAGCGGTTCAGCCGCGCGGCCTGCCTGTCGCACCTCTCGCAGGTGATCTCCGACACGGTCGCCGCCGGATCCGGACGCACATGGTAAAGCGCTACAACCGGCTGCTCGTTGCGTTCTACGTCATCACCGATGCGCTGCTCGCCGGCTGGGCGTTCATTCTGGCCTACGGCATCCGCTTCGAGAGCGGCCTGATTCCCGTCACCAAGGGCTACCCGCCTATCGACCAGTATTTCCGCGTGCTGCCCTTCGTGGTGCTGCTCACGCCGGTGGCCTTTCACCTCCAGGGTACCTACCGGCTGCGGCGCGGCCGCTCCCGGGTGGACGACGTCTTCGGCGTGCTGGTCGGCAGCATCATCGCGGTGGTCCTCGGCGTCGTCTCGACGCTCTACGTGCAGGCGTACTACGTCTCTGAAGCCGCGAAGGCCCAAGGCGCCTACGAAGTCTCGCAGATGGTCTGGGGCATCTTCCTCGGCATCAACGTCGTCTTCGCCTCGGCTTCCCGCGAGTTCGTCCGCGAGCTACTTGAACGGCGCTGGCGGGCCGGCATCGGCCTGAAGCGGATCCTCATCGCCGGCGCCGGCGATCTGGGCCGGCTGGTTGCCGACCGCATGCTGCAGCACCGCGAACTCGGCTATCAGGTGGTGGGCTTCATCGACGACCGCGCCGGTGGCGATCACATCGGGTACCGCGGCCTGCCCCTCCTCGGCACGCTGAAAGAAGTCGTGGAGGTGGCGCAGCGCGAAAAGGTGGACCAACTCTACGTGGCGCTGCCGCTTGAAGAGCACACCAAACTGCTCGACCTCTTTGACGCGACCAGCCGGGAGGTCCTCGACGTCAAGGTCGTCCCGGACCTGCTCCAGTTCATCGCACTCCGGGCGCGACTCGAAGACCTTGATGGCCTGCCCATCATCAACATCAACGACGTCCCGCTCCAGGGCTTCAATGCCTGGGTGAAACGCGCGCTCGACATCGTCCTCTCCGCCGCAGCGTTGCTGGTGCTCGGCATTCCGATGGCCATCATCGCCCTGGTCGTGAAGTACTCGTCCCGGGGGCCCATCTTCTACCACCAGGAACGCATGGGCCTCGACGGAGGCGCCTTCTCTGTCTACAAATTCCGGTCGATGTATCAGGACGCCGAGGATACGAGCGGCCCGGTCTGGGCCCGCGACGACGACCCCAGATGCACGCCGATCGGCCGTTTCCTCCGCCGCTTCGACCTCGACGAGTTGCCGCAGTTCTGGAACGTGCTGCGCGGCGATATGTCGATTGTGGGCCCGCGACCCGAACGGCCGTACTTCGTCTCGCAGTTCAAGCACCGCATCCCGCAGTACATGCTGCGCCACAAGGTCAAGGCCGGCATCACCGGCTGGGCGCAGGTCAACGGGTGGCGCGGCAACACGTCGCTCGAGAAGCGCATCGAATACGACCTCTATTACATCGAGCACTGGTCCGTCAGTCTCGATATCAAGATCATGTGGCTCACGCTCGTGCGCGGACTCTTCAGCCGCGGCGAAGCGTACTAGGAGAGTTGTGGCCTCAGGACCCCGCACTGTCATTACCGGTGCCGCCGGCTTTCTCGGCTCGCATCTGACCGATGCCCTGCTCGCCAAGGGCCACGAGGTCGTCGGGGTCGACAACCTCATCACGGGCGACGAGGCCAACATCGCCCACCTGGCGGGCAAGGCCTTCACCTTCGTCCGGCAGGACATCTGCACGCCGCTCACCATCGACGGCCCGGTGGACTACGTCCTGAACTGGGCCAGCCCCGCGAGTCCGATCGACTACATGGAACTGCCCTTCCAAACGCTGGACGTGGGTTCCTACGGCACGCGGAACGCGCTGGAACTGGCACGGACCAAGAAGGCTGTGTTCATGACGGCCTCGACCTCGGAGGTCTACGGCGACCCGCTGGAGCATCCGCAGAAGGAGAGCTACTGGGGGCACGTCAATCCCATCGGGCCGCGCAGCGTCTACGACGAGGCCAAGCGGTTCTCAGAAGCCCAGACCGCCGCGTATCACCGGTATCACGGGCTCGACACGCGCATTGTCCGCATCTTCAACACCTACGGGCCGCGCATGCGCCTGAAGGACGGTCGCGCCGTGCCCGCCTTCATGTCGCAGGCGCTCACCAACCAGGACGTCACGGTGTTTGGCGACGGCAGTCAGACGCGCAGTTTCACGTTCGTGAGCGACCTGATTGCCGGCATCATCGCGCTGATGGAATCGCACGTCGTCGAGCCGGTGAACATCGGCAACCCGCACGAGGTGACGATCGAGGAGATCGCCCGGACGATTATCGAGCTCACCGGCTCCACGAGCCGCATCATCTACAACCCGTTGCCGGTGGACGACCCGCAGCAGCGGCAGCCGGATATCTCCCGCGCACGGCGGCTTCTGCACTGGGAGCCCACGGTGGACCTGCGCGCGGGGCTGGAGTCGACGATCGGCTACTTCAAGGGCAAGCTCGGACTCGCCTGATGTGACCAGCTCAGCGCGTCGTCACCTCGACGCTGGCGCGCAGGTCGACTAACCCGCCAAACGACTGACCGGGCCTGGGCGGCCGCACGAACTGTCCGGCCCGTTCGATCCAGTGGAAGCACCGGACGAGATGGTCGGGCCCCTCATGGATGGCCGCGGTGACCGTGTACGTGTCCGGCACGAGCCCCATGTCGAGACGAAAGACGACGTGGAGCGGGTCCCCGGGCCGCACGGACAGACGCTGCCCCAGTAACCAGGTATTGGTCCCGAAGATCACCACGCCCGCGCCGTTCGTGATCCGGATGCCAACGGTGACGTCGTCAGCTTGGGTCAGGCTGTGCCCGTCGATGACGATCTGGCCGTGCGCGTCATCAATCGTGACGCGGTCGATCAGGACTTCTCTGGTTCCGGACTCGTTCACCTGCACCTCGATATCCGTGTTGTTCGGGGCAGACGCGGAAGCCACGTCGTGCCCGGCCACGTGGGCGGCCCAGCGCTGACGCGCCTGCTCGAAGAGCGCCGCATCCAGTTCGTTCAGGGCGCGCAATTTCTCCAGCGTGCGCGGCTGCAGCGCCTGCGTCCCGGGCCGCCCGGGCGTGTCATTAACCCGACCCTCCGGCGTCTCCACGTTCCAGCCACGAAGCCGGCCGAGGACCCGGAGGCCTCCACCCAGGTCGTCTTGTACGCCAACCAAATTCAACCGGGCCATGTTCCTGCTGGCCGCATCCAGCATGGCGGATGGCGCGTGCTCGCCGTCCCGCATGCCTGACAGGATAAACGTCTGCCAGTTTGACCACGGGGACGGATGCCCTGTCAGTTCATCGACGAACGTGTCGATGTCCCTGGACCTCTTGACCCGTTCGACCCAATGGTCGAGATTGGGCACATCGGCCTGCCGCCGGTAGAAGTAGTACAGCGAGAGTACCCGCTCAACTGGGTCACGGAGGAACGTAAAGGTGAAGCAGTCGTCGAGCACCGGCAGGAGATGACGCCAGGAGAAGTGACCAACGACCGTCCCATAATTCGCCAGCAATACCGACAGCGGGACATCGCCGACCCGCTCGCTGGGCACGGCATAGAGCGTGTCCGGGGGCAGGGACCTCTGCAGGCTCGACAGCACCCACCACCCGCCCGTCTTCGGCATGTGCAGAAAGACTGTTCGTGGCGTGTGTTGCACGGTCACCGCACCCCGCACGTCAGACATTCGGGTCCATCAGTGGCCTTCGTTGATCAGGCGCCGCATCCGCAGGAAGTAGTCCCCGCTTGAGATGAGCGTGAGCGCCAGCGACAGCCAGATGCCGATGTCGATAATCGGGGAGGTGCGCTGCAGGTAGTTGAACCCCATGAAGGCGACGCCCGTGCCGATGTAGGTCGCCGTCGCGAGCTTTCCCCAGATGGACGGGTGGAAGGTACGTGGCCCGATGGCCAGATTCACGACGGCCACCACACCCACAATCACGACATCACGGCTGATGATGAGCACCGTCAGCCAGAGCGGCATGTGGTTGACCACGTGGGTCCGGGGCAGCGTGAGCAGAATCAGGGCGGCCAACAGCAAGAGCTTGTCGGCCATCGGATCGAGCCACGCGCCGAGACTGCTCCGCTGACTCGTCAGACGGGCCGTCATCCCGTCCAGCAGGTCCGTCAAGCCGGCCGTCGCAAACACCAGCAGGGCCGCGCCGGTGTAGCCATAGAGCGTCAGAACGGCAAACGGCGGAATCAGCAGAATCCGGAGCAGCGTGAGTTGGTTGGCAACGGTCAGACGCACAGGGACAGCAACCTCACGCGATATTAGCGTCCGGCCCGCGAACGGGCAACGGCACCCCACCGGCAGACTCCGCCGGACGCCGATCCACCAGCCGCCTCGGCACCTCAGCCTCGACGCGAACGCGGCCCTCCGACGCCTCGTGGCTGACCACGCGGCCCACCTGGTACAGGCGGGCAATCTCGGCGGCAGCCACGGCGTCGGTCGCCTCGGCCTCCACGACGACGCGCTCCGTATCGAGCCCCAGGCGGACCGTCACCACTTCCAGGCAGGTCGCCACACCGTCGCCGGTCGCCGCCGAGAGGAGCAGCGCGTCCGGGTACCTCTCGTGCAGGTGCCGGCGGTCTGTCTCGCTCAGCCTGTCCACTTTGTTGAAGACGTCGATCCTGGGCACGTCGCTCGCGGCCATCTCCTCAAGAACACGAACCACTGCGGCGACCTGGCGGTCCCTGTCGTCGTTGGAGGCGTCAATCACATGCAGCACCAGGTCTGCGTCCGCCACTTCCTCCAGCGTGGCCCGGAAGGCCGCCACCAGTCCGTGTGGCAGCCGGTCGATGAAGCCGACCGTGTCCGACACGAGCAGCACGCGGTTGTCGGGAAGCTTGGCCTGGCGGACCAGCGGGTCCAACGTCACGAAGAGCGCATCGGACGCCACAGCCGTGGCGTGCGTCAGCCGATTGAAGAAGGTCGTCTTGCCGGCATTGGTGTACCCGACCAGTGCCACCGTGGGCACCCGCGCCTTGTGTCGCCGGTCGCGCAACTGGGACCGACGGTCACGCACCCGCTCGATTTCACGTTCGATGGCGTTGATCCGCATGCGCACCCGGCGCCGGTCCGTCTCCAGCTTCGTCTCGCCTGGGCCGCGCGTTCCAATGCCGCCCCCCAGCCGTGAGAGCGCCTCACTGGACCCGACCAGGCGCGGCAGCATGTACTGCAGCTGCGCGAGTTCGACCTGCCACTGCCCTTCGCGCGTCCGGGCACGCTTCGCGAAGATGTCGAGAATGAGCTGGGTGCGGTCAATCACGCGGCACCCCACGACGCCTTCGAGCCGCCGCTGCTGCCCCGGCGACAACTCCCCGTCGACGATGACGGCCGCGGCCTCGAGTTCTGCCGCGAGCGCACCGACCGACGCGGCTTTTCCGCCGCCGATGTAGGTCCCCTTGTCCGGGCCGGGCCGCTCCTGAATCACGCGCTCCACGACCGTGGCGCCGGCGGCGTCGGCCAATCCGGCGAGTTCGTCGAGGGACCGCTCGGCGGCGTCACGCCGGATCGTGGGCGTAGCGAGCCCCACAAGCACCGCGCGCTCGGAGTTCGGAGGCGTGGTGGAGTGGGACACGCGGGCGGGATGACTAGAAGCGGAGCTTGGCGTTGTCGTGATTCGACAGGATGTGCATGCTGTCGATGAAGCGGACCTGATGCGGGTGGGTCTGCATCACCATCGAGGCCGTGCGGACGCCGTCGCCGAAGAAGCGCACGCCCTTCATCAGCGTGCCCTCGGTCACGCCGGTCGCGGCAAAGATGATGTTCTCGCCACAGGCCAGGTCGGCCGAACGGTAGACCTTCTTGAAGTCCGTGATGCCCATCGCAAGGCACCGCTCCTCGTGCTCGGGCTTCGAGACCACGAGCCGCGCGAAGATCTCTCCGTTGAGACACCGCATGGCCGCCGCCGTGATCACGCCCTCCGGCGCACCGCCGCTACCCATCACCGCATGGACGCCGCTGCCCATGACCGCAGCCGTGATGCCTGCCGAGAGGTCGCCATCACCGATCAGGCGAATGCGGGCCCCGGCAGTCCGGATCTCTTCAATGAGTTTCTCGTGACGGGGACGGTCCAGCACGATGACCACCAGGTCCCGGACCTCACGGCCGTTGGCCTTCGCAATGGCCTTCAGGTTGTCCTTGACGGGTGCATCAAGGTCCACGACATGGCGCGAGGCGGGCCCGACGACCAACTTTTCCATGTAGAGGTCAGGGGCGTGCAGCAACCCGCCCTTGGGCGCGGCGGCCAGCACGGCGATAGCGTTGTTATCCCCTGTCGCACAGAGGTTGGTGCCTTCGAGTGGGTCGACCGCGATGTCGACGGCCGGGAACCTGCCGCCGTGCCCCTTGTTCGCCAGCCCGACCTTCTCGCCAATGAACAGCATCGGGGCTTCGTCGCGCTCCCCTTCGCCAATCACGATCGTGCCGTCGATGGGCAGCGAATCCATCTCCTTCCGCATGGCCTCCACGGCCACCTGATCGGATAGGTGCCGGTCGCCCTGCCCCATGGTGTGGGCGCACGCGATGGCTGCCTGTTCGACGACGCGAAGGAATTCCAGCGAGAGGTCTTCAGTCATGTGTGCAGTACCTTACCTGAGGATCGAGGCTGCGGGCGAGGATTGACTTCACGCGGTCGGACGCTGCAGGGCGACACGGACGGCCGCCCCACGGCCGAGTTGGAGGTGCTCGGCCGCCGACCCACCGTTCTCGGCCACTTCCAGATGGTCCGTGCTGCCAAAGAGCGCACAGACCTCTCCGGCCGCCGCCTCGGCGTAGGTGTTGACCAGACGGGCCACGTCGTGGCTGCCGATGCGGATCTGCACCGTCACGCCGGCAGGCCGCTTCTCGAAGATCTTCCGGTCAATGTTGGTGACCAGATTCCCGAAGCGGTCTACGCGGAGCACCTCTCCGACGATGCCGTCGGGGGTCTGTACGGCCGCCGGAACCGCCAGTACGTGCATGTCGGTGACAGGCCGCCCCAATGCCGCCAGATCGGTACCCTTCGCCAGCCAGGCTGCCGCGGGCGCGAAGCGATCCCGGCCCTCGAACGTGCGGCTGACCGTCGGCCGTGCGTACCGGCGATCGGTGAGCTCCACAACCCGTCGGGCCGGATGCTCCCGCAGCGCCAAGGTCAGGAGGCCGTTGTCGGGGGCCACGAACCGGTAGTCACCGGTGTCCACGGCCACGCCACGACGAACCGATCCCACGCCGGGATCCACGACGGCCACGAAGATCGTCCCAGGGGGGAAGTACTTCACGGCCGCCGCCAACTCACACGCGCCGCCCAGCACATCGTGCGGCGCAATCTCATGCGTGATGTCGACCAGCGTCGCCTCGGGACAGATCCCGAGCGCCACTCCCTTCATCGTGCCCGCGTAGTGGTCTCGGGTGCCGAAGTCGGTCAGGAACGCCATGATCGGTCTCGCCATCGCGTGTCCTCGTTTCGCGGCCTCGCGGCCGGATGATTGGTGCCGCGCTAGTCGTCGCCGGCCGGCCGCGCATCGGCCGGAGCCACCGGCGTGCCCGGCGCGACGGCCTTGCGCTGCATGTCCACCTTGCCGCGGAACTGCGCACCCTCAGCAATCGCCACCCGCGGCGCCGTGATGTCGCCATCCACGGATCCGTTATCCCGGATGTCAACTTTCTCGGTCGCCGTAATGTTGCCGTGCACTTCGCCGAGCACCACGACCGCCTTGGCCATGATCTCCGCGCGGATCTTGCCATTGGGCCCGATGGTCAGCACATGATCCCGCAACTCGATCTTGCCTTCGATCTCTCCCTCGATCGCCAGATCCTCGCTGCCCGTCAGCTCGCCTCTCACAATGACGGACCGGCCGATCTGGACACGATCCCGCTCAAACTGACGGCGCAATTCCTGGGACGGCAGCGCCGCCGGGCCTGGCACTGCGGCCACAGGCGCCGTCGGGCCGGCCGCTGTCTGGGGGGTCTGGGGTTTGACTGCCTCGTCGCGCTTCCACATGACCAATACCTCAAGCCCGCGGACCCACCGGGTGCGGGTGGCGTACGGGGCGTCTGGGCAGTATAGGTGACGCCGAAAAAGAGTGTCCAGCCGCCAATGGTGCGATCATGGGGCGTGCGGATCTATCTGGACCACAATGCCACGACACCGGTGGACCCGGCGGTGGCCGCCGCCATCGGTGCGGTCCTGACCGGTGACTTCGGCAACCCGTCGAGCGTCCATCACTTCGGGCAGCGGGCCAAGGCGATCCTGGACGAGGCACGCTCGTCAGTGGCCGCCCTGATCGGCGGGCAGCCCGGCGACGTGGTCTTCACCGGCGGCGGCACCGAAAGTGATAACGCCGCGATCCGCGGCGCAGCCGAGTCCCTCGAAACCACTGGCCGCCGGCATCTCATTGCGACGGCCATTGAACACGAGGCGGTCCTCAACACCTTCAAGGCGCTCGGGAAGCGGGGATGGCGCACGACCCTGCTCCCTGTCGATGCCACCGGGGTGGTGGCGCCGGAGGCCCTGCGCGAGGCCATCTCGACAGACACGGCGCTCGTCTCGATCATGCACGCGAACAATGAGGTCGGCACCGTCCAGCCCATCGCGGAGCTCGCGGCGATTGCCAAGGCCCACGGCGCGGTCATGCACACCGACGCCGTCCAGTCGGCCGGCAAGATTCCACTCGAGGTGGTCAGCCTCGGCGTGGATCTGCTCTCGATCTCTGCCCACAAGTTCAACGGTCCCAAGGGTGTCGGTGCGTTGTGGATCCGCCGGGGAACGCGCCTGACGGCGTTTGCCACCGGCGGCAAGCAGGAGCGCGGCCGCCGCGCCGGCACCGAGAACGTCCCTGGTATCGCGGGTCTGGGGATCGCGGCCCAGCTGGCGCAGACGAAGCTGACCTCGGAGGCGCCACGCCTCGCGGCCCTCCGGGACCAGCTGGAGGCGCGCGTGTGCGCCGCCATCGCGGGCACGGCCGTCAACGGCACCGGGCCTCGGGTGCCCAACACGACAAACATCAGCTTCGACCGTGTGGAAGCGGAGTCGCTCCTCATCGCACTCGACCTTGAGGGGATCGCCGTCTCGACCGGCTCCGCCTGCTCGTCGGGCACGCTCGAACCGTCCCACGTGCTCAAGGCTATGGGTTTTCCCGCGCATCGGGCTCAGAACTCGATCCGCTTCAGCTTCGGCGCCGGCAATACCCCGTCGGATGTCGACCGCGTCGTCGAGGCGTTGCCCCGGGTGGTGGAGAAACTGCGGGCGCTGACCCGCCCCGCGAGGCGCGCCTGATGCGAGTGGTGGTGGCGATGTCGGGCGGTGTCGATTCCTCGGTCGCCGCCGCGCTGCTCAAGGCGCAGGGGCACGATGTCGTCGGCGTCTCGATGCAGCTTTATGACCAGAGCGGCGGGACGGAGACCTTCGGGAGCTGCTGCACGCTCGATGACCTGCAGGACGCCCGCCGGGTCGCGGCGGCCATCGGCATTCCCCACTACATCCTGAACCTCGAACGCCAGTTCGAAGACACGGTCGTGAAGAATTTTGTGGGTGAGTACACCGCGGGCCGCACCCCACTCCCCTGCGCCCACTGCAACAGCGACCTGAAGTTCTCGACGTTGCTTGATCGCGCCACGGGTTTCGACGCGGCGGTGGTCGCCACGGGACACTACGCGCAGGTCGAGTTGCGGGCTGACGGGCGATGGCTCCTCCGGCGCGGTACCGACCCGGACAAGGACCAGTCCTACTTCCTGTTCTCGCTGACTCAGGCGCAGCTGGCTCAGGCCATGTTTCCCGTCGGAGCGCTGCGCAAGTCGGAGGTGCGGGCCACCGCGCAGTCCCTTGGGCTCCAGGTCGCGGACAAACCGGATAGCCAGGAGATTTGCTTCGTTCCCTCCGGCGACTACGCCGCGTTCGTGGAGCGCCGGGCACCGGGTGCGGCCACCGCGGGCCCCATCGTGGATGCCGAGGGACACGAACTGGGTCGCCACGGCGGCATTCACCGCTTCACCGTGGGACAGCGGAAGGGACTCGGCCTCTCCGCGCCGGCGCCGCTCTATGTGCTGAGGCTGGAGCCTGGAACCGGCACGGTCGTCGTCGGCGGCCGGACGGCCCTCGATCGCCGGCTCCTGACGGCCTCGGCGGTGAACTGGGTCTCGATGGAGCCACCGGGCGAATGGACTGTGGTCACCGCGCAGATCCGACATCGCCACGCCGCAGCTCCCGCCCGCGTCCGCGCCCTCTCCGGCGGCCGCGCCGAACTCGAATTCGTCGAGCCGCAGTCGGCCATCTCACCGGGTCAGGCCGCGGTCTTCTACGACGGAGACTGTGTGGTGGGCGGTGGCTGGATCGACTCGGCCACGCCAGGTGACCCGGCACGAGCCTGAACGGCGCCCCACAGGGGCCGCTGGCCCTCGGCGTTACGCGCCGTCGCGGATGACGCGGCAGGATGCGATGTCGAAGGTGACCTCGCCAATCGCGAGGCGCGCCTGGTCGCGGAAGCCGGCGAGGAAGGCCACGAACCGGCGCACGTCCTCAAGGTTGCTGACCAGGCCCACCGAGGCGCGGATGGCCCCGGCGCTCTTCCCACCGCGATGCTGAATCACCCGGAGGAATCGGGGCAGCGTCATGTCACCCTCGGCCAGACCCGCCCTGACGTCCTCGACAGTGAGACCTTCAGCCGTCTCACCTGCCCCTGGATTACAGAAGCAACCTGTCCGAAGCGCGATCCCCTCCGCAGTCGCCAGTTCCTCCACACGCCGGTAATCGAGGAGGTGCCCCTCCGGGTCATACAGATTGAACGTGACGGTGCCTCCGCGCCTCACCATCGTCGTCGGACCGTAGATGCGCACCAGGGGACGTCCGTTGGTGTGGCGAAGAGCCAGGAGTTCCTGCAGGATCCGGGCGGTCAGGCCCTGGACACGAGCCGCAATCGTCTCGATCCCCACCTCACGCAACAACGCGAGACCTGACGACACCGCGGGTATGGAGAGATAGTTCAGCGTGCCGTCCTCAAATCCCGCCTCGCCTGGTGCCAGCAGATGGGCCCGCCCCTCGACGGTCGCAAAGTTCACCGTCCCGCCAGCGAACCAGGGACGCCGGAGCTCCGCCAGCGCGGTGCGCCGGGCCAGCAGGCATCCCACGCCCGTCGGATAGCCGAACATCTTGTAGAACGACACGCTGACGAAGTCCGCTGGGACGTCGGCCAGGTTGAGGCGGTTGGCCGGCACGAACGCGGCCGCATCGAGGAGCACGTCCCACCCACGCGCCTTCGCCTGCCCCACCAACTCCAAGGGGTGCTTCACGCCCGAGAAGTTCGACTGCGCGGGGAACGCGAACAGGCCCGGAGCTCCCGGTGTTCCCGCAGCCAGTCTCACGGCGAGAGCCGCCTCATCAAGGCGCAGATCGGGCACCGTCAGTGGCGCGTAGTCCACGGGCGCACCCGCGGCTGACGCGTACTCACGCAGGCCGTTGACGGAATTATGGTTATCCGTCGAGAGCAGAAGGCCACGTTGCGGTGAGAAGGGATACGCCTCGCCCACCAGCTTGATCGCGGCTGACGCATTGGCCGTGAAGATCGCCGTGTAGGTGTCTGCCGAAGCGCCAAACCACTCCAGCACATCACGCCGCGCCGCTTCGACCCGCGTGGTTGCGGCAGCCGACGGCCGATTGGCGGAGTGCGGGTTTCCGAAGACCCCGCTCGCCAGCCACGCGGCATGCTCCGTCAGCTGCCGGCTGGCGTAGAGTCCCCCGCCGGTGTAGTCCAGGTAGACCGTGCCTGTGGCATCCAGACGCGCGTACTCCAATGCGCGCAGCGCATCGAGTTGGTGCGTGTCTGCGTAGGCAGAAGAGGCCGCCGTGAAGGCGGCCTCTGTGCGTGTCGTGGAGTCGGGCATGGCCGGCTCTCGCCGCGCGGTCAGTGCCCTTCGAGGAAGCGCTCGGCGTCGATCGCGGCCTGGCAGCCGGAACCCGCTGCGGTGATGGCCTGGCGATAGACGTGATCCTGCACATCCCCAGCCGCGAACACGCCGGGCACACTCGTCTTTGTGTCCTTGCCTGTGACGATGTAACCGGCCGGGTCGAGCTCGATCTGGCCCTCGAAGAGTGTCGTGTTCGGGGTGTGCCCGATCGCGATGAAGACGCCGTCAAGCGGCACCTCGCGGCGCTCGCCGTTCTGCGTGTCCCGGAGGACGATGCTCGAGACCTCACCCTTACCGACGTCCTTGATCTCGGCCACCTCGGAATTCCAGGCAAACTCGATCTTGGGATTCGCCAGGGCCTTGTCCTGCATGATCTTCGAAGCCCGCAGCGAATCGCGCCGGTGCACCAGCGTCACCTTCGAGGCGAACTTGGTGAGGTAGATGGCTTCCTCCAGCGCGGAGTCACCACCGCCCACCACCGCAATAGGCCGGCCCCTGAAGAAGTAGCCGTCGCAGGTTGCGCAGGTGGAGACACCGTGACCCGAGAGCTTACGGTCGGAGCCGATCTCCAGCCAGCGCGCCGACGCTCCTGTCGCGATGATGAGCGCCTCGGTCGTCAGCACGCGATCATCCGATAGCGTCAGCGTGAACGGCCGCTGACCGAGGTCAACGGCCTTCACAGTGGTCTGCAGGATCTCCGTACCGAAGCGCTCGGCCTGCGCGCGCATGTCGGTCATGAGGTCCGGCCCCATGATGCCGTCGCGGAACCCCGGCCAGTTCTCCACCATGGTGGTCAGCATCAGCTGACCACCGGCTTCGAGCCCCTCAATGAGGAGCGGCTTCAGATTCGCGCGGGCGGAATAGAGGGCCGCGGTGAGTCCGGCCGGGCCGGACCCAATGATGATGACCTTGCGATCAGCCATGTCGCAGAAGCCGCTTACTGGAGCTGCTGCTCAAGGCGACCGGAGAGGTCTTCCTTGCTGGCCAGACCGACAACGGTATCCGCGAGCTCGCCGTTCTTGAAGATCAGAATCGTCGGGATGCCGCGAATCTGGAACTTCGCCGCGACATTGGGATTGGCGTCCACATCCAGCTTGCCGACCACGGCCCGGCCGTCAAAATCCGCCGCGATCTGATCCACCGTGGGGGCCAGACGCCGGCACGGACCGCACCACTCCGCCCAGAAATCCACCAGCACGACCCCGGTCTTGGTCGCGTCGTCGAAGTTGCCATCCGTGAACGTCTGCACCTTTTCAGAAGCCATCTGCGCGGTTCTCCTTGGGGATGTGAAGCAGCTGTCTTGATCCTAATCGATCAGGCAAGCCTTTCCCGGCTGGACACTCCCGATACAATGCGCCTCGTGTCCGAACCCACCCGTCCGGCTCCCTCCCGACCGGAAACGCCCGACGTCATCGAACTCAAGGCGCTCCGGACCCGGCAGCCCGAGTTGGCCGATGCCGTCGACCTGCAGCTCGCCCTGCTGGAGGTCCACCGGCGAATCCACCTGCGCATTCCGGTGCCGACGCTGGACGTGACCGAGGCCCGTATCGCGCGGCATGCCGCTCAGCGCCGGCCTCTGGTGCGATTTGCCGACGTCCCGGCAGAACCGGGAGACCTGCGGCTGGTGCTGCGCCAGACCAGCGAGGTGCTGCACCGGTTCGCCCTCATTGAGGAAGCCGCGTTCCGTGAACTGGAGAATCTGGCCCGCGACGGGGACGTGGCTGCTGCCGCTGAAGCCTGGCTCAACCGCTCTCTCGCCATGGCCGAGGCGTCGGCCCCGGAAGACACGTCAGCCGGCGACCTGGATCAGGCGGTCGGCCTGGCGCTCAAGCCCTTTCTCTCGCGCTGCGCGGACGCGGTCCAACCGGCTGCGGGGCTGCAGGTCTGGCGGCTCAACCGATGCGCGGTCTGTGGGGGAGAGGCGGAATTCGGGGTCATTGAATCCGCGGAGGTCCGCAGGCTCATCTGCGGTCAGTGTGGCCTGCGCTGGGGATTCGCGGCCGACCAGTGCCCGTTCTGTCCGGATGGGACCAAGGGCAGCATGACGTCTTTCGCTACGCCCGATCGCCGCTATCAGGTGGCCGCGTGCGAAGTGTGCCGCCGGTATCTGAAGTCCTACAGCACGGCGCACGGCCGCAGGCCCGTCATGCCGGCCGTGGATACGCTGGCCACCCTGCCACTGGACGCAGCCGCCATCCAGCGCGGCTACCAGGGCTGACCCCGCCCGGTCGCCCCTACTGGGGCAGGGAGGACACCGGGAGGGCGCTGGCCGAGACCTGCGCGCCAAGGCCGCCCTTGGCTGAGAGCCAATTGAACAGGTGCCGTGTCTCCCAGAACCGACCAGCGTTGGAGCGCGCACCGAGGACCACCACCGCGACCGGCGACCCCTGCGGCAGCTTCAACAGCGTCGCGAGGCAATACCCGGCGCTGCTCGTAAAGCCGGTCTTCCCGGCCTGGACGTCCACATCTCCGCGCATGACCAGCTGATTCGTGCTGTGCACTTCCACGGTCTGACGGCCGGTCTGGAAGCTGTAAGTCGGCTTGCGCATGATGCTGGCGATGCGCTCGTCGGCCGACACATGGGTAATGAGCTTGGCCAGATCGAGTGCGGACGAGACGTTGGCCGCCAGCAACCCCGCGGGGTCGGCGTAGGACGTGCTGGTGAGCCCGAGTTCGATCGCCTTCGTGTTCATCCGGTCGATGAAGCCCTGGGCGCCGAAGGTCGAGATCCGGGCGAGGGCGCGAGCCGCCGCGTTGTCGGAGGCAATCAGCAACAGATTGAGCAGGTCGCCGACGCGCAGGCGGTAGCCAGCGCGGATGTGCGTCGTCGAGGCGGCCCTCACGTCGGAACGCTCGACCACGACTTCGCGGTCCATGTCCGGGTTGTCCTCAAGGAAGACCGCCGCGGTCATCACCTTGGTGATGCTCGCCATCGAGCGGAGCTTGTTGGCGTTTTCAGAAAAGATGGTTTGTCCGGTTTCCGGGTTGTAGACGATGACCGCCTCGGCCCGCACATCCGGCACCAGATCACCGGCGCTGTCCAGCTTGTAGCGAGGCTCCTGCGCATCGCGCAACTCCCTCGCCTTGCGACCGACGCCGCTAACACTGGCGCGCCGCGCAACAACCGAGGTCGCGGACTGCCGCGTCCTGGTGACGGACCTGACCGCAGACGACCTGGACGTTCTGGCTGCCGCCGAGACCGGCAGCGCACACGCCGCAAGCAGCAGCACGGCCAGCGCGCGCGGGGCCAGATTCCGGACGTGAGCTTTGCTGTAGATCACTGGCAACCCCTTTAATACGTGATCGTTACGGTAACCTGAGTAGTCTAGCAGCAATTCAGGATCGCGCAAGCCGGAAGTCAGGCTACTGTAGGCGCCAGCCCAACCATGACACCCGCCGACATCGAGTTTACGGAGCTGCGTCGCACGATTGCCGTCAGGGGCACCGCACGGCTACTGCTGGGCCCCGCCACAATCGGCCTGTGGGCCGCGGTCGCGATGAGCGCCCGATACGGCGACCCTCGCGTCCAGATTCTGTTGCCGCTCCTGGTGCTCACGGCCGGGTTCGAAGGCGTCCGGGCCCTTCACATCGGCGTCGAACGCATCGGTCGCTACCTCCAGGTCTTCCATGAAGGGACCGGGCGGAGTCTCCCCAAGTGGGAGGCCGCGGCGATGGCGCCCTCCCGCCCAGGGCCAGGACTCGCGCTCTCTCCCCTGTTCACGCCGCTCTTCACACTGGCCTGCCTCGCCAATGCGGTCCTCAGTTGGGACCCGCTGGCGCCAATCCTTGTGGCGGTCTGGGCCGCAGCACACCTGGCCCTGATCGTGCGCGTGGCGTTGGCCGACCGCGCCTGCCGGCAGCAACGAGTCTCGGACCTCGCGCACTTCCAGGCGCTCCGACCGACGCTTCTCGACTGACGCGTTTCAAGCTTCGTCGCGTCCAACCGATTGAAGGAAACACGGCCGCTTGGAGCGGAACACCGTGTCGAGGTTGCACGGTGATCCGGCAATTTCGTCCGTCACCGAACGGCCCGTCGACACGGCTGCAACAGATCGTGCGGAAACACGCGCGGCACACTTGTTGCTCTTCGCGAGGACACGGAGGGTACGGCAATGAGTCTGGTTCGTCTCCTGGGATTTGCAACCCTCGACTGCGGGTGCGTAGTCGGGAGGTATCGTGAGTTGGCCGTCAATCGCGAGGTCGCGTACGTCGAGGAGAAAGGTGCCGCCTGCACCCTCCACGGCCATCGACGCAACCACACGGTTCATCAGGACAAGTCGACAGTGCTCACGCCGGTCTTCGGCGACGCCCGCGCCTCCTAGGCGCCCATCGCACCTCGAAGCACCGTGCGCGGTACAATCGCGCCGGTGCGAGCGCGTTTCCCTCCTCCTTACGTCACCCTGACCCACCGGTCGGGTTCTACGCTCCGCTTCTACCAGGGCGACTGCGTCGAAATCCTCAGCCAGTTGCCAGCGGGTTCCATCGATGCGATGGTCACCTCCCCGCCGTATAACCTGGGCATCCAGTACCGGAGCTACGACGACACCATCCCCCGGGATCACTATCTGGCCTGGACCGCCGGCTGGGTTGCCGCCGCCGTCCGCGCCCTTGGCGACGAGGCATCCCTGTTTCTGAACGTGGGCGCCAAGCCAACCGACCCGTGGACGGCGCTTGATGTGGCCCAGGCCGTGCGGCCCCACCTCCAGCTGCAGAACACCATCCACTGGATCAAGTCGATTGCCATCGAGAAGGATGCGGCCGGGGCCCGGGCGGGCCTGAAGGCCGATCTGGCCGTCGGGCATTACAAGCCGATCAATAGTCC
>CANKJK010000024.1 GCA_947482665.1 Acidobacteriota bacterium
CTTCGAATTCGTCATCATGCTGGGCGACAACATCTACGGTGGCAACAGTCCCCGCGACTTCGAGGACAAGTTCACCCGGCCCTACAAGGCGCTGCTCGATGCCGGCATCCTGTTCTACGGCGCGCTGGGCAATCACGACAGTCCCAGCCAGCGCCTCTACAAGCCCTTCAATATGGACGGCCGGCAGTACTACAGCTTCAGGAAGGGGCACGTGCAGTTCTTCGTGCTGGACACCAACTACTTGAGTCCACCGCAGCTCACGTGGCTGCGGACCGAGCTGCAGGCGTCGAATGCGGAGTGGAAGGTCGCCTACTTCCACCATCCCCTCTATTCGTCTGGCGCCTACCACGGGTCGTCAGGTGAACTGCGTTCCGTGCTGGAGCCGCTGTTCGTGCAGTACGGGGTCCAGGTCGTGTTTGCCGGACACGAGCATGTGTACGAGCGGCTGAACCCCCAGAATGGCATCGCCTACTTCGTTGAAGGGGCGTCCGGGCAAATGCGCCGTGGCAACCTCAAAGGCGGGACGGGCATGACGGCCGTCGGCTATGACAAGGATCGCTCCTTCATGCTGGTGGAGGTCGCCGGCGACACCCTGACGTTCCAGGCGATCTCACGGACCGGGGCGGTGGTTGATTCCGGTACCATCGCGCGGATGGCGCCGCTCCTTGGGCCGGGCGCGGTCTCCGCCACGGCTCCCGGCGGGACTCCGCCGGCCCCGCCGCCCGCCGCGGCGCGCTGATCGGGCCGCCCTCGCGGATCGACTCCGCCCGCCCGCCCGGGTCATACTTGCCGGGCTACCTCGCGCCCATCCAGAAACCCACCGTGTCCACGACGTATACCGCAAAAGACATCACCGTCCTCGAAGGCCTCGAACCGGTCCGCAAGCGCCCCGGCATGTACATCGGCGGCGTGGGCTCAACCGGACTCCATCACCTGGTCTGGGAAATCCTCGACAACTCGGTGGACGAGGCGATGAATGGCTACGCCTCGGCGATCACGGTGACGCTCCACGAAGACGGCGCGTCGATCACGGTGAGCGACGACGGACGCGGCATCCCCGTGGATAAGCACCCCAAGACGGGGCAAAGTGCGCTCGAAGTCATCTTCACGGTCCTCCATGCGGGCGGCAAGTTCGAGAGCGGCAACTACAAGACCGCCGGCGGCCTGCACGGCGTGGGCGCGAGCGTGGTGAATGCGCTGTCGAAGCAGCTGGTCGCCACCGTGCGCCGAGACGGCGTGCAGTGGGAGCTGGCGTTCAAGCAGGGCAAGCCCGAGGGCAGCCTGAAGAAGGTGGGCCCGGCGCGCGGGACTGGCACGACGGTCTACTTCCAGCCGGACGCCACGATCTTCCCGAAGGTGGAGTTTGACGCGGCGGTCATCGCCGAGCGGCTCGAGGTGGTCAGCTACATCCACAAGGGTGTGAAGGTCACCTTCGAGAACGAGGTCGACAAGACCAAGGTCAGCTTCCAGCACCAGGAAGGCCTGTCCGACTACCTCGCGAAAATTCTGAAGGACCGAAACGCGAAGCCCGTGCACGAGAGCGCGTTCGTCCAGGCGCGTGAGAGCGGCCCCCGCCTGGATCTCGTGCTCCAGTGGACCGAGTCCACGGACGAGCACCTGCGCAGCTACGTCAATGGCATTCCGACGGCCTCGGGCGGTACCCACGAGAATGGCCTGCGCGCCGGGCTCGGCAAGGCCGTGCGCAACTACATCGACACGCACAGCCTGTCGCCCAAGGGCGTGACGCTCACCGCGGAGGACATCCGCGAGGGCCTCACCGGCGTGCTCTCGCTCTTCATCGAAGAGCCGCAGTTTCAGGGGCAGACCAAGGATCGCCTGAACAACCCCGAGGTGCTCTCGGCGGTGGATTCCGCCGTGCGGCCCGCACTCGAGCACTGGCTGAACCACAACCGGACGATGGCCGAAGCCATCGTGGCCCGCATCATCCTCTCGGCGCGTGCGCGTGAGGCGAGCCGCGCGGCCTCCGCCGAGGTGACACGCAAGACGGCCACGACCGGCCGGCTGAACCTGCCGGGAAAGCTCAGCGACTGCTCGGGCTCGGGCCGTGAGGACTCAGAGCTCTTCGTCGTCGAGGGTGACAGCGCCGGCGGCTCGGCCAAGCAGGGACGCGACCGCGCGAGGCAGGCCATCCTGCCGCTGCGCGGCAAGGTGCTCAACACCGAGGGGATGACGCTCGCCAAGGTCCTTGAGAACAAGGAGCTGGCGGACCTGGTGACGGCGCTTGGTTGCGGGATGGGGAAGAACTTCGACCTGACCCGCCTGCGCTACGGCCGCCTCATCATCCTCGCGGATGCCGACTCGGACGGCCACCACATCGCAACGCTGTTGCTGACCTTCATCTACCGGCACCTGCCGCAGCTCATCGCGAACGGCCGCGTGTATCTGGCGCAGCCGCCGCTCTATCGGATTGATGTGGCCAAGGACACGTACTGGGCCCTCGATGAGGATCACAAGACGCGCCTGCTCGCGCAGTACGGCCAGGGCCGGTCGAAGCCCGAGATCACCCGCTTCAAGGGCCTGGGCGAGATGATGCCGAAGGTGCTGTGGGAGACGACGCTCAATCCCCGCACGCGCCGCCTGCTGCGTGTCGAGATCTCGGATCAGATCGTCACGGACCGCGTGATCAACGAGCTGATGGGCAAGGACGCCTCGGCGCGCTTCCGCTTCATCATGGAGCGTGCCGAGGACGCCGAAGAGCTGGACGTCTAGCCGCGGGGAGTGGGCCGCTCGTACACGGCGTAGGCGTCACCGCCGGGGAAGCGCCATGACCGCTTCAGCACGAATCCGGCTGCCTCGATCGGCGCACACCACTCGGGAGCCTTGTAGACGAGGGTCAGCGCCCGTGGAGCCCGGTCCACCGACGCCACCAGGTTGGCCATCACGTCTCGCATGATCGCCTCCCCGAACGGGTTGAACATGTAAATGTGGGTCACCGAATCGAGTATCCCGGTGACCTCCCGCACATCGGCGCAGTGCAGATCGATGTTGCGCACGCGCATCCGGTCGGCGTTTCTTCTTGCGGCCGCGAGCAGGTCAGGAGCGAGCTCGATGCCGATGACGCGGGTGAAGTGGCGGCTCAGCGTCAGCGCCGCGATGCCGGTGCCCACGCCGAAGTCGATGACCACGCTGCCGCGAGGAATCGCGAGCGTCCCCAGCACGGCCGAGAGGCGCATCCCCCCAGAGTGCTCGTGGTGGTGGCCGGCCTCTGCCGCCACGAACAATCCGAACGGGTGTTCAAGCCCGTGCCAGCGGAGCCAGAGACCCTGCGCAATCGGCGCCACGTCGCCACGGGCGAGCATGGTGCACAGCCGGACCGCACGCTCGAACCGTGTCTCGCGCGAAGGGGTCGTGCTGGTCACGGTTCATCCTACCGTCCATCGTCAGAGGAATGCGCGTGTGCTGCTGTGGTGGCCGCTGCGACCACCGCCGCCATGGTGGCGGGAACAACACTCAGAAGACCGGCGCGGACCCGGCCACTGTGGCGGGTCGCGCCGGCGATCGTTGGGCTTACGGCTGCGACCCGAACACGGCGTTGACGCCGATGCCGGTCAAACTCCAGCTCGTGGCCTTCACGGGGACAGGAATCGGTTGCCCCGCCGGTGGGGTGGGCCCGGGCGCGTTGCACTTCAACGAGATGTCGACGGTTTCCGACGGAGACAGGGGGGGCGTGAGGTCCTTCCCGACCAGGCCGGTGAGTCCGACGGTCAGTTGGACAACCCGGTCATTCTGACCGAGGGCGGAGACTGGGAACGTGACCCCGCGACCGTCAACGGCGTAGGTCTGGCCCGGCCGGTCATCAACGGTGTACACAATCGAGCAGCCGGCACCTGACGGGCTCGGGCCGGTGCCCTGTGCCGGATTGCCCGAGTTGAACTGCAGGGCGACATTGGCCCACACCATGTACGCCGGAAAGCCGGTCGCCGTGTTTTCAGTGGTGAGTGACGTTGGGGTGGCGCTCAAGAAGGCCGGTTGTGCAGGCGACTCCGGAGTTCCCACTGGCCCCCGGTCCGCCCCGCCGGTGACGCCGGGCGCGCTGGCACCGGGCGCTCCCTGTGGGCCCTGCGGCCCCAGTGGGCCAGAGGGGCCAAAGGGGCCAGCCAGGCCCTGCGGTCCCTGCGGACCGGTGGCACCGGTCGCGCCGGTGTCCCCCTTGGGTCCCTCCTCGTTCCAGGTCACACGCTGTTCACGCCGCCGGCACGGCTCATTCGAGGCAACCAGGCGCACCAGTCTGCCTTCGTCGCCATCGCGGTCCAGACGAATGCAGGCCGTGTAGACGCCATTCGTCGATGGAATCTGCGCCTCTGCCGGTGCTGACCCCGCGACGAACGCTCCGAGGACAGCCGCGGCCATCCAGATGCCAGGGGTATTGAGATGCTGTGTCTTGAGATGCATGTGTTCCTCCTGACCCCTCTAAACGAAGGACATGCAGAGATCGAACGACCAGGTGTGAAAAGGTTTGGGGCACTACGGCCGCGACGCTGCCTGAGCCGCCATCTGTGCGGCGCTTCTGAACTGAATCCTGGCGACGCGGCTCGACTGATCGCACGGCAGCCAGGCTTCCCCCCGCGCCTCATCCCACCACATGTGCCGTGAGCCACAGCCGTGGCTCGGCATCCGGTAGACCGTCCACTGCTTCGTCATCGGGTTGAGCTTCACGATGGCGTCGGCATTGGGCACGTCCGTGTAGACGTTGTGCCGGCTGTCCACCTGCGAGGAGTAGGCATGGCCGCTGACCGGAAGCGGATAGTAGGTCGGCACGCGCGAGTGGATGTCGATGCCGGCAAGCACGCCGCTGCCCCAGTTGGGCACCCACACCGTCGATCCGGCCTTGTCGGCCGCGAGCCGCCGCGGCGCGGAGGCAAACGGCACCGGGCCCGCCGGATAACTCCCCCAGCTCTGCGAGCCGATGGAGTCGTAGAACTCCAGGTCCTCCTTGGTCATCAGCGCGCGCCTGGTGGACCAGAGCGGGTCGCGCATCGGGATGTTCCAGGCGACGCCGGTCTTCGCGTCCACCTTCGTCACGATGTCCGAGAGGAAGCCGCTCCACCAGCCGTTGTCCTTGGCATCGGCGCCCACGCCGTAGGTCGTACCATCGGCCGGTGTGGCCTGCTGGAAGAATCGGAACGTGCGCGTGGCCGGGTCGAGGCGGAACGAGCCATAGAGGCCGTTGGTCCACACGCGGCCCTTGCTGTCGATGTCGTTCGAGTTCATGAAGGGCCCCATGCCGCGGGGCGGGGTGAACGTGTCGAGGCCGACCGTTGCCGGATCCAGGCGGGCGAGGCGGCCTCCGAAGTGGAACCAGAAGCGCCCGGACTGATCCTGTGCCATCTGCTCGGTGATGAACACGTGTCCTTCGGCATCCGTGAGCGCGATGGCCCGCATGTGTCCCGTCGCAGGGTCAAGGCGGACGAGCGTGCGGTTCGTCTCGAACGACGTGCGATTCTCGAGCAGCCACGCCGTGCCGTCCCTCGCCGTGGCGACGTCGTGGACGCCGACGATGCCATGCATGCCGACTGATGGCCCGAGCGACCAGTCCGCTCCACTGTGGCCGGCCAGTTCGTTCTGCCGCTCGCCAATCGGGATGTCGTACTCCGTGATGATCACGCGCGCGGCGTCACCGCGGGGCCGAGCCGGGATGGCGATCTTCATGGGCGAGGGCCCCGGGCCGCGCATCTCCGTCAGATACCGGGTGAGGTCCTCGCGATGGTGCCGGATGATGGCGCCCAGAAACCCGAGCTGATCGTTTTTGGGATCGAGCCGGCCGGCCCACCCGGTGTGGGCGGCCTCCTCCATCGCCTGCACGATGGCGCGCCACCCGGTCTCGTCGAATCGGTTCTGCAGAACGACCGCCAGGCTGTGACAGTCGGCGCAGCTGACGAAGAGCACCTGCTTCATGCGCCGGTGCTCGCGCGTGTCCGAGGGAAGCGCGTCGAGCCACTGGTCGCCTGTGAGCTGTGCGCTGAAGTCTGTGATGGGCGAGAGCGACAGCGCAGCGGTGGTGCGCTGGGAGGCTGCGAGATTCACGGTCGACTTAGCAGTGCCAAACCCGACCGCCTGCGCCCACACGTCGTAGCGGCCGGCAGCCAGCGGCGGCAGCACGAAGCGGCCGCGTGCGTCTGTGTAGACGGAGGTCGTGATGGTCGAGCCCGGCGCCTTCGCCGAGACGGCGACGCCGTCGAGCGGCTTGCCGGCGGCGGTGACGACCGAACCGGTCAGTGTCGCGTTGGCTGGCGAGGGTGCCGGCACCGGATGCGAGGCCTGGGCTGACGGCAGCACACGAGCAGCGACGCGGTTGCGCTGGTCCGCGGTCGGTGCGCCATCGGGAGAGACGGTGCGAAGAAAGGCGAGGATCTCGGTGACCTGCACATCGGTGAGGGTGAGACGGAAGCCGGGCATGCGAGCCGAGCCCGCAGCGACCTTGTCGCGCACCCGCGCGTCACCGAGCCGTGTCACCGTGTCGCGGTCCATCCACGGGCCCATCGTCTGATAGGTCGGCGTGCCGAGGCCGTCGTGGCAGAAGGCGCACCGCTGGAGCCAGGTGGCCCGCCCGCGCTGCGCGGCTTCGTCGAGGGGGGCTGCGGCGGTCAGCGCCGCCAGGTCGTAGTCGCGTTGCACGACCACGACGTCGCTCGAAGGTGCCTGCGCGGAGATGACGGCCGCTGTGCCCGCCAGAAGGAAGGCCAGCGCTCTGAAAGTCGGCATGGCGGCCATTGTAGGCTCGCGGCCGACGTGGGGTCAGCGCTTGGCGGCGCCTGAGAATTCGTCCCAGGGCACAAGCATCCGGTCGCCAAAGGCCTCGGCAAACGGCCGACCGCGGGCGACGTCCTGCAGCAGCGCCACGACCGCCCATTCCCCGGCCAGGTCGATCATCTGCGCCACCGCGTCCGCGCTTTCCGCGTAGGCCGTGCCGGCGTCGTCGTCGGAGAGTCCCTTGAAGCCGTCCGACAACTTGCTCAGAGGAATGCGAGCTGCCTTCGCGTCCAAGGCCTGGCGGCTCCAGGCGCGGCCCTTGGGTTCAAAGACCACGGCGAGCCCTTCATTGAGCCACGTCGGCACCCCGCGGGGGGCGATGGAAGAGACGAGCACGTGCGTGAACTCATGGAAGAGCACCCGCTCGAGCTCCTCGGGCTTGCGCAGCGCGCCGCGCACGGGAATCCGGATCCGGCCGTTGTACTGCGCCGCGGCCCACGAGGGCGACCGCGTGATGTCCGAGAACTGCTGCTCGGTATAGAGGACGACCGTGACGGGCCCGTCCGGGAAGCGATTGAGCGCCGTGCCCACGCGGACGTAGGCGTCCTCGAGGACATCCAGGGCGCGCTGGGACAGCGCGTCGTCGGCCGGTCCCTCGAACAGCACCGTAAAGTGCCCCCCTTGCGCCTGGTAGAAGTCGCGCTGGACGTCGGCCTCGGCCCGCAGTTGCCGGACGCGTTCGGCCAGGGTGGCGTCCTTCGGGGCGGAGGCCAGCGCGGCTTCGTACACTCGCAGGGCCCCGGCAAAGTCGCTGTTGCGGTAGAGGATGGTGCCCAGGAGCAACGACGCCTGGGTCAGGGCAGGGTCGAGGGTCAGGGCCGCCTCAAGATGTTCCTGGGCGTTGCTGGCATTGCCCAGCAGATAGGCGGCCAGACCGGCGCCCAGGTGGAGCTGGGGATCCCGGGCGTCATGGAACAGCGCGTCGGCAAAGGCCTTGGCCGCCTCCTCATTCTGGCCGTCCCGGATGGCGGCCCAGCCCCGCCGGCCGGCCTCGATGGCCTTCGGCTTGGGCAGGGGGGTCTGGGTCTGGACCCCGACGGTCACGGCCAGGGCCAGGGCGAATGCGGCGCTCCAGCGCATACCCACCCATCCTACGCCGTCGGCCCGGTCTGTTACAGGGTGTCTCTGTCCTGTCGTTTCGATAGAATTGACTGGCCTCCGGGTCCGGTCATCCGGCCGTTACCCGGGATTGGTAGTCTCGGTCGTCACCCCGTCCGTGCGCACCACTGGCCGTCTATTCGTTCCGCAGTTTTTTCTTGGAGTGCATCAATGAAGCGCCTGTACGACATCGCGAAGAGGCTGACTGTCATCGTCCCGCTTCTCGCCCTCTGTGCTCTGTTCCTCCCGGCCTCCGCTGGCGCCCAGGGTGTGACCACGGGCGTCATGAGCGGCGCGGTTACCAATGTGCAGGGACAGGCTGTCCCTGGTGCCAGCGTTATCGCCATCCACGAGCCCTCCGGCACGGTCTATGAGACGACGAGCCGTTCGGACGGCCACTTCTCGATCCCCGGCATGCGCGTGGGCGGTCCCTACAGCGTCACCGTGAATTTTGTCGGAACGGGTGGGACGGCCTTCGAGCCGCGCACCATCACGGATCTGACCGTGAACCTCGGCACGGCGACCGACGTGCCGGTGCAGGTCAAGACGGTGAACCTCCAGGAGACGGTGACCGTGACGGCCAACGCTCCGGATGCTGTCTTCAGCTCGAGCCGGACGGGTGCCGGGACGGCTGTGGCGCGCCAGGAGATTGCGCTACTGCCCACGCTCACCGGCCGCATCAATGACATCACCCGCCTGACGCCCCAGGCCAACGGTGGCAACATCGGGGGCGCCGACAACCGGATGAACAACATCACGGTGGACGGCTCGTCCTTCAACAACTCTTTCGGTCTCGGCGGGCAGCCGGGTGACCGCACCGGTGTCGCGCCGATCTCTCTTGAGGCGATCGAGGCCGTCCAGGTCAACGTGGCGCCCTACGACGTCCGCCAGGGCGCGTTCATCGGCGCCGGCATCAACACCATCACCCGCAGCGGCACCAACAAGCTGGTGGGTTCCTTCTACAACCGTCTCCGCAACGACAGCATGGTCGGAACTAAGGCCAAGGACCAGACGGTCAACCCTGGCACCTTCACCATGCGCAACACGGGCGGTTGGGCGGGTGGTCCGATCATCAAGAACAAGCTGTTTGCCTTCGGTAACTACGAAAACCAGCGCGAGGAGCGGCCGCTCATCAACTTCCGCGCGAACCAGGGCGGCGAGGCCGTGGCCGGGCAAGTCACGCGCGTGCTCGCGTCCGACCTGACGGCGCTGAGCAGCTTCCTCAGTTCGAACTACAAGTACGACACCGGGAGCTTCAATAACATTCCGAAGACCACCCCAAGCAAGCGCTTCCTCATCCGAGGCGACTACAACATCAATAACTCGAACAAGCTGAGCGTTCGCTACAACTACCTCGACTCGTTCACCGACGTCGCCATCTCGGGCTCCACCTCGGCACTGCGTGGCCGGTCGCCCAACAGCTCGAACTACCTCTCCTTCGAGAACTCCAACTACAAGATCAAGGAGAACATCCGCTCCGGCATTGGCGAGTGGAACTCGGTCATCGGCTCGTCGATCTCCAACAGCGTGCAGGTGGGCTACTCCTTCCAGGATGAGGGCCGCGGCTACAAGAGCACAATGTTCCCGTTTGTCGATATCTTCGAAGGCGGGACGAACTACACGTCGTTCGGCTTCGAACCGTTCACGGTGAACAATGAGCTGAGCTACAAGACGCTGCAGTTCCAGGACAACTTCAGCAAGTACGGCGTCCGCCACACGTGGACCTTTGGCACCTACGCCGAGAAGTACCACTCCGACAACTCGTTCTTCGGCTGCTGCCCGCAGGGAGCCTGGGCCTACAACTCGCTGCAGGACTTCTTCACAGACGCCCTGGACGGGCTGGCCAATCCGAACCGCACGACCTCGCCCGTGACGGCCAATGCCTTTCAGGTTCGCTGGAGCAACATTCCGACGCAGACCAAGCCGGTGCAGCCGCTGGACGTCTGGTACACGGCGGCCTACGCGCAGGACGAGTGGAAGCCGCGCAGCAACATGACGGTGACGGCTGGCGTCCGCGCGGACGTCACCAGCTTCAAGAACACGGCGTTCCGCAACACCAAGGCCGACGCGCTCAGCTTCCGAGATGCCAGCGGCGCCTCGGTGCACTACGACACCGGCGCGATGCCCGACACGAAGATCCTCTGGTCGCCTCGCGTCGGCATCAACTGGGACGTGTTCGGCAATCAGTCCACGCAGGTGCGCGGCGGCACAGGCCTCTTCACGGGCCGCCCGGCGTATGTGTGGATCTCCAACCAACTCGGCAACACGGGCGTGCTCATCGGCGAATCCATCGTCCTGAACCCGGGCAACGCCTTCCCGTTCACGACCAACGCGGACAAGTACAAGCCTGCGACGGTCACCGGCGCTGGCGCGACCAGCTACGCGCTCAACGTCACGGACCCGAAATTCAAGTTCCCGCAGACATGGCGCACCAACGGCGCGATTGACCGCCGTCTCCCGTGGGGGATTACGAGCACAACCGAGCTCCTCTACGCGAAGGACGTCAACGGCATCTACTACATCAACGCCAACCTCCCGGCGGCCCAGAGTGCGTTCACGGGCATCGACGCACGCCCGCGCTGGGTGGGTGCGGCGTGCGCCGCGGCTGGTCAGGCCGGTGGCTGTGTCACCCGCATCAACAACGACACGGGCAACCAGGTGACGGGCAACTACGTGCTCCAGAACGGCAACACGGGCACGTCGTGGAACTTCGCGCAGACCCTGTCGAAGCAGACCAAGATCGGCCTGACCGTGAAGGGCGCTTATAGCTACGGCATCTCGAAGTCGGTGTCGGATCCTGAGTCGACGGCAGCGACGAGCTTCGCGCGTAATGCCCAGTTTGCGGACCCGAACAACCCGGGTGGCAGTACGTCGTTGTGGGCGCCGGGCCATCGCGTGTTTGCCCTGGTGAACTACGCGAAGCAGTACAAGAACTTCGGGACGACCTCGTTCTCCATGTTCTGGGAAGCCCGCCACAGCCTGCCGTCGATTTCCTCCAACCGCGCCAGCTATGTCTTTGCCGGCGACATGAACGGCGACAGCGTGTCAGCGAACGATCTGATCTACATCCCGAAGGACACCTCGGAGATGAATTTCTCGGCGTTCACGGCCGGCGGGCGGACCTTTACGGCTGATGAGCAGGCGGCGGCGTTTGACGCCTATATCAAGCAGGATCCGTATCTGAGCAAGCACCGCGGTCATTACGCGGAGCGCAACGGCCTGGTGTTCCCCATGTTCAAGAGCGCAGACCTGTCGATTACGCAGGATCTCTTCCACAACATCGCTGGCCAGAAGAATGGCTTCCAGCTGAGGCTCGACATTCTGAACGTCGGGAACCTGCTGAACCACAACTGGGGCGTGGCCCAGCGGCCGGTGGCGGCGCTCAATGCCAACAACCAGCTGCAGATCCTGACGAATCCAGCGGCGGATTCGCAGGGCCGGGCGACGTACAGGCTGGCGACGATCAACAACCAGCTGATCACGAAGTCCTTCCAGACTTCGGCCACGACGTCGGATGTCTACCAGATGATGCTGAGCGTGCGCTACACGTTCAACTAGGCCTCACTTCAGCCGGAGGTCGCCTGCGGGCGGCCTCCGGCCCCTTCCTGCCTCGCTCGGCCCCGCCCTGGTGCCCGCCTCATTTCCTCCCTGCAGTACACTTCCGAGACTCGTCCGTCGTATCTCACTCTGTACGCATGTCCGCTGCTCCGGCTGCCCGTCGCACATTTGATCGTTCCCTCGTGGAAGGCCCCCTCGGGCCGGCCGTGTGGCGTCTCGCCTGGCCGACGATGCTGCAGAACGTGGTGGCGGGTCTTCAGGGCATCATCGACCACACGATGGTCGGCCACATGGTCGGCTTTGCCGGCAATGCCGCCATCGGCGTGAGCTGGCAGGTGATGCTGGTGGTGATCGTCTTCATCAGCTCCCTCTTCACCGGCATGGCGGTGCTCGTCGCGCGCTTCGCCGGGGCCAATGAGCCCGAGAAGGTGAACCGCGTCGTGTACCAGGCATTCCTGACCGCGGCCGGCCTCGCTGTGGTGATGGCCGTCGTCGGCTACATCGCCTCGCCAGCGCTCCTGCGGCTCGTGCACGCCGCGCCGGAGGTGCAGCACGAGGCGCTGCCCTTCATGCGCGTCATGTTCATGGGCGGCATCGGGCTGATGATGTTCTTCATGCTCGGCGGCGCCTTCCGCGCCGCGGGCGACTCCCGCACCCCGCTCAAGCTGGGTATCGGGCTGACCGTGCTGACCGTGGCCTTCAACGTCACGCTCATTCCGATCTTCGGCACCGTCGGCGCGGCGTACGGCACGGTGGCGAGCAACCTGACCGTCGGGCTCTACGGTGTCTGGAAGCTCTTTCAGCCTGGCTCCGTCATTCATCTCGAGCGCGGCGTCAGCCTGCGGCCGGACTTCACGATCATCCGGTCGTTGTTCCGCTTTGGGCTGCCGGCCGGCGTGCAGGGCATCGCCATGAATGTGGGCGGCGTGCTGATGCTTCGCTTCATGGGATCGCTCGAGCACAGCGCCGCGGCGCAGGCCGCCTATGCCGTCGGCTACACGGAACTCTTCTCGCTCATCACCTGGACCGCGCAGGGCCTGATGGCCGCGTCGTCCACGATTGCCGGCCAGAACCTCGGCGCGGGCAAGCCCGACCGGGCGGAAGCTGGCGTCTGGATGGCCGCGCGCATTGGCCTGGTGGCCGCGGCGGTGGTGGGCGCGCTCTTCGTGTTCGTGCCGGGCCTGCTGCTCGGCATCTTCGCGATGAAGGATCCGTTTGCCGCCTCCATCGGCCAGCAGTTGCTGCGCTACCTCGCAGTGTCCGGGTTTTTCGTGACCCTCGCGCTCAGCTACACGGGAGGGTTGCAGGGCACCGGGGACACCAAGAGCCCGCTCTACATCTCGCTGGTCTCGCAGTTCCTGCTGCCGATCGGGATGTGTTCGGTGATTCAGACCATGCGGCCGCTGGAGTCCAGCGACATCTGGCTCGCGATCGTGCTCGGGCATGTGGCCCGCGGCGTGCTGAGCATGGTGCGCTTCCGGCAGGGCGCCTGGCGCAATATCGCCATCGACGTCGAGCCCGCCAGGGGCTGATCGCTCCACTCCTCTTCCAGAAGCAGATCGGCCCACAGGGCCCCGTAAACGCACGCGCCTAGCGGATCGTCGCCGCGACGCGCCGGCCAGCCTCTTCGGATTCCGCCAGGGTGACGTCCCGGTGTGCGACCGCTCTGACGGTTCTCTGGCCGAAGGCGGCCAGCAGGACGCCGGCTTCCCGTGCGCGGGTCACGACCGTGGCGGCGTCTGGGGCATCAGCGCGGAGATGGAAGATGACGATGTTCGTCTGCACGGACTCGGGATCCAGCTCGACGAGCGGATGCGCGATGAGCGGGGCCGCGAAGACCTGCGCCTTGGTGTGGTCCTCGTGGAGGTGCTCCAGGTGATGGTCGAGGGCGTAGACGCCCGCTGCCGCCAGGATGCCCGCCTGGCGCATGGCACCGCCCGCCATCCGGCGATACCGGTGACAGCGTGTGATGAGAGCCGCCGAGCCGGCGAGGAGCGACCCGCCCGGGGCGCCCAGGCCCTTCGAGAGGCACACGCCCACGAGATCGAAAGGCGCCGCCAGCTCGGCCGGCGAGAGGCCCGTGGCGACGGCGGCATTCCACAACCGGGCGCCATCGAGGTAGCTCGCGATGCCGCGCTCACGCGCTGAGGCGCAGATGCGCACCGCGTCGTCCTGCGGAAACACGCGACCGCCGCTGCGGTTGTGCGTGTTCTCGACCTCGACCAGCGTTGTCGGAGGATAGGGAACGAGCCCGCCCGGCTTGATGGCGCCCTCGAACTCAGCCAGCGTGAAGCGCCCGTCAGCCCCGACCTCGCGGAACTGCACACCGGCATTGGCGGCTGATGCACCGGCCTCGTGCCAGACGGCGTGGCTTTCGCGGCTCACGATGACTTCGTCGCCAGGCCGCGTGAGCGCCCGCAGCGCCACCTGATTGGCCATCGTGCCGGTGGGCACCCACAGGGCCGTCTCCTTGCCGAGCAGGGCCGCCATGCGCGCTTGCAGCGCGTTGATGGTCGGGTCTTCGCCGAACTGGTCGTCGCCGACCTCGGCCTGGGCCATGGCCTCACGCATGGCAGGCGTCGGGCGGGTCACGGTATCGGAACGCAGATCGATCACGGAGCCTCCATGATGGGAACACCCGCAAAGATGGCCAATTGCCGCTGGACGAGATCCCGGGTCAGGAGTGGCAGGCCGTGGTCCATGGCCATTGCGACGATCAGGGCATCGACGGTTGAGGAGGTCAGCCCGGCGCGTCGCCCTTCACGAAAGAGCCTCGCGGCCCGGCGATGCACGTCGTAGCCGGCGGCCGGCAGCTCGTGGAATGCGGAGAGGCTCTTGCGGGCCACGTCCGCATCGCGCTCGGTCTGGTAGCCCTGCAGGACCTCCTGCACGATGACGGGTGAGATGGCCGGTGCCGTGCCCTGACTGAGCAACCAGTCCAGCGCTTCCGTTTCTGCGTTCACCGAGCCCCGGAAGTAATCAACGAGCACGCTTGTGTCGACGAGTGGTGCCATAGGTGGCTTTCGCTTCGCGCACAACAGTGGGTTGGCGCTCACGCATCTGGTCCAGGCTGCCAGTCCAGCTCTTCAGGTCTCGCGTGCTCCGCACGCTTCGGAGCGCTTCGACGCGGAGCAGCTCGCGCAGGGCACGATGCACCACGCCGGTTTTGGTCGTCTCTCCGGTCGCGCGCATGGCCTCCTCAATCAACGTGTCGTCGAGGTCGATGTTTGTCCGCATACACATATTATCTACCCGCATGGTGTATTCGCGGACTCCGCCTGCTTCAGTCAGCCGTAGAATCGGGCATGCCTCAGGCTGACCAGTCCTCCCCGCTTAACGAACCGAATCTCGCGTATCTGCCAGGTTCCCCGGAGCGCGCCGCGCTCAAGGGGGCGCTGCAGCGCATCGCGGGCGAGCGGATCGAGATCCCGCTCGAGATCGCTGGCCGGAGCGTGATGACGGCACACCGAGCGACGGCCGTGATGCCGCACGCGCATCGGCATGTGCTCGGGGACGTGGCGCTGGCCGGCAGGGCTGACGTCCAGCGTGCGATTGACGCCGCGCTGGCTGCTCGCCGCGAGTGGTCCGCGCGTTCGTTGGAGGAACGGGCCGCGGTGTTCCTCAAGGCTGCGGACCTCCTGGCCGGGCCCTGGCGGGCCGTAGTCAACGCGGCCACGATGCTTGGCCAGTCGAAGACGGCCATCCAGGCAGAGATCGATGCCGCGGCGGAGATGGTCGACTTCTGGCGATTCAACGTGCACTTCGCCCGGGAACTGGCCGCCGAGCAGCCGATCAGTACGAGTGCGGCGAGAAACGAACTCGACTACCGGCCCCTCGAGGGCGTGGTCTATGCCGTCACCCCGTTCAACTTCGCATCGATCGCCGGGAATCTGCCGACCGCGCCAGCCCTGATGGGCAACGCGGTCGTATGGAAGCCGGCCTCATCGGCCATGCTGTCCGCACACTATCTGATGCGGCTGCTCATCGAGGCCGGCCTGCCGCCTGGCGTCATCAACATGGTGGCCGGCGACGCGGGTGAGGTGAGCGATGTCGTGCTGGCGTCACCGCACCTGGCGGGCGTGCACTTTACCGGCAGCACGGCGGTCTTTGACGCGATTCAATCCAGGATCGCGACGGATCTTCCTCGGTACCGGAGCTATCCCCGCGTCGTGGGAGAGACGGGCGGCAAGGACTTCGTCGTCGCGCATGCCAGCGCCGACCCGCAGGCCCTCGCGGTGGCGCTGGTGCGCGGCGCCTTCGAATATCAGGGGCAGAAGTGCTCGGCCGCGAGCCGCGCGTACGTCCCGCGCTCACTCTGGCCGAGCGTGCGCGACCGCGTGGTCGCCATGATGCGCGAACTCCCGATGGGAGATCCGGCCGACTTCCGGACGTTCATGGGTGCGGTGATCGACCGGCGTGCCCTCGACCGGATATCCGGTTACCTCGCTGACGCCCGTGCGCATGCGCGAGTGCTCCATGGTGGGTCGGTACACGGGGAGGAGGGGCACTTCGTCGACGCCACGCTGGTGGAGACGGACGACCCATCCTATCGGCTGCTGCAGGAAGAGATCTTCGGACCCGTGCTGACGGTGCATCCCTACGCGGATGACGACTGGGCCGGCACGCTGGCGCTGGTTGATGGCACTTCACCCTACGCGCTCACCGGCGCGGTCTTCGCGCAGGACGAGGCGGCCGTGCAAGAAGCCAAGCATGCACTGCGTGATGCGGCCGGCAACTTCTACGTGAACGACAAGCCGACCGGCGCGGTCGTGGGGCAGCAGCCGTTCGGCGGTGCGCGCCGCTCAGGCACCAATGACAAGGCCGGGTCGAAGCTGAACCTGATCCGCTGGGTGAGTCCGCGCACCATCAAGACCACGCACCAGCCGCCGACGGACTGGCGGTATCCCTACATGAGCGAGCAATAGGAAGGAGCGGCACCGGGCTATCCGGGCACGCTTCCTGCGCTCCTCGGGCGCCAGTCAAGTGCGCTCGGCTTGTTCACTTCAGTCGCGCTGGAAGCGTGTCCGGGCAGCCCGGCCCCGCGCTGAGGGCGCACAGTGCGGGGAGCGCATGGATTACGAGCGAGCGTCTTCCGAGCCGGGCTGCGGTGAGTCAGCCCAGGTGACTGCGTCTGGCACCTACGGAACGCACAAGACTATCGGCGTCGGCGTGTGGGATGCCGGGCAGCGGGGCGGCGTGCTTCAAGCGCGACTGAAGTGAATGAGCCGGGTGTGGGTCAGAGGCGCCCGAGGAGTGCGCGAGCCCATCGGCCGTCGGCGTGTGGGAGGCCGGGCAGTGGGGTGGGGTGCTTCGAGCGCGACTGAAGTGAACGAGCCGGGTGTGGTTCACAGGCGCCCGAGGAGCGCATGAAGCACTCCACCCCGCTGCCTGGCCGACTCTCCTCGCTCAGCGGCCGATCTTGATGAGCTCGATGTCGAACACGAGCATGCCCTTCGGGCCGCCGCCCTGCTCGTAGGCGAGCGCCTGCGGGATCCAGAAGCGCGTCTTCTCGCCTTCGACCATCAACTGCACACCCTCGGTCCAGCCCTTGATCACTTCATCCAGCCGGAACGTCGTGGGCGCGCCGCGCATCACCGAGCTGTCGAACATCCGGCCGTCCGTCGTCCAGCCCGTGTAATGAACCGTGACCTCGCTGCTCTGATAGGGCTTCCGTGCGCCGATGCCCGCCTGCAGCACTCGATAGGCGAGCCCGGAGGGAAGGCGGCTTGCGTCCGACGGCACCTTGGCGACATCCGGTGGTGGCGTTGCGGGTGAGGGCTCGGCGCTGACGAGCTCGATGTCGAACACGAGCGTGCCGGCAGGGCGGCCCTTCGCGCCCTTGTAGGCGAGATCCTGCGGAATCCAGCAGCGGCGCTGCTCACCGACCGCCATCAGCGTGACGCACTCGCGCCATCCGGGAATGACGTTGGTCAGCGGGAACCGCGCGGGTTTGCCCTTGGTGCGTGTGCTGTCCTGGAGTTTCCCGTCGCTCGTCCACACCGAGTAGTGCACGCTGACGACGTCGTCGGCCGAGGCCTTCCGGTCTTCCTTGCCGGGTTCGAGCACGCGACTGGCCAGCCCGGATGCCGTCTTCGTGGCAGTCGGTGGCACGGCCGCGACATCCGGCGGCGTGGCCGGCGCCTGCGCGAACGCGGCGCCACTCAGGGTGACGAGGAAGGCAAGAGCCGAGAGAGAGGGTCGTGACATGGGTAAAAGGCCTAGTCTTCGAGCAGGAGTTGACCGGGGTCCTCGATGCAGGCCTTGAGCCGCACCAGGAACTGCACCGCTTCGCGGCCGTCGACGATCCGGTGGTCGTAGCTGAGCGCGAGATACATCATCGGACGGATGACCACCTGGCCGTTGACCGCCACCGGGCGATCCGCGATCTTGTGCAGCCCGAGGATGCCGACCTGCGGTGGATTCAGGATGGGCGTGCTCATCAGCGAGCCGAACACGCCGCCGTTCGTGATGGTGAAGGTGCCGCCCGCGAGGTCCGCGAGGGAAATCGTCCCCTCCTTCGCGCGCGTGGCGAAGTCGCGGGTCGCGATCTCGATGCCGCCGAAACTCATGCGGTCCGCGTCACGCAGCACGGGCACCACCAGTCCGCCGGCGGCGCCGACGGCGATGCCGATGTCGTAGAAGTGCTTGTAGAGGATCTCCTCGCCCTGGATCTCCGCGTTGAGGGGCGGGAAGGCCTTGAGCGCGGCAATCGTCGCCTTGACGAAGAAGGACGTAAGGCCGAGGCCGACGCCGTGGCGCTCCTGGAACGACTTCTTGTGGCGCTCGCGCAGCGCCATGACGGCCGTCATGTCCACCTCGTTGAAGGTGGTGAGCATCGCGGCCGTGTGCTGCGCCTCGACCAGGCGCTTGGCGATCGTGGCGCGCCGCTTGGTCATGCGCACGCGCTCTTCCGTGCGGCTGCCGGGAACGACCGCGGGCCGCGGAGCCACCGGTGCGGCCGGCTTCGGAGCGGGTGCGGCGGCCTGGGCTGGCTTGGCCGCAGGGGTGATCGCCTGCGTGACGTCGGCCTTGGTGACGCGGCCGCTTGAGCCGGTGCCAGACACGGTGTCCAGGTTCACCTGGTGCGTTTCCGCCATGCGCTTTGCCGTGGGCGTGGCCTTCGTGTCAGGGGCCTTGGTCGCCTCCGAAGCGGTGGCGGGCTGGGCTGCGGCCGTGGTGGCAGGAACGGCGACGCCCTCGCCGGGTTCCAGCACGCCGATGACGTCGCCCACTTTGACGTCTTCGCCATCCTGGTGCGCGATGCTCACCAACGTGCCCGGATGATCGGCGGGCACTTCAATGTCGACCTTGTCGGTCTCGAGCGAGACCAGGGCATCGCCCGTGTTTACCCGATCCCCGGGCTGCTTCAGCCAGCGGGCGATGCGGGCTTCAACGACGGACTCACCAAGCTGCGGAACGACAACGTTGGACATCGCGTGACCTAGATTCGCTTCGACAAGACGAGTGGGTCGCCGACGGGTTCGTCGGCGGTATCAAGCACCTGCTCGATGAGCGCTTTCTGCGTGAGCTGATGCCAGGCGGTGGAACCTTCCGACGTGCTGGAACTGCGCGTGCGCCCGACGTAGCGGAGCGCCATGCGGCGGCCCGCCACGATCTCCTCAAGGAGCGGCCGTGCGAACTCCCAGGCGCCCATGTTCTCGGGTTCCTCCTGGAGCCACACCACCTCCTTGAGCTTCGGATAACGCCCGAGGGCTTCGCGGATCGGCGCCGATGGGAACGGGTAGAGCTGCTCGACGCGGACCACCGCGACATGCTTCGCCGCGGCGCGGGCCTCGCTCGTCATGACATCGACCGCGACCTTGCCGCTGCAGAGCACGACGCGCGTGACCTTCGAGATGGCCGCACCCGTGATGTCGTCGTCGAGCACCGGGCGGAACCGGCCCTCGGCCAGCTCTGACGGCGTGGAGGCCACGAATGGATGACGCAGGAGGCTCTTCGGCGTCAGCACGACGAGCGGCAGCGGGTCGATGGTGAGGAGAGCCGCCTGGCGGCGCAGCAGGTGGAAGTACTGCGCGGCGGTCGTGCAGTTCGCCACGCGCATATTCGTGTCGGCGGCCGCCTGCAGGAACCGTTCGGGCCTGGCGGACGAGTGGTCCGGCCCCTGACCCTCATACCCGTGAGGAAGGAGCAGCACGAGTGACGGCGTGAGCCCCCACTTCGCGCGGCCCGAGGTGACGAATTCATCCAGCACGCCCTGCGCGCCGTTGATGAAGTCGCCGTACTGTGCTTCCCAGATCACCAGCCGGTTCTGTGTCTGGATGTTGCAGCCGAATTCAAAGCCGATCGCGGCCAACTCCGAGAGCGGGCTGTTGTGGATCTCGAAGGAGGCCCGCGCCTGGGGGAAGCTGTGCAGGGGTACGAACGCGTCGCCCGAGACGGCATCCTTCAGCACCGCGTGCCGGTGGCTGAACGTGCCACGACCGACATCCTCGCCGGTGAGCCGGATGGGCGTGCCGTCCGCCAGGATCGAGGCCAGGGCCAGCTCTTCGGCCGTGCCCCAGTCGATGGACTTCTCATCGGCGGCATCCAGCGCATGCCAGCGCTTCTCGCGCGTGCGTTCCAGCTTCTTGTGAATCGTGAAGCCGCGTGGCCGGGTCATCAGGCCTTCGTTGATCTCGCGCAGCGTTTTCAGCGCGACACCGGTCTCGGTGCGACCGGCGGCGCCGGCGGGTGGCGCCGGCGCGACCGGCGCGACGAAGTCCACTTCGGGTTTGAGCGCGCTCAGCGCCTGTTCCAGCGCGGCGTAGTGCCTCTTGACCAGGGTGTCTGGGTCGGCCGCGAAGGTGTGTCCCTGGGCTTTCAGTGTCCGGGCCCACAGGTCGCGCACAGTCGCGTGGGCGGCCACGCGCTGATAGAGCAACGGCTGCGTGAAGGCCGGTTCGTCACCTTCGTTGTGCCCATAGCGGCGATAGCCGACCAGGTCGATCAGGAAATCGCGTCCAAACCTTTCGCGATACGCCCAGGCCAGCCGTGCGACTTCGATACAGGCCACCGGGTCGTCCGCGTTGACGTGCACGATCGGAATCTTGAACCCCCGCGCGAGCCCGCTCGCGTAGCTCGTGCTGTAAGACTCCGCGGATGTTGCGGTGAAGCCGATCTGGTTGTTCGAGATGATGTGGATGGTGCCGCCGGTGTCGTACCCCGCCAGCCGCGAGAGGTTCAGCGTTTCCGCGACGATGCCCTGCCCGGGAAACGCCGCGTCGCCGTGGATCAGCACGGGCAGTGTGACGCTGCCGTCGAAGCTGGGAGGGCCGGGCCTGTCGGTCGTCGTGCCGGCGGCGCGCGCCATGCCGACGACGACCGGGTTGACCATTTCGAGGTGGCTCGGGTTGGGGACCATCGACACGGCGATCTGTCCCTTGGACCGGCCTTGCACTTCGATGGTGGCGCCCGCGTGGTACTTCACGTCCCCGGTCCAGCCGAGGTCGATCCGCCAGGTGCGCGAGTCCACCGGGTCCTTGAACTCCGCGAGAATCTGGGTATACGGCTTCTGCAGGATGTGCGCGAGCACGTTGAGGCGCCCGCGGTGCGCCATCCCGACGAGCATGTGGTGGATGCCGTGGTCGGCCGCGCCGGAGACGACCTCGTCCAGCATCGGCACCAGCATGTCGAGGCCTTCCACCGAGAAGCGTGTCTTGCCCGGGAAGGTGCGGTGCAGGAAACGCTCGAAGACTTCGACCTGCGTCAACCGGTCGAGCAGGGCGTCGGCATCGAGGGCGCTGACCGGTGGTCGGAACGCACCCGATTCGGCGGCGTTCCGGAGCCACTCGCGCTCTTCAGGCACAAACATCTGGGCGTAGTCGTACCCAGTCGTCGAACAGTAGATGCCCCGGAGCCGCTCGATCGCTTCGGCGGCCGTCGACGCACCGTTCGACACGGCACCGCCAATCAGGCTCGCGGGCAGCTGCCGGAGCTCCGCCTCGGAGATGCCGTGCGCGGCGGGCGACAGAGACGGGTCGCCCGGAGGCTCGTTGCCCAGCGGGTCCAGATGCGCGGCCAGGTGCCCGTACCGGCGGATCGATTCCGCCAGATTGGCCGCACCGACAGCGACCCGCAGTTGCGCCGGTGACTGTGCGGCGGCGGGCTCGGCGGCCGCGGTGTCAGGCGTCCACGTCGCAAAGATGCGCCGGGTCTCGGCGTCGACTGAGTCCGGGTCGGTCAGGTAACGTTCGTACAGCTCCTGCGCGTAACCGGCGTTTACACCCTGAAATTGCTCAGCGCCCATAGCTTGATAATGGTACCCCACGGGATGATCCGTCTTATAGCAATCGACATCGATGGCACGTTGCTCGACAGTGCCGGCCAGCTTCCTGATCGCAACCGTGTGGCGATCGAGCAGGCCGTGGCGCGCGGCGTCCACGTCCTCCTCGTGACCGGCCGCAGCTTCCCGTTTGCCGTGCCGGTCGCCCGGCAGTTGCCTGCCGCTGTCTCTCTTATCGTCAGCAACGGGGCTGTGGAACGCTCCCAGGACGGAAAAACTTTGGCCAGCCGTCTGCTTCCGGCCGCCGAAGCGTCACGTCTGCTGACCGCGACAGTGCCGTATCGTCACTGTGCCGCCCTGATCTTTGACCGGGAGGCGTCTGGTCAGATCGTCGCCGACACCATGGATTGGGAGGTCCCGAACCGCAAGCCCTATTGGTTGCGGAATCGGCACCTGATCGCCAGGACTTCACCGCTCGAGGACGCGCTGACTGAGGATCCGGTGGAAGTGATGTTCAACGGCCCGGTGGCAGACATGCGGGTACTCGCCGCGCACCTGGCCGGCCTGTCTGGCGCCTTTGCCGTGGCCACAACCGAGTACGAGGACCGCGACTTCACCTTGCTGGATGTGACGCACCCGGGTGCCAGCAAGGGGCAGGCGTTGGCCTGGCGGGCGAACCAGCTGGGGCTCGCGCCGGGGGAGGTCATGGCCATCGGGGACAACCTGAACGACGAGGAAATGCTGGCCGTTGCCGGGTGTCCGGTCCTCATGGCCAATGCGGTGCCCGCCCTGCGAGGGCGGCCCTGGGCTGTGACCGGGTCGCTCGACGAGGCCGGCGTGGGCCAGGCGATTGAGCGTTTCGTGCTCTCCGATTCGGGCGCTGGATCGCCCCGCGGCTGACCTTCGCTGCACAGCGCTGCAAAGTTCCGCGACCCGTCGACCGATAGGAGGGCTGGACATGCCCAACGGGACCCTCGCGACCTATACCCCGAGCCAGAACCACGTCGGGGTCAATCTGACCTACACCAAGTTTCTCTTCGTCCAGGTGCGTGACGACGAGGCGATCGGTGCAAAGCTGCGCACGGCTGGCAGTTCGATTGCCCGGGGCTTCTTCAACGATTTCGACGCCGACGGCACCCGCGA
>CANKJK010000025.1 GCA_947482665.1 Acidobacteriota bacterium
AGTACCCCCCGTGCAGGTTGTGGGCGTGGAGCAGGTCCGGGGGCGACGGCGGCAGCGAGAGCAGGCGCGCCGTGCCGCTGAAGTCGAAGTCTTCGAGGCCGGTCCGCCAGGCGTGGCGTGCCTCGGGATGCGTGGCGCGCCGGAGCAGTTTCGACGCCAGGCCGGCGCCAGAGCCGGGGTGGGCCGCCGCGACCCGCCGGAGTCCCTCGTAGGCCGCGCTATAGCCGGAGTGCCGCCAGACCGCACCGTCATCGTGCGGGATCGCGAGTGTGCCTGGCTCCTGCCCGGTCCGACGGCCGACGGCGAGCCAGGACTCGTGCCCGAGCTGCCGCAGCCCGACCGTGAGCCGAGCGGCCACGGCGTTGGCGCCGCCCCCGGCGTCACTCGCCGAGACCTGCAGCACGCGCATGGGACGCGCGGCGGCCATTACTTCATAACCCGTGCGGTGAGGAGCAGTTCGAAGTCCTGGTCCCGCCAGTCGATCTCCCCGGGCCGCAGTTCTTCCGCGGCCAGCCCCTGCGCCGCGGCCACCACCGTCCAGGCACTGCCACACGCCGCGATCGTGATGTGGTGCGCGGGAAAGACCGAGCGCAGCACGAGCGCGAGCGACTGCGAGGTGAACCGCCAGTAGTCACCCCACCGGTCTGCGTCAAAGCGGCTGATGGGGGAGAGTCCCGAGACCGTGATCAGCGCCACGCCGCCGGGCGCGAGCAGGCGGTGCAGTGTCGCGACCGCGCGGGTGGGATCGGGCAGATGCTGCAGCGTCTGCGTCGCGATGATGCACTGGTAGGGTCCGGTCAGTTCCGGGGCGTCCATGAGGTCCGCGGCAATCGCACCCGCGGACGCGTACTCGCGGTGCTGCAGCACGTCGCTCCGTGTGACGCCCTGGCCGAACCGCGTCGTGTAGGTGGCGTCTCCTACCTCCAGCACCGCACCGGTGATGTCGGCCGCGTGCGCCGCCAGAAAGCGTTCGATGTAGACGCGGTCGATGGGTGTCCCGCGATCAAAACCGAAGACGCGGCTGACCGGTCTTGGTGTGCGCCACGGATGGCCGGTCAGCGCGGCGTCGAACCGCGTCCGCGTGAGGCGCTGTCGCAGCCGGCGCAGCCACGCGCGCACGGTGCGCGGCTCAGGCATCGAACCACCGCTCCAACTGCCCGGTGAAGGTGGCCGCGTCCCAGTCACGCACCAGCACGCGCGGGAGGCGGAAGCGCGCCGCCCGGGATCGGACCAGGCCGGGCTCGTTCGCGCAGGCGGCCGTGTAGCCGGCGGCTCGGGCCGCACGACGCGTTCGCCACGACTGATCTCCGCGCCCGCCGAACGGGTAGGCCATGTGTGCGATGGGCGCCTGAGTCAGGTGCGTGAGCGTATTCCGGCTCTCGAGCAGTTCCGCGCGCTGGTCGGACACGGGCAGTGCCGCCAGCGAGGGATGGCTCGCGCTGTGCGCCCCGACGCTGAGACCCGGCGTCCGCGCGAGCGCCAGTGCTTCGCTGGCGCGCATCGGCCGATGGGTGGGCCTGATCATCGGAGTCAGACGTGCCTGGGCGGCGAGCGCGTCAAGGACGTGCGTGCGTGCGGCACCCGTCATCGGCTTCAGTGCCGTGCACAGTGCCCGGTAGGCCACATGCCGCGGCGTCGGGTCTCGGTCCTCGACCGTCCATCCGCGATGAGCGGCCACCGTGGCAGGCGTCCAGGCCGCGGCCGTGCCGAGATCCGCCACCCACGCCGCACCGTCGAGGCTCAGGCGCAGTGCGGGCGGGAGCACGGCCGGCCCGAGCAGTATCTGTTCGAGCTCGTCCCACCAGAACTCCCGTGTGCCGTCGACGTAGCGGCTGGTGAGAAAGAACGTGGCGGGCACGTGCGCGGCCGTGAGCAGCGGCGCGGCCGTCGTCGCGTTGTCGGCGTAACCGTCATCGAAGGTCACCACAATGCCGCGTGCGGGCAACCGACCCGCGTCCAGCGCCGTGACCAGCTCCGCGAGACTCAGCACGTCCGCGGCGGCGCGGATGGCCTCGAGGTGCGCCGCGAAGTGTGCCGGGCGCACGGCCAGCCGCTGCGGGTCGGCGTCCGGCTCCGTCACCCGGTGGTACAGCAGTATGAGTACGCCGGCGCGTGGCATGGCTACCCGGGGTACCGGTTGTGACGCCCGGCGCCAGCTGGCGGCTCACCGCGTGCCATCGCCCTCAGCGCCGCTTCGAGGGCGGGAATATCCTCGACATCGTCCAGGTCCGGCGATGGGTCGTTGATCAGGAATGGCAGCACCCGATGCCCCGCGATCATGCCCAGGTCGAGCACGACCTCAGGCCGCACGATATCCACATACGAACTCTGCCAGAACACCTCGGGTAGCACCTGCCGCGGCTGGCTGTGCGCTTCGGCCAGTCCGGCGACCGGAACCAGCGGTTCGATGAAGTCGCCCGCCGGCCGCCACATCTTGAACGGGCTCTGGTGCGGCCGGCTCACTGAACGCAGGGCGTGCGCGTCGGGTCTCGCCAGCAATCGCGTGATGGCCTCGTCCACGACGGCCGCGTGGCGCACAGGCGCGGTGGTGCGCAGATGGACCACGAGGTCGCAGGTGTAGCCCTCATGCTCGCGCAGCCAGGTGAGCGCGTGCCGGAAGACGTCGAGGTCGGTAGCGGTGTCGTGCGCGTAGGCCGCGGGGCGGATGAAGGGCACCTCCGCGCCGGCCGCACGGCTGGCCTCCGCAATCTCGGCGTCATCGGTCGAGACGATCGTTCGCGTGATGCGTCGTGATGCCAGGGCTGTGGCGATCGGGTAGGCGATGAGCGGGCGTCCCGCCACCGGGAGCAGGTTCTTGCGCGGGATGCCCTTGGAGCCGCCCCTGGCTGGAATCAGCGCGAGGATTTCTGGTCGCGCCATGGTCAGCACACCCCGACAGGCTCGCCCACGCGGAGCGAGGCGTGCGCCGCGAGCGCCACGCGAAGGGTCGCCACGCCCTCCTCAAGGGACACCAGTGGGGTGCCGCGCCCCTGGATGGCCCGGACGAAGAGACGCAGTTCCTCGAGGAAGAGGGCGTTGCGGTCGACCATCGCCACGTGCGGCGCGTCGATCGAGCCGTCGGGCCGCGTGATCGTGACGGTGCCCGCCATGAAGTCCGCCTCGATCCGGCCGAGGGTGCCTGTCACGGCGCACGTCCTCGTGGCCGGACGACGCAGCATGTCCTGGTGGAGGTGTACCGGGATGGGCGCCTCCAGGCTGCCGCACGTGAGGAGCATGTCCACCGTGTCCTCGGCGTCGATGTCGAGCTCGCCGGAGCAGCCACCGACGGCTGTCACCTGGCTCGGGCGACCGAAGAGCGCGCAGGCATAGTCGAGGTCGTGGCTCTGCTCGAGGATGACGCCGCCGCCGCGCGCCCGTTGTCCGTGAAACATCTCCCGGTAGTTCTCCCACGGATGCCACGCGGGGAGGTACTCGCCGAAGTCCAGGCGGGCAGAGAGGACGCGCCCGACGGCCTGCGCGGCCACGAGGTCGCGGAGCGCCAGAAACACCGGATGGAGGCGGAACTGGTAACCGACCGTGGCCACGAGGCCCCGAGCCGCGACGGTCCGCAGCAGGGCGTCGACGCCGTCCAGCGTGTGCGACACGGGCTTCTCGAGAAAGAGATGGCAACCGGCCTGCGCCGCCGCCTGCGCCACCCGCAGATGCTGGTCGGTGGGGTTGGTGACGAAGACCGCGTCGGGCCTGGCCGCCAGCGCGTCGTCGAGTGAGGAGAAGGCGCGGACGCCGTACGTCGCGTCGACCGACCCTGGCGCGATCCCGCCATCGGCACCAATGACGCGCGGAAGACCGCGCACGCGGTAGGCGTGGATCTCCACGCTGTCGCCGAACAGCGTGCGGAGGTTGCGCACGTGTCGCTGTCCGGCACTGCCGAGGCCGGCCATCAGGATTTGCATCAGCAGGGCGTCGAGTGTGCTGTCAGTCTAACGCGCCGGCCGGAGGCTGCGCCGTCACCCGCGAGGCCCAGAGCGCGCGCAGGATGCGGGGCCAGGCCGTGGCGGGCTGCCCACGGACACCCTCACGCGCGAGGCGCACCCGCCTCTGCCAGCGCGGGACGAATGGATAGACCGCGTGGTCAAGACCGGCCTGGAGCCGCACCAGGATGAGCAGGGCGTGCCATCCGAGGCGGCTGCCTGGCGTCTCGGGGCGGTGTGGTGTCGCAGACGTCGCCTGCCGCACCGGCAGCGTCTCGCCGGCCAGGCCCCACCCACCGCCGGATGGCTGAAAGCCCAGTGCCGGATAGGTATGGGTCGTATTGACCTCACGATGCGTGGACGACGAACGGGAGCCGCGCGGGTGGTAGTGGTCCAGGTGGTAGAAGTCCCACCCGACCAGCGGCCCGAGGTCCACCAGCGGATAGCGCGTCATCAGCCGGCGGACCATGTCCGGATCCATCTCGTTCATGAAGATCATCCGCTCGTCGTACCCACCGCAGGCGGCCCAGAGGTCGCGGTGAATCAACCAGATGCCGACGTCGAGGTTGTAGATCACGCGGCCGGTCTCGATCTGGAGCTGATGGCCGTGCTCACGCAGGTACCGGGTGAGGGGCGCCAGGCCAGGCAGCCGGACGGCCAGCCGGTACGGGATGCTGCGGCGGTTCGCGAAGAGGAGCGTGGTCGCGAGCGGACCGGTGATGGCGGGCGGGAGGGGCGTGCGGCCACGGACCCAGTCCGCGAACGTGCCGAGGAAGCGGGCGCCCGTCAATGTGTCCTGATCGATGCGGCCGATGTAGGTCCCGCGCGCACGGCGGGCCGCGGTGTTGAGTGCGAGTACTTCCGGAAACGGACTCCGGCCCTGGCGGGCGCGGGCCAACTCCACGGGCACGGTGATGAAGCGCGTCAGCGCGGCTGCCTCCGGGGTGAGTCGGACGGCGTCGACCAGCGGCACCGTGCTGCCCCAGTCGGCCACGACCAACTCCACTTCACTGGCCAATCCCAGTTGCGCGGCCGCCCGTGCCGTGTAGTTCAGCGTCGTCTCCAGCCGGTACCGCGAGTCGCCCATGTAGGCGTCGTTCCGCGAGCAGAGGATGAGGCTCAGCGCGGGCGGCGGAGCGTGGTCGGGCATCACGCGGAAATCGGGGCCGCGAGGTAGTCCTCGCGGGAGGAGTTGAACCAGTCCGCGAGGGCACGCACATCCGGCGCGGACGCCCAGGCGCTGGCGTCGGGAATCCGGGCGTCGAGGCGCTCGCGGCCGGGCACGAGGCTCGTCATCCGCCAGGGACGGAGGAGGAAGGCGCCGTAGGCGAAGCGTTCGGCCAGTTCGCGAGCCTCGTGGGTCAGGGGCGGCGTGCGCTCGAGGTGCCGGAGGCGGTCCAGATATTCACCGGCCGTGGCGGAGTCCACCGTGAAGCCGTGATGCGTGTAGCGCGCCGCTCCGGCGGTGAGCACGGGAATGCCGAGCCGCGCGGCCTCGACGCCGACCGTGCCGCGCACGGTGATGCAGTAGTCCACCGCGGTCAGGAGCGCACGGGTGCTGATTGCGGTATCGGCGGGGATGAGGGTGACGTGTGAGGGCAGCGGGCCCAGCCGCGCCAGGACGCGCACTTCCTCTGGCTCCGGGCTGAGGGCGTCGCGCCAGACGTGCGACGGGTGCAGCTTCACCAGCCACTGCACGCCGGTGTGGGCATAGGCGACGCGCATCGTCCGCAGGAACCAGTCCTGGTAGCTCGGAAAGAGCGGGTCGCCCCAGAGGACGGGCGCATCCCAGAGCACATGCGGGAAGACGGCGGCGACGGGTCGTGCGGGTGAGAGTCCCAGGCGTGCGCGGACGTCATCGGCTCCGCGGTCCTCTGACGGGCCGCCGGCGAGGTACCAGTCGCCGCGGCCATAGCACTCGGCGATCTCGCGGGTGACACGGAGGTTGTCGTCGGTGGTCCAGGGCATGCGCCGCAGCGCCGTCCAGGTGTCTGGCGCCAGCGTGGTCAGGTGTCGGTCCCGGTTGCCGGCGTGGTAGCGCTTGAAGACCAGCGCGTCAGCCCGATGGCTGCTGTCGTAGGCCACCACGTCCAGGCCGCGCCCCAGCGCGCACTCGAAGAGTTCGCCCTTTGGCGTGTATTCGTGGTCGGTGACCACCAGCTGCGGGTCGACCGCATCGAGGATGGCTCCGGCCTGTTCGACGGCGCCCAGGCTGGCAGCCAGGCGCCGCGTGAGCGCGGCGCGGTCAGGGGCGGCGGCCAGATTGAGCTCGCCGAGTTGCAGGTCGCGCAGCGTCGTGCAGGCCGCGATGCGGCCGACGCGGATGCCGGCGTGCGTCTGCGGCATCACATCGTCGAGCGAGAGGCACTCGCTGAGCAGGTGCTGCGCCGCGCCGGTGTAATGGCCGGCAGGAAGAAATGCGCTCCACAGGCGCACCGTCGCTCCGCCGAGCGCATAGAACGGGGCGAGCGCGCGTTCTTCATCCTCGAGCAGGACGGTCACCGCGTAACCCGCCTGGCGTACCGCGGTGATCGTGGCCAGTTCGGCCTCGACAGAGGGACACCGGCTGCTGATCACGAGGGCACGCCGGCCAGAGACGGCCGTGGCAGGGGCCGGCCAGAGATGGCCATGGCTCCGACGAAAGGCGTCAATGCGAGCGTGGTCCCGGGAGGCGCGCGCCCGCAGGTGTCGGTCGCCCGCCAGGCGAAGGGCGAGGCGTCCGCGTCGAGCGGTGCGCAGGAGTCCGGTGCGGGCCAGCGCACTGGCGGCGGCCTGCCGGATCGGCGCCCATGGGTAGCCCGCGAGACGTCTGGCACGGGCAGCGGACCGTCCGCGCCACAGGGTCATGGCAATCGTCGGCCACGTGGAGAGTGGGCGTCCGGCGAACGCGCCCGTGGCGCGCCGGACCCGTGCGACCAGGCGCGCACGCCCCATCAGTCCGGTCACCGCCACGGCATCGAGCGCCACGCGGAGGCGCACCCACAGGAGCACACAGGCATACGCCACAGCGGTGGCTGGCGCGATGACCACGGGCGTCTGTGTGGCGCGCGCCGGAAGGATGGGCAGCGCGGGGAGGCCCCAGTCGGCACCCGAGGGCCTGGTGTCGGGCGGAGGCGTGGAGAGATCAACCTCGTGGTTCTTGAGGACGTGTGGCCGCGAGGCCCAGGCGTGGAGCGGGTGGTAGTGCTCCAGATGGTAGAAGTTCCAGTTCGTGAGCGGACCGAGATCCACGATCGGATGTCGCGGACGGAGCCGGTGAATCATGTCGGTCTCCATCCAGTTGTAGAAGAGGAGCCGCTCATCGTAGCCGCCGGCTTCCTCCCAGACCGCTCGGGACGCCAGCCAGATGCCCACGGCCGACGTCCAGTAGAGGTGCCCCGTGAAGGGATTCTGCCGGTGGACGGGCATCCGATCCCCGTCGTGCTCGACGAAGCGTCGGACGACGCCGAGGGCGGGCGAGGGTGCGGCGAAGCGGTAGGGCAGATCGCGCCGATTGGCGAAGTAGAGCGCCGCCGGATCAGCGTGCCCGTCACGGAACCAGCGGAGGAAGCGGCGGCCGACCAGCGTGTCCTGGTCGATGCGGCCGATGAAGTCTCCGGTGGCCCGCCGTGCGGCGGCGTTGAGCGCCAGCACTTCCGGGAAGGGGCTGGCGCCCTGACGCGCGCGCGCCATGTCCGGCGGCACGGGCAGAAAGGTGGTGAGGCGCGAGGCGGCGGCGGTCAGCTGCACCGACTCGTGCAGTGGCACCTCGCTGCCCCAGTCGGTGACGAGCACCTCAAGATCGTCGGTCCCAAGGCCGAGTACCAGCGCCTCTTCGGCCAGCACGTTCAGGGAGGTTTCGAGCCGCCACCGCGAATTGCCCATGTACTGGTCGTTGCGGGAGCAGAGGATGCACGACAACCGGGGCACGACTGGAAATTGTACGATGCGTGGATGCAGCATCCGACGGTATTCCGGCCAGCCGACCACGCCGAGTGGCGCGCCGATGCGATGGGGAAGTCCACGTTGTTCGAGTCCGACCGTCTGCTCGTCGGACTGAATGCCTTCGAGCCCGGGCAGGCGCACGCGCTGCATGCGCATGCGGGGATGGACAAGACCTACCTGGTGATCGAAGGCGAGGGGCGCTTCCTGCTGGACGGGCGTGACCTGCCGATGGCCGCGGGCGACATGCTCGTGGCGCCGGACGGCGTGCCGCACGGCGTCCGCAACACGGGAGCCGCGCGGTTGCTCGTGCTGGCCATTCTCGCGCCCGGCCCACGGGGCGCTGGAAGGCAGGCCTGAGATGAGGCATTGGCTCAATCGACCGCGGGGCCACGCGGCCGTCATCCTCGTGTTGCTCGCCGCCGCGCCGGTGCTGGCGCAACAGGCCCCGGGGGACCGGCCTCCCATCACGCTGGAGATCCGGTCCTTCATCTACGCCGACAACACCGAATTCCTCGATAACCCCTACCGGGACGGCGAGACGCTCATCGGCGAACAGGTGCGCGCCGAACTCGTCTTTCCGTTATCGTCGACCGCCCGCTTCCTCGGTGGCTTCCACTCCAACAGCATTGCGGGGGACGCCAAGGCGTTCGAGAAGTTCCGGCCCGTCGTGGCCGTGGAGCTCGACACCCGGTTCGGCACCTTCACGCTCGGGACGATCCGCAGCGGCCAGCTCGGGCGCGACGTGCGGCAGGGCCTCTGGCCCGAGGAGTCAGGCCCGCACGGCCTGGTCCCGGCCATTCAGGTCGATACGCTCTCGATGACGCGCTCCTATGAGGCCGGTCTGCAGGTGCGCAAGTCGACCGGCGCGCTGCAGCACGATGCCTGGCTGGCCTGGCAGAAGCTCAACACCCCCGCGCAGCGCGAGCGCATCGATGCCGGTCTGAACGCCCGGGCCCGCGTGCTGGGGCGTGGAGCGTTCTCGGTGCGCGCGCTCGGTCAGGCGCATGTGGTCCATGAAGGCGGCCAGCTCTATGACGTCGGGGCGGTAGGGGATTCGGTGGCCGCGGGGCTTGGCGCGGGAGTGGATATCCCGGCGACGGGCGGCACCGTGCGCGTGGACGCCCTGCGGCTGCTGTCGAAGCACGACCCCGACCGCAGCGCCCCGGCGAAACGCCTCGACGGCTCCGGTACGCTGGCGAAGGTGGCCTATGACTACGGCCACTGGCACGGCCTCTTCATGGCGTACTCCGGTCACGATTTCGTGAAGTGGGAGGGCGATCCGAACTACCTGTCGATGACCAAACTCGGCGCCCCTGTGGCCGACCGCACGTACAAGGAGATGTCGCTCTCGAGGCTGGTGCCGCTCGGGTCGTCGGCGAATCTGGTGACGAACCTGCGGTTCTACAAGGTCGACGGCGACTGGGACTACGCCTACCGGATCGCCGCCACGATTAGATTCTCGGAGCCGCTCCGCCGCAAGGCCCGGACGCCCTAGCAGCCCGTGGTGCCCCGTTACGCTCTGCGCACACGGAGGGCCGGCGTCGTGAGACGCCTCGGTATACTCGCAAGGTGCCGTTCGAGCCGAGCATGACCCTGCGGACCCGCGTCTGGTCCGTGGTGATGAGCCTGATGGTGGCCCTCGGCGCTGCCGTGATGCTGCAAGCCGCTGGACCGCGGACGGCTCCGTCGCGTCGTGCCCCGTCCAGACCCGCATCAGGAAGGGCCGGAGTCAGGAAGGCCCTGCCAGCTCCACGCCAGACCGTCCGCCGTTCCAGGGTGCCACCCCGTGCGCCTGCTGATCTGCCCGCGGTCGACCGTCTCGTGTCGATGGGGGAGGGCTGCATTGACCCCGCGACGGCCGCCGTGCTCAGCCCGCGGTTGGGTGCGCCGGTCGAGACCCTGCAGGCGTTCCTTGCTGCCGGTGGCGTGGCCACCGACACCGCCGATGCCTGCCTGCCGTATGTCGTCGTGACCGGTGGGGCCGAGGGCGTGGCATCGCTGCACCTCGCGGGTGCCTCCTGGCAGATGCCGTCCGCCGACCCCGTGCCCCCGTCCGCCTGCGAGCCCACGCGCCGCGTCATCGAGATGCTGACGGATGCCGCGCACCCGGGCCAGGCGAGCGCGCTGGCGGACGTGCCTGAGCGCGTGCGGTGGGAGGTGCAGGTGCTGGTACCTGACATGGCGCCCGGCCCATCGGAGGAGGGCGGCGACGTGCCCCAGACCCTCGTGCGCCTCGTGCTGGAGCGCCGCGGCGTCGCCGACCCGGAACGGTTGAGGAGCATCGAGATTCTCGATCCGGTCACGCGCCGGCGGCTGGATGGCGCCTGGTGGGTTGAACGTCCCGGAGGGGCCGGCGTGCTCTTCGGCATGCGCGGTGCGGACTACGAGCGCCTCCTGTGGCGCTCTCCCGTGCCCTCCGCGCGGGTGTCCCGCGGTGTCGGTCCCGCCAGCCGCGTGGAGCAGCGCGTGGTGCGCCAGGGGAAGCGCGGCCCGAAGCAGCTCGTGACGCGCGTGGTGAAGCCACACGGCTACCACCTGGGCATCGACATGATGGCCGAGCGCGGCACGGATGTGCATGCCGTCTCGGATGGCACCGTCGCGTTCACCGGGACGGCCCCAGGATTCGGCAACCTCGTGATCCTGGACCACGGTCACGGCTACAGCACCTACTACGCGCATCTTGCGGCGATGGCGAAGGGGCTGCACGTGGGCGACGTGCTCCTGCGCGGTGATGTGCTGGGGCTGGTCGGATCGACCGGTCACTCGACCGGGCCGCACCTGCACTTCGAGACGCGGCTGCACACGGACTACATCGATCCGCTCAATACCTCGCGGCAACTGGAGTTCTGGATCCTGAACGCCACCGAGCAGGCCTGGCTGGCCCAGCAGATTCTGGCGCCTGAGCCGGTCGCCGCCGGCGAGGTGCCCGTGCGCGGCGTGTCGCTGGTCGTCATGTCGGACGGCTCAGGCGCGACCCGCACCGAGCCGTGGGTCAGCGAGCCGGTCGCCTGCCGGGCCTTTCCGCAGCTGGTCGGGCCGGAGCGCCCCGAGTTGCCGCGTCCGACCGCACGGAAGCCGGCCGTGCGGAGGAAGATCGCGCGGCGGAAGTAGGGCCTCGTGGAAGAAGAGGTCCAGGGACGCGCGTTCCGCGCGTCAGGAGGCGACGGCCTCGCTGGCGTGCTGCTCCACCACAATCCGGGCGTCGATCCGGACCGGCGTTGAGAGCGACGCCGAGATCAGGCAGTTCTGCTCGGCCTTCTCGATGATGCCTCGTGCGGTCTCCCTGCTCGTCCCAGCGGGAAAGGTCACCATCGGGCACACGACAATCTCTGTGAAACGCGTCCGGCCGTAGTTGCGGTCCGCCGTGCCGGAGGTATCCACCGTGATCGAAAGGAACGGGTGCTTCGAGGCGGCCGCCACCGCGCGGAGCGTCAGCAGAAAGCAGCCCTGCACAGCGGCCAGGAGCAGGTGCTCGGGGCTCCACGCGTCGCCGGGGCCGTCAAAGTCAGCCGGCGCGGCGAGGCGCAGCGGCGGCAGGCCCGGACTCGAGACGGCGGCGTAGCCGGAGGCGACGGCTGCGAGCGAGACGGTGTACTGGTGGGGCAGTGGCAGCATGCGGACCTCCTCACGGCGTGTCAGGGCGCCGTGCTGCCATCGTAGGTCTGCAAGATCACAGCCGTGTGACTCGGCCATTCCAGCAGGCACCCATAACCTGCGTGTCACTGTGGCGGCGGGAAAAATCCCGGCTGGCTCTGAGGAATTCGCAATGGCTGTACGCAGAAACCGGGTGGCCCGGCCACTCTGAGGCCGAACCACCCGGGACACTCTTCGCGCGGGCAGGCGCCCGCCGGGCCTACCAGTCCAGCTGGCCGCCGAACTTGAAGATGCGCGCGCCGAGGATGCGCGTCGGCGTCAGCCACGTCGGGCCGTAGCGGTTGATGGAGTTCAGCACGCTGCTGCTGTTGGTGACGTTATAGACGTCGAAGCGGCCCTGCAGGCGCTTCTTGCCCATCACGAACGTCTTGGTCAGCCGCAGGTCGAGCTGCGTGAACCGGTTCTCGAACATCGAGTTGTTCGGAATCAGGTTCACGGCGATGGTGCCCGCCGCGCCGCTCGACAGGTTGCGGCCCAGGCTTGGCGCCACTTCCGCGTTGGTCGCCAGATAGCTCGCCGTGATCGGGAACCCCGGCATGTTCTGCATATTCGCGCTGCCCTGCAGCCCGAACTTCAGCGGATAGACCGCCGCCAGTTTGATCTGCGAGTTCGCGCTCCACGGCGGCGTGATGTGGCAGAAGCCGTCGCGGGCCTGCTCGGGCGAGTCGACGACGAAGCAGTTATCCGTCACCGTCCGGCCGATGCCGTAGCCGCCCTGGAGAAGCCCACCCTTGCCGAACTTCACCACGAAGGTGGCGTCCAGCCCGTTGTAGACCTCGGTCTGCTTGCCGTAGTTGCCGGCCTTGGTGATCAGGCTGTCGACCAGGCCGAACTTCGCCGGGCTGACGTCATAGACGCCGCAGACCTGCTTGCTGCCGAACGAACCCAGCCGTGGGTCGTTGGGAGCCTGTATGCAGAACTGGTTGTAGTCGGCCGGTACGACGAGCTGGTTGTCGGTGGCCGTGAAGTTGCCGTACCAGGTGCGGTAGTAGGCCACGTTGATGCTCAGACCCTTCCGCAGTTCGTGCTGCATGGAGGCCGAGCCCTGCCAGGTGTAGTCGCGGCGGCCCGTGCCGTTGACCAGGTCCTGGTCGTAGCGGCGCGTGATGCGCGGCGTGCCGAAGGCGCGGTCGTTCAATGCGCCGCACTCGCCGTTGGCGGCATTGCTCTTCAAGTCACAGTCGGGCGTGAAGTTGCCGTTGGCGTCCGCCCAGGTACGGGTCGCGGCCAGCACGATCGCGTTGGCCGGGTTCGCGATGGTCGCCACGCCGACGCCCTGCGCGTTCATGTACTTGCCGACATAGCCCTTGATGGCCGTCTTGCCGTTGCCGAAGACATCCAGCGCCGCACCGAATCGCGGGGTGACATCCTTCCAGTTCGGCACGTTGTTGATGCGGGCGAAGGTCACCGCCGGCACGAACTGCGTGTCGGGGCGGCTCTGCTCGGGCACATACGAGTTGATGGCGTCATAGCGGACGCCCAGGTTCATCGTCAGGCGCTTCACGGTCCACTGGTCCTGCGCGTAGATGCCGAGGTTCAGCTTCTCCTTCTGCACCGAGTGCGCCGGCGTGGCCCACTGGGTGAGCTGAATCGGCACGCCGAAGCGGAAGCCGTAGCTGATGTCCTGGTTGACGAGCACCTGCCCGAAGGACGCGATGCCCTGGTGGGTGGTGGCGCCGAGCTTGAAGGCGTGTGAACCGGTGATGTAGGACGCCGAGAACCGCTCGTTGTGCTGGCCGTAGTAGACGTCGTCGCCCATCATGCTGACGATGCTGGCGGCGCTGCCGGGAGGCGAGTTGTAGACAATGCCGGTCGAGAGTTCCGTCACCGAGATGTCGGTCTTGTTGACGCCCTCGATGAGGCCCGGCTGCGTCATGTTGTGCATGTAGGCCGCGCCCGCCTCGAAGAGGAGCTTGTTGGTGCGCGGATGCGACCAGGTCGTCATCATCAGGTAGATGGGCGCGTACTTGAAGTGGATCGACGCTTCCGCCGCGCGCGCCTCGATGCCCTGATAGCACAGGCAGCTGCTCTGCTGGCTATGGGAGAACGTGAACTTGTTGCGCTGCGAGAGCTGCACCGTCACGCGGCCGCTGTTGTCGCGCTGGTAGAGGTTGGTGAACCCGGGACGCGTCAGGTCCGGCTCGTACTTGAGTGAGTGGGCGGTCTTGTTGAAGTAGGTATTGGGCGGATATTCCTGCGCACCCCACCAGCGGTGTGCCGTGTAGAACCACACACGGTCCTTCTTCACCGGGCCACCGAGGCCGACGCCGTAGTCCCACACCTTCTTCACTGACGTCGCCGCGTTGGCGCCACGGGCCTTCAGATCCGCGCCCACGTTGTTGCCCTGCAGGGCACCGTTGGTGCCGCTGACGTTGGAGTAGAGCGAGACCTGATTGCCGCCATCCTTCGGGATGACGTTCATCGCCACGCCGGCGGTCTCCGTTTCGGCGGACATGCCGCCCGTTTCCAGGTTGATCTCCTGCACCGCGGCCTGGTTCACGAAGTAGTGACGGTTGGCGCCGCTGCCGCTGTTGACCATGTTGTTGTAGCGGAGGCCCTCGATGTTGAGCTTGCCGTCGGCTTCTCGTCCACCGTGGATGGCGATGTGGCCGTACTGCTCACCGCGGTTGCCACCCGTGTCGACGAGTGACGAACCGACTGATGCGCCGACGGTCAGCGCGGCGTAGCCCTGGATCGTGCGGCCCGTGGGAATCGTGTCGAGCACTTCCCGGGAGAGCACGTTGGACTGCGTGACGCGCTGGACGTCGACGGTGGGAGCGGCACCACTCACGGTGACGGTCTCCTCGACGGAACCCACCTTCATCTCGGCACCCACCGTGGCGGTGAAGCCGGTCGTGAGTTCGATGCCGTCGCGCCGGAACGTGCTGAAGCCTGGCAGGGAGAAGGTGACGCTGTAGGTGCCGGGTCTGAGGTCCAGAATCTTGTAGTTGCCGCCCGCGTCGCTCACGACCGACCGGACCTTCTCAATCAGTGCCGGGCTGGCTGCCTCAATCGTGACCCCTGGGAGCACCGCGCCCGTCGCATCCTTGACCACACCCGCGATACTGCCCGTCGCCGCGTTCTGTGCCGCGGCGCCCGATGCGACGAGACACGCGAACACGGCTCCCCAGACGAAACTGCTCTTGCGAATCATTCAGATCCCTCCCAACGAAGCACACTCAGGCGACTGTCGCCACTGTGCGAAGACGTTTTCAACCGAGAGGCGAATGCTAGCTGAGATTGCTGTTCTCACTAGGACCCTAACGGCATTCCGGTAGGGAATGGCTCAGTGACTGCGACGGTCTGGTCCGATGTGTGGCGGGAGAGGGTGCCGGCATCAGGTCACCTGACCGGGAGCGCGCTGTGCAAGACGGAACAGCCCGCGTGGCCGCTCCCCGAAGAAACTGCAGAACGACGTGTGCCGGAGGAGGCCAACATGGATTCGCAGACGACGACGGCGGGAGAACGCCTGCTCGATTACAGCCACAGCCGTCTGGTCGCGGTGCTCGATGCACGCGTGGATGCGCAGGCCGTCATCGACGATCTGATCCACGCGGGCTTCACGAAGTCGCTGGACATGGTGTGTGGCGTTGAAGGGGCGCGGCTCATCGACTTCAATGGGAGCCACCACGGGCCGTTGGCCCGGCTGAGTCATGCCCTGCACCACCTGACGGTGGAAGGGGAGTACATGCACCAGTACGAAGAGGCCCTGAAGGCCGGGCACTGCCTGGTGACGGTGCGCACACGGAATCAGGGTGAGCGGGAGCGGGCCCTGGAACTGGTGCTGGCCCACGGCGGTCACTTCATCAATCAGTTCGCGTGGTGGACCGTGGAGACGGTCGCGCCGTAGTCAGGCGTGCAGGACTCAGGCGAGAGCCCGGGTCTCACGCGTCTTTATACCGGCTCGTGGCCTTCGTCAAAACCGATGGGCGCGGGTTCGCCGAGCATCCCGAGTCCCGCTTCTTCCATCCCTTCAATGGCCGCTCCGCCGATGCTGACGTCGTCGCGCAGCGGCACCTCACGCAGGAAGAAGGAGACGATGAAGGCGAGGATGATCACGGGCAGCGCCCACTGGAAGACGACGCTGACACCCGAGGCGACCGCCTCCTGGATGGCGCGCAAGGTCGCCGGCGGCAGCGCGAGCACTGCTTTGGGGCTGTTGAGGATGTTGTCGCCCACCACCGTGCCTGCGGGCAGGTGCGACAGCAGCACCGCGTGGAACCGGGCACTCTGGATGGAGCCGAACAGCGCCACGCCGAAGGCGCTCCCGAGCGAGCGGAAGAAATTGACCGCCGAGGTGGCCGCGCCCATGTCCGACTTCGCCGACACATTCTGCACGGCGAGCGTGATGACCGGCGACGACGTGCCGACGCCGAGGCCGAGAATGGCCATGCCAATAGAGACGAAGGTGCGCGTCGACTCGACATTGATGGTCGAGAGCATGGCGATGCCCGCGATGCACAGGAGGCCCCCGGCCAGCGTGAGGGGCTTGTAGCGGCCCGTCCGTGTGATCAGGCGCCCACCGTACGTCGAGCCAATGAGCACGCCGCCCATCATCGGCACCAGCAGGTACCCCGAGGAGGTCGCCGAGACGCCGCGCACGATCTGGAGGAAGAGCGGCAGGAAGACGGAGCCAATCACCATCACCGAGCCGAAGAGGACTCCCATGACCACGGCGACAGAGAAGACGTCGTTCGTGAACATCCGCAGCGGCAGGAGCGGTTCCTTGGCGCGTCGTTCCTGCAGCAGGAACAGCACGCTCAGGATGACGCCAGCCGAGAGCAGACCGATGATCATCGGCGATCCCCATGGATACGCCGTGCCGCCCCAGGTGGCGCCGAGCAGGAGCGTGGTGACGGCGACGCTGAAGAGGGCTGAGCCGAGGAAGTCGATCGGGCGCTTCTCGGTGGGGACGGGCACGTGGAGGTACTTCGCCGTGACCAGCAGGGCCACGATGCCGAACGGGATGTTCACGTAGAACACCCAGCGCCAGCTCAGGTTGTCGACGAAGAAGCCGCCGATGAGCGGACCGATGACGCTGGCTGCCGCGAACACGCCCGTGAAGTAGCCCATGTACTGCGGCCGCTCACGCGACGAGAGAATGTCGCCGAGGATCGTGAACGTCATCGCGAGCAGGCCGCCGCCGCCGATGCCCTGGATGCCGCGGAAGATGATGAGCTGCGTCATCGAACCCGAGAGGCCCGACAGCACGGAGCCGATCAGAAAGATGACGATGGTCACCTGGAAGACCTGCCGGCGCCCGTAGATGTCGCTGATCTTGCCGAACAGCGGCACGCTGGCCGTGGAGGTCAGGAGATACGCGGTAAAGACCCAGGCGATGTGGTCCAGCCCCCCGAGGTCCCCGACGATGGTGGGGAGCGCCGTGGCGACGATGGTCGAGTCCAGGGCACTGAGGAAGAGGCTGATGAGCAGGGACCAGAGCACGAGCCAGAGACCGGGGCGGGATTGAGCCATGTGCTCTGATCGTACCTCGTCCGGACCTCCTGGCTAGCCCGGCCGGGGCGCCGGTTCAAGGCACCCCCGGCTGCGGCCGATTCTCCGTTCAGCGATGGCTGCCAGCAGGAGGTCCCGGTGATTGTCCGTATGTGGATGACCCCCAAGGTCATCTCCGTCGCCCCCAATACGCCCATTGGACAGGCCGCTGCCCTGATGGCCGAGCACGGTATCCGGCGATTGCCCGTGGTGGAGCCGGCGGCGCATGGCCACGGCCGGCTCGTGGGGATCCTCTCGCAAGGTGATGTGCTGCACGCCGCGCCCGCGGTCGTGAATCCGTTTTCCGGGAGTGGCCCCGGGGCGCTTCCGGCCGACGTGCTGGTCGCCCATGTGATGCACAGCCCCGTGGTCACGACTCATCCCGACGCGCCCATCGAGCAGGTGGCCGAGCTGATGCGGACCCTCAAGATCGGGTCCCTGCCCGTGGTGGAGCACGACCATGTCGTCGGTGTGGTGACCGAGTCCGACATCTTCCGGGCGTTCGCGAGCCTGTTTGCCGTGGCCGGGGAGTTGACCCGCATCACGTTCGAGGTGGCGCTGGGTGAAGAGGTGTTCGGCCTGGTCTCGGACATCGCCAAACGTCACGGCCTTCAGATCCACGGACTGATGTCCTCGATGATCGAAGGGCGCCCCGTGTTCGTGCTCTGGGTTGCGGGCACGGGCATCGAGCGTCTGCAGCAGGAACTCTGGTCCGGCGGCCACGTGGTCCTCAGCGTCCTGCGGGTGTAGCCCTTCCGCGTTCAGCCCTCACCGGCCGTGGCCGGCGCGGCCCTGTGCACCCGCCTGTCCCGGGTGCCCCGATCGGTGTCACAGTATGGGGCCATGGACGCCGCTGCGACGCTCCAGCGTGGCGAGAGTCACGAACGGGCGGGAGAGCTGGCCGCCGCCGAGGCGGACTATCGCGCCGTGCTGGCCGCGACGCGGGGCAGTGGGGACGCGCTGGAGCGGGCCGCGAACGTGGACCTGGCCAGGCTCTGCGCCAGCGACGGCCGCGAGTTTGAGGCGCTGGCGCTCTCGGATGCTGCCGCGCAGCTAGCGGAACGTGCGCACCACCCCTGGGATCTGGCCCGGGCCCGCCTGCAGTACGCCACCGCCCTCCATGGGATCGAGGACTACGCCCGAGTGCCGGTCGTCCTCGGGCAGATTGCCGCAGCAGTCGCTGGCTTCGACGAGGGCCATGCGTGGCGTCTCCGTCTCTCGCTGTCACTGCAGCGGGCACGGCTCGCGGCGTATCTGGGCGATGTGGACGCTGCCCGCCTTGCGCTCGACCAGGCGAACGAGGCCTCCCTCGCGTCCACCGGCGCGCCCGTCCCGGCCCGGATCGTCTGGCTCGTCAACGTCGTTGCGCTCAACACCGCTGGACGGTGTGCCGAAGCCGAACCCTGGCTCGACAAAGCGCCGCCCTCCGAGGGCGTGATCCGGCGGGAACTCGAGTACGCCGAACACAAAGCCCGATGCCTGCTCGGCCTGCGCCCTGAGTCTGACGGCGTGGCCGCCGCTGCCGCGTTTCTCGACGCACTGGAGGGCGCCCCCGCGGGCACCGTCGGTAGCGCCTGGCGCCTTCGCGCCGCACTCGACATCGGCAGGCGCCTGACGGAACTGGTGGGGCCCGTGCCGGTGACGAAGCAGGCGTGGGATGTGGCGGGGCATGCGCTCATCGTCCGCGTGCTGGAGATCGATGCCTGCCTGCGCACGCTCCCCGAGTTGGCCTCGGCCGGGCCTGTCGTCTTCGATCTGCTCACGGAGTACCGCGCCCGCTTCCGCGAGCGCCATCAACAACTGCTGCGCGAGGTGGCGGCGTCCAGGCCCTGGCCACCCATCGACCTCGGCCTTGTGGATGCGAAAGGCCTTGTCATCGCCTGCGCGTGGTGCACCCGCGTCCGCACGGCGGACGGGCAATGGACGCCGATCCGGCAGTTCCTGCCGCAGGACGAGGGGCAGTTCAAGCTCTCACATGGCATCTGCGCGGGCTGTTGGGAGCGCCTGGCCGGAGACATCGACGCGTACGCGAAGAAGCCGCAGCGGCCGGCACCGCCTGAGGCCGAGCATTCCAAGGAGACGCCGTGAAACGCGCTGTGCTGTGTGTGTTGGTCTTGCTGGGCGCGCGGGCTGCCGCGGCTCAGGACGCCGGGGCCGTGCTGGCCGCCGCAGAGCGGGCGATGGGCATCGTGGGCCTGTCGTCGATCCAGTTCTCGGGCAGCGGCGCCAGCTACTTCGTCGGTCAGGCGCCGGCGCCGGGCGGGCCGTGGCTGCGCTACACCCTGAGGGCCTACACGGCAGACATCAACTACATGGCGGCCGCCATGCGTCAGGAACTCGACCGCGTCCAGGGCGAGACTGGCGTGCCCTTCGGCGGCATCAAGCAGGCCTGGTTCGTCAGCGGCAAGGTTGCCTGGAATGTGAACGGTCCAGCCCCCGCGGCCACCTACCGCGATCCCAGCGGCCTCAAGACCGCCGACCAGCGGAACCTCGAGATCTGGCTCTCGGCGCCCGGGTTCATCAAGGCCGCCAAGGCGGGGAAGGCCACGGCCAGGAAGCAGGGCGCGAACACCGTCGTGACGGTGATCACGCCAGAGGGCGCCAGGCTCACCGGCGTGCTCAACGCGAGCCACCTCCTCGAGCGGACCGAGGGCGCGCTCGATAATCCCGTCGTCGGCGACATGACGATCACGATGGCGTTTGCCGACTATCGCCGCTTCGGCGACGTGATGTTCCCGGGGAAGATTGTCGAAACCATCGGTGGTCACCCCGCGCTGGAGCTGACCGTGTCTGGCGTCACGCCGAATGGCGACGCGGGCGTGGGTGATGTGCCCGCCGTGGCGCAGGTGGCGCCGGTCGTGGCGGTGACCTCCGAGAAGGTGGGTGACGGCGTCTGGTATCTCACTGGCGGCTCGCACCACAGCCTGCTCGTCGAGTTCACGGATCACCTCGTCGTGATCGAAGCCCCCCAGGACGAGGCGCGGTCCATCGCCGTGCTCGCCGAGATCCACAGGCTCGTTCCGGGTAAGCCCATCAGATACGTGGTGAACACGCACCACCACTTCGACCACCTGGCGGGCCTGCGCACGTATGCGGCCGAGGGCGCCACCGTGATCAGCGCGAAGGCGTCGCAGCCGTACTACGAGCAGGCGCTGAACGCCCCGCACACGATTGCGCCGGATCGCCTGGCGAAGGCGGGGAAGAAGGTGAAGGTGGAAGGCGTGGACGGGAAGCGCGTGCTGACCGATGGCACGCAGACGATTGAGCTGTACGTCGTCACGATGGCCACCCACGCCGAGGCGATGGTGGTGCCGTATATGCCGAAGGCGAAGCTCATCGTGCAGGCCGACCTCACCGTGACGCTGCCGCCGAACGCGCCGACGCCCGCGCCCGCCAACCCCGTGGCCGTCGAGTTCTACGACGCCATCCAGTCGCGCACGCTCGATGTGGCTCGCATCGCGGGTATCCACGGGCGCATCAGCTCGTGGACTGAGCTGCTCGCCGCGGCGGGGAAGTGAGCTGAAGAGGGGCCGGCCCCTCCTCAGGCGAGGATGTTCAGGTGGTGTACCGGCGGCGCGTCGTCGCCGTCCACGGGCGTCGCGCCCTCGGGTGTGGGCGGGGTCACCGGCGTCTCCGGCGACTCTGGCTTCGGCTGCGGGTGCTGATGGTGGTGCGGTTGGTACTGGGCGCCCCGGCGCTCCTCCTGACGATGCCGCCACTCGGACAACGTCGCGGCCGTGTCGGCGCTGGTGACTCCCGGTACGCTGCTCGAATCCCAGGGCATAGGCTCTGCCTCCAGACGGGTTATCGGCAGGGCGGCGTGACTTCTTGAGGGCCCGAGCCCTCCGCCATCAGTGCGTGACGGCTGGCGCGACTGTCTTCAACTGCTCGTAGGCATCGTGCGCCCGGGCGAACTGGGCGGCGAGCACCACCTGTTCGGCCTCACTGCGTGTGAAGTGCCGATCGGGGTGATAGTGCAGCGCCAGCATCCGGAAGGCGGCCCGGAGCTCTTCCAGGGTGAAATCGGCATCCAGCCGGGCGCCAAGCGTGGTGAGCGAGTCGAGGGCATCCTTCTGCTTCATGGAGAGTATCCGGCGGGGACGTGGACGAGGTGGCGCCGCAAGCGGGCGGAAGTGCTCCAGCGCGGCCCGTGCCCGTCGCGTCGTCACAACCTCGCCGAAGCCATGGAGCGATGGCAGATAGCTGGGCGTGGCGATGGCGCGGGACCGTTCGGAAGGGCCGCCCGGGACTCGGCACCCTGCGCCGCGCGCGCCGTCGAGTGCGGCATCGAGCACGTCGCCAAAGGCCATCCCGGACTGCATGCCCGGTGAATCGGCCATCGGGACGGGGCCTTGAGCGAGACCCTATTGCGTCGCAGGCTCACACCAGAGTGCGTGAAATCCTGGGCATTCTCGTTGCGCATGAAGCTCGCTGGCGTCCCGGAAGTCCCTTGAACAACCGATCCCGCTGGTCCATACTCCGCACGGCGCGACATTCGGCGTGTCTCTGTGTACGCGCGTGTCGGGTCACATTTGCTTCACGAAGGGGAGGATTGAGCATGATTTTCTTGCGGAATGTCCGCGCGCGATCGGCGCGCACGCTGCTGGGCCTGGTGTGGGTGTTCGTTGCGGCCCTGGCTGTGCCAGGGGTGGCGCACGCGCAGAGCACGAGCGGCACCATCGCCGGCACGGCGAAAGACGCAACCGGCGCGGTGTTGCCCGGCGTGACGGTGGAAGCCGCCAGCCCGGCTCTGATCGAGAAGGTGCGTACGGCCGTGACCGACGCGCAGGGCAACTACAAGGTCATCGACCTGCGCCCGGGCACCTACTCGGTGACCTTCACGCTGCCAGGGTTCAGCACCTACAAGCGCGAGGGCATTGAGCTCTCGGCCGGCTTC
>CANKJK010000026.1 GCA_947482665.1 Acidobacteriota bacterium
ACTGCTCCGGCGCGCCACGCATCCCGAGGCACGCCACGCCTGGCGGACCGGCCTCGAAGACTTCGACTTCAGCGGCACGGCGCGCCTGCTCTCGCTGCCGCCGTCGCCCCCGGACCTGCTCCACGCCCACAACCTGCACGGGGGGTACTTCGACCTCCGGCAACTCCCCACCCTCAGTCATCGCCTGCCGGTCTGCCTGACGCTGCACGACGCGTGGCTGCTGAGCGGGCACTGCGCGCACAGCTTCGCTTGCGAACGCTGGCGCACCGGCTGCGGCGCATGCCCCGACCTTACGATCGAACCCGCCGTGCGGCGTGACCGGACCGCCGAGAACTGGCGCACGAAGCAGGGCCTCTTCGCCGAAGCCCGGCTGCACGTGGCCACACCCTCGGCCTGGCTGATGGCGCGCGTCGAGGCCTCGATCCTGGCGCCCGCCCTCGCCAGCGTCCGCGTCATCCCCAACGGCATCGACACGACCGCATTCGCCCCCGGAGATCAGGCCACCGCCCGCGCGGCCTTCGACCTGGCGCCAGACACGCTGGTCATCATGGTGACCACCGGAGAGCCCGGTGCGCGCTGGCGCGACACGGACTGCGTGGCAGATGCGCTCGATCGCGTCGTGGCGCAGCGAGAGGATCGCCCGGTACGCATCCTCGCCGTCGGGCGGGCACCGCTCACCGCCGGCGCCATCTCGCCCCGCCTCGCGGCGCGCCTCATCGACACGGGCCACCTCGGGCCAGAGCGGATGCGGCGGGCCTATCAGGCGGCCGACCTGTACGTGCATGCCGCGCGCGTGGATACCTTCCCGACGACCGTACTCGAGGCGCTGGCCTGCGGCCTTCCGGTCGTCGCCACCCGGACCGGCGGCATCCCCGAACAGATCCGGTCCGTGCCCCTGTCGGCACTCGTGGCTGGCGGCGAGGCGCCAGCGCTGACAGGCACCGGCGCACTCCTCGAGCCTGGCGATGCCGCGGGCATGAGTGCCGCGATGACCGCGCTGCTCGGCGCGCCGGCACTCCGACGCCGACTCGGTGCCCAGGCCGCCGCGGATGCGCGCGACCGGTTCTCGCTGGACCGGCAGGTGCGCGCCTGCGCGGACTGGTACTGCGAGATACTGTCAGCCCGGCATGCCTCCTGAGCCGTTCGCGTCCACCGTCTGGCCCTTCACCCCCGGAAGTTTCGTGACGCCTCCGGCCGTGCGGGGTGCGCGCCCGCGGCTGAGCCTGGTGATGCCGTCGCACAACCATGGGCGGTTCATCGAAGCCGCGATGCGCTCCGTCCTGCTGCAAGCGCATCCACAGGTCGAGCTCATCGTCATGGACGCGGCCTCGACGGATCAGACAGCGGAGGTCGTCGACCGGTACCGCCCCTGGCTGGCACACGCCGTCTCCGAGCCGGACGCCGGACCGGCGGATGCGCTCAACAAGGGCTTCGCGCGCGCGCAGGGCGACATCTTCGGCTTCCTGAACGCGGACGACTTCCTGCTACCCGGCGCACTCGACGCGGTGGTGCGCTGGTTCGACACCCACCCCGACGCAGACGTGGTCTCGGGGCACGGCTACATGGCTCGGCCGTCGGGCCAGCTGGGACCGGCGCTGGTCAGCGACCGATGGAACCGCGAACGCTTTGTCCGTGGCGCGTGCATCCTCTTCCAGCCCGCCACGTTCTTCCGCCGTCAGCCGTTTGAGCGGGTCGGCGGATTCAGAGTCGATCCGCAGCACACCTGGGACATGGAGCTCTGGGCGAACATGTCGGAAGCCGGCGCGGTGTTCGCCACGATGGATGCCGCCCTGGCCGCCCACCGGCTGCATCCGGATTCGATCACCGGCAGCACCGGCCTGCGGCATGCGCGGCTCCAGGATGCGCGCCAGATCCGTGAACGGCTGCTGGGCCGGGAAGAATCGTCCCTGGACCGCGCACTGGCGTGGTGGCACCGCGCGCGCAAGTTCTCGCAGCATCCGGGGCGGACGCTGTCGCAGCGGGTCTTCTGCTACTCCACGCTCGGGCGCTGGTCGCTCTAAGCACTGATGGGTTCCGGCTTCAGGCCGCGCGGGCTACGGACGGCGTGGCGCCTGGCACGATGGACGGCGCGCGCACGAGCGGCCCAGGCGCCCGCGGCCGCGGCGGCCGAACCGGGCCACCAACCCCGGAACAGCGGCGGCCTCCGGATCCTCACGGATACGGTCTTCCAGCAGGCCCTGCCCTGGGTGGGCATCAGCACCGCGCTCGCCCGAGCCTTGAGCCTGCGCGGCCACGACGTCGTCAGCCTGCGGTGCGAGGGGCTGCTGCCACAGTGCGAACACACGCTGGGCCGGCAGCCACAGCCATCCTGCCTGCTCTGCGCCCACAGCATGCGACACGTCGCCTCGGGCACGGCGCTCGCGACGCTCGGCGCCACACAGTTGCTGACCGTGCACGATCGTGCCGCGGCCGAGCGTGCGGTGGCCGGCACGCCCGTGGCGGCGCTCCAGGGCCTGACCGTCGATGGCATCCCCATCGGCCGCCTCGCCGCGCGCGAACTCCAACGATACGCACGCGGCCACATCGCGCATCCCGAAATGGACCCCGACTTTCGAGCGTGGCTGCTGACGGCGCTCCTCCTGAGCACGCTGATGGACCGCGCCCTGGCGGAGGTGCGGCCCGACCTCGTGTTTGCCACCAATGGCCGTGTGTTGCCCTCCGCCGTGCTGCTGGAGCGCGCGCGGCGGCGAGGCGTTCGTACCGTGACGTGGGACAACGAGCCCACGCATGCAGACGGGCTCGTCTTCTCGCACCACGGCACCGCAGCCACGGTGCCGCTGGAGGACGTCTGGCCGCAGGCGCAGCAACAGCCGCTGACCGCCACTGAGCGCGACGCGCTTCAGGTGTTCAGAGGCCACTGGGCCACGAGGCACCATCCCGTCCGCGGCGAGTTGCCCTCCGGGCTCCGTGACGGCGCGCGATCGGTGGTCGTGTTCTCGAACTCCGCCTGGGACATGGCCGCCGTCGACCGGAACGTGGGATTTGGGAGCATGTTCGACTGGCTGGACGCCGTCGTCGACGCCGCGCGACGGCATCCCGACGTGGACGTGGTCGTCCGCGCGCATCCCGCTGAGCGAGCCGGGACGCCCGACCTGTGGTCGCGGACGCCCGTGCCGGAGACACTCCGCGCGCGGTCGGGTCCGATTCCGGCGAACGTGCACCTTGTTGACGCCACAGCCGCCGTCGACACCTACGCGTTGCTCGCGCGCGCCACCGTGGTGATGGTGTATTCGTCGCGCATCGGGCTCGAGGCCGCGCTGGCGGGCATGCGCCCCTGGGTCGCCGGTGAGACGACCTATCGCGGGAAGGGCTTCTCGCGCGATCTGGAGGGCCCGGCGGATCTCGACGCGGCCTTCCGACTCGAGACGCCAGACCGGCTCACGGAAGAGGAGCAGTCCGTGGCTGAGCGCTTCGCGTATCTGTGGTGGTTTCGCACGCTGGTGCGGATGCCGTGGCTCGTGGATGGCCATCGGGTCCTGCCGGTACCCGGCAGGGACCGCCTCGCACCAGGGGGAGACGCGATCCTGGATCGCCTGTGCGACGCGGTGGCGACGGGCGCGCCCTTCCTGGATCTGGGCACGCCCGCGCGCTGAACGGGTGGGACGCCGTTACTTCTTCAATGCGACGAAGTTGGTGAGGTTGCCCATCAGGTCGAGCGTCCCTTCCACCTTCGTCCCCGCGGCGTCGAGCTTGCCGCGATGGAGGAGCGTCAGCGACACCGGCTGCTGAATCGAGAAGCCGAAGGTCACATCGTCCCCTTCGACCTTGCCGTTGGCGGGCAGACTGGCCAGCGGGCCAGGACCATTGCAGGTGCCGCCCAGCTTCGAGCCATTCTGCGTGAACGTGCACATGAGCTTGATGTTGTTGCCCATCATGTTCGTCGCGACTTCCCAGGCACCGGCCATGTCACGCGCGTTCTCGACGGGCGCTGCGGCCACGACCGGCGCCGGACGCGCCGGGGCCGTCTTGCCAAAGGCCACCGCTGTGAGCACGCCGTCGGGGCCAGGCTGCACGAGGGGCGCGGCCACCCGCACGGGAGTGCCCGCCTTCGCGGCGCCCAACGACGCCACCAGCGTGGCCGGCACCGTGGTGGTAAACGTCAGGGTCTTCGCGGCGGCATCGACATCGACATACTTCGCGCGGACGAGGTAGCCGCTCTCCGCGGTCATCTGCTTCTCGCCGGTCACGTAGCGCACCGCGTCGGCCTCGTTGTTGTAGGCCGTCCACGCCAGCACAATGCGGTCGCCCGCCTTGAGGGCCTTCACGCGCCCGGGGACGTGCGGCTCGACCTTCGCCTTCGCGGTCAGCGTACGCGTGCCCGCATCAAACGAGACGACCTCGGCATACCAGCCGAAGGCCGTCGCCGCCGCAGCCGTCTTGGCGGCAGCTGGGGCCACCGCGCTCGGAGCCGTGGCCGCCGGGGTGGCCTGTTTGGGAGCCGCCGCCGAAGCCGCGGGCTTGGTCGCGGGCGTCTGGGCAAACGCCGCGGTGGTCGCGATGAGCGCGAAGGAAAGAGCCGTCAGCACGCGTGGAGTCATGGGTTGCAGTCTCATGAGAGTCACTTCTTCTCTTCGGGGTTTCCGCCGCCGGCGTTGATGTCGTTCTGTCCGGTGTACTTGTGCTCGGGAATCGGAAGCCCTTTGGCGCGCATGGCCTTCTCGATGATCTCGGCGAGTTCCGGCTGCACGTGATAGGTGACGCCGAGGCTTGAGCCGCGCGCGTGCTCCAGCGCGGTCATGCCACCGGCGCCCTTCACGTCCAGCTTGATGTCCTGGGCGATCAGCCACTCCGCGAGCCCTCGGGCGCCGCGGATGACCGCGCCGTGGAGTGCCGTGGCGCCATCCCATCCACCGCCCATCGGCCCGCCGCCGCCACCGAGCTTGGCGACCGCGTTGACGTCGTTGCCCAGGCTCGCCAGCAGCTTCACCGCTTCCAGCGCTTCCTCGGGCGAGCCCGGCGACTCACCGATCGCGTAGCCGATGCCGGCCGCGCCCAACAGGGGCGTGAGCCCCTGCGCGGTATTGATCTTCGGGTCGGCGCCGTTGGCGAGCAGGAACTTCATGAACTCGACATCGCACGCCTTCGAGGAGATATACAGCGGCGTCGCACCCACCCAGCTCACGGACTGGAAGTAGCCGACCGCCATGTGCGTGGGGTTGTACATCGGGTTCTTGTAGTCGATCCGGTCATTGACCTTCGCGCCCTTGGCGATGAGGCGCTTCGCCAGTTCGACTGAATCCATTTTGCCCGTAGGCTTACGCGGCAGCCAGGCCGAGAGGCCGCGATTCTCTGCACGGCGCATGAAGGCGACCAGGTGCAGCGGACGCCCGCGCGGGTCATTGCCATTCGGATCGGCACCCCGGTCCAGCAGGGCGGCAGAGAGTTCCCAGTGGGCGTTGATGATGGCGAGCCCCAGGCTGGTGGTGCCATCCGGCGCCGTGGCCTTGAGGTTGGCGCCGAGGTCCAGCAGATTCATGGCGCCCGGGATGTCGCCGGCGCGGATCGCAAACATCAGCGGCGTCATACCGGTCGAGGAGCGCACTTCGAGGTCGGCGCCCGCGTTCACGAGCACGGTGGCCGCTTCCGGGTGTCCTTCGGCTGCCGCCCACATCAGCGCCGTCTGTCCACGGATGGCGTCCTTCGTGCTTGGGTCCGCACCGTAGGCCACCAGTCGCTGGACCACGGCGGGATGGCCGGCCATGGCGGCAATCATCAGGACGGTCTCACCCGACTCGGCCCGGGTGTCCGACGCGTTTGCTCCGGCCCGCAGGAGCGCCTCCACCACGGCATCCTGCCCGTTGGTGGCCGCCAGCCAGAGCGGCGCGACGCCGTAGCGGTTCTTCGCGTTGACGCGGGCCTTGGCGCGGATGAGGGCCTTGACCAGGTCGAGGTTCCCGTTCTGCACGGCATAGTGGAGCGGCGTCGTGCCGTCGGGCTCGGCCGCGTTCACATCAAGCCCCGGCTTGGCCAGCAGCGACCGCGCCGCGGCGGCGGCGTCGGCCTTGACGGCCTGCACGAGGGATGTAGCGTCGTGGTCGCCCGCGCCGGCCACGGGTGTGGCCGCGAACGCACCCGCGGACAGAAAGAGCAGAACCGCGGTGCACGTCGTGCGGGGAGCGGAGGTCATCAAACGGAGTCTCATGGCGTCGCTGCCTTCTTGTCGGGGATCGCGCCCCCTTGTTCGTTGTAGAAGTCGTACTTGTAGTCCGGGATGGGGAGGCCCTTCGCGCGCATGGCCTTTTCGATGATCTCGGCGAGCTCGGGCTGGACCGAATAGTTGATACCCAGCGTCGAACCGCGGGCGTGGTCCAGCGCGGTACGGCCACCCGCGGCCTTGAGATCCAGCGGGATGTCCTGCGCGATCAGCCACTCGACGAGGCCCTTCGCGGCCCGAATCACGGCGCCATGGAGCGCCCCGGCGCCATCCCAGCCGCCGCCCATCCCTCCGAAGCCCGTCCCCTTCGAGAGTTTGGCCACGGCCTTGATGTCGTTGCCGGCCGCGGCGAGCACCTTCACGGTCTCCAGGCACTGCTCAGGTGTTCCCGGCGCTTCGCCCTTGGCGTATCCGATTCCGGCTGCGGCGAGCAGCGGCGTCACGCCCTGTTCGTTGTTGATCGACGGGTCGGCACCCTTGCCGATCAGATACTGCACGAACTCCACGTCGCATGCCTTCGACGCGATGAAGAGCGGCGTCACGCCGTTCCAGCTGATCATCGTGAAGTAGGCGAGCGCCATGTGGCTTGGCGCCGCCATGCCGTTCTTGTAGTTGGTGCGGTCATTGAGCGTGGCGCCCCTGGCGATGAGGCGATTCGCCAGCTCCATCGTGTCGATGCGCCCGGTCGGACGCCGCGGCTGCCAGGCCGAAAGGCCCCGGTTGTTCGCCGTGCGCATGTGCGCGACCAGTTGTAGAGGACGGCCGCGGGGGTCGTTGGTGTTAGGGTCGGCGCCACGATCCAGCAGAGCCGCCGCCAGTTCCCAGTGCGCATTGATAATCGCCAGCCCGAGGCTGGTCGACCCGTCGGGCGCCGTGGCCCCGAGGTTCGCACCGAGGTCCAGCAGGTTCACCACGCCGTGGATGTCGCCGGTGCGGATGGCAAACATCAGCGGCGTGATGCCGGTCGAGGACCGGGCTTCGAGGTCCGCCCCGGCGTCGACGAGCACGGTCGCCGCGTCGGCATGCGCCTCCGCGGCCGCCCACATGAGCGCCGTCTGCCCGCGTACGACATCCGTCGCGTTGGGATCGGCGCCATAGGCAATGAGGTGCTGGACGACCTGCGGCGACCCGGACATGGCGGCCATCATCAGGACCGTTTCGCCGGATTGCCAGCGGGTGTCGGACGCGTCCGCGCCGGCGCGCAACAGTGCGGCCACCACGGAGGCACTGCCGTTGGTGGCGGCAAGCCAGAGCGGGGAGACACCGTAGCGATTCTTCGCCCGGACGTTCGCCCGTGCCCGGATGAGGGCCGTCACCATCTCGAGGCTGTCCTGCTGCGCCGCCCAGTGGAGGGCTGTCGTGCCATCGTGCTCCACGGCATTCACTGGCGCGCCGGGCCTGGCCAGCAACGTCCGCACGGTCGCGACGTCCCCGGCGCGTGCAGCCTTGAGCAGCGGAGGCAGATCTCCCCCGGCCGCCTGTGCGCTGCCGGTCCCCGTCGCCAGGAGACCGAGCACCAGCAGGTATCGCCCAAGAATGCGGGCCCGGGTGCAGCCCCGGACCGTAGCTGACGTCATCGCGCGAGAAGTCTCCTAGAATTTGAGTCGAACTTTGTTAATATAACTCGACCAAACCGGTTTGTGCCAGCGGTGCGGCAATTCGTTGTAGAGCGTCTGGAGAAGGAATCCCTATGAGAGTTCCAGTCCTTGGTGTGATGGTGTTGGCGGCGGGCCTTGGGGCTGCCGCCCAGTCCGAAGCGCGGCCGCAGACAGCGCCCGCGCCGGCAGCAGCGGCCGTTGATACAAAGGCGACCGTCGACAAGTACTGCGTCAACTGTCATAACGACCGCCGCAAGGTCGGTGGCCTCTCGCTTCAGACGGTGGACTTCAAGGACGCCCAGGCGAACGGGCAGGTCCTCGAGAAGATCGTCAAGAAGCTGCGCGGAGGCGTCATGCCGCCGGTGGGTTCCGCCCGGCCTGACGCGGCCGGCTATCTGGCCTTCCGCCAGACGATTGAGCGCCAGCTGGATCAGGCCGCTGCCCAGCACCCGAACCCGGGCCGCACGGAAGGCCTCCATCGTCTGAACCGCGCGGAATACGCGAACGCGATCCGCGACCTGCTCCACCTCGAAGGCGTCAACTACACGACGCTTCTGCCCGGTGACGACGCCAGCTACGGATTCGACAACATCGCCGGCGTGCTCGGCATGTCCCCCACGCACCTCGATCAGTATCTGAGCACGGCCCGTACCGTCAGCCGCATGGCCGTCGGCGACGTGACACTGCCGACGAGCGGCGAAACCATCATGCTGCGCCCGGACCTGTCGCAGGACACGCGGCTCGAGGACATGCCCTTCGGCACCCGCGGTGGGCAGAAACTCCGCCGGTATTTCCCCGTCAACGGCGACTACATCATCCGCTTCCAGGCGTTCACCGGCGTCGGCCTCTCCGAGGAAGAACCGAACTTCATCGAGCTGACCGTCGACGGCGAGCGGGTCTTCTACGAGAAGATGAAGCAGAAGCCCATCCGTCACACGATGACTGGTGCCGACATCCAGGCCAACACGGACTGGGAGGTCCGGGTGCCGGTGAAGGCCGGCTACCGCGACATCACCGTAACGTTCGTGCAGGCGACCTCGGGTCAGTTGGAAGATCTGCTGCAGCCCTTCATGCGCCCCCCGGGCGTGTCGTCGTTCCGTCTGACCCGCATGGGCGGCTACTCCGGCCCCTACGTCGGACAGATGTCGTTCACGGGTCCGTTCGGCGCCACCTCGCCTGGTGACACGCCGAGCCGCCGCCGGATCTTCTCGTGCACGCCGGCCACCGCAGCGGCAGAAGAGCCGTGCGCGCGGACCATCCTCTCGGGCCTGGCCCGCCGCGCGTATCGTCGCCCGATCACGGGCGCCGACATGACGGCCCTGATGGCCTTCTACAAGAAGGGCCGCGAGTCCGGGACGTTTGAGCGCGGCGTGCAGGTGGGTATCGAGCGGCTCCTGGCCAGCCCGGACTTCCTGTTCCGCGTCGAGGAAGATCGGCAGCCCGCTGCCGGTCAGCAGTCCTACAAGATCAGCAACCTCGAACTGGCCTCGCGCCTCTCGTTCTTCCTCTGGAGCAGCATCCCCGACGACGAACTGCTCGATGTGGCGAGCAAGGGTCTGCTGAGCGACCCGAAGGTGCTCGAGCAGCAGACCGTCCGCATGCTGCACGACCCGAAGTCGGCCGCGCTCATCAGCAACTTCGCCGGTCAGTGGCTGCGGCTGCGCAACATGCCGGGCATCGATCGCAATCCGCTGCTGTTCCCCGACTTCGACGACAACCTCCGCCTGGCGATGCGGAAGGAAACCGAACTGCTGTTCGACACCGTGATCCGGGAGGATCGGAATATCGTCGACCTGCTGACGGCGGATTTCACCTTCGTGAACGAGCGCCTCGCCCGGCACTACGGCATCAAGGGCGTCTACGGCAGCCAGTTCCGCCGCGTCACCATCACCGACCCGAACCGCCGCGGACTCCTCGGCCAGGCGAGCATTCTGACGGTCACCTCGCAGTCCAACCGCACCTCACCGGTGACGCGCGGCAAGTGGGTGCTTGAGAACCTGCTCGGCGTGCCGCCGCCGGCACCGCCGGCCAACGTGCCGGCTCTTGAAGCCACCGAGGCCAAGGGCACGCTCCGCCAGCGAATGGAGCAGCACCGGAAGAACCCGGTGTGCGCCTCCTGCCACCAGCTGATGGATCCGCTCGGGTTCGCGATGGAGAACTTCGACCCGCTCGGCCAGTGGCGGACGCAGGATGAGGGCAACCCCGTGGACGCGGCCGGCACGATGCCCGACGGCAGCAAGTTCGACGGCATGGCGGGTCTGCGCGCGGCGCTCCTGTCCAAGTCGGACGTCTTCGTTGAGACCTTTGTCGAGAAGCTCCTCGTCTACTCCCTGGGCCGCGGCGCCGAGTACTACGACGCGCCCACGGTCCGTCAGATCGCCCGGAACGCTGCGAAAGAGAACAACCGCTTCTCGAAGCTGATTCTCGGGGTCGTGAAGAGCGCGCCGTTCCAGATGCGCACCCTGTCGGAAGCGCCGGCCAAAGTCGGCACATCGGCTCAAGCCCAGCTGCAGGCGGCCCCCGTCGCCCGCGTGAATTAGGAGAACTGACATGTTTGTGTCCAAGCTCGCTCTCCCCCGTCGCACCTTCCTGCGCGGAGCCGGCACGGCGCTGGCCCTGCCCCTGCTCGACGCGATGGTGCCGGCCCTGACGGCCACCGCGAAGACCGCAGCGGCGCCGATCGTGCGCATGGGCTTCATCTACCGGCCGAACGGCTACATCCGGCAGTTCTGGACGCCAGACAAGATCGGCGCGAACCCGGACTTCAAGCGCTCGCTCGCCGCGCTTGAGCCGTTCCGCGACCGGACGCTGATCGTCTCGGGGCTCGCAAACCTGGAAGCGGAAGCCAAGGGTTCCTCGCCCGGTCCGCACTCGCGCAGCAGCGCCGCCTGGATCACGGGCACGCACGCGAAGCAGACCGAAGGTGCGGACGTGCAGGCCGGGATCAGCGCGGACCAGATCGCCGCCAGGGTCCTCGGCAAGACGACGGTGCTGCCGTCGCTGGAACTGGCCATCGAACAGAACGAACAGATGGTCGGCAACTGCGAGGCCGGCTACAGCTGCCTCTACCAGAACACGATTTCCTGGCGCAATCCGACGACGCCGCTCCCGATGGAAACCCACCCGCGCGTGGTCTTTCAGCGCCTCTTCGGCGACGGCGGATCCGTCAACGAGCAGCGCCGCCAGCTGGCCACCAGCGGCAGCATCCTGGATGCCGTGACCGAGCGGCTCGGCCAGCTCTCGAAGAAGCTCGGGGCATCCGACCGCGCCCGGCTCGACCAGTACACGGAATCGATTCGCGAAATCGAAACCCGCATCGACAAGGCCGAGAAGCGGACGGCGGATGCCTCGGTCGAGCTTCCGGAACGGCCCAGCGACATCCCCGGCGCATTCGAGGATCACGTCAAGCTGATGTTCGACCTGCAGGCCGCAGCCTTCCAGGCGGACATCACGCGCGTCGTCGCCTTCCAGCTCGCCCGTGAACTGAGCCCGCGCACCTATCCGCAGATCGGCGTCGCCGGCCAGCACCATGCGACCTCGCACCACGGGAACGCCGCTGGCAAGATCAACGATGTGGCCAAGATCGAGGCGTATCACATCGAGCTGGTCGCCTACTATCTCCGGAAGCTCCGCTCGATCAAGGAAGGCGACGGAACGCTCCTCGACAGCGCGATCATTCTGCAGGGCGGCGGCCTCGGCAACCCGAACGAGCACGCCATCATTGACCTCGCGAACATCGTGTATGGCGGCGGCGCCGGGAAGATCAAGGGCAACCGCCACATCGCCTACAAGATCGAGGACTACACGCCCGAGGCGAACCTGGTCATCACGCTGCTCGACCGCGCCGGGGTGCCGATCGACAAGATGGGCGACAGCACGGGCCAGCTGAAGGAAATCGACATCTAAGACAGCGACCGGCACCTGCCGGTTGACCGCGTACATGGAAAGGGCCGGGGGATTCCCCCGGCCCTTTCTCTTTTCCTGAAGACGTTTCCGGAATGCCCACCCGCTCGGAAAGGCGCCGGCGGGCTATTTTGCCGGGGTGCCCAGCAGCTCGATCATCATCCCGAGCGTCGGGCCGAACTCGAAGTGGGGATAGCGGCTCCCCGGACCGCCGAGGACCTCCGGCGCACCCTGGGCCGCCAGATGCCGGCGCATCGCATCGAGATCCCCCACCACGGTGAAGGCCACGTGCTCCACGCCGTTGCCGCCCAGGCGCACGGCAGAGTCGTGCCACGGGTTCTTGCCCTTGGCTGTGCCAGGGTCCTGCTGCAGCTCAAGACTGATGTCGCCGAGCTTGGCCATCGTAATGGTCACCTCGTGGGAGCGATCGCCGGTAAACGACGGCGGAAAGTCCACACCCTTGGCAACGATGAACTGGGGCGCCGGCGCCCCCGTCAACTCGGCGAAGAGCCGCGCGGTCTTCTGCACGTCTTTCAGAATGAGCCCCACGTGGCTGACCACGCTGGAGCCGAGGGCCCCGGCGGCCGTGGCGGGCGCGGCTCCTGCCGGTCCCGCCGGCTTGAGTTCAAGGGTGGTGCCCAGCTGATCGGTCATCTCCACGAACGCGAAGGAGGCCGACGGCCCGCCCATCGTGAGCCGACCGCCCCTGGCCACCAGTTCCGCGACGCGTTCCGGGAACCGGTCCGGCACGGTCACGCCGAGGTGCTGGATCCCATCGCCCCACGCCTTGAGGAACGGCTCGAACACGCCGTCCGCGTCCAGCGGTTGCGCCAGGTCGATCCGGAAGTTTGGGAGCGGGAACTGGGCGATCCGAACACGGACCGTGCGACCACCGGGCAGCGGTACCGAGGTGGTCGAGACCGCCGGCACGGGCACACCCAGCACGGCCGCGTAACGCCGGGCCGACTGGTCGATGTCCTTGACCACGAGGCCGACATGGTCGACCCTGGCGCCAGCCAGCGGCGGCTGCTGGGCCGCGGCTGGCACCGCCGTACACGCGGCGACCAGCACGAGGCACCCTGCCAGACCCACGCGCCCGGAGCGCCCCCGTCGCATCAGCCCTGCGACCTGCACTAAAATCTGTCCCATGCCGTTCATCATCACCGACCCCTGTATCGACACCAAAGACACCGCGTGCGTGGACGTCTGCCCGGTTGACTGCATTCACCCACGGAAGGATGAGCCGGAGTTCCAGACCGCGAACATGCTCTACATCCATCCGGAAGAGTGCATCGACTGTGGCGCCTGCGTACCAGCCTGCCCCGTTGCTGCGATCTACGATGGCCCGGACTCCACGCCGGACAATCAGAAGGACCTGATCGACGCCAACACCATCTACCGGCTTGGCGATGCCGACTCGATGGCCAAGGCCGAAGCGATCGTGGCCGCGCACCGCACGAAGGAACCGGCGCTGATGGCGATTCCCGCTCCCGAGCGCGCCGCCGCGCACCACAAATAGACTCAGCCCGATCGAACGGGCACCGGCCTCTGCCGGTGCCCGGGCCTAGCGCCCGGCGCTGTCTCGCTTCTGCTTGATCGCCTCGCCAACCTGTTTCAACAGTTCCGCCGGGCTAAACGGCTTCGACAGCAGGCGAGCGGACTTGAACTCCTCTTCGAGCGGCCCAGGGTAGCCGGACACAAACATCACCGGCAGGTCTGGCAGCAGGATCCGCACGCGTTTGGCGAGCGCGGTCCCGCGCATGTCCGGCATGACGACGTCGGTCAGCAGCAAGTCGACCGGTTCGCTGAGCTCGGCCAGTAATCCGAGCGCCTCGGTGCCACTGTTGGCCACCAGCACTGAGTAGCCGCCGAACTCCAGAGTGCGCCGCGTCAGGTCCGCCACAGCGCGCTCGTCCTCGACGAGGAGCACGCGCGCCCCGCCCTCCTGCCGTTCGGTCCGCTGGACGGCCGCCTCGTCCACCTGGGTGACTTCCCCTTCCACCGCGGGCAAGTAGATCCAGAAGGTCGTGCCCTTCCCCTCGACACTCTCAACGCCGATGTAGCCGCCGGCCTGCTTGACCGTGCCGTAGCACATCGCCAGCCCCAGGCCCGTACCCTTGCCGGGTGCCTTGGTCGTAAAGAACGGCTCGAAGATCCGGTTGCGGATGTCCTCGGGAATACCGAAACCGGTATCCGACACCGTCAGGCGTACCTTCCGGCCCGGCGTGAGACCAGGGTGCCGCCGCGCTTCGGCCGGCGTGACGACGTGCAACCCCGTCCGCACCGACACGGTGCCGCCATCCGGCATCGCATCCCGGGCGTTGGCCGCGAGATTGATGAGAATCTGCTCGAACTGTGCGGGGTCGACATTGACGGGCAAGGTGGCCGCGGACACATCCACCATGAGCCGGACGTCCTCGCCAATCACGCGGCGCAGCAGACCTTCGACACGGCGCACGACGGTGCTGAGATCGACAATGCGGGGCGTGACCGGCTGCTGCCGGGAAAACGCGAGCAACTGGCGCGTCAGTTCCGCGGCCCGCCTGGCGGCCGCAAGCGTCTCCTCCCACTCAGGGGTGCTGTCGCCGCCCTTGTCGAATTGCAGCGCAATCTCGGCACAGCCGACGATCACTGTCAGCAGGTTGTTGAAGTCGTGCGCGATGCCGCCGGCCATGCGCCCGATCGACTCCATCCGCTGCCCCTGGCGCATCTGCGCCTCGAGCCGGCGGGCGTTCGTGACGTCCACATTGAGCGCGATGGCGCCGGAGATAGATCCGTCCGGGGCATGCATCGGAAACACGGACGACTGCAAGATGCGCGTCGTGCCGTCTGGCAGGTCAATCTCGATATCGTTGTCGAGGCTGGGGCGGCCGTGCTCAATCGCCTCGGTCAGGCTGTTCGTGCCAGGCTGCACCGCCTGACCTGTGCCAGCGCGTCGAATGTTGTAGCGGGCATACACGGCGGCGTCGTTGACGTCGTTGTCCGTGTTGCCGCCCCACATCCGGCGGCCCGCCGCGTTTACCGTCTGCACGTGCCCGTCACGGTCGACGAACCACACGCCGATCGGCAGGGCATCCAGCACTTCGCGCAGCTGCTGCTCCCGCGACTTCGCCTCAGCGTCCGCCTGCCGGTGCACGGTCAGGTCGCGCGTGGCGCCGCATACCCGCTCGACCTGGCCGGAGGCATTCAGCATCGGCTGCAGGGTGAACCGCGTCCACCGCAGGCCGCCCGATCCCTCCATGCGGAACTCGAACTCGGCCCGCTCTCCGGCATTGGCCCGGCCAAACGCCTCAAGCACCGGCGGCAGGTCATCCGGATGAACGAAGGTCATCCACTGGGTCAGCTCCGTGCGCTGTTCCGTTCGGCGGCCAGTCCACTCCTCAAAGGAGATGTTGCTCCACTCCAGGCTGGGTGGGCCCTCGGGGTCGAGAACGTAGATGAAAACGAACTCGCCGACCAGATTCAGCAGCGTCGCGGCAACGTCGGGAGACAGGGCAGGAGGCACGGACATCTCGCTGAATACTCTCACGGAGTCAGGGGGCCAGGCGCTCCCGGCGCCAGCGTCCGGCGTCGGTGCGCGTATAGCGCAGACGATCATGCAGGCGGTGGAGCCGGCCCTGCCAGAATTCGACCTCGTCCGGCACCAGGCGGAAGCCGCCCCACCACGATGGCCGCGGCACCTGTCCGTCGGCGAAGCGGGCGGCTGCCTCCTCGTAGAGCCGGTCGAGTGTCTCCCGGCTGTCCAGGACGGCGCTTTGGCGAGAGGCATAGACGCCGATCCGGCTCTCAAGCGGACGGCTCACGAAGTAGGCGTCGGATTCCGCATCGGCGATCCGCGTGATCCGGCCATCGATCCGTACCTGCCGATCGGCGCTCCGCCAATAGAACAACAGGGACCCGAAGGGGTTGTGCGCCAACTCACGGGACTTGCGGCTGTCGTAGTTGGTGAAGAACACGTAGCCCTGGCGGTCGACGTCCTTGAGCAGGACGGTCCGCACCGACGGCCGGCCATCCGGCGTGGCCGTGGCCAGCGCCATCGCCGTGGGATCTGGCTCCTGTGCCCGCGCATCGGCGAACCACCGCTCAAAGAGCGCGTGCGGGTCCTCGCCTGCGTCGTCCTCAAACAGGGGCGCCCCCCGGTAATCCCTCCGCAGATCGCCGATCGACATCGCCTAGGCTCCCGCCGTCACGCGCAGCTCCGCGCCATCCACATCCACGACCGCCCGCCCGCCGGAGGCGAGCGGACCAAACAGCAGCAGTTCGGAGAGAGGCTTCCGGATCACCCGATCGATGAGCCGGCCCATCGGCCGCGCGCCAAACGCGCGATCGAACCCGCGCTGGGCGAGCCACGCCCGTGCGGCGTCCGATACCTCGATGGTCACACCCCGCGCACTGACCATCGCGCGCAGCTCCTCGATGTGCTTGTCCACCACGCGCGCGATCACCTCAGGCCCCAGCGGGCGGAACGGCACGACGGCATCCAGACGGTTCCGGAACTCCGGCGTGAATGTCCGCTCCAGCGCACCGCGGCTTGAGGTTCCCTCGCCGGCCTCGGCAAACCCGAGGCGACGGTCCGAAAGGTCCCGTGCCCCCGCATTCGTGGTCATGATGAGGATCACATGGCGGAAATCCGCCTGGCGGCCGTGCGCGTCGGTCAGGGTCGCGTGGTCCATGACCTGGAGCAGCAGACCGAACAGATCCGGATGGGCCTTCTCGATCTCATCGAGCAGCAACACCGCGTGCGGGCTCTTGCGGACCGCGTCGATCAGCAACCCACCCTCCTCGAAACCGACGTAGCCAGGCGGCGCGCCGATTAAACGGGAGACGGCATGCTTCTCCATGTACTCGGACATGTCGTAGCGGAGGAAGGAGACGCCAAGAATGCGGGCCAGCTGCCGCGCCAGTTCCGTCTTGCCGACGCCGGTCGGACCGGAAAAGAGAAAGCTCCCGATCGGGCGGTCCGCCGACCGCAGGCCGGAGCGCGCCAGACGGATGGCCGAGACCACCTCCATGACGGCCGCGTCCTGGCCGTAGATGACGCGTCCGAGCTCGGCATCGAGTGTCGCCAGGGCCGTGCGGTCGTCAGCGGAGACGGCCTGTACCGGGACACGAGCCATGCGCGCCACGACCGCTTCGATCTGCGCCGCCTCAATGACCGCCGCGCGCTGATCCGCCGGGCGGAGTCGCTCGGCCGCGCCGGCCTCGTCCATCACATCGATGGCCTTGTCCGGCAGGTGCAGGTCCCTGAGGTGTTTCGCCGAGAGGCGGACCGCCGCCGTCAGCGCTTCGTCGCTGTAGCGGACGCCGTGATGCCGTTCGTAGTGCTCGCGCAGCCCACGAAGAATGGCGACGCTTTCATCCTCGGACGGCTCGACAATCTCGATCTTCTGGAAGCGGCGTGCCAACGCGCGATCCCGATCAAAGGACTGCTTCGCATCGTTGAAGGTGGTCGAGCCGATGCACCGGAGCTGGCCGCTCGCCAGTGCGGGCTTGAGCAGATTCCCCGCATCCATGGAACCGCCAGAGGCCGACCCCGCCCCGACCATCTGATGAATCTCGTCGATGAACACGATCGCGCCGGGCTCGGTGGCCAGCCGGTCGAGAATCTGCTTGATCCGCTCTTCGAAGTCGCCCCGATAGCGTGTGCCGGCGACCAGAGCACCCAGGTCGAGCGCATACACCCGCGCGCCTGCCAGCGCCTCGGGCACCGCACCCTGATGAATGCGCAGCGCCAGCCCCTCGGCGAGCGCCGTCTTGCCAACACCGGGTTCGCCGACCAGCAGCGGGTTGTTCTTGCGGCGGCGGCAGAGCACCTGGATCATCCGCTCAAGTTCGACGGCGCGGCCGATGAGCGGATCCACCTCGCCCGCCGCCGCTTTGGCCACCAGGTCCGTCGCGAACGCCTCAAGCGGATCCTGTGTTGCCGCAAGGACGTCATCGCCTTCGGAGATTGGCGCCGATGCCTCGCTGGTGCCATGCGCGAGATGCCGCAACAGGCGAAGACGGTCGACCCCGTGCCCCCTGAGGTAGAAGGCCGCGTGGCTATCGGGCTCCTGGAGCATGAACACGAGCAGGCTGCCGCTGTCCACGTATCGCGCACTCGACATGGCCGCATGCACCACGGCCTGCTGAATCACGCGGTCAAACCCCAGCGTCGGCTCGGGCTCCACGCGGCGCCCCGCCGGCACCGGCACGAACACCTCGCGCAGCGCGGTTTCGAGTTCGCCGGCCAGCGCGTCCACCGGCACGCCCAGCGCCGCGAGCACCGCCCGGGCGGACGGGTCGTCCGTCAGCGCGAGCAGGAGGTGCTCCAGACCCACGGCATCGTGCCGGCGCTCGGAGGCGATGCGGAAGGCGCGCTGGATACTCTCCATCGCGTCCGGCGAGAACGGCACACGCGGACTCTCGGTGCGGTCACTCATGCCACGGGCTCCGTTGTCACGCGCAGGGGGAACTCCTGTTGCTCGGCCATTTGCTGGGCGGTGCGGGCCTTGGTCTCGGCCACATCGCGTGTGAACACGCCGGCCACGCCGACGCCGCCGCGATGCACGGCCATCATGATGGCGACGGCTTCCTCAGAGGCTTTCGCAAACACCGTTTCAAGCACCCAGATCACGAACTCCTGCGTGGTGTAGTCGTCGTTGTGCAGCAGCACGCGCCAGAGGCGGGGGTGCGCCAGCCGCTGATCCTGGCGCGTGTCCTCGAGCACCGATTCGCGGGGGGCGTTCATGCGATGTGTCTGGATTGTACTCAGAAGGTTTCAGCCAGGTCCGCCTCGAAGCGCCACGGTGACGGCACGGGCGGTTGGTTGACGCGCAGGGCGACGGCGGCGAGGAAGGCCTCGCGCGGCATCTCATGCGCCCCGAGCGACACCAGATGTGCGGTTCTGGCTTGACAGTCGATCAGATCCACGCCCCACCGTGCCAACTGGCGAACCAGCCAGACGAACGCGACTTTCGAGGCGTCGGTCTCGCGCGCGAACATCGACTCACCGTAGAACATCCGGCCGATGGCGACGCCATAGAGCCCCCCTGCCAGCCGGTCACCCATCCAGGCCTCGACCGAGTGCATATGTCCACGGGCGTGGAGGGCGAGGTACGCCTCGCGGACGGCGGGCGTGATCCAGGTCCCGCCCTCGGCATCGCGCGGTGCGGCGCAGGCATCCAGGACCGCCCCCGGCGCCTCGTCCAGTGACACGCGGAACGTGCCAGCGCGCAGACGCTTGCGGAGCGAGCGCGACACCCGCAACTCGCCCGGCACGAGGACCAGACGCGGGTCAGGACTCCACCAGAGCATCGGTTCGAGGTCTTCATCGGGCCAGGGGAAGATCCCGCGGCGGTAGGCGTCGAGCAAGCGCCCGGGCGACAGATCCCCCCCGACCGCAAGCAGCCCGTTGGGCTCCACGAGGGCCTGCTCCACAGGGGGGAACGGATCGCCGGCGTCGAGCCATGGCACCATGGACATGTTGTGACTCACCTGGACGTCGCCGCGTTGGCCGCCCGGCTTCCCGCCGGGCCACGCACGCGGTATGCGCCTTCACCCACAGGGTACCTGCACCTCGGACACGTGGCGAACGCGGTCATGGTCTGGGGCCTGGCGCGCCTGCTGGGCGGCCGGGTGCTGCTCCGCCTCGAGACACACGACCAGGTCCGCTGCCGGCCCGAGTACGTCGCGGCGGCCCTCGAAGACCTGGCCTGGCTGGGGTTTGAGCCTGACGAGGGTCCGGTCGACCAGCACGATGCGACGCCGTATGCGGACGCACTCGCCGCCCTCCGGAGGTTGGGGCTCGTCTACGCGTGCACGTGCTCGCGGCGGGACTGGGCAACCGGCAGCACGGGAGCCCCCCGGTACACGGGCTGCTGCCGCGATGCCGGACTCGCTGAGGCCACGGGCCGCACGCTCCGCCTGCGGGTGATGCCGCAAGCGGAAGCCTTCACTGACGCACGCGGGGCAGTGGTCCAGCAGGACGCGGCGGCCGGCGGGGATGTCATCCTCCGCGACCGGGACGGACTCTGGAGCTATCACCTCGCGGTGACGGCCGACGACATCCGCCAGCAGATCGACCTGGTCATCCGCGGCGCGGACCTCATCGAGGCGACGGGCGTCCAGGTGCAGCTGGCGAGGAACCTGGGCCGACCCGTGCCTCCGGCCTACGTGCACCACGCGCTGGTCACCGGTTCCGACGGACGGAAACTGAGTAAATCGAATCGGGACACGGGCGTCCGCGACATGCGAGCGGGAGGGGCCTCGGCCGCGGAGGTGATCGGGCGCGCCGCCTATGCGGCAGGCCTGAGCGGAAACGCCGACGCCATTGCGGCACGGGCTGTCGCGAGGCTCTTCGAGACCAGGGCCGCCGCCCCCCATGCAGTTGCACGCATCTTGAGTTAGAATCACACCCCACACTCGCGAGGCACCTTTGGCAGTCCGTCTCTTCGTCGGCAATCTCCCGTACAGCGCAACTGACGCTGATCTCCGTGCGCACTTCGCCACCGTGGCGGAACCGTCGCACGTGGCCATGCCCGTCGACCGTGAAACCGGTCGTCCACGCGGCTTCGCCTTCGTGGAATTCACGGAGCGGGACAAGGCACAGGAAGTCATCGACCGTTTCAATGCTCAGCCCTTCCAGGGCCGCAGTCTCGCGGTGAGCGAGGCACGAGCCCGCGAGGATCGCCCCGCTGGTGGCGGCTTCGGAGGTCCACGCCCCATGGGCGGCGGCTTCGGCGGCCCGCGGCCTGGCGGCCCCGGGGGCTTCAGCGGTCCCCGCCCTGGTGGCGGCGGCTTCAGCGGCCCACGACCGGGTGGCCCAGGGGGGTTCAGCCCCAGGCCCGGGGGCTTTGGTCCTCCGTCCGGCCCTCCGGGCTCCCGTGACCGCTCGGCCAACTTCGGTCCTCCAGCGCCGCCCAAGCGGCTGCGGGGCAAGAAGGGTCAGCAGCAGGAGAGCAAGCCGAAGGGGCCCATCAAGGAACGCTCGGGCGGGCGCATCTACGCCGTGGACGATCTGGAAGACGGCGA
>CANKJK010000027.1 GCA_947482665.1 Acidobacteriota bacterium
CAGTTGCGGTTCGGGTTTGCGTCGACATTCCCCCTGGTGCTGGGGACGCGCCTGGTGCAGAAGCTGGTGCGGGGGCACTCCGCACCCGGTGAGATGGAAATCTCAGTGCCGCCCGCGCCGCTCAACGCGCTGCTGACCGCCGTGGTGCTGCTGGAGGCCGCGGTAGCGCGCGTCGTCCCGATGCCGTTCGGTAGTTCTCTGCGCGTGCTGGCCAGGAAGCCGCGCGCAGCCAAGACCCGCTAGAAGCGGATCGACGCCCCGGCGTAGGGGCCCTTCATCTTCAGCGTGCCCCGGTCCGTATCCACGAGGTAGCGCGCATCAATCGACCGGTAGCCGGCCTGCACGCCGATGGCCTTCAGCAGACGCGCAGTGATGTGGATGTCGTAGTCCACAAGGCGCCCCTCCAGGTCCACGCGCGTCGGCAGCTTCATGCCGGTGATCTCGAAGTCCACGGACAACTTGCCCGGGAGCAGGTCGCCGCCACCCGCCACGCCGACGGCCGGAATCGGCGCGTTGGTCTTGACCGAGGCGGTGCCCACTTCCGACGCCGTCACGCTGGCCCGGATCTGGTTGTATTTGACCTCGGCGATGACACCCAGGTAGCCCGACGGACTCGACACGGCGTCCCACTCATACCCGGCTCGCGAAAGCGTCCAGTCGAGCGAGAGATGTGCGGGCGCATTTACCTGATAGGTGCGGCCGTCGAAGGTGAAGGACCGGTTGAGCGCGGCGTCCTTCTCAAACGTCATGGGCACGTACTGGAACCGGAGCTTGTGCTTCTGGGCGGGCTTGATGGTCAGGGAGTACTGCTTGACGGTGGTCTTCTCGAGACCGAACGCGCCGACCAGATCCACGTCGTCCGTGCTACCCGTTCGCAGCATCAGGTCCGGCTGCGGCTTCCACGTGTTGTACGAAAACTCGACGTGGTAGTCGTGCGGCTTGGGCGTGACGCGGGGAAACTGGGCGCTGGCGGGCAGGGCGGTGGCCAGGAGCACCAGCAACGGGAACGTCACGAGGGAACGACGGATCGACATGCTCTCAGTATCGGGCGAAGTGGGCCCGTGCGCTAGCGCGGTACGTAGAACAGGCCGGCCCCCTCGCGGGAACCGGCCTGTGGCAGAGCTGAGTCGGGCGTCGGCTAGGACGCCGTCTGGAACGCGCCGGCCGGCCCGGCTGACAGCGTCCGCATCCACTTCCGCGCGGCGGCAGTGAGGATGATGACGGCGCAGGCCATCATGATGATCGTGCAGACGGTATCAATCCAGCCCATCATCGTCAGGCTCGGATTGCCGCTCATGGCCTTCGGCCAGTAGTTGTCGCGCACGCTCAAGGCGCCAGCGGCCAGCGTCGTCACGGTCACGAAGACCAGCGGCACGAAGGTCACCCACGCATACTGCCTGCGGCCCTCGTTGATGATGATGGTCGTGCCGACGGCCAGCGCCACGGCGGCGAGGAGCTGGTTGGCGATGCCAAACATCGGCCAGATCGTGTTGATGCTGCCCGTCCAGATGAAGTAGCAGAACGGCAGCACGATGAGCGCCGAGGCCGTGAGACTCGCCGGCAGCCACTTGGGATCCGCGAAGGGCTTCCAGACCTTGCCGATGGTCTCCTGCAGCAGGAACCGGCCGACGCGTGTGCCGGAGTCGATGGTGGTCAGGATGAAGAGCGCCTCGAACATGATCGCGAAGTGATACCAGTAGGAGATGAGGGCGCTCATCCCCGGCAGCTTGGAGAAGATCTCCGCCATGCCGATGGCGAGCGAGACGCCGCCGCCCGTGCGGCCGATGACGTGTTCGCCGACCGCGCTCTGCAGGGCCTCGAGATTGACCGTGGTCAGGCCCAGCGTCTGGAAGACGGCCGGGGGCGTGTTGATGGCGTAGAAGTCGCCGGGGTGCATCGAGGCGGCCGCGATGAGCGCCATCACACCAACCAGACCCTCAAACAGCATGGCCGCGTAGCCTACCGGGCGGATGTCGGTTTCCTTGTCGACCAGCTTGGATGTCGTGCCGGAGCCGATCAGGGCGTGGAAGCCCGAGATTGAACCGCACATGATGGTGATGAAAAGGAAGGGATAGAGCGGTCCCTTGAGAATCGGCCCGCCGCCCATCGTCCAGGCACCGACGGCCGGCATGTGGATTTCCGGGTTGACGAGGATGACGCCGCCAGCCAGCAGGATGATGACGCCGATCTTCATGTAGGTGCTGAGGTAGGAGCGCGGCGTGAGCAGCATCCACACCGGCATGATCGAGGCGGCCAGCGCGTAGATGCCCAGCGACGCCACGATCTGGTGCTGCGAGAGCACCAGCAGGTGGCCCATTGAGGAGTCGGCGAAGTTCTTGCCGAAGATGACGCCGGCCAGCATCAGGGTGACGCCGATGACCGTGGCCTCCTGAATGCGCCCCTTGCGCCACACGAACATGTAGAAGCCCATGAAGATGGCGATGGGGATGGTGGCGCCGATGGTGAAGACGCCCCAGGCGCTCTCCGCCAGGGCATTGACGACCACGATGCCCAGGCCGGCCAGGGCGATGACGAGAATGAAGAGGATGGCGACCACGGCCGTGGCGCCGGCCACCGAGCTGATCTCGGTGCGGGCGATGTCGGCCAGCGATCGGCCGCCGCGGCGGGTCGAGGCCCACAGAATCAGCATGTCGTGGACCGCGCCGGCGAGACAGACGCCCGCGAGAATCCAGATGAGGCCCGGGGCGTAGCCGAACTGCATGGCCAGGACGGGTCCAATCAGCGGACCGGCGCCCGTGATGCCCGCGAAGTGGTGTCCGAACAGCACCCAGCGGTTCGTGGGGATGAAGTTGGAGCCGTCGTTCTTTTCGTGGGCTGGTGTGACCCGCGCGTCGTCCAGCACCATGACTTTCGCGGCCAGGAAGGCGCTGTAGTAGCGATAGGCGATGGCCAGAACCAGCAGGGCCGGGACAAGCAGATAGAGTGCATGCATAGGGGCGCATTCTACAGCGACCAGAGCTCAGCCGCTATACTCTGCAGATGTCGCCCCGCCAGCGCCTGTTTGCGTACCTGACGCGCTACCGCGGGGCCTTCCTGAAAGGGCTGGTCTGCGTCATCCTGACGACGGCCATCCAGCTGGCCAGTCCCTGGGTCCTCAAGTTCGCCATCGACGACCTGACGACGGGCGTCACACTCGGCAAGCTCCGGCTCTACGCAGGTCTGTTGCTGGGGCTGGCGCTGGTGGGCGGCGTCTTCCGCTTCCTGATGCGCCGGGTGCTCATCGGGGCCTCCCGGGACCTGGAGTACGACCTCCGAAACGACTTCTTTGCCCACCTGCAGCGGCTGTCCCTCGGGTACTTCCAGGCCAACCGCACCGGCGACCTGATGTCGCGCGCGAGCAGCGACCTGGGCGCCGTCCGGATGATGATCGGCCCGGCCGTCATGTACACGAGCACCACGGTGCTCACCTTCATCGTCGCCATCATCCTGATGATGAAGATCAATGTGCGGCTGACCCTCTTCTCGCTCATCCCGCTCCCGCTCGTCTCGGTCGCCGTCCGCTACTTCGGGCGGGAGATTCACCAGCGGTTCGAGCGGATCCAGGCGCAGTTGGCGGACCTGAGCGCGGTGACGCAGGAGGTGCTGGCCGGCGTCCGCGTGGTGCGTGCCTATCGCCAGGAGGGCTACGAAGTCGGCCGCTTTCAGGTCGCCAATGAGGAGTTCGTGGCCCGGAACCGGATGCTCATCCGTCTCCAGGGCGTCTTCTACCCCAGCATCGAGTTCCTGATGGGCGTGGGTGTCCTGCTGGTGCTCTGGCTGGGCAGCCGGGACGTGATGGCCGGGCGGATGTCTGTCGGGGCGCTGGTGGCGTTCAACGCCTACCTGCTGATGCTCACCTGGCCGATGATGGCCTTCGGCTACGTCACGAACATGCTCCAGCGCGGATTGGCGTCGTGGGGCCGCATGCTGGCGGTCTTCGACCAGCTGCCCGCGATTACCGACGACCCGGCGCCGGTGCAGGTTGATCGGGTCCGCGGCGACATCGAGTTCCGGCATCTCACCTTCCAGTACGGCGACCGCGTCATCCTCGATGACGTCTCGGCCGTCCTGCCGGCGGGCAGCGTGACCGCGATTGTCGGGGCGACCGGCTCTGGCAAGTCCACGTTGCTGAGCCTGCTCCCGCGCCTGCACGACGCGCCGCCCGGGACGGTGTTCGTGGATGGCGTCGACGTTCGTCGTTTGCCACTGCGGACGCTGCGGGGCGCCATCGGGTTTGTGCCGCAGGAGCCCTTTCTCTTCAGCGACACGCTGGCCGAGAACATCGCGTTCGGCGTGCCCCAGGACCAGGCCACACCCGCCCGCATCGAGGCGGCGGCTCACGTCGCGCGACTGGACCACGACATCGCGGACTTCCCCAAGGGCTACGAGACCTCGGTAGGGGAGCGCGGCATCACGCTTTCGGGTGGCCAGAAGCAGCGCACCGCGATTGCCCGCGCGCTGATGGTGGACCCGCGCATCCTCATCCTCGACGACGCGCTCTCGGCCGTCGATACCTACACGGAAGAAGAGATCCTGCGCCGGTTGCGTGGCGTGATGCGCGAGCGGACGTCGATTCTCGTCTCGCACCGCGTGTCCACGGTCCGCGATGCAGACCAGATTCTCGTGCTGCACGAGGGCCGTATCGTCGAGCGCGGCCGGCATGACGAGCTCGTGGCGTTGAATGGCCTCTATGCCGAGCTCCACCGGCGGCAGCTGCTCGAAGAGGAGCTGGCGGCGTCATGAGCGCGCAGGACGACGACATCCTCGGCAAGGCCTACGACGCGCGCCTGATGCGGCGTCTGCTGGCATATCTGCGGCCGTATCGTCCGCAGGTGGCGCTGGCCGTGGTGGCCATCGCCGGCCACTCGGTCCTCCAGCTTGCGCCGCCGTATCTGACGAAGGTGCTCATCGACCGCTATATCCCACAGGGCGACAGCGCTGGCGTGACCTCGGTGGCACTCATGCTCGTGGGCGCCCTGGTCCTCTCGTTCGCGTTCCAGTTTGTCGAGACGTGGACGCTCCAGATGACCGGGCAGCGGATCATGTTCGACATCCGCATGCAGGTGTTCACGCACCTGCAGCGGCTGGATCTGCGCTTCTACGACCGGAATCCGGTCGGCCGCCTGATGACCCGTGTCACCAGCGACGTGGACGCGCTGAACGATCTGTTCACGTCGGGGGTCGTCTCCATCTTCGGCGACATCTTCACGCTGGTCGGCATCATGGTCACGCTGGTGCTGATGGACCAGCGGCTGGCGCTGGTGGCGTTCTCGGTGCTGCCGCTCATCTGGCTGGTGACGCAGTGGTTCCGCCGCAACGTGCGCGAGTCCTACCGGACCGTCCGCACCTGGGTGGCGCGCATCAACGCCTTCCTGCAGGAGCGCATCACGGGCATGGGCACCGTGCAGCTCTTCCGCCGCGAGCCGCGCGACTTCGCCGCCTTCGACGACATCGACGCGAAGCATCGCGACGCGAACATCGATTCGATTTTCTATTACGCCGTCTTCTATCCGGCCATCGAGGTCGTCAGCGCGCTGGCGGCATCGCTCATCCTCTGGTGGGGCGGCGCGTGGGTGCTCCGCGACACCCTGACCCTCGGGTCGCTCGTGGCGTTCCTGCAGTATTCGTCGCGCTTCTTCCGGCCCATCAGCGACATGTCGGAGAAGTTCAATACGCTCCAGGCGGCGATGGCCTCCTCGGAGCGGATCTTCGGCCTGCTGGATACGCCGGTGCAGATCGAAAATCCGCCGGCCGCACGCCCCCACACGGGGCCGGGGCGGATCGTGTTCGAGCACGTGACGTTTGCCTACGTGGAGGGAGAGCCCGTTCTGCGCGACGTGAGCTTTGTGGTCGAGCCGGGGCAGCGCATCGCCCTGGTCGGCGCCACCGGGTCGGGCAAGACCACGATCATCAATCTGCTCCTGCGCTTCTACGACGTGCAGGAAGGCCGCATCACGGTGGACGGGGTCGACATCCGCGAGCTCGACCTGGTCGGTCTGCGCGCGCTCTTCGGCCTGGTGTTGCAGGACGTGCATCTCTTCTCTGGAGACATCGCCTCGAACATCCGGTTGGGGCAGGCATCAATTGACGACGCCTGGGTGGCCGCGGCACTGAAGGCCGTGCACGCCGACGGCTTCATCGCGCGTCTCCCGGGTGGCATCCATGCCGCCGTCGCCGAGCGTGGGGCCACGCTGTCGGTTGGGCAAAAGCAGCTGCTCTCGTTTGCGCGTGCTTTGGCCTTCAACCCGCGCGTGCTGATTCTGGATGAGGCCACGTCAAGCGTGGACACCGAGACGGAGATGCTCATCCGCGATGCGCTGGGAGTGTTGATGCGTGGGCGCACCACCATTGCGATCGCACACCGGCTCTCGACGATTCAGGACATGGACCGGATCCTGGTCCTGCACAAAGGGCAGCTGCGTGAGTCGGGCACGCATCAGGAACTGCTGGCCGAGCGCGGCATCTATCACCGCCTCTATCGTCTGCAGTTCAAGGGCGCCGAACCGCTGACGACAGCCGGGTAGCTACTCCGCTGGCGGCGGCGCGGTCACGGGCGGCGAGGTGACCGGTGGAGCCTGCGGCGTGGCCGGCGGGGGCTTGTTCGCCTGGTCGAACTCGCGGCGCCTGAAGAGCCGGCCGATGAGGCCGGGCGTGCTGGCCTTGGGATTCCACCCGAGCCGCACCACCGTGACGAGCGCGTCCTTGCGCCCGAAGTTCGTCGCATCCTCACAGTTGGGGAAGTAGAGATCCAGATCGCGGCCGCGAATCTCTGGTCCCGTGTCCATGATGGTGTAGACGCCGTTGTACTGCGCGTCGGGCGTCGCCACGGAGATGACGCTGCCCACGGGCAGGAGCGCCGGGTCGGCGGCGGCGATGCCCGTGTGGACGTTCACGCCGGACGCGGTGGTCTTGCCCGTGCAATAGCCCGTCGCGACGAATTGCAGACGTGAGCCGGCCATCGGACCGGACGTCGTGGGGTCGTGGACGGCCGTTTCGCGGGCGGACCGCGAGTCGTGGATCGACGCCTGGTACAGCACGACGAAGGCGGCCATGGCCACCAGCGTCACCAGAATCTTCCACCGATACGAGTGCGCGAGAAACAGCATGTCGTGAGGGTGCCAGGCCGGCGGCGCCGGCCTGAATCACCGGAAGTGTTCGAATCCGTCCGGGAGGGCCACCTCGCCTGCGTCCGTGACGACACGCTGGCGGCGATCCCGGATGACGGTCCCTATGCGGGTGATCGGCAGTTCGCCGATGGCCCGCCGCACGCCGCGGAGCCGGCCTCGCGCCGACGGCCGCACCGTGAAGAGCAACTCGTAGTCGTCTCCGCCGGCCAGGGCCAGCGTCAGCGGATCCCGGTTGACGCGCCCGCACCAGGCGGCGGCCCCGCTGTCGACTGGAACAAGGCTACTGTCGATCAGCATGCCGACGCCAGAGGCATCGCAGATCTGCCGGACGCCGTCGGCAAGGCCGTCTGAGAGGTCCATGCAGGCCGTGGCGGCTTTATTTCTGGCCAGGAGCAGACCGGCCCGCACGCGGGCTTCCGGCCGCAGATAGCGCGCTTCGGCGTCCCCGGTGGCCGCCGGATTCTCCTGCAGGGATGCGAGGCCGGCCGCGGCGCCGCCAAGGGCACCCGTCACGTAGACCTCGTCGCCAGGCCTGGCGCCGGCACGCGTGAGGACGCGGCGGGCCGGGACGCTCCCGATCGCCGTGATCGTGACGATGAGCGGGCCCGCACCCGGGATGCACCGCCCGGTGGCGTCTGGCGCGGATGACCGCGTGATGTTGCCGCCAATGACGGCCAGGTTGTGCGGGGCGGCCGCGCCGAGCAGGCCGTCCATGAGCGCGTCGAGGTCGGCGACCGGCAGCGTGTCCGGCAGCACCAGGGAGAGCAGGGCCGATCGCGGGCGCGCACCCATCGCCGCGAGGTCGCTCAGATTTACTGTGAGCGCCCGGTGGCCGATGTCGGCGGCCGACGAGAAGCGGCGGTCGAAATGCACGCCTTCGACCAGCGTGTCGGTCGTCACCACCTCGTGCTCACGCGGCACGGGGCGCGTGACGGCGGCGTCGTCGCCAGCCGGCACCACCAGCCAGCCAGGCTGCGGCAGTCGCGCGAGGATGCGCTGAATCAGTGCGTGTTCGCCCGCCGCGCGGACGGTCTGGTCGACCGTGGGAGCCATCGTCATGTCAGGGAGGAAGCGCCGGGCGGGAATGTCCCGCTTTGCCGTGTGGGGAGGTCGAGTGAACCTCTGGGTAGAGGTGGAGCCGCTGTTTTTAGTCGCGCTTCAGGCTTCCTCGATGCAGAGGCATGCACAACACGCGACCTCGCGACTCGCTTAGTTTAAACATCGGCTCAGACGAGCCTCCGAAAACCATCACGAGCAAAGCAGGAACGCTTCTGAGCTTAGACCGCGATCGTTCCGAGATCAAGGTGCGCCGGCGGCCCGTGTCTGCGGCAGCCGCGCGATCGCATCATCGACGATGCGCTCGAGGCGCAGCGCCCGTTCCTGCAGCGCGTCTTCCGACGTCGAGCGCTGCTGACGGAGGCGGAAGAGTTCGTCGGTGATGTTGAGGGCCACCAGCATCGCCTGCGAGAGCAGGTCGCGTTCTGGTGCGTCGTCGCTGGCGAGCCGGAGCTTGCGTTCGACATACGAGGCCAGTTCCGCCACGTATGCCGTGTCGAGCGCGCTGCGGATTGGATACCGCTGCCCGGCGATCTCGACGGTCACGACCCGCGCTTCGGACATCGGCGTGGCTAGACCGCGATCTGCTCGAGCTGCTGCAGCATGTCGCTGACGCGCCCGCGGATGACGTCGCGCTCCTCGCGCAGCGTGCTGACTTCGGTCGAGGCCTGTCGTGCCTCGGCCAGCTGGGCCTGAAGGCTGGCCACTTCCTGGGTCAGCCGCACGTTGTCCTCCGCGGCCTTTGCCTGATCTGCGCGGAGCCGCGACACCATGGTGACCAGCAGGGTCACCTTCTCTTCAAGGCGATCAATCGGCTCGAAGTCCACATCTTGCGCAAACGCCTGCTTTGCCATTCAGCCCCCGTTAATCAGAAATGCCAAGCGATAGTGGCATGAAGCGGGATCGCCTGCAAGATGTTGTGGCGCCGTTGCGGGCTTCGCCACTCCGCGACATGCGCTTTCTGACGGCGTCGGCGGCAGGGCTTCGTGGTGCACCGCCCGGTTCCGATGACCGGACCCGGCTGCGATGGCCGTCGTCGGCCGCTGGAGGCGAGCCCCGTGGTCTCGCTGGTCTCCGCGGTCTTCTCGCCAGGTCGTGCTCCCTGAGCGGTCATCTCCACAGGGTGCGCACCGCGAAGCCCCACCTCTGCCGCTGCGCCGCACTGCGAGAGCGTGCGGGGACCGTTCCGATCCGGCTGGTCCGGTTCCGCAGGCCGGACACATGCAACTCCGGCGGACCTGTCGCATCCGGGCGGGACCCCGTCATCGCCCGTCGGCGTGATCCTTCGACGGGTCCCACCGATGACACCCCACCCGGCGCCTCCGATGCATGTGTCGTGCATTCATGACGGCCTGCTCCACAGGCCCAGCCGGATCGGAACGGTCCCCGCGCGCTCGCTGCTTGGGTGGCAGGCGGAGTGTCGTGGTTCGAGCGCGACTGAAGTGAACGAGCCAGGTGCACTTTGCGCGCGCCCGAGGAGCGCACGAAATTCGCCACCCCAGCTGTGACCCGAGGGCGCCACTGAGGCGCGAGCGAGGCCGCTACCGCTGGACGGCGTTGTGCGCGGTCTGGAGCGCGGTGAGGACGGCGCGCATGGCGTCATCCACTTCCGAATCGGTGAGCGTGCGCTCTGGCGACTGGAACGTCAGGTGAAACGAGAGCGAGACCTGCCCTGCGGGCACGCCCTTGCCCATGTAGCGGTCAAACTCCACGACGCGCACCAGTGAGGCCGGGGCGGCCTGCTGGATCGTCTGGCGGACGCGCCCTGCTGTCAGATCGTCACCGACGAGGATTGAGATATCGCGCGTGCTGGAGGGAAAGCGCGGCAGCGCCACGACGCGCGACTGTGCCGTCGTGCCGAGTGCGGCCAGCGCGTCGGCGTCGAACTCCGCGGCGTAGACCGCATCCTGAGCCGGCAGCCCCGCGGCATCCGTCACGGCCGCCGTGAGGCGGCCGAAGACCCCGAGCCGCGTCTGGCCGGCCATGAGGGCGGCGGCCTGTCCCGCGATGAGCCAGCCTTCGCGTGCAGGCTCGATGGTGGCGGTGACGCCGGAGAGGCTGGCGATGCGCTGGGCGAGTGCCGTCAGATCGAAGAGGTCGACTTCGCGGGCGCTCCCGCTCCAGTGCTCGCCGGCCGCGGCGCCCGTCCACACACACGCGAGCGCACGACCCTCTCCTTCGCGGCGCCTGAAGCGATTGCCGACTTCAAACAGCCGGACATCGCGTTGCTGGCGGCGGCGGTTGTGGGCGACAGCGGCGGCGAGGCCAGGCACGAGCGAGGGCCGCAGCACCGCGAAGGTCTCCGAGAGCGGATTCGCGATGGCGGCGATGGTGTCCGCCTCGGCGACGAGCTCCGCGGCGCGCTGTTCGATGAAGCCGAAGGTCACGGCCTCCGAGAAGCCGGCCGCCATCATCAGGGCCCGGAGGCGCCACGCCTGCGTGATGCGCGGGTCCACCGGCGGCGGGGGTGTGGTCAGGGCCGGGAAGCTGGCGCTGAGGTGATCGAAGCCGATGTGCCGGGCGATCTCCTCGATGAGGTCGACTTCGCGGAGGACGTCGACGCGGCGGGTTGGGACCTGCACCTGCCAGCCGTCGGCGGCCCGTGTCAGGCCGAAGCCGAGGCTGCCCAGGATGCGTGCAATGTCGCTATCCGGCACGGTCGTGCCCATGAGGCCGTCCACCTTGGTGCGCCGGAGCGCCAGCGTGGCAGGGGCGAGGCCAAACGGTGCGCGCGCCTGATCGAGGATGCCCCCACGACGGCGGCCTGCTCCCACCTGCTCCATCAGTTCCAGCGCGCGGGCCAGGGCTGCGCGCGGCATGAGCGGGTCCGTGCCGCGCTCAAAGCGCATGCTGGCTTCCGTCTTCAGGCCGAGTGCCTTGCTGGTGCGGCGCACGGAGAGCGGCGCGAAGTACGCGCTCTCGAAGAGCACGGTCGTGGTGGCGGCCGACACCTCGGAGGTGGCGCCGCCCATCACGCCGGCGACCGCCACAGGGCGGACCGCGTCGGCGATGACGAGCATGCCCGGCTTGAGCACACGATCCTGGCCGTCCAGCGTCCGCAGCGTCTCTCCGGTCTTCGCATCGCGGACGCGAATGGCGGGGCCTTCGAGTGTCGCCAGATCGAAGGCGTGCATCGGATGGCCGAGTTCGAGCAGCACGTAGTTCGTGATGTCGACGATGTTGCTGATCGGGCGCACACCGGCGGCCAGGAGGCGCTGCTGCATCCACGCCGGCGAGGGGCCGATGGTGACGTCGGCCAGCGCCGCGGCGTAGCGCGGGCACAGGTCCGGCGCATCCAGATACACGTCGACGCCGACGGGCGCGGTGTCGGTCTGCGCCGGGGCGGCGGGCGACGGTGCCTGCCCGAGCGCCACGCCGAACACCGTGGCGACTTCGCGCGCGATGCCAATCACCGACATCGCATCCGGCCGATTGGCCGTCACCTCGAAGTCAATCACCGCATCGCCGTCGCCGACCGGCTCGATGCCCTCGACCGCGAAGCCGTGCAGTGACATCCGGCGGCCGATGGCCTCCGGCGTCTCCTGGACGTCGACGAATTCACGCAGCCACGAAACCAGAATCTTCATAGCACCGGAAACTGTTCAAGGAAGCGCAGGTCGTTTTCGTAGAAGAGGCGGATGTCATCGACGCCGTACTTGAGCATCGCGACCCGTTCCAGTCCCATACCGAAGGCGAAGCCGGTGACGCGGTCCGGGTCGTAGCCGACGGACTCGAACACGGCCGGGTGCACCATGCCGCTGCCGAGGATCTCGATCCAGCCGGTGTGCTTGCAGACGGGGCAGCCCCGGCCCGCGCAGGCCTGGCAGGAGATGTCCACCTCGGCGCTGGGTTCCGTATATGGGAAGAAGCTGGGGCGCAGCCGCACCTGCACGTCACCAAAGAGCGCCGTGAGCATCGCGGCCAGCGTCCCCTTGAGGTCCGCGAGGGTGATGTGCTCGCCGACGACCAGCGCCTCGAACTGCTGGAACATCGGTGTGTGCGTCAGGTCCAGGTTGTCTCGGCGGTACACGCGACCCGGCACGATGATGCGGATGGGCGGCGCGAACGTCTTCATGTAGCGCACCTGCATCGCCGAGGTGTGCGTGCGCAGGAGCGTCGCCGCGCGGACCTGCGAGGCCGGCACCCATGGGGCGCCAGCGGGCGCACCGGACCCGGTGCCGGGTCGCGCCTCGGCCGCGTGACGGTGCGCGCCCCACGTGCCGCCCACGATGGGCTCGGCGAGGTAGAGCGTGTCCTGCATGTCGCGGGCGGGATGATCCGGCGGCATGTTCAGGGCTTCGAAGTTGTGGGCGTCGTCCTCGACCTCAGGCCCTTCGAGGATCTCGAAGCCGAGCCTGGTGAAGATGGCCTCGACGTCCTGCCGGACCCGCATCAGGGGGTGCATGTGGCCGAGCGGCAGGGGCCGTCCCGCCAGCGAGACATCGACGGCGCCGGCCGGGCGCGCGTCCTCGACCGCGGCGCGCGCGGCGTCGAGCGCGGCCTCGAGCTCCTGCTTGAGCGCGTTGACCAGTTGCCCCAGCTCCCGCTTCTGATCGGGTGCGAGGCCCGCCAGGCCCTTCAGCAGGCCC
>CANKJK010000028.1 GCA_947482665.1 Acidobacteriota bacterium
GAGCACGTCTTGGTAGTCCTCACTGGCGTACGTCGACCCCTGGTCGGAATGATGGAGCAAGCCGAGGCCTGGGCACCGTCGCTTCAGGGCCATCTCGAGGGCCTTGATCGTGAGATGGCGATCGTTGACGGCGCTGATCGCCCAGCCCACGACGAACCGCGCATACAGGTCCAGGACCACCGCCAGGTAGGCTTTCCCCTGCTCGCCGATCCGCAACTCGCTCGTGTCTCCGACCCACCGCTGATTGGGCCGCTCCGCCGTGAAGTCCTGGCGCAGTAGGTTGTCGGCGATCGGTTGGTCGTGATCGCTATCGGTGGTGACCTTGTACCGCTTGCGCACGCGCGCCTGCAGCCCTTCGGCTTGCTTCAATCGAATGATCCGTTTCCGACTGACGTGCTCCCCCCACTCGATGAAGTCATCGTGGATGCGCGGACTGCCGTAGTACCCGCGCCCGCCCGTGTACGACGCGTGTAGCAGGACCGTGAGCCGTCGATCCTCCTGGGCGCGGTGGGACTCTGGTCGCGTCCGCGACGCGTAGAATCCGCTCGGCGACACACCGAACCACCGACAGAGCTTCCGCACGGGCGCATGGGCCCTCTCCGCTGCGATCGCCGCGAAGGCTACCGCTGGTCTCTGGCGAAGAGGGCCGACACTTTTTTTAGCAGGTCGCGCTCCAGGCGTAGCTCCCGATTCTCCTTGCGGAGGCGCGCCAACTCCTCGCGTTCTTCCTTCATCAGCCCGCTCTTGCCCTTCGTGCGGTCGGCCCGGGCCTGGCGGACCCAGCCCCCCAGCGCCGACGGGGTCAGATCGAGCTCGCGGGCCACGGCGCCGACCGTCTTCTCCTCGTCCAGGACCAACCGGACGGCGCCTTCTTTGAACTCGTCAGAGAACTGTCGCCGCACCCGTCGGCCAGTCGTGCTTGATCCCATGCGTGCCATCGTATCCACCTCTCGGAAGGTGTCCACGGAAACGGATCAAGCACAGCCATTGGAAGTTGAGTACTCGGATGACATGCCCACAGCGAACTACTATCGCGACGACGACTTTGAGATTGTGCGCAAGACCATTAGTACGAAGGCATCCGGCTGGAAGCACGAGAGGGAGTGGCGGTGGGTCCTCGTGGGCAAGGCCGGGGTCGCGCGTCTTGGACCGAACGTGGTCACGTCGGTATCTTTCGGCCTCCGGACACCAGACCGCGTTCAGAAGCAGGTCTTCGCCTGGATTCGTGGGAGCGGGAGGCCCATAGAAGTGCGACGCGCCATCCTTGACCCGAAGAGCTACGCGATAAGGCTGGTGCCCGCGTAGCGGCGCCCAGGCACTGGCGGTGGCTGGCCGGAACTCGGCGATTCGTTGTGCCCACTTCTGTGCCCACCCCCTGTAACAAACGGTAGGTTCTGGTCGCACTCGTGGCCAACCCCAGTTCGCGGAGTTCAGGCCGAAAACGGACTGCATAGCGCCCGATAGCAACCGGTGTCCCGACCGCCTCCGCAACTACGAACCAGGAGGTCGCAGGTTCGACTCCTGCAGGGTGCACCATTTCCGGCTTCGCCGGAAATTCCAGGCCCTAGTCCCGAGCAGGATTGCGAGGCCAAGTCCCGAGCGGAGTCGAGGGGCAGGGCGCACCATCTACTTGCTCCGCAAGTAGATACGAGCAAACCCCGGAGACACACCGGTCTGAAAGGACCCTCTGTCTCCACCATCAAACCTGTTCCATCGAGTGTTGTTCGTGGCCTCGACGGTTCTCAACGAACCGAGCGGACGGATTACGTCGTCGACAACCGCCGGCCTGGCGTGGCCGCCTCCGCCCATCTCGCTACGGCCCTCCCTTCTGAAGTCACTCAACGACCACGGCTGCCTGCGGCAGGTCAGATCGTGGTGCGATACTGAGCTGATGCCGATGCTCGAGCCGACCGCCACCTTGAGCGATGCGGATGTCGAGCCCGAGTTCCTGGCAGCCTGGCGTCTCGCGCAGATGGGCAGCTCGCGCCGCGACCTTGAGAGGGACACGGCCTGGACCAACACCGTACGCGAGCTGCACCCCGGCGTGTTCGCTCTGCGTGTCCTGCGAAGAGAGGCGTGCGCACGACTGCTGAGGCAGATCGATTCGGCGCGTGACCGTGAACTCGAGCGCGGCGGGCGGCTCGCATCACCCAACTCCATGCACCGGCACGGCGTGTTGCTCAGTGTGCTGGGTCTTGATGCGCTGCTCGCCGATATGACGACACGCTGGGTCCGTCCGATTGCCGCGCATGTGTTGCCGCAGTTCAACGGCGCCACGCTCAGCGCGCATCACGGCTACCTCGTCGAGTATGCCCGCGACAAGGATGAGCGGCTGGCCTTCCACGTGGACGACAGCGACGTCACGTTCAACCTCTGCCTCAGCGACAGCGCCGAGGGGGCCGAACTCACCATGCTCGGCCTGCGTTGCGACCAGCACCGCGATACGGAACTGCTCCCTGGTGAGTGCTACGAGTACCGTCACGAGCCGGGCGTCGCCGTGCTCCATGCAGGGCGCCACCGCCATCGCGTGGAAGGGCTCCGCTCGGGCGTGCGTCGCAATCTGATCCTGTGGTGCCGCGCCGCGGCGCCGCGCGGCTTCTCGACCACGGCGCTGGGGTGTCAGCCCTGGTGCGCCTGGGGCTCACGGAATGCCCCGTCAACATAAAGCGTCGCAGGCACAGCAACTGGAGATCCGGCGGCCATCCGTGGTCCGGAACGCCGGTCTTATCTGTGCGGTACTGTGAGGTTGCCGATGCGACGCATGACATTTGTCGCGACTACACGCCTTCCCGCGTCAGCCGAGGCCGTCTTCGATTGGCACGAAGCCCCCGGTGCCTTCGAACGCTTGACGCCGCCGTGGGAACGCGTCCGGTTGGTGCGGCACGAAGGCGGGATTCGTGACGGCGCACGGGTCTCGCTGCTCGTGGGCCCGGCACCCTTCTCGCTGCGGTGGAACCTGGAACATCGGGACTACCAGCACGGCCGCTCGTTCACCGACATCCAGGTCACGGGTCCCTTTCAGTACTGGAAGCACGTGCACCGGATGATTCCGCAGGGACCGCAGGCCTCGGTTCTCGAAGACTCCATCGAGTACGAGTTGCCGCTGGGCGCGGTCGGATGGCTGGTCGGCCGGCTCTTCGTCCAGCGAAAGCTGAGGCGGCTGTTTGCCTTCCGGCACGAGGTGACCCGGCGGGCGTTCGAACGCCTGCCGGACTGAATCGCTCCTGACCGCGGTCAGCTGACGGGTCACCACCGTGTGCGATAGCGCGGCCAAGGCCCGTCCGACGTGACGCGACGCACCACGACCGAGAACGCGCCAAAGGCGAGCGCCCAGGGGATGGAGAGACGAAGCACAGCCAGGGTTACCGGCGACACAAGGGTCACGGCCCCGAGCCGCTCGCCCGCCATGAACGCGAGCGGGCCGCCGATGCCACCCAGAATTACGGCCGTCCACGGCCGCACGATGACGGCGCGCAAACTGAATCGAAAGGTGGTGGCTAACTGCGCCCACAGGGCCAGGAGCCATAGCGGCGGCAGCGCGGTGCTCAGCGTGCCGGACGTGAAGCGGTACGTGCCGGCGGCGATCTGCACGAGTTCGACCGCGGCGCCTACGGCGGTGGCGAGCATCACGAGGCGGAGTTCGATCCGCCGTTCAGACGTCAGCGCGAGATGGGCACCAATCAGCGCGACAGCGATGACGAATCCGACCCACGGGTGCCGCCACGAGGCGCCCAGCACACACGAGAACCACCCGACTTGGTACAACGCGTAGTTGAGGAGTTGCGTGTGCCGCATACACTGACGCCGAGGATATCAGGCCGTTCAGTGAGGCACCGGCGGCAGATTGCACTGAAAAAGAGGGCGGCGTGCGCAGGCTGGTGGTGGGTTGCGGATATCTCGGCGGACGGGTCGCGCGACTCTGGCGCGAGGCAGGCGACGACGTGTATGCCACCACCCGAGGGGACAACGCCGCTGCGCTGTCCAGGGAGGGACTGCAGCCGCTGACCATGGATGTGACTCGGGGTGTGCTCAGCGCCTTGCCTGCCGTGGACACCGTCGTGTTCGCGGTCGGGCGGGATCCCCGGTCAAGCGCGACGATGTTCGATATTCACGTCGAAGGGCTGCGTGCGGTGTTGGATGCGCTGCGCGGGTTGCCAGTCCAGGTGATCTACGTGAGCTCGACCGGGGTCTACGCGCAGGACGGCGGCGAGTGGGTGGATGAGGAGTCTGTGTGCGAGCCCGTCCGCGAAGGCGGCAGGGCGTGCGTGGCCGGAGAGCGACTGCTCTTCGCCCACCCGCGCGGGCGCGATGCGGTCGTCCTGAGGCTGGCAGGACTCTATGGACCTGGACGGGTGCCGCGCTCAGCCGATGTCGCCGTAGGCAGGTCGATAGCCGGTTCCCCGAGTGCGTTCGTGAATCTGATTCATGTCGACGACGCGGCGCGTGCAGTCGTGGCCGCGGCGACCGTACGACCCGTGGCGAGTCGGACGTTCGTCATATCCGACGGTCATCCTCCGACCCGCGGGGCATATCTGGCATTGCTAGCGACACGAATGGGAGTGGCCCCGCCTCGGTGTGAGGGCGGGCGTGGTGTCGGCAAGCGAGCGCGGAACGACCGGGCCATCCGGGAACTGGGCTGGCGATTGAGCTACCCGTCGTATCGCGAAGGTCTGGCCGCGTCGTGAACAGGTGCCGGCTTCGCAGCGTCCGCGGGCGGCCGTTCGGAGGAGGCGTGGTCGTCGATCGAGCAGTCCTTCACCAGTGCCACGATGGCCCCAACCGTGGCGACAGTCGGCGCGACCACCGCGACCACGGCACCCGCCGTCATCGGACACTCCGCCACGACGCGGCCCGACTCCAGCCATCAGCCGTCTGACAATGGGGGCAACGTCACCACCATGACCTCGACGGCACGGATGCCGTCACGCGCCCAGGTGTTCAACGGGGTGGACTCTTCGAGTCCAGTCGTCGCCATGGGCGAGGGCGGTAAGCTGGTCGCGTGATTCGCTGGTCGCGTCACAGTGCCCTCGCTGGCCTGGCAGCCGTGCTGTTGCTGGCGCCCGTGCCCGTTCTGCCCGCACAGCGCGGCGGGCTCGATCTGACTGTCGAGGCACCGGCGTCGCTGGCGCCGCTGGCCGAGCGCGTGCGGCAGCTCGACCGGCAGGAACTGGCCCTTGCGCTCGCGCGCGCAGGGCTCGCCGTGCCGCCACAGATTCACATCACCCTCATTCCGCCAGACGATCCGCGAACCCGGGTGGTCCCACGCTGGATCGTGGGCCTGGCGTCAGGTGCGCATGTCATCGCGATCTTCCCTGACCGCATCGGCTCGGCCGCCGCCTCGTCTCCCTCCGACTCGCTGGAGTCGGTCGTCTGGCACGAGGTCGTGCACCTGGCGCTCACGGCCCAGGCCGGTGATGCGCCGCTGCCGCGCTGGTTCCATGAAGGCGTCGCGATGTCGGTGGAGAAAGGCTGGGGTGTGACCAGTCAGGTCGAGCTCCTGCTGGTCGCCGGTGGCCATCCAGGCCTGGCCGATCTCGGTCGCCTCTTCGAGTCCGACGCCCAGCCAGAGACGTCAAGTGCGTATCTGCTGGCCGCGGCGCTCGTGTCGGACCTGCGCCAGCGCCACGGTGCGGCCACGCCAGGGGCGATCGTCGACCGGGTCGCTCGCGGTATGCCGTTCGCCGAGGCCTTCGAACGTGAAACAGGCGAGACGCCAGACGAGGCGGCCGCCCAGGCGTGGCAGGCCTACCGCCGGTGGTCGAGCTGGATTCCCACGCTGACCAGCGGATCGTCGGTGTGGGTCCTGATCATGGCTGTTGCCTTCATGGCGTTTCTGGCCAGGCTTCGCACGCGCCGACGGCGCCGACGTGAGTGGGACCAGGAAGAGCAGGCCGCGTGGCGCGCTGCGCAGGCGCTTCCACCGCCACCGTCGCCGTCACCGCTTCCGCCAGCCGATGACGGCGGGCTCACCACTGAGTACACCCACTACACCGTGCACTGAGGTGGTCGCCACGCTCGACCAGCGCGGGCGTGAGGTACAGTGAAAACGGCTCTGGTGTTCGACCAGATCCGCCGGAGGCGAGCATGTCTCAGCACGTGTTGCGCGGCGACGAGGCCGTGGCTCTTGGCGCTCTCGATGCGGGAGTGACCGCCGCCTACGCCTACCCCGGAACGCCCTCGACCGGCATCGTCGAAGCCCTTCAGGCGCGGCATGCGGCGAATGGGAGTGCGCCGGGCTTCTGGACCGCCAACGAAAAGACCGCATACGAAGCCGCGCTCGGCGTGTCCTTTGTCGGGCGCCGTGCACTGGTGGTCATGAAGCACGTCGGGCTCAACGTGGCAGCCGACCCGTTCATGAACTCGGCGCTCGTGGCCCCGCACGGCGGCCTGGTGCTGGTGGTGGCCGACGACCCGGGCATGCACAGCTCGCAGAATGAGCAGGACAGCCGGGTGCTCGCCGACTTCGCACGCATTGTCTGTCTGGAACCGGCCTCGCAGCAGGAAGCCTACGAGATGACCCGGGAAGCGTTCGACGTTTCCGAGCGATTCCGCATTCCGGTCATGGTGCGCCTCGTCACGCGCCTGGCCCACACCCGGAGCCTGGTGACCACCGCGCCGCCCCGTGCCGCCAATGCGATCCGGAAGCCGGACGACACCATGGGCTGGACGCTCCTGCCCGCCAACGCGCGGCGCCAGTGGCGCGCGCTCCTCGAGCGGCAGCCGGATTTGCGCGCCTGGGCGGAGGCCTCCCCGTGGAATCACGTGGACGACGGTGCTCCGGGCGCGACTCTCGCGGTGGTGACCACCGGCATCGCGCGGAATTACTTCCTCGAGAACGTCGGAGACCTGGCCAGGCGGCCACTCCATCTGCACATCGGGGCGTACCCGGCCCCCGCCGAGCTCATCGCGGGCATCCGCTCACGGGTCAGCCGGGTGCTCGTGCTGGAGGATGGCTATCCGTTCCTTGAGCGGCAGCTGCGCGGCCTTGGCCTCCGCGATCACTCCGTATGCGGCCGGGAGACGGGCGACCTTCCGCCCGACGGCGAACTCACGCCCGACCTCGTGCGGCACGCGCTCGGGCTCCCGGTTCGGCCCGGCGTCCCAACGCCAGACCTGCATGTGCCCAGTCGACCCCCGCAACTGTGTGGCGGCTGTCCGCACGCCGACTCATTCCAGGCCCTGCGACTTGCGCTCGGTGAGCACGCCGACGCCGTCATCGCCTCCGACATCGGCTGTTACAGCCTCGCCGCCCTGCCGCCGTATTCCGCCGTGGATTCGTGCGTGTGCATGGGCGCGTCGATCGGGATGGCGAAGGGAGCGGCGGACGCGGGCCACCGTCCGGCCGTGGCCATCATCGGCGACAGCACGTTCCTCCACTCGGGGATGACGCCGCTGCTCGATGCGGCGGCCGCCAACACGTCGATGACGGTGGTGATTCTCGACAACCAGGCCGTGGCCATGACAGGAGGCCAGTCGACCCTCGTGCCGTCATCACGACTCGAGCAGATTGTGCTGGGCCTTGGCGTGCAGCCGGAGCGCCTGCACGTGCTCGACACCCATCCGACGAAGCACGCAGCGAACGCGGCCGTGTTGCGCGATGCGATCGCGTCCGACGGCCTCTCCGTGGTGATCATGGTGCGCGAGTGCGTGGAGACCGCGCGGCGGCACCTGCAGGAACGCCGGCATCTGCCGCTCGTCTCCGAGGACGTCGATGGCTGACGCCGATGGGGCACTCAGCCATGACAGCCACGCGAGCGCGCCCATGACCTGCGACATCGTGCTGGCGGGCGTGGGCGGTCAGGGGGTGCTGTCCGTCTCTGCCGTGATCGCGTCCGCGGCGCTCGCCCATGGGCTGCAGGTCAAGCAGTCCGAGGTGCACGGGATGGCGCAGCGGGGCGGCGCCGTGTCGGCCAACCTGCGACTCTCCGATCGTGCGATCGCGAGTGAGCTCGTGCCGCGTGGCTGCGCCTCGCTGCTGCTGGCGATGGAGCCGCTCGAGAGCCTGCGCTACTTCCCCTTCCTCTCGCCCACGGGCACGGTCGTCGCGGCCACCACCCCGGTGGAGAACATCCCCGACTATCCGCCGCTCGAGTCGGTGCTGGACGCGATCAGGACGGCGCCGCACGCGGTGCTGGTGGACGCGACGCGCCTGGCGCGGGAGGCTGGATCGATGCGCGCCGTGAACATGGTGATGGTGGGCGCCGCCTCGAATCTGCTCCCGCTCGGCGCCGACGCGCTCGAGCACGAGATCACCCGGCGCTTTGAGCGCAAGGGCGCGGCCATCGTCGAGCAGAATCTGCGGGCCTTCCGGGCCGGGCGCACGGCGGGACGGCCATGACCGGTGCCAACGACGCCCTGCGGGCGGCGCTCGACCGGCTCGCGACGTCGGGCGATCCGGTGGCGGTGGAGCCGGAAGGTTTTCCGCTGCTCGAGGCGATGGGCATCACGTGCCCCCGCTGTGTGACGATTGAGCCCGGCGCGTCCGTCGATGCGGGCACGCTCGCCTCCCTCCGCTCCCCCCGCGTCGTGGTCAAGCTGGCGTCGTCCCAGATTCTGCATCGCAGCGACCTGGGGGCCGTCGCGATCGTTTCCCACAGCCTAGATGAGGTCCGCGAGGCCATCCGGGCGATCCAGGCACGGGTGCCGGACCTCGTCTCGCCGCGCTTCACGGTCAGCGAGTTCGTATCCCACGAGGTGGGCCTCGGCGGCGAGCTGCTGGTGAGCCTGAGATGGACCAGCGAGTTCGGCCCGGTGGTCACCGTGGGACCAGGCGGCGTATATGCCGAACTGCTCTCCAATCATCTCCGGCCCGGCGACGAGGTGGCCGTGTGTGCCGCCGCCGGGCTCACGCGCGACCGCGCCCGCGCACGTCTCGCGCGGCTGCCGTTCGTCCAGGCGATCACCGGCGGCGCTCGCCATCAACGTCCCGTGGTGTCCCTCGACGCGCTGGTCAGCGTCGTCATGGCACTCGCCGCCCTGGGTGACCACGCGTGCCCGGCGCCGATTCTCGAGTGCGAGATCAACCCGCTCGTGGCGACCCCTTCCGGCCTGGTGGCCGTCGACGTGCTCGTGAGGATGGGGACCGCGCGCCAGCCCGTGCCGGCGCCGCGGCCGCTCCACAAAATGCGGAAGCTTCTGGAGCCGCGCTCGGTGGCGATCGCTGGCGTCTCGGAGCAGATGAACCCGGGTCACCACATCCTGAGGAATCTCCTCGCCGCGGGGTTTCCTCCCGCAGGCATCCAGATCGTGAAACCTCGGGGCACCGCGATCGACGGGTGCGCCGTGGTGCCGTCACTCGCCCAACTCGAACCGGCCGTGGACCTGCTGGTGCTCGCGGTCTCCGCGGCGCACGCGCCCGCGATGTTGCGGGAAACGATCGAGGGGCACCGGGCCGAATCGGTCATCGTCATCCCGGGCGGGCTGGAGGAGAAGGCGGGGGGAGCCGAAGCCCTGGCGCCCGTGCACGAGGCGCTCGGCCGCGCGAGAGGCACCGCGTGGGGCGGGCCGATTATCAACGGGGGCAATTGCCTGGGCATCCGTTCGCTGCCGGGCCGATGCGACACATTCTTCATCCCGCAGTACAAGATGCCGCCACGACCGGTGGAGGGTTCGCCAGTGGCGCTCGTGCTGCAGAGCGGCGCGCTGGCCATCGCGAGTGCCGGTCGGCTCGGGCGGATCAGTCCGATGTATCTCGTCACCGTCGGCAACCAGATGGACCTCACCATCGGTGACTATCTGTCCTGGTGGGCGGACGACCCGAACGTGCGGGTGGTGGGCGTCTATGCCGAAGGCTTCCGGCCCGGCGACGGACGGCGCGTCATGGAGGCCGCACGTGCCATCCGCGCATCGGGCCGCCTCGTCATCCTCTATCGCGGCGGACGCACCAGCGCCGGCGCCGTCGCGATGGCGAGCCACACGGCCTCGATGGCCGGCGACTACGTGGCCACGCGGGAACTGGCCGCCGATGCGGGCATCCTCATGGTGGATTCGCTGGAAGACTTCGAGGACGCGCTGCTCGTGGCCACCGCGTTCGATGGCCGGCCGCCACGCGGCCTGCGCCTCGGAGCCGTGTCCAACGCCGGCCTGGAATGCGTGGCCATGGCCGACAACCTCGGCCCCTTCGCGCTGGCCCGCTGGTCCGCGGAGACCAGCGACGGGCTGCGCCGCGTGTTTCAGTCCTCGCGACTCGACGGCATCGTCGACGTGCGCAATCCGCTCGACCTCTCACCGATGGCCGGCGACGAGACGTTCGCGAACGCCTGCGCGCTTGTGATGGCTGACCCGGGCGTGGACCTGGGCGTGGTCGGCTGCGTGCCGATGACACCGGCGCTCGAGACCCTGGCGGCCGCGCCCGGGCACGGCGAAGACGTGACGCGCAGCGGGTCGGTGGCCGCCCGCCTGGCGCGGTTGTGGCAGGAGTCGCGGACACCATGGGTCGCCGTTGTGCACACGGGTCCTCAGTACGCCGGGATGGTTCAGATGCTGACGGCAGCCGGCGTGCCAACGTTTTCCTCGGCCGACCGCGCCCTGCGAATCCTGGCCGCCTACGTCAGGGCGCTCGGTATCACGTCCCCTCACTGACCAGCGCGCGTGAGGGGCGCACCCGTTGCGCCGTCGACGCTCTCGCCTCCGCTACGTCATCCCCACGAACCCGAACGACTGGGTCCGGTCGCGCACGACGGTCTTACCGACAGAGAGATTCCCCATCACTCCTGGCGGAACGATTTCGCAGGGTGTCGCGAAAACCCGCGCAGGCGCCGCCGCGCCTTTCGCCAGACCGCAGGGATTCACGGCGTGTGAGGTGGCATCCGCAGTGCAGGGTCCGCACCTGAAGGGGGATCGTGTCATGACGATTCCACGTCTGTCTTCGCGCTGCCACCTCAGCCGGGTGGCTCTCGTCTTCCTCTCTCTCCTTGGACTCGTTGGGATGGCGCTGTGGCCCGCGCCGGTGGTGGCTCAGGGTTCTTCCGTGCAGATTGAGCCCGGCCAGAGCTGGACGGCCTCGCTGCCGCTCGATGGCACCCTTGAGATTGAGGCCCGGATTCCGTTCGGCCAGCCGGCCGGTGCGAACTATGTGCTTGAGGTGGCGGTCAACGGACGCCTGGTGACCGAGCCGCTGTTGAACAAGCAGTCACCGATGCGGTACGCGGACGGACGCAACTTCCCGTACCGGGAGCCGAACAGCGCTCGCTGGATGCTGTTCTATAGCCACGACTACGCGGCGAACAATGGGTCCGCCGGTGGCGTCTACGAAGTTCGCACCGACCCGGGTCAGGCCTACCGGTACGTCTGGAATGTGGCGCCCCTGATGGAAGCAGGGGCGGCTCAGGTGCAGTTCCGGAACGTGTCGGAGCCGCCGGTCCCCGTGGAAGTGCGTGTGCTCTCCGCGGCCGCGACCCGGTACTCGACCGGTTCGCCGTCGCCGGCTCCCGCGCCGAAGAAGAAGGGCTGGCTGGGCGGGCTCTCCGACGTCGTGAAGGATGTGACGAAGACCGTGGGCAAGCCGGCCTCGACGACCGCCGCGACCACGCCGTCCACGCCTGCTGGGCTACCGTCCACTCCGTATGGCGGATCCATGGTGCAGGGGCGGCCGCACCTGGCGATGTACGCCGTGGGCCAGATCCTCGGGCATAGCGATTTCGA
>CANKJK010000029.1 GCA_947482665.1 Acidobacteriota bacterium
GTGATCGCCGCCAGTGCCAGCACATGCCTGCCGTCGGTCGGGAGCGCGCGTAGCCAGTCGCTCGTGAGCACCTGTGCGGGCGAGGCATGCGCCGTATCCAGGAGTGGCGCCGCCACCTCCGTCACCACAACCGTTTCGCCGGCCGCCAGGTCCAGAACGAGGTCGACAGCGACGGCCATACCCGGCACCACCGTCAGGCCATTCATGACCGCCGTCGTGAACCCGGATCGAGATGCGCGAAGGACGTACGTGCCGTCCACCGGCAGGCCACCAATCACGAAGACGCCGGCGTCATTGGTGGTGGTTTCACGGGCCAACCCGGTCGGCAGGCTGGTGGCCTGAACCAGGGCACCGGCGACCGGCGCTGCCGCCCGATCGCGTACGACACCCGTCAGTACCGAGAGCGACGACTGCGCCAGAGATGAGCGGGACACCAGCAGGCCCAGGAGCAGTGCGGCCGCCCGCTGAAAATTACCTGTTCGACGGAGGAAAGTCCGCATGCCGTCACCAGTGAAAGTTCAAGAATCCCGGTCTTCCTGCGGAAGGTTGTGCATTCACCGCCCCCCACTACTGGCTTCTCGTATGCAAGATTGACCACCATCACGCCCGATGCCGGCGGCGGACTGCACGCGGACCGGTGAGTTGGCGAGGTGCAAGATGGGCAGTCATCATCGCCTCAGCGTCACACTGCTGGTCGTCCCGATATCGCTGGCGTCGTGGGCGTGCAACTCCTCTTCGACCTCCATCGGGCCCACGCCCCTTCGAACAGGCATCGAGGGCACCTGGAGCGGCACCGCTAGCGATGCCTCCGGGCCAGGGCACATGGTGTGGCGGCTGTCGCAGTCGGGTTCCACCTTTTCCGGCACGGCCAGTCTGCTCGAGGACACGACGTTACTGGTGGGACACGGCACGATCTCCGGGACGGTTGAGGCCGGTCTGGTCAGCTTCATCCTGACGATTCCCGCCGGTGGGTTTGACCTGCCGTACCAGCGCTGTCTCGTGCAACTGACCGGCACAGCCAGGCTGACGGCCACGCGGCTCATTGGCGACTTCGCGGGCAGCAATTCCTGCAGCGGCCCGGTGACGGGCGGTCAATTCACGCTGGAGCAACCATGACACGTCTTCATTTCGCCTTCCGCGGGCTGGTCCTGCTGACACTCGGTCTTCTTCTGGGGACGGTGGCCGGCGCGCAGTCCATACGCCCGAAGCTGGTCGGCCTGCCAACCTCCGACTCGCTGTTTGACGACACGGTCGTCCATCAGCTCCGGCTGAGGATGAACAGTCAGGACTGGCAGACCTTGAAGGACCATTACCTGGAGAACGGTTATTACCCTGCGGACTTCTATTGGCGCGACCAGGTCGTTCGCAACGTCGGCATCCGCTCCCGAGGCACTGGCAGCCGCAGCCCGGTGAAGCCGGGCCTGAAGGTCGCTTTTGATCGCTATGTGGGCGACCAGACCTTCCTCGGCCTGACATCCATCGTGCTGCGCAACAACACGCAGGACCCGTCCAACATGCGTGAGCGCATCAGCATGCAGTTGCTCCAGCGGATGGGCCTCCCTGCTCCGAGGGAATCCTATGCGCGCTTCTACGTGAACGACGAGTACCTCGGGATCTACACGATCGTCGAGACCATCGACGACCGATTTCTTGGCCGGCATTTCAGCGCATCGGACGGATACCTCTTCTCGTTCGACTATCCCGCCAATGCGCCGCCCTTCCATTTCGAGGATCGCGGCTCGGCTATCGCTCCGTACGTGCCACAACCGTTCAAGCCCGAAAACCACACGAGTGACCCGCAATCCGAGGTCATCGTGCGCATGGTGCAGACCGTCAATCAGGCCAGTGATGCGGTCTTCGCCTCAGCCGCCGGCGCCTTCGTCGATCTATCAGCCCTGACCCGCCAGACCGCCGTGGAGGCGTTTCTCGGTGACAACGATGGCCTGCTCGGCGACTGGGGCATGAATAACGTGTATCTGTACCGGCTCCAGGCCAACACCCGCTTCACCTTTCTCGCCTGGGACAAGAGCAATACCTCACTGCGTGGGGTGGACGGCTCCATCTGGCACAACCTCGTCGACGTGCCGGCCGCTCAGCGCAATCGCCTGGTCGATCGGACCCTGGCCGTTCCCGAGTTCCGGCGCCTCTATCTCGAGACGCTCGCCGAGTGCGTCCGCTCCGCCGGTGAGATTGATCCCGAGCGGCCGGATGCCGGCGGTTGGATGGAGCGGGAGATTCAACGGGAGTACGCGCAGATCCGGGACGCCGCATGGGCGGATGCCAAGAAGCCCTTCACCAACGACGAGTTCGAACAGGGCGTGAACGACTTGCGGGCATTTGCCGCCGGTCGCGGTCCGTCCGTGACGCGGGAAGTCGAGGCGGCCCGCGCGACACCCTGACGGGAGGCGCGGGACGTTCCCGCTACTCGGCAGCGTCCGCTTTGCACTGCGCCTGGAGCGCCGACCAGCCTTCGGCTCCCAGGCCCCGCAACGTGCGCTTGTTGGCCTCGTAGATCGTCTCAGTGTTGGGGACGGTGGCGACCGCGCGGTCGACGCTCTCTTCGCGCAGCAGGTGCAGTGTCGGGTAGGGAGCGCGATTGACGGCGTTGATCACGTCGTCGGGACGGGTGCCGGCGAACTGGAAGCGCGGGTGAAAGCTCGCCACCTGCAGGACGCCCTCCAGTCCCGCCGTCTTCAACGCCGCTTCGGCGACGCCGAGGAAGTCGTTGAAGTCGAGAAAGTCCTGGAGCACCTGAGGGTGGATCAACAGGGTCGTGTCCACGACCGCGGGGTCCGCCACGGCCAGTTGGTGCATCTCATTGCGGAACTCCGCCAGGAGTGCGTCGCTGTCGGTGGCGCTGCTGACCACATAGCGCACCTGGTCTCTGGCGTGCACGGCCCTCGCGAACGGGCACAGGTTGAGCCCGATGACGGCCCGGACCAGCCAGGCGCGGGTGTCGGCGATCACCTGTCGTGACGCAGGCGTCATGAGTGCGCCTCGCGTCACGATACAGACTCCAGCGCACGGGCAAGATTTGCGAACAGCCGGTCAAGGTTCGCCATGGTCTCGGCGACCGTGTCTCCCCAGGCCCAGAACGAAATCATGAGCTGCCAGCCAAGTTGTTGATTGCCATCCGGGAGTTGGAGATACCTGGCGGGGATGAGGGTCGTACCGATCAGGCCTGTCGAGAAATCGGGATCGAGTGGTGCGAGCGCGTGGTGCAACTGGACGGCGAGCGCGTCCACGCGACCGTCAGCCGTGTTCTGTTTCAAATCCCGGAACAACACCATGACCCGGCCTGAGCACTGAAGGGCCTGTGGCCACGCGGGCTGGTCGTTCTCCTGGGGGCCGGTGAACGCGCAGTCGTTTGATTCGAGGAGTGAGCCGTGCTGGTTGATCTCCTCCAGCATCCGATAGAACGTCTCAATCGCCGCGTGGGCACTCCAGGGCTGAAAGTCTTCAAGGGACTGTCGGATCAACTCAGGCGTCGCGGTCAGATCGTAGTACCGGCAATCGGGATTGCCTACGGCGTCGGTCCAGGGATGGGACCGGGGAGCCGTGAAGGCCGTGCCGGCGTACTCACAGGTGTCCATGGATGCGGAGATCGCCTTCCGGTTACGTGGCTCTATGCCATCAGCGAGCGCGAGGCGGCATGGGCCGCCCATCCTGGCGCTGTCGAGGCTAGCTGCCCTTCTTGCGGGCGAAGTCCCGGCCGTACACCTCGCGGTAGACGCGGATGGCCTCGTCCTCGGACGGCAGGCGGAGGCCGTCGGTCAGCCGGTTCATGAAGCTGAAGCTGCAGGTCTGCATCAGCACTTCCAGGGCGCCCTGATTCCCGAATTCCTTTTGCAGCGCCGCATACTCCGTGTCGCGGCTCTCCGAGGCGCGACGGGTCAGTGAACGTGCGAAGGTCACGGCGGCCAGTTCCTGTGGCGTGAGGGCCTCGTCGCCCTTGGCCATGGCCAGCAGCTTGGCGGGCTGCACCCCGAGCCCATGAAGACCCAGCACCTGATGCAGCGTGCAGTACCGGCACCCGTTGGCCATCGAGACGGCAAACGACACCTGCAGCTGGATCTCGCGCTTGATGGACGCCTCGCCCGTCCATGCGCCGTACTCGCGCCAGGCAAGGGCCAGCGCGGGCACGCGCAGCATGGCGCGCTGCGAGTTGGCCATCGTGCCAATGGGCAGACCACCCGGACGGCCTGGCTGAGTCGAAGCCGAGGTGGCCTTGATCTCCTCGTCGCTGATCAGTGCCACGCGGGCCGGCGCGACCGCGCCGCGGCGCTCGGGCGGCCGTGCGGAAGCCGTGGCGTCCAGCGCCCACGGTTCCACCGGCAGTCGCAGTCCCTCGGTCAACCGCGTGAAGTAGTTGAAGAAGCAGGTGGTCATCGTCAGCTCGACGATGCCCGCATCGGTGTAGTGCCCGCGTACCTGCCGGAACGTGTCCTCATCCACACCGAGAATGTCGCGTGTGAGCAGTTCGGCGTAGCGGACCGCCAGCCCGTCGGCCGGAGCCAGCCGCGCCAGCCCGTCGGCTTTGAACGCTGCCAGCAGTGCGGCGCCCCTGGGCGTGGTGCGCAGCAGCCGCTCGATGTGGACCGCCGCGTACGGGCTTGCCTGCAGTTGCGCAATCCGGAGCGCCATCGCCAGCTTGACCTCCGGCTCGAGTCCGCCTTCGTAGATGAAGGCCGAGAGGAGGTGCGCAAACGGCTTCACTGTCTTGGGCTTGAGGGCGAGGGCGCGTAGATAGTTGGGCACCCGGCCGCTGCCAGGGGCCTCCAGCGAGTCGATACCAGCAAAGACCTCGGACCGGGCATCGGTGAGCGGCGACCGCGCCGTGCCCTCCACGCGCGCACGTGCCTGCCGTTCCAGTGTGTCGAGGGACACCGGCGTCAGTCCGGAGGCGGGCGCAGGGCCAGTGGCCGCGGGTCCGGCTGAGAAGGTCGGCGTGGTTGTCAGCAGCGCACCTGCCGCAACAACGAGGACCATGAGCGTGCGCTGGAGGCGTGCGTGGCGGGTCATAGAATCCACTCCTGATGCGGTGTGCGGGTCACATTCTACCGGCCGGCGCGGCGGATGGATGCGCCTGGCACGGGCTCAGTCTGGCTAGAACAGGACGCGGAGGCCCACCTGCGTGACCCGGGCGTCAAAAGCCTGCGTGGAGCGCCCGAAGTTGGAGACCGAGAGATCCACGTTCGGCAGGAACAGATTGAGGTTGTTGAGCGCGTTGTAGACGTCCGCTCGCAACTGCAGCGAACGGGTTCCACCCATCCGGAAGTTCCGGGTCAGCGACATGTCCAGCGACACGTAGCGTGGGCCCCTGAACGTGTTGCGGCCGAGCGTGCCGTCGGTGCCAGGGGCCGGTTTGGGAAACAGGCTCGCGGGGAAGATCCCGCTCAGGAACTGCGCCGTCGTGAAGGTTGTCGGGGTGCCTGCCGGCGGGGCATTGGGCCGATCGTAGAACCCACCACCCACCGCGCCGCCGCCGCCGTCCGCGTTGTAGTCGCCGCCGGCGGCAAATGAGGCACCGTTCCACACGGAGAACGGCCGGCCCGACTGCGCCGTCAAGACCGCCGACAGCTGCCAGTGACGGGCGAGGGCGCCGGCGAGGCGGCCCCGGCCGGCGAAGTCGCCTGCCATCCAGAGCCCTGAGAAGGAGAGGCGATGCGGCACGTCAAACATCGAGCGCCCCTTCTCGCAGGCCAGACAGGCAATCTCCTGCGCACCCTTGCCCGGCTCCGAGACATCCTGGAATTGCCCGGTTGAGGTATCAGAGCCCGTGTCGACCCACTTCGACCAGCGGTAGTTGCCCGTGACGGAGAATCCGCGGCTCAGTTCCCGTCGCAACTCCACGGTGAGGGCGTCATAGCGGGAGGACACGCCGTTGGTGACGAACAGCAGGACGTCAAAATTGCGGTTCAGCCGGTCGAGGCGACCATCCAGCAGGTCACCCGAGACCCGGTTCACGTCGTCGATCCGCTCCAGGTCGACACCGCGCGTGCCGACGTAGCCGGCTTCGGCCATCCAGTGGGCGCCGATGCGATGCTGGGCATTGGCAAACCAGCTCTCGGTGTACTGGGTCTTGATGACGGGGTTCACCACGAAGCCCGTGGTACGGATGGCCGGTTCACCCGGGTTGCTGATGACGCCGCCCTGCGCGTTGAGGCCGCGCCCGAACTGCGGATTGTAGGGAACGGGGATGTCGTACAGGATCTGCGTGCCGAGGCCGGCAGAGGGCTGGATGACGCCCTGCAGCGCATCGGGAGGCAGCGCCCGGGCTCCCGAGATCGACTGGCCGTGGTGCGGCTGGTAGGCGCGGCTGTAGCCGGTGCGCATCGACGTACGACCCGTTCCGGTCGGGTCCCACGCGAGTCCCACCCGGGGAGAGAAGTTCAGGCGTTCGGGGTCATAGAGGCGCGTCACGCGGCCCACCGTGGCGTTGGCCACCTGTTCACGGAAGGTGGCGCCTGGTCCCAGGATGACGGACGAGAGCAGGCCGTTGCGCTCGGAGACGGTGCCGAAGTAGTCGTGCCGCAGGCCCAGGCTCAGGCTGACGTGGCTGTTGAGCGCCCACTGGTCCTGAATGAACGCACCCGTTTCGTACTGGGTGAAGTAGCGGGGGAAGCCCGTCGGGTTGCCGGTGTTGGGCGCCACCGTCAGGGTCTGGCGAAAGGGCTTGTCCGCGGCGAAGTCCGCCATGCTGTTGAAAGCAAAGGTGCCCGAGGATGCCGGGCCGATGGAGAGTCCCTTCGTGATCCGCCGGCCCTCCGCACCCACCCGTAGCGTGTGTGACCCCCGGTCCATCGTCAGCACGTTGCGCACTTCCAAAGTCCCCAGTTCCGTGGTGCCCAGGAAGACGTCGCCAAACGGCGCGGTCAGGCCGGTGACGGTGATGGTCGGCACCGTGGCTGCCGCATCACCTCTGGTGGCCCGGCTCGTCTGCCAGGAGACGCGCACGTCGTTGACCGTGTGCGTGCGCACGTGCATGTGTCCCACGTTCAGATTCGCAAAGTAGCCGGAGAAGGGGCCGCGTTCACCGCGGACGGCCCGGCCCAGCGTGGCCTGCGATGAACTGGAGCCACCCTCGTCCCGCTGGAAGTCTCCGACCCAGCGAGCGGAAAGTCGATCGCTGGACGTCAGGGTGTGGTCCAGGCGGGCCAGCACCTGGTCGAACCGCGTGTGATCGGCCAGGTTCACGGCGACACGCCCCAGTGCGGGGATCGAGCCGCCTGGTATCGCCATGTTCTGCTGGTCGAGGTATTTCTGGCCCGGTGTGCCGGAGGTCTGCGGCGTGGGCGCGGGGAATTGCTGGAGCAGGCGGGCTGCGACATTGCCCGGGGCCGTGGCCGACACGTAGTCCCGAAATTCCGGTGTTTCGACCTGGAATGTATACGGGCGGGTGATGTTGTCGCGCGTGCCTTCGTAGTTCACGAAGAAGAACGTCCGGTCCTTCCGAATCGGCCCGCCGAGGTTGGCGCCGAACTGATTGAAGTTCTGCGCCGGTTTGGTGGCGGCAAAGTAGTTCCTGGCGTTCAGTGCGTCGCCACGGTGATATTCCCAGGTGCGACCGGTCAGATGATTGGCGCCCGAACGCGTCCGCACGTTGATGACGGCCCCGTTGCCCCGGCCGAACTCCGACGCAAAGTTCAGGGTCTGCACCTCGACGGCTTCCACGGCCTCGACGCTCGGGACGATGGACGGCTCGCCCGAGTTGTTCGGGTTGCTGTTCATGGCGCCGTCGAGCACGTAGTTATTCCCACGGTAGCGGTTGCCATTCACAGTGATGACTGGCGAACTGGAGAGTTTCGTGGAATTCGCTGCGCCCGGAACCAGCGTAGCCCCCGCACTGAGCTTGGTGAGGGCGAAGATGTCGCGCTGCGGAAGCGGGAGGTCCTGAATCTCGCTGCCGCCGAACGTATTGGAGAGCCTGGCCTCGTGTGAGGTGGAGATCTGGACCGCGTTGGCCGACACCGCCACGGTTTCCGAAAAGCCCTCAATCTGCAGCTGGATGGTGAGGCTGGTCCGCCCAACAGGCAGCCGCAGCCCGGTCCGGGTGACGGACTGGAAGCCGCCCGACGCGGCGGTCAGGCTGTAGACGCCCGGAGGGAGGCCCGAGATCGTGAACGCTCCGAGCCGGTCACAGGTGACCGTGCGGCGCTGCCCCGTATCCTCATGACTCACGGCCACCGTCGCGAAGGGGATGACCTGACTGGTGGCGTCCGAGATCGTTCCGCTGAGGCTGGCCTCGGTCAATTGGGCTCGCGCGCGCCCGGCCCCTGGGAGCAACAGGCACAGCAGCGCGATCGCGAGGACCCTGACCGCCCCTATCGAGGCACTCCTCACGCCGTCGGCCCGTTGTTGGAGTGTGAGTCTGACGGACGCTGCGCTGCTGGCCGTGTGGCTAGTGGCTCGAGCATGCCAGTACGGTGTCCGAGCGGGGGGGGGCAGCATCAGAATTCATGCTACCGGAATGCCAGAGGTAAGGCGAGGCATGCGCCTGAGGGGAGAGGGCACTTTCGTGCCTTGAGGGGGACCTCGCTCTAGTCTGTGCTCTCGCCCCCAGGAGCGGGCGATGTTCCGGCCGGGGCCACTGTGCGGTCAGGAGAGCCGGCAGACACATCCGGCCCCTTCATGTGCGCCGAACCGGGAACCTCTCCGATCGCGTGAGCGAAGGCGGCTGCCGGGCGCGACTGCGCCTCGACGGCGGCCGCCGTCAGCGGGAAACACGCCGGGTTCAACCACATCCCCGCTGCAACGTGACGCAACATCGACACCCTCTCCCCAGACACTCGGTGGTCGTCCCGGAAACAACGGGAGCAGAGCAGGATCCGGGCCAGGCTGCCACGGCACTGACGTGCTCGATAGAGGCGCGAAAACAACGTCTGGTGACCCGGCGGAGGCTCGTGCGTTACGGCGTGCGTAAGCGCGACCCCTAATGCGAAGGTCGTGATGAAAGGTGCAAATGGGTGACCTGGAATGGGCTACCGTCTCTCGGACTGGAGTGCCATGGCAATGGCCGCGCACAATTCGTCCGCCGAGTACGGTTTGCGCAGGATCTGTTGGATGCCGGCAGCGGCCGCCTCGGCCTGAATGGCCTCGGTGACGTGGCCTGAGGCGAGCACAACGGGCAGTCCGGGAGCCTGGGTCCGCACCCGACGCACCAGTTCGAGACCGGTGGCGCCAGGCATGTTGTAGTCAGCCACCATGAGGGCGAAGGCGCCGGGATCCGCCTGAACCGCCGTGAGTGCGTCTTCAGGGCGTGTGAAGCCGGTCACCTGGTACCCGTTCCGTTTCAGCATCCGTGTGGCCACACTCACCAGCGCCGATTCGTCGTCGACCAGACACACGTGCTGGCCAGCACCGCGTGGCGCGGCCGAAGCCGAAGCCGAAGCCGAAGCCGCCGGGAGATACACCGCGAATGTCGACCCCCAGCCTGGCTCGCTGTCGACCGTGATGACGCCTCCGAGACCCGTCACGATGCGGTGCACGGTCGCCAATCCGAGGCCGGTGCCCTTGCCCGCCTCCTTGGTCGTGAAGAAGGGTTCGAAGATGCGCGTGACCGTGGCGGCGTCGATGCCCGAGCCGGTGTCGGTGACCGTGATCCGCGCGTAGCGGCCAGGCAACAGCCCGGTGGCAGGGCTTCCCTTCGCCTTGGCCGTGACCTCATCAAGGGTCAGGCTGATGAGACCCGTGCCGCCCTCAAGGGCGTGCCAGGCATTGGTCGCCAGATTCAGGAGCACCTGATGGATCTCCGTGGGATGAGCCTGCACCTGCGGAGCGTTGTCGCTCAGGGCAATCGTGAACTCCACACCGGCGGGGAGCATCGCGCGCAGGAGCGAGACGTCCTCGCGGAGTGTGGTCTGCAGGTGGAGCGTGTGTCTCTCCAGCGTGGCCGGCCGGCTGATAGAGAGGAGCTGCTGCACCAGATCGGCCGCGCGCCGGCTGCTGCTGCGGATCTGGGTCAGGCTCTCTCGTGCAGGATGCTCGGGGCCAATGTCCTGGATGGCCAGTTCCGCACTGCCGCTGATGGCGCCGAGGATGTTGTTGAAGTCGTGGGCCACGCCGCCCGCCAGCGTGCCGACGGCTTCCAGCTTCTGCACCTGGTGCAGCTGGGCTTCGGTGGCGCGCAGGTGGTCCTCGGTGCGCTTTCGGTCGGTGATGTCGACGTGTGAGCCGAGCAGACGGATGTGACGCCCGTCGCGCTCGGTCCCGAAGGTGGCACGTGCGGCAATCCACCGCCAGGAGCCATCCTTGTGCCGCATCCGAAACTCCATCGCGAACGCGCCATCCGGTCGCGCGGCGTAGGCCTGTGCATAGTCCACAGCGCCGCGGTCATCCGGGTGCAGACGTGATGCCCATTCCGTGAAGGCGTTTCCGATTTCAGCCTCGTCATAGCCCAGTTGCCGCTTCCACTCGCGCGAATAGAACACGTCGCCGGTCTCGGTATTCCATTCCCAGAGCCCGGTATCGGAGGCCGCCAGGGCCTGCTCCGTTCGTTCTTGCGCCTGTCGCAGCGCGTCCTCCGCCGCTTGCCGTTCCGTGATGTCAAACAGGGTCACGAGGTGAATGCCCGAAAGAGACTCGCCGAGCGGGGCCGCGCTGACCAAGGCCGTTCGCTGCGTCCCGTTCTTCGCCTGAACCTGCAGTTCGAAGGGCGCAAACGGGACACCGAGTCGCGCGACCTCGTCCATGCGGGACTGCCAGTCGCTGGCGACCCGATGGCGGTACTCGGCCTCCGGGTAGGCCCTGGGCCACCAATCCGACAGCGTGGGAATGTCGTCGAGCGTGTAGCCGAAGGTGCTGACAAAGGCAGGATTCAGATACAGGATGTTCCCGTCGTCGTCATTCAACGCCGCCGCTACGGGTGAGGCTTCGAGTGCACCACGAAAGCGCCCTTCGCTCTCGCGCAGCGCGTCTTCAGCTATCTTCCGCTCGGTGATGTCGGATTCCGTTCCGGACATGCGCACCACCTGGCCAGCCGCATCGCGTTCGGCCAGGCCGCGGTCCAGGACCCATA
>CANKJK010000030.1 GCA_947482665.1 Acidobacteriota bacterium
CCGAGTAGGCATAGCGGAGCTGACGGCCAGGCTCGACCTTGTAGAGCACGACGAGACGGCCGGCCTCCCACCGCGAGCCCACGGCCACGTCCGCGCCCTCGAGCGTGATCAATTCGTCCGCACCGCCTGGATGGAGCGTGCGGGATACCCCGCCAGTGCCGGTGAACGTCACTGCCACTTGTGACTCCACAATCGTGAGGCGGGCCGCCGGTTCGCGAACCTCTGTGGTCAGCAACCGAACGCGTGTGGCGTCCTCCTGGCTCTCATTGCGCACCAGCAACGGGTTGATCCCTGCAGGCTCTCCAACGGGCGTGCCCTTGCGGCCACGACCCTTCGCCTCCGTGGGTGCAGCAGACGGGAGCAAATCCGCGCCGAACCCCACTTCCTTTGGGAACTGGCTCAGGTCACGGTTGAGCACCCACTGACCGGCCAGCGCCGGCTGTCCCTGCGCCGTCACCACGCGGTCTCCGCCAGCCGGCCACGCGGCCAGCACGCCCACCACGACCGCCATCCACGCGCCACGCCTCATGCTGCCCTCACGGCTTGCATCGTAGCAGGCAGGTTTCCGGGCCTAGGCCTCGGTCGCGGGCTTCAGGCGGCCACCGCCCGGCGTCAGGCGGCCCATGAACGCCTTGAAGCGCCGGTTCAGGATGGACTGCTCCAGCGCATCGAGCTTCACGTAGGCCACCGGCACCAGCAGCAGCGTCAGGAAGAGGCAGAGCGACTGGCCGCCGATGATCGTGATGGCGATGGCCGCGCGCCCGCGGCCGCCGATGCCCAGGCCGAGCGCCGTCGGCACCAGGCCCGCGATGATCGCGCTGGTGGTCATCAGAATGGGCCTGAGGCGCGTCCGGCACGCTTCGACGACCGCCTCCTTGAGCGGCATCCCCTCGGCGCGCAGCACGTTCGCATAGTCCACCTGCAGGATCGAGTTCTTCTTTACGATGCCGAGCAGCAGCAACACGCCGAGGGCGCTCCAGAGATTGAGTGTCCGGTTCGTGATCCAGAGCGTGAAGAGGGCGAAGGGGATGGACAGCGGCAGCACGGACATGATGACGACCGGTTGGATGAAGCTCTCGAACTGCGCCGCCAGCACCATGTAGACGAAGATCATCGCGAGCCCGATCGCCATGATCAGATTCGCCGTGGTCTCATCGAGAACCTTCGATTGACCGCTCATCTTGAATGACATATCCGGCGGCAGGCTGATGCCGGCAATCGCCTTGCGGACATCCGACGTGGCTTCGTCGAGCGCGTGCCCGGGCGCCACGCTGGCCACGACGTTCACCGAGTACTGACGGCTGAAGCGCTGCAACTCATTCGGGCCGAAGCCGTGCTCCAGCTTCGCGACGTTGTCCACGCGGACGGCCGCGCCGCTGGTCGAGGGCACCGTCAGGCGGCCAATCGCGCCGATGTCATTGCGCTGGTCCTCGAGCACACGGATCTTGACCGGGTACTGTTCGGTGCCTTCTTTGTAGGTCGAGATCTCGTCGTCCCCCGCCACGGCCAGGCGAATCGTGTTGCCGAGCGTCGCCATCCGCACGCCGAGGTCCGCGGCCCGCTTACGGTCAACCGTGACATGAATCTCCGGGTTGGAGATGGTCAGTGACGCCTTCGAGTCCGCGAGGCTCGGCAGCTTCTGGAACGCCGCGAGGGTCCGCATCGAGTAATCGGCAATCCGGTTCATGTCCGGGCCCAGGATGTTGACGGAGACCGGGAACCCGCCTTCGCCGCCGCCCAGGGCGTTGCGCACCGAAATACTGGGGTTGAGCGACGGATGTGCCCGCAGCCGCTTGCGCAGCTCGGCCACGATCTGTTCCTGGGTGTTGGTGCGCTCGCCGAGTGGCTTGGCGAAGCCGAGGAAGTGAATATGCGTGGGGCGCTGCTGGATGGCTGGCTGCAACTGCGCAATCCCCTCCACATCGATCAACTCGGGCAGGAGCTTCTTGGCGATGGCCTCGGTGCCCTCGAGCGACGTGCCGTCCGGCGTGTCGAGGTGGATGATCCACTCGCCCATGTCTTCGTCAGGCACAAACGTGCGGCCGACCATCCGGTTGAGGGGAATCGTGAGTGCCACCACGGCCACGGAGATCCCGATGACGACCCATCCGTGGTCGAGCGCCCACAGCACGCGCCGCTTGTACCACTGGTCCACCGCGTGGAAGAATCCGGTCTCTTTTGACTTGTGGTCGGCCTCGGCGTCCGACAACTTGAGGAAGCGCGAGCTCAGCATCGGCGTCAGCGTGAAACTGACGAGCATCGAAACCAGGATCGAGAACGCCATCGTCAACCCGAACGGATTGATGTACCGCTTGGCGTAGCCCGTCATGAAGGCGACCGGCACGAAGATCACGACGAGCGAGAGCGTGGTCGCCAGCACGGCAAGCGTGACTTCGCGCGTGCCGCGGATGGCGGCCTCGTAGGGCGTGCACTTCTTCTCCTCGATGTACCGGAAGATGTTCTCGAGCACGACGATCGCATCATCGATGACGATGCCGACCGCGAGCGTCACGCCGAGCAGGGTCATGTTGTTCAGCGTGAAGCCCATCAGGCGCATCAGCGTGAACGTGGAAATGATCGACGCGGGGATGGCCAGCGAGGCGATCAGGACGGCGCGGATGTTGCGGATGAAGAGCATCACGACCACCGCGGCGAAGAAGCTCCCCCACAAGAGGTGCTCCTCCAACGACTGCACCGACGACAGGATGTACTTCGAGTCGTCCTTCGTGATCGTGATGTCGACGCCTTTGGGCAGCGTCTTCCGAAGCTTGTCGATCTGCGCGCGCACGCCGTCCACGACGTCAATCGTGTTCTCGCCAACGGCGCGGACCACGTCCAGCAGCACGGCCGGCTCGCCGTTCAGCCAGGCGGCGCTCCTCGGGCGCTCGAAGCCGTCCTCCGCGTACCCGACGTCCGCCACGCGAATCGGCGTGCCGTTTCTCGTGGCGATGACGATGGCGTTGAAATCCTGCGCCGCGTCCACGCGGCCCATCGTGCGGAGCAGGAGTTCGTTCTTGCCCTGCTCCACCTGGCCGCCGGGAATCTCCACATTTTCACTGGCCACCGCGTCGCGCACCTGCGCCAGCGAGAGTCCGTAGGCGTTCAGTTTTTCAATGTCGACGACGATGTGGATTTCGCGGGCACGACCGCCGGAGATAGTGACCTGCCCGACGCCGTTGACCGTCTCGATGGCGCGCTGCACCTGCGTATTGGCGATCTCCGTCAAGGTGCGCAGCGCGGCCGTCTTGGACGAGAGCACGAGCGTCATCACTGGGTCGGAGTCGGGATCGACCTTCGTGATGATCGGCGGCAGCAACCCGGGCGGCACGCGGCGGAGGCCCGCGGCCACCTTCTCGCGGACGTCGTTGGAGGCGTCATTGATGTCGCGCTCAAGGACGAAGCGCACCGAGATCTGCCCACGCCCCTCGGTGATCTGGCGGGCCGAGAGTTCCTCGATGCCAGCCACGCTGCTGATGGCCTCTTCCATCGGCTCAATGACCGAGGTCGCCATCTCGTCGGGACTCGCACCCGGCAGCCGCAGGAACACGTTGACCGTGGCGGCGTCCGCCTTCGGGAAGAGGTCCACGTTCAGCCCGCGGAACGAAAAGATACCCAGCACCACGAGAAAGAGCACGAGCATCGTGGCAAACACGGGGCGCCGGACGCAGAGTTCTGAAAGCACGTCGATCCTCCTGCCGTTACCGGGCCGCCGCTGCTGCCGCTGGCTTGACCGTCACCTTCATGCCGTCGCCGAACCGCTCGACGTCTCCCACGGCCACCTGCTCGCCGGGCTTGAGCGTCCCGGTCACCTCGACGCGTCCGTCGGCGCGGTCGCCCAGCGTCAGCTCGCGCGCCTGGAGATGGTCGCCCTCGACAATGAAGACGCGGTTCTGGCCGTAGCGGTACTGGAGGGCCGCGACGGGCACCGTGAGCACCTGGTCGACCTTCCCACCATCGATGCGGACGCGCGCGAAAGTTCCGGGTTTCAATCGGCCAGAGGCGTTGGGCACCAGCGCCTCGAAGGGAAACGCCCGCGTCGCCGGGTTGACCGCCGGACTGATCCGCGCCACCTTGCCGGCGATCCGCTCACCCGGGAAGGCGTCGACCTCGAGCGTGACCACCTGGCCGACACTGATCCACGGCGCCAGCTTCTCGGGAATCTCGCCGATGGCCTTGAGCGGGTCCACGGCCACCACCGCCATCACGGGTGTCTGGTTCTTCACGAACTCGCCGAGGGAGACGAGCCGCTTCTGGACGAAGCCGTCAAATGGCGCACGGATGCTCGTGTCGCGCAGTTGGCGGTCCGCCAGCCTCATGGCCGCCTGCGTGCCCTCGATGTCCGCCCGCAGGTTTCGCGCGCCCTGCAGCGACGCCTCGTAGGTGGCCTGTTTGGCCAGGCGCGTGGCATCGGCGTCGTCGAGCGCCTGCTTCGGGAGCAGCTGACGCTTGTGTAGCTCCTGCGCCCGTTCGTAGGCCTGCTTCGCCTGGACGAGTTCGGCCTGCGCCTTCTGCACATCAGGCGTCTGCTCGATCTCGGGAAGGTGCGTGGGATCCGCCGCGCCGTACCGCGCCAGCGCCTTGGAGAGATTGGCCCGCTGCTGCGTGAGTGAGTACTCGGACTTCTCCCGGTCGAGCTCGATGAGGACCTGCCCAGCCCGCACGCGGTCGCCCAGGTCGGCCCGGAGCTGACTCACGCGACCTTCGACCTCAGCGGAAATGGTGACCTCCGCCTCGGCAGCGAGGGTGCCCACCACCTCGACGGCGCGCCGCATCGAGACGCCCCGCACCTCGTCAACCGCCACGGTCTTTGGGCCGTCTGCCTTGCCCGCGCCGCCTGCGCCTGCGGTCTTTGCCGTGCCCGAACACGCGGGGAGGGCTGCTGCCACCGCCACGGCTATCACCAGGACTTGCACTCGCACGCTACGCCCCCAATCGCCGGACCACGGGAAAGACACGGATGCCGAAGAGAGCATTCTAGTCACGCGGAGCGTGGCGCCAGTACAACTGTTGGCCTACGGACGCGAGGGCCGCGGAGGGGCGCAGGGGCCGCGCTTCTGCCAGAATGGTCCCGCTCATCTGAGCAGGGAGACGCGCACATGCAGGCGATTCTGGTTCGTGAGTTCGGGGACGCCGGCGTCCTGCGCCTGGCTGAGGTGGCCGCGCCCGTGGCCGGCCCTGGCGAGGTGAGCGTGCGCGTCCGGGCCGCGGGGGTCAATCCGTACGAGACCCTGATGCGCACCGGGAACTACGCCATCAAACCTGCGCTGCCGTACATCCCCGGCTCGGACGCCGCGGGCGAGGTGCTGGCCGTGGGGGCCGGCGTCACGCGGGTCACGCCAGGCGACCGCGTCTACGTGTACGGCACGCGGGATGGGCTGTTGGGCACCTATGCCGAGCAGGTGGTGTGTCCTGAAGGGCGGGTGTTCCCACTGCCCGACCATGTGTCCTTCGCCCAGGGCGCCTGCCTTGGCGTGCCCTACACGACGGCCTACCGCGCGCTCTTCCATCGCGCCCACGCCCAACCCGGGGAGACTGTGCTCGTGCATGGCGCAACCGGCGCGGTCGGCGTGGCTGCCGTGCAACTCGCCCATCACCACGGCCTGCGGGTCGTCGGCACGGGCGGCACGCCTGGCACGCTCGACACGGTCCGCGCCCAGGGGGCTGACGTCGCGGTCTGCCACTCCGCCGAGGGCTATCGCGAGGCGATCATGGCGGCGACGGGCGGGCGCGGAGTAGACCTCGTGCTGGAAATGGCGGCCCACATCAATCTCGACCACGACCTCCAGATGCTGGCGCCGCACGGCCGCGTCGTCGTGATCGGAAACCGCGGGCGCGTGGACATCGATGCGCGGCACACCATGAACCGCGACGCGGCCATCCTCGGCATGGTGGTCTTCAATACCCCGGAGGACGACGTCCGCTCCATCCACGCCGCCTTGACCGTGGGGCTGGCCAACCGGACGCTCAATCCGATCGTGCGGGAAGACCTGCCGCTCGGCGAGGCCGCCCGTGCCCATCAGTTGCTGGCCACGCTGTCCTCGGACGCGGTGGGCCGGGTGGTGCTGATTCCGTAGGCCTGCGTGCAGCACCCGATGGCCGCTCCCTTCCTGCCCGTCGAACCCGCCGCGCTCGGCCGCGGCCACGGCTTTTCCCACGGCCTTGTGGCGCCGGCGGATGGCCGAGTGCTGTTTGTCGCGGGCCAGACGGCGCCAGGCGCGGTTGGCGCCTCTGCCGTCGAGGCCTTCGTCGCGCAATTCGACGGTGCGCTGGACCGGGTCTGCCGCGTGGTGGCCGAAGCTGGCGGCACGCCCGAGTGCGTGGGCCGGATGACGGTCTTCGTCACGAGCATGCAGACCTACCGCGAGAGCCGGCCGCGCCTGTCGGAGGCATGGCACGCGCGCATGGGCCGGCACTTCCCCGCGATGTCGGTCGTTGAAGTGTCAGCACTCGTCGACCCGGACGCCGTGGTGGAAATCGAAGCCACGGCGGTGTTGCCGTGATTGCGCCGACGACGTTTCTCGCCACGCTGGATACGGAGTCTGGTGTCGCGACGTTGACGCTCAACCGGCCCGACCGCCTGAACGCCCTCACGTTCGAGATCTACACGGAGCTCCGGGACGGGTTTGATGCGCTCGGCGAGGATGCCTCAGTGCGGGCCATCATCCTCACTGGTGCCGGCCGCGGATTCTGTTCCGGCGGCGACGTCCTCGAGATCATCGGCGCACTGATCGACCGCCCGACCCACGAATTGCTGGCGTTCACACGGCTCACCTGCGACCTCATCCGCGCGATCCGCCAATGCCCGAAGCCGGTCGTCGCCGCGGTCAACGGCATCGCCGCGGGAGCGGGCGCAGTGATCGCGTCCGCCTGCGATCTCCGCATCGCCGCGCAGTCAGCGAGCTTCGCGTTCCTCTTCACACGGGTCGGACTGTCGGGCGCGGACATGGGTGCGGCCTGGCTCCTGCCGCGACTCGTTGGCCTCGGGCGCGCCACCGAGCTGCTGATGACGGGCGACACGGTCGACGCCACCGAGGCGCACCGCATCGGCCTGGCCAACGCCGTCGTCGACGACGTCAACCTGCTGCGCTCGGCGACCGCACTGGCGGCCCGGCTGGCGCAGGGCCCGGCCTCCGCCCTGGCCGATACGAAGCAGGCACTCGACGACGAGGCATCGTTGACACTCAGGGAGGCCCTCGACGCCGAAGCGACGCGGCAGGCGACGCTCATGCAGGGGGCCGACTTCCGCGAAGCGTTCACGGCGTTCCGCGACCGCCGCGAGCCACGGTTCCGCTGATGCCGCGCTACCAGCCTGCCAGCCTCGACACCATCGCCGCGTTCCTCGACGCGGAGCACACCGCCGTCTCGGAACGGGCCACGGCCTTTGCGCGCACGGCGCTCTCGCGTCCAGACCCGGAGGACGACGAGGCGGCCCGCGCGCGTGCCGCCGGCCTGCTCCGTGAGTTGGCGGAAGCCCAGCTCTTCTCCTGTGTCTCGGCAGGGGATCTGCGCGGCGTCTGCCTGACGCGCGAGACGCTCGCGGCCGCCAGCTCCATGGCCGACACGCTCTATGCCGTGCAGGCGCTCACTGCGCTGCCGCTGGTGACGGCGGGCTCCGCGGCGCAGAAGGCGCAGTGGCTGCAGCCACTCCTTGCCGGCACGTGCGTCGGTGCGTTCGCGATGACCGAACCCGGCGCCGGGTCGGACGTCGCGGCGATCGCCACGACGGCGCGGAAGGACGGCTCGTCATGGGTGCTCGACGGCGAGAAGCATCTGATCTCCAACGCGGGCATCGCCGACCTCTATCTCGTGTTCGCGGTGACCTCGCCGGACCAGACACACCGGCGCATCAGCGCGTTCCTGGTGCCAACCGACACGCCAGGGCTCGTCTTTGCCGGCGCACAGGTGGCCGCGGCTCCGCACCCGCTGGGACGGATCCGCCTCACGGGCTGCCGCGTGCCTCTTGACGCCCTGGTGGACGATGAAGGCGTCGGCCTGGCGCTCGGGCTCGCCACACTGGATCGCCTGCGTCCCTCCGTCGGCGCTGCGGCCTGCGGCATGGCGGGGCGGGCCCTTGCTGCGGCGCTCAAGCACACGACGACCCGCTCGCAGTTCGGTTCGACGCTCTCCGACATGCCGCTCGTGCGCGACACGCTCGCGCGCATGGCCACGGAACTCGACGCCGCGCGGCTCCTCGTCTACCGGGCGGCGCACCGGGCCGATACCGGCTCGGGACGGAATACGCTGGCGGCGGCCATGGCCAAGAGCTTTGCGACCGAGGCCGCGCAGCGGATCGTGGACGACGCGCTGCAGCTCTGCGGCGGCGTGGGTCTGCTCGCCGGACACCCGGTGGAGCGGCTCTACCGCGCGGTACGCGGGCTGCGCATCTACGAAGGCACAACCGAAATCCAGCGCGTGGCCATCGCACGCGCACTCCTGGACGACTAGCCCATGCCCTCCACGAGGCGCATCGCCGTGGTCGGCGCCGGCCCCGCGGGCCTCATCGTCGCCCGGGAGCTCCGGCGGCTCCAGCCGCGTACGGCCGTCGCGGTGTACGAGCGCCGGGCCGAGGGTGTGGCGGGAGACGGCACGGGCCTCGTGCTGTCGCAGG
>CANKJK010000031.1 GCA_947482665.1 Acidobacteriota bacterium
CTCATCGACGACATGACGCTCTATCAGGGCGTCTGGCCCGTCCGCTATTCGGATCGGACAGCCGGGATCCTCGCCGTCGAGACGCGGCCCGGGACCCGCGAAGCTTTCCGTGCGCAGGTCAGCGCCAGTGCCTCGAATGGTGGGCTGCTGGCCGAGGGGCCTCTGGGTCAACTCAAGCGCGGCTCGTGGGTGGTGGCGGTCCGCAAGAGCTACCTGCAATACCTGCTGAACCGCATCGACTTCGGAGACGAGCCTCCGCTCGCGTTCGCCTTTGCGGACGCCCAGGGGCGTCTCGACTTCGACCTCAGCAGCCAGTACACATTCACCGTCACGGTGCTGGATGGCTCGTCGTCAGTGGACCGCACCCGCTTCCAGAAGTCGCTCGGCCCGAACACGGTGATGACCAGCGGATTCCGCACCAGCCTCGTCAACGCCGGCCTGCGCTATACGAGCCCGCATCTGCTCCTGATGCATCGCGTTGCCTGGTCGGGCGAACGCGGCCACGTCGCCAACCGGGACGCACTTCCGCTCTCGCGACAGCACTTCGGCTCGTTGACCGCCCGCACGGACGCCACGGTGATCAGCGGCACCAGGCGCTCGATCGACGTCGGCGGCCTGATTCAACGGGAGCAGTCGGATGGCCTCTCCACGCAGCTCGTGTATGCCCCGGAACTCCTGACCTCGCGGGATCAGTACGACGGCGCGGCCGTCCAGGCTGGCGCCTACGGACAGGCGTCGCTGGACTTCGGCCGGATCGATGTCGCGTTCGGCGCGCGGGTCGACGGACACAGCATCGTGCGCCGAGCGGTCGCCAGCCCGTACGCCAGCCTGGCGTTCAGGCCGTTGCCGGCGACGAAGGTGCAGGTCAGCTGCGGGAGCTACGGCCAGTTTCCGCAGCTGAGCCAGATCCGCTCAGTCTTTGCGCAGGGAGCCCTCGTGCCGGAGCGCGCCGCGGGCTGCGAAGCCTCGATCGAGCAGCGCCTCGATGAGCGGACGCGCGTGCGCGCCGAGTTCTACGACCGCGAGGACCGGCATCTGCTGGCGCGCCCCGGACTCGACCCGCGTGTGGACAGCCAGGGCGCCGTCGTTCTCGCGACACCCGCTGCGGCGCTCCTCAATGCACAGTCAGGCTCGTCACGCGGCGTACAGCTCTTCCTCCAGCGGAGAAGCGCCAATGGATTCACGGGGTGGGCGTCGTACTCCTACGGCCGCGCCGTCACCACGGACGAGACGCTCGGTCTCTCGTACCCCTCCGACTACGACCAGCGGCATACGGTGAATGTGTATGCCAGCCGCCGGGTCCACTCCACGATCAATCTGAGCGCGCACCTGACCTACGGAACGGGCAATCCCCTGCCGGGGTTCTACGCGCTGCGCAACGGGGACTACGCGATTGGGCAGGCACGCAATGCCCTCAGGGCGACGGCCTATCAGCGGACCGACGTCCGGATGAACAAGGCGCAGACAGGACGCTGGTTCGAAGCGACGTGGTATCTGGAGCTGGTCAACATCACGAACCACGCCAATCGTGACTTTGATTCAGCCGGCCCCTACGACCCCGTGAGCCGCCGCGCGCAGCCAGCCTTCTACAGCATGTTCCCCATCCTGCCGTCGGCCGGCGTGGTCATCACCTTCGGTGGGGGCACGACGCGCAAGCCCGTCTAGCGCGGAGCGGCTAGACCCGGACCATCTTGCCGGGATTCATCAGGTTCAACGGGTCGAGCGCCCGCTTGATCGCCTTCATCACCTCGATGGCCTCGCCGTGTTCCTCCTCGAGGTAGCCCATCTTCCCGAAGCCGACTCCGTGCTCGCCCGTGCAGGTGCCGCCCATCCTGAGCGCGCGGCGCACGAGCCGCTCGTTCATGGCCTTGGCCACCGCCATCTCTTCCGCGTCATCGGGATTCACGACGCAGAGCACATGGAAGTTGCCGTCGCCCACATGGCCGACGATCGGCGTCGTAAGCGGGAGCGTCGCGAGCTCCGACTTGGTCTCAAGCAGGCACTCGGCCAGCTGTGAGATGGGCACGCACACATCGGTGACCCACATCTGGCAGCCGGGCCGCAGCGCGACGCCGGCATGATGCACATTGTGCCGTGCCTGCCAGAGGGTGGTTCGGGCCTCGGGCGTCGTCGCCCACTCGAACGCCGTTCCGCCGTGCTCCCGTGCGATCGCCTGCACGGCCTCGGCCTGCTCCGAGACGGCGCGCTCGCTGATGCCGTGGAATTCGAAGAAGAGCGTCGGCTGGACAGCGTAGCTCGTCTTCGAATAGCGGTTGATGGCGTCCACCATCCGGTCGTCGAGAAACTCGATCCGCGCGATAGGGATTCCGAGCTGGAGCGTGGTGATGACGGTGCGCACCGCGCCCTCGAAGGTGGTGAACGGGCAGATGGCCGCCGAGATCGCGTCGGGCAATCCGAACAGACGCAGCGTCACCTCGGTGAGCACGCCGAGCGTCCCCTCTGCACCCACAAAGAGCCGCGTGAGGTCGTAGCCCGCGGCGGACTTCCGGGCGCGGCTACCCGTGTGGATCACGCGGCCATCGGCGAGCACGACGGTCAGGCCGAGCACCGCCTCGCGCATGGTGCCGTAGCGGACGGCCGTTGTCCCTGACGCGCGCGTGGACGCCATCCCGCCGATGGTCGCATCGGCACCGGGGTCGACCCAGAACTCGAGGCCCATCGGATTGACGTGCTTGCTGAGCTGCTTGCGCGTCACTCCGGCCTGGACGGTCGCGTCGAGGTCGTCGGCGCTCACGCGCAGGATGCGATTCATCCGCGTGAGGTCGAGCGAGATGCCGCCCTGGAGCGCGCTGACGTGTCCTTCGAGCGACGAGCCGGCGCCAAACGGCACCACGGGCGCCCGGTGTGACGCCGCAATGCGCACCACGGCAGCGACTTCTTCGGTCGTCTCGGGAAACACCACCACGTCAGGGCGCCCCGGCGTGTGCCACGACTCGCCGTGGCTGTGCAGCTCACGGTGCGACTCGCCCGTGGTCACGCGGTCACCGAGCTGCGCACGCAGATCGGCGACGAGCTGTTCAACGTTGAAAGGACGCGCGGGCGAGGACATCGGGACAATTCTACCGAGGGTGCGCGGCCCGAGACCGGGCGGAGCCAGTCGTCCTACAGCGGACGCACCGAGCCTGGCGCGCAGACCTCGTCGCTGCAGCCGCCCTGCCGGGCGCGCCGCGCGGCCACGGCCCGGTAGATGCGCCGGCCGAGCCAGGTCACCGGAGGGATGAGGCCGATCCAGCGGGGAATCCAGAGAATGGGCAGCCCGCTCGAGAGCGCGAGGTAGCCGTCAAAGCCTGGCGTCCGGACGCCAGCCGCATCCACGACCCACATTTCGGCCAGCGCCGCCTCCCGCGTGAGTCCGGGTGCGATACGCGCACGGACGGCATCGTCGGTCACATCCTCGAAACTGAGCCGGCCGAACCAGTCCAGCCGACGCAGCACCCGCACCGTGCGCCGGCACAGGGGGCACCCTCCATCAAAGAGCACGACAAAACGCGGAAGCAGGGGCACTGAGGAGACCTGCCTTCAACTATACGCCGCGTCCCGGGGCGCGGGAACCGCCGGTAAGATGGGCGCCAGCCATGGCCGAACCGGTGTTTTCGACGAAGACGCTCACGTTCCTGCGCGCACTCACCCGCCACAACGATCGCGAGTGGTTCAAGGCGCACAAGGCGGACTACGAGTCGCACGTGAAGGCGCCGCTCCTGGAGTTGCTCGCGCGGCTCGAGCCTGACCTGCACGCTTTCGCGCCGGAGTATGTCGCGCACCCGAAGGTCTCGCTCTTCCGCATCTACCGGGACACGCGCTTCAGCGCCAACAAGGCTCCGCTCAAGACGAATGCGGCGGCGCACTTCCCGCACCGGGAGATCCTCAAACGCGGCGGCGGTTTCTACATGGAAGTCACGCCCCAACGCGTGTTCATGGGTGGCGGCGTCTACATGCCGGAACCCGCGGACCTCCTCCGAATCCGGGAGCGCATCGCCGGCGACCACCAGCGATTCACCCGCCTCATCAGGGCCAAAGCCTTCACCGGAGTCGTCGGCGAGATGCGTGGCACGCAGTTGAGCCGGGTGCCACGGGGATTCCGCGCGGATCACCCGGCGGCTGACCTGCTCCGCTACAAGCAGTTCCTGGCCGCCAGGGAGTTTCCGCCCGAGTTCGCGTACGACCCCGGCTTCTACCCGGAGCTGCTCCGGGTGTTCCGCGCCACGGCGCCGCTCCTCCGCTTTCTCAACGAAGCGATGCTGGGGTGAGGTCGACCCGGCGTTAGAGCGGCTGACCGGGCTTCACCGGCGTGGCCGGCGCGATCTCGTAGTCGCTCCACTCGGCGATCTTTCCATCCCTGAGGAAGAACACGCCCATGTAGTGGAGGTCCCGCTGACCCGTCTTCGCGGTAATGCGGTCGATGCGCACGTTAGTCACGAGCGGCCCTTGCGCGTGCGTCTCGAGCACCTTGAACTGCACGCCGCCGTCTGCCAGAAACTTCCCGATCGCACCCTTGAACTGCTCGGGGCTCATCGCCTGTTGCGGCGTATGCGCGGTCATCCGGGCTTTCGCGTCGGGCGTCATGAGCGCCACGAGCGCGTCGGCCTGCTTCCGCTCCATCGCCGCGAGGAAGTCATTCACGACTTTCACGTTGGCGCGTTCGGTGGGCGTCCAGTCCTTCTCGCCGCGGACAGCCGCTCCGGCCGGCACGGCTGCTCCGGCCACAAGGAGGCCGGCTCCGAGCAGGATGTTGCGACGGGTATGGCTGGTGGTCTCGTTCATGGTGTCCTCCTATGCGGCCCCGGAGGGCCGGTCCCTGTTTACGCCTGCAGTGGATGCCGCGTCACGCGGCCGGTAGCCGTGCCCGAGGCAAACGCCGCATAGAGCTCACGGTCGCTCACCGACAACGTGAACGCCATCCTGCGTTCGAGACGCGCCGCGATATCGTCCACCAGCGCGCGGTCGATTTCGTAGAGCTCCACGGCGTCCGCCCGATGGATGCGCTCGCCGACGAAGCGCTCCAGGAGCTGGCGCGTGTCGCGCCCGATGTAGATCGCCACGCGGCCGCACGACTTGGACGCCCGGTGCACGCGGGCCGGGTCTGGCGATCCGACCTCGATCCACGAGCGCACGACGCCCGTGAGGTCCTTCACCCAGACGGCGGGTTGATCGGGATCCGACAGGCCACCACCGGGAAACTCGATGCCCTCGGTGTACTCGAGCGCGTAGGCGAGCACGCGCGTCACCAGGTAGGCCTCCGACTCCGAGGGGTGCCGCGCCACGCGCAGCGTCAGCGATTCATAGACGCCGCGGTCCGAATCCGCCAGGTCGATGTCGATGTTGTAGATCGTGGCTGTCATCGCCATCACCGCACTCCCGTCGTCGGCTTGCGCAGGCACCAGGTGGTCATCGCTCGTGTCTCCTGCACGTTGGTGGTCTTGATGGGGTCAAGCAGTTCACCGCCCAGCGCCGCACTCCAGGCCAGGAGCAGCGCCTCGTCGACGACAAAGCGGTCAGAGCCATCCGGCAGACGGACGCGCTGACCCGCGGGAACACCGCGCAGCGCCTCAAGGCCGATGGTCGAGGCCAGCCGCGCGAAGAGGAGACCTCCCGGGACCAGTACCCGCCACAGTTCCGACACCTGCGCGAGGCACTGTGCGGCGTCCTCCGCGAAGTGGAGGACCGCGCTGCAGATGACGGCGTCCATGGACGCATCCGGCCAGGGCAGCGCCTCGAGGCGCCCCACGACGAACTGATCGGGAGAGAGGCCTGGCGCCAGGCGTGCGGCCAGCGCACGCACACGCTCGATGGCCCGCGGGTCGCGATCAATGCCGTAGCAGGAGACGCCGTGCCCGAGCAGGTACACCAGGTTTCGCCCGTCGCCACACCCCGCATCCAGTACGGTGCGGCAGGCATCGAACCGGCCGCGCGCGATCTGATCGAAGAGGTAGATGTCGATGTCGCCCATCGACTGGCGAAGCGAGGTGGAGAGCGCGGGCATGTGGGGGTCGCCGTGAGCGGGCGACTGATCATACGTGCGGCGCGGGCTACCATGAGTCGTGCTTCCCGCAGCGCAGGAATATGCCGCACGGCTGATGGTCCGTCGGGCAGACGCGGCCCGACTGGACGCCGCGGATGCGCGATTGGCCTGGGCGCGGCTGGCGATCTTCGGCCTCGGCGCGGTGATGGCCTGGCTGGTCTTCGCCGAACACGCCCTGATGACGGGCGCGCTCGTGGTCCCGGTGGTCGCCTTTCTCGTGCTCGTCCGCTGGCATGCCAGGGTCATCTCCGCCCGCGACCAGGCGGCACGCGCCGTGGTGTTCTACGAGCGCGGCCTCGCCCGTCTGGAAGACCGGTGGCAGGGCGGAGGCGAGGCAGGCGAGCGGTTCCGCCGCCCCGAACACGTCTACGCGGAGGACCTCGACCTCTTCGGCCGGGGCTCGCTCTTTGAGCTGCTCTCCATCGCCCGCACGCGCGCCGGCGAAGAGACGCTCGCGTCGTGGCTGCTCGCCCCCGCGGCAGCGCCGGAGATTGCGGCACGGCAGGAGGCAGTCCGCGAACTGACACCGCTCCTCGACTTCCGCGAGGCCCTCGCACTGGCCGGCGCGGACGTGCGGGCCGGCGTCTTCACCGACGCGCTCACCGCGTGGGCCACCGCGCCGCCGCGCTTCAGCTCGGCGCTGTGGCAGCCTGCAGCCATCGCCGTGACGGCCATCTCCGTGGCGTCGGCATCGCTGTGGCTCGCCGGCGGCCCAGGCTGGCCTGTGGGCCTCGCCGTGGTGCTGGTCGCCGTCTTCAGTGCGATCACCGGCACGGAGACGACGACCGTGCTGCACGGCGCGGGTCAGCCCGTTCGTGATCTGGACGTCCTGGCCCACGCGCTGGCGCACATCGAAGCCACGCCCTTCAGCGCGCCGCGCCTCGCGCAGAGCGCCGCGCCGGTGACCGCCGGGGGCGGGGCTGCCCGCGCCATCCGGCATCTCCAGCGGCTGAGCGAACGGCACGACTGGCAGCACAACGCCATCTTTGCGTTCCTCGCCGCGTTCCTGCTGTGGGGTCCGCATCTCGCTCTGGCCGTCGAACGCTGGCGTCGCCGGCATGGCGCCCAGGTTGTTGCCTGGCTGGCCGGGGTCGGCGAGATCGAGGCGCTCAGTTCACTCGCCACGCGCGCCTTCGAACATCCCGAGGATGCGTTCCCCGCTATCACCGACGGCCAGCCCCGCTTCGAGGCAGAGGGTCTGGGACATCCCCTGCTGGCGTCCACCCGGCTTGTGCGTAATGACGTGCGGCTTGGTGACACCGCGCAGCTCCTCATCGTCAGCGGGTCGAACATGTCCGGCAAGAGCACGCTGCTCCGGTCAGTCGGGATCAATGGGGTGCTGGCGCTGGCCGGCGCACCGGTGCGGGCCACGGCGCTCAGGCTGACGCCGCTCGCCCTCGGCGCCACGCTCCGCGTGCAGGATTCGATACAGGATGGCCGCTCGCGCTTCTACGCGGAGATCACGCGCCTGCGCCAGCTCGCCGATCTCGCCGCCGGCGGGACCCCGCTGCTCTTTCTGCTCGACGAACTGCTCCACGGCACCAACTCCCACGACCGGCTGGCCGGAGGCACGGGCGTGCTGCAGGCGCTCGTTGATCGCGGCGCCATCGGCCTGGTGACAACCCACGACCTCGCCCTCACGGCGATGGCGGGAGCCCTTGGGACAGCCGCCGTCAACGTGCACTTCGAGGACACCTTCGAGGGCGACGCGCTCCACTTCGACTACCGGATGCGCCCGGGCCCCGTGACCCGCAGCAATGCGCTGGCGCTGATGCGGGCCGTGGGACTGACAGTGGACGACCGGTCAGGCTCATAACCAGACGGTCCTAGAATGTCGATGTCGCCATTGCTCACCCGAGGACACCAGATGAAGCGAGTCACCACTCTCAGCCTGCTGATCGGCGCCGCCGTGCTGGCCGCGCTCGCCCAGCCCGCCTACCTCCAAGCCCAGCGTGCCTACTCCAGCGTGCTCAGCTCCGGTGAGTGGCATGACTACGGGGGCGATGGCTATGGCCTGAAGTATTCGCCCCTCAGCCAGATCACCCCGGCCAACGTGAAGGATCTGAAGGTCGCCTGGACGTGGAAGACGGCCGACCGGGAACTGCAGCTGTCGAGCCCGCTCCTCAAGGCCGCGCGCTACGAAGACACGCCACTGATGGTGGACGGGCTGGTCTACACCGTGTCGCCGCTCGGCATGGTGGCCGCGCTCGA
>CANKJK010000032.1 GCA_947482665.1 Acidobacteriota bacterium
CCCCGCACCAGCTTCTGCACCAGGCGCGTCCCCAGCACCAGGGGGAATGTCGACGCAAACCCGAACCGCAACTGGAGGACCTCCAGCCCGGCCGCCTGCATCCGCGCACGCACCAGCCCCGGTGTGTAGCGGCGGAACTCCGCCGAGAGCGCCGAGTGGTCGCCGTAGAGCGCCTGGAGCGCTGCGACGTGGGCCACGAAGTACCCGCCGGGCTTCAGTACCCGTGCGATTTCACGGAACGCGGCCTCGTCATCGGGCACGCACTGCGGCATATCGAACGTCGTGACGACGTCGAACGCACCACTCTGAAACGGCAGCACCTGCGCATCGCCCCGCACCAGTGGCCGCCCGGCCTTCCGGGCCACTGCGAGGCCCGACGCCGTGAGGTCCGTCCCCGTCACGTCGCCATGTGCCTTCAGCCATCCGAGATTGAAGCCGGTGCCACAGCCGCAGTCGAGGATGCGCAGCCCGGAGCGCCCACCCACCGCGCGCGCCACCAGCGGCTGCACCATCCGGCGGAATCCGCGAAACCAGAAGTGCGAGGCCTCGGCCCGCTGCGTCAGCGCAAGGAGGCGATCCATCAGCGGCTGGCCCGCTTCTTCGTGCGCTTCGGCGCGGGCGTCGCTTTCGGCACGACAGGCTTCGCGCCCTTGCGCACCTTCGCCGGCGTGGCCTTGCGCGAGACAGGGTCTGGCGCCAGCTGCAACGGGGGCACCGGCAGCGCCATCGGCGTCACCAGGCCGCCGCCATAGATGTGACGGTAGTCCTCCGCCATCCCGAGCACCTTCTTCACGTAGTTCTGCGTCTCGGGAAACGGGATGTCGTCGATGAATTCGTCCTCGGGCAGGTCCGGCTTCTCCGCACGCCAGCGCACGACCCGGTTCGGTCCGGCGTTGTAGCTGGCAATCGCGAAGTGGGCGCCGCCCATCCGGTCCGAGAGGTCTTTGAAGTAGGCCATCCCCATGCGGATATTCGACTCGGGCTGCGTCAGCAGGCGCAGCGAGAACCGGCCCAGGCCGACCTTCTTGGCATAGTCACGCCCTGCCGCAGGAATGAGCTGCATCAGGCCGTAGGCATTGGCGGCGGACTTCACGTCGGACGTGAAGGTGGATTCCTGCTGGATGAGCGCCGCCATCATGTAGGGGTCGAGGTCGTGCTCGCCGGCGTACTGCTGGATGAGCGACCAGTAGTCGAGCGGAAACAGCACGCCCAGCGCATCCGGCGGCAACTGCTCGCCACCCGCCGCGATGTACTGCGGATAGGCCCGCTTCATCTGATTGATGGCGCCGCGCAGATGATTGAAGCGATCCCAGGAGGAGAGGGTCATGCCTTGCCGGTGGCTCACCCAGGCGAGCGTGGCCTGGAGCGCCGGGGAATCGCCCCACGCGCGTTGCGCGTAGCGCACCTCGCGATCGGCCGCGTCAAAGAGCTCCGCGCCGACGAGTTCCCGGATGAGCCCTTCCGTGGGAATCGGCGTCGCTGGGGGTGCCTGCGCCGTCGCCACGCGCGCCGCCGGCCGCGCATCGGCACCGAGCCGCCGCTCGGCGAGGCGCCCGTAGTAGGAGTTCTGATAGTCCGCCAGCACGAGCTGAAAGCGGGCCGTGGCTTCCGCCTTGCGACCCTGCCGCTCATGCGCCCGGCCCGCCCAATAGAGCCACGAGGGGCGCAGGTCTGCCCGAGGCAGTTTCGCCGCGCCCGCCTCGAAGTAGCGGATGGCGTCGTTATCTCTCCCCGCTCGGTAGGCGAACCAGCCGGCCTTCCAGTAGGCCCGCTCCGCATTCCGCCCGCCCGGAAAGCGCTCCACCAGCTGACGGAAGGCTTCATCCGCCTGTTGGACCTGATCCTCGGTCAGGTGGTAGGTCGCGAGCAGATTCAGCGCCTCCTCCGTCCAGGTGTCGGCCGGCAGGTCGGTCAACATGTCGCGCACGAGCCCGACGAAGCGCTCATCTTCCTTCTGACCGTAGGCCGCAGCCGCCACCACGAACCGCGCCTCAGCGGCATTGGGCCCGCGCTGCGCAAAGAGCTGTGCGCCGTTTCTCGCGGCGGAGTAGCGCTTGAGGTAGTAGTCGCACTCCGCGATACGCAGCTGCACCAGCCCCGCGTCATCACTGGACTCGGGCGCGATGTCCTTGAAGGCCTCGCGCGCCGGCGCCCAGCGCTTGGCGGCGAAGAGCCGCTCCGCGCGATCGATCTCCGCATGGACCGCCGCGAGCGTGTGCATCCCGCTCCGATCCAGCCGCTCCAGTTCCTGCCCGGCGGCATCCCCTTCGGGTTGCAGCGCAAACTCCACCCACACGCGCCGATAGGTCTCAATCGCCCTGGCGCGGTCGCCCGACAGCTCGTAGGCCCGCGCCAACTTGAGCAGCACGATCTCGGGCGTGAGCAGCGGTCGGCGCGTGAGCGCTTCAAGAATCGACGCGGCGCCGGCGTTGTCGCGCTGCTCCAGCGCCACTTCGGCCCGGCGCATCTCCACGGCCTGCCCGAGGTATCCGTCGAGACGCTTGGCCGAGAGCGCGTCGAGCCCGAGGCTCGCCGCGTCCATGTGATTCAGCTTCAGCCGCGCCCAGGCCGTGTAGTAGCGCGCGTAGTCGCCCAGCGCGGACGCGTTCAGGCGGGCGTCGCCCAGGTGCACGAGGGCCGCCGCAGGCTGCCCCGCCTCGAAGAGGGCCACGCCACGGGCCAGCGTTGAGCCCGAGAACAGATCCACCGTGGCCCGCTCCCCGGAGGCGCCGCCGCGGCGCTCCGGCACGAGCCAGAAGCGCGAGGGGCGATCAGGGATGGGGGGGTGCGGCGTCGGTGCGAGCTTCGCACTCGCGGCCGTGGGCTCCCACGGGGCCGCCGTCTGCGGGGCGCCACTGAGGCGACCGCCGGCCGCCGCGAGGGCCACCAGCCCAGCAGCCACCGACACGACGCGCCACCGCTTGGAACTTTGCACGGACCTGCCTGCGATTATACGGACCGGCGGACCCCGACGTACATCTCAGGACAGAGTCGACGCCCACGGCCACCTGTGAAATCAGGGTTAAGGTCCAACCCTCCCCGCACCGATAGCAGCCTTTGTGGATACGCCCAGCGCCCCCACTCAACCGACGCTCCCGCTGCGCCCAATGGGGCACGCAGAGGAACGGTCTCTGGCTCTCCCCCGGGTCTCGATCGTGGAGGTGGCCCGCCGATTCACCGGCACCACCCAGGGGCGGTACCACGTCCGCGGCCTGCTGGCCTATCGCGAGACGCTGGGCCTGCTGGGCCTGACCAGCGGCTTTCAATGGCTGATGGGGCCGCCCTCCCCGGATGGCGGGCGCGCTGCCCGGCGCCCGGCGCAGGCCACCGACGTGGATGTCGTCACCTTCTGCCACCGCCCCCCACACGCCGCCTCCGACGCCGCGTGGCGCCAATTCGTGGATTTCAACGAGCCCCTTCTCGATCCCACTCGGACGTGGGCGGGCTTTGGCTGCCGCTCCTACCTGGTGGATCTCGACCAGACGCCAGCAGCCGTGGTCACCCACGCGCGGTTCTGGTCCGATGTGCTGGCCAGGCAGTGCCTCGAACGTGGGTCGGAACTCATGGAAGCCGCGCTGACCATGGCGGACGACGAGGTGGCCGCCCGCCTGGTGCCCTGGTCATGATCAGAATGCAGTCCCCCGACCGACTCCAGGCTGACCTGGATGCCGTGGAGGCCATCCTCGCCTCTCTCCCGGCCGTCGACCCGCTTGGCCGACTGAGCCTCGATGCGTATCGCGGCGAGCTGGTGAGTGCACTCGACGAGGCGCGCGACCACACCGAACACTCCGCACGCGTAGAAGCCGCCTTTGGCGGAGAGCCCGTGGTGGGAAACGGCGGTATCCACGCGGCCTTCCTGGCCGATGTCGTGGGCAGCCTGCAGGAACTGCTGGCGAGGAGCTGCGACCCGAGCGGCCGGGCGCACCTCTTCGTGACCAGTCTCTCCGCCTTTCCGCCCGGGGTGACGCTCGAGGAACTGGACGCCGTCGGCGGTCGCCTCTTCCCCAGCCCGCTGCGCCGCGCCATCACGAGCGTCATCGAGCGCCTGGACCGCCTCGCGCACGGCACCGACGAGGACTTTGCAGAGCTGCTCGACTCGCTGGAGCCGCGCGCGCTCAAGGCCGCCCGCGATCTGGTGGGCCGGGTCTGCCGAAACGAAGGCACGCTCAGGCTCGCGCAAGGTGACCGCATGGTGCACCTCTGCGACGCCGGCCTGGAGCGCGCGTGGCGGCGGCTCGAGGCCACCCATGTGGATGAAGCGCCATTCCGACTCACGGGCCAACTGCTCGGCATCATTCCCCTTGGTCGGCGTTTCGAGTTCCGGCCCGACGATGGCCGCCCGACCATCACCGGCCGAGTGGACCCCGATGTGAGCGCGCGCTACCTGGAACAGCTCGATCTCACGGGCGTGATCCCGCACCGCTGGTCCGCCCTCGTCGAACGCGTGATCGTAGAGCGGCCCGGCCAGGCGCCCGTGGAGCGCTACACCCTCCTCGACCTCCAGCCCGTCACAAACTGACCGCGCTACGGCTCACCTTGGAGCCACGCCATTCGGGGCTTACAATGGATCCATGAGCGGCGCGTACCGCTCATGCGCGACTACACCGTTGGGGGCGACCTGGATTCGACGGGGGTATGGAGTCGTGGGATGCATGCCGAGCACCGTTAACTCGTAAATCTGACGGAACATCCGTTAACTGCGGATTCTAACTACGCTCTCGCAGCTTAATAAGCTGTGAGCGTCTGCCCTGGCCTAGCCTGGTGGTTGGGGGTCAGACGCCATTAAACAGGCTGGCTCACGGATGGCGGCTCTGCGCCCGTGGGTGAGATTCTCAGAGTCTGGTGCCTGGCGGTTCTTCGCCGCTTCCACACGTCGGGCACAAGAACCCAGAAGCGGACACGCATGTAGAGTCCTGCGATAACGTGCTTTCGGACGCGGGTTCAACTCCCGCCGCCTCCACCACTCTCTTCCTTTAGAATCAGCGACTTACGCTGACCGTTCCCGCCGCCTCCACAATGTCTCCACGGAGGTGGGCGGGGCTGTGTCCATCGAGCAGTCGAATCGCATCTTCGAGCGCCGCTGGAGACAGGTGCATGGACCGCTGGGTGGTCGTCAGATCCTGATGACCCGCCAGTTCCTGAATCGCCCGCGCGGGAGCCCCACGCATCGCGAGATGTGAGCAGAACGTGTGCCGCAGGATGTGCACGCCGTCTCTGACGTGTGCCCGCCGCGCCGCCCGCCCAATGTGGTCCTGCACGATCTTCTGGGTCAGGGGCTCGCCGTTGTCCTGGCACAACACCCGCTTTCCCTTCAGATGGCGGTGACGCTGGAGCGCCGCCGCCAAGCGCCTCGTCATGCCCACGTGGCGCACCCGGCCGCCCTTCGTGGTGGTGACGTGTCCCTTCCAGTCAGACCGTTGCACGCTGATCTGACCCTTCACCAGGTCGACATCGCCCCATTCGAGGGCCATCATCTCCCCGCATCGCAGGCCGGCCTCGCCCCCCAACAGCACCATGAGGTAGGCGCGCGGGTCGAGCCCTTGAGCCGTGCTTACCAAGCGCTCGTAGGCCTCGAAATCGTGGAACTGCGCGTTGGGCTTCGGAATCGGCAGCAACCGCACGGCGCACGGCATCCGTTCGATCACGTCCCACTCCACGGCCTTGCGCAAGACCACATTCAGCACGGTGAGCACGTTGTTCACCGTCTTGGCTGCCCGTGTCGTGAGCACGTGCTTCAGACGCTGGACGTCCTCCGTGGTGACGGCGTCCAGCTTCTTACTGCCAAAGTGCGCCCGCAGATGGGCCCGCCAGACGCTTTCCTTGGCGGCCACCCCGCTGGGCTTTAGTCGGTTCGCCCGGACGTACCCGTCCATGAACCGGGGCCAGAACTCACTGAATGTCGGCACCTCCTCTCGTCGTTTGGGAACCCCTTGCAGCAGGAGCTCTCGGGCCCGCGCCTCCCCGTACCGCAGCGCCACCGATCGCGATGACGCCGATGACCGGGTGCGTTCTCGATGCACCTTGCCATCGGGCAGCCGGACGCGGATGTCTACTTCCCATCCGCCCCGCCGGTAGGGTCTCACTCTCACCATCGCCTACTCCTTCGGCGACGGCACGCGCTTCTGTGCGAGCCAGTCTAGCAAGTCCTGACGGCGAACCAGAACCCGCCGGCCGAGTCGGATCACGCCGGGCAACTGCGAGCGGGCCACCAGGGCGTAGACCGCCACGCGGGTGGTCCTGAGGAGATCGGCTGTCTCGTCCACCGTCAACAGCAGCGGTTCGCCTTGCCCGCCGGCCCAGCTCTGGTCGAACGATTCGATCTTCATGCGCACCTTCCACGAGCTGAGCGACGTCGACGGCGGTGCTGACCATACCGGCGGGTGGTCTCCTGCCCTTCACGTGGCAGGTTCTCTCGTCGATAACTCATGGCCGCGGCCGAGCAGCTTCGATGCACCACGTCGGGGTCCACGCAACGGCCATAGTCGATGCCGTGCTGCGCGCAGGCTCGCTTCACGCGCTCAACGAACTCGACCGGGTCGCCAAGGAGGCCGACAGCCAACTCTGGTCCCACCTCCCGCAGGAGATCCCGGGCGACAGCCTGAATCACGCGCCGATTCCCGTCGCCGGCTGGCTCAGTGGCGAGAAGGCTCGGCGCAGCCGGTGTTCTCTCTTCTTTGACTACTTCCTGAAGATCTTCTTGGCGGTCTCCCGGTGCCGCCCTCCCGGCATCCCTTTGCCGCCCTCCCGGTCTTCCGGTGCCGTCCTGGAGCGCATCGATTTCAACTTGAGGAGGCCGTTCCGGATCCGTCTGCCCAGGACCAGCGACGAGTTCACCCAGGGGAAGGGCATCTGGCTCGAAGCGATACCTGGTTGCCATTCCGTTGAGACCCTTTCGAGGTGTCAACGGGACAAGCACTCCGAGGCTGCACAACTCGGCCACGTGCTTACGGGCCGCCCGTATCTCCCGCCCGACAAGCCAAGAGACGCGACCTAGCCGAGGGAACGCCACTCCCGCCCGGCCGCAGTGTGCGGCGAAGGCAATGGCGGTGAGTTTCAGGTGAGACGGGAGGCACGACTCCAAGGTCCGACGCATGGGCTCCCGCGACCAGAGCCCGCGCCCCTGGTCGTTCCCCCTCGGGTGGTTCCTGGTTGGCACATCGAAAGCGTAGGAGCCAAGACCGCACTAGATAAGGCCACGCGATTCGACGGCGACCATGTGGCTATATCTACGCCACTTAACTCTTTACCTATCAATCACTTGCTACTTCGTATCGGCCGTACGTCGTCGGCGATGCTCGGCCTTGCCTGACGGTCGCCCGCGCAGTGGTAGTTCGAGTAGCCATCGAGCCCTGGCAA
>CANKJK010000033.1 GCA_947482665.1 Acidobacteriota bacterium
CGTGTGGGAAGACAACTCGGTCAACGACAAGATCCTGCACGGCCAGTGGTCCACGCCCGCGGTCGGCAAGGTTGGCGGCCTCGACATGGCGGTGAGCGCGCAGGGTGACGGCTGGGTGCGCGGCTACGACGCCGCCTCAGGCAAGAAGCTCTGGGAATTCGACACCAACCCGAAGGACTCGGTGTGGCCTCGCACGCGCAACGAGGTGATCGCCACGCCGGTCATCTACAAGGACCGCGTCTACATCGCCAACGGCCAGGACCCCGAGCACGGCGAGGGCGTGGGCCACTTCTACGCCATCGACGCCACCAAGCGCGGCGACATCACCAAGACGGGCCTCATCTTCCATTTCGACAAGATCCGCCGCTCCGTCTCCACGGCGGCGATCTACGACGGCCTCGTCTACATCTCCGACTTCAGCGGCTTCCTCCACTGCCTCGACGCCGAGACCGGGCAGGAATACTGGCAGCACGACACCTTTGCGGCCATCTGGGGCTCGCCGATGGTGATCGACGGCAAGGTCTACCTGGGCGACGAGGATGGCGACATCGCGATCCTGCAGACCGGCAAGACGCTCAAGGTCATCGCCGAAATCAACATGGGCAGTTCCGTCTACGCCACGCCCGTGCCGGCCAACGGCGCACTCATCCTGAACAACCGCAACACGCTCTTCGCCATCCAGGCCGGAGCGGGCGGAAAGTAACGCGGTGACACAGGACCCGCGCCTGCTGAAGATGGCCGACGGCGGCGGCACCGCCGTCGCCGATCAGACCGACGTCGGCAGCTACTTCGTCGCCAACTATCCGCCGTTCTCCGTCTGGACGCCAGAGGCCGTGGCGGCCGACGCGCTGCCGGCGCTGCAGCGTCCGCCGGCCGCCGGCGTGCCGCTCGGGCTGTACCTGCATATTCCCTTCTGCCGGAAGCGCTGCCACTTCTGCTACTTCCGCGTCTACACGGACAAGAACTCGTCCGATGTCGCGCAGTATCTCGACGTGCTGGCCCGCGAGTGGGAACAGTACGCCGCCCAGCCCGCCATCGCCGGCCGGCCGCTCAACTTCGTCTACTTTGGCGGCGGCACGCCGTCGTTTCTCTCGACGCAGCAGTTGGAGGGCCTCGTCACGCGCCTCACCGCCACGACGTCGTGGGCGTCCGCCGAGGAAGTCACGTTCGAGTGCGAGCCGGGCACGCTCTCCGAGTCGAAGCTTGGCGTCATCCGCCGGCTCGGCGTGACCCGCCTGAGCCTCGGCGTCGAGAACTTCGATGACCGCGTACTGGAACTCAACGGCCGCGCGCACCGGTCCGGCGAGATTGACCGCGCCTACCGCTTCGCCCGCTCGCTCGACTTCCCGCAGATCAACATCGACCTCATCGCCGGCATGCTGGGCGAGACCGAAGACAACTGGAAAGTGTGCGTCGAGAAGACCATCGCGCTCGATCCGGACTCGGTGACGATCTACCAGATGGAACTGCCCTTCAACACCACGATCAGCAAGGATCTGATCAAGGGGACGCAGCAGTTCGCCGACCCGGTGGCCGCGTGGTCCACCAAACGCCGCTGGGTGGCCGAAGCCTTCGAGGCGCTGGAGCGCGCGGGGTACCACATCGGCAGCGCCTACACGGCCGTGAAGAACCCGTCGAAGACCCGTTTCATTTACCGCGACCGCCTCTGGCAGGGTGCCGACATGGCCGCGCTCGGCGTGGCGTCGTTTGGCCACGTCAACGGCGTCCACATGCAGAACCTGGATACGTGGGAGAGCTACACCGCGGCCGTGGACGCGGGCCGCCTCCCGCTCAGCCGCGCCTACCGGCCCACGGACGAGGAGCGCCTCATCCGCGAACTCGTCCTGCAGCTGAAGCTCGGCACGATCCGCCCCGCCTACTTCCAGGAGAAGTACGGCGTGGACATCCTCACGCGCTTCCGCGACGCGTTTGCCTCGCTCCAGGCAGATGGGTACGCCGCCGAGATTGGCGCGGATCGGGTCACCCTCACGCGCGATGGCCTGCTCAGAGTCGACGTGCTGCTGCCGCGCTTCTTTCTGCCCGCGCACGCAGGCATCCGCTATACCTAAGCCCGAGTCCGGATTCCCTATGGCGAAGACGCGTCCGTCGCACAGCCCTCTCTTTCCCCTCGATCAGGCCTACGCCCAGGCGGGCGTGGCTCAGCCCGTCGTTCGCGTCATTGCCCCGGCGACCATTCCACCGCCATATCATTCCCTGCTCGTCCATGAGCAGGACATGACCCTGACATTGGAGCGGCATCACGGCGGGCCCGTCATGCTTCGGACGCTCTCAACCACGACCCGCGGCAAGTGGTACCTGCGCCGGGTGCTGCTCGTGCAGGAGTACTCGGGCCGCCCGGTCGAGATGGGCGCCATCCGCCTCCGCCTCGATGCGTTCCCACAGAAGATTCAGAAGCAGATCCTCAAGAATGAAGTGCCGCTTGGGCGCGTGCTGCGCAATGGTGGCGTGGATTTCCGCAGCCAGCCACGCGCGTTTGTCGCGGTCACGCCGAACCCCGAGATGATGGGGGTCTTCTGGATGCGCGAGCCGCGCACGCTCTATGGCCGCCAGACGGAGCTCTCCGTCGGCGGGCGCCGAATCGGCGACATCGTCGAGATCCTCCCGCTCGTCTAGCGACCCATGGCCGCCCCCTTCCCCATCCGCGAGCACCGCCTCACGCGCCGCGTCCAGTTCTACGAGACCGACGCCGCGGGCATCGTGCACTTCAGCTGGTATCCGCGCTACATGGAGGAGGCGGAACACGCGATGTGGCGAGCCGCCGGCCTGAGCATCCACGAAGCCGGAGGTGAACACGGCTGGCCCCGCGTCGCCATCACGTTCGACTACGTCGCGCCGCTGCGATTCGAAGACGTGTTCGACGTGACCATCCGCGTGGCAGAACTCGGCACCCGCTCCTTGCGCTACGCCTGCGACATGACCCGCGGCGACACCCGCATCGCCACCGGATCCATGACGATCGTCTGCGTGACCCATGGGGACGATGGCCAGGTGCGGTCAGCGCCCTTGCCTCCGGCCATCACGAGCCGCTTTGCCGTGGCGGAGTCCCAGTCGTGAGTACGACCGACGACGAGCAGCGGCTGGCCGTGGCCAGGCTGGACCGGGAGGTGCTCTGGACCCACCAGTGGACGCGCGCGGTCGAACTGTTCGAATACGTCTACGGCCGGAGCCCCTTCTACACGGCCAAGCTCGACGAAGCCGGCTTTCAGCCCGGTCCGCCCTGGCGGCGCCGGGCGGACCTGCAGCGCATCCCGCTGACCTCGAAGGCGGAGCTCGTGGCCGACCAGGCCGTGCACGCCCCCTGGGGGTCAGTCCTGACCCAGCCCATTTCTGCCTACACCCGCTACAACCAGACCTCTGGCACCACGGGCCGTCCGATGCGGTGGGTGGACACACCGGAAAGCTGGCAGTGGTCGATCGAGTGCTGGAAGGCCGTCTACGACGCCGCCCGGGTGACTGGGGACGACCGCATCTTCTTCGCGTTCTCGTTCGGCCCCTTCTACGGCTTCTGGACGGCGTTTGACGCGGCAACCGCCATCGGCGCGCATGCGGTGCCTGGCGGCGGCCTCTCAAGCGCGCAGCGGCTGGCCCTGATCGATGCGGTGCGGCCGAGCGTCATCTGCTGTACGCCGACCTATGCCCTGCGCCTCGCCGAGGTGGCCGCCGAGGATCACGGGCCACACTGGCTGGCCGAACGCGGCGTGCGTGTGCTCATCGTGGCCGGCGAACCGGGCGGGAGCATTCCTGCCACGCGCGCCCGGATCGAATCCGCCTGGAATGCCCGGGTCATCGATCACCACGGTCTCACGGAAGTCGGTCCGGTGAGCTTCGAGTGTTGGGAAGCCCCCGGGTACCTGCATCTGAACGAAGAGGAGTTTCTGTGCGAGGTGCTCGACCCGGAGACCCATCGCCCCGTCCCCGAAGGCCAGGCCGGGGAACTGGTCATCACGAACCTCCGCCGATTCGCCTGCCCCGCCATTCGCTACCGGACGGGCGACCTCGTCATCCTTGAGACCGAGCCCTGCATCTGCGGCCGAGCCTCGGCGCGGCTGCGCGGCGGCATCCAATCGCGCGTCGATGACATGGTCACGGTGCGAGGGGTGAACATCTACCCCAGTGCCATCGAGGCCGTCGTCCGCCGGTTCTCCGACGTCGCCGAGTTCCGCGCTCTCGTCTCCTCTGGCGGCGCGCTGCGGACGCTCTCCGTCGAGATTGAACCCGTGCCTGCCGCGCTGGCGGAGCGCGCTACACTGGCGACGCAGGTCGCTGCGGCGCTGCACGAGGGGCTCGGCCTCTCGATCGCCGTCACGCCCGCCGCCGAACCCCTGCCGCGCTTCGACATGAAAGCGCGGCGCTTTGTGTACGCCGTGGAGTCGCAGCCGTGAACGAAACCGTAGACGTGGTGGTGATTGGCGGAGGCCCGGCCGGGGCCACCGTCTCGACGTTGCTGGCGCAGCAGGGCCTGAAGGTCCGCCTCTTTGAACGTGAGCACTTTCCACGGTTCCACATCGGCGAGTCGCTGATCCCGGAGACCTACTGGGTGCTCAAGCGGCTGAACATGCTGCCGAAGATGCAGGCCAGCCGCTTCGTCAAGAAGTACAGCGTGCAGTTCGTCAACTCACGCGGGAAGGAATCAGCGCCCTTCTACTTCTGGGACAACAAGCCCCACGAGTGTTCGCAGACCTGGCAGGTGGTCAGGAGCGAATTCGACCAGATGATGCTCGACAACGCCCGCGAACACGGCGTCGAGGCCCTCGAGGGCGCGCGCGTGCACGAGGTCCTGTTTGACCCCACGACGTCGCTCGGGGCAAGCGGGGCCGATCCGGGCCGCGCGGTGGGCGTCTCCGTGAAGATCGGCGACGGGCCTCTGCACGAGGTTCGTGCGAAGGTCGTGGTCGACGCCAGCGGCCAGAACGGCCTGATCTCAAACAAGCTGCGCCTGCGCGTCTGGGATCCGGTGCTGAACAAGGGCGCCATCTGGACGTACTGGGAAGGCGCCTACCGCGACCAGGCCAAGGATGAGGGCGCGACCGTCGTGCTCCAGACGCCGGACAAGAAGGGCTGGTTCTGGTACATCCCGCAGCACGACAACATCGTGAGCGTGGGTGTCGTGGCGCCCTTCGACTACCTCTTCAAGGGCCGTGGACCCTTCGAGCAGACCTATGAGGAAGAGGTCGAGCGCTGCGTTGGCGTGAAGGAGCGCGTCTCAAAGGCCACGCGCGTGACCGGCTACTTCGCGACCAAGGACTACTCCTACCGGTCGAAGAAAGTCTCCGGCGACGGCTGGGTGATGATCGGGGATGCGTGGGGCTTCCTTGACCCGCTCTACTCCTCGGGGGTGCTGCTGGCGCTCAAGTCTGGCGAGCTCGCGGCGGATGCGATCGTCGCGGGTCTGGCCAAGGGCGACACCGGCGCGGCCCAGCTCGGGCAGTGGGATGCCGACTTCAACCGTGGCGTGGACCGCATGCGCCGGCTCGTGTGCGAGTACTACGACGGCCTCAGCTTCGGCAATTTCATCCAGAAGTACCCCGAGCATCGGGGCACCGTGACGGACCTGCTCATCGGCGATCTCTTCACGGAGCGCGTCGACAAGGTCTGGGCGCCGCTTGAAACCACGTACGCCGCCGACAAGCAGCCCATCCCCGCCTGGAACATCGGCACGCCCGTGACCGACGCCCCGGAGAAGGCCAACGAGCTCTTCCTGCCGGACGACATCGGCCGGAGGGTCGTATAGCCAGCCTGCTGCTGGCCCTCGTCGCAGTAGCCGCGGCGGGTCGCGTCCTCGGCTGGGTCCTGTCGCGCGCGGGGCAGCCCCGCGTGATCGGCGAACTGCTCGCGGGCATGGCCTTTGGCCCGTCGCTGCTCGGCCACTTCGCGCCAGCGGTGGCTGCGGTGCTGGTGCCGCGCGCCGTCCTGACCAACCTTGCCCTGCTCTCGCAGGTCGGCATGGCGCTCTACATGTTTCTGGTCGGTCTGGAGCTGAGTGCCGACCATGTGCGGACCCGGGCGCGCACGGCGATGACCATCTCGCCTGTGGCCATCGGATTGCCGTTCCTCATGGGTGTCCTGCTGGCCCGCACGGCCTTTGCGCCGTTCCACGGCGCCTCGTCCACCACGTGGACGTTCCCGATCTTTCTTGGCATCGCGCTCTCGATCACGGCCTTCCCCGTCCTGGCGCGGATTCTACGGGACCGCGGCCTGCTCCAGACCGACCTGGGTGCCACGGCCCTCACCTGCGCCGCTACGAATGACGTCACGGTGTGGTGTCTGATGGCGGTGCTCATTGGACTCACCAAGGGCTCCACCGGCCAGGCCCTGCTGACCACAGCGCTGGCCCTCGCCTTCATTGCGGCCATGTTTGTGGCCGTGCGCCCGCTCGCCACGCGCCTGACGGACGCGCATGGCCGATCTGCTGGTCTCGCCCCGGTGGCCTGGCTCGCACTGATCGGTACCGCGTCCGCCGTGGCCACCCACGCCCTGGGTATCCATGCGGTCTTCGGCGCGTTCGTCGCCGGCCTCATCGTGCCGCACGACAGCGCGGCGGCTGACATCCTCGCGCGAGGGCTTCGGTGGCCCGTGGCCGTGCTCCTTCCGGCGTTCTTCGCGGTCTCCGGCCTGCGAACGGAGTTGTTCGGGATCCCTGGCCTCCACGGATGGCTGCTCTGCCTGCTGCTGGTGGCCACGGCGATGCTCGGCACAGGCGGCGGAGCCGCACTGGCGGGTCGGGGACAGGGCATGGCGTGGCGGGAAGCGGCGCGCCTCGGTGTGCTCTTGAGCACGCGCGGCCTTATGGAACTGGTGGTCGCCAACATCGGCCTCGAACTGGGACTCATCGGTCCGGCACTCTTCTCGATGTTGGTCGTCATGGCGCTGGTCACGACAGTCGCGACCTCGCCGCTCCTGGCCGCGCTCGAACCTGCACTACAATCACCCGGCGC
>CANKJK010000034.1 GCA_947482665.1 Acidobacteriota bacterium
ACGTGGGTGTCTGGGCTACGCTGACGAACGGCCCGGTCTGGATCTTCTCGCTGCTGTATTTTTCGCTGGTCGTGGCGCTCTACAGCGTGAGCTTCTGGCTGCCGCAGATCCTCAAGCGATTGTCGGGTGCGACGGACCTGACCGTGGGGTTGCTCTCCTCGCTGCCCTACATCGTGGCGGCCATCGGGATGGTGCTGATTGGGCGGCACTCCGATGCCACGGGTGAGCGCCGCTGGCATGTGGCCGGCCCGGCCCTCGCCGGGGCCGTGGGCCTGCTGCTGAGCGCGGTAGCGCCCTCGCCGGTGCTGGCCATCTCGGCCGTGGCGCTGGCCGCGCTCGGTATCTGGGGGGCGCTCGGCCCGTTCTGGGCGCTGCCGACGGCGTGGCTCAGGGGGAGCGGTGCGGCCGCTGGCATTGCCTGGATCAATTCCGTTGGCAATCTCGGGGGGTTCGTGGGTCCCTACGGCGTCGGGTATCTCCGGGACGCGACGGGGAATTTCGGCATCGCCCTCGGCGGGCTCGCCGCCATGCTCGTGATCGCAGCGGTGCTCGCGCTTCGGGCGCCGCAGGCCGCCCCCGCACGGTCCTAGCGGCGTTACAGAATGCGCTTGCCGAGCGCGGAGAGGGCGAGCTCGGTGGCGAGTTCGGCCGTCGTATTTCGCACGTCGAGGGTGGGATTGATTTCCACCAGGTCGAGCGCGCGCAGGCGACCGGAGTCCGCGACCATCTCCATGATCAGGTGCGCCTCCCGGTAGTTCAGCCCCCCTTTGACCGGCGTGCCCACGCCGGGTGCCAGCGACGGGTCGCAGACATCCAGATCGAAGGAGACGTGGATGCCGCCGGTCCCCGCGCTGGCCAGCGCGATGGCCCGCTCCGCCACGGCCGCCATGCCCTCGCGGTCGATGTCCTTCATCGTCAGCACGTGCACCCCGGATGCGCGGATGCGATCCTTCTCGCGCTCGTCGAGATTTCTGACGCCGAGCAGGACGGTGTGCTCGGGCCGAATCGCCGGGACGGCACCACCCACCGTCGCCAGTTCCCGGGGTTCGAACCCGAGGAGTGCCGAGAGCGGCATGCCGTGCACATTGCCGCTCGTCGTCGACTGCGGCGTGTTCATGTCCCCATGCGCATCGACCCAGATGACGCCGAGCGGGGCGCCGGTCGTGTCGCGCATCCACCGCGCGGTCGCGGAGACCGACCCGGCCGCGACGCTGTGATCGCCGCCGATGATGATGGGCAGCGCCCCGGCGCGGAGCGCGTCAGAGGCGAGCGCGTGCAGATTCCGGCAGGCTTCGGCGATCGGGCCGATGAACTTCTTCGTGTCATCGTCTGGCGTGAGGTGCTCGGGAAGGGGCACCGTGACATTGCCCCGGTCGACGACCGCATAGCCCAGGGCTGCCAGCTGGTCACCAAGGCCTGCGATCCGGACCGCCGAGGGGCCCATGTCCACGCCGCGGCGCCCGCTGCCTAAGTCGAGTGGAACCCCGATGATGTGTACGGCGGCCACGGTGACCTCCATGGGCGCGGTGGTCAGGCCGCGGCCCGCGCGCCCATCGCGCGGCCGTCCGCGATGCAGTCCGGAATGCCAATGGCGCGGAAGCCGCTGCCGGCGAGCAGAAGGCCCGGTACACGAGCGAGGGCGCGCTCGATGGCCTCCACGCGTGCCAGGTGACCCACGTCGAATTGGGGACTGCGGTTCGTCCACCGATAGAGTCGCGAGAAGATCGGGTCGCCGGTGATGCCGGTGAGCGCGGCCATCTCGGTATGCGCGAGCGACGTCAATTCGGCGTCCGATTGTTCGAGCCGGCGCGGATCGCGGCCGCCGCCGAAGAAGGCCCGCATCAGTACGTGACCGTCCGGTGCGCGGTGCGGCCACTTGGCGCTGACCCAGGTGCCGGCCAGCAGAGGCGAGCCTTCGATCTTGGGAACGACGAACCCGGTGCCATTCAACGGATGGCGCACCTGGTCTCGTGTGTAGCCGAGCGCGACCGTGGCCGTGGAGGCGTAGCGCACCTCGCCGCAGAGGGATGAAACCTCAGGTGCGACGCCGGCCAGCAGCGTGGCGGCGACGTAGGCCGGCACCGCAAGGATGACGGCTCCCGCATGGAGCACGTTGCCGTCGGTCGTCTCCAGAATGAAGTCACCCTCGCGGCGAAGCGCCCGGATGCTCGCATTGAGCCGGATCGTGCCGGGCGGCAGCGAGGCGGCGACGGCTTCGGCGAGTTCTCCCGTGCCCCCTGGGAGTGACATGAAGGCGCCATCGCCAGACGGGGCGGTCCGCAGCTGCCGGAACGCCTTCAACACGCTTCCGGACTTGGCCTCCGCGGCGACCAGTCGAGGAAAGAGCGCCCGTGCTGACAGACGGTTCACATCGCCCGCGTGAATGCCGGCGAGCAGCGGGTCTGCGAGATAGTCGGCCGCTTCCGACCCGAACCGCCGTCGCACGAATGCGCCGATGGACTCTTCCGTGTCGTCCGTGCGCTTCGGCACAAACGGCTCAAGGCCCATGCGGATCTTGCCGGGCCACGAGAACAGTGATGATCGTGCCAGAGCCGTGGCACTCAGGGGAAAGCCCAGGAAGGAGCCCTCGACCAGCGGATGGAGCCTGCCTCCACGCAGGACGAAGGAGGTCCGAGGCGTCCGGGTGGGGTGAAGGCGGTCGCCCAGACCGAGTTCGCGACACAGGCCAATGGCCGCCGGCTTCTGGACCAGCAGAGAATCGGGGCCTGCATCAACGGTCCAGCCGTCGAAGCGTTCCGTCAGGATGACGCCGCCCGTGCGGCCCGTGCTCTCCAGCAGGTGAACGGAGCGGCCCTGCTTCACCAGTTCGTAGGCAGCCGAGAGTCCGGCGATACCCCCTCCGACCACCGCGACGTCGACTCTCTCGACCATGGCGATTAGGCGGACACCGTGACTCTGGACTGGGTATGCACGTGCTCGGCGAGGCGCTGCACCTGCTCCAGGGACGTCATCGGCAGGATCCCGTGACCGAGGTTGAAGATGTGGCCCGGGCGTCCGCCGGCCCGGCGCAGGATGTCATCAGCGCCCGCGAGCAGCCGTTCGGTCGGTCCCAGAAGGAGTGTCGGGTCCAGGTTGCCCTGAATGCCACGGTCGTGTCCGATCAGGTCCCACGCGTCGTCGAGCGGGATGCGCCAGTCGGCGCCGATCACGTCGCCGCCCGCTTCACGCAGTTCGGGCAGGAATGTGGATGTGCCCGTGCCGAAGTGGATGGTCGGGACCCGTCCGCCGACCCGCGCGAAGATCGCCTGCGTGTGGGGCAGCACGAATTCCCGATAGTCGGCCGGACTGAGCGCGCCCACCCACGAGTCGAAGACCTGCACGACGTCCACGCCGGCCTCGATCTGTGCCACGAGGTAGTCGCCGACGATCGATGCGAACAGTCCGCACAGGCGATGCCAGGCGTCCGGGTGGCCGTACATCAGCGACTTGGTCAGGGCGAAGTTGTTGGAGTGCCCGCCCTCAATGGCGTAGGAGGCGAGCGTGAAGGGGGCGCCCGCGAACCCGATGAGCGGGATGCGGCCGTCCAGTTCGCGCTGGATCAGCCGGATAGCGGCCAGCACATGGCTCAGCGACTCGCGTGGCTCAAAAGTTTTGAGCCGATCAATATCGGCGGTTGTCCGGATGGGGGTCTCGATCTGGGGGCCCTCGCCCTTGATGAAGTCGAAGGGAAGGCCCATCGGTTCAAGGGGCAGGAGCAGGTCCGAGAAGAGAATGGCCGCGTCCACGTCGATGCGGTTGACTGGCTGCATCGTGACAGTGGTCGCCAACTCCGGGTTCCGGCATAGCTCCAGCAGCGAGTGCTTCTGGCGGAGCGCCATGTACTCCGGCATATAGCGGCCGGCCTGCCGCATGAACCAGACGGGGGTGGCATCCACCGGCAGGCGCCGGCAGGCATTGAGGAAGCGGGTATTGGTCACAAAAGGGGTCCGGAACGTCAGAGACTCGACATCGGTCCAGCCAGGCCGCGCGCCAGGTTGACCAGTTCGTCGAGCCAGAGGGGTTTGTAGCGAAGCTCCGCCCCCAGGGCGGCGATCTCCTGAGTGTGAGCGTCGTCCACGTAGTAGTCACCTGTCACGATGGCGACAGGCGTGTGGGCGAGTCCCGGAATGGCCCGGACCGCACGGAGAAATTGGAGTCCGCTCGCCAGCGGCATGCGCAGGTCGAGAAGAATGGCGTGCGGCCGATGGGCCTGGGCGAGGATGAGGCCATGGTCCGCGGAGAGGGCGGCCCAGACCTCAAAGCCGTCCAGACGGAGCATCCGGGCGAAGGTGTCCGTCACGCTGGGGTCGTCATCCACGATGAGCACGCGCAGGGCTCCAACGGTGGTATCGGGATGCACCGGACCATTGTTAGGGCGTCGGATGAACAAGGTCAAGGAGCGGCGTGCTATAGTCAGCCGGTTTTCCGGCGGCTGGGCCGCCGGACTGTGGCACCCCCGGAGGCTGAGTTGAGCCCAATCCTGGTGCGACCCGTTCGTGAGCAACTTGAGCACGATCGGGTCATCCGCCTGTTGCAAGCGAAGTACAAACGAAAGTTCGAAGTCGGCATCAACCCAGGCTCGTCGCTGTCCGCGCCGGTTGGCGTGGGCGATGCCGCGCTCTATCCGGACCTTGTCCTGCTCTCTCCGGACAAGGCCCGGAAGCTTCAGGGTGTGGTCGAGGTTGAATCCGTTGAGTCGGTGACTCAGCTCGAGGCGCGGGCCCAGTGGGTGCGCTTCGGTCTGCTTCGTGCCGACCTGCACCTCTATGTGCCAGCGTCGGTCATTGACTCCACGCGGCGCTTCTGCGTCGAGTTCGCTGTGCGCGTGGCGGAGATCTGGACCTATCACGTGGTAGGCGAGGAGATTCGGTTCACGCTGGTACAGAAGAACACCGTGAGCCATCCGCCTGAACCCAAGGCGGCGGTGAGCAAGGTCGCCGGTCCAAAGGTTGCCACCGGTGACAAGGGCACCGCGGAACCGAAGACTGCGCCTAAGGCTGTGAAGGCTGTCTCGAAGGCTGCGCCTAAGGCCGCGCCCAAGGCCAAGCCCGTCGCCAAGGCCGCATCCACCGCCAAAGCGAAGCCTGCCGCGAAGAAGACGGCTGGCAAGCTGCCGGTCAAGCCGTCCCCGAAGCCGGACAGGTCTTCCTCAAAGAGGCCTGCCCCAGCCAAGAAGGCGGCTGCGCCGAAGAAGTCCACGGTCAAGCGGCCGGCCGCCAAGCCGGCCGGGAAACCAGCCGCTCGCAAGCGGTAGTTCGGGGTGCCGTTCCTGCGCGTCCTCCGCGACAAGCGGGGGCTTGAAACCACATATCTGATGCATCTGTTCCGCGAGGGGACGCGCTCCCGCTCGCGGATTCTCTACATGTTCCGCTCGCCACAGGGCACACAGGTCGGGGGACAGGCCCTCGATCCTCAGGCGCGGGCCGAGCTGTGCCGGCTCTACCCCGACGTGCCATTTGACTGGCGCGAACTGGTGGCACACCAGCAGGTGGTGGAGATGGCGGAACCCTTCCGGCCGCGCCGTCGGCGGAAGGCTCCGGACGAGGCTCCGGACGAGGCGCAGGACGAGGCTCCGGAGGAGATGCCGGACGAGGCGGCAGCCGCGGTGGTACCTGACGCTGACGAGTCCACCACCGAGGACGAGGAGCCGTCTGCCACGACCGGCGAGCGGCCGCAGGCCGTGCCGGCGGCCATCGGCGGGTCGACCCCGGAAGAGCAGATCGCGTGGCTGGCGGAATGGCACCCGAAGGTTCGAGACCTCATTCCGCAGCGATTCCATGACGAAGTCCGCCGTCAGGCGCTGGGTGCGCTGGCTGCCCGTCTGGACCCGTCAAGCTGGGCGGATGACGCGTCCCGGGCTGAGGGACTGCGGGACGCGG
>CANKJK010000035.1 GCA_947482665.1 Acidobacteriota bacterium
GCGTGGAGTGAGCGCTCCCGAGCCGTGAGCAGGCGCATCGACGTTCCGGCCTCGTCAAACCTCGGCCCCTTCCAGCCCGTTTCGCAGTGGCGGGTACACGTCGCGCCACAGACCGCCGGAGCATCACCGCGATGACGCGGCTCGCTCGCGGATTCGCATTGCTCTTTGCAGCGGCAGCCATTGTGCCGCTGCTGGCCTACGGCGGTGCCTCACTGCTGACGCTCCGCACGGGGACCCGCTCGACCGTGATCGCCGGCAATTCAAACGTCGCGAAGCGCGCCGCGGAGCACATCGAGCTCTACTTCGACAACAACGTCAGAATCCTGAGAGCCGTGGCCGCGGAGCTGGCGGATGGCGATGTCGATATCGCCCATAAGGACCGTGCCCTGAAGGACTTCGTCGCGCAGTTTCCCGAGTTCTCGGAACTGACGCTCCTGAATGACTCCGGCGCACCCATCGCCAGCAGCCGGATCGGCCGCCCCTCCGCCACGTTGCCCGGGTCCGACAGTCTGACCATCAAGGGCGTCCACGTCTCATCGTTCTCGCTCGACGCGGATCTCCTCCCGACCATGGTGATTGCGGTGCCCCTCGGCATCGCCGCCGATGAGCACGGGTGGCTTGTCGGGCGGGCCAGCCTCGAGGAACTGTGGCGAATCGTTGGCCGCATTCGACTGGGACAGTCGGGCTTCGCGGCGCTGGTCTCGAATGAAGGCCTGCTGGTGGCTCACGGAGACCCCCGAGAGACGCCACGCATCGCGCGAGGGGATCACCTCGGCACCCACCCGCTCGTCGCACGGCTGCACGCGCCTGGTGCGCCAGCCGAAGAATTTGCCGTCGGGGAGTACGAGGGCCGCGACGGCCGCACGCTGGGCGTGGCCACCAAGGTTCCCGGCCTGTCCTGGATCGTGGTCGTCGAGCAACCGGAATCTGAAGCCTTCGCCGTCGCCAACCGGCTTCAGACGCAGCTGGCGGTCGCCATCGCGCTCTCGCTGCTCGTCATGGTGCTCGTCGGGTACATCCATGGGCACCGCTTCATCCAGCCGATTCTGGCCCTCACCCGCGGGTCACGCCGGGTCGCCGAGGGTCACCTGGACACGCGCGTGTCGGTGACGTCGCAGGACGAACTCGGCCAGCTGGGCGAGGCGTTCAACAACATGGCGGTACGTCTGGAGGGTCTGCAGGACGAGGTCAGAGCCAAGGAGCGCCAGGCGACATTCGGACGTGTCGCCATCGGACTTGTCCACGACCTCTCGCATCCGATCCAGAACATCGGCAACAGCGCCAAGCTGATGACTCGTCTCTACGAGGACCCGGAGTACCGGGAGGTCTTCGAAAAAACGGTGGACCGCGAACTCGCGGAAGTACGGCGGATCCTGGACGACCTGCGCAACATTGCCAAGCCGGTGCCGGTGGAGCGATTCCCCCTGGACGTCAACACGGTCATCACCGACCTCGCCGAGGCCATGCAGTCCACGGTGGCGAAGGCTGGCATCTCGCTCAGTCACGGCCTGTCCTTCGGTCCGCTCTATATCGAAGGCGATGTCTTTGCGATCAACCGGGTATGCCGGAACCTCATCATCAATGCGTGCCAGGCGACGATGCCCGGGGGACACATCCTGCTGCGCACACTTCGCGCGCAGGGGCAGGCCGTCATCGAAGTCGCCGACGACGGCTGCGGCATCCCGGCCGAACGCCTCGCCACGATCTTCGAGGACTATGTGACGACAAAGCGCCGAGGCCTGGGGCTCGGGCTCGCCATCGCAAAGAAGATCGTCGAGCAACTCGATGGCACGATCACCGTCACCAGCGAGACCGGACGTGGCACGACCTTCACGCTGCGTTTTCCGTTGACGGAAGCCAGGCCGTCACGCGTGACGGCCGTCTAGGCGGGACCCAGCACACCGCCTCCGCAAGCGGGGCGCCCGAAGGCGCCCGCACCAGCGGCGGCGCGTCTGTCCTGGGGGAGAGCGCGGGGACTACTTCTTCGGAAGAACGGTGTCCTTCAGCTGCTTGGCAATACGCGCCTTCACGACGGTCTTCGCCGGGATCTTGATCGTGGCGCCGGTCGCGGGGTTGCGGCCATCGCGGGCCTTCCGCTTCTGCACCACCAGCTTCACGAGACCCGGAATCACGAATTCTCCGGACCGCTTCAGCTCTTTCTCTGCCAGTTCATTCAGCGCGTCGAAGAAATCACGCGCCTGCGTCCGCTTCATCTCGAAGCGATCCGCGAAGTGCGAGAACAACTCGGACTTGCCCATGCGTCGGGCTTCTGCCATCACATCCCCCAGTACGTCTGCGCGTGTCATGCGATCAGCATCGCCACCCTGCGCGTAGGCAGCCGATACGTTCCAGCGAAGCGCCGTATCCTAGCCCGCGGACCCCGGCGGGTCAACGCACTGTAACGGAAATGCGCCGGATTTCCAGTCAAGTTGCTAGAATTAGTCCGGCATGTCAAGCACGCCCGCCCTCGAGACCTTTCCCAACCCACGGCCCGGACGCGAGTTCGAGATTGCCATCGACTGTCCGGAGTTCACGTCTGTCTGTCCAAAGACGGGGCTGCCGGACTTCGGATCCATCCGGATCAGCTACGTGCCGGACGAGACGTGCATCGAGCTGAAGTCGCTGAAGTACTACCTTGTTGAGTTCCGCAACCGCGGCATCTTCTACGAGGCCGTGACCAACCAGATCCTGGATGACCTGGTGGCCCTCTGCCGGCCGAAGCGGATGCGCGTCGTAGGCGACTTCTCGGCACGCGGCGGCATCAAGACCGTCGTGACCGCCACCTATCCCCCGGCCTAGCAGGGGGCACGCTGGGCGCCCGGCGGCGAGCGTGGCACACCAGGTTCCCATCGAAGCCACACTCGACCTGCACGCCTTCCGTCCGCGGGATGTCGTGAGCGTCGTCCGCGAGTACCTCACGGCTGCGGCTGACGCCGGGCTGCCGGATGTCCGCCTCGTCCACGGCCGCGGCATCGGCGTGCAGCGCGCGCAGGTGCAGCGCGCGCTGGCGGACCACCCTGACGTCGCCGCCTTCTGGGATGACCCGCGGGCGCATCTCGGCGCCACGATCGTCCAGCTCAAGAGCCGGCCACCCGCGCGCCCCTGAACAGGCGCTGCGCTATAGTCGCGACACCGTGCGAACGTGCCGTGCCGTCCTCCTGCTGATCCTGGTGGCCGTGGGTGCGCCGCACGCGCAGACGCCCGACGCGGCCCCGCCCGACCGCGAGCCCTTCGCGTCATGGCTTGCGCACCTGATCGAGGAGGCCCGCACGCGTGGCATCTCGGAGTCGGTCATCGCGGACACGCTCGTCGACCTCGCACCACTGGAGCGCGTCATCGAGAGTGACCGCACGCAGGCGGAGCTCACGCCTGGGCTGGACCGATACCTGAGAAGCCGCGTGACGCCGGCCGTCATCCGCAAAGGGCGCACGCTCGCACGGGCGCACCGGGCGCTGCTGACCCGCATCACGCGGACCTACGGCGTGCCAGGTCGGGTGGTCGAGGCCATCTGGGGTGTGGAGTCAGGGTTTGGCCGCGCCACAGGGCGCATTCCCATCATGCAGGCGCTGGCGACACTCGCCTGGGAGGGCCGGCGGGCTCAGTTCTTCAGGGGACAGCTCTTCGATGCGCTCACCGGGCTCGACCGCGGGTACATCGACGCCTCGGTGATGCGCGGCTCCTGGGCCGGCGCGATGGGCCAGCCGCAGTTCATGCCGTCGAGCTACCTGCAGTACGCCGTGGACTTCGACGGCGATGGCCGGCGCGACATCTGGCGCTCGACCCCCGACGCGCTCGCCTCGATTGCCAACTATCTGGCCGCCTACGGGTGGCAGCGAGACGTACCGTGGGGCTGGGAGGTCCGGGTACCAGAGGACCGGGCTGACGCGGTGGCATCGGCCGTGCCGACACGGACCGAGGGCTGCTACGCGGTCCGCAACATGACGGAGCGGGCGCCGATGTCACGGTGGCGCGAGCTGGGCCTCACGCGAGTGAACGGTCAGCCGCTTCCGCCACGGGGGGCCGACGTCGCACTGGTGAACGCCGGCACCAGACACTTCCTCGTCACGGCGAGCTACGACGCGATCCTTGGCTACAACTGCGCGCACTACTACGCGCTCAGCGTCGCGCTCCTGTCGGATCGTCTGAAGTAACCGTCAGCGGAACCACACGCCGCCTACCAGCGCAGAAGCCGTGTGCCGCGCCAGAGCGGACCTTCCTCCACGAACGCCCACTCGGGGTTCTTCGAGGTGTCGCGCAGCGCCTGATGCACCTGGTCGAAGGCGCCGATGTGTTCGTCCGCGCACTCGAAGTAGGTGATGAAATCGAACTCGCCCTTCCGCTCGTAGCCGTCCGGGTTGTGGAACAGGCGGCGGTGGAGCGTCTGCACGCCCCCTTCGGCGGTGCGGGCGTGCCCGTGCACCGGCTGCCCCGTCTTCCCGTCAACGTGGGGATAGAAGTAGGCGTGGCGGTCGAGCGCGCTCATCTGCCACCACTCCGCGGTCTTGCTCATCGGCAAGATGAAGACGTTCTTCGCCTGCCGGCCCGACTGCCGCGCCTGCGCGCGCCGATAGGCCTGCTCGTAGAGCTCGGCGCTGGTGTACCGCGGGTTGCGATGCGCGCCGTCGAGAGACACCACGTCGCCGGCGTCGCCGAGGCGACGACGAAGCTCCAGTTCCACTTCCTGCAGTCGGGGCCGATACTTGCCGGACACCTGCACGAGGTAGCGCGCCGCGGCAAGCCCTTCGGCATCGGTCCGGCGGTCACTGACAAAGAACTGGATGGTCTCGTGGGCCTGGATATCGCGGGTGCCGTCGGCGTCGAAATCGTTGAAGAATCCACGGGCGATGGAGCTGCCAGCCGTGCGCAGCTTTGCACCGATCGCCTCGTCGTCACGCACCTGGACGAAGAGAAACTTGGTGTAGGTCAGGTTGACCCCGACGTGGTTCTGGCTCGGGGTATAGGTCGCGAGGGTCCCGTTGGGCATGTCCAGCCTTCCTATCGGTCGACGGGTCGCGAAACTTTGCAGCGTTGTGCAGCGAGGGTCAGCCGCGGGGCGATCCAGCGCCCGAATCGGAGAGCACGTAACGCTCAATCGCCTGGCCCACGCCGGCCTCGTCGAGCGACCCGGTCACCGCCCAGGGCCGCCCCTGCAGGGCAGGCACCGCATTGGCCATGAGGACCGGACACCCGGCAAAGGCCAGCATTTCCTCGTCGTTCAGGTTGTCCCCGATGGCCATGACCTCCCCCGGCGCGAGCCCCAGCTGGTTCGCCCGCCAGGCCAACGCCTGCCCCTTGCTGGCACCCGGGTGCGTCACATCCAGCAA
>CANKJK010000036.1 GCA_947482665.1 Acidobacteriota bacterium
CGCACGCAGCAGGTGCTGAGGTCCGAAGTGCTCGATGCGCTGCCCGTGGGCCAGCGCGACCTCACCCAGCTGGCAGCCCTCACCCTGGGCGCCGTCACCATGGGCGCCGGCCGCAACGACGTCGGTGGCGACAAGTCAGAGACTAATACGGCCATCGCGGTGCACGGTGGGCGCGGCGACGACAGCCGCATCAACTATGACGGCATGAACACGAACGTGTTCTACGGCAACGGCGGCGGCCAGCAGCGCATCTGGAAGTTCAACACCATCGGCGTGCAGGAGACCGTGGTGGACACCGGCGGCGCCAATGCCGAAACCGAGACCGGCGGTGCCAACGTCAACATGATCCCGCGCGACGGCGGCAACACCTTCTCCGTTCACAGCATCCTCAACTACACCTCGAAGGGGCTCGCCTCCGGCAAGGTGAGCGACACGCTCATCGCCCGCGGCAGCGCCCCGGCGCAGAACGCGATGAAGAAGGTCTACGACTACGGCGTCGGCGTGGGCGGGCCCATCGCCAAGGACAAGCTGTGGTTCTACAACGCCGACCGGTGGTGGGGCAGCCAGTCCTACGGCGCCAACAACTACTTCAACAAGAGCACCAACCCTTACGTCTACGAGGCGGATCTCACCAAGCCCGCCTACACGAAACAGCGGCAGTCCGACTACGGCGTGCGCCTCACGTGGCAGGCCTTCGGCAAGCACAAGATCACCGGGTCGACCAACTTCCAGGCGGCGTGCGCCTGCTGGCTCCCGATCAGCGCCGGTTCCCGCGTGTCGCCGGAAGCGGCGGGCGCGAGCTTCCAGTACGGCGACCCGTACATGAATCTCACGCAGATGAGCTGGAGCTATCCGGCTACGAACAAGCTGCTCTTCCAGGCCGGTGCGTCGTTCCTGAACCAGAAGGTCCGGTTCGGCAGCATCCTCGAGGATGGTGGCGACTGGGTGGTGCCGGGTCCGAACAACGTGTCGATCCTGGAGCAGACGACCGGCTATCGCTGGGGCACGCTGCCCGGCTCGATCACCAACGACTGGAACATGCCGCAGCCGAACAACAACTACGGCCAGCGCTTCTCGATGTCGTACATCACCGGCTCGCACGCGGTGAAGATCGGCGGCACGACGATGCAGGGTGTCTACGACACCAATGGCAACGCACTGCCCAACGCGCTCAACTACACGTTCCGCAACGGCGCGCCGATTTCGCTGACGCAGTTTGCCAGCCCGTTTGCCAACCGCGCCAGCCTGCGGGGCTACGGCGTGTTCGGGCAGGATCAGTGGACGCTCAAGAAGCTGACCATGAACCTTGGTATCCGCTATGACGCGTTCTGGGCCTACACGCGCGCCTTCACGCTGCCGGCCGGTCCGTACCGCGCCGAGATGTCTTTCCCGAGCGTCAAGGACCTGCCGAACTTCAAGGACATCACTCCGCGTGTGGGTGCCGCGTATGACCTGTTCGGCAACGGCAAGACGGCCATCAAGGGTTCGTGGGGCCGGTACCTGATGGGCCAGGGCGGCGGCACCATGAACACCGTGGCGCCGGCCAACGCCATCGTGACCAGCACCAACCGCACCTGGAACGACGCCAACGGCAACTTCATCCCCGACTGCACGCTCACCACGCTCACCGCGAATGGTGAGTGCGGCCCGGCCGACCAGCTGCTCTTCGGTCAGCCGCGTGTGGCGCTGACCTGGGCGGAGTCGGCACGGAAGGGCTCGAACATCCGCGAGTACAACTACCAGTACTCGGTGGCCCTCCAGCACGAGCTGCGACCGAACGTGGGCCTGAACATCGGCTACTTCCGGACCGACTGGAAGAACCAGACCGCGACGGTGAACACCGCCGTGTCCGCCTCGGACTACTCGCAGTACTGCATCACGTCGCCCACGGATACGCGCCTCGGCGACTTCAGCAACAAGCAGGTCTGCGGCCTGTTTGACGTGGTGCCCACGGCTCTCGGCCGCACCACCAACGTGCTGATGCTGGCTAAGGACGTGACCGGCGCCAACGGCATCGCGAAGGAGGTCTACAACGGCATGGACTTCAGCGTGAACGCCCGCTTCGGCAAGAACGGGCTCGTCAACGGCGGTGTGACCCTCGGCCGCACCACGTTTGACAACTGCTGGGCCAACGCGCTGCCGAACGTGCTGCAGACCGGACAGTCCTCGGCCCAGCCTCGGACGGCGGACTACTGCCATGTGCAGTCGCCGCTGTGGTCGGCGTCCGGCTCGCAGATCAAGGCGCAGGTCGTCTACCCGCTGCCGTTCAACCTCATGGCGTCGGGCGTCTTCAAGCACCTGCCGGGCATTCCGATCACGGCGACGCTGCCGCTGACCACCGCGCAGCTCACGGCCGCCCTCGGCCGGGCGCCCTCGGCGCCGACGACCAACGTCGGGTTGCTGCCGACGGCGAGCAGCCAGGGCAACCTGGGTGCGGCGATCTTCGACCAGCGACTCACGCAGATCGACCTGCGGTTCACGCGCAACTTCAAGGTGTCCCGCAGCCGTCTGCAGGCCATCGTGGAGGTCTACAACGTGGCGAATGCGCGTCCCGCGCAGGCGAACAACACGACCTACAGCGCGGCGACGACGGGAACCCGGTTCCTGACGCCGACGTCGATTCTGGGCGGCCGGTTGCTCAAGTTCGGCACGCAGATCGACTTCTAGAAACGGCGGGCGCCCAGGCGCCGGCCGGCGGGTAGGGCACCACGGGGGGTCGCACGGAGACGTGCGGCCCCTTTTTTCTTGTCAGCCGTGACTCGCGACGCGCACACGCCACTGGGTTCGCCTGGTGGTCATCAGCGTAGAATCCTCCGGTCCCCGACTCTTCGCGCGCACGGCAAGGTTGGTCCTTGTGCTCCGTGGCCGCGTCCAGGCACGCAGGAGGTAGTTCGTGAGCGCACCGTCTGGAAGATCAGCCAGAACCGTCGTCGGCTGGCTCGAGGGGAAGTTCGTCTACTCGCTCGGCTTCGGCGTGGTACTGCTGGTGGTCATCGGCGCCGCGTTGTTCTACGTCCAGCACGCGCGCGACCACGCTGTGGCGACGGTCCGTATTGCGTACGGCGCCGGTGGTCCGGTGCGCAAACACTTCCTGGAGCAGATGGTCCTGCACGGCAGGACGAACCGGCTCGACATCCGGCTGGTGGTCACCGAGGGGACGCAGGCGACGATCGAGCTGGTGGAGAAGGGCGAGGCGGACCTCGGCCTGGTGGCCGGCGCGATTGAGGATGCGCGCGGCGTGGGCCTGCTCGAGGTGGCGCCGCTCTACATGGAGCCGTTGCAACTGCTCGTCAAGGAGTCCCTGTACGACGCGGTGTCGAAAGACTTCGGCGCGTTGCGGGGCCGGTCGGTTGGCGTCGATGCCCAGCGCTCGGCCACGAACCTGCTCGCGACCGAGCTGATGCGCTTCATGGGGCTGGTGGACGGTAATGGCAAGCCGGGCTATCAGCCGGTTTACCTGCAGCAGGCCGAACTGATCGCCCTGACGGATTCCGCGGCGCTGCCGGACGCCGTGTTTCAACTCGGTGGCTTACCGTCGCAGACGATCAGGTACCTCGTGACGGCGCATCACTACCGCATGCTGCCGCTCCCGTTTGGTCCGTCGTTCAGTCTCGACAGGTTCCGCGAGGCCGACGGGGCCGCGGTGGAGGGGACGACGCTCCGCCTGAACCGGACGTTCATCGAGGAGTTCACGATTCCGGCCTTTGTCTACAGCGTGCTCCCACCGGTGCCGCCAGACGACACGCGCACCATGGCCACGAGGTTGATGCTCGTCGGCAGCGACCGCGTCGGGGCGACGGCAGTCCGACGCGTGGTGGATCTGGTGATGAGCCCGGAGATCAGCGCCCTGGCCACGCCGCATCTTTCGCCGGTCCTGCTCGAGAGCGCCTTTCAGTTCCCGCGGCATCCGGGCACGCTGCAGTACATGGACGCGCTCAAGCCGATCGACGTGGACAACGCTTTCGTGGTCTACGGACGCGCGGTGGAGGTGTGGGGCATCATCGTGGCGGTCTATGTTGGCGCGTCCAGCGGCCTGAAGGCGTGGCGCCATCGTCGACGGCCCGCGAACCGATCGGTGGGGGACTTCATGCAGGCGGTGCTGGCGGTGGAAGCGGAAGCGACCGCGGACTGCACCCGCGAGCAGCGCGCACGGCTCGATCAGCAATTGACCGACATCAAGAAGGCCGCCATCGATCTGCAGCAAGAGGAGCTGCTGGAGGATGCCGAGCAGTTGCCCTCCCTGCTCGTGATCGTGGCGGACACCCGCACCAGGATCTGGGGGCGGGCCTCCTGAGC
>CANKJK010000037.1 GCA_947482665.1 Acidobacteriota bacterium
CTCAGGATTCTGACGTTGTTGTCGAAGTAGAGCTCGATGTGCTCCGCGGCGCGCTTCGCGACGTTTGAATTGCCGGCGATCACGGTCGAGCGGGTCCCGGTGCGGAGCGTCAGCAGTGAGGCGCCGCCGTAGGCCAGCAGCGGCACAATGGCTGCCGCGGCAAACAGCAATGCGAATCCGCGAGCGAGCCGCGTCATCGCGGTGATGCTCCGGCTGTCCGTGGCGCGACGTGTACCCGCCACTGCGAAACGGGCTGGAAGGGGCCGAGGTTTGACGAGGCCGGAACGTCGATGCGCCTGCTCACGGCTCGGGAGCGCTCACTCCACGCGATGAAGATGCCCGGCGGATCATCCGCGAAGGCGTGCTGCAGCTGACCGGTCGCCGCGCGCACCACCGACTCGCTGGAGCTGCGGCGCAAGGCATCAAGCGCTCCGTCGACCCGTGCGTCCGAGTACCCGAAGACGTTCAGGCCCGCTGCGGCGGCTGGCGAGTGCCAGAACGAATAGATGCGTGACAGCGAGGGGCCGCTCAGCAGGTCCAGCATCACGGCGTCATAGGAGCCGGCTGCCATGCGGGACTCCATCTCGCTCAGCTCGACGGACTCGAAGGAGAGGTCGACGTTGACGTTGTGCAGCGAGCGCTGCAACTCAAGGGCGAGCCGCTCAATCGCATCGAAGCCCTGCGGGACCAGACACGAGAAGCGCAGGCGCCTGGCGTTGGGCGATCCCGGGAAACCCGCGCCCGACAGCGTGGCTTTCGCGAGGGCAGGATCGAATCCGAAGGTGGCCCCGGTGCTGTCGTAGGCCCAGTGCTCCGGCCAGACCGGGCCCCACGCCGCCTTGCCCTGGCCCCGAAGCGCGCCTTTGATGAGGGCGTCGCGGTCGACGGCGGAGTTGAGCGCCCGGCGCACCACAGGGTTGCGCAGCTGCGGCCGGCGCGAATTGAAGGCGAGCACGTAGACGTATCGACGTGGAAATGACCGCGTCTCGATGGACTGATCGTTCATGAACTCGGCGCGTTCGGCCGAAACGTTCCACACGGCGTCCAGCTCGCCTCTCAGGAGGTCCGCCCACGCCTGCCTCGCTGTTGGATGCTGGGAGATCACCAGCGTGCGGGTCTGCGGCGCACCGCCGTGGTACTGCCGGTGGGCCTGCATCACGACGCGGCTCGGGGACACCGACGTCGGGATGAACGGCCCCGTGCCCAGCGCGCTTCCTCCCGTCACGGCCTTCTGGAGGCGCAGATCCAGGTCGTCGACCAGAAACGCGGAGGGGGCGGAAAGGGTCAGCGCGATACGCCCCGGGCCATCCGCGGCGATACCCGTGATGTCCTGCAGCCCGGGATGCAGGGCGGACCGCCGGCGGGGGCTCAGTGCCTTGGTCAGGGCTTCAACGGCGGCATCCGCCGTGAAAGGGCTTCCGTCGTGCCAGACGACACCCGGCTCAAGTGTGAAGACCCATCGAAGTCCGTCATCCGAGACAGTCCAGCTGCGAGCGAGACGCGGAAGCGGCCGGCCATCGCCGCCACGAAGGGTCAGGCCCTCGTAGGCGAAGCTCCGCCAGACATCTGAGATGCCGACATCGGGCGAGTTGGATCCGCCCTCCGCCACGCCGAGGTGGATTTCCGTGTCCGGTGCCGTGGCGTCGACGGCGGCCGGCGAACGCGAGCAGGAGAGGGTGGCGCAAAACAGAATCGCCGTGCCCCACAGTCCAACAGCAACTGAGCGGCACGGCGCATTCCGGAAGGGGTCCCTTTGTGACACGGCGTTGCAGTGATTATCGGTCGCATGCCGTGTAGCCATGAGGGGGTCGGGCTTCTGCCCGATCGCGGCCTATCTGGAGGGTGCGCCCTCGTCGTCGATGAACCAGGGGCAGGCGTTCTGGGGCTTGGCGGCCGGGGCGGCCTTCTTGATGACCGTGATCTTCATGGTGTGTCCTCTCGGGGGTATGCGAGTGGCTAGTTCAGGGTTGACGCCGGTCCGCCCGCCAGCGTTCGGGCCAGACCGACAACCGCCGATTCGAAACTCGACTTGTGACATGTCGGCGTATTCATGTCACCGAGCTCCGCGTGCGAGGCGACGCTGCAGCCGCCGGCGCACACGGGAATGAAGGCGCAATCGCCGCAGTTCTTGTACGCGGCGAGCGAATCAAAACGACTGGCGGAGGCCTGCTGCACTCCGGTGGCAGAGCCTCCGATGTGGCCGACGGACTGGGTGGCGTCTGCGGCGAACCCGGGGCAGGCGTGGAGCGCGCCGTCGGGGCTGATCGTGTGGGCATGCTTCCGGTGGATCTCGCACGGGCCCATGTGCACGCCGTCGACGGTGGGGAATCCGCGCTTGCGCGTCTCGTCACGCAGGAAGTCCATCTGGTCGTCGAGCAGGTTGCAGGAGTCGCAGGCGCCGCCACCCGCCCCCGCCGTCGTCATGCAGGCGCCGCCCAAGGGCTTGCCGTTGTCCGCCACGGCCGTCAGAGGGATGAATCCCTTCGGCGGTGCCGGTGCGGCAGGGGTCGTGCGAATGATGGGCTTGAAGTTGATCTTGGCCAGCTTGTCCGCGAATTCCTGCTGGCGGAGGAAGTCGAGCAGCGCCGGGTAGCTCGCCACCGAGTCCTCGTCGAAGTTGCCGCCGATGGTGATCGGCACGCGGTCTGCCACCTTGCGGACGTTCTCGACAATGCGGTCGAAGGTCCCCTGGCGCCCGCGAAGTGGTCGCATGCGGTCGTGGGTGTCCTTGTCGCCGTCGAGCGTGACCTTGACGCCCGAGAGGCCCAGCGGCTTCAGCCGGTCGACCAGTTCGGGTGTGAGCAGGAGGCCGTTGGTCACGATGTTGATGGTCTGTCGCACGCCGAGCGCGGCGGTGATCGCATGGCCCTGTTCAGCCAGGTAGTAGACGACGGGCAGGTTCAGCAGCGGCTCTCCGCCGAAAAATGTCAACGCCAGCCGGCGGGGCCTGACCTCTTCGAGCCGGGCCTTGATCCACTGCGCCACCTCGGCGGCGGTCTCCAGCGTCATCTTGTGGGCGAAGAGGTTGTGATCGTCGTGGTCACCCTGCAGGCAGTAGTCGCAGGCGAAGTTGCACTGGAGGGTCGTCAGCACGGTCACGCGCAGGGTGTCGCCGTCCTCCCGCACGTTCGCGAAGTACTCTCGCAGCGACTCGCGCTCGGACTCACGGCTCGGCACCAGGAAGCCCTGATCGGCCAGCAGTGTCAGCGTCTCGTGCTCTTCATGGGTGAATGGCCCTCCGGTCGAGGCGCGCTCGAGGAGTGGCAGCACATCCGGCGTCACCAGCAACTGGGCGTCGGTCAGTGTGTTGAGCAGAAAGACCTGGTCCTGCCCGGGCAGAGGGACCCGCACCGTGAACATCGAGGGCTGCATGCCCGCTGTAGGGGCAACCGGTGTTCCCGGCAGGCGTCATGCTGCGCCGGGCCCTGTTGGCAGCGCGGAAATGTCCGAAATCCCAACGTTCACGGGTGTTCCCGTGTGAGTGGGGCAGATGGCGAAGCGCGCGGCGACCGGCCAAGAGATTGGCCGGTCCGGTCAGTGGGTTGCCTGTTCCCGGGTCCTGGCCTGCCGGACGACCTGACGGATCTCCAGCCGGTCCATCTTGAATTTCAGCGTGCTCAGAGGGACGCCAAGGGCTCGCGCCGTGGCGGTCACGTTCCAGCCGCTCTGCTCCAGCGCCCGCGTCAGGAAGTTCCGCTCGAATGCCACCAGGGCGACGTCCAGCCGGCTCTCCCCCTCGGCCGCGGCATCCTCGGCCCGGGCGACGTGGAGTTCGTAGGGCAGGTCCGCATCCGTGATCCAGTCGGTGTCCGCCAGTGCGACCAGCCGGGCGATCGTGTTTTCCAGCTCGCGGATGTTCCCGGGCCAGCGGTGGCCCTGCAGAATCGCCAGGGTCGAGTCCGCGATGTCCGTCACCGGCTTGTGGAAGCGGGCGGCATAGCGGCGGAGGAAGACCCGCGCCAGGTCCGGCAGGTCTTCGAGCCGCTCGCGCAGCGGTGGGAGCTGGATCGGCACGACGTTCAGCCGGTAATAGAGATCCTCGCGGAACTGGCCGTCCTTGACCGCCTGCTGGAGGTCCGTGTGCGTGGCCGCGATGAGTCGGAACTGTGTACGGATGGGGCGCGCGCCGCCCACGCGCTCGATCTCGCCCTCCTGGAGGGCTCGCAGCAGCTTGGCCTGCAG
>CANKJK010000038.1 GCA_947482665.1 Acidobacteriota bacterium
GATGTGGCCCAGGCCGTGCGGCCCCACCTCCAGCTGCAGAACACCATCCACTGGATCAAGTCGATTGCCATCGAGAAGGATGCGGCCGGGGCCCGGGCGGGCCTGAAGGCCGATCTGGCCGTCGGGCATTACAAGCCGATCAATAGTCCCCGGTTCCTTCACGACTGCCACGAGTTCGTCTTTCACTTCACCAAGCACGGCCGGACCCCCATTGAGCGGCGGGCCATCGGCGTCCGCTATCAGGACGCCTCGAACATCGCCCGCTGGCAGGGTGCGGCCGACGGACTCCGGTGCCGTGGCAATACCTGGTTCATCCCCTACGAAACCATTCAGAGCAGGGAGAAGGACCGCCCTCACCCGGCCACCTTTCCGCCTCGACTGCCCGCAATGTGCCTGAAACTCCACGGCCAGTCGCGAGCACGGATGGTCGCGGATCCGTTCATGGGCCTCGGCAGCACCGCCCTGGCCTGTCTCGAACTCGGGCTGGACTTCATCGGCATGGAGATGGACGCCGGTTACCTCGAGGAGGCTGTGGAGCGGGTCCGTGAGGCCGGCGCGAAGCCGAAGGCCGCCCGGACGACACGGTAACCACCCGTGGACCTGCGCCAGCTCGAAATTCTCAAAGCCATCGCCGAGACAGGCTCCTTCACGGCGGCCGGCCAGAAGCTGCGCGTGTCGCAGTCGGCCATCAGCCGGCAGATCCTGCTCCTCGAAGAAGAGCTTGGCGAACAGGTGTTTCACCGCGTCGGACGACGGGTCCGCATTGCCCCGGCCGGGGAGGTCCTCGTCCAGCTCAGTCTGCGGATCTTTCAGGACGTGCAGGACACGCTCGCGGACCTGTCCGAGCGCCAGGAATCACCTCGGGGGGTCCTCCGCCTGGTCGGCGGGATGACGGTGTGCCTGTATGTGTTCCCGGCCTTGCTCGCCGAACTCCGGCGGCAGCATCCGCGCCTGGACCTGAAGGTCACCGGCGGCAGCAGTGAGCGATGCATCGCCGAGTTACGAAGCGGGGCCGCGGACCTCGGCATGTTGACCCTGCCGATCGACGCGCCCGACCTGGTGGCGGTCCCCGTCCTGCAGGAGGAACTCCTGCTCATCACGGCGCCCGGTCATGCGCTCGCACGCCTCCGTCGGGTGGCCCCCTCGGACCTCACGCGTCAACCGTTCGTGCTGTTCGAACGAGGTTCGAACACGCGCCGGGTGCTCGACGAGTTCTTTCTGCGCGAGCATGTCGACCCGAACATCGTGATGGAAACCGAGAACGTCGAAATCATCAAGGCGATGGTGCGGGCGGGAATGGGGATCGGTATCGCCCCGTACCAGGCCGTCAAGGACGACGTAGCGAGCGGCCAGCTGTTCTGCAGCCGCATCAGCGGCCATCCACTCTTCCGCGAAACCGGCTGGATCTACCCCAAGATGAGCCGCCTGCCGCGGACGGTCGCCGAGGTACTCCGCAGCCTGGAGCAGATCAGGCCGCAGTTGCATACGGTGCCGGCAAAACTCGCACGGCCCTGAGGATCGCTACTTCTTCGGCGAGGCCGCCTTGGAATCGTTGTCCGGCAACGCGAGCGAGTAGGACGTCCGGGACCAGGCCGTGGCCCCCTTGGCACCGGGAACCTTGACTTCGATTCTCCGTGTGCGGCGGAGCGGATCTGGGTTCGAGGAGTAGTAGCCAAGCACGTAGTAATCACTGGTCTCTGCGTCGATGCGCTTCAGCGCCTTGTCGAAGTCATTCTGGTTGACGACGGCCAGTCCCCCCGTCAGTTCAGAGAGCGTCCGCAAGCTCTGTTGCGTCTTGCGCACGTAGGTGTCCCAGTCGGCCGGCTCAACCTCTTCATCCAGATCCTGCCCCGCCACCAGGCCGCGAGGATCGATCGTGTAGAAGCTCGCGTTCGCCCGATTGGCCGCGCGCGCCAGCTCCGAAAGCTCGACGGCCAGGTCTGTGTCGGCGAACTGCGCGCCGGAATTGCCATCGCGCTGGGTGTTGCCGGCGAAGGGATTGAGGTGGGTGCTATTGGTGTCGCTGCTGCCATCGCCCGAGCCGCCGTAGCGCTCCTGCTCCTGCTTCAACCGCGAGGTTTCGAAGGGGTTGAAGTCGTAGCCGCTGCTGACGTAGATGATGGCCTTCCGGCGGTTGTGCACCTTCTCCATGTTCTTGATCAGCTCGTAGGCTGTGGAGAACGCGACATGGGCGCGGTACCGGAGTTCCATCGGACCGTTCTGGCCCTTGGCCTGATTAAGGATCTCGCTCGGCTTCAAGCCGTCGCCGGTAATACGGCTGATGGCCTCTTCCAGCACCTTCTTGTCGTAGGTCAGCTGGATCGACATTGATGAGGGCCCCGTCGTCACGATGCCGAACATGTCGCCATCGTGGACCAGGTTCTTGGCCATCTTCTTGAAGAGTTCGCGCGTCCGGGCCGTGTCCCTGAAGGTCAGGTGCAGGTCGTCAATGAAGAAGATGAAGATGCGGCCGGCCGCATCGCTCGTGGGACGCGACGCTGGCAGGATGATCCCCTCCTGCACCGGCGGAGGCGGCGGGGCCTGCACGTTGAACGCGCGGCCACCGTGAATCAGGACCAGTGAGGCGATGTCCTGCTTCTTCCCGTCCTCGAGTACCTCGAAGTCGCCGGTCTTCAGATCAGCCACGAACTGCCCGCGGCCATCCCGCACGATGACATCCGTTGTGACCAGATTGACGGCGGCGCGGAACGTCGACTGCCCCTGCGGGGTCACGATGCCTTCCGGCTTCTTGGACGGCTGCTGGGCCACAAGGGCGGCACCGCAGAGCAGGGTCACCGCGACTGCCGCGCTCCATTTCCGGGCGATGCTCATGGCGCGCAGTATAGCAGGGGCTATACTGCGGGCCAGAATGAGCTGCGACGCATGCAACTAGCCTTGGCCTCCGACCACGCGGGCTTCCCCACCAAGCAGGAACTGGTCAGTTATCTGCGGTCCCGGGGCCACGAGGTGCTCGACCTCGGCGCCCATTCGACCGACGCGGTCGACTATCCGGATTGCGCCGAGGCGGCCGCCGGAGCCGTGCTGGATGGCCGCGCGGATCGCGCGATCATCGTCTGCGGCAGTGGGGCCGGCGTCTCCATCGCCGCCAATAAGATTCCCGGGATTCGGGCCGCGGTCTGCCATGACTGCTACACCGCGCACCAGGCCGTCGAGCATGACGATCTGAACGTGCTGTGCATCGGAGGCCGGGTCGTCGGACTCAACGTCGCGCAGGAACTGGCCGACGCGTTCGTCGGTGCGCGGTTCACAGGGGAACCGCGGCATCAGCGGCGCCTCGACAAGGTCCTGGCCATCGAGGCCCGCTATCTGCGCGTTTAGGCCGGCTCCTGGCCGGCGCCGCCTTCTCCGGCGCCACCCTGACCGGCCGGGCGCCCGCCGCCTGGTCTGCGCCGACCCCGCCGACGCCGGCGACTGAAGACACGGGCCAGCCGGCCCCAGGACTCGGCCGCGTCCCGCAGTCCCTCAGCCCGGGACGCGTCATCCGCCCAGCCCGACGGATCCAGACGGGCAGCCAGCGCACCCAGCGCCTGACGGCGGACTTCGTCATGGAATCGCTGCGGAATGAGGTCTCGAACCTTCGGGTGCCATTCCACCAGCCACGCGATCTGCTCTTCCGGGGTCGACCCGCCGATGGCCGCCGGCACGGCCTGCGACCGCTCGCCGGTCGTGGCAGACGGCTCCTCGTCCTCGGTGGTGGACTCGTCAGCATCAGGCACGAGCGCGGCTACCGCCTCGTCCGGCATCTGCTCAGGAGCCTCGTCCTGCGCCTCGTCCGGCGCCTCGTCCGGCGCCTTCCGCCGACGGCGCGGCCGGAAGGGTTCCGCCATCTCCACCACCTGCTGGTGTGCCACCAGTTCGCGCCAGTCAAATGGCACGTCGGGGTA